>JAWKUR010000015.1:0-84922 GCA_041398445.1 Hyphomonas sp. | reverse complement strand
GAGGTGGGTGGACCTGCCGATTCGGCGCGCGCTGAAGCGGTTGTGTCCTATTTCACAGCAGCCGGGTTTGACCCGGGCCGCCTGTCTGCGCTTGGCTATGGCCCTGACCCGTCAGGGCAGTCTAATGACAATGCAGAAGGCCAGGCGGCCAACCCGCGGATTGAAATCAGAGTTCTGACACGGAGCGACTAATGGCTTGGCTTGTAACGCATATGTGGATGGTGCTGGCTGGGGCGACCGTGTTTGCACTGATCCTCGGCTGGTCGGTGCGCGGCCTGTTGCTGACCGGCAAGATGCGGAAAGCCATTGTCGACAAGGATATTGCCCTGACAGAACTGGATCAGGCGCGGGACGAGATCGAGCGCCTGTTCGCGGCCCAGCGTGCGCAGAGAGGCGAGGGCGGCAGCGTCGCCGATGCATCCGCGCGCAAGATCACCGATCTGACGGCAGAGTTGCAGAAGGCGAAGACAGAACTTTCCACGCTGAAGTCCGAAGCCATGAAGGCGGCCTCTGCGCTTGTTTCTGCGCCGGTGCAGGATCGCGAAGCGCCGACCATCGTGCTGCCGCCGAGCCGTGGCGGGGCAGAGGACGCCCAGACGGGAGATGCGCCCGCATCCGGAAACGGAGACGAGGCGCCGACGCTGGTCTGGCGCAATCGCCATCTGGAAGCGCGGGTGAAACATCTCGAAACCCAGCTGGCAGAAGCGGAAGCAGCCCCGGCGGCTGAGGTAGAGCCTGTTGTCGCCGCTGTCCCCTCTGTCGACGAGGAAGGCATCGCGAAACTCAAGTGGCAGGCTGACTATCTCAAGCAGCGCGTCGATGCGCTGGAAGCCGAACTCGCCAAAGTGCCGGCAGAGGCACCGCCGGCCGTGGCGGAAGACGTCAATGAAGAGATGGCCCGCCTGCGCTGGCGTAACCGTTTCCTGGAAGGGCGGCTCGCCTATTTCGAGGGCGGGACGGAAGACGCCGCAGCCGAGCCGATTGCCGAGACGGCTGCTGAGCCTACTGGCGCAGAAGCCGTGCTGGAGCAGCTGGAAGTGGCCGATACGGCTGCGGACATGACCGAGGCGGTCGAGGCCATGGCGGAACAAGTCTCCGTGGCCGAAGCATTTGCCTGGGATGCGCCCGCCGAAGAGGCAGTGGCAGAAGACGAGACTCTGGAAGAGGTCTTGATTGAAGAGGTCGTGACCGAGGAAGCCTTCATCGAGGAAGAGCTGGTCGAAGAGGACATGCAGGCCGAAGAGGCGGCTGAAGATGTCCAGGACGATCAGGTTGAAGCGGCTGCGTTCGACCTGAGCGCCGCGATCGCCGGGCGTGAAACGGAAGACGAGCCCGCACGCTTCGAGCCGGAGCCTGTGACGGAAGTGGCCGAAGAGGCTGAACCGTTCACGGATGAAGCTGTCGATGAGGATAGCGCGGAAGACGTGCTGCCGGAGACCTCCTTCGAGGCACCTGCAGAGCCTGAAGAAGAGAGTTTCGAAGACGTCTCTGACGATGAAGAGGAATCCCTCGCCGAAGCCGACCATGCCGATGAGGACGTGTTGTCGGACGAGGAATACGATGAGGAAGACTTCATCGAAGAGGATGAGTTCGTCGAGGAAGAGGACGACGCTGAGTCTGAAGACGAGGCTGAGTATGAAGACGATGCCGAAGAGTCCGATGATGACGAGTCCTATGAGGACGACGAGGACGATGAGGCGGAGTTCGAGGACGCCGACGAAGACTCTGACGATGCAGATGAGGACCTCGACGACGGCGAGGCGTACGATCTGGAAGATGGTGCATCCGATGATGAGGATGCGGAGGAAGATGCGTACGAGGACGGCGACGAAGACGAGTACGACGACGATGACGCCGAGGATGACGAGGCGGACGACGAGGATGATGAATACGAGTCCGACGAAGATGATGAGGATACGTACGAGTCTGAGGATGACGAGGAATACGACGCCGAAGAGGACGAGGACTCTGAGGTAGAGTTCGAGGCTGACGCTGAAGACGATGACGTCGATGACGATGACGAATTGGAGGACGATGAGTCCTTTGATGAGACCGTCGAAGCGGAAGACGACGAAGATGTGGACCTCGACGACGGCGAAGAAGACGCGCCTGAAGACGAGGCGGCTGAAGAGACTGCCGAAGAGACGGAAGGGGATGTCTCCTACGAGGTCGAAGAACTTGTCCTGACCGAGCGCCCGATGGCGATGAACGGGCCGGTCGAAGGCCACCCGGACGACCTGACGCTGATCGGCGGGATCGGGCCGAAGATCCAGGTGCTGCTGAACGAGCTGGGCGTCTGGCACTATGACCAGATCGCCGCCTGGACGCCGGAGAATGTTGCGTGGGTGGATGAGCATCTCAACTTCAACGGCCGCATCACGCGCGAAGGCTGGGTCGAGCAGGCCGCCGTGCTGGTCGCTGACGAAGAAAACGTCTGACTGTATTCAGGCAGGGTTCAGCCGGACCCGGCGAGTCTTGCCGCGTGAAAGACTGAATGAGGCCCTCGGCGCGATTGCAATTTGCCGGCGCGGGGCTAACCTTGATTTGCCTGAGTGAGGGCCTGAGTGAGGGAGAGGCACATGACCAAACTGATCGACATGGATAGCGCTATTTTCGAGGGCGCGCCGCGTGTGAACCTGTCCCGCCGGGCCATCATTTCGGGCCTCGCGGCCGGTACGGTGTTCCCGTTCGTGACCAACTGCACCACCAACCCGGCTACCGGGCGCAGCCAGTTCGTGATCTTCGGCGATCAGGAAGTCGCCACCATGGCCGCTTCGGCCTGGACCGACATGAAGGCGCAAACGCCGGTGACGGCGAACTCCAAACTCAAGAACCGCGTCCTGCACGTCTGGGAGAAGACGCTCGCCGGGGCAGAGCGCAAGGGCGATGTCGCCCCCGGTCAGAGCTGGGATGTGGCGGTCTTCGATACCGATGACGTCAACGCCTTCGTGATGCCGGGCAACAAGGTGGGCGTGTATCGCGGCATCACCGAGCTGACCGAGAATGACGACCAGCTCTCCGCCGTTCTGGGCCATGAGACCGGCCATGTCGTCGGCCGCCATGCTGCTGAGCGACTGTCGATCACGACGCTGGCGCAGACGGGTCTCGCCGTGGGCCAGATCGCCATCGCCCAGTCCGACACGTTGTCGAAATACGGGTCCGAGCTCGGCGCCCTGGGCGGCGCAGCGATGCAGTTCGGCGTGATCCTGCCTTACAGCCGCGCACATGAGCTGGAGGCCGACAAGCTGGGCGTCGATTACATGCACCAGTCCGGGTATGACGTGAAACAGTCCGTCCGCCTGTGGGAACTGATGGCTGCCCAGTCTTCAGGCTCGCGGTCGCCTGAGTTCATGTCGACCCACCCGGATCCGGCCCGCCGGGCCCAGGAACTGAAAACCTATATCAACGCCAGGGGCTACGCGCTGATCTAGGCCGGGCAGGGGCGGCCTGACTCGTCCCGCTTGACCCCACTATCCAGATGCGCCATACGCGCCGCTTCTGCGGGAGGCACGCCATGCCAGACCGCGGAGCCTCCATTGTAACCGGGCGGATCGAAAGACCACCGCCCCATCTGAAACGTTCGAGAGGACAAGATGGCCAAGAAACTGCTGGGGCAGCTGAAGCTCCAGATTCCTGCCGGCCAGGCCAACCCGTCGCCGCCCGTCGGCCCGGCGCTCGGTCAGCGCGGCATCAACATCATGGAATTCTGCAAGGCGTTCAACGCCAAGACCCAATCCATGGAACCGGGCCTGCCCACGCCGGTCGTGATCGACTACTATCAGGACAAGTCGTTCACCTTCGTCACCAAGACGCCGCCGGCCACTGTGCTGCTGAAGAAGGCTGCCAAGCTGAAGCTGGGCAAGAAGCCGGCTTCCGGCGCCAAGAAGCCGGGCTACGACACCGTCGGTAAAGTCACCATGGCTCAGGTGCGTGAGATCGCCGAAATGAAGATGGCTGACCTCAACGCCAACGACCTTGACGCTGCTGCCAAGATCATCGCCGGTTCCGCCCGCGCGATGGGCATCGAAGTTGTGGAGTAAGAACCATGGCGAAAACTGGTAAGCGCGCACGCGCAATTGCAGAAACCGTCGACAAGAACAAAGCCTACACCGTCGCTGACGCTGTGGCGCTGGTGAAGTCGAACGCCAAGGCAAAGTTCGACGAAACCGTCGAGATCGCCGTGAACCTCGGCGTTGACCCGAAATACGCTGACCAGATGGTCCGCGGCGTGGTCAACCTGCCGGCCGGCACGGGCAAAGACGTCCGCGTCGCCGTGTTCGCGAAGGACAAGAAGGCAGAAGAAGCCACGGCTGCCGGTGCTGACATCGTCGGCGCTGAAGACCTGATGGAGAAAATCCAGGGCGGCTTCATGGACTTCGACCGTGTCATCGCATCGCCGGACATGATGGCCGTTGTCGGCCGTCTCGGTAAGGTGCTGGGCCCGCGCGGCCTGATGCCGAACCCGAAAGTCGGCACCGTGACCCCGAACGTTGCTCAGGCTGTCAAAGACGCGAAATCCGGCTCGGTCGAGTTCCGCGTGGAAAAAGCCGGTATTGTTCATGCTGGCGTCGGCAAGGCTTCCTTCTCCGAAGGCGACATTGAAAGCAACATCAAGGCTTTCCTGAACGCGCTCGTGAAGGCTCGTCCGTCTGGCGCGAAGGGCACGTTCGTCCGCAAGATCTCGCTGTCGTCCACCATGGGCGCTGGCGTCACGATCGATACGTCCGAGATCTCTCAGTAAGCCTGAGCTGACAGACGACCGAACAGAAAAAGCCCGGCGCCTTGCGGTGCCGGGCTTCTTCTTTTGGGGCAGGGGATATCTGAAGCGGCCGGATCAGTTGTTGTCGGCCGTCACAATGATCACGGAATCCTCGGCCGGCTGGACCGAACGGGTGACCGCGACGTGGTAGCGGGTCAGCTCGGCGCTCTGCACCTGGGTGACCGTACGATCGACAACTTCGGCAGCGCAGTTGGAAACAGCCGTCGGCCAGATGCCGGCGATGGCGCTGGAGTTGTCGTAAATGCTGCGGCAGTAGTCGTGGGCGGATTTTTCGATCGAGGCGTAGGTCTCAGCCGGGGTCGCGCCGCGCTTGTAGCTGATGGTGGCGTCATCACCTGTTTGTGCGGTGGCGGTCATGCCGAATCCGGCAACAGCGAACGGAATGGCGGCGATTGCGAAGCGGAAGCGGTGGAAATTCATGTCAGGACCTCTCATCTGGAAGGGACGGGGTCTCAATTGACCCGGTCATTGCGCATGACATTCGTTCACACCGGGTGTTTCGGTCCTGTGGTGGGGCTTAGGAAAACCTGATGTTTACATTAGGCCTTGGAAACAAAAGGATAAATCTGACCTGATTGCTTCGGACTTTCCAATCCAGTTGGGATATCCTTTGCAAAGAAGCATTGTCGGGCAGCGACACAGAGATGGCAGACACGTTCGGATCAGGCATGGAGGCAGAACGGGAGCGGTCCGATTTCCGGATCGGAACCCTGATTGTCGAGCCGGATCAGAACAGCATCTCGGATGGAAAAGAGCGCCGCAGGCTTGAGCCGAAGGTCATGGAGGTGCTGTGCGTCCTGGCCGGACGGCCGGGAGAGGTCATCTCCCGGCAGGAACTGATCGACCAGGTCTGGGGCGTCGAGCATGGCGCCGATGAAAGCCTGACCCGGGCTGTGTCCTTGCTGCGCAGTGTTCTGAATGCAGGTGACGACCGCCACTCCGTGATCGAGACCATTCCGAAGCGAGGCTACAGGCTGGCAGCGCAGATTTCCGATGTGGAAAAGGAAAGGGCGACACCAGGTCCACAGGATGAGGCAACTCCGTCCGAGCCGGCGGCGCCCTTCGTGCGTGAACCCTGGCGCCGCGACGCGGAGATCAGCCCGGTCCGTTATTTTTCCGCGCTGGTCGTGCTGGCGGCCATCATGCTGTTCACTGGGGTCTGGATTGGCCGGTCGTCCAGCTCTGCTGTCGTCGTGCCGGAAAAGTCGATTGCCGTTCTGCCATTTGAGAATTTGAGCGGGAATGCGGAGCAGGACTATTTCTCCCGCGGCCTTTCGGAGGAGATCCGGTCGCTGCTCACCCAGCTGGACGATCTCAAGGTCGCCGGGCGCGCGCCGCCTTCAGTGAGTGCGGCGGAGGGGCTTGATGCCACGGCATTGGGCCGGAAGTTACGCGTTTCGCATGTTCTGACCGGCAGCATCCGGTCTGAGAATGACCGGATCAAGGTGTCTGCCGAACTGATCGATACCGATAGCGGGTATCAGGTCTGGTCACACAGCTATGACAGGCTGTTGAGCGCGCAGAGCCTGTTCGATCTGCAGAAGGATCTCGCCACCGATGTCGCCGGGGCGCTCAGTATTTCGCTGCACGTTCAGGAGCCGAACCGGATCCTGGGCTCCGATACCGATAATCTGGAGGCCTATAACTACTTCCTGAGCGCCAGGGAGGCGGATGTCTTTGGCATGGGTGACCGTAGCGAGCTGATTGCCCTTCTTGGAAAGGCGCTTGAGCTCGACCCGGATTATGGCGCCGCGCGGGTTCTGCTTGCCTCCAATATCGGGGCGCAGGCATGGAGTGCATCGACGCCGGCTGAGGCGCAGGCCTATCTGGCGCAGGGCAGGGCAATGGCGGAGGAGGCTGTCCGCCTCAATCCGGATCTGGCGCAGGCCTATACGGCTTTAGCGAACTTCCAGGCGCTGGATAATGACTGGCTGGAGGCGGGCGAGGACAACCGGGCTGCGCTGGAGCGGTCGCCCAATCTGCGTGTCCTCCATGAGCAGACCATCTTCCTCATGCGCGCGGGCCGGGTTGAAGAGGCGCTCAGCATTGCCCAGCGGGGGCAGACGGCCGATCCGCTGAACCCTGACCGCGCTGCAACGCTTGCCATGGCATATGCCGTACTGGGGCGGCATGAGGCGGCGGGCGCGGCGCTGGAGCATTACTGGTCGCTGCAGGTCCCAGCCGGTGGATGGGATGCCTATGCCTGGACCATAGAGATGCAGGCCCCGCAGACTATGGACAGCCTGGCCGCTCTTTGCGAGCGGCTGATACAAACGGATCCATCCCTGCGGCCGCTGCTCGCGCCCATCCTTGCGGCACTGCCGGATGAGCCGGCGGCCCGCGAGGCGGTCAGGGAGCAATTCGAAAGCGGGGCAGGGACGCATCCGAACCGGTTTGAAATCCTGGCGACGATTGCGGCGCAACTGGACGATCCGGAGCTTGCATTGCTTATCTGGCAGCATGAGCTGGGCGGGACGCGGCTGCGGTTAATGCGGGTTTGGGGTCCGGTCTATTCGGACATGCGCCGCTTGCCGGGCTTCGCGGCCCTGATGGCTGACCTGCAGCTACCATCCTACTGGCGTGAATATGGCTGGCCGGACCGGTGCCGCCCTGTCGGCACACAAGGCTTCGAGTGCTTCTGAGGCCGGACGGAGGCAGGGTTGCGGATGTGTGGACTCCGGAATGGCCCGGGGTTGACATTTTCTCACAAAGGGGGGTTGCGGGCTTGGGGATAAAGCGTTAACACCCCGCTCTTGACGGGAGTTCTCCGATGTGCATTCGGCGGCCTCCCGTTTTCCTGTCCTAGACCATAGGTCACGTATTTATACGCGATAACGGCTTCCGGGCCACCTATGCAGACGGGGTGAGGCGTTGATTCGGTTCGGAAAAACAGGGCTGACCTGTTTTTGGCTTACCGGGGCAAGCGGCCAATCCCTGGGCAGGCGCTGGAAGGCCATCCGGCCAGAAGGCGATTACCAGGGCGGCCGGATGGTCCGGGCGCCTCAATGGAGACCCGCTATGGATAAAGCTGGAAAAATTGCGGCTCTTGAATCCCTGAAAGGGGTTTTCGAAGAGTCCGGTGCGGTCATCGTGACCCACTATACCGGTCTGTCTGTTGCGGAAATGACGAAGCTGCGTGGCATGCTCCGCAAGGACGGTGCGCAGCTGAAGGTGGTCAAGAATACCCTGGCGCAGATCGCGCTTGAGGGTAAGGGTGGCGACGAAGCCAAGGACATGTTCCAGGGCCCGGTTGCTATCGCTTTCTCGCCCGATCCGGTGGCGGCTGCGAAAGCGGCTGACGAGTTCTCGAAGCAAAATCCGAAACTCGTGATCATCGGCGGCGTGATGGGCGACCAGGTGCTCGATGCCAAAGGTGTCGAAGCTCTGGCAAAGCTCCCGTCTCTCGACCAGCTTCGTGGCAAGCTCATTGGCCTCATCCAGGCACCGGCAACGAAAGTCGCTGGCGTCGTGCAGGCCCCGGCTGGCCAACTCGCTCGTGTGGTTTCGGCCTACGCCAACAAAGACGCAGCCTGAGCCATCGTTTCCGGAAACTGAAGACCCAATCAACCGAACCAAACAGGAATTACCAAAATGGCAGACCTTGAAAAACTCGTCGACGACCTGTCGGCCCTCACCGTTCTCGAAGCCGCTGAACTCGCAAAACTTCTCGAAGAGAAGTGGGGCGTTTCCGCCGCTGCTCCGGTCGCAGTCGCAGCTGTTGCCGGTGGCGACGCTCCGGCCGCTGCTGCTGAAGAGAAAACCGAATTCGACGTGATCCTGACGGACGCTGGCGCCAAGAAGATCGAAGTGATCAAACTGGTCCGCGAAATCGTTCCGTCGCTCGGCCTGAAAGAAGCCAAGGAGCTCGTCGAAGGCGCTCCGAAGCCGATCAAAGAAGCTGCTGCAAAAGCAGAAGCCGAAGAGATCAAGAAGAAGTTCGAAGCAGCTGGCGCCAAAGTCGAGCTCAAGTAAGCTCCGGCGGCTTCACATTCGGGTGGCGTTCGCGCGAGGCGCTACCCTTCTAGAGACCTGCGCGGCGGTTCCATTTGGGGCTGCCGCGTACTCGCGTTCTGGCGATAAGGTCGTGGCCAAGGTGGCCGCGGCGACAAAATTGGGATCCTGGGATGGCACTCTCCTTCACGGAAAAGAAACGTATCCGCAAATCCTTCGGGCGCATTCCCGAAGCCATCGAAATGCCAAACCTGATCGAGGTTCAGCGCGAGTCCTACGAGCACTTCCTTCAGATGCACACGCCGGCGCAATCGCGTACGGATGATGGCCTGGGCGGTGTTTTCAAGTCCGTGTTCCCGATCACCGACTTTTCCGAGCGTGCGACGCTCGAATATGTCTCCTACGAATTCGAACAGCCGAAGTTCGACGTTGAAGAATGCGTGCAGCGCGACCTGACCTTCCAGGCTCCCCTGAAGGTCCGTCTGCAGCTGGTGGTCTTCGATGTCGATGAAGACACTGGCGCGCGTTCGGTCAAGGAAGTCAAAGAGCAGGAATGCTATCTCGGCGACATCCCGCTGATGACCGAGAAGGGCACCTTTGTCGTTAACGGCACCGAGCGTGTGATCGTCTCCCAGATGCACCGTTCGCCGGGCGTGTTCTTCGACCACGACAAGGGCAAGACCCATGCTTCCGGCAAGCTGCTGTTTGCGGCCCGCATCATTCCTTACCGCGGCTCGTGGCTCGACTTCGAGTTCGATGCCAAAGACATCCTGAACATCCGGATCGACCGTAAGCGCAAGCTGCCGGCGACGACGATCCTTTACGCGCTCGGCTACGACACCGAGTCGATCCTCGACCTGTTCTACACCCACTCCATCTACCGGATGGACAAGAAGGGCTGGATCACGGGCTTCCGTGCCGACGCCTGGAAGGGCGTGAAGCCGGAATTCGACCTGGTCGACGCCAAGTCCAAGAAGGTTATCGCCGAAGCAGGCAAGAAGATCACCGCCCTCAAGGCGCGCCGCATCGCCGAAGGCGGTACGGACGAGATCCTCGTGCCGTCCGAAGCCCTCGTCGGCAAATTCTTGGCCCGCGACGTGGTCAACATGGAAACCGGTGAGATCTTCGGTGAAGCCGGCGACGTGCTGGAAGACGAGATCATCGCCGAAATGCGCGACTACGGTCTCAAGACCATCGAAGTGCTGGACATTGACAGCTCGGGCCGCGGCCCGTGGCTGCGCAACACGCTGAAGGCCGACAAGAACGAAACCCGTTTCGAAGCCCTGTCCGACATCTACCGCGTGATGCGTCCGGGCGAGCCGCCGACCCAGGAGGCCGCTGAGGCCCTGTTCGGCCAGCTCTTCTTCGATCCGGAGCGGTATGATCTCTCGGCTGTTGGCCGGGTGAAGATGAACATGCGCCTCGGCGTTGCCGTGAAGGGCTACGAGGCCGCTGCCGACGACATGCGCGTGCTTCGCAACGACGACATCATCGGCGTCATGAAGGTCATCCTCGACCTGAAAGACGGCAAGGGCGAAGTCGACGACATCGACAACCTCGGCAACCGCCGCGTCCGCTCGGTTGGCGAGCTGATGGAAAACAACTACCGCATAGGTCTTGTTCGCATGGAGCGCGCGATCAAGGAGCGTATGGGTTCTGTCGATATCGACACGGTCATGCCGCATGACCTGATCAACGCGAAGCCGGTTGTCGCTGCCGTCCGCGAATTCTTCGGCTCCTCGCAGCTGTCGCAGTTCATGGACCAGACCAACCCGCTCTCCGAGATCACCCACAAGCGCCGCCTGTCGGCCCTTGGCCCAGGCGGTCTGACCCGCGAGCGAGCCGGCTTCGAAGTGCGCGACGTGCACCCGACCCACTATGGCCGCATCTGCCCGATTGAAACGCCGGAAGGCCCGAACATCGGTCTGATCAACTCGCTGGCAACCCATGCCCGCGTGAACAAGTACGGCTTCATCGAGAGCCCGTACCGCAAAGTGGTCAACGGCAAGCAGACCGACGAGGTCGTGTATCTGTCGGCCATGGAAGAGAGCATCTACTCGATCGCCCAGGCCAACGCCGAAGTGAACGAGAATGGCGAACTGGCCAATGAATTCGTCAACGCCCGTGTGGCTGGCGAAGCGACCATGGTGCCGAAGGAAGACATCCAGTACATGGACGTCTCGCCGAAGCAGGTCGTCTCGGTCGCTGCAGCGCTGATCCCGTACCTCGAAAACGACGACGCCAACCGCGCCCTCATGGGTTCGAACATGCAACGTCAGGCTGTGCCGCTCGTGAAGTCGGAAGCGCCGTTCGTCGGCACCGGCATGGAAGCGGTCGTGGCCCGCGATAGCCGCGCCGCCATCGTTGCCCGCCGGGCAGGGGTGGTCGAGCAGGTCGACGCGCTGCGTATCGTGGTCCGCGCCACGGACGAGATCGACCAGGGCAAGTCCGGTGTCGACATCTACCGTCTGGCCAAGTTCCGCCGTTCGAACCAGAACTCCTGCATCAACCAGCGCCCGATCGTTAAAGTGGGCGATGTCGTTGAAAAGAACGACATCATCGCTGACGGTCCGTCCACGGATCTTGGTGAGCTGGCGCTCGGCCGTAACGTGCTCGTCGCGTTCATGCCGTGGAATGGCTACAACTTCGAAGACTCCATCCTGATCTCCGAGCGCATCGTGCGTGACGACGTCTTCACCTCGATCCACATCGAGGAATTCGAAGTCGCCGCCCGCGACACCAAGCTCGGCCCGGAAGAAATTACCCGCGATATCCCGAACGTCGGTGAGGAAGCCCTGCGTAACCTAGACGAAGCAGGCATCGTGGCCGTGGGTGCCGAAGTGAAAGCTGGCGACATCCTCGTCGGCAAGGTCACGCCGAAGGGTGAAAGCCCGATGACGCCGGAAGAGAAACTCCTCCGCGCCATCTTCGGTGAGAAGGCTTCCGATGTTCGCGACACCTCGCTGCGCGTGCCTCCGGGCGATGCCGGTACGGTCGTCGATGTCCGCATCTTCAACCGCCACGGAATCGACAAGGACCAGCGTGCCCTTCAGATCGAGCGTGAGCAGATCGAGAAGCTGCAGGAGGACAAGGAAGACGAGCAGGCCATCCTGGAGAAGAACATCTATGGCCGTCTCGAGGAATTCCTGGTCGGCAAGGAAGCCGCTGCGGGTCCGAAAGGCTTCAAGCCCGGCCGCATCACCGCCGAAGCGCTTGGGGAACTGACCCACAAGCAGTGGTGGGATGTTGCCCTGAAGTCCGAGAAGGCACAGTCCGAACTCGACGCGATGCAGGAACAGTTCGACTCTTCGATGCGCGAGCTTGACGCCCGCTTCAACGACAAGGTCGAGAAGGTCCAGCGTGGCGACGATCTGCCTCCGGGCGTGATGAAGGTCGTGAAGGTCTTCCTGGCCGTGAAGCGCAAGCTTCAGCCGGGCGACAAGATGGCCGGCCGTCACGGTAACAAGGGGGTTATCTCCAAGATCAACCCGCTCGAAGACATGCCGTTCCTCGAAGATGGTACGCCGGTCGACATCGTGCTGAACCCGCTTGGCGTTCCGTCGCGTATGAACATCGGTCAGATCCTTGAGACGCACACGGGCTGGGCCTGCCGCGGTCTTGGCCGGATCATCGACAACGCCGTCGACGAGTTCCACCAGAAGAACGATGTCAGCGCACTGAAAGCGGCGCTGACGACCGCCTATGGCAAGGATCAGGAAATGCCGGAAAGCGATGAGGAAATCATCGAGCTGGCCAGCAACCTGCGCAATGGTGTTCCGATCGCCACGCCGGTGTTCGACGGTGCGCGCGAAGCCGACATCAGTGAGCTTCTGGAGCGTGCGGGTCTCGACTCGTCCGGCCAGGTGCGGATGTTCGACGGCCGTACCGGTGAGGCGTTCGCGCGTCCGGTCACGGTGGGCTACAAATATCTCCTCAAGCTCCACCACCTGGTGGACGAGAAGATCCACGCCCGTTCGACCGGTCCGTACTCGCTCGTCACGCAGCAACCGCTGGGCGGCAAGGCCCAGTTCGGTGGCCAGCGCTTCGGTGAGATGGAAGTCTGGGCGCTGGAAGCCTATGGCGCCGCATACACGCTGCAGGAAATGCTGACCGTGAAGTCCGACGACACGGCCGGCCGTGCGAAGGTCTACGAGGCCATCGTCCGCGGCGACGACACGTTCGAGGCCGGTATCCCGGAATCGTTCAACGTGCTCGTCAAGGAGATGCGTTCGCTGGGCCTAAATGTCGAGCTGATCGAAGAGGGTGGCGGTTCCGCAGAGGACGAGCCCACCGCAGACAGCGAAACGGTGCCCGCCGAGTAGCGTGAAGACCTGACTGGAAGACCTCGCCGGGCCACCGGCCTGGCGGGACCTTCCGAGCCGAACGAGATTTTACCCAGGGCAGGGGCCCTTCAGTCCCCGGAAAAAGCCCACCCAAGGAGCAGACCCGAATGCGCCAGGACGTCGCCAGCATCTTTAACCCCAACACACCGGCCCCGACTTTCGAGGCAATCCGCATCTCGATTGCGAGCCCCGAAAAGATCCGGTCGTGGTCCTCGGGCGAAATCAAGAAGCCCGAAACCATCAACTATCGTACCTTCAAGCCGGAACGCGACGGCCTGTTCTGCTCGCGCATCTTCGGCCCGCAGAAGGACTACGAATGCCTTTGCGGCAAATACAAGCGCATCAAGTATCGCGGCATCACCTGCGAGAAGTGCGGCGTGGAAGTCACGCTGGCCCGCGTTCGCCGCGAGCGCATGGGCCACATCGACCTGGCTGCACCGGTCGCTCACATCTGGTTCCTGAAATCGCTTCCGTCCCGGATTGCGGCGCTGCTCGACATGGCGCTGAAGGACGTGGAGCGCGTGCTCTACTTCGAGAGCTACATCGTGATCGAACCGGGCCTCACCGAACTGGAGCCGAAGCAGCTCCTGACGGAAGAGGAATACATGGACGCCCAGGACAATCTGGGTGAGGACGCCTTCACTGCCATGATCGGTGCTGAAGCGATCCGCGAGATCCTCATGTCGCTGGACCTGCCGACTCTGGCGGAAACCCTGCGCGAAGACCTCAAGGAGTCGACGTCCGAGCTGAAGACCAAGAAAGTCTCCAAGCGCCTGAAAGTCGTTGAATCCTTCCTCCAGTCCCGCGCCAAGCCGGAATGGATGATCCTGACGGTCATCCCGGTCATCCCGCCAGACCTGCGCCCGCTGGTCCCGCTGGATGGCGGCCGTTTCGCGACATCTGACCTCAACGACCTCTATCGCCGTGTGATCAACCGGAACAACCGCCTGAAGCGCCTGATGGAGCTTCGCGCGCCGGACATCATCATCCGGAACGAAAAGCGGATGCTGCAGGAATCTGTCGACGCCTTGTTCGACAACGGCCGCCGTGGCCGCACGATCACGGGCACCAACAAGCGTCCGCTGAAGTCGATCTCCGACATGCTGAAAGGCAAGCAGGGCCGCTTCCGTCAGAACCTGCTCGGCAAGCGCGTCGACTATTCCGGCCGTTCGGTCATTGTGGTCGGCCCGAGCCTCAAGCTGCACGAGTGCGGCCTGCCGAAGAAGATGGCGCTCGAACTGTTCAAGCCGTTCATCTACGCCCGCCTCGACGCCAAGGGCCTCGCCGGCACGGTGAAGGCAGCGAAGAAGCTGGTCGAAAAGGAAAAGCCGGAAGTCTGGGATATCCTGGACGAGGTTATCCGCGAGCACCCGGTTCTCCTGAACCGCGCGCCGACGCTGCACCGCCTTGGCATCCAGGCGTTCGAGCCTAAGCTGATCGAAGGTAAAGCCATCCAGCTTCACCCGCTCGTCTGTGCGGCGTTCAACGCCGACTTCGACGGTGACCAGATGGCCGTGCACGTTCCGCTGAGCCTTGAGGCCCAGCTGGAAGCCCGCGTGCTGATGATGTCGACCAACAACATCCTCTCGCCGGCGAACGGCAAACCGATCATCGTTCCGTCTCAGGACATTGTTCTGGGTCTCTACTACCTGTCGCTCGATCGTGACGAACAGGTGGGCGAGGGCATGGTGTTCTCCGAACTCGCAGAGATCGAGCAGGCGCTCGATTCCGGCTTCATCACGCTGCACTCGAAGATCAAGGCGATGTACGAGGGCGTGGACGAGGAAGGTAATCCGCGTCGCTGGATCATCGACACGACGCCGGGCCGCTACATGGTGGCCAATATCCTGCCGCGCATGAAGGGCATCCAGCCGGATCTAGTGAACACCACGATGACCAAGAAGACGATCGGCAAGATCATCGACGAGGTCTATCGTCTCTGCGGCCAGAAGGCGACGGTCATCTTCTGTGACAAGATGATGGAACTCGGCTTCAAGGAAGCCTGCAAGGCCGGTATCTCCTTCGGCAAGGATGATATGGTCATCCCGGAAGCCAAGCAGAAGCTGGTTGACGCAACGAAGGAGCAGGTCTCCGAATACGAGCGTCAGTATGCAGACGGCCTCATCACCCGCGGCGAGAAGTACAACAAGGTGGTCGACGCCTGGTCGAGCTGTACCGACAAGGTTGCAGACGCCATGATGGACGCCGCCTCGAAGAACCAGGCTGCCAAGGGTGTCCGCAAGGCTCAGGTCAACTCGATCTTCATGATGGCCGACTCCGGCGCCCGTGGTTCGAAGAACCAGATGAAGCAGCTGGCCGGTATGCGCGGCCTGATGGCCAAGCCGTCGGGCGAGATCATCGAGACGCCGATCATCTCGAACTTCAAGGAAGGCCTGACCGTTCTCGAGTACTTCAACTCGACCCACGGTGCCCGTAAGGGTCTGGCCGATACGGCTCTGAAGACAGCGAACTCGGGTTACCTGACCCGCCGTCTCGTCGACGTCGCTCAGGACTGCATCATCAATGAAGATGATTGCGGTACCGAAAAGGGCATCGACATCTCGGCCGTCATGGAAGGCGCCGATGTCGTGGTTTCGATCAGCGAGCGCATCCTCGGCCGTGTGACGGCAGAAGACGTGAAGAGCGTCGACGGCAAGCTGGTTGCAGTGTCCAACACCTATATCGACGAAGACCTGGCCGACGCGATCGAAAAGGCCGGTGTCGATGTGATCAAGGCCCGCTCGCCGCTGACCTGCGAAACCAAGAACGGCATTTGTGCCCAGTGTTACGGCCGCGACCTCGCGCGCGGTACGCCGGTCAACCGCGGCGAAGCGGTCGGTGTCATCGCGGCTCAGTCCATCGGTGAGCCGGGTACCCAGCTTACCATGCGGACATTCCACATTGGTGGTGCAGCTCAGGTGGCCGACCAGTCGTCTGTCGAAGCCAGCTTCGAAGGCACGGTCCGGTTCAGGGATGCCGAGTTCGTTACCCGCAAGGACAAGACGATCGTCGTCGTTGGCCGCCGCATGCAGGTCGAAATCGTCGATGCCGACGGCCGCACCCGCCAGTCCTTCCGTCCGGCCTATGGTACGCGCCTGATGGTCAAGGATGCTGCGAAGGTTACGCCGGGAACGCTGCTGGCTGATTGGGATCCGTTCGCACAGCCGATCGTGTCGGAGGTTTCCGGTGAGGTGAAACTCGTCGACGTGATCGATGGCGTGTCGGTTCGTGAAGAAACTGACGAAGCCACGGGTATCTCCTCGCGCGTCATCATCGACTGGCGTTCGGCCACCAAGGCGGCAGACATCAAGCCGTCGGTTCAGATCGTCGGCAAGGATGGCAACCCCGTCAAACTGCCGAACGGCTCGGATGCTGTGTACCTCCTCTCGGTGGGCGCAATCCTGTCGATCGCTGATGGCGACAAGATCGAGGCCGGCGACACGCTCGCGCGTGTCTCGACAGGTGGTGCGAAGACGAAGGACATCACCGGTGGTCTGCCGCGTGTTGCCGAACTCTTCGAAGCCCGTCGTCCGAAGGATCACGCGATCATCGCCGAAATGGACGGCAAGGTCGTGTATGGCCGCGACTACAAGAACAAGCGCCGCGTTTCCATCGTGCCGCTTGAAGAGGGCCGCGAGCAGATCGACTATCTGGTGCCGAAGGGCAAACACCTTGCCGTTCAGGACGGTGACTTCATCAAGCGTGGTGAGTACCTGATGGACGGTAACCCGGCACCGCAGGACATCCTGTCGACGCTGGGCGTGGAGGCGCTTGCCAACTACCTGATCGACGAAGTCCAGAAGGTCTATCGTCTGCAGGGCGTGCCGATCAACGACAAGCACATCGAAGTGATCGTTCGCCAGATGCTGCAGAAGATCGAAGTGACCGATCCGGGCGACACGGGCCTGATCACGGGCGAGCATGTCGACCTGATCGAGTTCGAGGAAGCCAACGAGGCGGTCCGCCGGTCCCGCAAAAAGGACCAGCAGGAAGCCAAGGGCATGCCGCTTCTGCTCGGTATCACCAAGGCCTCGCTGCAGACCCGGTCCTTCATCTCGGCTGCCTCCTTCCAGGAGACGACCCGCGTGCTCACCGAAGCTGCCATCCAGGGCAAGGTGGATACGCTGGAAGGTCTCAAGGAGAACGTCATCGTCGGCCGCCTCATTCCGGCAGGTACCGGTTCGGGCATCCGTGCCTACCGCCGTATCGCAGCCGATCGCGACCAGAAGCTGAAGGCCAAGCGCGCCGCTGCTGTCCAGAAGGCAACCGAAGAGGGCGTCGCCCTTACCGGCCTGCCGGCTCCGGACAAGGCATCGGTCGAGGAATAGGCTCGAACATCCGGGCGCAAGCCCTTGAACCAACTGGAAAAGCCTGCCAGCTTCGGCAGGCTTTTCTGTTTCCGGAGGAGGTCGCACCTCATGCAGCTGGCACGTTCGGACCTGTTTGGTGGCATCTGTGCAGGGCTGGCGCTCTGCCTGATTGTCTGGCTTTCTCTCGACAGCTGGGCGATTACGCGGTGTCAGGAAATCCTGAGCGAGATGCGGAGCAGGGGAGGACGGTTCGGTCTCGCCGGAGCAGGCGAGATGTCTGAAGCGCCGGAAAGTGCCGGTGACAAAGGAAAACTAGCTGTTCCATGACAGCTTCCGACCCTTGACGCAGACGCCCGAGAGGCTTACACGCCACGCATCGTCAGAGAGGCTGCGGGATGAAAGTCCTTTCGCCGTACCGGATTTAGTCTGATCCGGCCAATCTGGCTCCCAAGTTTTCGCCCGTTCCGGAAGCCCTTAGGGGGCATTCGGGGCATCATTACGTTAGCGGCCCATCGGGCCAGAGTTAGAAGAGACAGAAGGCCCGAATGCCCACGATCCAGCAGCTCATTCGTTCGCCGCGTTCGCCTAAGCGCTCGCGGACCAAGACCCCGGCCCTCAAGGCCTGCCCGCAGCGCCGCGGCGTCTGCACCCGTGTTTACACCACCACGCCGAAGAAGCCGAACTCGGCTCTCCGGAAAGTGGCCAAGGTGCGCCTGACATCGGGGTTTGAATCGCTCTGCTATATCCCGGGTGAAGGCCACAACCTGCAGGAACACTCCGTGGTCCTGATCCGCGGTGGCCGTGTGAAAGACCTTCCGGGTGTCCGCTACCACATCGTCCGCGGTGCTCTCGACACCCAGCCCGTCAAAAACCGTAAGCAACGCCGCTCGCATTACGGCGCCAAGAAGCCGAAGTAAGAGGTCAGCTCATGTCCCGTCGTCACCGCGCCGAAAAACGCGAAGTCCTTCCGGATCCGAAATTCAAGGACATCGTCGTCACCAAATTCATGAACCAGATCATGCGCGACGGCAAAAAGTCCGTTGCAGAACGCATTGTCTATGGTGCATTCGACCTCGTCGAAGCCCGCGCCAAGAAAGATCCGGTCGAAGTGTTCCACAACGCGCTGGAATCGGTTGCGCCGGCGGTTGAAGTCCGTTCGCGCCGCGTCGGTGGTGCGACCTACCAGGTTCCGGTTGAAGTCCGCACGGAGCGCCGTCAGGCTCTGGCGATCCGCTGGCTCGCTGCCGCTGCTGCTGGCCGCAATGAGAATACCATGCGTGAGCGCCTCGCAGGCGAACTGATGGATGCAAGCCAAGGCCGCGGCAACGCCGTGAAAAAGCGTGAAGACACGCACCGCATGGCGGACGCCAACAAGGCGTTCTCACACTACCGCTGGTAATCACCACTGGCATTCCGGGGCGATAACGGGTAACGCGCCCGCAAATCGCCCCTTTTCCTACCCGGAAAGCAAACACGAAGGTTGACCAAAATGGCCCGCGAATACCCGCTGGATCGCTATCGTAACTTTGGCATCATGGCTCACATCGATGCCGGCAAGACCACGACGACAGAGCGTATCCTTTTCTACACCGGTAAGTCGCACAAGATCGGCGAAGTCCACGACGGCGCCGCGACGATGGACTGGATGGAGCAGGAGCAGGAGCGGGGCATCACGATCACCTCGGCTGCTACGACGACCTTCTGGGAACGCACTGAAGACGGTTCCACGGCCCAGTCGCCGAAGTTCCGTTTCAACATCATCGACACTCCCGGACACGTTGACTTTACCATCGAAGTCGAGCGTTCGCTGGCCGTGCTTGACGGTGCTGTCTGCGTTCTCGACGCCAATGCCGGTGTCGAACCGCAGACGGAAACCGTGTGGCGCCAGGCTGATCGCTACAAGGTTCCGCGCATCGTCTTCGTGAACAAGATGGACAAGATCGGCGCTGACTTCTTCAACTGCGTTGAGATGATCAAGGACCGCACCGGTGCGACGCCGGCCGCGATCCAGCTGCCGATCGGTGCCGAGAACGAACTCGAAGGCCATGTCGACCTGATCACCATGAAAGAATGGGTGTGGGCCGGTGAAGACCTCGGCGCGAGCTGGGAAGTCCGCGAAATCCGCGACAGCCTGAAAGACCAGGCTGAAGAGTGGCGCGGCAAGCTCATCGAAACCGCCGTCGAAATGGACGACGACGCGATGGAAGCCTACCTTGAAGGTAACGAGCCGGACATCGATACCCTGCGCAAGCTGATCCGCAAGGGGACGCTGTCGCTGTCCTTCGTGCCGGTGCTCTGTGGTTCCGCGTTCAAGAACAAAGGCGTGCAGCCGATGCTGAACGCCGTGATTGACTTCCTTCCAGGTCCGCTGGATGTGCCGGCCTACATGGGCTTCCTGCCGGGCGACGAAGAAGAAGTTCGTAACATCGAGCGTAAAGCTGACGATGCGCAACCGTTCTCCGGCCTCGCATTCAAGATCATGAACGACCCTTACATGGGCACGCTCACCTTCACGCGTATCTATTCCGGTACGCTGTCGAAGGGCGACTCGTTCATGAACTCGACCAAAGGCAAGCGTGAGCGTGTCGGCCGTATGGTCATGATGCACTCCAACAAGCAGGACGAGATCACGGAAGCCTATGCAGGCGACATCGTGGCGCTCGCCGGCCTGAAGGAAACGACCACGGGTGACACGGTGTGTGATCCGAACAAGCCGGTCGTGCTCGAAACCATGACCTTCCCGGATCCGGTGATCGAGATTGCCGTCGAACCGAAATCGAAAGCTGACCAGGAAAAGATGTCGGTCGGTCTGCAGCGTCTTGCTGCCGAAGACCCGTCCTTCCGCGTCGAGACCGATCACGAGTCGGGCCAGACGATCATGAAAGGCATGGGCGAGCTTCACCTCGACATCCTGATCGACCGCCTGAAGCGCGAATTCAAGGTCGAAGCCAACATCGGCCAGCCGCAGGTGGCTTACCGCGAGAAGCTCGGCCGCGGGGCCGAGATCGACTTCACGCACAAGAAGCAGTCCGGCGGTACGGGCCAGTTCGCGCGCATCAAGGTGCAATTCGAGCCGCTGGAAGCCGGTTCGGGCTTCGTGTTCGAAAGCTCGATCGTCGGTGGTGCGGTTCCGAAGGAATACATCCCGGGCGTCGAGAAGGGCTTCGAAATGGCCAAGGAAAACGGCCTGCTGGCCGGTTACCCGGTCACCGACTTCAAGGCCACGCTGGTCGATGGTGCGTTCCACGACGTCGACTCGTCCGTGCTGGCGTTTGAAATCGCAGCCCGTGGCGCGTTCCGCGAGCTGAAAGGCCAGGGCGATCCGCGCCTGATGGAGCCGATCATGAATGTGGAAGTCGTGACTCCGGAAGACTATATGGGCGATGTCATTGGCGACCTGAACTCTCGCCGTGGCCAGATCCAGGGTTCAGAGCCGCGTGGTAATGCTGTGGCGATCAAGGCCTTCGTGCCGCTGGTGAACATGTTCGGTTACGTGTCCGACCTGCGCGGCATGTCTCAGGGACGGGCCCAGTTCACGATGATCTTCGCACACTATGACGAGGTTCCGCGTGCGGAAGCTCAGAAGATCATCTCGGAAGTTTCTGGTTCTTAAGGAAATCCGGTCGGAGTTCCGGCCAACAGTTTGAATGAAGGAGAGGCCCGATGGGCAAGGCAAAGTTTGAGCGTAACAAGCCGCACGTGAACATCGGCACGATTGGCCACGTTGACCACGGCAAGACGACGCTGACGGCAGCGATTTCGATGACGCTGGCTGCGGCATCCGGTGGTGAAGCGAAGTCCTATGCGGACATCGACTCTGCGCCGGAAGAGAAGGCACGCGGCATCACGATCAACACGGCGCACGTGGAATACGAGACGGAAAACCGTCACTACGCCCACGTCGACTGCCCCGGACACGCTGACTATGTGAAGAACATGATCACCGGTGCGGCCCAGATGGACGGCGCGATCCTGGTTGTGAACGCCGCTGACGGCCCGATGCCGCAGACCCGCGAGCACATCCTGCTTGCCCGCCAGGTTGGCGTGCCGGCGCTGGTCGTGTTCCTGAACAAGGTTGATCAGGTCGATGACGAAGAGCTGCTCGAGCTCGTCGAGATGGAAGTTCGCGAACTGCTGTCGTCCTACGAATTCCCGGGCGACGATATTCCGATCATCGCCGGTTCGGCTCTGGCCGCTGTGGAAGGCCGTGACGACAATATCGGCAAGGACAAGATCCTTGAACTGATGGCAGCCGTCGACGAGTACATCCCGACGCCGGAACGTCCGCTGGACAAGCCGTTCCTGATGCCGGTGGAAGACGTGTTCTCGATCTCCGGCCGCGGTACGGTTGTGACCGGCCGTGTGGAGCAGGGCATCATCAAGGTTGGCGAGGAAATCGAGATCGTCGGTATCCGCCCGACCGTGAAGACGACCTGTACGGGCGTTGAAATGTTCCGCAAGCTGCTCGACCAGGGCCAGGCTGGCGACAACATCGGCGCGCTGCTGCGCGGTGTGGACCGTGAAGGCGTTGAGCGCGGCCAGGTTCTGGCCAAGCCGGGCTCGATCAAGCCGCACGCCAAGTTCGAAGCCGAGGCCTACATCCTGACCAAGGAAGAAGGCGGCCGTCACACGCCGTTCTTCACGAACTACCGTCCGCAGTTCTACTTCCGTACGACGGACGTGACGGGCATCGTGACGCTTCCGGCTGACAAGGAAATGGTCCTGCCGGGCGACAACGTGAAGATGGACGTCGAGCTGATCACCCCGATCGCCATGGACCAGGGCCTGCGCTTCGCTATCCGCGAAGGTGGCCGCACGGTCGGCGCCGGCGTCGTCTCGGCCATCAAGGACTAAGTCCTTCCGGGCTCTCAAGGCCCAAGAGAATCGAAAAGGCCGCCCATAAGGGCGGCCTTTTTTGTTGCGATAAAGGTGAGTTAACCTCAGGAATTACGTTCGGAATCTCACCTGAGAAGCGATTTCTTGATGAACTGGGCATATCCAACGGGGTAGGGGGCAGGAAACCGGCCTCTCTACTGCGGCCTGCTGCGCTGAAGCACCGTTATATCTGCAGATTCATTGTGCGAGTCGGTTGACGTGGGCTCCCCGATCCCATAAACCGCCCACTTCGCCGGGATGGCAGCGCTTTTTTATACAGCGAACGCTCCCTCGAAACAGACAATTCAATCCCACGGACGCCCGGGCGCATGCTGATTTGCCCACGGGCAGATGTGTTTTGTGCGGACGGACCGAGACGATGGAACGACAAAATATCCGGATCAGGCTGAAAGCCTTCGATCACCGCGCCCTCGACATGTCGGCGAAAGAGATCGTGAACACGGCAAAGCGCACGGGCGCTGAAGTGAAAGGCCCGATCCCGCTGCCAACACGTATCGAGCGCTTCACCGTGAACCGCTCGCCCCACATCGACAAGAAATCCCGCGAACAGTTCGAGATCCGCACGCACAAGCGCATCCTCGACATCGTGGACCCGACCCCGCAGACCGTGGACGCGCTCATGAAGCTCGACCTGTCGTCCGGCGTCGGCATCGAAATCAAGCTTGAGGGAGGCCGTTAATGGCTCTGCCAGCAGCCCGTACCGGCGTGCTTGCCCGCAAAGTCGGCATGACGCGCGTATTCGATGACGAAGGTCGTCACGTTCCGGTGACCGTTCTGTCGCTTGACGGCTGTCAGGTCGTCGGCGTGCGCACGGAAGACGAGCGCACCGTCACCACCAAGAAAGGCGGCGAAGTCACCCGCACTGACGGTTACAAGGCTGTCATCATGGGTGTCGGCGAGAAGAAGGCCAAGCGCACGTCCAAGGCGATGCGTGGCCAGTTCGCGAAAGCCGGCGTTGCGCCGAAGCGCAAGCTGAAAGAATTCCGCGTCTCTGGCGACCTGCCGGAAGTGGGCGCGACTGTCCTGGCTGACCACTTTGCTGTTGGTCAGAAAGTCGACGTTGCTGCCCTGACGATCGGTAAAGGTTTCTCCGGTGCCATGAAGCGCTGGAACTTTGGCGGTCTCCGCGCCACGCACGGTGTGTCGATCTCTCACCGTTCCCACGGTTCGACTGGTGCAAACCAGGATCCGGGCCGCGTGTGGAAAGGAAAGAAGATGGCCGGTCACTACGGCGTTGAGCGCGTGACCACTCAGAACATCGAAGTCGTCCGTACGGACGTCGATCGTGGCCTGATCCTCGTGAAGGGCGCAGTCCCCGGTCACAATGGCGCCTTCGTGGAACTCCGCGACGCTGTGAAGAAGGCGCCGCATGCCGACACGCCGGCAGCCGGTTCGTTCAAGGCCCCTGAAGGCACCACCAAGCAAGAGAGCGCCGAATAATGGAACTCGCAGTCAAAACCCTGGCTGGCAAAGCTGCCGGCAATATCACGGTCGACGATGCGATCTTCGGTATCGACGAGATCCGCGACGACATCCTGCAGCGCACCGTTCGCTGGCAGCTCGCGCGCCGTCAGGCCGGTACGCACAAGACCAAGTCGCGCGGTGAAGTGAACCGCACGACCAAGAAGTACATCCGCCAGAAAGGCTCCGGCGGCGCACGTCATGGTTCGCGTAACGCTCCGATCTTCGTCGGTGGCGGTATCGCCCACGGCCCGCGCGTTCGCAGCCACGCCCACGACCTGCCGAAGAAGGTCCGCAAGATGGCTCTGGCCCACGCGCTCTCTTCGAAAGTGAAGGGTGATGCGATCCTCGTTCTGGACGAAGCTGTTCTGACCTCCGCCAAGACGAAGGAGCTGGTTGGCCAGTTCGCAGGTCTCGGCATCGAGAACGCACTGATCATTTCGGGCGCTGCCGTTGACGAGAACTTCGCCAAAGCGGCTCGCAACATCCCGAACATCGACGTGCTGCCGGTCGCCGGCCTGAACGTTTACGACATTCTGCGCCGCAAGACGCTGGTCATCACCAAGGAAGCTGCCGAGGGTATCCAGGCGCGCTTCGACGGATCGAAGGAGGCCTGATCGTCATGGCTGACGTGCAACCCCACCACTATGACGTCCTGCGCCGTCCTCTCATCACCGAGAAGTCGACACTGGTCGCTGAGCACAACAAGATCGTATTCGAAGTCGCCATCGATGCCGACAAGAAGCAGATCAAGGACGCTGTCGAAGCCCTGTTCAAGGTCGACGTGACCAAGGTCAACACGATCCTCCAGAAGGGCAAGACCAAGCGCTTCCGTGGCTATGCTGGTCGTCGCAACGACATCAAGAAAGCCATTGTGACGCTTGCTGAAGGCCAGTCTGTCGACATCACGACGGGCCTGTAAGCGGGAAGGACGAATATTATGGCACTGAAGACATTCAACCCGACTTCGCCCGGCCGCCGCCAGCTCGTGCTGGTCGACCGTTCAGAGCTTCACAAGGGCAAGCCGGTCAAGGCGCTCACCGAAGGCCTGACCAAGAAGGGCGGACGCAACAATAAAGGCCGCATCACGGCACGCCGTATCGGCGGTGGCGCGAAGAAGCTGTACCGCAAGGTCGACTTCAAGCGTAACCGCTGGGACGTTCCGGCAACCGTCGAACGCCTTGAGTACGATCCGAACCGCACGGCCTTCATCGCGCTGATCAAGTATGAGGACGGCCAGCTGTCCTACATCATCGCGCCGCAGCGCCTGGAAGTCGGCGACACCGTCATCACTTCCGCAACGGCTGACATCAAGCCGGGCAACACGCTGCCGCTCAAGAACATCCCGGTCGGTACCATCATCCACAACATCGAGATGAAGCCGCAGAAGGGCGCTCAGATGGTCCGCTCTGCCGGTACCTACGCCCAGCTCGTCGGCCGCGATGGTGGCTATGCGCAGATCAAGCTCGCTTCGGGCGAACTGCGCATGGTGATGGACAGCTGCCTGGCCACGGTCGGCGCTGTGTCCAACCCGGACAACATGAACCAGGTGCTCTCCAAGGCCGGCCGCAAGCGCCACCTCGGCAAGCGCCCATCTGTCCGCGGTGTTGTGATGAACCCGGTCGACCACCCGCACGGTGGTGGTGAAGGTAAATCGTCCGGCGGCCGTCACCCGGTGACGCCGTGGGGTAAGAAGACCCGTGGTCCCAAGACCCGCAAGAACAAGGCTACGGATCGTCTGATCATCCGTCGCCGTAACGCGAAACGCTAACAGGAGCCACGAGACATGCCCCGTTCTGTCTGGAAAGGCCCGTTCGTCGACGGCTACCTGCTGAAGAAAGCAGAGGAAGCTCGTTCCGCCGAGAAACGTACCGTGATCAAGACCTGGTCGCGCCGCTCGACGATCATGCCGCAATTCGTTGGCCTGAATTTCCAGGTCCACAATGGCAACAAGTTCATCCCCGTCACCGTGTCGGAAGAGATGGTGGGTCACAAGTTCGGCGAATTCGCCCCGACCCGCACCTACTACGGCCACGGCGCGGACAAGAAAGCGAAGAGGAAGTAAGCCATGGGTAAGGCCAAGAATCCTCCGAAGCAGGCATCGAACGAATCGCGCGCCGTCCTGCGCATGTACCGTTCCAGCCCGCAGAAGCTGAACCTGCTGGCGCAGCAGATCCGCGGCCTTCCGGTCGAGCGGGCTCTGGCTGAGCTGCAGTTCTCGCCGAAACGTCCGGCCAAGGATGTTCGCAAACTGCTGCAGAGCGCCATCGCGAACGCTGAGAACAACCACAACCTCGACATCGACAGCCTGGTCGTTGCTGAGGCCCACGTTGGCAAGAACCTGGTGATGAAGCGTATCCGGGCCCGCGCCCGCGGTCGCGCTGCACCGATCCAGAAACCCTTCGCGCAGCTCACCATTGTGCTGCGTGACACGAGCATGGAAGCGGAGGCTGCCTGATGGGTCAGAAAGTAAATCCGATCGGCCTGCGTCTTGGCATCAACCGGACGTCTGACAGCCGCTGGTACGCAGACAGCGCCGACTATGGCCGTCTGCTGCACGAGGACATTGCGATCCGTAAGGAAATCCGCAAGCGCCTCAAGCAAGCCGGCATCTCGAAGATCATCATCGAGCGCCCGCACAAGAAATGCCTTATCACGATCCACACGGCCCGCCCGGGTCTCGTGATCGGCAAGAAGGGTGGGGACATCGAGACGCTCCGCAAGGACCTGTCGAAGATGACCGAGGACGAAGTCCGCGTGAACCTCGTCGAAATCCGTAAGCCGGAAATCGACGCGACGCTGATCGCTGACGACATCGCCCGCCAGCTTGAGCGCCGGGCTTCGTTCCGCCGCACGATGAAGCGCGCCATTCAGTCCGCCATGCGCCTCGGCGCAGACGGTGTGAAGATCATGGTCTCCGGCCGCCTCGGTGGCGCCGAGATCGCGCGTACCGAGAAGTATGCTGAAGGTTCCGTGCCGCTGCACACGCTGCGCGCCGACATCGACTACGGCACTGCCGAAGCCGAAACCACCTACGGCATCATCGGGATCAAGGTCTGGGTCTACAAAGGCGAGATCCTCGAGCACGACCCGATGGCACAGGACAAGCGCCTGGAATCGTCCGGCCAGTCCCGTGCACGTGCAAATGCTAACCAGCGCGGCCCGGCAACGGGCGCACAGACCGCCGGAGCATAAGAGATGCGTCAACCGAAGCGAACCAAATTCCGCAAGGCCTTCAAGGGCCAGATCCGCGGGAATTCCAAGGCTGGTTTCTCGCTGGCATTCGGCGAGTTCGGCCTGAAGGCGCTCGAGCCGGAACGCGTCACCGCGCGCCAGATCGAAGCGACCCGCCGTGCCATTACCCGCGAGATGAAGCGTCAGGGTAAAGTGTGGATCCGCGTATTCCCGGATGTGCCGGTGTCGGCCAAGCCGATCGAAGTTCGTATGGGTAAGGGTAAGGGCTCCGTGGACCGTTGGGTCTCGCGCGTTGCTCCGGGCCGCATCCTGTTCGAAATCGACGGCGTGCCGGAAGACATTGCCCGTGAAGCCCTGCGCCTCGGCGCTGCCAAGCTTCCGATCAAAACCAAAATCATCAAGCGTATCGAGGGGATCTGATCATGGCTCGCAAGACCAAAGCACGCCTCGAAGACTTGAAGGCGAAGTCGGCTGACCAGCTCAAGGAAGACCTGGTTCGGCTGAAGAAGGAACAGTTCAACCTGCGTTTCCAGGCGGCCACCGGCCAGCTGGAAAAGACTTCCAGCGTTTCTGAAGTCCGCCGCGACATTGCTCGCGTGAAGACTCTGATGCGCGAGAAGGCCCAGGCAGGCAAGGCGTAAGGAGAGGGATCATGCCCAAGCGTATCATGGAAGGCGTCGTGGTCTCCGCCAAGCAGAACAAGACCGCAATCGTTCGCGTCGAACGGACCTTCACCCACCCGGTGATGAAAAAGATCGTTCGCCGCTCGAAGAAGTACCACGCTCACGACGAAGGCAATGTCGCCGTCGAGGGGCAGACGGTCACCATTCAAGAGTGCACGCCGAAGTCCAAACTGAAGCGTTGGGAACTCGTTACCGGTGAAGGGAGTGACGCATGATCCAGATGCAGAGCAACCTGCGGGTGGCTGACAACTCCGGCGCGCGCCGCGTCCAGTGCATCAAGGTGCTGGGTGGCGCAGGCCGTCGTTATGCCTCCGTTGGTGACGTGATCGTGGTCTCCATCAAGGAAGCGATCCCGACCGGCCGCGTCAAGAAGGGTGATGTCCGCAAGGCCGTTGTCGTTCGCGTCGCAAAGGACATCAACCGCCCGGACGGCTCAACCATTCGTTTCGATACGAACGCCGCCGTTCTGATCAACAACAATGGCGAGCCGATCGGCACCCGCGTGTTCGGCCCGGTTCCGCGTGAACTGCGCGGCAAGAACCAGGTCAAGATCGCCAACATGGCCCCGGAGGTCCTGTAACATGGCTGCGAAGATCAAGAAGGGCGACACGGTTGTCGTGATCGCCGGCCGCGACAAGGGCACCAAGGGCGAAGTCCTGAAGGTGATCCCGGATGAGAACCGCGTCGTCGTACGCGGCGTGAACGTTGTGAAACGTCACCAGAAGCCGACCCAGATGGATGCAGGCGGTCTGAAGACGTTCGAAGCACCGCTTCACGTCTCGAACGTGGCGCTCACCGATCCGCGCGATGGCAAAGCTGTCCGCGTGGGTTTCAAAACCGACGAGCATGGTCGCAAGACGCGCTATGCCAAACGCTCTGGGGAATCCATCGATGTCTGAGGCATACGAACCCCGTCTGAAGACGAAGTACCGCGAGCAGATCCGCACCAAGCTGCAGGATCAGTTCAACTACTCGAACCCGATGATGATCCCGAAACTGGACAAGGTCGTGATCAACATGGGCGTCGGCGAAGCTGTCGCGGACTCCAAGAAGATCAAGTCGGCCCTGGCCGAGCTTGAGCGGATCGCCGGCCAGAAGCCGGTCGCTACGAAGGCCCGCAAATCGATCGCAGGCTTCAAGCTCCGCGAAGGCATGCTGATCGGCTGCAAGGTGACCCTGCGCCGCGACCGCATGTACGAGTTCCTCGATCGTCTGACCAACATCGCCCTGCCGCGCGTGAAAGACTTCCGTGGTCTGAACGGCAAGAGCTTCGATGGCCGTGGCAACTACGCCATGGGTCTGAAGGAACACATCGTGTTCCCGGAGATCAATTACGACGAGGTCGATGACATCCGCGGTATGGACATCATCGTCTGCACCACCGCCGCAACGAACGAAGAAGCCAAGGCACTCCTCGCCGAGTGTGGCTTCCCGTTCCGCAACTAGCGCCCAGGAGACTGCTGATATGGCAAAGAAGAGCGCAATCGAGAAAAACGCGAAACGCCAGAAGCTGGTGGAGCGCTATGCTGCAAAGCGCGAGAAGCTGAAAGCGGCGGCGATGGATGAGAACCTGTCGCTGGAAGAGCGCTACAAGGCCCGCCTGAAACTGGCTGAGCTGCCGCGTAATTCCGCGCCGAACCGTGTGCGTAATCGCTGTGAAGTGTCCGGGCGTCCGCGCGGCTACTATCGCAAACTCAAAATGTCGCGGATCGCGCTGCGCGAGCTTGGCTCGAACGGTCAGATCCCCGGCCTCGTGAAGTCCAGCTGGTAAGAGAGGAGGGTACACATGAACATTTCCGATCCCCTCGGCGATATGCTGACCCGCATCCGCAACGCTCAGATGCGCGGCATGTCTACAGTTGTCACTCCGGCTTCGAAGCTCCGGGGTCGCGTTCTGGAGGTCCTCATGTCCGAGGGCTACATCCGCGGCTACACCGAGATTGAAAAAGACGGTCACAAGAACCTGGAAATCGAGCTCAAGTATTACGAAGGCCAGCCGGTCATCTCGGAGATCAAACGCGTCTCCAAACCCGGCCGCCGCGTGTACTCTTCGGTCTCCGACATCCCGCTGGTGCGTAACGGCCTCGGCATCTCCATCCTTTCGACTTCGAAAGGTGTGATGTCCGATAACGTTGCCCGCGCCGAGAATGTCGGCGGCGAAGTGCTCTGCCGGGTCTTCTAGGAGAACACCATGTCACGTATTGGAAAACTCCCGATTGAGATCCCTGCCGGCACCACGGTGACGGTCGAAGGACAGACGATCAAGGCCAAAGGCCCGAAGGGTGAACTCTCCCTGACGGTTGTTGAAGTCATCACGCCGAAACTGGAAGGCAATGAGCTTTCCGTCTCGCCGCGCGAAGACATCATGAAGGCTGCAAACGATCGCATCGAAGCCGAGAAAGCCCGTGGCAAGCGTCCTCCGACGCTGGCTCAGGCCCTCGATCCGGTTGCCCGCACGCAGTGGGGCACGGCCCGTTCGCGCGCCGCCAACATGATTGAAGGCGTGTCCAAGGGTTACGAGAAGACGCTCGAACTGGTCGGCGTCGGTTATCGTGCCCAGATGCAGGGCAAGGATGTGAAACTGGCCCTCGGCTTCTCGCACGATGTGGTCTATGCGGCGCCGGAAGGCATCACACTGGCATCGTCCAAGCCGACGGAAGTCGTCATCACGGGCGCTGACAAGCAGGTGGTCGGCCAGGTCGCCTCCGAAATCCGCAAGTACCGTTCGCCGGAGCCTTATAAAGGCAAGGGTATCCGTTACGCGGGCGAATACGTCCGCCGTAAGGAAGGTAAGAAGAAGTAACGCCATGAAAAGCTCACGCGAAAAGATGCAGCGCCGCGCACAGCGCGTCCGTACCAAGCTCCGGAAGGTCGCCGAAGGCCGTCCGCGCCTGTCGGTTGCGCGCAGCCACAAGAACATCTCCGCCCAGATCATCGACGACGAGAAGGGCATCACGCTCGCTTCGGCTTCGACGCTGGAAAAGGACATTCTCGGTGGTTCCAAGACCGGCGCTGACACGTCCGCGGCTGCTCAGGTCGGCAAGATCCTGGCAGAGCGCGCCAAGAAAGCCGGTGTTGAAGACGTTGTCTTCGACCGCGGCGGCTACATGTTCCACGGCCGGGTGAAAGCCCTGGCAGACGCCGCCCGTGAGGGCGGTCTCAAATTCTAAGGAGAGGCCCTATGGCTGAAGAAAGAGGAAGAGGCCGCCGGAATCGCGATCGCGACGAGGAGCAGTCTGAATTCGTCGACAAGCTGGTTGGCATCAACCGCGTCGCCAAGACCGTGAAGGGTGGTAAGAACTTCGGTTTCGCAGCCCTCGTCGTGGTTGGTGACCAGAAGGGCCGTGCCGGCTTCGGCAAGGGTAAAGCCCGCGAAGTTCCGGAAGCGATCCGCAAGGCGACGGAAGAAGCCAAGCGCAACATGGTTCGCATCCCGCTGCGCGAAGGCCGCACGCTGCACCATGACGGCAAAGGCCGTTGGGGCGCTGGCAAGGTCGTGCTGCGCGCAGCACCTCCCGGTACCGGTGTGATCGCTGGCGGTCCGATGCGTGCCGTTATGGAAGTGCTGGGTGTCCATGACGTCGTCGGCAAGTCGATCGGCTCCTCGAACCCGTACAACATGGTCCGTGCTACCTTTGACGCTCTGAAGGAACAGGCCAGCCCGCGTTCCGTCGCTTCCAAGCGTGGCCTGAAAGTCCAGGACGTGGTTGGCCGCCGCACCGATGGTGCGTCGGAAGCCGGCGTCGTTGAAGCCTGAGCCTAGGGAAGGGTAACGACATGTCGAAAGCCAAGCTTACCGTCCGCCAGACCGGCAGCCCGATCGGCCGCAAGCCTGAACAGCGCCAGACGCTGGTCGGCCTCGGCCTGAACAAGGTCGGCCGGACCAAGGAACTCGAAGACACTCCGGCCGTGCGCGGCATGATCCGCAAAGTGGCCCACCTGGTCGAGGTGGTCGGCGAATAAGGCCTCGTGCCGCATCGCCGCCGCCCCAACCATCAAGACGTATCGGAAGATAGAACGATGAAACTCAACGAACTGTCCCCCGCTGAAGGCTCCACCAAGCAGCGCATGCGCATCGGCCGCGGCGTCGGCTCGGGCAAGGGCAAGACGGGTGGCCGCGGTGTCAAAGGTCAGAAGGCCCGTTCCGGCGTTGCCATCAATGGCTTCGAAGGCGGCCAGATGCCAATCTACATGCGCCTGCCGAAGCGTGGCTTCACGCCGCGCGGCCAGAAGACGATGTCCTGGGTCAACCTGGGCCGCGTTACCAAGGCTGTTGAAGCTGGCAAGCTGGACGCGTCGAACGTGACCGAAGAGACGCTGGTCGCTTCCGGCCTCGTGCGCAACGTCCGCGACGGCGTTCGCCTGCTGGCCAAGGGGCCGGCGCCGAAAAACCTCAACATCACAGTGACCGGTGCCTCCAAGGCTGCCATCGAAGCCGTTGAAAAGGCTGGCGGCAAGGTGACGGTTACGGGTGCCTCGAAAGACACGGCTGCAGAATAAACAGCGGTTTTTACCCGGAACCCCTTCACAAACACCGTGACGCCGCCGATTTTGGCGGCGCACGCATTTTCAGGGAGATCGAGCGTCGATGGCCAATGCCGCAGAACAGATGGCTCGCAATGTAAATCTGGGAACCTTCGCCAAGGCCAAGGATCTCCAGAATCGCATCCTGTTTACTCTGGGCATGTTGCTGCTCTTCCGGCTCGGTACGTTCGTCCCGATTCCGGGGCTTGATCCGGTCGCTTACGCTTCGATCTTTGAAAGCCAGGCTGGCGGCCTGCTGGGCAACATGAACATGTTTGCCGGTGGTGCTGTGGAGCGGATGGGGATCTTCGCCCTGAATGTGATGCCTTACATCACGGCATCCATCATCATCCAGATGATGACCCAGGCCTCTCCGACGCTTGAAAAGCTGAAGAAGGAAGGCGAGGCGGGCCGCAAGCAGATCAACCAGTATACTCGCTATCTGACGCTTGCTTTCGCGCTGGTTCAGTCTTTCGCAATAGCGTCCGGCCTCTCGCATGTCCGGATCGACGGCATTTCCGGGCCGTTCTTCATCCTTACCGGTGTTGTCACCCTGACGGGCGGCACGATGCTGCTGATGTGGATGGGGGAGCAGATCACGGCACGAGGCATTGGCAACGGTGTCTCACTGATCATCTTCTCCGGTATCGTTGCAGAACTGCCGAAAGCAATTGTGAACCTGATTAGCCAGGCGCGCGCGACATCGGTGAACATTGTGTTCGTCATCGCCATCGCCGCCATGGTGATCGCACTGGTTGTGTTTATCGTGTTCATGGAACGCTCGCAGCGCAGGCTGCTGATCCAGTATCCGAAGCGCCAGCAGGCGCATGGTTTTGCGCAGGGACAGAAGAGCTTCCTGCCGCTGAAGATCAACACGGCTGGCGTGATTCCCCCAATCTTCGCGTCGGCACTGCTGATGCTGCCCCTGACCATTGTTGGTTTCATGGGCGGGAATGCAGCTGGCGCGGCAGGTGATGGCGAGGTCAACGGTGCTCTGTCCTGGCTGGCGGCCAACTTCTCTGCCGGCACGTGGACGCACATCATTTCCTATTGTGTGCTGGTGATCTTCTTTACCTTCTTCTACACCTCGATCATGTTTAATCCCGAGGAAACGGCAGATAACCTCCGGAAATATGGCGGTTTTATCCCGGGGATTCGTCCTGGCTCGAATACGGCAGCCTACTTCGACTATGTGCTGACTCGCCTTACCGTTATCGGTGCGCTTTATCTGACCTTTGTCTGTGTTCTGCCCGAACTGCTTCGGCGGTATTTTCCCGAGATCCCATTCTATATCGGGGGGACGTCGCTGCTGATCGTGGTGTCGGTGACAATGGACACCGTGACGCAGATACAGTCGCATTTGATTGCGCATCAATATGAAGGCATGATCAAGAAGTCGAAGCTCGGGGGCCGTAAAAGATGAACCTAATTCTGTTCGGGCCGCCTGCGGCCGGGAAGGGCACGCAGGCAAAACGCCTGGTTGAGGAGCGTGGCTTTATCCAGCTCTCCACCGGAGACATGTTGCGCGCTGCGCGCGCGTCCGGCTCTGAGCTTGGCCAGCGTGTCGCCACCATCATGGATGAAGGTGGTCTTGTCTCCGACGAGATCGTGATCGCCCTCATCGACGAACAGCTCACCGCTCACAAGGGCGCTGCGGGTTTCATCTTCGATGGCTTTCCCCGTACGGTCGGGCAGGCGGCAGCTCTGGACGAGCTTCTGAAGTCGCGTAGCTCGGAAGTTCACCGTGTCATCCGCCTGGTGGTCGATGACGAGCAGCTTCTGGAGCGTGTGACCAAGCGTTTTGAAGAGCAGGGACGTAAGGACGACAATCCGGCAACCTTCTCGAAACGTCTTGAGAAGTATTACGAGGATACCGCTCCGCTGGTGCCGATCTATGCAGAGCGTGGCATCCTCACGGAAGTCGATGGAATGGCTGCGATTGAGGCTGTCGCGACACAGATCGACAATGCGCTGAAAGAGACGGCATAAAGCTGGGATTCCGCTGTTGACGCGTTAATTTCCGCAGTTATAAGCCTCCATTCTTAGCTTAAGGCTTAATCGCCGGCGCGCGAGGCGGACCGATTTCCGGCTCGGCGCGCTTTTAATGTTTGAACAGTCCGCTTGAGGAGAACCGGCTTTGGCCCGTATTGCAGGCGTAAACATCCCGACCAATAAGCGCGTCGTTATTGCGCTGCGGTACATCCATGGCATTGGTCCGGCTTTCGCGAAGGAAATCTGCGACAAGGTGGGCGTTGATGAGACGCGCCGCGTGAACGAGCTGACCGACGCTGAAGTCATCAAGATCCGTGAAACCATCGACTCCGATTACATGGTCGAAGGTGACCTGCGTCGTGAGACTTCGATGAACATCAAACGCCTGATGGATCTCGGCTGCTATCGTGGCCTGCGTCATCGCCGCAAGCTGCCGGTTCGCGGCCAGCGTACGCACACCAACGCCCGTACCCGCAAGGGCCCGGCCAAGCCGATCGCCGGCAAGAAGAAGTAAGGGTAGTTCGAAATGGCTCGTGAGACGACCCGCGTCCGCCGCAAAGAGCGCAAGAACATCACTTCGGGTGTTGTTCATGTGAACTCCAGCTTCAACAACACCATGGTGACCATCACCGACGCACAGGGAAACACGATTTCCTGGTCGTCCTCGGGCACGATGGGCTTCAAGGGTTCGCGTAAATCGACCCCGTATGCTGCCCAGATGGCTGCTGAAGATGCTGCCAAGAAAGCAATGGAACACGGCCTGCAGACCGTTGAGGTTCTGGTGCGTGGTCCGGGTTCGGGCCGTGAGAGCGCCCTGCGTGCCCTTCAGGCTGCCGGCCTCACTGTGACGGCGATCAGCGACACCACGCCGATCCCGCACAATGGCTGCCGCCCGCCGAAGCGCCGCCGCGTCTAAACGGATTGAATTTTCCCGGTGGCGCGACCATATCGCGCCGCCATCCGATTTTTGAGGATCGCCACACATGGCAGAGAACACCGCCGTCAACGACCGTAACTGGAAAGAGCTGATCCGCCCGAATCGCCCGGTGGTTCAGGCTGGATACGACCCGAAGCGCAAGGCGAAGCTCGTCATCGAGCCGCTGGAGCGTGGCTATGGTACGACGCTGGGCAACGCCCTGCGCCGCGTGCTGCTCTCTTCTCTGCAGGGCGCTGCCATCATCGGCGTCCAGATCGACAACGTCGTTCACGAATTCTCCGCTATTCCGGGCGTGCGTGAAGACGTCACCACGATCGTCCTGAACCTGAAGCAGGTCGCAATCTTCATGGAGAGCGACACGCCGAAGCGCATGGTGCTGAAGGCAACCGGTCCTGGCGAAGTGAAAGCTGGCCAGATCGAAGCTTCCGGCGATACCAAGATCCTCAATCCTGACCACGTCATCTGTACCCTCGATGAGGGCGCTGAAGTGCGCATGGAATTCACCATTGCGACCGGCAAGGGCTATGTCCCGGCAGATGCACACCGTCCGGAAGATGCACCGATCGGCTATATCCCGATCGACGCGATCTATTCGCCTGTGCGCCGTGTTGGCTATCAGGTGGAAGACACCCGTGAAGGCACGAAGCTCGACTTCGATAAGCTGACCCTCGACATCGAAACCGATGGTTCTGTGACGCCGGAAGACGCTGTGGCTTATGCCGCACGTATCCTGCAAGACCAGCTGCAGCTCTTCATCAATTTCGAAGAACCGACGCTGGAAGCCGGCACCCAGACGGAAGAAACCGACCTCGGCTTCAACCCGGTCCTCCTCAAGAAGGTGGACGAGCTGGAACTCTCCGTGCGTTCGGCAAACTGCCTGAAGAACGACAACATCGTTTACATTGGCGACCTGATCCAGAAGTCGGAAGCGGAAATGCTTCGCACTCCGAACTTCGGCCGCAAGTCGCTGAACGAGATCAAGGAAGTCCTCGCTGGTCTTGGCCTCCACCTCGGCATGGAAGTGCCGGATTGGCCGCCTGAAGACATCGAAGGCCTTGCCAAGAAATACGACGACCACCTATAGGACCCGAAACTCAGACGGGGGCCTGACCACCTCCTGAAGGATAAGCACAATGCGCCATCGCCTCGGACACAGAATTCTGAACAAATCGACTTCCCACCGGAAGGCGATGTTCGCCAACATGGCCGCAAGCCTGATCGAGCACGAGCAGATCGTTACGACTCTGCCGAAGGCCAAGGAAATGGCCCCGCTGATGGACAAGCTGGTGACCCTCGCCAAGAAGGGTGACCTGGCTGCCCGTCGTCAGGCCCTCTCCAAGGTCCGCAACGAAGACGCTGTCCGCAAGCTGTTCGACGTGTTCGGCGAGCGTTACAAGGACCGTAATGGCGGCTACACCCGCGTGCTGAAAGCCGGCTTCCGCCATGGCGACAACGCACCGGTTGCTGTTCTGGAACTCGTTGATCGTGACGAGTCTGCCAAGGGCGCCGCTGACAAGGCACGCCACGAGGCTGAACTCGAAGCCGGCGAATAATCCGAGCAGAGATTTTTCCGCAAGGAAATCAAAGAACCCCGGAGTTTCGCTCCGGGGTTCTTTATTTTTTCGGTTGACGCATGCGGCGCGTTCCATCATACGGCGCCTCCATTCAGCAACGGAGACCCCCGATGACCAATCGGTATCTCAATCAACCAAGGAACGACGCAGCCCTGTACGAGGGCAGCGAGCGATTCTGCATGGAGGTTGCTGGATAGGGGCTGACAGTCAGTCCCGGGACCTGGAAGGGTCTTTTGCCGCCCTCCGCGCGTAACGCCCGGAGGGTTTTTTCTTGTCTGAAATCCGAAGGGGCCGCGCGGCGGGCTAGATAAGGAGGGGTCTGTATCCCCAGACCAAAAGACGATGAGTGAATTTGAAGCGTTCGAAACCTTTGCCGGGGGCCGCATCAAGGCCTGGGTGAAAGGTGTGCCGGTGGAAGATGCCGCGCGCGAGCAGCTGGAGAATGTTGCCGGCCTGCCGTTCGTGCATTCCCACCTCGCCGTGATGCCGGACGTGCATTTCGGGCGCGGCGCGACTGTTGGATCGGTGATCCCGACCAAGGGGGCGATCATTCCGGCTGCTGTCGGTGTCGACATCGGTTGCGGCATGATGGCGGTACGCACCAGCCTGACGGCGCCCCAGTTGCCGGACAGCCTGGCCGCCGTCCGCGACGAGATTGAACGGAAGGTGCCGGTGGGAAACGGGCGCGGTGGCAACCACAAGGAAGCCCCCACGCGCGCCACCACGGCCTTGCGTGCCTCAGGCCTCAATGAGCGGCTGGAACTGATTACCGGCAAGCACAAGCGTATCCAGCGCACAGCGTTTGCCAAACAGCTCGGCACGCTTGGGGGCGGGAACCACTTCATTGAGCTTTGTCTCGATGAGGAGGATCGCGTCTGGGTGATGCTCCATTCCGGTTCGCGCGGAACGGGCAACATCCTCGGGACCTACTTCATCCAGGAAGCCCGTGAGGCTTTGGAGAAGCGGGTTCTCGGCTATCATGTGCCGGACAAGGATCTCGCCTTCTTTATGGAAGGGGAGGAATTGTTCGACGACTATGTGATGGCTGTCGGCTGGGCGCAGGACTATGCGCGCCTCAACCGCGAAGTGATGATGGACCGGGTACTGATTGCTTTGCGTGATCATTTTCCGGCTTTCGCGCTCGACAAGATGGCGGTGAATTGCCACCACAACTACGTCGAGCGGGAACACCACTTCGGTGCCAATGTCTGGGTTACCCGTAAGGGTGCCGTCAGCGCCAAGGTGGGTGAGCTGGGCATCATTCCGGGTTCGATGGGGGCGAAATCCTTCATCGTGCGTGGAAAGGGGCATGCGGACTCTTTCTGCTCGTGCTCGCACGGGGCAGGGCGGACGATGTCCCGCAGTGAAGCCAAGCGCACCTTCACGGTGGAGGACCATCTCGCCGCAACGGCGGGTGTGGAATGCCGCAAGGATGCTGGCGTCATCGATGAAACGCCGATGGCCTACAAGGACATCGACGCCGTCATGGCTGCGCAGTCAGACCTTGTGGAGATTGTCCACACGCTAAAACAGGTTGTGTGCGTGAAGGGGTGAGAGGCGTCCGTGTGACGTACGGCAAATCGATCCAGTGGATCGATTTGAGCCTCGAACGCCTCACCGCCACGCGGTGAGGGCGGGCACGCTAAGCCGATCGGCAGCGCGGCAGCCAGGGGGAGATCGGAAATCCCGATTTTTCCTTGACGCCCGCCCCGCATACGCCTTATACGCCAATTTCTCTTCAGCCAGTCTTCCGTATTCGGATATCTGTCTGAGCTAACCAACGGATCAAGCAGATGAAGCACGGTTGTGAAGCCACAAACCTGCTCCTCAGTCGATGGGGAGCGCTGTCAGCGTCCCCCGCGCGTTTGCCGGTGGACGTCTGACCTCACAGAAAATCTGATTTCAATCAGGCTACAGACAGATTTCTCCTGTCTGGCCGATTCGAATGGAGGTGGATCATGGGCAATCCCATGACCCGGCGTCTTGTGCGGCCGCATGGCCGTTCCGGCGCCATGACGCCCTTGCTCCGGTTCCTGGCCGGGAACCATGCTGAGGCGCTCGCCATGGTATGGCCTGCGCCACATGCTGGCTTTCTGGCCTTGCCGGCAGCGCGTCGTCACGCAGCGGCGATCCTGCTCGCACGGGACATGGATGTGGAAGACATCGTCCGTGTCGTTGAATACGGCAAGGACAGCGACGTTGCGAAGTGGCTCATGCATGGGCAAGCGCCGGGCGGGTTGCTGAAGGTGCTTGCACGGCTTGGGGAACTCCTTTGGGACGCGGCGGACTACGACCTGTTCCTGTCTCTCTTTTCTGATGAGAGCACGGCTCAGGTGTTACGGCACTCCGAGGATCTCCGGCCGGACCAGCTCCAGCTTCTCCGCCGTCTCCCGTTATTGCTCCGGGTGCCGAGGATCATTCGGCATATTCCTGCGCGACAGGGGGCTGCGGATGATCTTGCTGATGCCTTCCGGTTGAGCATTCGTATGCGTGGGATCGATCAGGCGGCTTCCATCGCACGCCGGTGGGAGCGGGCTGTTTCTTCCGTGCGTCTGTTCGACATGGCCGCTGAGGACCTGCAGCCTCTCCGTTTCGGGGACATGCTGGCACCTCCGGATCTGCCGCCGGCTTTCTTTCGGGTTATGGACCGGAAGACGCTGGACCAGGTCGCACTGGAGTTCCGTAACTGCCTGCGAGACTTCACGGCAGACATCGCGGCGGGCCGGATGGCGGTTTACGTCCTGCGCGATGGTGTGGAACGGGCGGTGCTGGCCTTGCGTCAGGATCCTGCCGGCTGGCGCCTTGCTGAAGCCAAAGGCAAGGATAATGCCGACCTGCACGAAGAAACGCTCCGCTTCATTGTCGGGGCGGTCGAGCAGGCCGGTGGCCGGACCGGGGAGTCCAGCTGGCAGCTGGCGCGCAGGCTGCACGAGCATGTCTGTGACCGGTGCGGACCCGCATATTCGCCCCAGCGGGAAACATGGGCCGAACAGCTGATGCTGGGAGCGCTCTGGGATTAATCCCGGCCTTCCGTATCCTGCCCAGGTGGGCGCCTTCCTGTAGACGGGAAGGCGCCTTCCTTTGGGAAGTGTCTTGTACACTCCGTAATTAAGGATAGGCTCTGACGTCCATATCGGAGCCATTCCCCATGATTTTCGACCGCATCAAGCCGCTCGACGCTATTCTGGCGACGGCGGAGAAGAAGTCCCTGCACCGGTCCCTGGGTGCCTTTCAGTTGACCATGCTTGGCATCGGCGCCGTTATCGGCACGGGTATTTTCGTTCTCACCGCTGCAGCGGCCCAGAAGGCCGGACCGGGGATGATGTTCTCCTTTGTGATTGCCGGTTTTGTCTGCGCGGTGGCGGCGCTCTGTTATTCAGAGCTTGCGTCCATGGTGCCGGTATCGGGGTCTGCCTACACATATACATACGCGGTGATGGGGGAGTTGCTGGCCTGGATGGTGGGTTGGGCACTGATCCTGGAATATGCCGTTGCCGCCTCTGCGGTCTGTGTGGGCTGGTCGGGTTATGTCATGGGCCTCGTCGAGAACTTGACCGGATTTACATTACCCGGCGCGCTCAGTAGTGGCCCGGCCTGGGGCTTCGCAGGCGGTATTCCATCAGTCGATTTCAGCCACGGCGTGGTGAACCTGCCAGCGATTATCGTTGCGGCGGTGGTGACCTGGCTGCTCGTGATTGGCACCAGTGAAAGCGCTTCAGTGAATGCTGTGCTTGTGGCGATCAAGGTCGTCGCCCTGACGGCTTTCATCGTGCTGAGCCTGCCTATCCTGAAAGGGGAGAATTTCACGCCCCTCATGCCGACGGGCCTGCTTGGACATGACGGATTGGGTGTGGTCGGCGCGGCGGCGACAATCTTCTTCGCCTATGTTGGCTTCGATGCGGTTTCGACAGCGGCGGAGGAAACCAAGAACCCGCAACGCAACGTGCCCATCGGCCTGCTGGGGTCTCTGGCAATCTGTACGGTGTTCTATTTTCTCGTTGCTGCTGGCGTGGTCGGCACTGTCGGGGCCCAGCCCCTGCGCGATGCAGCCGGCGCGGTCCTGCCGCCGGATGGGGTGGGCTTTGCCCAGCGATGTGCTGAACTTGCGGCGCTGGATCAGGCGCCGATCGTCTGTTCCAATGAGGCGCTGGCTGAAACTCTTCGCATCATCGGCTTCCCGGTTATCGGCAACCTTGTAGGGCTTGCGGCCTCCATTGCGCTGCCTTCCGTGATCCTGATGATGATCTATGGCCAGACGCGGATCTTCTTCGTCATGGCGCGTGATGGCCTGCTGCCGGAAAAGCTCGCCGATGTGCACCCGAAATTCAAAACGCCGTGGAAGATGACCATCTTTACCGGTATCTGCGTTGCCATCGCGGCGGCTTTCTTCCCGGTGGGGCAGCTGGCGGATATCTCGAACTCCGGCACGCTCTTCGCTTTCTTCATGGTGGCCATTGCAGTGATGATGCTGCGCCGGACGGATCCGGGCCGCTTCCGGCCGTTCCGCACGCCTTTGGTTTGGGTCATTGCGCCGATCGCGGCGGTTGGCTGTCTCGCTCTGTACCTGAACCTGCCTTTCGTCGCGAAGATGGTGCTGCCTGTATGGGGGGCAATCGGCCTGCTCATCTACTTCTTCTATAGCCGCAAGCGCAGCCATGTCGGCCGCGGCCTGATTGAGGTGCACGAGGAAGATCAGGACGTGCCGCCGACGGCTGTTCCGCCGATCTGATCGGGGCAGGACAGAGAACAAGAACAACAGGCGGCGGGGCGATCCTGCCGCCTGATAAAACAAGACAGGAGGAAACGAGACATGGCTGACGGACACGCAGGAGGCGAGCGCGCGAAATTTCGCGAGATGCTTGAAGGTACGCAGGAAGACTGGGACATCATCAAGGAGAATTCCCGCATCTTCAACAAGGGGCTCGCCAAGCGCGTCCTGGATCATCTACGCCTGCTGGACGGCGATTTCGGCGGCTTTCCGATCGACCGCCTGCAACATTCCCTGCAGACCGCAACACGCGCCCATCGGGACGGGCGGGATGAGGAATATGTCGTCTGCGCCTTGCTGCACGATATTGGCGATACGCTGGGCAGCATGAACCACCCGGACGTCGCCGCGGCGATCCTCAAGCCCTTCGTTTCCGAGGAAAACCTCTGGATGGTCGCCAATCATGGGGCGTTCCAGGGCTATTACTTCTTTGAGTATCTTGGCCTCGACAAGAACATGCGCGAGCAGTTCAAGGACAGCCCGCACTATCAGCGCTGTGCCGAGTTCTGTCATAAATACGACCAGGCCGCCTTCGATCCGGACTATGAAAGCGAGCCTTTGGAATTCTTTGAGCCGATGGTGGAGCGGGTCTTCTCCAGGCCGAAGAACTCCATGTACCTGAAGGCCATGCAGAACGCTGAGTAACCTGTAGGCGGATCTCTGAAAAATGGCCCGTATCCAGAGAGTTACGGGCCATTCTTCATTCAGGAAACGGATGTCTGTGACTCAGCTGCCCTGCACGTCGCATTCTCCGGGGATGGCGACGCTGACACCGGCGGCGTAGGCCTCGCAGCGATTGCCATATGTTTTCCCGTCACAGCCGCATACCGGGCGGTATTCCTTCGTGCAGAACGGGCCAGCCTTCTTGCAGGTGCCTGCGGCGTCCGCAATGGAGTGGCAGACACCGTCATCATAGATGCAGGTGAGACCGTCTTCACACTGAATGGCTGCAATGCCACTGCACATGGCGCCTTCCGCGGCGAGCGGTGGGCCGGTTGGCGCAGGCTCTGCTTCTACCGGGGCGAGCGTACCTTCGGGGCCTGTCGAATCCGGCACGGCCCCGGGTTCGAGAAACCAGGCGCAACCGGTTAGAAATATTGGGAAAAACAAAAGAACGGCGAGGCGCATGGAAGTTCTCCTTTCAGGAGAACAACCTGCGCCTCGCCGTCATATTTGGCAAGCCTGAGGCCGGGCATCAGCCCTTGTTTCAGCCCTTGCTTTTGCCTTCAGCGACGAGCGAGAACATGTTCGCGCCGTGCTGGCCGCCGGAGGTGAAGGCCGGCAGCGTCTTGCTGGTGTCGGTGATCTCGTCCCACTTGGCGGCAACGGCTTCGGCGGTGAGTTCTTCGCCCTGGCCAACATAGGCGCCGCGGGTTTCGACGATGCGGGCCATCGAGAAGGCGCCAGCGCCAGCCGACAGGATCATGCCGGTCGGGGCGTCGTCTTTCACGAGGTTCATCACGCCCGGCGTGACGTATTCCGGTTTCAGCTGCTCAAGCGCTTCCGGCGGCATCAGGCCTTCGGTCATACGGGTTGCAGCAACCGGGCAGACGGCGTTGATTTTGATGTCGTTTTTCGCGCCTTCGATTTTCAGCGTGTTCATCATACCGACCACGCCCAGCTTGCCTGCGCCATAGTTGGCCTGGCCAAAGTTGCCATAGAGACCGGTGGAGGAGGTGGTCACGACGATACGGCCGTAGTTCTGCGCCTTCATAATGTCCCATGCGGCGTGGACCGGCAGGAACGTGCCGCGCAGGTGAACGGCGAGGACCAGGTCGATGTCCTGGGTCGTCATTTTCGAGAACGACTTGTCGCGCAAGATGCCGGCATTGGCGATGATGATGTCGATACGGCCCCATTTTTCCATGGTGTCGTCGATCATTTTCTTCACGCCGGCCTCGTCAGCGACGGACGATCCGTTGGAGATGGCTTCGCCGCCCATGGCCTCGATTTCCTTGACCACGGCTTCGGCTGCTTCAGAGCTGCCGCCCGAGCCGTCCATGGATGCGCCAAGGTCGTTGATCACGACTTTTGCGCCGCGACGGGCGAGTTCGAGGGCGTGGCAGCGGCCAAGACCACCACCAGCACCTGTAACAATGGCAACACGACCGTCAAAACGGATGTCAGACATGGGCTTTCTCCTGAAAAGTTTGGGGGTTTCAGACCAGACGCTCACGTCAACGTCAAGCACATCCCCTGCGTCAGCCCTTGCGCGTGTTGTCGCGGCGTGTATCCGTTCCTTTCTGGAATGCACCAGAGGAGGAAACAACATGCTCGCTTATGTCACGCTCGGCTCGAATGACACGGCCAAGGCCTGCGCTTTTTATGACGCGGTTCTCGGCGAAATGGGAGCCAAACAGGTCTTCAACAATGGACGTCTCCATTTCTATGGCACGGGGCCGGGCGCGCCCATGCTGGCGATTGGTGGCCCGTACGACGAGAAGGCCGCCAGTTGTGGCAATGGCGTGATGCCGGCCATCGCTGCGCCGGACAAGGAAACGGTCGACAAGGTCTACAACAAGGCCATCGAGCTGGGTGCGGTCGATGAAGGCGCCCCCGGCCAGCGCATGCCCACCTTCTACGGCGCCTACTTCCGCGACCCCGACGGCAACAAGATCTGCGTCTGCAAGCTGGGCTGATCAGGTCTGTAAATGATAGGCACCCCCGTCATGTGACGGGGGTGTTTTCATTGGGACCTAGTCCGGCCGCTGGTCCTGAAGCTGACCGGCGTAGAAGGCGCGGATGTCCTTGCTGAGGGCGTCCAGGGCGCCTTCGTTGAGGTACATCATGTGGCCGCCCTGATAATAGGTCATGGCCACCTGGTCCTGCGGGATGCCGTAGCGGGCGAAGGTGATTTCCGCGTCGAAGAAGGGGCAGATCAGGTCGTAATATCCGCTGGCGACCATGACTTTCAGGCCGGTATTGTGGCGCATCGCGGTGGTCAGCTTGCGCCCGGCATTTACATAGTGCGGCTCCCAGTACTGGCCTTCCGGCACGTCGCGGAAGTTCCATTGTTCGCCCGCATCCGGGCTGGAGACCATGTAGGGCCGGTCCATCTCAACACCGAGATCGCTGGCGAGATACTGGTTCATCAGCGCCGAATAGGCCGAGCTGACCGCATAGGAGGAGACATCGTCTTCCGGGCCTTCGGCGATGTCGTCCGCCTCGTCGCCGAGGTAACGCCCATCGAGGCGGCCGAGCGCCACGCCTTTGTCGCGCAGCAGCTCCTTCTGGAAGCGGTGCATCAGGATGCGCAGGTTCGAGGTCTCGATATATTGCGGGTCGAGCCCGGTGAAATAGACGAGCTTGTCGCGGATATAGGCGCGCTCCTCCGGGCTCAGACGGTCGCCTTTCCAAAGGGCCGGGCCGTATTCTTCGCGGGCGAAGGCGCGCGCCTCGGCCAGGAATTGCGCCTGCGGTACGCCGATACCAGCCTTGCCATGATACTGCGCCGTGGCTGCCATGGAGGGCAGGTAGGTGACATAGGAATAGACATTGTCATGGACGGAGGTCGAGCCTTCATAGTCCAGCGCCTGCGAGATGAAGACGATGCCGTTCAGGGCAATGTCCACGTCGCCCACTGTCAGCTCATTGGCGAGATAGGCCGCGCGCGTCGTGCCGAAGCTTTCGCCAATCAGGTATTTCGGGGCGTTCCAGCGTTTGTGCTTGGTGATCCAGATGCGGATGAACTCCGAGATCGACTCCTTGTCGCCAGCCTCGCCCCAGTAATCCTTGTTCTCACCTTCGCCGATGGCCTGGCTGAAGCCGGTGCCGACAGGGTCAATGAAGACAAGGTCTGTCAGGTCGAGGATGGAGAGCGGATTGTCTTCCATCCGGTAGGGGGCGGCGCCATCGTCTTCGTCGGCATCGCTGGCCACCACGGCGCGCTTCGGACCGAGCAGGCCAAGGTGTAGCCAGACAGAGGCAGAGCCGGGGCCGCCATTGAACACGAAGGTCACCGGGCGGTTCGCTCCGGCATTTTCCTGAATGTAGGAGATTGTGAACAGGCTGGCCGCCGGGTTGCCGTCTTCATTCTTGATCTGCGTCTCGCCCGCCTCGACCTTGTAGTTCACCTTCTGGCGGCCGAACGTGCCGGAATGGCGGCTTTCGAACATGACCGGTTCGGACACAGGTTTGGCTTCGGTTTCCTTGGCGGCCTCGGTCTTGTCCGTGTCGGCAAAGGCGGGGGCGGTCATGGCCATAAGGGCAGCCATGAGAAGGGCGCGCAGTTTCATATGGGTCTGATCTCCTCGGCACATGGCGGGGTGGTCTCTCAGGAGACGGCGCCAATGGCCTGAATATTAAGGCGAAAACCTATCCATCGGAGGGGGCTGCGTCAAACGGCCGATTTGCCGCGCATGCAGCACAAGGGCTGTGCCCGCTATGGAGGCTGCAGCGGGCGCAATACACAAGCCGCGCATATGAGCGCTTCCCCTGCGGCGATGTCACGTTTAATCCATATGGCTTATATCTTCGGGGCAGGGAGACAGGGCCGGGATGAACATTATGGGTTACGAATGGGGCTGGGATAACGCCCGCGCGCTTCTCGGCATTGCCCTGATCTATGGCATCTGCTGGGCCTGGTCTGAAAAGCGCAAGCTGTTCCCCTGGAAAGTCGTCATCGGCGCCACCGTGATGCAGTTCGTATTCGCGCTGATCCTGTTCGGTATTCCTTTCATCCGCTCGATCCTGTTCCATGCCAATGACGTCGTCGATGGCCTGCAGGCGGCGACCCGTGCCGGCACCGGCTTCGTGTTCGGCTATGTCGGGGACAATGTCGCCGGCGCTGAATTGATGGAGGGGACGCCCCCGCCACTCTTCTTCTTCCAGATCCTGCCCATCGTGATCGTCGTGGCGGCCCTGTCGGCCATGCTGTGGCACTGGGGCATCCTGAAATGGGTAACCAACGGCTTTGCCTTCGTGTTTCGACGGGGCATGGGCCTTGGCGGGGCGACCTCGCTGGCCGTGTCCGCCAACGTCTTCATGGGCATGACCGAGGCGCCTGTCCTCATCCGTCCGTACATCAAGGGCATGACGCGTTCGGAACTGCTGATCATGATGACGGCGGGTTTCGCCACCATCGCGGGCTCCGTCCTTGTCGTTTACGGCTCCTTCCTGGAAGGCAAGATGGCGAACCCGCTGGCCCAGCTGCTGACGGCCTCCATCATGGCCGCGCCTGCCGCCGTTGCCGTCGCGCTCACCATGATCCCGGAAACCACGCCCGCGACCGAGCGGATGAAGGAACCGGACTTCAACTACGCTTCCACCATGGACGCTTTCTCGCGCGGCGCGACGGATGGCCTGCAGATCGTGTTCAATATTGCGACCATGCTGATCGCGGCGCTGGCTCTGCTCTGGCTGGTGAATGCCGGGCTGGGCCTCTTCCCTGAAGTCGCCGGTGCGCCGCTCTCGATTGAGCGCGTGCTCGGCTGGATCTTTGCACCGCTCATGTACATGGTCGGCGTGCCGATGGAGGAGGCGGCTAAGTCAGGCTCCCTGATGGGCGTGAAGACGGTGCTGACTGAGTTTGTCGCCTTCCTGCAGCTGGCTGAAGTGCCGCCGGAAGCGATGGACCCGCGCACCCGCATGATCACCGCCCACGCGGTTTGCGGTTTTGCGAACTTCGGCTCCATGGGCATCCTGATCGGCGGCCTCTCGATCATCGAGCCGAGCCGCCGGGATGACTTCCTCTCCCTGTCCTGGCGCACGCTGGTGGCGGGCACGTTCGCGACCTGCCTGTCGGCGGCCGTCGTCGGCGCGTTGCCTTACCAGCTGTTTGCCGGTCATGCGGGCTGATCTGCTGACAAAAGCCTGACACGCAGGCGTGACCGAGTGGCCCTTGCGTACCGCTGCGGCACGTACGAAACACAAGGCTTCCGCTTGGGAGGAAGCGTTCATGCAGAGTCGTAAAGGCCGTATCATTCACGGGAACACGAAGCGTTTATTCCGGAACTCAACTCTCTTTGCTGTGGCCGGCATGGCCCTATCTGCCGGAGTTGCTGTCGCGCAGCCGGAAGGGGCGTCCGAACTCACCGACGAGCAAATTGCAGCACTTCCGACATGCAAAAAGCTGGCACCGGAAACTGGGTTGTGCAGGTTGGAGAATGGAGACGTGATTGATCGTGTCGGCATCTATCTGCTGCGTGCCGATCCGATCTTGGTTTGGGGCGACCGGAAGCAAGACGATCCGGGAAGCTACTCTGCGCTCGATGCCGCCGAAATCGACGCCACCGCCGCAGACCACCCCGCCGAAATCCTGAACCAGCTGCCCGGCGTGAACGTGCAGATGAATTCCGGGCAGGAACACCTGATCGCCATCCGTTCGCCAGTGCTGACGGGCGGGGCCGGGCAGGGCAGCTTCCTGATCCTCGAAAATGGTGTCCCCACCCGCTCCCCTGCTTTCGGCAACGTCAATTCCCTGATCGAGCCGCACCATGAAATCGCCGACGCGATTGAGGTCGTGCGTGGGCCGGGCAGTGCGAAATACGGCTCGAACGCTGTACACGGACTGATCAATGTCATCCTGCCGGAGCCGGGCGAGGGCAGCGAAGTGCGCGCCTCCTATGGCACGCTCGGCCGCTGGCGCACGGACATGAAATTGGACGAGGGTGAGCACTGGCTGGTGAACCTCTCCCTGCAGAAGGATAATGGCTGGCGTGACAATACGGATGTGAACCAGCAGAAGCTTTCCGTCGTCGGCAAGTTCAATCCGGGCCTGTGGGACGCGACCGTCTGGCTGTCCGGCCAGAATCTGGAGCAGGAGTCCGGCGGCTATATCACCGGCGCAGATGCCTACAAGGATGAGGATGTCGCGAAGACCAATCCTGATCCGGATGCCTACCGCAATGCGTGGTCTGCCCGCGCCGGTGCGCGCCTCGAACGGCCCCTGTTCGATGGCACCCTGGTGCTGATGCCCTATGCGCATTCTCAGGCGATGATCTTTTCACAGCACTTCCTGCCGAATGGCGGCGTGGAGAAAAACGGCCACACCGGCGGCGGCGTGATGGCTCGCTTTGAAAAACCTATCGCATATCGGGTGGCGTGGCGCGTCGGAACGGATCTGGACGTGGCAACAGGCTATCTCCGCGAGATTCAGCCGGACCCGTTCGGCTTCTTCCCCGGCGACTCCCGTTTCCCGCAAGGTGTCCATTATGACTACGACGTCGACACGACGGTCGCGGCGCTGTGGACCGAACTGGAATGGTCGGTGTCTGACACATTCCGCATCCTCGCCGGTCTGCGCGGCGAGAGCCATGACTATGACTACACGACCAAGGCGCCGGTCGGCATCAATGGTCGCTTCAATGTGCCAGCAGACCGCTCGGATTCCTATGAGTTCCTGACGCCGAAGCTCGGCGCGGTCTGGTCCGTTTCGAACAGTGTCGATCTCTATGCCAACTATGCGCGCGGTGCCCGTGCGCCGCAGGTGTCGGACCTTTACCGCCTGCAAAGCCTGCAGGTGGTCGGCCAGATCGACACGGAAACACTGGACAGCGTGGAAATAGGTGCCCGTGGCGCGACCCTTGATGGACGACTGGTTTTCGATGTCTCCGCCTACTGGATGGACAAGGAGAATTTCTTCTTCCGTGACTCCGATGGCCTGAACGTCACCAATGGCTCGACAGAGCACAAGGGCGTCGAAGTCTCCGCCGCCTATGACATTACCGGCACGCTGTCTCTCTCCGGCAATGTGTCCTGGTCGGACCAGACCTATACGTTTGACCGTGTGATCGCGGGCTCTGCCTCAAACACGATCCTCGACGGCAACGAGATCGACACGGCGCCGGAATGGCTCGCCAATGCGCGTCTCGACTGGCAGGCGACAGACCGGCTGAGCCTGTCGCTGAACCTCGAACATGTCGGCGAATACTTCACCGACCCTGGCAACCAGTTCAGCTATCCGGGGCATACGCTGCTCGGCGCCCGCGCGGCCTGGGCCTGGACGGACACGCACACGGTCTGGATCAATATCCGCAACCTGACGGACGAGCGCTATGCCGACCGGGTCGATGTCTCCTTCGGCACGCCGCGCTACTTCCCCGGCGAGCCTGTGAATGCCACAATCGGCATCAGCCGGACATTCTAGAGAAAACAGGCCGGATATAACGAGGAGGAACCCATGAAGCTCTATCACAGCCCTCAGGCGCCAAACCCCGACCGGGTCGTCTATTTCCTGCGCGCCAAGGGCAAGCTGGATGCGGTCGATCTCGAAGAGGTTTCCATCATGCAGCAGGAGCACAAGACGGCGGAATACCGCGAAGTCTCGCCCTTCTCGCAGGTTCCGGCGCTGGTGCTGGACGATGGCACGAAGATCACCGAGAGCCGCGCCATCTGCACCTATTTCGAAGGCATCTTCCCGGAGCCGAACCTGATGGGCGCAGAGCCGAAGGAAAAGGCATTGATCGAAATGTGGGACCGCCGCGTGGAGCTGATGTTCTTCATCCAGTTCGCCACCTGGTTCCGCAACTCACATCCGGCCATGGCGCCGCTGGAAGTGCCGCAAAGCGCAGAGGCTGCCGCCAAGGGCGAGAAGGCCGCGCGCAAGATGGCGGAGCGCTTCGATGCCCACCTCGCAGATCATGAGTTCCTCGCTGCGGATCGCTTCTCCATCGCGGACATCACGCTGTTCGTGGCCTGCGGCTTCTGCCGCGTGATGAAGTGGGCGCCCCACAAGGAACACGCCAATCTCGGCCGCTGGTATGACGCGATGAAGGCGCGCGGCTTCGCAGGCTAGGCTACCGCGTCTGCGGCGGTCTGCCTCTCGAATACCGGCCGGGGATCGGGTATCGACAGGGTGGGTTTCATGGCCGCCCTGATGCGCTATGCATGGGGCTGATAGCAAGACAAGGAAGCGATTGATGCGGAAACTGGCGGCGTGCCTTCTTCTCCTGCTGGGGGCCTGCGTGCAGCCTTCGGCGTTCGGCCCCGAAGTCCGGGCCGTGCCCCTGGACCAGCTGGCTTCCGCAGCGCCCGCCGGGAAGCTCTCAGGCGTCGCCGAGCCGGTGGCCTACCGGGTGGAGATGACGGTCGACCCGCGAGAGGCGGCCTTCTCCGGCCATGTCGAGATCGACGTGAACCTCGCCACCTCCGCCACCGGCATCTGGATGCACGGGGCGGATCTCGACGTTTCCTCCGTCACGGTGACGGCAGCGGGCGAAACCCGTCCGGCCACCTGGACGGAAGTGGACCCGACCGGCGTGGTCTGGGTCGGTTTTCCGAACCGTGTCCATGCTGGCGGCGTGACGCTCAGCATCGACTATACCGCTGCCTTCGATGTGAACCTGGCTGGCCTGTTCCGGGTTGAGGAACAGGGGCAGGCTTATGCCCTCGCCAAGTCCGAAAGCATTCAGGCGCGCCGCTTCCTGCCGAGCTTTGACGAACCGGGCTTCAAGGCGCCGTTCGAGATGACGCTGATTGTGCCGGAAGACATGCTGGCGATCGGCAACACGCCGGTGGCCTCGCGTGTTCAGGCCCGCCCCGGTTTTGACCGCATCACCTTCCTGCCCACGCGCCCGCTGTCGACCTATCTCCTGTCGGTCGCTGTCGGCAATTTCGACAAGGTGTCTGCCGGGGCGATCCCGCCGAATGCGTGGCGTGACTGGCCCATCCCGCTGACCGGCTATGCCCGTTCCGGCAAGGGCGACCAGCTGGAGGCGATCCTTTCGAGCACGCCCGCCATGGTGGAGTTTTTCGAAGAGGCGCTGGAACAGCCCTATCCCTATGAGAAGCTGGACATCATCGCCGCGCCACAATGGCCGTCGGGCGCCACCGAACTCGCCGCCGCGATCACCTATCGCGAAAGCCGTATTCTTGCGAACGAGAAGTCGGGCGCGATGTTCCTGCGCTCGATGAAGGGCGTGCACGCGCATGAGCTGTCGCACATGTGGTTCGGCGATCTCGTCACCCCGCCCTGGTGGAACGACCTCTGGCTGAAGGAAGGCATCGCCAGCTGGGCCGAGCCTGCCGTGCTGGGCTTCCTTGAGCCGGATGGCGGGCACGGCATTCAGGCCGTTGCCGATGCGATCTCGGCCATGCGCCTCGACAGCCTGGCCAGCGCTCGCGCCGTGGCCCAGCCAGTCACGCAGAATGCGGACATCCGAAACGCCTATGACGCGATCACCTACAACAAGGGCCAGGCCGTGCTCAGCATGGTCGATGCCTGGTTCGGGCCGGAGCAATTCCGCCCGGCGCTCGGCAAGTATATCGCCGAATACGCCGACAAGGCCGCCGACAGCGAGGAGTTCTTCGAGAGCGTCGGCAAGGCGACCGGCAATCCGGACATTGGCCGCTCCCTCAGGACCTTCGTGAAGCAGAACGGCGTGCCACTGCTCCAGACAGAGCTTCAGTGCTCGGACATTGGTGCCAAGGTCGTTCTGGAGCAGAGCCGCTATCGTCCGCTCGGCTCGGATGCGGATCCTGACCGCCGCTGGATCATCCCGGTCTGCGTATCCTGGCAGGAAGGCGACGAGACGGGCCGGTCCTGCACGCTGATGCGGGCGCGCCGTCAGGTGATGCCGCTGGAGGGCGCAAGCTGTCCGGACCTTTATCATCCGAATGCCAATGGCACCGGCTATTACCGCTTCAACATGGCGGGCGATGGCTGGGCGCGGATGATCCTGGCCTTGCCGGGGCTCAGCGCGACGGAAGCCCTGACTGCCATCGACAGCGGCGAAGCGGATTTCGACGCAGGAGAGATGGATGCGGTCACGCTGCGCCAGCTGCTCGCCGCCGGGGCAAAGCATGAGGATGCGGCGGTCGCTTCGGCTGTGCTCAGCATTTATGAAGACCTGATGGAGCGTCTTGAGGGCTCGGCGGCGGAAGGCTTACGTGCTGATGCACTGGCGGCCTCCGACCGGCTGCGGACCTTGCTGACAGAAGATGGCGGCGATGCCGAACTGGAAGCGAGCCTCACCGAGTTCGACGCGACGATCCTGAAGCGGGAAGATGCCCGCCAGAGCCTCGGTGCCGAAATGGACAAATGGCTGACGGATCCTGCGTCGCCGGATGTGAAGCTCTCCAGCGATCTTTACGCTTCCGGCCTCAGCGTGCTTCTCGATGAAGGCGGGCAGGCTGCGTATGACCGTGTGCTGAAGGCATATAATGAGGTCGACGATCCGGCATTCGGCCAGGCTGTGGCTGCCGCGCTGGGCAGTGTGACCGACCCGGAGCAGGCCGCACGCACGCGGGCGCTGATCGGCACAGCAGAGCTTGGCCCGCGTGAGACCTACATGATGGCGCAGCTGCAGATGAAGTCGCCGCAGACACGCGAAGCGATGTGGGCCTTCCTTGAGGCCAACTTCCCGGCTTTCCTGAAGGCGGTGCCGACACAGTGGCAACGCCGCACGCCGGGGCTCGCCGGGTATTTCTGCGATAGCGAAGGATTGGACCGGATGAATGCCCTGTTCGACGAATATGGCAGTCTGGCCGAAGGGCATGAGCGCGTCCTGTTGCAGACACGCGAAACCATCAATCTCTGCATGGCGCAGAAAAAGGCGACACAGGCAGACCTGGAAGCCGCCTTTGCGTCCGTGCCCTGATGCACCGCTTTGCGCTCATCCCGCTTGCCGCAGCTCTGCTGCTGGCGGCGGGATGTTCGCGGAAGGCTGAGTCGCCTGTGCCTGAACCAGCCGCAGAGCCATTGCCTGTCCTGTCGGATGTCGGCGCAAACAGCCGGGTTTTCTCGGTTGCCTCGGCGGACGGCACGCAGATAACCGGGCAGGTGGATGAGCCCTTCGGCGCCGATGGGCGTGAGCCGGTCATTGTCCTGTCGGCGGGCACCGGCCTTTTCGACCGGGACGAACGGCTCAGCAATTCCGGCACGGAACGTGATGCGATTTTTGCCGATCTGGCGCGCCGGTTCACGCAAGCGGGAATTGCCGTCGTCCGGTATGACCGGCGCGGCGTCCGCTACCGGCCAGCAGACGGGCAGGTGCTGGACAAGGCCGTGTCCGGAACGTCTACGGTGGAAAGCCAGCGCGACGATCTCGGCGCCGTCTATGCGCTGGCGCAGGAAGAATTCGGCGGGCAGGCGGCTTGCATCGCCCTGCTCGGCCATTCCGAAGGCATACAGCACATTGCCAATCTTGCCGCGGCAGGTGCGCCTACGCCGGATCTGGTCGTTGGGATCGGTGCACCCCTTCAGGCTCCCGCAGACGTATTCAAGTGGCAGCTGACGGGACGCGATGCCTTTTCGCTCCGCATGATGGACGAGAATGCTGATGGCATTGTCACGACGCGTGAGGTGGAGCGCGGATGGCGCGAAACGCCTTCAGCCGTATTCGACATGGTAGAGCCCTTTCGTCACCCATCCGGCCGGTGGACGTCTGAGGACATCGACAATGTGGTGGCGGCACAGACACAGCATTATGAACAGGCCCGGGCGGAAGCGTTGGCAATGGACGACGAGGCGCCTTATCCAAACGTGGATACGCCGATGGCCGAATACAGCTGGTGGAAAAACTGGTATACGGACGAAGCTCCCATCGCGGACAAGCTCGCGGCCTGGGATGTGCCGTTTCTGCTCTATTATGGCGACCGGGATTCCCAGGTCCGTTACGAGTTCCAGCAGCCGGTCGCGGAAAGCCTGCTAGGCAGCCGGGCGGAAATCCACATCCTGCCCGGCCTCGGTCATTCCCTGGGGGCGCATGTGCTCACCGGCCCGATGGACGATGCGGCGGCGGATGCACTGGTTGCCCGCACCGCCGCCATAATGAAAGAGCGTTGCGCGCCCTAAGCGTTCTTTATCGTCAGGCCGCCATCCACCGGGATGTGAACCCCGGTCATGAAGCTCGCCGCCGGCAGCACGCAGGACAGGGTGATGTTCGCCACCTCTTCCGGAATGCCATACCGGCGCAGCGGCACGCGGCGCTTGGCGTAGATTTCCTTGTGCTCGTCCGGGATGCCCGCCGTGATGCCGGTCAGGATCGGGCCGGGGCAGATACAGTTCACCGTGATGCCTTCGCGGCCAAGGTCCACGGCCAGGCCGCGGGTGAGGCCGATCACGCCGTGCTTGGCGGCGACATAAGGCGAGTTGCCGGGCGTCGCGCCGAGGCCTTCCGTGGACGCCACATTCACGATCCGGCCATAACCGGCCTCGCGCATATAAGGCAGCGCCGCACGGATGGCGCGCTGGTGGGCGGTCAGCATCACATTGATCGTGGGGCCCCAGCTGTCTTCATAGCTTTCCTCGGCAATGTTTGCCGGGATGGCGAAACCGGCATTGTTGACCAGGATTTCCAGCCCGCCGAAATGCGCCGCCGCTTCGTCGACCACGCGTTTGATCGTGGCGGCGTCGGACACGTCCATCGCCCAGCCCTTCACATGGTCGATCCCGGCGGCCTTGATCTCGGCCACCACCGCGTCGACGGCTTCCTGCTTCAGGTCGGTGACGGCGACATTCGCGCCTTCGCGGGCGAACAGGTGCGCCGTCGCGCGGCCCATGCCGCTGGCGGCGCCGGTGATGAGGGCGGTCTTGCCTTTGATGGAACGCGACAGCGCTTCATAGGGGGGCTGGCTCATGGCTGTTTCCTCTTTTTCTTGATTGTGCCGGAGAAATTCAGGACAGGGCGGCCATCCTCGCCGGTGACGATGCCGCGCACGAAGCTGAGCGAGCCGCCCTTGCGCAGCACGTCGCCGCGCGCTTCCAGCCGTTCACCCTCCAGCGCGCCGTCGATGAATTCCGCAGTGAAGGCGACGGTCACGCCGTACGCGCCCTCCATGGCCTCATGACCGATGGCGAACAGGGAGAAATCGGCAAAGCTCATCAGGCAGCCGCCGTGCACGACGCCGCCGGCATTCATGTGCTTGCGTTGCACGCGGAAGGCGGCGACGGCGCCCTGCTCGTCAACGGTGAAATAGAACGGTCCGGCCGTCTCATATTCGAACGGCTCCTCCACCCAGGTGGTCCAGCCCGCGAATTCTCCTGAAGTCTCAATCGTCTTGGTCACATCTGCTCCCTGCATTTCGGCGGCACGATACCGCACGGTTACCCTTCGACAAGCGTGTCGTTGGGGAATAGATTGCCCCGGCAAACAGATTGAAAGGGAGGCCAAGAATGCCGTTCGATGCCGAGATTCGCGATGCGCTGATCGAGCAGGTGCGCCGCTTCGTGACCGAGAAATGCGTGCCGGCTGAGGCCGAAGTCGCAGAGAAGGACGAGGTGCCGCAGGAGATTGTCGACGAGATGAAAAATCTCGGCCTGTTCGGCATTGCCGTACCGGAGGAATATGGCGGCCTGCAGCTGGACATGGAAACCGAGTGCCTAGTCGCGCTCGAGCTTGGCCAGACCTCCCCGGCCTTCCGCTCCGTCGCGGGCACCAATATTGGCATCGGTTCCCAGGCGCTGGTCCTGTTCGGCACCGAGGAGCAGAAGCAGCGCTGGCTGCCCGGCGTCGCCTCCGGTGACCTGATCGCCAGTTTCGCCCTGACCGAGCCAGAAGCCGGCTCAGACGCAGGCGGCCTGACCACCAAAGCCATCCGCGATGGCGATCACTATGTCTTCAACGGCACCAAGCGGTTCATCACCAATGCCAACAAGGCGGACATCTTCACCGCCATGGCCCGGACCGATCCGGACACGCCCGGTGCGAAGGGCGTTTCGGCTTTCGTGGTCGAGCGGAACACGCCCGGCGTCTCCGTCGGCGTGCCGGAGAAGAAGATGGGCCAGCAGGGCGCCCATATCTGTGACGTGATCTTCGACAACGCCCGCGTGCCGGCAGCCAACATGATTGGCAAGGAAGGCGAGGGCTTCAAGGTGGCGATGAGCGTGCTGGATAAAGGCCGCCTGCACATCTCCGCCGTGGCAACGGGTGTGTCCAAGCGCCTGATCCGCGAGATGGTGAACTATGCGCTGGAGCGCAAGCAGTTCGGCAAGCCGATCATGGAACACCAGCTGATCCAGGCAATGATTGCCGACAGCCAGGCCGAGACCTATGCGGCCGAGTGCATGATCATGGATGCTGCCCGCCGCCGCGATGCGGGTGAGGACGTCACCCTGCTCGCCTCCTCCACGAAACTGTTCGCCACTGAGGCGTGCGGCCGCGTGGCTGATCGCGCGGTGCAGGTGTTCGGCGGCGCAGGCTATGTCTCCGACTATGGCATTGAGCGCTTCTACCGCGATGTGCGCATCTTCCGCCTTTATGAAGGCACCAGCCAGATCCAGCAGATCATCATCGCCCGCGAACTGGCGCGTGCGGCGAAGTCAGGGAAGCTTTAGGGGTCAGGCAATGAAACGTGGGCTGCTGGCTTTCCTTGCTCTGTTCGGTATCGGTCTGGCGAATGCCGAACCCGTGGCGCTGGAGCGCGGTCAAGTCTGGACGTTCAAGGATGCCCCTTCGGAGGAGACTCGCGTCATCATCGGAGACATTGAGCCTTTCGATGATGACGTTGCCGTCAGTGTCTCGATCACCGGTATGCCGAGGGTGCAGTTAGCGAACGGCCATACGCTGAACGGAACTGCTGACCACGTCCCGTTTAGCGAAGCCGCATTGAGGGCGTCCCTGGTGGAGCTTGTTGCGGAGGACCGGCCCATGCTGGACGGGTATGCCGATGGCTATACAACCTGGAAAGAAGCCGTCGAAGCTGGCCGGGCGGGAATATTCACGATTTCACTTGCAGAAGTTGTCACAATGTTTGCGCAGATCGCGCAGGGAGACCAATAAATGTTCGAACACGACCCAACAGACCCGCACGAAGTTGGCCTCAATGCAGATCGCCTCGCAGCGGTTCCGGCCTTCTTCAAGGCGCATTATCTCGACACGGGCAAGCTGCCCTGCATGGCGACGCTGATCTCGCGCAATGGCGAAGTCGCGCTGGAGGACTATACCGGCACGACGGAACTCGGCGGCGGCACGCCCATCGGCCCTGAAACGATCTTCCGTATCTATTCGATGACGAAGCCGATCACGTCGCTCGCCGCGATGATGCTGTTCGAGGAAGGCAAGCTGCGCCTCGACCATGACGTCGCCCGCTACATTCCCGAATTTGCCGATGTCGAAGTTTTCGAAAGCGGCAGCCGCGAAGACTACAAGACGCGCAAGCCTGACCGGCCGATGAAGGTGCTGGACCTGTTCACCCACACGTCCGGCCTCACCTACGGCTTCATGATGCAGTCGGAAGTCGATGCACTTTACCGCAAGGAAAAGATCGGCCGTCCGGATGAGACGCTGCAGCAGATGGCGAAACGCCTTGCCAAACTGCCGCTGGAATGCTCGCCGGGCACGGAATGGTGGTACAGCCACTCGACCGACGTGCTGGGTGCGATTGTCGAAATCGTCTCCGGCATGGAGCTGGACGAATTCTTCCGCAAGCGGATTACGGGCCCGCTGGGCATGGTGGATACCGACTTCTGGGTTCCGGAAGACAAGATCGGCCGCCTCATGGCCTGCTATGAGAAGAACGCGATCACCGGCGAGGTGAAACTCTCGGACGGTGCGGGTGCGGCCTCGAAAGCCTATGCGAAACGCCCGACCCTGTTGAACGGTGGCGGCGGCCTCGTCTCCACGGTGCGGGACTATCACCGCTTCTGCCTCATGCTGCTGCGCGGCGGCACGCTGGAAGGTGAGCGGATCATCAGCCCCAAGACGTGGGAGTTCATGCGCCAGAACCATCTGCCAGGCGGGCAGACGATCCGCGACATGGGCCGCTCCCTGTTCAGCGAGGTCATCACCGGCGGCACAGGCTTTGGTCTCGGCGGTTCGGTCGTTACCGATGTGGTGGACACCCAGCAACCGGGCAGCGAAGGCACGTTCAGCTGGGGCGGCCTTGCCTCCACCTTCTTCTGGATCGACCCGGAAGAAGAGATCATCGGCATCCAGATGACCCAGCTGATGCCGTCCTCGACCTATCCGATGCGGCCGCAATTCCAGCAACTCGCTTACGCGGCGATCGACTGGTGAGCGATCCCGTCAATCCCGTCCGCGAGGCGATTCTTGAGCTGACGGCTGCGGCCGGTCCCGGCAAGTCCATCAGTGCCGAACAGGCGGCCCGGGCTGTCAGCGACAAGAACTTCCAGCGCGTCCTGAAGGATGTGCGCGCCGAGGCGATCCGCCTGCACAAGGAAGGCACGGTCCTGATCTATCGCAAAGGCAAGCCGGTAGAGGATCCGGACGCTTTCAAGGGCGTCTACCGCCTCGGGCGTCCTGCCGCGGCTTGATGGCAGACGTCTGATGGCGAAGCCGCCGGACCCTTTCCACGAGTTCGTCATGGAGCTGTTCGCGCCGATGGGGCCGGTCAGCGTCCGGCGCATGTTCGGCGGGGCCGGGGTTTTCAAGGATGGACTCATGTTCGGCCTGCTGGCCGATGACGTGATTTACCTGAAAACCGACGCGGCCCTGCGCGCAGAGCTGGAGGCTGAAGGCTGCGAACCCTTCATCTGGACACGGCCGAGCGATGGCAAGCAGACGGACATGGGCTATGTCAGCCTGCCGCCGGATGCGATGGACGAGTCAGACCTTGCCAGCGAGTGGGGCCGCAAGGCGTTCGCCGTGGCGCTGGCCGCGAAGGCGAAAAAGCACAAATAGGGCGCCTCAGGCGCCGCTATATATGGCGTATACATGGTGTTTACATGGTGTTTACACGGTCTGAAGGGCCGCTTATCCAACACCTGAATTCTCTCTGTGGTAGAGAATATTTTATTCCCCGAAGCGGCGCAGCTCGCTCTTCGCCCGGCCTTTGGTGACCGTCACGACATAGAGCCGGTCATACTCTGTCGCCTCGACAATCGGCGCCCCCGGCTTGCCGCCCAGAAGGCCCACAAGGTCCGGGATCGTGTTGGAGTGGCCAACGACAAGAATGGCGCCAGGGGTGGCCTTCAGGCGCTTGGCAAAGGCCGGCTGACGGCCCGCATCATAGATCTGGACGGGCAGGCCGGTGCGGTTAGCGGTCGGTTTGGCGGTCTCGATCGTGCGGATCGTGTCGGTGGACCAGATCTCGGTCAGGCCGGCGCCGGCCAGTTCGTTCGCAAGAATATCGGCGCGCGCCCGGCCGACGACGGTCAGGTCCGGATTGTCACCGGACAGCTTTTCCGCGTGGCGGACCAGGTAGATCGTCGTTTCGGGCGGGGCCGAAGAGGTGGCGCAGGCGCCAAGGGCCAGGAAAGACAAGGCGGCGATGGCGCCGCGGCGTGTCAGGGTCATGCGGCGACGGGGCGATCCATCGGATCGTCCAGAGAGAAGGCTTCCGGCGTTGAGCCGTACTGTCTCAGGTGCTGTAGCTTGTTCCATCCGTCTTCCAGCGTCACTTTCTGGCTTTTCGGGGCCCACCACATCACAAAGCCGGGGCCTTGTGAACGGTCGATCTCGGCTGCCAGACGCCGCATGCTGGGCGGATGGGTGCGGCCGGAATAGGAAAATTCCCGGAGACGCTCCAGCGACTCCCAGCCACCCATGGTCGAAACATCCGGCGCGTCCATGCCTTCCGGATAAGGGAAAATCCCGTCCAGCGGCATCCAGATTCCATCCGGACGGCGTACGCCATGGCTGTGAAAATGCAGACCTTCAAATGCGACAGCATCCGCAAAAACGCGCGGCATGATGCTTACGAACACACGTATAAATTCATTTTCAAGGCTGAACGCCCCAATTGGGCGCGCACAGTTGAAATGTATAAGGCGATAATCCATCCCCAGCCTCCTGATTGGCAGGAGATAACTCCAAGGAATTACCCTATTCTTAAAGGTGCGTGGGCAAGCGTCATAAATCTTAGGTTACTTTCCCTGGAATTCTGCGGGGCGTTTCTCGAGGAAGGCTTTCACGCCTTCAGCGAAGTCCGCCGTCCGCCCTGCCTTGCGCTGGGCAATCCGTTCGGCGTGCAGCGCATCGCCGAAGCCGGTTTCAGTCGCGTCCCAGATCAGCTTGCGCATGCCAGCCAACGCTACGGTCGGGCCGGTCGACAGGGTTTCAGCCCATTCCATTGCGGTCGTCATCAGAGCATCGTCCTCGACGACCTTGTTGATCATGCCCCACTCCAGTGCCTTGTCTGCAGGGAGTTTTTCGCCAAACAGGGCCATCTCCATCGCGCGGACCCGGCCCACTGTGCGGGCCAGAAGCCAGGTTGAACCGCCATCCGGCACCAGGCCAATGCGGCGGAAGGCCTGCAGGAAGTAGGCGCTTTTCGCAGCGACAACCAAGTCACCCATCAGGCCAATCGAGCAGCCGACGCCCGCTGCAGCCCCGTTCACGGCGGTGATCACCGGATGGGGGTGTTCGCGGATGGCAATGATCATCGGGTTGTAATGGGTATCCAGCGGGCGGCCGGCATCGGGCTTGGAGCCCGGATGGCTGAGCGAGGGGCCCGAGACCTTGCCGAGATTGGCGCCGGAGCAGAAGCCGCGGCCATTGCCGGTGATGATGGTGCAGCGGGCTTCGCCGGCAGCCTTTTCCAGAGCGTGGAGCATTTCCTGCGCTGTGTCGACGCCGCAGGCATTCATCGTTTTCGGATCATTGAAGGCGATAACGGCCGTTTTGCCCTTCAGTTCATAGGAAATCAGCTCGTAGCTCATGTCGCCCTCCCTTCGGCGTGGATCTATATTTGGCCTGCAATCTAATCGGCTTCCACAGCTTGTGAACGCCTCACCCGGCGGCAAGCCGACAAGACCATTGTGAAGCGCTGAACGTGCGCTAAACTGTTCAGCGCAACCGATATTCAGGGAGATCGGATCTATGGCACTTGATAGCGCCCCCGCCACCGGCATGGCCGGCATTCTCGCCCGGCAGAAGGCCGCTCATATCCGCGACGGTATCCCGTCTGCGGCCAAGCGGATCGAGTGGCTGGACAAGGCCATCGACCTCTTGATCACTTATAATGACGAGCTGGTCGATGCGATGTGCCAGGACTTCGGGCACCGCTCGAAGGACCAGTCCGCCTTCACCGACATTGCAGGTTCCATCGGTGCGCTGAAGCACGCGAAGAAGCACACCGCCAAATGGATGCGTCCGGAAAAGCGCAAACCTGAATTCCCGCTCGGACTGCTCGGCGCGAAGGCCGAACTTCAGTTCCAGCCGAAAGGCGTGATCGGCGTCATCAGCCCGTGGAACTTCCCGGTCAACCTGACCTTCACGCCGCTGGCCGGTGTCTTCGCCGCGGGCAATCGCTGCATGATCAAGCCATCCGAATTTACCGAGGTCACCTCGGAAGTGATGAAAAAGGCGATCGCCCAATACTACGACGAGGAAGAAGTCGCCGTGATCACGGGCGGGCCGGAAGTCGGCGCCGAGTTCACGAAACTGGCGTTCGACCACATCCTCTTCACCGGCGCTACCTCCATCGCCCACCACGTCATGCGCGCCGCCGCAGACAATCTTGTTCCTCTTACGCTGGAGCTTGGCGGTAAGAGCCCGGTTGTCCTCGGCCGGTCGGCAGACCTGCAGAAGGCCGCCACGCGTATCATGGCGGGCAAGGCGTTGAATGCCGGGCAGATCTGTCTTGCACCTGACTATGCTTTTGTCCCGCAGGAGAAGACGTCAGAGTTCGTTGCCGCGGCGACCAAGGCCATCGAAACGATGTATCCGAGCGGTCTCAAGGACAATGAGGACTACACCTCCATCGTGAACCAGCGCCATTACGACCGTCTGATGGGCTATATCGAGGAAGCAAAATCCAAGGGCGCGCAGGTCGTCGAGATCAATCCGACCGGGGAGAATTTCTCCCAGCAGCCGCACCACAAGATTCCGCCGCACATCATCGTCGATCCGTCCGACGACCTGAAAGTGATGCAGGATGAGATCTTCGGGCCGATCCTGCCGATCAAGTCCTATGCCGACACGAAGCAGGCGGTGGATTATATCAACGCGCATGACCGTCCGCTCGGCCTCTACTATTTCGGTGAGGATGCGGCGGAAAAGGATTTCGTGCTGAACAACACCACGTCAGGCGGCGTGACCGTGAATGACGTGGTCATGCATGTCGGCCAGGAAGACCTGCCCTTTGGCGGTGTCGGTCCGTCGGGCATGGGGTCCTATCATGGCCGCGAAGGCTTCCTGGAATTCAGCCACAAGAAGGCTGTCTTCACGCAGACCGGTAGCGAGCTGATCTCAATGATCCGCCCGCCATATGGCGAGAAATTCCGCAAACAAGTGCAGGGCAGGCTGAAGCGCTGAAGCGCGCCTGCCCCGAAAAGAAAAGCCCCTCATCCGCCGGATGAGGGGCTTTTTTCTGGTCCTGTCCTGACGCCTTAGCGTTTCAGGAAGGCTGGTATGTCGTTGCCGAAGCCTTTCACATTGTCCGGGGCCGGCTCAAGGATCAGGTCGTCATCCTTGCGCTTGTAGTCCCGCTTCGGCTTTTCCTTGCGCTCGGTGGTCTTGCGCTCAGCCCGTTCCGGACGTTCAGCGCGCTCGCGCTTCGGCTTTTCGGCCTTCTCAGGCTTCTCCGCCTTTTCAGGTTTCTCTGCCTTGGCCGGGGCTTCCTCGCGGATGTCTTCCTGCACCTCGACGACGGCAACATCGTTCTCGGTTTCCGGTGCGTCCTCGCGGCTGCGGTTACGGCTGCCGCGCGAGCGTTCGCCACGGCCACCACGGCTGCGGCTGCTGTCGCGGTCCCGGCTGCCACGCCGTCCGCGTCCGGATTTTTCTTCCGGCGGCAGGTTGGCGATTTCTTCGAGCAGGCCTTCCGGCATGAACTCTTCGACGTCTTTCTTGATCATCTTGAGGACGAAGCCCCAGGATTTCTCATCGGCCGGGGAAACCAGCGTGTAGCTTTCACCCGTGCGCCCGGCCCGGCCGGTACGGCCGATGCGGTGGATGTAGTCTTCATCCTTCGGCGGCGGGGCATAGTTGAAGACGTGACCGACATCCGGAATGTCGAGGCCACGGGCTGCGACGTCAGAAGCGACCAGAAGCTTCAGGTCGCCATCGCGGAACTTCTGCAGCGTTTCGGAACGCACCGATTGCGGAAGATCGCCATGGATCGGCGCGGCATCATGGCCATGCTTGCTGAGCGAGGCGGCAACGATGTCCACTTCGACCTTGCGGTTACAGAAGACGATGCCGTTCTTCACGTCGCAGGACTCGATCACGCGGCGCAGCGCCGTGCGCTTCGCTTTGGCATCGTTGGTCGGCAGGTGCACGACATACTGCGTGATCGTGGAGGCCGTATCGGTCGGACGGGCCACTTCGATCTTCACGGGATCGCGCTGGAAGGTTTTCGCGAGGCGCTGAATGTCCGTCGGGAAGGTGGCGGAGAACAGCAGCGTCTGGCGCTTGGCCGGCAGCTTGGAGCAGATCTTCTCGATGTCCGGGATGAAGCCCATGTCGAGCATGCGGTCGGCTTCGTCGATGATGAAGTATTCCACGCCCATCAGCAGCAGCTTGCCGCGGTCGAACTGGTCGAGCAGGCGGCCCGGCGTTGCGATCAGCACGTCGACGCCGCGCTGCAGCAGGACTTCCTGCTCCTTGAAACTGACGCCACCGATCAGCAGCGCCATGGTAAGCTTCAGGTACTTGCCATATTTCTCGAAGTTCTCGGCAACCTGCGCAGCGAGTTCGCGCGTCGGGCAGAGAATCAGGCACCGCGGCATACGGGCACGGGCGCGGCCACGGGCCAGGCGGTGGATCATGGGCAGCACGAAGGCTGCCGTCTTGCCGGTGCCGGTCTGGGCAATACCGGTCACGTCATTGCCTGCGATCACGTTGGGGATGGCTTCGGACTGGATCGGGGTTGGCGTCTTGTAGCCTGCTTCGTCCAGTGCCTTGAGAATGTCGGGGCTAAGCCCGAGGTCGGCGAATGTTTTTTCAGTCAATGTCTGTCGTTCCTGAGATGGAAATTGTTACCCGGTGCGGCCCACATGGCCGCCAACTTTCCGCTTCCCGCACTCCAGTGTGCGTTCCACGGACCGGGCGCTTTCCATGCCCGGAGCGTCTTGTGCGGTGCACATAGTGTATTTCGGGGCGAACGTGAAGGGGCTGCGTTCAGGAGCAGGAGTCAGCCGGCGGCGGGCGTGTCCCGGTACTTGCCCACATCATCGATCAGGTCCTGCAGCACGCGCTTCGCCTTGCCCCAGTCTGACGTCTGTCCCGGCACGGTGATCGCGCCTTTCAGCAGCGTTCCTTCCGGGCGGGCCTCCAGCGTGATGACCATCTTGCCTTCCCATGACCAGATGGAGGAGGCCATCTTCGACGTGACCACGCAGCCATCGGTGGCATCGGCAATGTCTTCGACAGGCTGGCTTCGGCTGGCGAGGGAGCAGAAGACGGCGGCCAAAGTCTCGCCGAACGAGTTGCGGAACCCCTGCGAAAGCTCGGTATGGGATTTCACGCCGAACTTCGCATAGAGCGGCAGGGCCACATCCTTCAGCAGTTTCAGCGGCGGTGTGGGGCCTGCGCCCGTAATCATCATGACCGGGCGGGCAAGTTCGTAGAACCGTTCTGCCGTCATGCCCTGCGGGTTCGCGCCGGTGACTTTCTCAACCCGGGCCCGGACCTCGGGGTGATTCATGATCAGGCGTGGATCGGTAGAGGCGCGCCAGTCGATACCGGGATCTGTTTCCTCGGGTGGCGGCGAAGTTGCGCTGCTGCGCGGGGCGCCGCATCCGGCGCAGAAATTGTCAGTCTCGCCGAATTGCCGGCCGCACTGGGTACAAAACATGGTCGGGTCCCCACGACATGAATCGCAGGGACCCTAACCCAATCAGGCGCCCGCGTCAGCGAGGTTCTGGTTCACGAAGTCCCAGTTCACCAGGCTGTTCAGGAACGTGTCCATGTAGCCAGGGCGGGAGTTCTGGTAGTCGAGGTAATAGGCGTGTTCCCACACATCCATGGTCATGAGCGGCGTGGCGCCCTCATCGGTCAGCGGGGTTTCAGCGTTCGGCGTCTTGGTGATGGCCAGTTTGCCGTCCTTCAGGATCAGCCAGGCCCAGCCGGAGCCGAACTGCGTGCCGCCAGCCGCCTTGAATGCCTTGGCGAATTCGTCATAGCCGCCGAGGTCGCGGTCGATCAGCTCAGCCACTTTGCCATGCGGCTTGCCGCCGCCACCCGGCTTCATCGAATGCCAGTAGAAGGTGTGGTTCCACACCTGCGCGGCATTGTTGAAGATCCCGGCCTTGGACTTGTCGGCGCCGGAGATCTTCACGATCTCTTCCAGCGACTTGCCGGCCAGGTCAGTGCCTTCGATCAGGCCGTTCAGGTTGGTGACATAGGCCTGATGGTGCTTGCCATGGTGGAAGTTCAGGGTCTGTTCGGAAATGTGCGGTGCCAGTGCGTCACGCCCATAGGGAAGATCGGGAAGTGTGAATGCCATCTGGAAATCCTTTCATGCAGGTAGGTATCTGGTAGAGAAGCGCGTCATCCGACATATGGGTTCCATGCCGAACAAGACCACCCCCCTTTCCAAAACACAGTGGGCCGCAATCGACAAGCGGGTCCGCAAGGTGGACGAGGACCGCTGGATCTCCAGCCGCTATGCCCCGGCCGCCCAGCGCCAGACACTGACGGCGCTATATGCACTGGCCTATGAGCTGGCCCGTGTCCGGCTGGCTGTCTCGGAAGAGACGCTGGGCCTGATCCGTTTCCAGTGGTGGCGCGAGGCGCTGAACGAGCTGGAAGCGGGCCAGCCCCCGCGCGAGCATGACGTCTGCCTCGCCCTGGCGGAGGAAACGGCTGCCGGCCGACTGAAACCCGGCGCGCTGCAAAGGCTGGTCGATGGGTATGAGGCGGCGTTTGTGGCGGAAGACCGCAGCAAGGAGCCGGAAGCCTGGCTGGCCCTGATCGCGGCCAGCCTGTTGACCAGCCACCATGACTGGGCTGAGGAAATCCGCGATGTCGCCCCGGCCTATGCTGCGCTGCGCCGGTCAGAGACGAAGGCGTTCGGCCCTCATGTGAAGCCTGTGCCGAAATCGATCCGCCCGGCTGTCGCCCATTACCGCCTGCGCAAGCATTACAGCGAAAAGGGCGAACCGGACGCCGTCACCAAACGCCTCAGCATCCTGAAAGCCATCCGCACGGGGCAGGTTTAGACAGCCAATCTTCAGAGATGGGGAAGAACCACTGGGTCTGCAATTGGGCAGCGATTGTGGCTGAGGTCGGGGAACATCACCTCCACGCCGCCGCCTGACTGGCCATAGAGGGGAACGCTTGCGCCGCAATAGATTACAGTGCCAGCCTGCGGCTGAATCTCCCAGCGATAGGAGGCAGGCATCAGATTTGGAAGGGCAAAACGTGCGACGGCGCAGAGGCCGGTGGGATTAAACGACACTTCCGAGGGCGGGCCGCCAAAGGTGCCCGGCGCAATGTCGGCACCTTTTGCAGTGCGCGTAATTCTGCGGCTGACGGGAAACGGCTCCCAGCGATAAAAAACGGAAGTATCCGACGACACCGTCTCGAATGGGAGATGGCCATATACAGTGGAGGGCCGCCAAGGTGGTGAGCGGAAAATGCCCCGCGGGCTGAGGCGATAATAATCCAGTGTTGGAGCTTTGGGCAGATTTGCAAGCCACATCCCGAAACTCTCGCCACGGGTGTCTTGAGGAAGGGACTGATTGTGCCATTCCTGTTGTAAGTAATTCCTGATTGAAGGACCAATTTCTTCAAATTCATCCGGGAGGGCGGTGAATGCGACAACGCTTCCGATCACAAAATACAGATCACCATTCTGAACATCTCGTCCAAACTGAAGTCCCATAGCGGCTTCCGGATTCTCATCAAATTCTTCCGGGTTTTGCACTCTTAGAAGTTGCATGTGGTCCACCATTTTCCCCTTTTGAGGGTCTCATCAGTGGACAATCAAGTCAATGAAATTGCGGTGCAACGACTAAACCGGGACGGCCACTTGCGCCGCCAGCCAGGCATCAATGTCCTGCAGCGCCCGCGCGGCCTGGGCGCCTTTCTTGGAGCGGCCCTTGGCCTTGCCACGCAGGCGTTTGCCGTTTTCGTCCTTCTTCGGGAAATCCTCGATGTCCGGGAAGAGGCCGAAATTCACGTTCATCGGCTGGAAGGTCTGGCCGCCTTCAAGGTGGCCGCCGGTGATGTGTGTGACGAGGGCGCCGAGCGCTGTCGTAGGCGGCGGAGCGTCCAGTGTGCGGCCAAGGCGTTCGGCGGCCGCAAAGCGCCCGGCGAGCAGGCCCATGGCTGCGCTTTCGACATAGCCTTCCACGCCCGTCACCTGACCAGCAAAGCGCAGGCGCGGCATGGACTTCATGCGCAGCTGCGCGTCCAGCAGTTTCGGTGAGTTCAGGAACGTGTTGCGGTGGATGCCGCCGAGGCGCGCGAACTCAGCCTTCTCAAGGCCGGGGATCATGCGGAAGATGTCCGTCTGGGCGCCGTATTTCAGCTTGGTCTGGAAGCCGACCATGTTCCACAGCGTGCCGAGGGCATTGTCCTGCCGCAGCTGGACGATGGCGTGGGCCTTCACGTCCGGCTGGTGCGGATTGGTCAGGCCGACCGGCTTCATCGGGCCGAAGCGCAGCGTCTCGCGGCCACGTTCCGCCATCACCTCGATAGGCAGGCAGCCTTCGAAGTAAGGCGTGTCCTTTTCCCAGTCGCGGAACTCGGTCTTCTCGCCTGCGATCAGCGCGTCGATGAAGGCGTTGTACTGCTCTTCCGTCAGCGGACAGTTGATATAGGCCGCCGTGTCGCCGCCGGGGCCGGGCTTGTCATAGCGGCTCTGGCGCCAGGCTTTCGACATGTCGATGCTGTCGAAATAGACGATCGGCGCAATGGCGTCGAAGAAGGCAAGGTCGGTCTCGCCGGTATGTGCGCGAATGGCATCGGCGAGGGCGATAGAGGTGAGCGGGCCGGTGGCAATGATGACGCTGTCCCAGTCTTCCGGTGGGATGCCAGCGATTTCCTCGCGCACGATGGTAACGTTCGGGTGGGCTTCCAGTTTCGCTGTGACCGCCTCGGCAAAGCCTTCCCGGTCCACGGCCAGTGCGCTGCCGGCAGGTACCTGGTGTTCGGCGGCGGTGGAGATGATCAGGCCGTTCGCGCGGCGCATCTCTTCGTGCAGCACGCCGACGGCGTTGGACGTGTGGTCGTCAGAGCGGAACGAGTTCGAGCAGACCAGCTCTGCCAGCTTGTCCGTCTGGTGGGCCTCGGTGCCTTTGACGCCCCGCATTTCGTGCAGGATGACGGGCACGCCAGCATTCGCGGCCTGCCAGGTTGCTTCCGATCCGGCCATGCCGCCACCGATGATATGAATGGGTTTGATGCTCATGCGCGGGACATGCGCAGGCCGGTCCGCCACGTCAAGACGGGGTTTGCGGCAAGGGCCGGGGGCGGTATGGGATTTTGCATGGATTCACATGCATCTTCTCCGGCCGCCCAGCCCTCCATTCCGAACCTGATCGCAGAGGCCTGGCGCCTTGCTGCGCAGGCCGCACTGCCGGGCCTGCCCTGGCTGGCCCTGCTGGCGCTGATGGGCGGTTTCTACAAATGGGCGCTCAGCACCGGCACTGGGGGTACGATGCTGACCCTTGCCGCGCTGACCGTCCTGTTCCTGGCCGGGGTGCAGGCTTCGCTGATGATCTACCGCGCGATGATCCCGGATGCGAAAGGGGCGTTCATGGCGCTGATGCACATGAACCTGGCGATCTATCTCGCCTTTTTCTTCATCAGCTTCTTCGTCTTCTTCTTTGTCGGCATCTTCGGCGTGGTGATGTTGCAGCTGTCCGGCCTGGTGGACCTTGCGGCTGAAGGTGCGGACCAGCAGATCCCGGCGGCGCTGGCGGGCATGATGTCGACGCCCTATGGGTGGGCGCTGTCGATTGTCTATGCCACCGGCCTCGGCGGGCTGGCTTTCCTGGCCCTGCGCCTGCTGCTGACCGGGGCAGCAACCGTGCAGACCGGCCACGTCATGGTGTTCCGTACCTGGCGCTGGACGAAAGGCGACGTCCTCCGGCTGGGGGCGGCCAGCCTTGTCACGCATGTGCTGCCATTCCTTGTCGGCTACTTCCTCAACCTTCTCATCATCAGCGCAGCCGGGTCGGGGGAAATCGTGCAGTTTGCTACCGGGGTGACCGGTCTGGCGCTGCAGGCCCCGTTTATTCTGGCCGGACATGGCCTGGCGGTGGCTGCCCTGCGGGCCATCGGCCCCGCGCCGGAGATTGCCTGACCGGAGAAACCCGCTTAGGTCCTTTCCTTTCCTTGGGGCAATCAGAAGGGACGCAGCATGCCGGGCCGGTTTACATTCGATGGGGCATTGATGTTCGGCTTCCGCGCGGCTCATGCGCGGTCGTTCCCGTGGAAGTTCGCGCTGGCTTTCGCCCTTGTCTGCACCGTGCTGACGGCTCTGTTCGTCTATCTGACGAAAGACATCCTGCTTGGTTTTATCGACTCGATCGACAAGCTAGACAGCGCTGGCGTGGACGAGCCGGCCGTCTTTTTCGACCTGATGTTCGGGATGTTCGTGTCCTTTGCTCCCTGGGGCGTGCTCGCGGCACTGGTCAGCCTCGCCGTCTGGGCGATGTTCATGACCGCGACCCAGCGGCGCTACATCCGGGATGAAGATTTCTCACTCGGCTTCGGTGCAGACGAAGTGCGCATGATGGGGACAGGCTTTATCTGGTATCTCGGGCAATCCCTGATGGGCGTGCTACCGCTTCTGATCATGCTGCCTGTTTTTGGTGAGGTGATGGAATTCGCGCGCGGCGAGGTTTCCGAAAACGAGATGGTGGCCTTCGTCATGGGGCGGGTGGCCTATCTCCTGACGGTCATGCTGGTGACCTTTCCGGTCTATGTTTTCTTCGCGACGCGTTTCTCGCCGGTCTTCGCCATGACCTTGAAGGAAGGCAAGATCGCCTTTGGCGATGCGTGGATCGTATCGCGCGGGCGTTTCTGGCCGATCCTTGGCGCCTACCTCATTGTTGCGATTGTCGGCGGCATGGCTGTCGGATTTGTGTCCACCTTTGTCGAAATGCTGGTGTCGCCCGCTTTCATGCTTTCCCTCGACACGGTTGGCGATGTGCCGGAACTGCTAAGCCTGTTCACCCCCGGCGTGATTGCCGGGATGCTGGCCTACACGTTCATCCGGTATTTCCTGTCAGCCCTGCTGATGCATGTCGTTCAGGGGCCGGCGGCCTTCGCAGCCCGGCATGATCCGCGTGGTAGCGTCGATGACGCGCTGCGCGTTTCCGAATTCGAATAGGAGACTCCAATGGCCCCCATCTCGTTCAGTCTCGGCAATGCGATCTCCCATTTCACCAGGACGGATGGGCCAAAGGGCTTCCTGTGGAAGTTCGCGCTGGCCTATGCGCTGGCGGCCTGCCTGCTGCAGGCCATCTCGGTCTTCCTGCAATGGCCTGTCTACGAGGCCTATATCGGCCTGTTCGCCAATGGCGGGGGAGATTTCGACGGCTATGTCGAGGACATGGAAAATGTCTCGATGGCAAGCAGGTTAAGCGGGCTGCTGATCCTGCCGCTGGGTATTCTTCTCTGGATCGTGTTCGAAGGCGCAAACCAGCGCCGCTATATGCGCGGAGAGGGTTTCGGTTTGCGCATCGGGGCGGATGAGGGACGGTTGTTCATTGTCGGGCTGATCTGGATGGCGCTGTTCATTGGCATGTATATCGGCTTTGCCATCATGATCGCGATCCCGGTTGCTGTCGGGCTTGCCGTGGGCTCTGACGCAGCGATGCTGGCCGTCCTGCTCGGTATCGTCCTGGTGCTGGGATACATGGTGCTGACCCTGTGGTTCTCGGCACGCCTGTCCGCAGCGGCGGCGCTGACCGTACGGGACAGGCAGATCCGCTTCTTCGAGTCCTGGCGGGTGACCCGCGGCAAGGGCTGGACGATCATCGGGGCCTGGATCGTGCTGGGCCTGATCGCGATGGTTGTGATGATGCTGTTCTACCTGCTGATGGCTGGTCTGGGCATCGGCCTACTGGCGGCGCAGCTGCCGGGCGTGATGCAGGGGAATGCTTCCGAGGGGGATATTATCACAGCTATCGCCAACCCCATGTTCTGGGGGCCCATGCTGGTGATCTTTCTGGCGTTCGCCGTGTTCCAGTCCACGCTGATGCACATTTTCAGCGGGCCCGCCGCCCTTGCCGCACGCACGGACCCGGCATGGATGAGCCAGGGCATGCTCGGCGAATTCGAATAAGTCGCCGAAGCGGCCCGTCAGTTCCGGCCTATTTCGCGGAACTGGCGGCCTTGCTCTTGCGCGCCTTGGCAGGGGCTTTCTTCGCAGCGGGTTTCTTCGCGGCTGGTTTTGCCTTGGCCGACGTTTTCGCTGACGCCTCGCTGCTGGCTTTCTTCTCGGTCGCTGCGGCAGGTTTCGCACGCTTGTTGCGGGCGGCCCGGCGTTCGTCCTGACGGCGGAAGGTTTCTGCCAGGAACCGCCCGGTCCAGCTTTCCTTGCAGGCGGCGATGTCTTCCGGCGTACCGGCGGCAATCAGTTGTCCGCCGCCGTCACCGCCTTCCGGTCCGATGTCCAGCACCCAGTCCGCCGTCTTCACGACGTCCAGATTGTGCTCGATCACCAGCACGGTGTTGCCGCCATCGACCAGCTCGTGCAGCACTTCCAGCAGCTTGTTCACGTCCTCGAAGTGCAGGCCGGTGGTCGGCTCATCCAGGATATACAGGGTACGGCCTGTCGCGCGTTTCGACAGTTCCTTGGCGAGCTTCACGCGCTGCGCCTCACCGCCGGAAAGTGTCGTGGCCTGCTGGCCAACCTTGACGTAGCCAAGCCCCACCCGGTTCAGCGTTTCCAGCTTGTTGGCGATGGCGGGCACAGCGGCGAAGAACTTCGCGCCATCCTCCACCGTCATGTCCAGCACGTCAGCGATGGACTTGCCCTTGAACTTCACTTCCAGCGTCTCGCGATTGTAACGCTGGCCCTTGCAGGTTTCGCAGGTGACATAGACGTCCGGCAGGAAGTGCATCTCGATCTTGATGACGCCGTCGCCTTCGCAGGCCTCGCAGCGACCGCCCTTCACGTTGAAGCTGAACCGGCCCGGCGCATAGCCGCGGGCTTTGGCTTCCGGCAGGCCGGCATACCAGTCGCGGATCGGTCCGAAGGCGCCGGTATAGGTGGCAGGGTTCGAGCGCGGTGTACGTCCGATCGGGCTCTGGTCGATGTCGATCACCTTGTCGAGGTGTTCGAGGCCCTGAATGCTGTCATAGGGCAGCGGCGGACTGGAGGCGCCGTTCAGTTTGCGCGCCAGTGCCTTGTAAAGCGTCTCGATGATGAGTGTGGACTTCCCGCCGCCCGAGACACCCGTTACGCAGGTGAAGCTGCCCAGCGGTATGGTTGCATCCACGCTTTTGAGATTGTTTCCAGTCGCGCCCTTCAGCGTGATCTTCCGCTTGGCCTTTTCCACGGGGCGGCGCTTGGGGATGGCGATTTCGCGGGTGCCGTTCAGATAGTCTGCTGTCAGACTGTCTTTTGATTTCATGATGTCGGCAGGCGTGCCTTCAGCCACGATCTCCCCGCCATGGACGCCAGCGCGCGGGCCCATGTCGATCACATGGTCGGCAGTCAGGATGGCATCCTCATCGTGCTCCACCACGATGACGGAATTGCCGAGATCGCGCAGGCGCTTCAGCGTTTCCAGCAGGCGTTCATTATCGCGCTGATGCAGGCCGATGGAGGGTTCGTCCAGCACATAGAGCACGCCGGTCAGGCCGGAGCCGATCTGGCTGGCAAGGCGGATGCGCTGGCTTTCCCCGCCCGACAGCGTACCGGAGGCGCGCGAGAGGGTGAGGTATTCGAGGCCCACATCATTGAGGAAGATCAGACGGTCATTGATCTCTTTCAGGATGCGGGAGGCGATTTCGTTCTGCTGTTTCGTCAGCGTCTTGTGGACGCCCGCAAACCAGGTGCCGGCCTCGCGGATCGAGAATTGTCCGGCATCGGAAATATCCAGCCCGCCGATCTTCACGGCGAGGGCTTCAGGCTTCAGGCGCTTGCCGCCGCAGGCCGGGCAGGGCGCGGCGGCCTGGAACTTGCCGATTTCCTCGCGCACCCACTGGCTGTCCGTTTCGCGGAAGCGGCGCTCCAGATTGGGGATGACGCCTTCGAAGGTTTTCGTCACCTCATAGCGGCGCATGCCATCATCATAGACGAAGTCTATCTCTTCCACGCCCGTGCCGTGGAGGATGATGTCCTGGATGTTTTCCGGCAGCTTGTTCCAGGGCTTCTGGAGGTCGAAGCCGTAATGGTCCGCCAGCGCCTGGAGGGTTTGCGTCTGGTAGGGCGAGGTGGATTTCGCCCAGGGGGCAATCGCGCCGTGCAGCAGGTCGAGATCCTTGTCCGGAACGACGAGGCCGGCATCGATCTTCAGCTGCTCGCCAAGGCCGTCACAAGTGGGGCAGGCGCCGAACGGGTTGTTGAAGGAGAAAAGACGCGGCTCGATTTCCGGGATTGTGAAGCCGGAAACGGGGCAGGCAAAATTCGCGCTGTATGTGATGCGGCGCGGTTCCTCCTCGCCGTCCGTCTTGTCGGCGAACTCGGCGATGGCAATGCCCTGGGCGAGGCTGAGCGCCGTCTCGAAACTCTCGGCGAGGCGTTGCTCCATGCCTTCGCGCACGACGATCCGGTCCACCACGACATCAATGTCGTGCTTGAATTTCTTGTCGAGTTTCGGGGCGTCTTCGAGTTCGTAGAACTCCCCGTCCACCTTCACGCGCTGATAGCCATTCTTCAACAGCTCGGCGAATTCCTTGCGGTATTCCCCCTTCCGTCCCCGGACGATGGGGGCGAGCAGGAAGAGCCGCGTGCCCTCTGGCAGTTCCAGCGTGCGGTCCACCATCTGGGAAACCGTCTGGCTCTCGATGGGCAGGCCGGTGGCTGGTGAATAAGGCACGCCGACACGCGCCCAGAGCAGGCGCATATAGTCGTAGATCTCGGTCACCGTGCCGACGGTGGAGCGCGGGTTCCGGCTGGTCGTCTTCTGCTCGATCGAGATGGCGGGCGAGAGGCCCTCGATGCTTTCCACATCCGGCTTCTGCATCAGTTCCAGGAACTGGCGGGCATAGGCCGAGAGGCTCTCGACATAGCGGCGCTGCCCCTCGGCATAGATCGTGTCGAAGGCGAGCGAGGATTTGCCCGAGCCGGACAGGCCGGTCATCACGACCAGTTCGCCGCGCGGAATGTCCACGTCGACATTCTTGAGGTTGTGTTCCTTGGCGCCGCGGACGCGGATGAAGGGGGATTCGGCCATGGAGAGGACTTTCGGGCTTTTTGCTCGTTACGACTGCGGAACGGGATTGGATTTGTGCTAGTGCTTATGTGTGTTCTGAGTCCAGCTTGACGACAAGAACAAAGTGTGAACAATCTGCGGCTGCTGCAAAAAGATGGCGGCAGCCTTCTCCTGTGGACAAGCCCGCCTCGTCAGCCGCCCGGCAGGCGACAGGGACGCGCTGGCAGGGTATGAAGGGTCGAATCGAAAGCGAAACGGATCAGATCGGAGCGGAGTTGGAACCATGGCAGGATCAGTGAACAAGGTCATCCTCGTCGGCAATGTGGGGCAGGACCCCGAAGTGCGCCAGTTCCAGAATGGCGGCCAGGTCGCCAGCTTCTCGCTCGCAACCTCCGAGACCTGGAAAGACAAGAACACCGGCGAGCGCCGCGAGAGAACCGAGTGGCACCGTATTGCGGTGTTCAATGAGGGGCTTGTCCGCGTGGTCCAGAGCTACGTCAAGAAAGGCTCGAAGCTGTATATCGAAGGCCAGCTCGAGACCCGCAAGTGGCAGGACAAGGATGGCCAGGACCGCTACACGACCGAGGTTGTGCTGCGCGGCTTCAACTCCACCCTCACCATGCTGGACGGCCGCAATGAAGGCGGCGGCCGGTCTGCCGGTGGCGACTTTGGCGGCTACTCGCAAGGTGGCGGCGGTGCCCGCCAGATGAGCGGGCCGCAGGAAAGCTTCGCCAGCCACGACCTGGACGACGAGATCCCGTTCTAAGGATGCCCCTCGTGGTCGGGGCGGTGCTCAGGCCTTTACTGGCAGTCATGTGCCTGGCGCTGGCGGCGTGCGCGTCGCCGGTGGCAGGGGCTCCCATGCACTCCCTTGATTCCACACTGGAAAAGTCTGGTGTCGATCCTGCGCGGTCGGCCCTGATGATCGTCCGGCTGGAGGATGGGGCGGTCTGGCTCAGCGGCGGGGCCCGGCTGGGTGAGCGGTTTGTGGCCGCCTCCACTTCCAAGATCCCGCACACGCTGATCGCCATTGAAACCGGCGCCGTTTCCGGCCCGGACGAATGGTTCGAGTGGGACGGCCAGACCCGTTTCCTGCCGGCCTGGAACCAGAGCCAGACGCTGGCGGATGCATTCCGGAACTCGACCGTCTGGATCTACCAGACCATCACGCCCCGTATTGGCAGTGAGGCCCTGCACGATTGGCTGGCCAGGTTTGGCTACGGAAACGCCGATACGGGCACGCCAGACGACGTCACGCGTTATTGGCTGGCAGGGCCGCTGAAGATCTCCGCAGGCGAGCAGGTGACCTTCCTGGCGCGTCTGGCGCAGCATGATTTGCCCCTGTCGGAGCGGACCTATGAGCTTGCCGTGCCGGTTATGCTGGCCGAGGCGGGGTCCGAGGCGGAGAAAGGCTGGCGCCTTTATGCCAAAACCGGCTGGTACAGCAGCGATGAGGCCCAGGATATCGGCTGGTATGTCGGCTGGCTGGAGCAGGCCAGCGGGGCCGCGCCGGGCACCTATGTCTTTGCGTTCAACATGGATGTGGACACGCCTGAGACGGATATTCCGAAGCGTCCGGCGGCTGTCCGCCGGGCCCTTGTGGACATCGGGGCGCTGCCCGCGCCCTGAGCCTTGTTGTAAAACCGTTTTTTTACCCCGGAATCACTGCAATTTTCGGGGCTTTCCGGTTTGTTTCAGTGGCCTGAAATGCTAGACAAATAGCAGTATTCTGATGCGCGATTCCCGCGCGCCCTCTGCAGCAGACACGAGTTTCTCATGAGTGACCAGACGACCCCTCCGGAAGATCCGGAAACCCCCGAGAATGGCGGTGGGGGCGGCGCAGGCCTGCCGGACGGGATTGAGCCCGTTTCCATCGAATCCGAGCTGAGAAGCTCCTATCTCGACTACGCGATGAGCGTGATCGTCAGCCGGGCGCTGCCGGATGTGCGCGACGGGCTGAAGCCGGTGCACCGGCGGATCCTGTACGCTATGCAGGTCAACGGCAACACGCCGGACAAGCCCTACAAGAAATCCGCCAACATCGTCGGCGCGGTGATGGGTAACTACCACCCCCACGGCGACAGTGCGATCTATGACGCCCTCGTGCGCATGGCACAGCCCTTCTCGATGGGGCTGCCGCTGGTCGACGGGCAGGGCAATTTCGGCTCGATCGACAACGATCCGCCGGCGGCCATGCGTTACACCGAATCCCGGATGATGAAGGCGGCGACCCACCTGCTCGCCGACATCGATAAGGATACGGTCGACTTCCAGGACACCTATGACGGTTCCCAGCAGGAGCCGATGGTTCTCCCGGCCCAGTTCCCGAACCTGCTGGTCAATGGCGGCGGTGGCATCGCGGTCGGCATGGCGACGAACATTCCACCCCACAATCTGGGCGAGATTGTCGATGCGACGATTGCCGTCATCGACGACCCCACGATCGACGATGATGCCCTATGCGAAATCGTTCCGGGGCCCGACTTCCCGACCGGCGGCCTCATCATGGGCATGTCCGGTTCCCGCAAGGCCCTGTTGACCGGGCGTGGCAGCGTGATTGTTCGTGCGAAGACGGACATCGAGGAAGCTCGCAATGGCCGTCAGGCCATCATCGTCACGGAGATTCCGTATCAGGTGAACAAGGCGGCGATGATCACCAAGATCGCCGAACTCGTGCGCGAGAAGCGTGTCGAGGGCATCGCCGACCTGCGCGACGAATCCGACCGTCACGGCATCCGTGTCGTGATCGAGGTGAAGAAGGATGCCAGCGCTGACGTTGTGCTGAACCAGCTTTATCGCTTCAGCCAGATGCAGAACTCCTTCCCGGTGAACATGCTGGCGCTGAATGGCGGCCGTCCGGAGCTGATGAACCTGCGGAAGGTGCTCGATTGCTTCATCACCTTCCGCAAGGAAGTCGTGGTCCGCCGCACCAAGCACGACCTGAACAAGGCCCGCGACCGGGCTCACGTCCTCGTCGGTCTTGCCATGGCTGTGGCCAATATCGATGAAATCATCCGCATCATCCGCTACTCGCCCGACCCGAACTCTGCCCGCGTCGCCTTGCTCGAAAAGGCCTGGCCGATCATGGACATGGGCCCGCTTCTGGACCTGATCGCAGACCGCCGGACCCGCAAGGGCGATGGCGACACGATCTACCTGTCGGACGAGCAGGCCCGTGCCATTCTGGCCCTTCAGCTGTCGCGTCTCACCGGCCTCGGCCGTGACGAAATTGGCAATGAAGCCAAGGGCTTGTCAGAAAAGATTGCCGATTATCTCGACATTCTCCGCTCCAGCGCACGCATCCGCGACATCATCAAGGGTGAGCTGGCGGAAGTGAAAGAGAAGTTCGCCGTGCCGCGCCGCTCCGAGTTCACGGCAGGCGGCATCGACATGGAAGACGAAGACCTCATCGAGGTCGAAGACATGGTCGTCACCGTCACCCATGGCGGCTATGTGAAGCGGACCCCGCTGTCGACCTACCGGACGCAACACCGCGGCGGCAAGGGCCGCTCGGGCGTGTCGATGAAGGAAGACGATTTCGTCGTCGAACTCTTCTCGGCCACGACGCATACGGAGGTTCTGTTCTTCTCCTCGGCCGGCATGGTCTACAAGGAGAAGGTGTGGCGCCTGCCGGTGGGCGGGCCGACCTCACGCGGCAAGGCGCTGGTCAACATCTTCCCGCTGGCCGCTGACGAGCGGATCGAGAGCGTCATGCCGCTGCCGGAGGACGAAGAGTCCCGCAACGATCTGGACGTCATGTTCGCCACCAAGACCGGCACGGTGCGCCGGAACAAGCTGTCTGACTTCATCCGTGTGAACCGCAACGGCAAGATCGCGATGAAGCTGGAAGAAGATGCCAATGATGGCATCGTCAGTGTGAAGATCTGTTCCGAGAGGGATGACATCCTGCTCACCACGGCGCTTGGCCAGTGTATCCGCTTCCAGGTTACGGACGTGCGCGTCTTTGCGGGCCGCAACTCGACCGGTGTGCGCGGTATCCGTCTGGCGGATGGTGATGAAGTCATCTCCATGGGTATCCTGCGTCATGTGGACGTCTCGTCTGAAGAGGCGCGCGCCTATCTGAAGCATGCGGCGGCCATGCGCCGGGCGGCAACGGGCGAGGAAGAAGAGGTCTCCGAGGATGACGAGGAGACCACTGAAGAGGCTGTCCTCACGACCGAGCGCCTGGCCGAGCTGGGCGCGGCTGAGGAATTCGTGCTGACCATCGCCGACGACGGCATGGGCAAGCGCTCCTCCGCCTATGACTATCGCGTCACCGGACGGGGCGGCAAAGGCCTCGTGGCCCAGAACATCTGGGGCCGGGACAAGAAGAAGGGCCCGGTCAAGAAAGTGGCCCAGTCTTTCCCGGTTGGCGAAGGCGACCAGGTCATGCTTGTCACCGATGGCGGCCAGCTGATCCGCACGCCGGTGGACCAGATCCGCATTGCCGGACGTTCCACAGGCGGTGTCTGGGTGCTGCGTACGGCTGATGGCGAACGGGTTGTTTCTGTTGCTCGCCTTGTAGAAGACGCGGAAACCGCTATGGATGAGGGCGGCGGCGCGGAATAAGCGCCGCTGCTGCACGAATAACAGGGCCGGGGAGGGCCGCCATGCACCGCGTAGGACTGTATCCGGGAACCTTTGACCCCCCGACGATCGGCCATATCGACATCATTGGCCGGGCCCGGAAGCTGGTGGATACGCTGATCATTGGCGTGGCGGTCAACGAGGCCAAGAAGCCCTTGTTTTCACTGCAGGAACGCGTCGAGATGGTGCGTTCCGAGTGCGAGAAGCTGAATGGCCCCGGCCTGGCGGAGATCAAGGTCCTGCCGATGCACGGCCTGCTCATGAAGTTTGCCGAAGCGTGCGGCGCGCAGATCATCGTGCGGGGCCTGCGGGCCGTGCAGGACTTTGAATACGAGTTCCAGATGACGGCCATGAACGAACAGCTCAATCCGGATATCGAGACCGTGTTCCTGATGGCGGATGTGCGCCACCAGGCCGTTGCCTCGCGCCTCGTCAAGGAAATCGCCAGCCTTGGCGGCGATATCACGCCCTTCCTGACGCCGGATGTGAAGCGCGCCCTGATGGCCAAATACGGCAAGTGATCGCGTCCGCGACGGACGAACTGTCTCAGACCGTTGAAACCTCACAAGTGATGCCTGACATTGGGGGGCAACACATGGCGCTGCCTTGCGCCCGGATGGAGACGTTACCGACCATGAAGCTGGCCCCCCTGAAATTTGCGACCCTGGCCCTTGCGGCCTCTGCCATGGCCCTGTCGCTCGCGGCGGTTGCGGAAGATGCGGTTGACGCAGCCACAGCGGCTCCGGCCGAAGTGACGGTGGCGGAAGCCAAGGCAGACCCGGCCAACTGGCGTCAGGTGGACCCGCAGAACCTGTTCATCTTCGACACGACCAAGGGCCGCATCCTGATCGAGGCATTCCCGGAAATCGCTCCGAAACACTACACGCAATTCTCCACCATCATCCGGTCCGGCGATTTCGACGGCACCAGCTTTCACCGTGTGATCAATGATTTCATGGCGCAGGGCGGGGACATCTTCGCGCTGAAGGGCCGCGAGTCCGGCCTGCCGGATATTGAGGGCGAATTCACCTTCCGCCGCGATCCGGTCGAGATGCCGCTGGAAGCCACGATCGGCCCGGAAGACACGGCCCGTTTCGGCTATATCAAGGGCTTCCCGGTCGGGACGCAGGCGAGCTTCTTCGCCGAGATGTCGGTCGACGGCATGGTGGAAAGCTATGTCCCGCACTGCAAGGGCATCGTCTCGACGGCGCGGACGGATGATCCGAATTCCGCAAACTCGCAATTCTTCCTCATGCGCGGCCAGGCCGAGCATCTTGACCGCAAGTACACGGCCTGGGGCCGGGTGGTGAAGGGTGAGGATGTGGTCATGGCCATCAAGCATGGCCCGGATGCGCGTGACGGCAGTGTCGACAATCCGGACATCCTGAAGTCGGCCAAAGTGGCAGCAGACCTGCCTGCGGATGAGCGCCCGGATGTCTGGGTCGAGCGTACGGATGGGCCGATCTTCCTGGCCGCCATTGCGGACAAGGATGACATTGACGTCTGTTCGCTTCCGTCTGTCCCGGCGGTCGTCGACAAGTAAGGTCTGCGGCCGGCTTGTTGCGCGGCGCGCCGCTTTCTGCGAGACGGGCGCCCCATGGACCTGACCCAATTCCAGTTTGACCTGCCCGAACGGCTGATCGCCTTGCGCCCGGCTGAGCCGCAGGATTCCGCGCGCCTTCTGGTCGTGCATGGGGATGGACGTCTGGAAGATGCCGGTGTGCGTGATCTGCCACGCTACCTGAATGCCGGGGATGTGCTGGTCTTCAATGATACGCGCGTCCTGCCCGCTGCGCTGAAAGGCGTGCGCCCGGCGCGGGATGAGACGGGGCAGGATGTTGCCTGCGATGTGAACCTCACCGAACGGATCGACGCCGCCAACTGGCGCGCGCTGGCCCGGCCGGGCAGGCGGCTGAAAGACGGTGACACGATCGTCTTTGCCGAAGGCTTCACGGCGGAAATTACCGGCCACCATGACGGCGGCGAGATCGGGTTGCGCTTTTCCCTCGAAGGCGATGCGCTGACCGATGCGCTGGACCGGCACGGCGCGATGCCGCTGCCGCCCTATATCGCGCGCCGCCGTCCGGCTGATGCGAAAGACCGGGAAACCTATCAGACGGAATTTGCGGGTGAGGATGCCGCCTCTGTCGCGGCGCCGACGGCGGGCCTGCATTTTACGCCGCGTCTCCTGTCAGAGTGTGACGCGGCAGGGCTGGTCCGGGAAAAAGTGCGCCTTCATGTCGGCCTCGGCACGTTCAAGCCGCTGGAAGAAAAACAGCTGGAAGAGAACCGGCTGCACCAGGAATGGCGCCGCCTGACACCGGAGACGGCGGAGCGCCTGAACGCAGCGCGGGCATCAGGACATCGTGTTGTCCCGGTCGGCACCACCGCCATGCGAACGCTGGAAAGTTGTGTCGATACGGATGGTATCCTTCATCCCGCGACCGGCCCGACGGATATCTTCCTGAAGCCGGGCGATGCAGTGCGGGGAACGGATGCGCTGGTGACGAACTTCCATCTGCCAGGCTCCAGCCTGTTCATGCTGGTCTCGGCCCTGATGGGAACAGGCGTGATGCGCGCGGCCTATGCCCACGCCATCGCGAACGACTACCGCTTCTATTCCTATGGCGACGCCTGCCTCTTACTTCCCTAGCTGCGCTGCCACATCCGGGCGGAGTTCCGTCATTTCACGGATGGCTTTGGCGGCGGTGATGCGGGCGAGGTGGCGGCCTTTTTCATCGCGCCAGTCGGCTTCGACCAGGCCGGTGGTCCGGCCCCGGCTGACGAGGCGGCCCTCGATCGTGATAAGGCCATGCGGCACCGGGCGCAGGATGCGGGTCTGCAGTTCCATCGTCGTGAACCATTCGCCGTTTTCCAGCGCGCTTGCCATGGTCATCGAGACGATATGATCCGACAGGCCAGCGACCCAGCCGCCAAAGACGCGGCCTTCCTGAATGTCCCGGTCGCCTTCATTCGGCCATTCATACAGCGTGCGGCCATAGCCGACTTCCTTCAGCCAAAGGTCCGGCCGGATGCCCATGTTGCGGATGCCTTTCGGCAATTCCCACTGGCCGGATTTCAGCCGTTCGAAAAAGGCTTTCTGCTGGTCGGAAAGTTCGGTCCGGCTCATGCGAGGCGTGCTCCATTGGGGACAGGCTTGTCTGGCGAGAACATGACGATGGCCCCTTCAGCATCGGCAAAGCCGAGCGTCAGGACTTCCGACATGAACTTGCCGATCTGGCGCGGCGGGAAATTGACGACCCCCGCCACTTGCTTGCCGACAAGGGTTTCCGGCGCGTAGTGCACCGTCACCTGGGCAGAGCTTTTCTTCACGCCGACACCTGGTCCGAAATCGATCAGCATGCGAATGGCAGGCTTGCGCGCCCCTTCGAGGGGCGCGGCTTCCAGCACGGTGCCGATGCGGATGTCCACCTTGCGGAAATCGTCGAAGGTGATCGCATCTTCCGGCGCGTTTTCGGGGGCGTCGACGAGATGCATCAGGTACAGGTCGCGCCGCCGTCGACCACCATCATCTGGCCGGTCATGTAGGCACCTGCCCTGGAGGCGAGGTAGACGGCCGCGCCGGCAATCTCTTCCGGTTCGCCGATCCGCTTCAGCGGCGTGCCTGTCAGGCTGCGCTTCAGCGTGTCGGGATTGTCCCACAGGGCCTTGGCGAAGTCCGTCTTGATCAGGCCCGGCGCGATACAGTTCACGCGGATATTGTCGGCGCCGAATTCGGTGGCGAGGTTGCGGGCGAGCTGGAAGTCCGCCGCCTTGGAGATGTTGTAGGCCCCAATGATCGGAGAGCCGCGCAGGCCGCCGATGGAGGAAACGATGATCACCGCGCCGTCCTTGCGTTCGCGCATCTGCGGCGCGCACATCTGGATCAGCCAGTTGTTGGAGATGATGTTGTTCTGCAGGATCTTGGCGAAGGCGTCATCGTCGATGCCGCTCATCGGGCCGTAATAGGGGTTCGAGGCCGCGTTGCAGACGCAGATGTCGATCTTGCCGAAGGCCTTGTTGGTGGCGTCCACCATGGCCTGCAGGTCTTCCTTGGAGGAGATGTTGGCCGGAACGGCAATCGCGGTGCTGTCGCCATGCTTGGCGTTGATCTCGTCGGCGACTTCCTGGCACGGGCCGGGCTTGCGGGACGAGATGGTCACCTTCGCGCCGGCGTCGGCCATGGCTTCGGCGATGGCCTTGCCGATCCCGCGCGAAGACCCGGTAATGACGGCGACTTTTCCGGACAGGTCAAACAGGCTCATGGCGGGGCTCCCTTGGGTTTCTGCTTGGGGTTTCTGCTTGGCCGCACGCTAGGCATTCCGGCGGCAGGCCGCTAGGGGTTCCGTAGGGAGAACGAAGGGGTCAGATGCCCCAGGCCTGGCAGAGGATCTCCACCAGCATGTCGGTCCGCTTGCGCACCACATCGGCCGTCCAAGCGTCCTGGTCCTGCAGGTCGCGGGTGAGGGCGAAGTCCATGCCGCCGCCGCCATTGAAGTAGACTTCCTTCTTGGCGCGATAGTCCTGCCGGTCGGCCCGCTGGTTCACCTTGTGGGTCAGCAGCACGAAATTGCCCAGCGTGTCGCACTGCTCGCGGCGCTTGGCAGGGTCCGGCCACACGGTCAGCCAATGGCTGTCCTCGTGAATGTTGCGCGGCAGGACGTGCTCCACCGTCGCATCGGATTCCGGCGGGATCGTCACGCCGCCTTCAAGCGCAGCGTTCATGCGCAGGGCCATGGCGCGCCTTTGTCCGAAGGTCGCAAACCGGCCCAGCATCCGCTCGCGGGCCTTGCGGGCGTCCGACTTGTCGATGGAAAGCGGCCCGTTCTTGGCGAACAGGACACGGTCATTGCTGATCGCTTCCATCACCTTGTTGAAGCGGCGGTTGCGCTGGTCACGGTCGGTGACGACCAGCATGATGATGAAGGAGAGGCGCTCCAGGTGTGTGAAGAAGTCGGGCGCCATCGGGTCGTTCACGCCGCGCTCGACCAGGAATTTGAGGGCGGGGGCGCGCCAGCTGTTCTGGTCCAGGGCGCGCATCTGGTTCAGCTTGTCGCTGACAACACCCGCAGTCGCACCGCCCTGCAGGTCGCCCGTCGTGATCAACCTGTAAGCCTCGACATAGCGCGGCAGCACGTCGTCCAGGAAGGTCCGCGGGTCCACCTTGGAAAGCACCGCCTTGGGGAAGGCCGCCGCCAGTTCACCCCGGCCCGATTTATCATAGATGGAGCGGATCTGGCGCAGCAGGTCGTCGAAGGCCGATCCGCCAAGCGCGGCTTCATGCTCCGACCAGCGCTCGGCATAGGTGTTCGCTTCCTTGTCGGTGAAGCGGGCACGCTGGAACAGTTCGGTTTTGATGATGTCGTGCGCGTCCGGCTCCTTGCCGCGCGTGTTGAGCACGCGGAACACCTTGAAGCCCTGTTCCTTCTCGCCCACCACGACCCGCACCAGGGCGCAGCGGTTCAACACGACATCCGCCAGGGCGCGGCGCTGCTCCTCGCTCATCTCGCTGAGTTTCTTCCGGAATTCGGCGGCGTTGCGCACCATGCGCAGCTGGCTTTCGCTTTCGCCCGGTTCCTTGTCCAGGTTGCGCGTCGCGCCCGGCGTCTGGATCGCGTCGCGGAAGAACGGCCCGTCCATATGGTTCAGGGTCAGCCGCCAGTTGGCGCCTTCGCCGAGGATCGGCCGGGCATCGTCGGCGATGAGCGCATGCAACGCAGCGGCGCGCGCCTTGTCCGTTTCAAGGTCGCGCAGAACGGCAAGGAGGATGGTCAATGTCGTCAGCCGCTGCTGGCCGTCGACAATTTCCAGCACGCCATCTTCCGCGCCATTGATCAGAACGACAGCGCCGACGAAG
>JAWKUR010000014.1:0-86470 GCA_041398445.1 Hyphomonas sp. | reverse complement strand
CGCAGATCGCAGGGGCGGCCTCAGATGCTTTCACGCTGGCAGACGATGGCTCCATCGAACATGGCGGCGCTGCTGTGGCGCGCCTCGCCAAGGGTGCCAGCTGGATGGCGCCGCGTGTCGAACTGGTCGGTGCGACAGAGACCGAGCCGCATGACCGTGAACCGGCCCGTGCCCGTATCGAGGAATGGCTGCGCGGCGAGATCGCGCGCGTCCTGCCGGTGCACTGGAAACTGTCGGCAGAGAAATCCGGCGAGACGCTGGAAGGCCTGCCACGCGGGCTTGCCTTCCGTGTGCTGGAAAGCGGCGCTGCGGTGGATTTGCGCGATGACGACCAGTCTGCGCGCCTCACCCCGGAACAGCGTGAAGCGCTGAAAGGCATTGGCATTCGCGCAGGCCGCGTGGCGGCCCATGTGCCGGATGCGCAGAAACCTGCGGCCCAGCGCATGATTGCCATCCTGCGGGCCGTGTTCGCAGGCGAAGGTTTCCCGCTGGCGCCGGAAGGCGCGGGCTCTTTCCCGCTGGACGGCACATGGCCGGAAGAGGCGCTGGCGGCAAATGGCTATCTCCGCTTCGGCAAGCGTGCCGTGCGGGCGGACCTCGCCGAGCGGCTGGGCTGGGAACTTTCCAAGCGCCGCCGCGAAGCCGGCAAGAACGCCTTTGCCATCCCGATTGACCTTGCCTCCGTCGTGTCCTGCCCGGCAGACGACTGGCCGGCCGTGCTGAAAGGCTTCGGCCTCGCCCCGGCGGAAAAGGACAAGGACAGCGGCGCTGTCACGCTGTGGCGCTATGGTGCCCGCTCGCGCCCGGAAGAGGGGGGCGCCAGCCGCCCGCCGCGCCGGGATGGCGGGCAAGGACAAGGTAAACGCCCCGAAGGCCGCCATGGCGGCAAGGGCGGGCCGCGCCCAGACGGAAACAGGGGTGGCGGGAACAAAGGCGGCAGGGGCGGCCAGCCGCAGCGCGGGCCATCACAGCATGGTTCGGCCCCTCGCAGCCGGCAGCCCGACCCGAACAGCCCCTTTGCGGCGCTCGCAGCCCTGCTGCCACCGGAACCACCCCCGAAAAAGAAGCGCAAGCCGAAGAAAAAAGGCGGCCCAAAGCCGGAGGCGGGCGCACAATCTGCTGGGCCTGAGGCGACCGGGAATGAGGGCGGCTTCACCTACACCCCGTTCAGCTGAGCCGATTGAATGGCCGACACGCTGCGCCTTGATGTCTGGCTCTGGCGGGCGCGCTTTTTCAAGACACGGTCATTGGCGGCAGACCATGTGCGCGGGCGCGGTGTGCGCCTGTCGCACAATGGACAGACAAGGCGGGTCGACAAGCCGGGGCAGGGGATCACATCGGGTGATGTTGTAACCCTTGCCCGTGGGGCGCATATAACGAGCTTCGAAATACTGGACCTTGGTGTGCGGCGCGGTCCGCCCGCCGAAGCCCAGGCGCTTTACAGGCTGTTGGAAGGCGGATCCGAATGAACATTCTCAGAAACCTCTTCCGGCCCCGGACCCCGGCCGAGCGGGACATGGACCCGAAACTCGCCGCGGCGGCGCTTCTGGTCGAAGCGGCGCTGGTCGATGGCGTCTATGTGAACATCGAAAGCGACATGATCGCCGAAATCCTGCTGGAGGCGTTCGATCTGGAAGCCGACAAGGTGGATGAGCTGATCGCCGAGGGCGAGACGCTGGCCGAGGAAGCCGTGGACAGCTTCAACTTCACCCGGCATGTCAAGAAACTTCCCATGGAAACAAGGGTTTCCGTGATCGAGGGGCTCTACCGCGTGGCCCTGTCCGATGGTGAGCGCAGCGATGAGGAGGATGCCTTCATCCGCCATGTCGCCTCTCTGCTCTATGTCGACGATGTGGCCCGCGCCGGGGCTCGCCAGAGGGCTGAAGCGCGCCGCACTGCTTAAAGCTAAACACACCGTGCAGGACGCCGCATTGACAGCGCCGTTCCCTCGCGCCATTTCGCCCGTGCACAAATCCTCCGAAGAGGCCTTCCGCCCATGACTTACATCGTTGTCGACGCCTGTATCCGCTGCAAATACATGGATTGCGTCGAGGTTTGCCCGGTCGACTGTTTCTATGAGGGCGAGAACATGCTCGTCATTCATCCGGAAGAGTGCATCGACTGCGGTGTGTGCGAGCCGGAATGCCCGGTCGAGGCGATCAAGCCCGATACGGAAGATGATCCGGACGGCAAGTGGCTGAAGCTGAATTCCGAGTATTCGAAGACCTGGCCAAACATCACGCGAATGAAAGAGCCCCCGGCCGATCGCGAAGAGTTTGCACAGGAAACTGGTAAACTTGAGAAATACTTCAGTGCCAATCCGGGCACCGGAGACTGACATTCCGCATTGCCCGGGTCCGCTGCAAATGCTGCAGGACTGAGGAAAAGTTAACGATTTCCGGCCCTTCGTTAACTTCACACATAGTTAACGCTTGCGCAGACCTGTTGAAAATCCTGCAGATTTGTGATACTGTTCAAACTTGAGCAATAAATGAAAAGAGCTGCATTTCCCTAACTCAGACCGTAAACACAGCGGACTGGGGTGGGTTTCGTCGGCTCTTATATGCGTAGAAAAGGGCGATATCCGACATGGCGAAAAAAGCAGATGCGTCACTGACGTTCGGGGTGGGTCAAAGCGTTGTTTACCCGGCACACGGGGTAGGCAAGATCACCGGGGTCGAGAAGCAGACTGTTGCCGGGATGGAACTTGAAGTTTACGTCGTCGCCTTCGACCAGGACAAGATGATCCTGCGCGTGCCGACCAATCGCGCCGAAGCCTCCGGCATGCGCGCGCTGGCTGGTTCCAAGCTGGTCGACGACGCCCTCAAGACGCTGGGCGGCAAGGCCCGCATCAAGCGCACCATGTGGTCGCGCCGCGCACAGGAATATGAAGCCAAGATCAATTCCGGCGATCTGATATCCATCGCCGAAGTCGTGCGCGATCTGCACCGCGGCGATGACCAGCCGGAACAATCCTATTCCGAGCGCCAGCTCTATGAGAGCGCCCTCGACCGTATGGCCCGCGAACTTGCCGCTGTCGAAAACATCGACAAGGGCACGGCGATGGAAAAACTCGCCAAGTCGCTGGCCAAGAAAAAAGTTGCGGCGTAACGGCGAAAGCCTGACCGTCTCATCATGCGAGAACGCCCTGTAGCCTGGCTGCGGGGCGTTTTTGCTTTCTGGTCCTAATAAAACTGGCCCATCCGTTTACGAAGTGATTCGTTCGGCCATTTCCTGTTAACCTTACTGAAAACCTGTGAGCGCACTTTTTTCTCCGTTACCGGAAATTCCGGTGACCCTTGGGATGATCCCCGACGGTACGGAGAAAGCTCCGGCTGAAAGGGAAGTGGGTGACAGGAGAAAGAGATGCCCTATTCAGATATGCCACTGCCGCCAGGTGCCTTGCTGGGCGCGGATGCGTGTGCAGAAGAACTTTACCAGGCTGGCCTTGTCTGCGCCGCCGGGATTGATGCCGATATCGACCTTGTGGCTGCGCACAAATGGTTCAACCTTGCTGCCTCCCGCGGGCACGAGGACGCCAAGGTGCAGCGCCAGGAGATGGCTGATCTTCTGACTTCGGATGAAGTGAAGACGGCGCTCTCCGCCGCTCGCGACTGGCTGCGCCTCGCACACTAGGTGCAGCTACCGGGGTGGGACGACCCTGGACTGGCAGAATAGAAAAAGCCCCCGGTGTGTCTGACAAAGCAGATGCGCGCCGGAGGCAGTCTGAAATGCAGCATGCTGCAGAAGAGGCCGGCGCTGTGGGGATGACGCCGACAGGGGAGATAGGGTTATGAGCGGACTGCCCGGTCTGCGCGGAACCCGGTCACTTTCCGGGTCGGCCGCAGCAGGAAGTAGAGGAAGGCCGCGATAAAGCCCATGTCCATCAGGACGATGAGCGTGGTGCTGAACGGGATCGTGCCCTGGTACCAGTCCGGCAGGTAGACATAGGCAATGCCCAGCTTGCCGACGAGGCCAGCCCAGACGACCGGGCGGTAACGGGCGGGATCGCCCCCCACAATCGCGTAGACGATGCCAAAACAGATGACGAGCGCGCCGGTGACTTTCATCAGCGCCGGATCGATGGATTCCACCGTACCGGTCATGCCGACCATCATCTCAGGGGCCATGAAAAGTGGCGCGCCGATTGCAAAGTTGAAGAAGGCGGCGGCCCAGAAAAAGATCTGCCAGTCTTTCATGTTCGTCTCCTTCTGAGGCGTTCCGGGAAAGGCTTCTGCCTACCGGTCCTATGAACATTGCTCCCAAAATCGCGCGGAAACCTTTATGCCTGTTTTCGCCAATTGATCGAATTGAACCGAACATGGCCTGTGCGGCATGTTTTTGTTCGGAATTCGTATGCGGAGGGCCAGAAGGGACCGCGTGCGCCATGAAGACGGGCACGCCAGCACGCTAACCAAAGTCACGACTCAAGGCCCAGCGCGCCAGCATATCTGATCCATGTCTTGCCCATCTCTGGGCATGGCCGTGTCTCATATTGATGCGCGGCGCCGGGAAACCGCGTGTCTCCGTCCGGAACGGGGACGCCTCTCAGCCGATGCGGCGGTCCATGTCCTTCCAGTATGGCTCACGCAGATCCTTGCGCAGGATCTTGCCGGAAGGGTTGCGCGGCAGGGCTTCAGTGAAATCGACAGACTTCGGACATTTGTATCCGGCGATTCGTTCCTTCGCCCAGGCGATCACGCTTTCCGGTGTCGGCGTTTCGCCTGGCTTGGCCACGACAATGGCCTTCACCGCCTCGCCCCATTTCTCGTCCGGCACGCCGATCACGGCAACATCGGCAATGGCAGGATGCCCGAAGATCGCATTCTCGACTTCCGCCGGATAGACGTTCTCGCCGCCGGAGACGATCATGTCCTTCACCCGGTCGTGGATGTAGAGGAAGCCGTCCTCGTCGAAATAGCCTGCATCGCCGGTATAGAAGAAACCGTCCCGGATCGAGTCGGCGGTCGCATCGGGCCGGTTCCAGTAGCCCTTCATGACAAAGCCCGCCTTGATGACGATCTCGCCCACGTCGCCAGGCGGAACCGGTTCGCCGGTCTCATCCACACAGCGGATCACGGCGCCCGGATAGGGCACGCCGCAGGAGCGCAGCTTGCCCCAGCTGGGGTTGTGCGCTTCCGGCGGCAGGAAGGTTGCCGCGCCGACCGTTTCGGTCAGGCCGTAAAGCTGGGTGAAGCGCGCGCCCATCAGTTCGGTCGCTTCCAGCAGCAGGCTCTCGGCGATGGGGGAGGCGCCATAGAACACCTGCTTGAGGTTGCTCCAGTCTATGTCGCGCGCATTTGGCTGCTGGGTCAGCATCAGGATCACGGCAGGCACCCAGAAGGCATGGGCGATATTCTGTTCCTCGATCAGACGCAGGATGAGTTGCGGGTCGATCTCGCGCAGCACCACGGTGCGGGCGCCCTGGATCGTGCCCAGCAGGCCGAGATTGACCCCGGCCACATGGAACAGGGGCATGGCGTTCATCACGCCTTCGCCGACGCCATAGCTGGACCATTCCAGCAGGTTCGCCTGTTCGAACAGGGCCCGGTAATTGGCATTGGTCAGCTGCACGCCCTTTGGCAGGCCGGTCGTGCCGGAGGTATAAAGCTGGATGACATCGTCGCCCGGCTTGGGCGTCAGGCCCGGCAGGGCGGCGCTCTGACTGTCGCGCCATTCGCGATAGTCCGGCCATTCCGGGTGGCCGCCATCGACGGCGACAATCTGGACAAGCGCAGGCAGTTCGGCGCGTATCTCTTCCACCAGGGCGTAGAAGTCGCGGCCGACGAACAGGACTTTCGCACCGGCATCCGAGAGGATGAACTTCACTTCCGGCGCCGCGAGGCGCGTATTCACGGCGGTCATCACGGCGCGGGCCTTGGCGGCGCCGAACAGCATTTCGTAATACTGGGATGTGTTTTTCGCCAGATAGCCGACCCGGTCGTCCGGCTCGACGCCCAGGCGGATCAGGCCATTGGCCACCTGGTTGGAATAGGTTTCCAGCTCCCGGAACGTGGTCGTCTCGTCTTCGAACCAGAAGGCAGTATCCTCCGGCCGCATCTGGGCCTGGACGCGCGGAATATCCGCCAGGAAAGGCATTGCCTCTGTGTCGATCATGGGTTCCTCCGGCATGTCTTTTTATCGGGCCTGACTTTAGTCGCTTCCGGCCGCTTGTCAGCCCATGACAGCGCGAAGTCCGCAGGCGGAACCCTTGCGGCGTCCGGCCGTTTGCGGCACTTGAAGCTTATGACTGTACACACACCCGTTCCGAACGCCGATCTCGCCGAAACCATGCTGCAGCTGGGCCGCAATGCCCGGGCCGCCTCCCGCGCGCTGGGCAAGCTGTCCGCAGACGACCGGACCCGTGGCCTGAAGGCCATTGCTGCCGCCATCCGGGCCGCCGCGCCAGAGATCCTGGAAGCCAATGCAGCCGATATGGAAGCCGCCCGCGCCAAGGGGCTGGATGCGGCCATGCTGGACCGGCTGGCGCTGGATGAGGCGCGCGTCGAAGGTATCGCCAAAGGCGTCGAGGCTGTTTCTGATCTGCCGGATCCGATTGGCCGCGAACTCGCGCGCTGGACCGTGCCGTCGGGCCTCGACATTGCGCGCGTCGCCGTGCCGCTCGGCGTCATTGGCATCATTTATGAAAGCCGCCCGAACGTGACGGCGGATGCCGGTGCGCTCTGCCTGCGTTCCGGCAATGCCGCGATCCTGCGGTGCGGCTCGGAAAGCGCCCGGTCTTCCCGCGCGCTCGTTTCCGCCATGCGGGGTGCGCTTCAGGCCGAAGGGCTGCCGCAGGATGCGATCCAGCTGGTGCCGACGCAGGACCGCGAAGCCGTTGGTCACCTTCTGGCCGGTCTCGATGGCGCAGTGGACGTGATCGTGCCCCGGGGCGGGCGCGGCCTTGTCGAGCGCGTGCAGATGGACGCCCGCGTGCCGGTCATCGGCCACCTTGAAGGCCTCTGCCATGTCTATGTCGATGGCGCCGCCGATCCGGAAAAGGCCATCGCGATTGCTGTGAACGCCAAGATGCGCCGCACCGGCATTTGCGGCTCTGCCGAGACGTTGCTGGTGGATTCGGCGATTGCCGGCACTTTGCTGCCCAAACTGGCCGATGCGCTGAAGGCGGCAGGCTGTGAACTGCGCGGCGACGCGCGGTCCCGCGCCCTCGTGCCGGACATGAAGGCAGCCACAGAGGAAGATTGGGCCACGGAATACCTCGCCCCCATCCTCGCTGTGGCCGTGGTGGACGGGATTGACGGCGCGCTGGCGCATATCGCGCGCTGGTCCTCCGGCCATACCGAAGCCGTCATCACCGAAGACCAGGCCGTGGCCGACAAGTTCTTCGCCGATGTCGACAGCGCGATCCTGCTGCACAATGCCTCCACCCAGTTTGCCGATGGCGGCGAGTTCGGCATGGGGGCTGAGATCGGCATCGCCACGGGCCGCATCCATGCGCGCGGGCCGGTCGGGGCGGAACAGCTGACAACCTACAAATATCTCGTGCGTGGCAAGGGGCAGGTCCGTCCTTGAGCCCAGTCAAGCTACCGGGCCCCGCAAGGGGGCTGCGCATCGGCCTGTTCGGCGGCAGCTTCAACCCGGCCCATACCGGTCATCTCCATGTGGCCGAAACCGCGATGAAACGGCTGCAGCTCGACTGGGTCTGGTGGATCGTCGCCCGCGGTAATCCGCTGAAGACCGAGCATGGTGACTTCAACGCACGCTTCGCGTCGGCTGAGGCCGTCGCCGGGCATCACCCGCGCATGATTGTCACCGATATCGAGAAGCAGCTTGGCTATACCTATTCCTGGCAGACGCTGCTGACGCTGGCCGTCCATGCGCCGCAGACGGATTTCGTCTGGCTGATGGGCGCGGACAATATGGCCGGTTTTCACCATTGGCAGCGCTGGCAGGAGATTGCCCGCCTGATGCCCATTGCGGTCATTGCCCGGCCCGGCGTTGGCCCCGGCGCGCGCAATTCGAAATTTGCGCACACCTTTGCAAAGGCCCGTATCCCGGAAGCCTATGCGCCTCTTCTGGCGGACCTGGCTCCGCCGGCCTGGGTCTATCTGAAGGGGCCGCTGGATCCGTCTTCCTCCACCGCCATCCGTGAGGGCAGGGGATGAGCCTGACGCCGGAAGAACTGGACCGGCACCGCCGCCACATCCTGCTGAAGGAGATTGGCGGGCCGGGCGTGCAGAAGCTGCGCGCCGCCCATGTCTCCATCATCGGGGCCGGGGCCCTTGGCGGCCCATGCGCGCTCTATCTTGCGGCTGCTGGCATCGGCCGGATCGAGCTGTGGGACGATGACCGGGTCGAACGGTCGAATCTCCAGCGGCAAATTCAGTTTACGGAACAAGACATCGGCGCGCTCAAGGCAGACGTGCTGGCCGCGCGCCTGAGGGCCATGGACCCGTCCATAAAGGTAGATGTGGTGGCTGAGCGGTTCCGCGAAGATGCGGCCCCTGCCGGGCAGGTCCTGGTGGATGCATCCGACAATTTCCCGACGCGCTATGCGCTGAACCGGCTGGCGCACCAGACAGGCCGGGCCATGGTGCACGGGGCGGCGGCAGGCTGGAACGGGCAGGTCAGCGTGTTCGCCTCCGGCCTGCAGGATGGCGCGCCCTGCTATCAGTGCTGGGTGCCGGAAACGCCGCCCGATGCCGAAGCCTGCGACGAGGTGGGCGTCGTCGGGGCGGTGACCGGAATGACCGGCGCGGCCATGGCGCTTGAGGTGGTGAAACTGATCACGGGCGCGGGCAAACCCTTGATCGGGCGGGTCAGGCTGATTGCCGGTCTCAGCGGCGAGTCGCGCACGGTTTCCCTCCGCCGGGATGCCGCGTGCCCGACTTGTCGCATAAGGTGACTCCCGGAATTGACACAACAGGATCGGGCGCGCTTACTCGCCCGGCCTAATTCAGAAATCAACCGGGAGGAAGGAAACGGATGATGCGCCGTTTTCTGGTGGTTCTGCTGACAATCGCAGCGATATTCACGGCGGGCTGGTTCGCGCTCCAGCGCGCGGATATCGGCTATGACCGTCTGGAACTTGTCTACGCGAATTCTGATAGCCGGATCCTTCCCCTCGATAATGGCCTGCGCATTCACTATCGCGATGTCGGTCCACGCGATGCGCCGGTGCTTGTGTTGGTGCACGGATTTTCGTCCTCGTTGCACACATGGGAACCTTGGGTCGCAAACCTGAAGCGCGACTATCGTGTGATCACGCTGGACCTGCCGGGCCATGGCCTGACGAACTGCCTGGAAACCGGGCGGATCGGCACGGAACAGTTTGTCGAGACGGTGGATGCTGTGACGCGCGCTCTCGGCATCGAGCACTTCACCCTGGCGGGCAATTCCATGGGCGGCGGCGTCGCCTGGGCCTATGCACTGGCGCACCCGTCGCAGCTGGATGCGCTGGTTCTGGTCGATGCGTCCGGCTGGCCGGAAAGCGCTGAGGAAGCCAAATCCGACCCCATCGCGTTCAAGCTGCTTGGCAATCCGGTTGCCCGCCTTCTGATGAAGAATACCGACATGACCTGGCTCGTGCGTGAGGGCCTGCGCGACAGCTTTGCCAATCCGGACCTTGCAACCGACGACATGGTCAACCGCTATACCGCGCTGGCCCGGGCCCCGTGCCACCGGGATGCGTTGATGGACCTGACGGCGGGCGAAAAGAACCGGGTCTGGGCGACGAAGGACGCGCTGTCGAAGATCACCGTGCCGACGCTGATCCTGCATGGTGAGCAGGACAAGCTGATCCCGGTCGCCGCCGCGCAGAAATTCGCGTATGCCATCCCCGGCGCGAAACTGGTGACCTATCCTGATGCCGGCCACCTGCCACAGGAAGAAGTGGCGAGCGAATCCGCCGGTGATCTGCGTGCATTCCTCGCGGGCCTGAATGCGCCGGAAGAGCCTGCCGCAGAGTCGTCCGAGGGCCATTAAGGCAGCGGGCAGGAAACCGGACCCGCGCCTGATGCGTAAGAAAGGGAAGAAGGAGATTTTCCCATGCGCCTTGCCGTCCCCGCTCTTGCCGCCCTGATGCTTTCCGCCTGTACCAGCCAGCCCGACTATCGTGAGGAAACCGCTGCGCCGCCGACTGTGCCGTCGGTGGACCTCACCCGCTATGCCGGCCTCTGGTATGAGATTGCCCGCTATCCCAACTGGTTCGAGCGGGACTGTACGGGCGTTACCGCCGAATACGCCCTGAAGGATGACGGCACGGTGGCCGTCAACAATACCTGTCACAAGGGCGCGCTGGACGGAGAGGCTAAGACAGCCGAAGGCCGCGCCCGCATTGTCGAGGGAACGGGCAACAGCCAGCTGAAAGTGAAATTCGCCCCGGCCTGGGTGCCGTTTGCGGAAGGCGATTACTGGATCCTCGCTTTGGAGCCTGATTATTCCGCCTCGCTCGTCGGCAGTCCGGATGGCAAATATCTCTGGATCCTGTCGCGCACGCCCCGGCTTGATACGGCTGTGCTTGACCGCCTGAAACAGCGCGCTGAAGCCCTCGGCTATGACACTGCCCCCCTGGAAATGACGCTTCAGCCCCAACAGGGGTGACGCGCTTTGCCAGCTCTGGTACGGCGGAACCATGAGCCTGCCAGCCCTTGATGACCGCAATTTCGACGCCGAACGCCAGCACTGGATCGAGGTCCGTGTCTATTACGAGGACACCGATTTCACCGGCATGGTGTATCACGCCAACTATCTCCGCTTTTTCGAGCGGGGCCGGTCCGACTGCCTGCGCGATGCGGGCGTCTCGCACCAGGACCTGCTGAATCGCGAAGACCCGGCTGCCTTCACGCTGACCCGCGTGGCCGTGGACTACAAGCGCGCCGCCAAAGTGGACGACCTGCTACAGATCCGCACCCGGTATCTGGGGCTCGACGGGCCGCGCTTCCTGTTCCGCCAGGCCTGCCTGCGCGATGGTGAAGTGATCGCGGAAGGCGAGATCACCGCCGTGATGATCCATGCTGACGGGCGGCCGCGCCGCCCGGTGCGCGAGATGATGGACACGCTGTCTGCCTTCCGCTGGACGGGTGCCGACGGATGATGCGCCTGCTCTCGGCCGGTCTCGCCGCCTTGTCTGTTGCTCCGGCAGCGCTGGCGGACGAACCGTTTGATATTGAGCGCGGCTTTTATGTGGCTGTCCGGGGCTATGGCTCCATCGCGGACCAGAACAATATTGTTTTTGAAGACTCCCGCGAGATCGCGGGGGCGGTCGGCTACCGGATCAGCGACTCCTTCCGGCTGGAAGGGGAGTATGGCTTCCGCTGGTCGAACGTTGCCGGACTGAACGGCGCGCGCGAGGCGCATGGCAACTTCACCAGCCGGTCCATGGGCGCGCACCTGTTCTACGATTTCCGGAAAGGCAGGAAGCTGCGTCCTTTCGTTGGGGGCGGCGGGGGCGCGGGCGTCCAGGATTTTGAATTTTCCGGCCCGGCGGACATCAATCCCGATTTCATCGTCGAGGTGAAGGACACCAATTCCAGTGCCTACTGGAACGTGCTGGCTGGGACGAGCTACCATTTCACGCCGCGCTTCCGGCTTGCGGCGGGGGTGGAATACGTTACCTACACAGATCAGGCCGTCGCCTCGAATATCGGGGGGATCGACGGCATCAACCGGGCCTACAATTTCTATGTCGGGGCGCGCTGGTTCCTTGGGCGCACGCATGATTGAGCCCATGCCCGATTTCCGGTCAGGGTTAATAAATCCAAACAAAATCTTAACCCTTCACGCCTAGCCGGAGCTGAAGCTGCGGAATCAGGGTGCTCTGCCGTGTTTCTGCCGGAATTATTGTTGAAACAGGGGCACAACGCGCCCGGCTTGCCAGGGCGTTGGCCTTATCTGCGGGCTGCCGGCCTGCCATCTTCAAGGAGCACATTCGTCCTATGGAATCGGAAGCGATCGGCACAGCGGCCAGTAATACCGACTTCTCCCTGATAGCCCTCATTTTCGAGGCGGATCCGGTGGTCAAACTGGTCATGCTCATCCTGCTCCTGGCCTCGGTCTGGTCGTGGGTCGTGATCGGTGAGAAGCTTTTCTCTCTCGGCTCGGCCCGCAAAAAGGCCCGCCAGTTCGAAGACGCCTTCTGGAATGGCCGGACCGAAGATATTGACCTGCGCCCCGGTTCCGGCGGCGGGGATGCCGCCAGCCGCGTGTTTCAGGCTGCCGCCCGCGAATGGTCCGATGCGCGCCGTGTGCCGCCGGGCTCTGGCGAGGCAACGGCCCTCGTGAACCGGGCAGAGCGCTCCATGCGCGCCACGATCGACCGGGAACTTGGCCGCGCCGGCAATGGCCTCGGCGTGCTGGCCACGATCGGTTCGTCCTCCCCCTTCATCGGCCTCTTCGGCACGGTGTGGGGCATCATGAACGCCTTCCTCAACATTGCCGCCCAGCAGGATACCAGCCTCGGCACCGTGGCCGGCCCGATCGCCGAAGCCCTGTTCGCCACCGGCATGGGCCTTGTCGCGGCTATTCCGGCGGTCATTTTCTACAACAAGTTCACCGGCGACCTGACGCATTTTGCCGATCAGCTCGACGCCTTCTCGCAGGACGTTCTGGTGCGCCTGTCGCGCCGGGCTTCGGAACCGGCGAGGGACTGAGCCCATGGGCATGATCCTCGGTTCCGGCGGCAAGGGCGGACGGCGCGGGCGCCGGTCTCTCAATGCCGAAATCAACGTGACGCCCTTTGTGGACGTCATGCTCGTGCTGCTGATCGTGTTCATGATCACCGCGCCGATGCTGGTGCGGGGGGAAGACATCAGCCTGCCGAAAACGCGGTCTGGCCCGATCCAGACCGATCCGAACGATGCCCCGCTGGCCATCACGGTCAAGGCCGATGGCGCCGTCTACATCCAGAACACGGAGGTTCAGGTCGACACGCTTGGACCGCAGCTGCAGGCGATCATCGGCGAAGGCTATGACAAGCCGATCTATGTGCGCGGCGATGAGGCCACGCCTTATGGCATCATGATGGAAGTCATGTCCGAGATCCGGGCGGCGGGCTACACGCGCGTCTCGCTCGTGACGGAACAGAAGAAATAGGGAGCGGCCGGCAGGAATGCTTCGCGGCCTGACAGTCTCCACGATCGTGCACGCATCCGTCCTCGCGATGGCGGTCTTGTCATGGCCGCATCAGAAGTCCGATTGCGACAAGATGATCGAGCGCCTCCAGAAGGAAGAGCCGGGGCTCGCGCCGGTCGATATCCTGATGCGCCTGCCGCAATGTGCCAGCGCTATCGACGTGCCGATCGATTTCGTGGAGATCGGCCTCGTCACCGACATTGCCCCTGTCCAGAAGGCCGAGGAGCCGGAGGAGAAGGAAGAGGAAGCCGTCCCCGAAGAGGTGGAGGCGCAGCCCGAACCCCCGCCCGAGGAAGAATCGGCCCCGGAAGAGGAAGAAGTCGTCGTTCCCGATGAGGAGGCCGAACCGCCTCCGCCGGAGAAAAAGGAAGAACCCAAGAAGGAAGAGCCCCCTCCGAAAAAGGAGGAGCCCAAGCTGATCGAGAAGCAGAAGCCCAAGGCCGCTGACGATCTCGACTTCCTGAACGAGTTCGAGGACATCCTGAAGGACAAGGCCCAGGACGAGCGCCGCAAGCCGCGCGAGGAAGCCCCGCCGCAGATCAACAAGCCCGTCCTGAAGGATGCCCAGGAAACCCGCCCCGGGGCAGGGGAGCGGCGTGGCAACACGGTGTCGCTCCAGGCCGCCATGCGCCGCCAGATCATGACCTGCTGGCGCGGCGTGGCCGACCTGCCGAAGGAAGACCAGATCAATGTCGAAGTACGCGTCACGCTGAACCGTGACGGGTCGTTGAAAGGCAATGTCGAACTGGTCAATCCGCGCTCGCGCCCGGTCGGCCGATCGGGTATTGCGGTTGATGTCGCGCTGCGCGCCGTCCGCAAGTGCCAGAATTATCAATTGCCCGCTGATGACTATGACCTGTGGCAGGACATGAATATCGTCATCGGGCCGACCGCCCGCTAGACTTTCCTAAAAGGAGATCGCCCATGACCCGTTTCTTGCTTGCCTTCGCGATGACACTCTGTGTCGCGCTGGGCTTTGCGCAACCTTCTTCTGCTGAGCTTCGGGTCGTTGTGGACGGCTCCGGTAACTTCCAGCCGTCGCCGCTCGCCATTCCGGACTTTGAAGTCCGCGGCGGCACGAACACCGACCTTGCCCGCCAGATCGCGGATGTCGTGCGCAACGACCTTGAATCGACCGGCCTGTTCGAAATGCAGAACCCGGCCTCCTTCATCCAGAAGGACCTGTCGGTCGACGTGCAGCCGCGCTTCGCTGACTGGAAGATCATCAAGACCGATGGCCTGGTTGTCGGCGCCTTCGAGGAGCTGCCGGATGGCAAGATCGCCGTCTCCTTCCGCCTGTGGGATGTCTATGCCGGTGAAGTCATGCGCATCAACGGCCAGCCGGGCCGCCGCCTGACGACGACGCCGGACAACTGGCGCCGCATCGCCCACAAGATTGCCGACTCGATCTACACGCGCCTGACCGGCGAAGACCCGTATTTCGACAGCCGCATCGTCTACATTGCCGAGACCGGCCCGAAGCTGAACCGTGTGAAGCGTCTCGCCATCATGGATTCCGACGGCGCCAACCAGCAATACCTGACCCCCGGCACCAACACGGTGCTGACGCCGCGCTTCAGCCCTTCGGCGCAGGAAATCACCTACATGTCGTATGAGGGCGGACGTCCGCGCGTCTACCTCTTCAACATCGAAACCGGCCGCCAGGAACTGCTCGGCAATTTCCCCGGCATGACCTTCGCCCCGCGTTTCTCGCGCGATGGCGAGAGCGTGCTGCTGACACAGGCAGAGCACGGCAACTCCGATCTCTACATCATGAACCTGCAGACCCGGCAGTCGCGCCGCCTGACCGATCACCCGGCGATCGACACCTCGCCGTCGATGTCGCCGGATGGCAAGTCCATCGTGTTCACGTCCGACCGTGGCGGCAGCCCGCAGCTCTACATCATGAACACCGATGGATCCCCGCGCACCTGCCCGTCGGGCGGGCGTGACGTGGCGTGCCGCATCACCTTCAACAAGGGCCAGTATTCGACCCCGGTCTGGAGCCCGCGCGGTGACCTTGTCGCGTTCACCAAGCAGCTGGGCGGCAAGTTCTATATCGGCGTCATCGGCACGGACGGCACCGGCGAACGCCTGCTGACCGAGGCCTATCTGGATGAAGGTCCGGACTGGTCGCCGAACGGCCGCGTGATCGTTTATTTCCGCGAAAGCCGCCCCGGCGCCGGCCCGCAGCTCTGGTCGGTGGACCTTTCGGGCCGCAATGAGCGCCGCCTGCAGACCCAGACCGAGGCGTCTGACCCGGCCTGGTCGCCTCTTCTGGAGTAATCTGCTGATTAATCTACAGGTTTCGCCCCCGATTCTTGCGTCGGGGGCGTTGCTTTATGGAGACAGCGCGAAAATCTTTGTGTAAAAGTGCCCGCGCAGCAGCTTGCGCCTGATTGTTGCCGGATTTCCGCCTAATTGTGGAAGCACCACCGGACGCAATGTCGGCTGCTGGTAATACAGGGGCCGCAAGGCGTCACCAAGCTCAGGACATCCAGGGGAGTCTGACTGAATGAAATCCTACCTCAAAATCTCCGCAGCAGCCGCTGTGCTTATTGCCCTCGGCGCCTGCGCATCGCAACCCGAAGCACCGCCGCCGGTCGAGCCCGCTCCGCCGGTTGAGCAGCCTGCGCCTCCGCCGCCTCCGCCGCCTCCGCCGGTGGCTGAACAGCCGACCGGCCCGGTTCCGGGTTCGCTGGACGATTTCCGCGTGAACGTTGGTGAGCGCGTCTACTTTGATCTGAACGAATACCGTCTGGACTCCGACGATCAGGAAATCCTGAAACTGCAAGCTGCCTGGCTGCAGTCCTACCCGGCTGTCCGCATCATGGTCGCTGGCAACTGCGACGAGCGCGGCACGCGTGAGTACAACCTCGCCCTCGGCGAGCGTCGCGCTTCGGTCGTGAAAGACTATCTCGTGTCGCTCGGCGTTGACCCGTCGCGCATCGACACGATCTCTTACGGCAAGGAACGTCCGATCGCTGCCGGTTCGGACGAGAATGCATGGGCCCTGAACCGTAACGGGTTCACCCAGATCGTTTCGGGCACCACCAGCTAACGAAACGTTTCAAATCAGCAATCTGCAGCCGGGTGCCATATTTTGGCCCCGGCTGTTTTGTTTAGAGGCAGGGATTTCGTGCGTCCCCCTGTCTCTTTTTCATTATGAAAGGCATGTCCATGAACATCCGCACCGCATCTGTTTTCGCAGGTGCATCGCTTCTCCTGCTCGGCGCCTGTGCGTCCAAGCCGGAACAGGCTGCTGAAGTCACCCCCACCGAAACCGTTGTCGAGGAAATGAACACCGTCGACACCGGCAGCGTGGCTGACGACAGCGTTGGCCAGATCGCCCAGGCGCCCGCGCTTGGCGACCGCGTCTACTTCGACCTGAATGGTGACGCGCTCGACAGCGACGACCAAACCCTGCTGCGCCAGCACGCCCTGAAATACACGGCTGACCCGTCTGTCCGCATTCTGGTGGCCGGCAACTGTGACGAGCGTGGCACGCGCGAATACAACCTCGCCCTTGGCGAGCGCCGCGCTGCCACCGTGAAAGACTATCTTGTCAGCCTCGGCATCGCGCCCAACCGCATCGACACGATCTCCTACGGCAAGGAACGCCCGATCGCGGCGGAGTCGAACGAAGAGGCCTGGGCAATGAACCGCAACGGGTTCATTCAGGTCGTTTCGCCGAACAGCTGATAAATCTGGCCCTTGCGGCCCGGTGATTCAGAAACAATTTGCAGCCGGGTGCCATATTTTGGCCCCGGCTGCTTTACTATGGTCCCGCAAATCCTGGAGACATTCGCCCATGTTCAAGACCCCGGCCCTGGCGCTTGCCAGCTTCCTGCTTCTTGCTGCGCCTGCTGTCGCCCAGCGCGGTGCCCCGATTACACAAGGCACGACCAGCCTCGATCTGGCTGACCAGATCTCGCAGGCCCGCCAGCTGAGCGCCGATACAAAGGTTCAGGTCAACGGCCTGTCCAGCGACCTGATGACCCTGACCGGCCGGGTCGAGACGCTGGAGTTCCAGCTCCAGCAGGCCCGCAACGACAATGAGACGCTGGTCAATGACAATGAGGCGCTGGCCCGTGAGATCAACGCGCTGAAGAATGAGCTGCGCGCCCAGTCGCGTGCCATCCAGGACCTTCAGGCCCGCTCGCTGGGCATGGACCCGGCAGAAGCCCCGGCCGACAGCCTTTCCGATTATCCGGGCGCGGCCGCGTCCGATCCTTACGCCTCTGCCGCCACAGAAGCCGCCGAACCGCCTGCCACGATGAGCATGGCGCGGTCTGCTGTCGTGGAAACCGATACGGCTGGCCCGAAACGGCTGCTGCCGGGGGCATCGTCGGCGGCTGAGCCGGCTTCTGTCTCACCTGCGGTTCCGGCTGGTGCGCCGGAAGGCTCGCTCGGCACGCTGCCCGCCAGCGCCCTGCCGGGAGAAGCCGGTCCACTGTTTGCGGCGGCCAAGGCGAAACTGGTCCAGTTCGATTATGCCGGGGCCGAGCAGGCTTTCCGCGCTTTCCTGGACGAGTTCGGCTCTGATCCGCAGGCGGGCGAAGCCCATTACTGGCTGGCCGAGTCGCTCTACCAGCAGAAAGCCTATGCCGAATCCGGCGCGGCCTACACCACGATGATCCGGTCCTATCCGGATGATCCGCGCGCGCCCGATGCGCTGGTGAAGCTCGCCCGCTCCATGCGCCTCATCGGCGACAAGCAGAAGGCCTGCGTCGCGCTCGACACGCTGCCGAAGCGCTATCCGAACGCGTCCGGCGTGACCCGCGACCTGGCCGCCGTCGAGCGGACGCGGTCCGGTTGCGACAGCTAGAAGCCACCGCAGCCGTTCCGGCTGGCCTCACAGAGTCCCTTGACCGGCTCTGCAGCCTCGCTGCGGGGCCGGTTTGCGTTGCGGTCTCGGGGGGAGGGGACTCGCTTGCCCTCCTGCTGATTGCTGCGGACTGGGCCCGGACCCGCGATCGCAGTCTCCTCGCGCTCACGGTGGATCATCGCCTCCGCCCGGAAGCGACGGCAGAAGCGCGCTTCGTCGCGGATGTCGCGGCCCGGTACGGCATCCCCCACCGCACCTTGCGCTGGCAGAGCCCCCAATCCGGCCAGGCCAGGGCCCGCCATGCCCGTCATGACCTGTTGGCAGAGGCGGCCCGGCAGGCTGGCAGCGGCCTGATCCTGACCGCGCACACGCAAGACGACCAGGCCGAAACCTTACTGATCCGCGCCCGGGCAGGGTCCGGCTGGTATGGCCTTGCGGGCATCCAGCCCCTGTCGCTGTCGCCTGCGGAGACGCCGGGTGCACCGGTTCTGCTGGGCCGCCCGTTGCTGTCTGTGTCGCGGGACACGTTGCGCGATCTCCTCCGCGCCAATGGGCAGGACTGGATCGAAGACCCGTCGAACGACAATTCGGCCTATGAGCGCGTACGCATGCGCCGCCGGCTCGCGGCGGACCCGGCCTTGCGCAGCCGGGTGATCGCCCTTCAGTACAGGCTGCAGCTGTTGCGGCAGATGCAGGACAGGGCGCTCGCCCGCTGGCTGTCCGGCAAGGTCGAAACCGGCCCGGATGGCGCTCTCCGCGCGCCCTTGCCGCTGCCTGCGGGGGAGGTGGGGGAACGGGCGCTTGCCGCGCTGATTTCGCTCGCCAGCGGGCGCACACGCCCCCTCCGCTCCGATGCGCTGGCGCGCCTTGCGGCCCGTGTCGCCAGTCCGGAAACCCTGCGCCCGGCAACGCTGGGCGGGGCCATCGTCTCGGTCCGGCGGGGCGCGCTGCAGGTCGTGGCAGAGCACACGCCGCCCCGCGCACAGGTTAACGCAATCCCTGCACGCCTTGCGGCCATGGTCACGGCCTGTTCAGGGGGAATGTGAGATAAAATGTCCACGGCGCAGCTAAGGAGTCGTTTTTCGGCCCTGGTGAGCCTATGTTATCTGTCGAGAAGCTTTCCAAACTGAGAGAGATGCAATGAACGTTCGGAACCTGGCCATCTGGGGTGCAATCGCGCTGCTCGTGATCGGTATGGCGGTCGCGATGGGCGGCAATCCCGAAGCTGCCAGCGCCAAGCGCACCAAACTCTCCGACATCTACCAGCTCGTCGACAATGGCGAAGTGGCCGAAGCAACGCTGGGCGATGACCAGATCATCGTGAAGACCAATGACGGCAAGACCATGGTCAGCGAACTGCGCGCCCTCGACATGAGCACGCAGGATTACCTGCGCGACCACAATGTGCCGTTCACGGTGGACGCCGACAGCGGCCGCAACAATTTCGCCTCGCTCCTGTTCTCCATCCTGCCGATCCTTCTGATCGTCGGCTTCGTCTTCTTCATGATGCGCCAGATGCAGGGCGGCGGTGGCCGCGGTGCGATGAGCTTCGGCAAGTCCCGCGCCCGCCTGCTGACCGAAAAGCAGGGCCGCGTCACCTTTGACGATGTTGCCGGTGTCGATGAAGCCAAGGAAGAGCTGCAGGAAATCGTCGAGTTTCTTCAGGATCCGTCCAAGTTCCAGCGCCTCGGCGGCAAGATCCCGAAAGGCGCGCTGCTCGTCGGCCCGCCCGGTACGGGTAAGACGCTTCTGGCCCGCGCCGTGGCCGGTGAGGCAGGCGTGCCCTTCTTCACCATTTCCGGCTCTGACTTTGTCGAAATGTTCGTCGGCGTCGGCGCCAGCCGTGTGCGCGACATGTTCGAACAGGCCAAGCGCTCTGCGCCGTGCATTATCTTCATCGACGAGATCGACGCGGTCGGCCGTTCGCGCGGCGCTGGCCTCGGTGGCGGCAATGACGAGCGCGAGCAGACGCTGAACCAGCTTCTGGTCGAGATGGATGGCTTTGAAGCCAATGAAGGCATCATCCTGATCGCCGCCACCAACCGTCCGGACGTTCTGGACCCGGCGCTGCTGCGTCCCGGCCGTTTCGACCGTCAGGTCACCGTCGGCAATCCGGACATTCTCGGCCGCGAGAAAATCCTGCGCGTCCACATGCGCAACGTGCCGCTGGCCAAAGACGTCGACGCGAAGACCATCGCGCGCGGTACGCCGGGCTTCTCGGGGGCGGACCTTGCGAACCTCGTCAACGAGGCCGCGCTGCTGGCCGCCCGCCGCGGCAAGCGCGTCGTCGCCATGCAGGAATTCGAGGATGCGAAAGACAAGGTCCTGATGGGGCCGGAGCGCCGCTCCATGGTCATGTCCGAGAAGGAAAAGGAACTCACCGCCTGGCACGAGGCCGGTCACGCCATCGTGGCCATGAAAGTGCCGGCCGCTGATCCTGTCCACAAGGCGACGATCATTCCGCGCGGACGCGCCCTCGGCATGGTCATGCAGCTGCCGGAAGACGACAAGCTGTCCATGTCCAAGATCGAGATGACCTCGCGCCTCGCCATCATGATGGGTGGCCGCGTGGCGGAAGAGCTGAAATTCGGCGACGACAATGTCACCGCCGGGGCGGCGTCCGACATCCAGCAGGCCACGCGCCTTGCCCGCGCCATGGTCACCCGCTGGGGCTTTGCCGATGCGGTCGGCCCGGTGGACTACGGCTCCGACCAGGGCGACGTGTTCCTTGGCCAGCAGATCGTCCAGTCGAGCCATGTCTCGGAAGAGACCTCGCGCAAGATCGAGGAAGAAGTCCGCAAGCTGATCCAGACCGGCATGGAGGATGCCCGCCGCATCATGACCGAAGCCCGGCATGAATGGGAAGCGATCGCCACCGGCCTGCTCGAATACGAGACGCTGACCGGCGAGGAGATCAACGAGCTCCTGAAAGGCAAGCCGCCGACCCGTCCGGACCTCGACGCAGAAGATTCCGGCCCCGGTTCCGCCGTGCCGGTGATCGGCAAGCGCCGCAAGCCGAAGGACGATCCCGGCAGTGCCACAGGCGACCCGGAACCGAACCCGGCCTGACCGGAAAACAGATCAAGGACAAAGCTCGCCGGATCACCTCCGGCGGGCTTTTCTTTAAGACGCCCTGGCGCCCCGGTCCGTTATAGTCCGTTATAGTCCGTCATAGTCCGGTATGATCATGGCAAGTCATGCGGGGCGCATGCTGCGCGCATCACAAACATGTTTTAGGATCCGGCACAGCCGGTGGGTATCGGCTGCGCCTCAACCCACCCTACGCTTGCTGAGGTCGTTCTTATTTCCAATCATGTCTTTGGGATTGTAATGTATGGCATTTCAAACGGTAACAACGTTCCAGTATCGGAAGTAAAGCCATGACCGACAAGTCCGCTAAATTTAAGCAGCGCAATGCACCAATGACAAAGGCGCGTTTCAAGGCGATTGTTGCGGATTATGCGGCTCGCTTTCCCGATTGGGTGTTAGCGCATGGCGGACTTGCCTTTGTCAGGGTATCAGGTCCGATCCAGCAGATGATCTGGTTTCAGGATATGCGAGCATATTATCGGCCTACGCATGGAATAAGCACGTTAGTGTTGCCGGAGGCGCATATTCGGATGTTGCCTCAAATTCTTGATGTGAAGCACCGAGAGGTCGAGCACCGTTGGCATGAGCGCAAGTTCGCGGATACGCTTGCCGCAATGGCGCAGCAATTCCGCCCGGATATTCATAAACCTCTGGAGATTATCGACGTTCTGACATTGTGTGAGGCGGAAGCCGCTACCATGCGGGATTCCACCAACAACATGGCGATGCTGGCGATCCTGTCGGCATGGGTAGGACGCGATGCAGAAGCACTCGGTTACTGTGAACGGATGCAGCATTGCTCTTCCCCGACACTTGCGCCGATTCCAGAGTGGGAAGAGGCGATGCGCATCTTTGGTCGTGATCTGGCAAGTGCCGTTGGGGCCGGAAGTGGGAACGCGCTCTTGGAAAAGGCGATTGCACACCCGCCAAATGTGTAGGCAGGACAGTGAAGTAGGGTGGGTTGAGCGGAGTGATACCCACCACCCGCATGCCCGAACTTGTTACACAGCACACGGAAAACTGGTGCCTCTATCCTCCCGGATAGGTCTACATGGCACGCTCCGCGCTATGACAGATCGCGCCGATTTTCTCTCCCAGGCCTTTTACACGATCGCCCGCGCCATTGCCGAGGCGGGTGTGAACGTCGATCTGTTCAAGACGCCTGAGACGATTGCGAAGTCGGTGAACCGGAAGGTGAGGGCGGAGCTGAAGCGGCTCGCTGTGCTGCTCCGCCGTCTGATCTTCCTGATTGCGCTGCAGATGGAGCTGGCACCTCTGAAGCCGCGCATCGGCAGCAATTACTATGAGCCGAAACAGGAAGACGCGGACTACCGCTACGTCTTCACAATGGTGCCCGCGCCATCCCGCCCATGCCCGCAATTCCTGAAAGGGCCGGTGGTTGCGCCCATGCGCGGCCCCGTGCCCGCCGCGCCGCTGATTGCCCGCTGGCAGGCCATGCTGGACACGCTGAAACATCACAAGCGCCGGGCACGGCGGCTTGCCCGCACGATCCAGCGCTGGCAGGCCGCAGGCGAAGCCCGGCCTCATGTGCCGCCCATCCCGAATACGCACCGCATGCCCGCGGCCATCGCCCTCGTTTCCGGCGGCCTGACCGTGCAGCTGACCGAAGCGCTGAAAAGCTGGCCGGATTCCAGCTGACGTTCCCGACAATCAGGACCTTTTGCCGGAACGCCGCGGGCGTTGCCGGGCGAAGGTGCTTGAACACACAATACCGGATGTGTTGTGATCACTGCAGATCGGGAAAAACACCCGATTCGAATGGCAGTCCGGCCTGTTTTGATGGATTGCTGCAGTGCAGCAAATCTGTCTCTAAGGGCGCCGATCATCTCGGTAGAACAGTCAGGACATGCGGGAGTCAGGAGAATGCCGATCAAACCGGTCGACATCGTGCTCGATAACGGGCTGGAAGTGACGTTGCGCCCGGCAGGGCCGGCGGACGAAAGCCGGTTCGAGCACATCGTGGCGAACATGTCTGAGGAGTCGCGTTACCTGCGCTTCTTCTCGGGCGCGAAAGTGATCCCGCAGCCGATCATCCACGCGCTGGCCGATGCGGACGGGCACCGTCACATCGCCTGGGCCGCGGCGCTGAAGAATGAGCCGGGCCAGCCTTTCATTGCGGCGGCCCATGCGATCCGCACCACGAATGAGCTGGAAGAGGCCGAACTCGCCATGGGCGTGCTGGACGCCTATCATGCGCAGGGCCTGTCGCGGATGCTGATCGCCTGCGTGGCGCTAAGCTGTCATGCCGAAGGGATCATCACGCTGGAAGCCGAGACCCTGCCGGAGAACCGCAAGGCCAATAGCCTGTTCAAGTCGCTTGGCGGGCATGTGATCCGGCCGATGCCGCCCACCACGATGTGGCAGTTCCATGTGGGCGAACTGATCAGCGTGCTGCGCGCCATGGAAACCCCGCGGGGGCTCCGCGAGGTGTTCCGGATCAATGGCGCCGAGGATGACCAGGTGGCCGCGTCCTAGGAGACGCGTTCCACCATCATGTGCTTGATCTTGGCGATGGCCTTGGCCGGGTTCAGACCCTTCGGGCAGACCTGCGCACAGTTCATGATCGTGTGGCAACGATACAGTTTGAACGGGTCTTCCAGATCGTCCAGGCGCTCGCCTGTGGCTTCGTCGCGGCTGTCGATCAGCCAGCGATAGGCCTGCAGCAGCGCCGCCGGGCCGAGATACTTGTCGCCATTCCACCAGTAGGAGGGGCAGGAAGTGGAGCAGGACGCGCAGAGAATGCACTCATAGAGGCCGTTCAGCTCTTCGCGGTCTTCCGGCGACTGTTTCCACTCTTTCTCAGGGGCCGGCGTGTCCGTCTTCAGGAACGGCTGCACATAGGCGTGCTGAGCGTAGAAATTGGTCAGGTCCGGGATCAGGTCGCGCACCACCGGTTGCGAGGGCAGGGGGCTGATCGTGATCACGCCCTTCGGCAGGTCGTCGAAGCCCTTGGTGCAGGCAATCGTGTTGCGCCCGGCAATGTTCATCGCGCAGGAGCCGCACACGCCTTCACGGCAGGAACGGCGGAAGGCCAGCGTCGGGTCGATATTGTTCTTGATGTAGAGCAGGACGTCCAGGATCATCGTCCCGGCCTTGTCCATGTCGACCCAATAGGTGTCCCAGCGCGGATTGCCGCCTTCTTCCGGGTTGTAGCGATAGATCCGGAACTGGCGGAGATTGGTCGCGCCTTGCGGCTTCGGCCAGGTCTTGCCTTTGCGGACCGTTGAATTCTTGGGAAGCGTAAGCTGTACCATGTTCGATCCGTCCTCTTAGTAAACCCGGGCCTTGGGCTCGATATAGCTGATCTCGTTCGACATCGTGTAGTCGTGCACGGGGCGGTAATCGAGGGTCACCTTGCCGGTGCCATCGTTCCAGGCCAGCGTGTGCTTCATCCACTTTTCGTCGTCGCGCTCGGAGAAGTCCTCGCGGGCATGGGCGCCGCGGCTCTCTTCGCGGTTGGCCGCGCCGTTCACGGTGACGGCGGCCTGGGCGAGCAGGTTGTCGAACTCGAGGGCTTCGACGAGGTCGGTGTTCCACACCATGGTGCGGTCCTGAACATCGATGCCCGGCAGTTTCTTGTAGACTTCCTCGATCGCGCTGACGCCTTGCTTCAGCACGTCGCCGGTACGGAACACCGCGCAGTCATTCTGCATGGCGCGCTGCATTTCGAGGCGCAGCTTGGCAACCGGCTGGTCACCCGACGCATTGCGGAACTTGTCGAGACGGGCGAGGTGGCTGTCGGTTGCGCCTTTCGGCAGTTCCGGCTGCGTCGCGCCAGCGACAGTGGTCTCGCCGCAGCGCAGGCCGGCCGCGCGGCCGAACACGACAAGGTCAATCAGCGAATTGGAGCCGAGGCGGTTGGCGCCGTGCACCGACACGCAGGCCGCTTCGCCGACGGCCATCAGGCCCGGCACGACCGAGTCCGGATCGCCATTCTTCTTGGTCAGCACTTCCCCGTGATAGTTCGTTGGGATGCCGCCCATATTGTAGTGGACCGTCGGCAGGACCGGGATCGGTTCCTTGGTGACGTCGACACCGGCGAAGATCTTCGCGGTTTCGGAAATCCCCGGCAGGCGCTCGGCCAGCACGGCGGCACCGAGGTGTTCCAGGTGCAGGTAGATGTGATCCTTTTCCGGGCCGACGCCGCGGCCTTCGCGGATCTCCACCGTCATGGCGCGGGAAACCACGTCGCGGGAGGCGAGGTCCTTCGCGCTCGGCGCGTAGCGCTCCATGAAGCGCTCGCCTTCGGAGTTGGTAAGGTAACCGCCTTCACCGCGGGAGCCTTCGGTGATCAGGCAGCCCGAACCGTAGATGCCGGTCGGGTGGAACTGGACGAATTCCATGTCCTGCAGGGGCAGGCCGGCGCGCAGCACCATAGCATTGCCGTCGCCCGTACAGGTGTGGGCGGAGGTACAGGAGAAGAAGGCCCGGCCATAGCCGCCGGTCGCCAGGATGACTTTCTGGGCGCGGAAGCGGTGCAGCGTGCCGTCGTCCAGCTTCCAGGCTGTGACACCGCGGCAGGCGCCTTCCTCGTCCATGATCAGGTCGAGGGCGAAGTATTCAATGAAGAACTCGGTCTCTTCCCGCACGCACTGGCCGTAAAGCGTGTGCAGCATGGCGTGGCCGGTCCGGTCGGCAGCGGCGCAGGTGCGCTGCACCGGGCCCTGGCCGAAGTCGCGGGTCATGCCGCCGAAGGCGCGCTGGTAGATCTTGCCTTCATCGGTCCGCGAGAAGGGCATGCCCCAGTGCTCAAGCTCATACACGGCCTGCGGCGCATTGCGGGTCAGGTATTCGATGGCGTCCTGGTCGCCCAGCCAGTCAGACCCTTTGACGGTGTCGTACATGTGCCAGCGCCAGTTGTCCTCGCCCATGTTGCCGAGCGAGGCGGCGATCCCGCCCTGAGCTGCAACAGTGTGCGAACGGGTCGGGAAAACCTTGGTGATACAGGCCGTGCGCAGGCCCGCCTGGGCCGCGCCGAGGGCTGCGCGCAGGCCGGAACCGCCCGCGCCAACAACCACGACATCATAAGTATGATCGATCCAGTTATAGGTGCTCATGTTCTAACTCTCCCGCGGGGCCGCTTACGCGCCCGCGCCAATCCACAGTTTCAGGACCGAAAGGGCGATGGCCGCAAACAGTGCGATACAGGCGAAGCTGTTCAGGATCAGCAGCGCAGCGCGCGTGCCGGACTTCGCGATATAGTCTTCAATGACAACCTGCATGCCGAGGCGCATGTGGAAGATCGTGGCGCCAGCGGTCAGGATCAGCAGGATCGCCGGCAGCGGCTGGGAAATCCACTCGATCGCGGCGTCTTCACCGCCCTGGACGGCGTTGATGACCGAGAACAGGAACCACGGCACCAGGAAGACCAGGGCAATGGCCGAGACGCGCTGGGTGATGTGGTGATGGGTGCCGGACTTGGCGGAGCCGAGGCCGCGGGCGGCTTTGGCTGGGGTGAGGAACTGGCTGTTCGACATGATGGTTCGATGCCTCCTACAGTCCGGCTGCGGCGAACCAGATGGCCGCCGCGCCCAGAATGGCAAATGCATAGTTGAAGACGGAAACGGCGCTGGCCTTGCCGGGATCGAAGCCGATGTTCGGGCCATCCCAGAGCAGGTGGCGGATGCCGTTCACAAGGTGGAACAGAACCGCGACGGCCCAGAGATAAAGGATCACGCCGCCATACCAGGAGAAGAGGATCCCCTCGATGGCGTCATAGCATTCCGCACCGGTGGCGAGGGCGATGATCCAGCCCGCGATCAGGAAGGTGCCGAAATAGAGGGCAACGCCTGTGATGCGGTGGGTGATCGAAGCGGCCATGGTGACATGGGGGCGCCAGACCTGGAGGTGTGGCGACAGTGGACGGGCATCAGCCCCGGACGATCCTGACATGCGAAGGACACCTTCCGATGAATGTAAGAGTTTCACTCAAGTGCTTGGCTTGGGGTTCTAGGAGTCTCTATGATCCTGTCAACGCACGGCAAGCCATGGAGTGACAATATGAAACGTTTTCTGTGGCTTGTGGCCCTGTTTCTGTTCACCCCGGCTGCACTTGCCGACCCGATGGACGATCTGATCGGCGAATATGAGGCTTATGTCCGTGACACGAGTCCGGCCGAAGCAGCGCGTGCCGCAGGGGAAGCCCCGTCTGCCTGGAGTTCGGTCACTCCCGAATCTGTTGAGTCGCGTGCCGCCCGGGCGCTGGCCCTGCGGGATGCGATTGCCGCGCTGGAGACGGACCGGACGACCGACCAGGCCATTCTGGAGCGGCTGCTGAGCGCCGATATAGATGATGCCCGCTTCGATGCGGCCCGTATCCCGTTCACCGGCGACTGGGGATTCCAGGCCGAGCCGGTCTTTGCTGCCATGCAGACCCGTATCTCCACCGAAGCCGAGGGCGATGCCTGGATCGCGCGCCTGAACGACGTGCCGCGCTATTTCGCAGAAAATGTTGCCAACATGCGCCGGGGCCTTGCCACGGGCTGGATGGCGCATGCCGATCCGCTGAAGGTCACCACTGACCAGATTCGCGAGCAGATCACCGATGATCCGAGCGCCAGCGGCCTCTATGCACCCTTCCTGAACTTGCCCGCCAGCATGGATCCGGCTGTGGCGGAGCGCCTGAAGACAGATGGCCTGACAGCGGTAGCAAATGCCATTTCCGCCTATCGCAAGACGCTGGCCTTCATCGAGGCCGACTATGCCCCCCACACGCGGGAAGGGGCGGGCATCGCCAACCTGCCGGGCGGCAAGGAGGTCTATGCTGCCGCGATCGAGCATCACACGGCCGGGGCGGGCTATTCCCCGGAAGAGATCCATGAGCTGGGGCTTGCCGAGGTCGCCCGGATCCGGGCTGAAATGGAAGGCATTCTGGAAGAGATCCATTTCGAGGGCAGCTTCCAGGACTTCCTGACCTTCCTGCGCACCGATCCGGCCTTCTACGCCAAAACGCCGGATGAGCTGATGGGCAAGGCCAAGGCCGTCGCGGCGAAGCTGGATGCGATCCTGCCGACCTATTTCGGCAAGCTGCCGGAGCATTGGTATGACGTGGAACCGGTGCCGGCGGCGATTGCGCCGGGCTACACGTCCGGCCGTTATGTCGAGGGCGATCCGGAGGAAGACCGGCCGGGCATTTACCTCGTCAACACTTACGCGCTGGACCAGCGCCCGCTGTATGAATTGCCGGCGCTTTCCGCGCATGAGGCCGTGCCGGGGCACCACCTGCAGATCATGCTGGCCATGGAGATGAAGGGGCAGCCGCGCTTCCGCCAGCAATATTACGCCACCGCTTTTGGCGAAGGCTGGGGTCTCTATGCCGAACACCTCGCCATGGAGGCGGGCCTGAACGAGACGCCCTATGAGCGCTTCGGCGGGCTCTCCATGGAAATGTGGCGCGCCTGCCGCCTCGTCGCCGATACCGGCCTGCACTGGTATGGCTGGACGCGCGAAGAGGCTGAGGCCTGTTTCAACGAAAACTCCGCCCTTGCGCCGCTGAACATCCAGAACGAGGTGACCCGCTATATGGGCTGGCCGGGGCAGGCGACCGCCTACAAGATCGGTGAGCTGAAAATCCTGGACCTGCGTCATCAGGCCGAAGCGGCGCTTGGCGACCGGTTCGACATCCGCGCCTTCCACGATGCCGTGCTCTCGCAGGGGGCTGTGCCGCTGGATGTGCTGGACCGTCAGATCCATGACTGGATCGAGGCGCAGCAGGCAGACACTGATCGCCCCGATGTCGAGGTCGCGACAGGCGACGCGCCCTGAATTGCGACAGGAATTTAAATTTGTCCGGGGCAGGCTTGTGCAGTCCTGACCGGGACGCCAAATGGGCGAGCCATGTTTCGCTTCTTCGAAAACCGACTCGCCCCGTTCCCGGAGACCCGGCCGGAAGTGCCGCCCGAAGGCTTCTGGCCCTTCGTCTGGCATTATGTGCGTGATGCCGTGCCGTGGCTGGTGGTGACGGCCGTCTTCACGGCGATCATCGCCGTGGGCGAGGTCACCCTGTTCGGTTTCCTGGGCGGGATCGTCGACTGGTTATCTTCAGCGGACAGGGAGGGTTTCCTGCAGCGGGAAGGCCCGCGCCTCGCACTGATGGCGGGCGTGGTGCTGGTCGCCTTGCCGCTGGCGACTCTGATCCATGCGCTGATCGTTTATCAGGGCCTGATGGGCAATGTGCCGATGAGTGCGCGCTGGCGCATGCACCGGCAGATGCTCGGCCAGTCGATGAATTTCTTTGGCAACGAGTTCGCCGGACGGGTGGCGACCAAGGTGATGCAGACCGCGCTCGCCGTGCGCGAGACGGTGATGAAGATCCTCGATGTGTTCGTCTTCGTGGTCGTCTATTTCATCTCGGCGCTGGTTCTTGTGGCCTCATCCGACTGGCGTCTGATGCTGCCCTTCCTGCTCTGGGCCGGGCTGTACTGCCTGGTGATGGCCTGGTTCGTGCCGCGTCTCGGCAAGGTGGCTGAACGGCAGGCCGATGCCCGTTCCGCCATGACCGGGCGCATCGTCGACAGCTACACCAATATCCAGACGGTCAAGCTCTTCGCCCATGCCGGGCATGAGGAAGCCTATGCCAAGTCCAGTATGGAAGGCTTTCTGGACACGGTATATCGCCAGATGCGCTATGTCACAGGCTTCAACTTCATCGTCTATCTGAACAATTCGCTGCTTGTGTTTCTGGTCGGCGCGATCGGCATCCATCTGTGGATGGGCAATCTCGTCGGTGCGGGCGCCGTGGCCGCTGCGGTCGGCCTGACGCTGCGCATCAAATCCATGTCGCAATGGATCATGTGGGAAGTTGCTGGCCTCTTCGAGAATATTGGTGTCGTCTATGACGGCAAGGCGATGCTCAATCGTCCGGTCGCCGTGGCTGATGCGCCGGATGCGGAAGACCTGCCACGCGGGGCAGGGGCGATCGAGTTCAGCGATGTGACCTTCCATTATGGCAAGGGCTCCGGCGTGATCGAGAACTTCTCCCTGTCCATCCGGCCGGGGGAGAAGATCGGCCTTGTCGGCCGCTCGGGCGCAGGCAAGACGACGCTGACGAACCTGTTGCTGCGTTTCTATGAGACCGAAGGCGGCGTCATCCTTCTGGACGGCCACGATATTTCCCATGTGACGCAGGATTCCCTCCGGGCACAGATCGGCGTGGTGACACAGGATACGTCACTCCTGCATCGTTCCATCCGGGAGAACATCGCATATGGCCGCCCCGGTGCCAGCGATGCGGACCTGGTTGCTGCTGCCGAGAAGGCTGCAGCCATGGGCTTCATCAATGACCTCGAAGATGCGCAGGGCCGCAAAGGTTTCGATGCGCATGTCGGCGAACGGGGCGTGAAGCTTTCCGGCGGCCAGCGCCAGCGTATCGCCATCGCCCGGATCTTCCTGAAGGACGCACCCGTGCTGATCCTGGACGAGGCAACTTCCGCACTCGATTCCGAAGTCGAGGCCGTCATCCAGGAAAAGCTGTTCGAACTGATGGAAGGCAAGACAGTGATCGCCATCGCGCACCGCCTGTCGACCATCGCGGCGATGGACCGGCTGATCGTGCTCGACAAGGGGCATATCGTGGAACAGGGCACGCATGCGGATCTTGTCGCTGCAGGCGGCCTCTATTCCGAGCTCTGGGCGCGCCAGTCCGGCGGCTTCCTGGTCGAGCCGGAAGACGCGAACAGCGAATTTGCAGCAGAGTAGGCAATCATGAAGCTGACCATTATCGAGACCGGTCTCGTGCCAGAGCCGATCCGCGGTGAATTCGAAGACTATCCGGCCATGTTCCGCCACATGATGAGCGGCGTCGGTGCCTATGAGTTCGAAACGGTTTCCGTGGTGAAGGGCGATGCCCTGCCAGAAGCGGACACGCTGGAAGCGGTGATGATCACGGGATCTCCCGCCGGGGTCTATGATGATGAGGCATGGATCGGCCCGCTGATGGATTTCATCCGGGCCGGGGCAGGGGCCGGTGTACCGCAGGTGGGCATCTGTTTCGGCCACCAGATCCTGGCTGAGGCGCTTGGCGGCAAGGTCGTGAAGTCTGACAGGGGCTGGGGCGTTGGTCGTCACACTTATGATGTCGTGACATGTCCGCCTTTTGTCGATTTGGAATGCCCGCCCACAATTTCTGCGGCTGTCAGCCACCAGGACCAGGTTGTCGCCCTGCCGCCGGGCGCGCAGGTGATCGCCGCATCCGATTTTACGCCCTATGCGGGCCTCTATTATCCGGAGGCCCCGGCGCTCAGCTTCCAGTGTCATCCCGAGTTTCAGGATGCCTATTCAGCCGCGCTGTATTCCCTGCGCCGTCCGCGTCTTGGCGAAAAGTTAACGGATGGCGCGCTCGAATCCCTTGAATTGGAAGGGGATCACACGCGTCTTGCCCGCTGGACGGCACAATTCCTCAATACGCACCGGCGTATGGGTTAAGGAAACCCGTTTGGTGTGAAACCTGCATCCGGTTGCGGAAACAGGCCCAAAAGTGTTCAACACGACGCACGTAACCCGTGGAGATTTCCAATATGATGCCGAAACCACTTGCCGACATCGCTCCGAACACACTCGAGTTCGAAGTGCTGCCACTGGTGAAACCGACTGGCTTTCGCGAATACGATGCCCGTTGGTGGTTCAACGGGATCGGCAAGGAAAAAGCGCCGGAGCTGAACCTGACCGGTGTTCAGGCTCTCGGCCTCGGCATGGCAACGCTGTTCCACGAACTGGGCGTTGAGCCGAAAGTGGTCACCGGCCACGATTTCCGCTCCATCAGCCAGCCGATCAAGAATGCGCTGATCCTGGGCCTGACGCAGGGTGGCTGTGAAGTCATGGATGTCGGCCTCGCGCTCTCCCCGATGGTTTACTGGAGCCAGTTCGAGCTGGATGCGCCTTGCTGTGCCATGGTCACCGCCAGCCATAACGAGAATGGCTGGACCGGCGTGAAAATGGGCGCCAACAAGCCGCTGACCTTTGGGCCGGAAGAAATGGGCCGCCTGAAGGAGATCGTCATGGGTGGCGCCTTTGTCGAGCGCGCAGGCGGTAAGCATTACCGTGTCGATGGCATCCGTGAGAAATACATCGCATCGGTTGCCGATGGCGTGAAACTGTCGCGCCCGCTGCGTGTGATCGCCGCTTGCGGCAACGGCACGGCCGGCGCCTTCGCGCCGGATGCACTGCGCGCCATGGGCGCCGAAGTCATCGAGATGGATTGCAATCTCGACATGACCTTCCCGAAATACAATCCGAATCCGGAAGATTCCGAAATGCTGCACGCCATGGCAGCCGCCGTGAAAGAGTATGGCGCCGATGTCGCGCTCGGCTTCGATGGCGACGGCGACCGCTGCGGTGTTGTCGACAATACGGGCGAGGAAATCTTTGCCGACAAGATCGGCCTGATGCTGGCGCGGGACCTGTCGAAACAGTATCCGAGCGCAAAATTCGTGGTCGATGTGAAATCGACCGGCCTCTACAAGACCGATCCTGTGCTGAAGGAAAACGGCGCCACGGTCGACTATTACAAGACCGGCCACTCCTACATCAAGCGCCGTACGACCGAGCTGGATGCGCTGGCGGGCTTTGAAAAGTCCGGCCACTTCTTTTTCCGCCCACCGATCGGGCTCGGCTATGACTGCGGCCTGACGGCAGCCAAGGCCGTGCTGCAGATGCTGGACCGCAACCCGGACAAGACCATGGCGGACATGAAGGGGGAGCTTGGCACGGCTTGGACGTCTCTCACCATGTCACCGCACTGCGATGATGAGACCAAGTATGGCATCGTCGACAAGATGGTCGCCGAATATCAGGGCCTGAACGGCACGGAGATCCTGGGCCGCAAGGTGATTGACGTGAACACGGTCAACGGTGCGCGCGTGACGCTGGAGGACGGCTCCTGGGTGCTGGTGCGTGCGTCATCCAACAAGCCGGAACTGGTCGTCGTGGTCGAATCCATGGCCAGTGAAACCGACATGAAAGACCTCTTCCACAAGGAAGTGAAGCCGCGCCTCGGCAAGCATCCGGAAGTCGGCGCCTACAATCAGGAAATCTGACGGCAGCTCCGGCAAATCTCTGACATATTCTGATACTATTCTGCTATGTTCAGCCGGGTATCCGGTGACTATGCAGGAGAGTGAGGCATGCCGATTGGAGTGCCGGGGACGGCGGAAAGCCACCTGTCGAAAGATATTGCGCGTTTGATGGACCGGCGCCGGGCGCTGGGGCTGGTGGCGGCGGCGGCCGGCGTGCCGCTGATCGGAGCGTGCACCAGGTCTGCAACCGGAGGCGTTGCTGGAAGCGGGGCGGCCGTGTCGTCTGCCTGCATCCTGTGGCCAGAGGAAACGAACGGACCATACCCGGCTGATGGCACCAACAATGCGCAGGGTAGTCTCGCCAATGTCCTGATCGAGGCGGGGATCATCCGTCAGGACATGCGGCAGAGCTTTGGCGATTGTAGCGGCGAGGCGCCGGGTGTGCCGATGACGCTGGCCATGCGTCTCGTGAATTCAAAGGATGGGTGCAGCCCGCTGGCCGGTTATGCCGTCTATGCCTGGCACTGTACGGCTGACGGACTTTATTCGCTCTACAATCTCGCGGATCAGAACTATCTGCGTGCTGTCGGCGTGACATCCGATACGGGCGAGCTGACTTTCACGACGATCTTCCCCGGCTGTTACATGGGCCGCGTCCCGCATATCCATTTCGAGATATATCCCAGCCTTGAGGCTGCCAGTGTCTATGGCAACCGCAAACTGTGCTCGCAGATCGCCTTCCCGGATGCGCTGTCGGAAGAGATTTATAATGGACAGAGCGAATACGCCGACAGCATCCAGCCGTTCCAGCGGATTTCCCTCGCAACCGACAATGTCTTTTCAGACAATACGGCCGAGGAAATGGCCGCACAAACCGCCACGATGACAGGATCTGTCGAGAGCGGGCTGACGGCCGCTGTGGTTGTGGGCATTGATCCGGATGCAGAGCCTGTGTCCGCCGGACCGGGACCGGGCGGACCGGATGGCTTTCCGGGCGGCCCGCCGCCAGACGGGATGACGCCGCCGGGGGGTATGCCTCCGGGGCCGCCTCCAGAGGGCTTTTCAGGGCAGATGCCTCCGGGCCCGCCGCCGACCAGCGAGTAGGCGCGGAGCCGCGACTCGCGGCCCGGAATACAGGTATTTCCGGGCGTCGGCAGTTCAGCTGCCGGCGGGTGGCATACCCATTTCGGCGCCGGCAGCATCGTCCATCTCACTGGCGCGCTTCCAGGCGGGACGGGCTTCCAGGCGGCTCCAATAGGCGGCGAGGGACTCGTGTGCCGGAATGGATCCGAACTGAAGGCCCCATCCGATCTGGGCGCCGAGATAGACATCGGCAGCGGTGAATTGATCGCCGCAGAGGTAAGGGGAGGCGCTGGCGGCAGTCCTGATCAGCACATCGCGCATGTCGTCGAAATCGCCATACCCAGCCATGCGTTTGCGGTCTTCCGAGACAGTGAAGCCGAGGGCGCGGTTGGTCACGGCCGCTTCTACCGGTCCTGCGGCAAAGAACAGCCAGCGATAATATGCGCCCCGGCGATCCACCGGCGGGGCGAGGCCTGCTTCAGGGAAGGCATCGGCCAGATAGGCGCAGATGGCGGCGCATTCGGTGACGACCTGATCGCCATGAACGATCGCCGGCACCTTGCCCATCGGGTTGATGGCCAGGTATTCGGGCGCCTTCATCGTGCCCTCATAGGTCAGGTATTCCACCTCATAGGGGGCACCGACCTCTTCCAGCATCCAGCGGATAATCCGGCCGCGTGACATCGGGTTTGTGTAGAATGTCAGTTTTGTCATGCGTCCCTCTGCTTGTTCACGTTTTGATCCTGTCTGGCTGTTGCCTTTGAGTCAAGCCGGAATCGATCCGGCGCAAACTGTCAGGCACGCAGTCATGCCCCCTTGACCTAGCGGCACAAAAATCGCACCCCTCCGGCCAGTTTATATTGGCAGGATCGAGGGTGACTCCATGCGCGTTGCGATGATTGGCACAGGCTATGTGGGTCTGGTTTCAGGGGCCTGCTTTGCGGATTTCGGCCATGTCGTGACCTGCGTCGACAAGGATGCTTCCAAGATCGAGAAGCTGAAGGCCGGCATCATGCCGATCTACGAGCCCGGCCTCGACAGTCTTGTTGCGAACAATGTGAAGGAAGAGCGTCTCTTCTTCACCACGGATCCGGCGGAAGCCATTCGCGATGCCGATGCCGTCTTCATCGCTGTGGGCACGCCGTCGCGCCGCGGTGATGGCCATGCGGACCTTTCCTATGTTTACGGCGCGGCTGAAGAGATCGCCCAGCTGATGGACGGCTTTACCGTCGTGGTCACCAAGTCGACCGTTCCTGTCGGGACAGGGGACGAGGTGGAGGAGATCATCCGCAAGGCCCGGCCCGATGGTGATTTCGCTGTTGTCTCCAATCCGGAATTCCTGCGCGAAGGCGCGGCGATCAAGGACTTCAAGATCCCGGACCGCGTGGTTGTCGGCACCGATGACGAACGGGCTCGCCAGGTGATGAAGGAACTCTACCGTCCGCTCTTCCTGAACGAGACGCCGATCCTGTTCACAGCCCGCCGCACGTCCGAACTGATCAAGTACGCTGCCAACGCTTTCCTTGCCGTGAAGATCACCTTCATCAACGAGATGGCGGACCTTTGCGAGAAGGTCGGCGCGAATGTGCAGGAAGTTTCCAGGGGTATCGGTCTCGATGGCCGGATCGGTTCGAAATTCCTGAATGCCGGACCGGGCTATGGCGGCTCCTGCTTCCCGAAAGACACGCTGGCGCTGACCAAAACGGCGAACGATTACGACAGCCCCGTGCGCATCGTCGACACGGTGGTCGAGGTGAACGCCGCGCGCAAGAAGGCGATGGCCAGCAAGGTGATCTCGGCCATGGGCGGCGATGTCAGCGGCAAGACGATCGGCGTACTGGGTCTTGCCTTCAAACAGAACACGGATGACATGCGCGATGCACCAAGCCTCGACATCCTGCCGGCGCTTCAGGCGGCTGGTGCGAAGATCAAGGCCTATGACCCGGAAGCCATGACGGAGGCATCGCACCTCCTGAAGGATATCGAGTTCTCGAAGAATGCTTACGAGGCCGCCCAGGACGCCGATGCGCTCGTCATCGTCACGGAGTGGGACCAGTTCCGCGCGCTGGACCTCGACCGTATCAAGACGGCGCTCAAGGGCAATGTCGTGGTCGACCTGCGCAACATCTATTCTCCGGAAGACATGGCCGCCAAAGGCTTCGCCTATACTTCGATCGGCCGCCCGGCCGTTTGATCTGACCCCCTGAATCAAGGACAGGACAATGAAATTCTTCGTGGATACCGCCAACATCGACGATATTGCGGAACTCGCCGCCACCGGCCTGATCGACGGCGTGACCACCAACCCGTCTCTCGTCGCCAAGGCAGGCCGCCCGTTCACTGAAGTGATCAAGGAAATCTGCGATCTGGTCGAAGGACCGGTCAGCGCGGAAGTCGTGGCCACCGATTATGACGGCATGATCAGCGAAGGCCGCAAGCTGGCCGCGATCGCCGGGAACGTCGCAGTGAAACTGCCGCTGACCTGGGACGGCCTGAAAGCCTGCAAAACGCTGACCGGCGAAGGCACGATGGTCAACGTCACGCTTTGCTTCTCTGCCAATCAGGCGCTGCTGGCGGCAAAGGCCGGCGCAACCTTCATCTCGCCTTTCATCGGCCGCCTCGACGACATCAACCTGGACGGCATGGAACTGATCTCCGACATCCGTCAGATCTACGATAACTACCTGTTCGACACCGAGATCCTGGCGGCCTCCATCCGCACGGCGAACCATGTGAAGGAGTCGGCACTGGCAGGTGCGGACGTTGCGACCATGCCGCCAAACGTGATCAAGTCTCTGGCCGCTCATCCGCTTACGGACAAGGGTCTCGCCACGTTCCTGGCGGACGCTGAAAAGGCCGGCATCAAGGTCTGATCCCGATGGCTGAGGCGCAAGGCCCTCAGGGCAGGGTCCTCATCATCGCCGGATCGGATTCCGGCGGCGGTGCGGGCATCCAGGCCGACATCAAGGCCGTCACCATGCTGGGCGGTTATGCCATGACGGCTGTGACGGCCATCACGGTCCAGGACACGAACGGCGTGCACGGCGTCTGGCCCGTGCCGCTGGAAGCTGTGACCGGGCAGATGCAGGTGACGCTGGCGGATATCGGCGCCGACGCCATCAAGACCGGCATGCTGGGCAGCGCCGCCCTCGTCGAGGCCGTTGCCGAATGCCTGTCAGAGCGTGCGCAGCTGATCCCGCGGGTCATTGATCCGGTCATGATCTCCACATCGGGCCACCGCCTGGTGGATACGAAAGGCGTGGAGGCAATCCGCTCGGAACTGGTGCCGCATGCCCGGCTTGTCACGCCGAATGCGCCGGAAGCGGAAGTTCTCACCGGCAAGGCGGTCGAGACGGTTGACGGCCAGCGCCGCGCCGCCGAACGCTTGCTGGAACTTGGCGCCAATGGCGCGCTGGTCAAGGGCGGGCATCTGGAAGGCCGTGTTGTCACGGATGTCCTCCAGACGACGACTGGCGAATGGATCTTCGAGAGCCCGCGTATCAATACAACGTCCACGCACGGAACGGGCTGCACGCTTGCTTCCGCCATTGCGGCTCTGTTGGGGCAAGGCGTGTCCGTTCCCGAAGCGGTGGAACAGGGGCGTGACTATCTGATGGGCGCCATCCGCGCGGCGAAGGGCTTCGGCAAGGGTGCCGGTCCGGTCCATCATGGCTGGGTGCTGGACGAGGACGAATAGGCCGCCTCAACGGTCTGTCAGAAATCCTCGTTTCTCCCCTTCCAGAGACTGTGGCAGATGAAGTGCCCTGAAACAGGAGCGCGGACATGCCCGAATTTTCCTTCTACCAGGTCGATGCCTTTGCCTCGCGTCCGTTCGAGGGCAACCAGGCGTGCGTGATGCCGCTGGAGGATTTCCTGCCGGACGCGACGCTTCAGGCGATCGCAGCGGAGAACAATGTGGCCGAGACGGCCTATCTGGTGCGCACGGGCGAGAACACCTGGGCGCTGCGCTGGTACACCCCGGCGGTGGAGGTTCCGCTGTGCGGCCACGCGACCCTGGCGAGCGCCCATGTCCTGTTCGAGGAATTGGGCTTCGAGGGCGCGGCGATTCATTTCGAAACCGTGCATTCCGGCCGACTTGTGGTGCGCCGCCTGCAGGATGGGCGGCTGGAGATGGACTTTCCCTCCGGCCCGGTAATGGAAATTCCGGTCACGGATGACGTTGCCGCCGCGCTGGGCGCCCGGCCGGTGCAGGCCTGGGGCGGCATGTTCTATGCGGCCCGGTTCGAAACGCCGGAAGAGGTGATGGCGCTGAAGCCTGACCAGAAAGCCTTGAAAAACCTAGGTGTGCCCGGCGAAGGCTGGGACCGGGGCAATTTCGGCTGTTTCGCGGCGGGCGGGGCAGGGGTGGATGTCACGAGCCGTTTCTTCGCCCCCGGCAGCGGCATTGACGAAGACCCCGCCACGGGCAGCTGGCACACGATGCTGGCCCGCGTGATGAGCGAACGCTTCGGCAAGACGGAGATGAAATGCCACCAGGCCTATCCGGGGCGCGGCGCCTTCATCGACACGAAACTCGATGGCGCGCGCGTGAAACTGATCGGCACATCGGTCACGGTGATCCGGGGCAGCTTCACGCTCTAGGCTTCGCCCAGCACGTTTGCCCGGCGCGGCGGGTGCCGTCCGGTGCAGTTAGCTGAATTCGGAGTTGGGACGAACTAGGGCGGACCCCGCACGTTCAGGGCATGACCAGGCCGGACTATGTCATGACTATGGATGACTATACTGGACTTCAGCGGATCATGACGGACTATGCCGGACAGCACGCGCACGGCGTCCAGCGCGTCGCTGCACAGGGCAGGACGCTCCCATCGCGGAATACGCGGGGCTTCATAAGTGTAGAGATCATCGGGCGGCGGCGGGTCTGACATCCGGACGAAGCGGATGTTGCCAAACTTGTCGACCGCCATCAGCGCATCACGCCCCGTCTCCGTGTGCCAGCGGGCGACACGGAGCAGGTTCCAGACCAGCCATGGCCAGAAGAGCGGCCAGACAAAGTCGAAATAGATGCGGAGCTGCGGATGCATGGCCGGAGGATGGGGGTGGATGCTTCAGGGGAGGATAGAGGCGTCCGGCACGCGCCCCCCTCTCCCTTGGGAGAGGGGCTGGGGGTGAGGGGCACCGCATTCTCCTCATGCGCCGCGATCTGCAGTGCCAACAAGTCATCCAGCCGCCGCGACCTTCATTTCTGAATAGGTGTTCCGCGACCCCTCACCCCTGACCCCTCTCCCAGGGAGAGGGGGATTCACCCAGCCCTTTCCCCGCCTGGCCTCAAAATCCCGCTTGCGGCCCCTCACATTCCGGCGTAGATCGCGCGCCGCCGCCGACCGCTGCGAGAGGCACAAACGGGCGGCGGGAGCCATTTGCGCTTAAATGTCCGATCCGTCGTTTGACTGTGTGTCCTGCGGCGCCTGCTGTTTCAGCCGAAACGCGCGCTATCTCCAACTGCTCCCATGGGACGCGTCACGAAACCTGCCGCCGGAAAGCCTCTTCACCGAGGGCGGGGCCACCTATGTACGCTTCGCCTGCGGACATTGTATCCATCTGGACCTGTCAGACGGCAGGGCGGTCTGCCGGGTCTATGACGCCCGTCCCGAAGCCTGCCGCGCCTTCCGGGCCGGCAGTTTCGAATGCGTCAAGGCCCGCCGCGCCAATGGCATCATGGGCGCGAATGTGCGCGACCGGGAAGGGGAAGTGGCGTAGGGCGGGCAGGCCGGTCTCGTCATGCGGCTCTAATAGTGAGGGGGAGGCCGGTCCACGGGGGCGGCCTGGCCGGCTGACTGTTCGGCGTCGGCGACCCGCTCGGCAAGGTGCTGGACCTGACGCTCCAGCCGGTCGATCAGCTTCCATTGCGCCGTGATGGCCTCGTTCAGCTCGTCAATCGTCTGGTCTTGATGGACCACACGCATTTCAAGCTCGTCGAGGCGGGCGGAGTCCGGTGAAGTACTGTCAGTCATGATGGAGGGATTAGCGCCCGTGGCGGGGCGTGGCAATGTCGAGAATAGGGGTATCGCCCGCTCAACCCACCTGCGCTTGCTGCATGTTGACAGCCTAATTCCTGACATGCGGTTATCAGTCTTCGGTGATGTTCCGGTCGTCGGGCCCGCTGAAATCTGGGCCTGGACAATGAAAGTGTAGTTTTTCGAGGCGGACTGCTTCGACGCGGCGAGGATCTGCCGCTCCAACAGGGTCCGTTCCCTCCCCGGCGAGTTTGCATGTCCGCTTCGAGTTCCGAGGTGATTGGTGTCCAATCTCTCCGTTCTACGTGAGATGCATAATCTTGAGCCATGATGGATCCTATCCGCGGGTGGATTTCAATAAATCCTGTCCCTCCTTATTTGTTCGCGAGGTATTTGACCTGATCCATCCGGTCCCGAATTCCTCAAGATCCTCTGTTCGATTGGCTCTGCGGCAGTGAAGAAACTCCTATCGGCATATGATCCGGTCCTGGGCGCTTGCAGGCATTGCGACAGAGAGCATGCAGAACAGGCTGAGCGCCGCGACAAGGCGTAATAACTGCATGGTCTTTTATCCTCCCACCGAGCAGGCGGGAACTCTGCGCGCAAGGTGTGAACACGTCAAGTTGCGGGCATTCAGCAGGAGTAGGGTGGGCCCAGGCAACGCCGATACCCACCATCCGGACTCGCCGCAGACGTTGTACGGTGGACATCGCTCGGCTCGATCCACCATACATTTGCTTAGCGCGATGTGGAACTAAGCCTGCTTGCGCAAAGATATAAGATTATCAGTTTGAGCATGAACGCCCGCCAAAATAATCCAAATGCCCACTGCAAGTTCAAACTTTTCCAAGTTGTTCTGTAGTTTTTCCATTGCTGTAGGGCGTTCCTGCAGAGCATTTGCCACTTTTTCGCGGGTATCAAAAGGGTTTTCAAAATCAAACGTCTCGCCCACGGATTTCAGATTTGAGTACAGCTCATCAAGTAGTGCTTCCACACTACTCTTGCGGAGGGCCGCGTGAGAACCGAGCCCAAGGTCGAACATTGTTTTGATTTGGTCAGCGTGGTCGGACAGACTGAATTTAGAATCCGAGTGGGCGGCTTTGTTTCTGAGCTTTCGTAGTATGTTGAACGCTCGGTAGGGCCCTTCTGATAGGATTCCTTGAAACGCAGCGCCATGTATGCGGGCTGATAGGGATCCGAGAAACCCTGAGGGGTCAAAAAATCCGTCTACTTGCTTCTTAGTTAGGTACTTAGGGCAAAGTCTGCTGATTTCGCCCATGAGTTCCTGGGATACAATTTCTGCAGACAGAAGAAGTGCGCCTCTATCTGACTCTTTTCGCATCTCCGCGCCAAGCTTCTCGTATAGTCGGCGGGCATAGTCGCTATCCAGGAAGTGTTCATCTATTTGCACCACCATTCACTCCTGTTCCAAATAAATCTCCCCACCCTTCGCCGCGAACTCCCGGCTCTTTTCCTCCATCCCCTTGCGCGCTTCGGCGGCCTGTTTCTCCAGGTCGTTCCGCTCGTTCTCTGACATCCCCGCCGCATATTCCCGCACTTCGGCAGTGATCTTCATGCTGCAGAATTTGGGGCCGCACATGGAGCAGAAGTGGGCCACTTTATGCGCTTCCTTGGGAAGGGTCTGGTCGTGGAAGTCGCGGGCGGTTTCGGGGTCGAGGGAGAGGTTGAACTGGTCTTCCCAGCGGAACTCGAACCGTGCCCGTGACAGCGCATCGTCGCGCACCTGCGCGGCGGGGTGGCCCTTGGCGAGGTCTGCCGCGTGCGCGGCGAGGCGGTAAGTGACAACGCCGACTTTCACATCGTCCCGGTCCGGCAGGCCCAGATGCTCCTTGGGCGTCACATAGCAGAGCATGGCCGTGCCATACCAGCCGATCATCGCCGCGCCGATGCCGGAGGTGATGTGGTCGTATCCCGGCGCAATATCCGTGGTGAGCGGCCCGAGCGTGTAGAAGGGGGCTTCGCCACATTCGCGCAGCTGCTTCTCCATGTTCACCTTGATCTTGTGCATCGGCACATGGCCGGGGCCTTCGATCATCACCTGGCAGCCTTTGGCCCATGCGATCTTCGTCAGTTCCCCAAGCGTTTCCAGCTCTGCGAACTGGGCGGCGTCGTTTGCGTCCGCAATCGCGCCGGGGCGCAGGCCATCGCCAAGGCTGAACGAGACGTCATAGGCCCGCATGATGTCGCAGATTTCCTCGAAATGCGTGTAGAGGAAGCTTTCCGTGTGGTGGGCCAGCATCCATTTCGCCATGATCGAGCCACCACGGCTGACGATGCCGCAGACGCGGTCTGCCGTCAGGTGGATATAGGCGAGGCGCACGCCGGCATGGATGGTGAAATAGTCGACGCCCTGTTCGGCCTGTTCGATCAGCGTGTCGCGGAAGACTTCCCAGGTGAGGTCTTCGGCAATGCCGTTCACTTTTTCCAGCGCCTGATAGATCGGCACCGTGCCGATCGGGACGGGGCTGTTGCGGATGATCCATTCGCGCGTGTTGTGGATGTTGCGGCCGGTGGACAGGTCCATCACGTTGTCGGCGCCCCAGCGGATCGCCCACACCATCTTGTCGACTTCTTCCTCGACTGAGGAGGCGACGGCGGAATTGCCGATATTGGCATTGATCTTCACAAGGAAGTTCCGGCCGATGATCTGCGGTTCCAGCTCGGCATGGTTGATGTTGGACGGGATGATGGCGCGCCCGGCGGCGATCTCGTCGCGCACGAATTCGGGCGTGATATATTCCGGGATATGCGCGCCGAAGCTTTCGCCCTGCGCGATCTGTGCGGCGGCGCCCGCGACGGCCTCGCGGCGGCCGAGGTTTTCGCGCGTGGCGACATAGATCATCTCTTTCGTGATGATGCCGGCTTTCGCGTATTCATACTGGGTGACGGGACCTGAGCCGGTGCCGCGCAGGGGGCGGTGCCTGACCGGGAATTCACGGGCGAGGTGTTTGCCGGTGGCGCCGCCATTGTCTTCCGGCTTCACGTCGCGGCCTTCATATTCCTCGACATGGCCGCGCTCCAGCACCCAGTCACGCCGCGTGCGGGCAAGGCCTTTCTCCACGTCGATGGTGACGGAGGGATCTGTGTACGGACCGGACGTATCGTAGACAGGCACCGGCGGCTCATTGGCGCTCGGGTGCAGGTCAATCTCGCGGTGGGGCACGGCGAGGTCCGGCAGGGGGTGGGTGTAGACCTTGCGGCTGGCGGGCAGCGAGCCGGTGGTGACCTGCGGGGTGGCGAATTCGGACTGGTTGGTGGGCTTGTTCATGGCGGGTCTCCACTCGGGCGGCCCGGATGATGCAGCGCGGCAGGGTAGCGGGCTGGCGCATGATTGCGCTGCACTTGCTCCGTCCCTCGCGCCGGCATGACCCGGATCAGGTTCAAAGGGTAAAGTCTCAGCCCGCCCGGCTCATTCCGGTGCGGACACCCCTCGGATGCGTGGCAGACTAGCGGGTTTGCGGCCCCCTGCAAAGGGGGCGCGCAGCGGGCGCCGGATCAGGCCTTTTTCAGCTCGATCCAGAGCTGTTCGGACTGGGCGAGCAGCTTGCCGTCTTCGGTGTAGATGGCCGTGCCTGCGCCATGCTTGCGGCCGTCATGGAAGAGGGGCCAGCCCGCGGCGATCAGCGTTTCCCCGGCTTTCGGGAGTTCATGAATATTGCCGACGATGCGGGCCAGCACCATCGGGTTGCCGCCGAAACCGACGGCGAAAGCGCCGGGGCAGTCGAGCGCGGCCCAGAGGATTTCCGGGCGCACGAGGCCGTCGTCCCCGGCAAATTCCGGGGCGGGCACCCAGATGTCGGCCACGCCGTCAAAGCCGTCTGCCGGGCCGGAGAAGATGCGCAGCCCGTCGCCCACCTTGCGGTGCGGCCCGCAGACGAAACAGGTGGGGAAGGCGTGGGCCTCTTCCGGGGGGAAGTGGCTGCGGCCGTTGAGGGCCTGTTCGCGGGTCGGCGCATCCGGCGGCGGGGGCAGGAAGCCCGCCGGGCCGGAGCTTGCGACCAGCGTATCCCCGTCGAAGAATTCAAAGCCCTGCGCGGTGGCGGCCACACGGATCGGCTTGTCCAGCGGGGGCGGCGCGCGGAGGTTCACTTCTGCCGGGCCGTTGACCAGCGCGGCGAACACGCCCGCCGCATAGCCGCCATTGGCAGAGCCCGGCGGGCCGTTATAGCGCGCGTCGATTTCAATCGTTTCCGGGTGGGTCATGTCCGGGGTCCTTCCGCAGTCGTGCCAGCACAGTGAGTGCCCGCGATAGGTGGCGGAAGGAGACGGGTCTACTGTGCGATAGCGCGCAGGTGCGAATGCCTATTCTGCGGGCGCATCAAGCCTTTGGACAGCCTTCTCCCAGACCTTGACCTCGTGGTAGCGGTCATCGTCCAGGTCGCGCATGACGCCGGGCGGCATGATCAGGTAGCCGTCGATATGGGGCCGGGCCTTATCAGCCAGCGGGCGGGCGATGGCATCCAGTTCGGCCTTCTGCGCCTGCATCAGCTTGTCGTCATCGAAGGTTTTTTGCGGCAGGGACGGATTGGTCCAGATCCAGCCGCCATTCCCGAAATTGATGTTCTCCAGATAGACGTGCTCCCAGCGGGTGAGGCGATCCACTTCCTGGCCGTAGAGGCGGGCAAGGGCGAAATCGAGGTCCTTCTTGTGGGCGGGGCAGGCGGCGTAGAGTGACTCGAGGCGGTTCCCGGCCCAGCCGAAGCCCGGATGGTCGATCCGGGTCTTGACCGTGCGGTCCCACAGATTGGTCTCTTCCTGTAGGCGGAAACTGGCATGGTCCGCATAGGGGCAGGATTCATAGGGCTCACCGGAAATCGCCGGGGGCAGGTGGCCCACATTGCCGAGCTGTATCATGTAGGGGATGGCGGTGTTCAGCAGCACGCTGGTGGCGGCATTGTAGCCGAAATAGTTCTGCAGGCTGCCGTCTGCCTGTTTCAGCACGCTCGGCTTCTGTTTCGTGTTCCAGGCATAATCGTTTTGCCGGATCGCGGTCAGCATCAGGGTGAGATAGCGCTCCACCGTGCCTGGATCGGCGCTGGTGCCGATGGCCGCGCTCATCAGCGTGGCGGCGATGGCTTGCGCATCCGGCCGGTCCGGGCAAGTCTCGATGGCCCATTCGGCCAGCTCTACAATCGGGGCGGGATCGGTCTGCGTGCCCTGCCGGATGGCGGTCTCCATGTCGAACAGCCTCTGCTCGGCATCGGCGGGGCAGGCGGCTGCCGGATCGGCTTTCGCTGTGGGCGCAGCGAGAAAGACTGCGAAGCCGAGTGACAGGAGGGCAGGGATCAGTCTGTTGGGCATGGTCTTCCTTGAGGGCTGGTAGAGGGCGGCAATGCCAATAGGCCGCGAAGTCTTCACCAATTTCCCCCGCGATGCATCCCCACAACAGGGGAGGGAGCGGTATTTGCGGGCAGTACATGTCCAGACTTAATACCGGGCACAGTTTCATTAACCTTCTGTCGACCCGATTGGTCCAAGGCTGGGGAGAACCGGAATATCAGGACGGGAGACCCGCCCATGGCTTTCGATGCCGCCCTTGCCGCCGCCCCAAAGGCTGAAGCGAAACCGATCAAATGGAAGCGCTTCAAGGTCGACCTCTGGCTGACCGACCTCAACACGACCGAAATCGGCATCCTGCAGCATACCCAGCATGAAGCCGCTTCGGACCAGTTCACCAAGGACATGGAAATCATCGGCCAGGTGCGGGAGGACGGCAAACGCTCCGGCATCGTCGCCTACCGCAAGGAATTGTGGAAGCAGGGCAAGGACCTGAAGCGCCGGCTGGTGATCAAGCTGTTCTCAGAGAACATGCACTGGCGCGGTACGCTGGAACTGATGATGGGGCGCTCGCTGCAGCTGTCCATCGGGGCGCGCGGCGTGCCGGTCAGCGCGTTTGCGCTGAACCTCTCCCGCACGAAACAGCTGATCCAGCTGGAACGCTCGGCGCAGAAATGGCCGCTGTTTCCGGAGAAGTTTTCCTTCTTCATCGAGACATCGCGGGGCCCGCGCTTCTATCGCCTGCGCCGCAATGTGATCGGCATCGGCGCGGACTATACCCTGTACGATGACAAGAACCGCAAGATCGGCTCGCTGGACCACCGGATCATCAATCTCGGCGGAAGCTGGATCGTGAAAGTGGATGCGGCGCAATCCTCCGCCGCGTTGGAGGCCGTGTTGCAGATGTTCTGCACCATGCTGCGCTTCAATGGCGCCGTGCGCCGGCATGTGGCTCATGAGGTGGAGATGGTCAGCCGCGGCCGCGCCGTGCGGGAACTGGACCATCAGGAGGCGGATCTTTACCTGAACCCGCGCCGCCGCCGCTGAGCCCTATTTGCCGTCATCCAGGAAGCCGAGTTCGCGCTGCAGTTTCCTGGTAAGGCCCGCCGCGACGAGGCGGTAGGAGGCTTCGATATAGGCTTTCAGGTCATCGTCCCCCAGCGTGTCGGCGCTGAAGCGCTGGATCCATTTCATGCCGCGTGAGGCGAGATAGGGCGCAGGCTGGCAGCCGGGCTGCTCCTTCAATATGTCGTAGCTCATCTCCGACACCTTGAACGAGCAGACCATCTCGCCATCGTCCTCCCGCCCGATGCAGAAGACCTTGCCGCCGATCTTCCAGACATCCGCATCGCCCCACTGCACGACATGGGTCGTGTGCGGAAGGCTGCCGCAGAACTTGTTATAGGCTTTGAGTTTCATGGCTGCGCCCCCTCCGCCCTCAGTCTAGCCGTGGAATCAGTCTAGCCGGGGAAGGGGGCGCAGAAAAGTCAGCCCTCGTAAGCGTCGTTGAGCATCTGGAAGGTCTGGTCGAAACGGCCTTCGGCTTCGGCCGTGCGCAGGAACTTCGCCCGCTGTACGCAGACTTCGTCAGGCATCTCCTCAAGCCGGAAGCTTTCCATCGTCTCGGCGATGAAATCTTTTAGCGGCATGTAGCTTTCCCGTGTGGCCTGTCCGGGGGTGAGGCCGGTCTGCACGCCGGGCGGGGCAAGTTCGACCAGTTCCACATTCGTCTCGCGCAGCTGGTAGCGCAGCGATTGCGTCCATGCATGCAGGGCCGCTTTCGAGGCGCTGTAGGCGGGCGTGTGTGCCAGCGGCACGAAGGCGAGGCCGGATGTGACGTTCACCACGCGCGCCTCCGCCTGTGCCCGCAGGTGCGGCAGCAGGGCCGCCGTCAGCCGCATGGGGCCGAGGATGTTGGTGGTGACAGTCGCCTCTGCGATGGCGAGATCCACCGGATCGGCCAGCCAGTCCTCCTTCGCCATGATACCGGCATTGTTGAAGAGGACGTTCAGCGCCGGGAAGTCTGCCAGGAGTTCCCTCGCAAAACGGGTGATGTCGCCTGCTTTGCCGACATCCAGTGTGCGGGCATGCATGCCGTCCCGCCCGGCGATGGTTTCTTCCAGGCTGGCGGCCGTGCGCCCGGCGACGATCACCGTATTGCCCATGGCGTGGAACTCACGGGCGAGTTCCCGGCCGATGCCGGAGCCGCCGCCTGTCATGAGGATTGTGTTGCCGGAAATTTTCATGGTCGCTCTCCACATCTGCAGGGCATACGCCCCGGTTGCTGCAAAGATGGGGATGTGCTCTCTTTTGGGAAGAAGACACCTGAAAGAATGATACTTACCAGAAAGAGAGTGTAAGCGTGACGGGCATTTCATCCTTCACCCAGGCCTCACGGGACGAGGCGGAAGCCTATCTGGATGCGGAGCCGCCAGCCGAGATCGACCCGCGGATCGAGCCGCTGGTGAACGAGATCATCGGGCGCGTCGCCGACAAGTGGACCATGCTGATGCTGGAAGCGCTGCATGAGAATGGCGTGATGCGGTTCTCGGAAATCGGCCGGGCGGTGGACGGCATCAGCCAGAAAATGCTGACCCAGACGCTGCGCCAGATGGAGCGGGAAGGGCTGGTGACACGCACTGTCTATCCGGTCGTTCCGCCGCGCGTCGAATATGCGCTGACGGATCTGGGGCGGAGCCTGGGGCAGGCCTTTTGCGGGGTCTGGATCTGGGCCGAGCGCCATGTCGACGAGATCGAGGCGGCGCGTGCCGCCTTTGATGCGCGTACGGAAGAAGAAGCGGCGACGAAGCGCTAGAGCGCTTTTTCCAGGAACAGGGCCTGGCCCATTTCCGGGTCCAGCTCATAGGCGTGGTAGCCTGCGGCCTCATAAACGCTGCGGGCGCGCGTATTGCCGGAGAGGACTTCCAGCGTCAGCTTGCAGCAGTCACGCCGCCGCGCTTCAGCCTCGGCCGCATCCAGCAGATGGCGGGCAAGGCCCTTGCCGCGATGGTCCGGGTGCACGGCAATGTCGTGCACGTTCAGCAGCGGACGGCAGGCAAAGGTGGAGAAGCCCTCGAACGCATTCAGTAGACCGGCGGGCACGCCATCGTCGAAGGCCAGAAGGGTCAGGGCATTCGGGCGCGCGGCCAGCGCTTCGGCAAGATGTGCGCGGGCGCGTTCGCCCAGCGGTTTGCCGCCGCCCATCGGATCGCGGGCATACTGGTCCAGCAGGTCGATCAGGATGGCTGCGTCAGAGGCGTCGGTATAGTTTGCCGGGCGGATCGTGATGGTCATGCGGGTCAGCCGATCAGGGCGGCCTGCACATCCTTGCCCCAGCCGACATGAATGTCCTTGCCGTTTTCGATGACAGGGCGCTTGATCAGGGTCGGATGGTCGGACAGCAGGGCCTTTTCGCCATTCGTGCCGGCCTTTGCCTTGTCGGCATTGGCCAGCGCGCGCCAGGTGGCGGAGCTTTTGTTGACGAGCTTGTCGGGCGCAGCCTTCAGCCAGAGCGGCAGTTTCGCCGGCAGGTCAGCATCTTCGCGGATGTCGACGAATTTCACCTGCGTGCCGGCAGCTTCGAGTTCGCGTTTCGCTTTGCGGCACGTGTCGCAATTTTTCAGTCCATAGAGGACCACGGCCTGTCCGGGCATGTTCTGTCTCCGGTGTGAAGGAGGCGAGTCCCTATCTCCAAAGGCGAGTGGGCACAACCGGGCAAACACGTTGCGGCGCAGCACCCGGCCATGTTTTTCCGGTCAGCGCGCTTCGTGGGCAGGGCTGCGCACAATAGCGACGATCGGGCCCATATCCAGGCCGCCATCGTCGCGCCCCAGCGATGGCGCATAGAGGCGCGAAACCACCCCGTCGAGATAGAGCGCATCGGGTGTGCCCAGCCGGTCGCGGAAGAGGCGGGCGAACGTATCGAAGTTCACGGGTGCATCGCTGATCGCGAACCAGAGCGTCTTGCCATCGGCGCTAAGGCCGACGCCATTGCGGCGCTTGCGGCTGGTGCCGTCCGGATTGAAAGCCGGGTGCAGCGCGCCGCCGATCACCAGCATCGGGCCGGACTGGGTGGCGAAGCGGGCTTCGGGGGAGAGCGCCTCATAAGCCAGCGTTTCGGTGACATGCGCGGCGCCGTCGAGATCCACCCAGAACACGCCGTTCGGCAGCATGCCGAAATTGCCGGGTCCGGCACGGGTGACGAGGCCGGCATGTTCCTCGCCATCTTCCACATAGAGGCCGACCGGGCGGCGGTCCTCATGATACATGCCGGCATTCATCGCGAAGACCAGTTCGCCGCCGCTGGCCGCGATGCTTTCCGCCAGACGGTCGAAATCCGCGAACGGTGCGCCATCGGCATGGGTATGGAACAGGGCGAGGCCCGGATCGTCTGCCGGGAAGTGGCACACCGTGAAGGGCTGGTCCTCGAAGCGCACCGCCTCGCACGCCTGCGGCGTCTCTGCCCGGCAGGCGGGCAGGGTCATGAGCAGGCAGAGAGGGAGCAGGACGGCGTTACGCATGCGGCCAGCCTAGCGGCCCGGCCGCACCCCTTCCAGAGCCGGACTGCCTGACGTCCCGCGCGGAGCCGTGATGTTTCGATATATCTATATCTTGCATTATCGATATATCTAAACTATATGCGGTTTAGATATATCGAAAGGGTAACAAATGAGATATCGAAACAGACATTCAAATCGCGGCACGGGCGTGCACATCTTTGTCGATCAGGACGAAGCCTGTGGCGGTCCGCGCGGAAACCGGAAAGGCTGGGGCATGCGACAGGGAAGAGGTGGCGGACGTGGAATGGGCCGCGGTGAAGGCCGTGGCCGGAGTGGTCCGGGCCGGCGGCGTCCGCTGGATCATGGCGCCCTGCGCCTGTTGATCCTGAAGCTGATCGCGGAAACCCCGCGCCATGGCTATGAACTGATCCGCGAGATCGAGACCCGTACCGGCGGGGCCTATGTGCCGAGCCCCGGTGTCATCTATCCGGCGCTGGAAGCGCTGCTTGATCTTGGCTGGGTCCGCGCCGAGGCAGACGGTTCGCGCCGCTCCTTCCACCTGACCGAAGCGGGCGAGGCCGAACTGGCGGCAGAAGGCGAAACGCTGGAGCGGATCGAGGCGCGGCTGGCGGACCTTCTGGACAGCAACCGGCCGGAAGACCCGGAGGACGTCCGCGGGGCCATGTGGCGCCTGCGCCATGCGGTGCGTGAGGCCGTTCGTGCGAACCCGGACGATCAGGACCTGCGCAAGGCCGTTGCCGACATCCTGGCGGAGGCGCAGGAAAAGATCGCAGGTCTTGAGAACTAGGCCGCCCTGCTGAGGGTGCGCATTGACCCGCCTTCTGATCCTGTGAAAACTGCTGTCGAAACAGCGTGTCAGAGGGCGGGTATGGTTCAATCAATTCTGGTTGTGGGCGGCGGTAGTGCCGGCTGGATAACGGCCAATCTCCTGAATGCCCACATTCGCCGCGCTGGCCGGGCGACCACGGTGACACTCGTCGAATCGCCAGACATTCCGACGGTTGGGGTGGGCGAAGCGACTGTGCCGACCATCCGGCGGACGCTGAGCGATATTGGCCTGCCGGAGCAGGACCTGCTCGTCTCGGCCGAGGCGACCTTCAAGACATTGATCCGGTTTCGCGACTGGAATCCGGGTGAGACCTATGATCACCCGTTTGACCGGCGCCAGCGGCCGCACACGGATGCGGCTGTCCGGGGCTGGACGGCGCAGAACGGGCAGGCTTTTGACCGGGCCTTCTCGGCGCTGACCTGCCTGGCCGATTTCAATCTCGCCCCGAAGCCGCCACACGCCCCGCAATATCGCGGGGCCTTTCCGTATGCTTACCACCTTGATGCCGTGAAACTGGCCAAGCGGTTGTCATCCTTCGGCCAGGAGCGGGGAATCCGCCACAAGCTTGCGAACATCACGGAAGTGAAGCGGTCGGAGGACGGGCTGATTTCCTCCGTGATGACCGATACGGGCGAGACACTGAGCGCCGATCTCTATGTCGATTGCACCGGCTTCCGGTCGGCTCTTCTGGGGCAGGCCATGGATGTGCCGATGAAGTCCTACTGTAAGCATCTCCTGTGCGACCGCGCTGTCACGATGCGCGTGCCTTATGATGTCTACCGGCCTGAAAAGGTGCTGACCTATACGCTGGCCACGGCCCGCGATGCTGGCTGGCAATGGGACATCAACCTGCAGACCCGGCGCGGCATCGGCTATGTATACTCCAGCCAGTTCCTCAGTGACGATGCGGCCGAGACCGCACTCCGCCAGTATGAAGGGCCGCACAGCGAGCAGCTGGAAGCCCGGCATATACGGTTTACCAGCGGCAAGCGGGAAGTGAGCTGGAAGGGCAATTGCGTTGCGGTTGGCCTCAGCGATGGCTTCCTGGAGCCGCTGGAATCCTCAGGCCTCTACCTGATCGAGTTCGCCGGGCTCGCCATTGCGACGATGCTGGAGGACTATGCCGCAGCCCCGGAGGCTACGGCGCGGTACTATAATCGGATCACAGATGAACTCTTCCAGGAGATCCTGGGATTCCTGAACCTGCACTATGTGATCTCGAAACGCCGCGACACGCCGTTCTGGCAGGCGGCAACGGCGGATGAGGCGATCCTGGACGATCTTCGGGACAGGCTGGAGCTGTGGAAGCGCCGCTCGCCGACACAGTTCGACTTTCCGGGCGCCGACCGGCTGTTCGCGCAGGACAGTTATGAGTTCATCCTGCACGGCATGAAATATATCGATGGCCCGGATGTCTCTTCGCCGATGCTGCCGGACCTCAGCGGTGTGGTGGCGAAAAGCCGGAGCGAGCTGCCGGAGCAGGATGCTTTCCTGGCACTCGTCCAGCGCGCGGCCGCGGCGAAAGCCTGATCCCTAGGCCTGTGCTTCGCCGCCGGCTTCGGCTTCCAGCGCTTCGCGGCGCTTTTCGGCGGCGGATTTCTTGACGCTTTCGGAGCGCAGCTGGCCGCAGGCGGCGAGAATGTCCCGCCCGCGCGGCGTGCGGATGGGGGAGGCATAGCCCGCCCGGTTCAGCACTTCGGCGAATGCTTCAATCGTTTCCCAGTCAGAGCATTCATAAGGCGCGCCCGGCCATGGGTTGAACGGGATCAGGTTGATCTTCGCTGGCACGCCTTTCAGCAGGCGGACAAGGTCGCGCGCTTCGGCCAGCGAGTCGTTGACGCCTTTCAGCATGACGTATTCGAACGTCACGCGCTTCGAGTTGCTGAGGTCCGGATAGGCGCGGATCGCGTCGAACAGGGTCTGCAGGTCATATTTGCGGTTGATCGGGACGATCTCGTTGCGCAGGTCGTCGTTCGTCGCGTGCAGAGAGATGGCGAGCGCCGCATTGGTGCGCTGGCCAAGCTCGGGGATCTTTGGTGCGACGCCCGCGGTGGACACCGTGATGCGCCGGCGACCGATGGCGATGCCGTCACCGTCTGAAATGGTGTCGATCGCCTCGGCGACATTGTCGAGATTGTAGAGCGGCTCGCCCATGCCCATGAAGACGATATTGGTCAGGCGGCGGTTTTCGGTCGAGGTCGGCCATTCGCCCAGCCCGTCCCGCGCGATCAGAACCTGCGCGACGATTTCCTGTGCGGTCAGGTTGCGGACGAGTTTCTGCGTGCCGGTATGGCAGAAGGTGCAGTTCAGCGTACAGCCGACCTGGCTGGAAACGCAGAGCGCCCCGGCCTTGCCGACATCCGGGATGAAGACGCTTTCGCCCTCGATGCCGGGGCCGAAACGGGTCAGCCATTTCTGCGTCCCGTCGCGGGACACCTGATGGTCGGCGATTTCCGGCCGGGTGAGGATGTAGTTTTCCGCCAGCTGGGCGCGCAGCTCCTTTGCCACATCGGTCATGTCGGCAAAGTCCTGCGTGCCGAAATGATGGATCCAGCGGCGCAGCTGCTTGGCGCGCATGCCGGCCTTCTTCGGCTCGACGCCCATGGCTTCCATTTCTGCCTTCAGTGCAGGCAGGCTCAACCCGGCCAGAGAAGGCAGGGCAGCGGGCGCCGGATCGGGGCGGCGGGAAAGGTCCAGTTCGGTTTTCATGTCGCGGCGCCTATATCACGGTTAAGTTGTTGGCGGAAACATCCTGCGCACTTATGGTTCATGAGGGGTTCATGCGAACGCCCTGAAAAAGCCACGAGTGGAACATATGGGTCCGCCGCGCGTTGATACGCGTCCCGATAGTGGGCTGATCCAGATTATGGAGCTGATAACAATGAAACGTCTCGCCATCGCCGTCTGTGCTGTCTCGATGCTCACCGCCTGTGCGGAAGGGCCTAGCCGTAACGTCTGGACCGGCGCCGCTGCCGGCGCGATCCTCGGAGCCGGGGCAGGTACGCTTGCTGGTGGCGATGATGGCCGCAACGCTGCCATCGGTGCCGCTGTCGGCGCCATCGCAGGCGCCGCTGTCGGCGACTACATGGACAAGCAGGAAGCCAAGCTGCGCCAGCAGACCGCCGGCACCGGCATCGGTGTTGAGCGCCAGGGCGACCAGATCGCGCTGACCATGCCGTCGAACATCACGTTCGACGTCGACAGCGCCACGATCAAACCGGGCTTCTACGCGTCTCTGAACGATGTCGCCACGACGCTGGTCGACTATCCGTCGACCGCTGTGGACGTCATCGGCCACGCCTCTTCGGACGGCCCGGACGATTACAACATGCAGCTGTCACAGCGCCGCGCCGCAGCCGTGCAGAACTACCTGATCGGCCAGGGTGTTGCTTCTGTCCGCCTGAGCGCCATCGGCATGGGTGAGACCCAGCCGATTGCCGACAACTCGACCGCTGAAGGCCGCGCCGCCAACCGCCGCGTGGAAATCATCCTGACCCCGGTCACCACCGATAGCGGCTACTAAGCTATCCGGCCTGCAGGCGAACCTGCGGGACCTGAAACAGGTAAGGCCAGTCGGTTTGATGCCGGCTGGCCTTTTTCATTGGGCGACAGCCCGGCCCTCGCATTTGCGCGACTTCTGTGTCCGGAACGTCTATAGGTCGGGAAAAAGGGGAGAGCAGGTGAGGGAAGAGGTCCCGGTTCAGAACCCGCGAGGAACATTCGGCAAGCCGGGGCCGTATCGCGGCGCGTTTTCCGAAGCCATCCGCGGTGTGTCCTGGCTGTTCCTGAAGGCGGCAGGCTGGCATGTCGCAACGGACTGGCCGGGCGTCACCAAATCGGTCGTCATCGCCGCGCCGCATACGTCAAACCTCGATGGCCTGCTCATGCTGGCGATTGCCGGCTGGTACCGGCAGAAGCTGAGCTGGATGGGCAAGGCCTCCCTTGTGTCGGGACCGTTCGGCGGGCTTGTGCGCCGGGCCGGGTGTATCCCGGTCGACCGGTCGAAGGCGGGGGATCTTGTCGCCCAGATGCGGGAGGCTTTCGATGCGGCAGACTCCCTTCATCTCGCCATCTCGCCGGAAGGGACGCGGGATGCCAATCCTGACTGGAAAACCGGCTTCTGGCACATTGCGAAATCCGCCAATGTGCCCGTACTGATTGCGGTTCTGGACTTCGGTACGAAACAGATGCGGTTCGAGGGGCCGATGACATTGAGCGAGGATGCCGGCGCTGACCTCGCGCAGATCGTCTCGCACTACCGCGACGCCAAAGGGCGCTATCCAGACCGGTTCCGTCTTCCGGGCTGAATATCTAGCGGCAGGCGGCGGCGGCCTTGTCGATGGCTGCAGACGATCCGCTCAGGGAGAAATGATAGGTGACCTGCGTGTTGCGGGCCGAGACGGCCTGCACCCGCAGTTCGGATCCCTTCTTCAGTGCCGAGACAATGCGCGGATCGTCGGAATCGTCGGCAAAGGCTTCGCGGCCTACCGCAAACAGGTTCCATGAGGAGCGTCCGACCTGGACTTTCGGCGCCATGTCTTCCCGCAGATTGTAGCCGACCTTCAGGCTCGGCTGGTTACGGGCGCGCCCGGATTTCCAGCTGGTGACATAGAACCATACATCGCCATGATCGGCATTTTTCGGGGCCTTGTCGGTGGCGGGCGTCGCGGCATAGCAGAGCGTTTCGCCGCCGGACGTGTCGGTGAAGACGGACCAGTCCTTGTAGCGGCCGACCGCGACGGGTTCGGCGCAGGCAAGCGGGACGGCCAGCAGGGCAGCTGCGGCCAGCAGGCCGGAAAGGCGAAGGGAACGGGTCATGTCGGTTTGCATCTTCTATACAGTGTCTCGTCCGGATCGGTTTCTGCCGGCAGTTTAGGTGTCATAGAGTTAAGGCCAAACTTCGGCAAACGGGATGACGTGGCTCCTGAGGTGAATTTATTTGTCTGTTTCTGTCTGGTTGTGACTGGCAACTTGTCTCTGAAGGGCAGGATGGCACAGACAGTCTGAGCGCCGCGTGAACCCGCCGGTTGTGTCCCGTTCAGCCGCTTCTGTTCAGGCGTTTCCCGTTCAACCGGGCATCTTGCCATCGCCCGGCACACCGCCCGGCATGATCGGACGCGGGGCGTAGGCGCCAAGGGCAAGGTGGCGGTCATACATGACCAGCGCCCCGGCAAGGCTGAGATTGATGCAGAACTTGGTCGGGATCTTCACGACATGGTCGCACCGGGCAATTGTCTCCGGTGAGAGGCTGCCGCGTTCGGGGCCGAGGATATAGGCCGCCTGCACCGGGTGCTTGAAGGTGGGCAGCATCACCGCATCATCGGTCAGCTCCACGCCGACCAGCTGGCAGCCGCGCGGCAGCTGCAATTCGTCGATCGTGTCGTATTGGTAGTAGGGGATGTGCCCGGCCGTCTTGGACGTATCGGCGGCATAGGCCGCGCGCAGGCGGTGCTCGGCGTCGATGGAAAAGAAGAAGCTCGCCCCGAAGGCATTCGCCGTGCGCATCAGCGCGCCGAGGTTCATGGCCTTGGAGATTCGCTCCGACCCGATGGCAAAATAACCGCGCATGGGATCAGAACGCCCCCGCGACGAAGCGGAGGAAGGCGATGGAAAGAAGGATGGCCATGGGGGCTGTATAGGTCACCCGGCGGGCCAGACGCAAATGCGAGACGGGCACGGGGTAGGTTTCGGCCAGCCATCGTGTGTGTTCGCCGGGCTGTTCCGTCTTGCCGAGGGCGGCCACGGCAGCCGTGTATTCATTGCCGTGATCGTCGCCGAACTTCTCCGTCAGCGCCCGGCGCAGGGAGACGGAGATCAGCATCCGCATCTGCGCGGCCAGCACAAAGGCAAAGCCTGTCAGGCCCAGCACGAGCCAGGCAGCCAGAATCACCGGGCTGCCGGTCATGCGAAAGTCGCCACTTCAAACCGGCCTTCGGAATCCATCAGGCCGCGCTTCAGGCCGCCGGAATTGAAGCCTGCAACCAGTATCCCGTCGGCGCCGACTGCGATCATGCCGCCTTCGCCGCCAAGGTGTTTCACATCGTCGAGCGCGCCCTGGACGGCATCTTCCAGCCTTGCCCCGCCATAGCGGATGCGGGCGGAAACGTCGGCCGCAGCCGCTGCGCGAATGAAATACTCGCCGAGCCCCGTGCAGGAGATGGCGCAGCGCTCATCGGCCCAGGTCCCGGCCCCGATCAGGGGCGTATCGCCCACCCGGCCGGGCGTCTTGGATTTCACGCCCCCGGTGGAGGTGGCAGCGGCAAGGTCGCCATACTGGTCCAGCACGACGGCGCCGACCGTGCCCATGGCCCGGGCGGGCAGCAGGCAACGCTCTTCCACGGGCTGGTAATAGGTTTCCGGGTCGCGCACTTCGGGCAGGCCGTATTCGGTGGCCAGCGCCCAGGCGCCTTCACCCGCGATCAGGACATGCGGCGTGCGCTCCATGACGAGGCGGGCGGCGGCAATCGGGCTCAGGATGCCGGACAGGGCCGCGACGGCCCCGGCATTGCGCGTGCGCCCGTCCATGATGGCGGCATCCAGCTCATATCGCCCGTCGGTATTGGGCGCGGCGCCTTTTCCGGCCAGGTGCAGGCCGCTCGCTTCCAGCTCGGCCACCATGGCCTCAACCACGTCCAGGGCCGCCACACCGGCCTCCAGCCGTCTGCCGCCCTCCCGCAGGAGGTTCGCCATATGTGCCTCTTCGCGCGAATAATCGCGTCCGAATACCGGACCGGCTCCGCCATGCAGGGCGATCGCCCATTTCCTCGCCATAGCTGGTCATGCTCCCTTACGTCAGGCTTGGATTATGAAGGCCACACCGCTACCGTCTGCCGCAGCAAACAACAAGACAGGAAGGATAGCGCGCTCATGAAGGCTGTGCTCTCGAAAGAAGTAGGCGGACCGGAATCCCTGGTGCTGGAGGAGGTATCCTCCCCGGCCTATGGCAAGGGCCAGGTGCTGATCCGGGTGAAGGCGTGCGGGGTGAACTTCCCGGACTCGCTGATGATCAAGGACATGTACCAGTTCAAGCCGCCGCGCCCGTTCAGCCCGGGCGGCGAAGTGGCCGGCTATGTCGAGTCGGTCGGGGAGGGCGTCACCCATGTGAAGCCCGGCGACCGCGTGCTCGCCTCCATCGGCAGCGGCGGCATGGCGGAACTGGCCGTCGCGGCCCAGCATGCCGTGATGCCCATCCCGGACGAGATGCCCTTCGCCGAGGCCGCGGCCTTCATGATGACCTATGGCACGTCTTACTATGCCCTGAAGGACCGGGCCGACCCGAAGCCGGGCGAGAAACTGTTCGTGCTGGGCGCGGCCGGCGGCGTCGGCATTGCGGCGGTTGAGCTTGGCAAGGCGATGGGCCTCGAAGTCATCGCGGGCTGTTCCAGCCAGGAGAAGGTGGATTTCTGCCTCTCCAAGGGCGCCGACAAGGGCCTTGTCTATGCGCGCGAGCTGGACAAGGACGGCATGAAAGCCTTCTCCAACGACATCAAGGAAATCTCCGGCGGCGGCGTGGACATCATCTATGATGCGGTCGGCGGCAATTATGCCGAACCGTCGCTGCGCGCGATGAACTGGAAGCCCTTCCTCGTCATCGCTGCCGCATTCGAAGAACTGACCCTGCTGAAAAGCTGCGACATCGCGTGTTCTGGGGTGCCGCCGGCGCGTGACCCGGCAGCCCATGCGCCGTCCTGTTCGGCTTACAAGGAAGGCAAGATCCGCCACGTCTCCAACACCTATCCGCTGGAGAAGTCTGCCGATGCCATCCGAACTGACGGAACGCCGCGCCCGGGCAGGTGGTCGTTATCGATTGATGCAGCTAAGCGCGCTGCGCGCGATGTCACCGTGGCGCTGTTCGAATTGCGAGCTGCACCACTTCGATCTGGCTTGCTTTGCTCCGGACTATTGGAAGGGAGGAAGAGGTCTAGCCGAACGTCCTTCGTTGGACGCGTTCCTCTCCGGCTTTTGTGTCTGCGGGAGTTTTTGTCAGATGCGTTCCCTGATCCAGTCGTCGGAATGAAGGAGACTTCGGCTTCGGTGTCTGGTCGTTTATCCTCGTTTCAGTATATCGAGCAGTTCGATACCGGGTTTGATGTTGATCAGGGCCTCGTCATCGGCTTCCCGGCCGGCATTCCGAAGATCCCGCTGAACCTGACCCTGCTGAAAAGCTGCGATATCCGCGGCGTGTTCTGGGGTGCCGCCGTGGCGCGTGACCCGGCAGCCCATGCGCAGAACGTCAAGGAACTGTTCGAGCTCTACAAGGAAGGCAAGATCCGCCCGCACGTCTCCAACACCTATCCGCTGGAGAAGTCTGCCGATGCCATCCTTGAACTGACGGAACGCCGCGCCCAGGGCAAGGTGGTCGTCGTCATCGACTAAGCGGCAGTCAATGGCTTTCCCGGTACCGGCCACCTGATCTAGAGAAGGGGCTGGTACCGGAGAAACGCCATGACTGACCTGCGCACGCTTTACCCCGAAATCGAGCCTTTCGAGACAGGCTTTCTCGACACGGGCGACGGCCACCAGATCTATTGGGAGCGTGTCGGCACGAAGGGGGCGAAGCCTGCCGTCTTCCTGCATGGCGGGCCGGGTGGCGGCTGTTCGCCCAGCCACCGGCGCCTGTTCGATCCGGCGCTTTACGACGTCATCCTGTTCGACCAGCGCGGCTGTGGCCGCTCCACACCCTTCGCCAGCCTCGACAACAACACGACCTGGCACCTCGTCGCCGATATCGAGCGCCTGCGCGAAATGATCGGTGCGGAGACATGGCAGGTATTCGGCGGCTCCTGGGGCTCCACGCTTGCGCTCGCCTATGCCGAGACGCACCCGGAGCGCGTCAGTGAGCTTGTGCTGCGCGGCATCTACCTGCTCACCAAGGCCGAGATGGACTGGTATTACCAGTTCGGCGTCTCTGAAATGTTCCCGGAAAAATACGAGGCCTTTATCGCGCCGATCCCCGAAGCGGAACGCGGCGATCTCGTCACCGCCTATCGCAAGCGCCTGACGGGCGATGACCGGGAAGAACAGCTGCGCTGCGCGAAAGCGTGGAGCGTCTGGGAAGGGGAGACGATCACCCTGCTGCCGGAACCTTCCACTTCCGACCAGTTCCACGAGGCCGAGTTCGCGCTCGCCTTCGCGCGGATCGAGAACCATTATTTCATCCATGCCGGCTGGTTCGACGAGGGGCAGCTGCTGCGCGACGCGGGGCGGCTGAAGGACATTCCCGGCACCATCGTGCATGGCCGTTACGACATGCCGTGCCCGATGCGTCAGGCCTGGGCGCTGCACAGGGCCTGGCCGAAATCGGAGTTCTACCCGATCGAAGGCGCCGGTCATGCCTATTCCGAACCGGGCATCCTCGACCAGCTGATCCGCGCCACGGACAAATATGCCGGCAAAGCCTGAGGGCCGAACCGCCTGAGCCGCAAAGAAAAAGCCCGCCGGAGCGATCCGGCGGGCTTCTCTTTTCCGTTGTCTGACGGATCCGTTTGGACGGATTATTTCTTGTCGTCGTCGACTTCCTCGAAGTCGGCATCGACCACATCGTCGCCATCCGCGGCGGCATCGGCTGCTGCGTCAGCATGGGCGGTTGCCTCCTGCTGGCTGGCATAGATGGCCTCGCCGAGTTTCATGGCGGCCGACATCAGGGCCTGATGCTTGGCCTGGATATCTGCGAGATTGTCCGTTTCGCGGGCTTCCTTCAGCTCGCTGACAGCTTTCTCGATTTCAGCCTTCACGTCGCCGGAGACCTTGTCGGCATGCTCTTCAAGCTGCTTCTCGGTCTGGTGCACCAGCGCTTCGGCATGGTTCTTCGCTTCCACCAGTTCGCGGCGGGCCTTGTCGGCACCGGCATTGGCTTCGGCGTCGGCCATCATGTTTTTGATGTCCGCTTCCGACAGGCCGCCATCCGCCTGGATGGTGATGACCTGTTCCTTGCCGGTGGCCTTGTCCTTGGCGGACACGGACACGATGCCGTTGGCGTCGATATCGAAGGTCACTTCGATCTGCGGCACGCCGCGCGGGGCAGGCGGCAGGCCTTCGAGGTTGAACTGGCCGAGCATCTTGTTGTCGGCGGCCATTTCGCGCTCGCCCTGGAAGACCTTGATCGTCACGGCCGGCTGGTTGTCGTCAGCCGTCGAGAAGACCTGGGACTTCTTGGTCGGGATCGTTGTGTTGCGGTCGATCAGGCGGGTGAACACACCGCCGAGGGTTTCGATACCCAGCGACAGCGGGGTCACGTCCAGCAGGACAACGTCTTTCACGTCGCCTTGCAGAACGCCGCCCTGGATCGCGGCGCCGATGGCAACCACTTCATCCGGGTTCACGCCCTTGTGCGGTTCACGGCCGAAGAATTTCTTCACCGCTTCCTGCACGGCCGGCATACGGGTCATACCGCCGACGAGCACGACTTCATCAATCTCGGAGGCCGACTTGCCGGCATCCTTGAGGGCTTTCTGGCACGGCTCGATGGTGCGCTTGACGAGGTCTTCGACAAGGCTTTCGAACTTGGCGCGGGTCAGCTTGATGTTGAGGTGTTTCGGGCCGGTCGCGTCAGCCGTGATGAAGGGCAGGTTCACTTCGTATTGCGAAGCGGACGACAGCTCTTTCTTGGCCTTCTCGGCTTCTTCCTTCAGACGCTGGAGGGCCAGCTTGTCCGTCTTCAGGTCGATGCCCTGGTCCTTTTTGAACTCGCTGGCGAGATAGTCGACGATGCGAAGGTCGAAGTCTTCGCCGCCGAGGAAAGTGTCGCCGTTCGTGGACAGAACTTCGAACACGCCGTCGCCGATTTCCAGCAGCGAGACGTCGAACGTACCGCCACCGAGGTCATACACGGCGATGGTCTTGTTCTCGCCCTTGTCGAGGCCGTAGGCGAGGGCGGCTGCCGTCGGTTCGTTGATGATGCGCAGCACTTCGAGGCCGGCAATCTTGCCGGCGTCTTTCGTGGCCTGGCGCTGGGCGTCGTTGAAGTAGGCCGGGACGGTGATCACCGCCTGGGTCACTTCGCTGCCCAGATAGGCTTCAGCGGTTTCCTTCATCTTGGTCAGGATGAAGGCCGAGATTTCCTGCGGCGCGTAATCCTTGTCGCGGCCTTTCACCCAGGCGTCGCCATTCGGGCCACGCACGATTTCGAAGGGCGAGATGTCCTTGTCCTTCTGCGCGGTCGGGTCGTCGAACTGACGGCCGATCAGGCGCTTGATGGCGTAGAATGTGAAGTCCGGGTTGGTCACGGCCTGGCGGCGGGCAGGCATGCCGATCAGGCGTTCGCCGCTTTCTGTGAAGGCAACAACGGACGGGGTCGTGCGCTGGCCTTCTGCATTCTCGATCACCTTCGCCTGGCCGCCTTCCATGACTGCGACGCAGGAGTTTGTGGTGCCGAGGTCGATACCAATAATCTTGCTCATTTTGTGTCTCTCTCTCCTTTAGCCGCCACCTGCCCCGTTCGCGCGGTCTGCTCAGCAGCCCCGCAAGGCAGATAGCTCTGCAAGTGACGTTTTGAGTGGACGAATTGGGGTGTTGAACCTGTTCGCCCGTTCGGGAGCGATATGGGGAAAATTCAACGGCTCACAAGGGGCCTGCGACGCCTTTTCCATGTCTGGCTGTGCTTTGCGGCCATAGACCGCATCTATGGCAGCTTCTTGCAGGATTTATTTGAGAATGTTTCTCAATCGCACTATATTGAGATCAAGAACGGGCGGTATTCATGGTGTTTACACGGTCTCTACATGGTCCGTTCATGGTGTTTTACATGGTCTGGAGCGGGAGTTATCCAACAGATGCCAATGCATGCATTCAAGACGGTGACCTACAGCCTCATGCACCTGTCGGTGGCCATGACGGTCGCTTTCGTGCTGACCGGCAGCTGGCATGCCGCGCTCGCCATCGGCCTGATCGAGCCGGTCATCCAGACGGTCGCCTACACGCTGCACGAGCGGGCCTGGGCGCGCGCCTCGGTCAGTCGGGGCGGCGCAACTGGACGGGCAGGAGCTGTCTCGCCATAGTTCGGGAAAACCATAAGAGGGGGCCCCGACATGAGACATTTGCTGACATCCTGCCTGACACTAGCAGCTCCACTGGCAGCCCTTGGTGCGTGCGCCGCACCTGAAGCCCCTGTTGCAGAAAGCGGGGCGGAGGCAGCGCCTGTAGCCGAGGTGGCAGCTGCGGCAGAGGTGCCGTCGCTGCAGCAGGTCTGGATCGCGGAAGGGTTCGAGGCGCCCGAAGGCATCGCGCTGGCGCCGGATGGCAATTACCTCGTCTCGAACGTGCGGGGCGAGGGCAGCGCGAAGGATGGCGACGGCTATGTCTCCAAACTCTCCCCGGACGGGGTGCTGATCGAACGCTACTTCGCCGCAAAGCTGAACGCCCCCAAGGGCATGGCGGTGAAGGATGGCGTGCTCTACGTCGCCGACATCGACGAAGTCGTCACCTTCAACGCCGAAACCGGCCAGGATCGGGGCGCCATCAAGGTGCCCGGCGCGGGCTTCCTGAACGACATGACGGTCTGGGGCGACCGCGTGCTGGTCTCGGATTCGGCCAATGGAACGATCATCGACGTCAGCGGTGAAACGCCCGCCGTCTGGCTTTCGGACGACCGTTTCGGCGGCATCAATGGCCTCCTCGGTGACGGCGACCACCTGCTGGTCGCGACGATGGCGACTGGTTCTCTCTTCAGCGTGTCTGCCGATGGCGGGATCACGGAAATTGCTTCCGGAATGGAGAATGCGGATGGGATGGGCCTCGTGCCCGGGGGCGGCTATCTGCTGTCGTCCTGGCCCGGACAGATCTATCATGTCGGCGAAGACGGCACCGTCACCACGCTGCTTGACAGCGAGGCAGACGGAATCATGCAGAACGACCTGACCGAGTTTGGCGACACGGTCATCGTGCCCAACTGGGTGCCCGGCACGGTCACGGCATGGAAAGTTGTTCACTAGCGATCCGAACGTCTCAAAGCCTTCATGTGCGGTCCTTGATGGGGCATGCTAGGCTCTCCATGAGAGGGTGCGTGACCAGAAGGGCGGGGTGATGAGACTGGATGTCGTCAGCACAGTGAACGATCCGGGGGTGCCGGGAAACACGGGTGACGACCGCGCCGGGTTCGATGCCGCCGCCGGAACAGCCTGGGTCCTGGACGGGGCGACCGATGTGACGGATCTGCGCCCGTTCCCGGCCTGCGAAAGCGGCGCGGCCTGGATCGCCGAAGCGCTGTCCGACAGGCTGATGCAGGGACCTCAGAGCGGTGAAACACCGGAAGCCTATTTCGCCTCTGTCCTTGCCGATGTTCGCCAGCGCGCGGAGGCGGAAAGCCGTATCCCGCTGGACAAACTGCCGGGCGAGGCGCTGCCCATCGCGTCCGGCATGTGGATGTGGCTGCAGGGCGATGAAGCCGTCTTCGTCTATATGGGCGACTGCATGGCGCTGGTCCGTTCCGGGGCGGGCGTAAGCCTTATTGGCCAGGCGGAGAAGGCTGAAGACGAAACCGCAGCGGCGCGGCGGATGCTGGCCCTGACGGCGGAAGAACGCATGGGCTGGCTGCGCCAGAGCCGGCGGTTGTCGAACGAGCTTGGCACGGCTTTCGGCCTCGGGCCGGATTGTGCCGGCAATCTCAACCTGGCCCACGCCACGCTGAAGCCGGGCGATGAGATCTGCCTGATGAGCGACGGGCTCTATCGCCTCATCTCTCCCTATGCGACGCATTCGGCAGAAAGCCTCATGACGGATCTTGCAGACAAGGGCCTGCTCGCCCTCATCCGGGCCTTGCGCGATTTCGAGAGCGCGCCGGATGGCAACATCCCCCGCATCAAGCGGCGGGACGACGCCTCAGCAGTCTATCTGAAAATCCTGGCCTAGTTCGTCGAACCTGCGCTGACGGCAACCATGGCGGCGCGCAGGACGCGGTCGCCGATCTTCCAGCCGGTCTGGAACACGTCATGGATCGTGCCGGGGGCCTGCGGGGAGGGCACGTTCGCCACGGCCTGGTGCAGGTTCGGGTCGAACGCATCGCCGGGTAGCGCCGCGATAACGGTCACGCCATTGCGGGCGAGGGCCGTGTGCAGTTCCTTCTCGGTCATCTCGATGCCGTTCAGGAGGTTCTTGCCGGCTTCCGACAGGGCATCGCGGTCGCCATCGGGCAGGGCGCCGAGCGCGCGGGAGAGGTTGTCGGAAACGCTGAGGAGGTCGGCTGCGAATTTCTCGATCGCATAGATGCGGGCGTCTGCCACTTCCTTCTGGGCGCGCTTGCGGGTGTTGTCGAGGTCCGCCAGCGTGCGCAGCAGCTGGCCGCGCATCTCTTCCTTCTCGGTTTCGAGACGAAGGATCGCATCTTCCGGCGTGGCCGCTTCCTGCTGGTCGTTTGCAGGCGTTTCGACAGCTTCGGTTTCGTCGGTTCTGGTTTCGTCGCTCATCTTTGTCCGTCCTTGGCGCGGCGTCGGGAGAGGATTTCTCCCACGACCTTCGCTGTATAGTCCACCATAGGGATCACCCTTGCATAATTCAGCCGCGTCGGGCCGATCACGCCAAGGGCGCCGATCACCTGTTTTCCGCCCCCCATATAGGGTGCAACAATCACACTTGAACCAGATAACGGGAAAAGCTGGTTTTCGGAGCCGATGTAGAGTCGCACCCCGTCGGCTTCCTGTGTTGTGTCGAGGATATCCAGCACATTCTGCTGGCGCTCCAGTTCGTTGAACAGCTGGCGCACTCGGTCGAGGTCCTCGGCCGCCTTGGCATCTTCCAGCAGATTGGCCCGGCCCCGCACGATCAGCGAGCGCCCGCGGCCCGGCGTTTCGCCGCTCCACTGGGCGAGGCCCTGTTCGACAAGGCTTGCCGCCGTCACGTCCAGCTGGGCCCGGCGGGAGCTCAGCTCCTCGCGTACATCCTGCGCAGCTTCGGACAGGGTGCGGCCCTTCATGCGGGTCGACAGGTAATTGCCCGCCTCGATCAGGGCGGTGGAGGGCAGACCCTCCGGCACCTGGATGAAGCGGTTTTCGACATCGCCATCTTCGGTCAGCAGGATGCAGATGGCATCGCGGGGGCCAAGCGGCAGGAACTCGACATGGCGGACGGCCGCATCGCGCTTCGGTGAGGAAACGAGGCCCGCCCCGCCGGCAAGGCCGGACAGGATGTCAGAAGCTTCCGAAAGGACATTCTCGAAGTCTGCCCCAGCCGATTTCAGTCGTTCGTCGATGGCCTGCCGGTCGGCGCGCGCGGGTTCCCCGATTTCGAGGAAGCCATCCACGAACAGGCGCAGGCCCATATGGGTCGGTGCGCGCCCGGCGGAGATGTGCGGCGCATCCAGCAGGCCGAGATCGGTCAGGTCCGCCATGACATTGCGGATCGAGGCCGGGGAGAGGGCGATCCCGCCCTTGGACAGAGTGCGCGATCCGACAGGTTCGCCGGTCGTCAGGTAGCCTTCCACGATCTCGCGGAAAATGTCCCGCGAGCGCTGGTCGAGGCGCTGCATCAGCGATTTGGTGTCCGGATGCGTATGCATACCGGAATGGATAAGTGCGCGCAGGCCCCTGTTCAATAGGCCTCACACTGTGAGCTTGGTGCCGCTTGCCCGGGCTGTCGTGCTGGCCGCGCTAGTAGAGGCCTTCGATTTCGCCGTCTGAATTGAGGGAGATGCCCTCTGCAGCTGGGTGGCGGGGCAGGCCGGGCATGGTCATGATATCCCCGCAGATGCCGACAACGAACCCCGCGCCTGCCGACAGGCGCACTTCGCGCAGCTGCAGGACGTGCTTGTCCGGTGCACCGACCAGTTTCGGATTGGTGGAGAAGCTGTACTGCGTCTTGGCCATGCAGACCGGCAGGCGGCCATATCCGGCTTCTTCCATCCGCTGCAGGGCGGCGCGCACATTGTCAGACGCCTCCACCCGTTCGGCGCGGTAGATCTCGCGGGCAACCGTTTCGATCTTCTCCAGCAGGGGAGCTTCGTCGCGGTAGAGCGGCTTGAACTCGGATGGCTTGGTCTCGATGGTCTCAACCACCTTGCGGGCAAGGTCTTCAGCGCCGCGGCCGCCTTCGGCCCAATGCGTGCAGACCGACACCGGCACACCCAGATTATGGCAATAGGATTCAACCGCCGCCAGCTCGCTGGACGTGTCGGAAGTGAACCGGTTGATGGCGACGACAACCGGGACGCCGAACTTCTTCACGTTCTCGATATGGCGGCCCAGATTGGCGAGGCCTGCCTCCAGGGCGCCATAGCCGACAGAGGCGGATTCCTTGAGGGACAGGCCGCCATGCATTTTCAGGGCACGGACGGTGGCCACCACAACGGCAGCCGACGGCGTCAGCCCGGCCTGACGACATTTGATATTGAAGAATTTCTCTGCGCCGAGATCGGCGCCGAAGCCGGCTTCAGTGACGACATAGTCCGACATCTTCAGGGCCGCTTTCGTCGCGATCACCGAATTGCAGCCATGAGCAATATTCGCGAACGGGCCGCCATGAATGAGGACGGGGTTATTCTCCAGCGTCTGCACGATGTTTGGCAGCATGGCATAGCGCAGCAGCGCCATCATCGCGCCCACAGCGCCGATATCCTTTGCGGTGACAGGCACGCGCCCGCGCTTGTAGCCGATCACGATCCGCTCCAGCCGCTCTTCAAGGTCGTGCGCGTCCTTGGCGAGGCAGAGAATGGCCATGATTTCCGAGGCGACGGTAATGTCGAAACCGGATTCCATCGGGGCGCCATTGCCGGAGCCGCCCAGCCCGGTCACGATCTGGCGCAAGTTGCGGTCGTTCATGTCCAGCACACGGCGCCACGCAACGCGCGTCGCCTCAAGGCCGGACTCGGCCCCCCAATGGAGGTGATTGTCGATCATCGCGGCCAGCAGGTTGTGTGCCGAGGTGATGGCGTGGAAATCGCCGGTAAAGTGCAGGTTGATGTCATCCATCGGCACGACTTGTGCGCGCCCGCCGCCTGTGGCGCCGCCTTTCATGCCGAAGCAGGGCCCAAGGGAGGGTTCGCGCAGACAAAGCAGGGCATTCTTGTCCAGCCGTGCCAGCGCATCTGCGAGGCCGATCGAGGTCGTCGTCTTGCCTTCGCCCGCAGGTGTCGGGTTGATCGCCGTCACCAGGATGAGCTTGCCATCCTTTTTCTGTTTCAGGCTGGCCAGGTGATGGCTGCTGATTTTGGCCTTGTCGTAGCCGAACGGGATGAGATCCATCGCGTCGATGCCGAGACGCTTGCCGACCTGTCCAATGGGCAGTTTCTTTGCGCCCCGCGCAATCGTGATGTCGTTGCTCATGAGCCCCGCTTTCTGTTCCCTCGGTGATCCGGTGTAGACAGGTGCGCCAAAACCCGCAATCAGGCGTGGCACCAAACAGGAGGTCCCCCATGAGCCAGCTCGTCCGCCCGTCCGGCCGCACCTTTGACCAGATGCGCGAGATCGTTCTGGAGACCCAGGTGACGCGCTACGCGGAAGGCTCATGCCTTGCAAAATTCGGCAATACGCATGTCCTGTGCACGGCCAGCTGGGAGAAGGGCGTGCCCGGCTGGATGAAGGGCCAGGGCCGCGGCTGGGTGACGGCGGAATACGGCATGCTGCCGCGCGCAACGCATACGCGCGGTCGCCGTGAAGCCGCCGCAGGCAAGCAATCCGGCCGTACGCAGGAGATCCAGCGCCTTATCGGCCGCTCCCTGCGTTCTGTCTGTGACCTTGCCGCGCTTGGCGAAAACCAGATCACTATCGACTGCGATGTCCTGCAGGCCGATGGCGGCACGCGTACGGCCTCGATCACCGGCGGTTTCGTCGCCCTGTCGCTGGCCTGCAAATACCTCGTGGAAGAGGGCGTGATCCCGGCAAACCCGATCCTGAAACAGGCAGCGGCGATTTCTGTTGGCGTGTACCAGGACCATCCGGTGCTGGACGTGGACTATCCCGAAGATTCCGCCGGCGAAGCTGACATGAATGTCGTCATGAGCTCCGACGGCGGCTTCATCGAGGTTCAGGGCACAGGCGAGGAACGCCCGCTGACGCGGACGGAGCTGGACGAGATGCTGCGTCTTGCTGAGAAGGGCTGCAACGAGCTGTTCGCGGCCCAGCGCTCCGCGCTCGCCTAGGCCGCTTCACCGAAACTGTAGGCATCCATAGCGATTACGCCGTAGGTCGTGCTCTGGTGCAGGCGATGGGACGGGCCGTTCCCGCCCGCACCGAGGGCAACGAACAGCGGCAGGATATGGTCCATTGTCGGGTGGTTTTCCCGGCCATGCGGCCCCGCCTGAACAGCCGACAGGATCGCCTCATGGTCGCCGGCTTCAATCCGGTCGGCCAGCCAGCTGGTGAAATCGCTGACCCATTCAGGCTCCGGACTGTCGAGTCTGAAATTGCCCGAGAAGACAGCCCGCAGATTGTGTGAGGCGCTGCCGGAGCCGAAGATCATCACGCCTTGATCCCGCAGGGGCTGCAGCGCCTGGCCGAGACGGTAATGCCATTCCGGGCTCTGGTTCATGCTGATCGACAGTTGCAGCACCGGAATGTCAGCTTTTGGGTAGGCCAGCATGAGCGGGATCCATGCGCCATGGTCGAGGCCGCGGCCTGCATGGGTGACCGCCGGGAAACCGGCAGCCTGCAAACGCTCGGCAATCTGTCCGGCAAGGACGGGATCGCCCGGTGCCGGATATTGCTGCTGGTAGAGGACTTCCGGGAAGCCGCCGAAATCATGGATCGTTTCAGGGTGTTCGGCGGATGTGATGACCGGAACCTGCGCATTGAAGTGCGCAGAGATCACGAGGATCGCTTTCGGCGTTGGAAAGCGCTCAGCAAGGCCGAGGAGGAAATCCCGCGCGTCTGTCTGCTCGATCAGCAGGGTCGGGGCGCCGTGGGAGATAAACAGGGAAGGTTGGGTCATGGTGCATCAGGCTCCATAATGGTTCCCGTATGAAATGCGCCTGCGGGACGTACCCGGCAATCTGCCGAACCGGCATAGGTGTTATGGGGTAGGGGGTGGTCCGCTCTGTGAACGAGACGTTCCAGCTTAGCTACCAGCGGTTTTTCGCTTGTCCGCCCAGCATGTCGCCGACTGTGCGTAACGTGGCTGCAGCCACTTGCATCGGTGTTGGCTTGCGGCGGTGAGCATGGCGTACGAAATGGCCGCAATTGGAACCGAACAGATCGTACCCTTTGCCGAGATGCCGGCGGGCGCGCAGTTCGACATGGTATCCGTCAAGCTCGCTGTAGCGGCCATGCAGGCGCACGCTGCGGCCGGCAGAGAAACTGTCCAGGCTTTGCTCCACCACACCGCCATGCAGGCGCGAATTGCAGATCACGGTGCCGCGTGAGGTGATTACGCCATAATGGCGCAAGACACCGCCGAACCGGATCGAGACGACATCCCCTGCGGCGTAGAGATCGTCCCGCATGTCTATTCCGCCGCCACGCGTTCGGTGGCGCCATCATCCTCGCTGTCGAAGATGAGGATGTCGCCCGGCTGGCAGCCGAGTTCCCGGCAGAGCGCTTCGAGGGTCGAGAAGCGGATGGCCTTGGCTTTGCCGGTTTTCAGGATCGAGAGGTTTGCGAGGGTCACGCCGACGCGCTCTGACAGCTCGGTCAGGGACATGCGGCGGTCCAGCAAAACACGGTCGAGGGTCACGCGAATGGACATGGTTCCCCTCCTATATGGTCATTTTCTCTTCATCGCGAAGGCGTGTGCCTTCCCGGAAGACCTGACTGAGAATGAAAAGGGCGGCAACAGACGCCCAGGCGATAAGATCGACTGAAAGTTCAACGGATGTACCAGTCACCAGAACCCCCACAAAGATCGCAATGAGGTAGCGCATCAGCTGGGTGATCGCGATGGCGATTGCGATGCGGGTGAGACGGGCGGCATTTTCCGGCACGAACGGGTCACCTGCGGCGAGCGTTGCCAGGATCTTGCGCAGTTCGAGGCTGACGAACACGACGGCGCAGACCACGACCAGGACGCCGACAAGACCCGCCGCCAGTTCAGGGACGGAAATGTCATGATCGTCGACCGTGATGGCGCCGATACTGATCGGGGATCCGGAAAGCATCGAGACGAGTTCAATGCTGCCAGCAAGGAGAACGATGGCGCCGATGGCGGCCGTCATCCACATGACGACAGTGACAAGGATGGTCATGATCGCCGCCATGGAATTGCGCGTTTTGCCTGTCATGCCTTCTTCTCTTCATCCTTTCCGCTGGATGATCTATGCCGGAGGGATCGTTGCTTTTGCGTGAACCCTTACCGAATAACGATATAGGTATTTCTGGCGAAAGCAAGAATGGAACCATTTCAGAAGGGCGAATTATGACACATCGCACCCTTTCGCCCGGCCGGCTTGTCGCTGCCACGCATAACAAGGGAAAAGTCAGGGAACTCAAGGACTTGTTTGAGCCGCTCGGCCTTGAAGTCGTCTCCGCACTTGACCTGGATTTGCCGGAACCGGAGGAAACAGAAAGCAGTTTTGCGGGCAATGCGCTGCTGAAAGCGCGCGCTGCAGCGGCCGAAACTGGGGCACCGGCGCTTTCTGACGACTCCGGCCTGGCGGTCACCCTGCTGGACGGCGCACCCGGCATTTACTCGGCGCGCTGGGCAGGAGAACCGCGCGATTTTGGCGTTGCGATGGCCCGTGTGGAGCAGGAACTGCAGGCCGCGGGCAACACTGACCGGAGCGCCAAATTCGTCTGCGCGCTGGCCGTCGTCTGGCCGGATGGCCATGAGGAAGTGTTCGAAGGCGAGGTGCATGGACAGATCGTCTGGCCACCACGCGGGGAGAAGGGGTTCGGTTATGATCCGATCTTCGTTGCCGATGGTGAGACCATCACCTTTGGTGAAATGGACCCTGACCGGAAACATGCGATGAGCCACAGGGCGAATGCCTTCCACAAGCTGAAAGCGGCCCTGCTGCCGTGACGGACGATGCGCTTCATCCCTTCGGCCCGCATTTCGGTTTCGGTCTCTATGTTCACTGGCCATATTGCGCGCGGATCTGTCCGTATTGCGATTTCAACGTCTATGCAGCCAAGGATCGCGATCCGTCGCTCCTGGTGGAGGCGATCTGCGCAGATATTCATGCACACCGCCAGCGCATGCCGGAGCATGGCGCGCTGGACTCGGTCTATCTCGGCGGGGGCACGCCCTCCCTGCTGGCGCCAGGAGATGTCGAGCGTATCCTGAAAACAGCGGATGACGTGTTCGGGGTGAAGTCCGGCGCGGAAGTGACGCTGGAGGCAAACCCCAATGATGTCATGCGGGCAGACCTGACAGGCCTTCGCAGCGCCGGGGTGAACCGCATGTCTGTCGGCGTCCAGTCGCTGCGCGATGCGGCACTTGCGTTCCTTGGGCGAGACCATGATGCCGATGGGGCACGGGCCAGTGTGGCGCGGGCAATGCGTGTGTTCCGGTCTGTCAGCGTCGATCTGATCTATGCCCGTCCGGGCCAGCAGGCCGATGACTGGCAGAGCGAGCTGGAGGATGTGCTGGCCCTCGGCATGCCGCACCTGTCGCTGTATGAGCTGACCATCAAGGAAGGCACCGCCTTCGGGCTCGCTGTGGGACGTGGGCAGATCCATCCGATGCCGGATGATGACCAGGCCGACATGTTCGAACTGACACAGGACATCCTGAACATGGCGGGCCTGCCTGCCTATGAAGTGTCGAACCATGCCATGTCGCCAGAGCACCAGTCCGTGCACAATATGATCTACTGGCAGGGCGGGGACTGGATCGGGGCAGGGCCCGGTGCGCATGGCCGTGTGACGGTCGGCGGGCACCGCTATGCCTATGAGGCCCAGCTGTGGCCGGAAGTCTATATGGCGAATATGCAGGCGCTTGGCTCAGGCTGGAGCGATGCGCACAGACTGGATGCGACGGCGATTGCGCAGGAATTGCTGGCCATGGGGCTGCGCCCGGTCCGCGGCATCGACATCGCCCGGATCGAAGCGGTAGCAGGCAAGCCTGTCTCCAGGGAGAAGATCGCAGTCTTCGCAGAGCAGGGCTGGGTGACGTTCGATCAGGGGATCCTGTCGCTGACGCCTTCAGGCCGTCTTCTGGCTGATGCGCTGACGGCTCAACTGGCACCCTGATCAGTTCGGGGGCTGGCGCCCCATCTTCTCTTCCCAGTGGCGCCGGCAGAGCGACACATAGGTCGATTTGCCGATGGAGACCTGATCGCCTTCGGTAACGGCTTTTCCATCCGGACCCAGACGGACCACCATGGTCGCCTTGCGTCCGCATTCGCAGATCGTGCGCACTTCGCGTAAGGAATCCGCGATGGCGAGCAGGGCGGCGGAGCCTTCGAACAGTTCACCGCGGAAGTCCGTGCGCAGGCCGAAAGCCAGCACGGGGACATCCAGGCGGTCGGCCACGCGGGCCAGCTGCCAGGCCTGGTCCTTGGTCAGGAACTGGGCCTCATCCACGAATACGGCATCGATCCGGTGATCCGCCTGCCTGTCCCGCACGAGGGAGAGCAGGTCTGTCTCCTGCGTATAAAGGGTCGCATCGGCGCTGATGCCGATGCGTGAGGAGATGTGGCCCGCATCATCATCCTTGTAGAGGGCGGATGTGAGCAGGAGGACATCCATCCCCCGCTCACGATAATTGTACGCCGCCTGAAGCAGGATGGTCGATTTTCCTGCATTCATGGCGGCGTAGGAGAAGTAGAGCTTGGCCATGTGAAGTGAGGCGTGCCCGTCTATTCGAGGGCGAGCGCAACCCCGTCACGGCGCGGGTCAGCCCCGCCTTCCAGGCCATCTTCGCGCACGATGATCACATGCAGGCCGGAGTTCTCGCCCTGACGCTCTTCGACATTGTAGCCCATCCCACGCAGGGCCTCGGCCGCTTCCGGCCCGCCTTCGCGATCGACTTCCACTGCAACCACATCGCCGCGTGCGATGATGTTCGGCAGGTTGATGGATTCCTGTGCCGTCTTGCCCCATTCGAGCACGCCGACCAGCGTCTTGGCGACATAGGCCACGATGGAGTTGCCCCCCGGCGAGCCGGTGACCATGAACAGGTCGCCATCCGGATCAAAGACCAGTGTCGGAGACATGGACGAACGCGGACGCTTGTTGCCGGCAACGGCATTGGCCACCGGCTTGCCGCCTTTGGTGGGCTCACGCGAGAAGTCGGTCAGCTGGTTGTTCAGCACGAAACCGTGAACCATGACGGAGTTCCCGAAGGCCGACTCGACAGTCATCGTCATGGAGACAGCATTGCCATAGGGGTCGATAATCGAGAAGTGCGTCGTGCCCGGACGATGATCCGTCGGGTCTTCGCCCCACATCTGGCGCATCGGGCCACGGCCGAGGGCAATCCCCGGATCACCCGGCGTTGCGTGCTGGTCCGGGGCGAAGACTTCGGTCGCCCGCACGTCGAGATATACTGGGTCGATCAGCTCTGCTGCCGGAACCGGAACGAAGTCTGCATCGGCGACATAGTGGTCGCGGTCTGCATAGGTCAGGCGTTGTGCGTCAACGAAGGCTTTCAGGAATGCTTCCTCGGTCGCTTCTTCCTCACTCGTCGGTTTCAGGCGGTCATAGAGACCAAGGATCATGTTCTGTGTCACACCGCCGGAGGAGGGAGGCGGGGCCGAGCAGACCTTGTAGCCATCCGGCTCCACGCCGCACAGCGCCGGGCGGACGGCGACTTCATAATTGGCGATGTCTTCCACCGTCATTGCACCCGGTGTGGACGGGTCGTGGGAGACGGCATAGGCGATCGATTCGGCGATCTCGCCGCTATAGAAGGCAGACGGGCCCTCGGTCGCGATCCGTTTCAGCGTTTCGGCATAGGCGGGATTGGTCTTGATCGTCCCTTCGGCCAGCGGCACGCCTTCCGGATAGAAATAGGCCGAGGATTCCGGGAGGTCGTCGAGCCGCATGAATTGCTGCAGCCGTTCACTGGCAAGTGCGGCGGCGAGTTTACGTTCGACCACGAAGCCATCTTCAGCAAGCGTGATGGCAGGCTGGAACAGCTCGTCCCATTCCAGTTTGCCGGCAGCGTCATGAGCGGATTTGTAGAGCGCCACGGCGCCCGGCACGCCGACGGATTTTCCGGATTGCCATGAGGAGATGTAGTCCATCACCTCGCCATCTTTCATGAAATAGTCCGGCGTGGCCGCAGCGGGGGCGCGCTCGCGCCCGTCAAACACGGTGATCTCGTCGCTGGCGTGGTCGTAATAGACCATGAAGCCGCCGCCGCCGATGCCGGAGCTTTCCGGTTCGACAAGGCCAAGTGCGGTGTGCACCGCGATGGCAGCATCGACGGCTGTCCCGCCCTTGCGCAGAATCTCAAGACCGGCCTCCACCGCTTCAGGGTTGGCGGCTGCCACCATGGCGCCCTTGGTCCAGGCGCGGGGATCGGCAGCTTCCGGTGCGGCGGCGATTTCGGTCTTGGCGGCCGCGTCAGCAGCGATCTGCGCCGCTTCAGAGGTGGACGCGGCCTGCTTCCCGTCTGGTGCCGCGCAGGCAGACAGGATGAGGGCTGCGAGGAGGGGACGGGCGATCTTCATGGCGGTGTCCTTGGCTTGCGTGAGTCGCGGCGGACCTTAAGAGAGGGAATCCCAAAGGGAAAGACTGACAGGACAATGTAATGGCTGCTGTTGCAGGGAAGCGGAATCTTATCACCGATGTGGCAGGCTTGCGTGTCGGACAGGCAGATGATGCCCGGATCGATACCGGCGTGACAGTGATCCTGCCGGATCAGCCGGTTGTGGCGGCCTGTGCCGTGGCAGGCGGCGGACCCGGCACACGCGAGACCGATCTTCTGGCTGCCGGGACGCTGGTTGATCAGGTCGACGCGATCTTCCTGTCGGGTGGCAGTGCTTTCGGACTGGGCGCCGCAGATGGTGTGATGGCGGGCCTGAAACAGGCTGGCCGCGGGTTCAGCCTGACCGACAAGCCCGGTGTGCCAGCTACGCCAATCGTGCCCGGCGCCATCCTGTATGACCTGGCCAATGGGGGCGACAAGACCTGGGAGGGTATTGCGCCCTATGCCGCGCTTGGCCGCAAAGCATTCGACAACGCGGCGGAGGATTTCGCACTCGGCCGGGCCGGGGCAGGACATGGCGCGCGCGCGGGTGAGCATCCGGGTGGCACAGGTTCGGCCAGTATTGTCACGCCGGACGGATTTACGGTTGGCGCTCTGGCCTGTGTGAACTGTTTCGGCTCAGTCTTCATGCCAGGCACGGAAACATATTGGGCCTGGCCCCATGAGCAGGGCAGTGAGTTTGGTGGCGTGCGCCCACCAGAGGGGTTCACCATGGACGCCGATGACTGGGGCGCGGCCAAGGCCAATCCTGCCCTGGGTCAGAACACGACCATCGCCTGTATTGCCACGGATGCGGCGCTCTCCCCGTCTCAGGCACGGCGTGTGGCGCAGATGGCGCTGTCAGGCTTCTCCCGCGCAATCCGGCCCGTTTTCGCTCCCTTCGACGGCGATGCCCTTTTCGTGTTATCAACCGGACGTTTGGTGCTACCGGAACCGGAGCCGCTTATGGTGACCCGGATCGGGGAGCTTGCCGCCTCGACGCTGGCCCGTGCAATCGCGCGGGGCGTTCATGAGGCGCGCAGGCAAACCGGCGCCATGGCCTGACCTGGACAGAAGCAGGGGGCAGAAACGGGGAAGGATGTACCGCATGAGATCAGGCTGGAAGTGGAGCCTTGCCCTTGGCGCGCTTGCTCTTGCGGCTGCGTGCGTCATCGGGGGGCGTGAAGCCAATCCTGAAGACTGGCCCGGTATGGTCTCGCTTCAGTCCCAGCAGGGCCGGAACATCTATCATGAGTGCGGCGCCTCCATGATTTCTCCTGAATGGGCGCTGACGGCGGCCCATTGCATGGACACCGTCCGGATCGAACCGGATGTCGGGCGGGCCGTGCAGTATTATCCGGATGCCAGAGGCGAGCTGAAGCGGTTCGGGCCGCTCCATGTCGTCATCGGCGCGGGCACTTTGCTGGAAGTGCCAAAGGATTCGACCTTCCCGGTCGACAGGATCATCATCCATCCGGACTATCAGACAGGCCATGCCGAACTCGGGGATGACCTTGCGCTCGTTCACATTGTTGGCCGCTGGGACGGCCCGCTCGCCCGTCTTGACGGGCTGACGGGCGTTGCGCCGGATCTCGCTGCACCGGCAACTGAAGTGGTAGTCGCTGGATACGGAAACACGGAAGAGCAGGGCAGCCAGAAGGAAGGCTTCAACCGGACCGGCCGGCATGTCAGCGCACCGAGCCTCGCCCTGATGGAGGGCATTGTCCCGCCGGTCGAGCCAGATACTTGCAGCCAGCAGATTGCAGCCCTGATCGACAAGTACGGGCTGGACCAGGAATTTGCCGGAGTTTCCATCGACCCTGTGGTACAGGTCTGCGCCGGGACGGGGGGCACCGATTCCTGCCAGGGCGACAGTGGCGGGCCATTGGTCGCGCGAACCTGGGAAGACGGCCCCGTGCAGATCGGTGTCGTGAGCTGGGGCCTTGGCTGCGCCCGGCCGGATAGTCCCGGCATCTATTCCCGGGTCTCGGCCTATGCCGGCTGGATTACCAGCGTAACGGGCATCCAGCCGGACCTTTCGACACCACCGTCTCACCGCCCTGAATAAGGCCGGCCTGTGGACGCCTCCGGTGGCTCAGGCCACAAGGAGAAACAGGTTCTTTCAGGCCTGCTGCAGAAGGCAGGGAAAACAGGCTTGCATCCCTCCGGGGCTGACTGTATGTGTCCGCCTTCCTTCGGCAGGCACCCGTAGCTCAGCTGGATAGAGCACCAGACTACGAATCTGGGGGTCAGGAGTTCGAATCTCTTCGGGTGCGCCATTTTCCTCAACAAGAACAGGCGCCTGAACCATCAGGCATCCGTCCTGTGAGATCGCTATCAGGCAACGGCGCTTGATGCCGTTTTCTGGTCGGACGCGCCGGATGTCGGTTCAGTTGGTGCCGGGCTTGAAGGCCGGTAATCCTGCGCCTGCTGGTCGGCGAGGCGGGCGCCGATGAATTTCAGGAATGGCATCAGGAGGAACGAGCCTGCCTGCTGAACCTTGTAGCTGTGCCCGACAAAGGGGATCTTGCGGATCAGGGGCTTTGCCACGCCTTCACGGTAACGCCAGCCGGTCAGTTTCAGATACCGGTCGAAATAGGGGTCATTCTCCAGTTTCCATTTTTTCTGGAAGTGGCTGAGGCTCTGGCGTTGCCATTTCGGCGACCAGCGCAGCAGGAAGAAGGCGCGGTCCATTGGTTCCACCGGATGCGCCCGGCTTGGTACGCAGAAGGTCACGATCGAGGTCGGCTCCAGCATGATGCGGCCGCCCTTGCTCCAGACGTTCACGCTGAAATCGACATGGTCCTTGGAGCAGGGCATGTTCTCGTCGAACTCACCCAGCCATTCGAACGAATCCCGCCGCACTAGGAAGCAGTGAACTTCGGTGACCTGCGTTTCGGTGCGCGACAGTTCGACATCGCTGACCTGTTCGCCCTGGTGCCAGAGGTGGCTGTCGGACAGGCGGCGCTGGTCTTCCGTGCCGTTGAAGAATTCGTCCATGTCGTCGGTGAAATTGCCGCCTGCCTGGTGGATCTCGGTGTGCAGGGGCGTGCCCTGGCAGATCAGCGGCTGGACGACTTCTGCGCCGGTTTCCTCAGCGCATTTGACGAGGTTCTCAAGCCAGCCTTTGGTGACCATGACGTCGTTTTCGCAATAGACGACATAAGGTGTCGTCGACAGGCGATGTCCGATATTGCGGGCCTGGCAGGGGGCGAGGAAGTGATCGTAACGCAGATAGCGGAAGCCGTTCTGCGCGCAGATCTCCCGGATCTCCTCGGAGACCTCCTTGGGGCTACCACCGTCGACATAGATCAGTTCATAGGGCTTGGCAGTGACCTTGGCGATCTCGCCAAGTGCGCGGACAGCCATGCTGAACCGGTCGCGCGCGGTCATCACAATGGTGGCCTTCGCGGCAGGGGGCAGTACTTCGGTCATGTCAGGCTGCTTCCTTTGAGATGGGGAGAGTGTCGTCTGAGGTCGGGGGCATGGGGCTGAGGATGGATTCGTAAACGCCGATCAGGTCTTCTGTTGTCCGTGACAGGGCATAGGTCTGCTCGACGCTAGTCCGGGCCCTGGCAAGCATTTGCGGCCATGCATCTCGCATGCCGAGAATGCGGTGGGTCGCCTGCTCAAGCGCTTCAACGCTGCCTTCCTCGCAGAGGACGCCTGTTTCGCCATCGATGACCAGTTCGGAGATGCCGCCATGGCGGGTGCCGATAACCGGCCGTCCGATGGCCATGGCTTCCTTCAGCGTGTTCACAGGGCCGTCCTGACTGCCTTTCGGGCAGGTCATTGAGGGGGCGATGAAGACATCGCACTGGCGGATGAAGTCCGCGATTGCAGCATGGCTCTGTGCGCCATGGAGCGTTACGGCCTCACCGAGACCGCAGGAGGTTGCCAGTTCCTGCAATGTGTTGCGCAAGGGGCCGTCGCCAACGATGTCGACATGGACAGCGCGTCCGCTGGTGCGGGCAAACCGGCCCAGTGCGGCAAGGGCAATATGGAAACCCTTGCGCTCGATGAGCCGCCCGACCATCAGGAAACGGATTGTGCCGCTATCCTCAGGGGCAGGGGGCTGGAAGGGGAAGCTTTCCAGCCTGAGGCCGGAGCCGACCACACTGATCCGGTCTTGTGGGCAGCCGATGGCGATGGCCCGCTGGCGGAAATACTCGCAATTCGAAATGAAGGCATCTGTTTCCGGCCAGATATGATCGTAGAGGTGTTCCCCATGCATCGTGATCAGTTCGGAGATATCATAGCCGCGGAAATTGACGACCAACTTGCCGGATAGGAAGCCGGCCCTGCGATGCTTGATGACATGTTCAGCAAGCGGAGCGAACTGGCAGTGAATGATATCGTAGTGCCCCTCTGCGGGCAGCTTCGCGGCCTGGTATATCGCCGAAAGGTCCATGAACGTGCGGCGATAGATGTCAGGACGTAACCGGATAAGGCTGCTGGCCCCATGTTCCCTGACGAGGGTGCGCAGGGCTTCCGGCAACTGGCGCCAGCGGGCGGCGCGACTGTCAGGCCAGCGAATGTTCGTCGTCGACTGCTCAAGGTGAAGGGGTTCGATTTCGGGAACGGACAAGCCGGTTGCATCAACATTACCGATCCCGAAGATGTCGACGCTGTGTCCGGCATCGACAAGAGCAGCCGCACTGTTCGCGATGAAGGCTTCCGACATCATCGGGAAAGCGTTGGTAAAGAACGCAATCTTCATGTTGGCCTTCATGTTGGCTCCTCTCGATTGGAACTTCGTCACTCTTTAGTAGGACCCTCTGCATTATCGTTGCCTTCTGGCATGCGGGTTGCAGGTCCGGGACTATATGACGGAACCAATTTGTGCCTATTCTCAAGCAAGTCCGATGCCATTCGGCGGTCGCCAGAGAAGCGGGAAGCTCAGTTAAACAGAGAGAACATCAATGTCCGCCAATTCTGTCACTGTCCTGATCCCTACGTTCAATCGCGCACACTTGTTGACTGAGAGCCTGGACACAATCCTGGCACAGACTCGTAAACCTGATGAGATCATCATTATTAATGACGGGTCCACGGACGACACAATCGCCCGGCTCGAACCTTACAAAAATGACATCCGGGTGCTGAATCAGGACAATGCGGGAAAGTCGGCAGCACTGAACAAGGCACTGACCCTGGCACAGGGTGACCTGATCTGGGTGTTCGACGATGACGATCTTGCCGAGCCGGATGCGCTGGAGACGATGCTCGGTCTTCTTGAGAACAATCCGGAAGCCGATTTTGCGTATGGGCGCCACGACCGCTTTGAGGTTCTGCCGGACGGAGACGTGAAGTGGCAGGACACCGGTTATTGGCGCGAAAGTTCCTCTGAAGATTTCCTGTTCGACACATTGCTGGACATGTTCGCCCATCAGCCGGGCATGCTGGTGCGCAAGTCTCTCTATATGCGGGCTGGAGCGTTCGATGAGACTCTGATCCGGTCGCAGGATTACGACATGCTCCTGCGCCTTGCCCGGTATGGCCGCGCGGCACCGACGGAAAAGGTCCTGTTCCATCAGCGTCAGCACAACATGCCGCGGGGTACAGCGAAAAGCGTCGTGGATGCCGAAGAGCGGATGACCGTCTGGCAACGTTACGACCGGATCATTTTCGGCAAGATGTACGAATCTCTTCCACTTGGGAAATACCTGCCGGCCGACTGCGCACTGACAGAGCCCGGCATGATGCGCCGGGCGCTGATCCGTCGCGGCATTGTCATGGCCAGAAAGAACTTCTGGAAAGAGGCGGAGGAGGATTTCTCCCGTGCTGCCCGCATCACCGACAAGGGCCTCACGGCGGAAGAGGTGGCTGACCTGCGCAAACTCTTCATGGTGAAATATGCATGCGACGAGCGTGTGCTTGAGCCTGAAGTGCGCAAGCTGCTGCTGGCGGTCAAACAGGTATCTCCCGTTGGGGGACAACTTGTCCGTGCCCTTGGCCGGGGGCTTGTCTGGCGTATCCGCCTGGCATTGCAGATGGGAAAACTCCCGCTTGCGTTCAGGCTTGCTTCATTGGTTGCAGTCTTAAACACGCCTCACAAAAACGTTTCCCGGGAGGCTTCGTCCTCCTTCGTCAGAAGGTAGGCCTTTTCGGGCTCGGAGTTTTCCATGGCACCTAACCTCCTTCGCAAGGCTGGCCAGGCTGTCGCGCTCAATGCCGTGGCGAACTGGACGACACTGATCGGCTCCTTCCTGTCGGTTGTCGTGATCGCCCGCATCCTGACGCCGGAAGAGTACGGCGTGTTCGTTATGGCCTTGATGACGCTGATGCTGCCGGAAGTGGTGGCCTCCGCAACATTGGGCGATGCCCTGGTCCAGAGAAAAGACCTGAGACCCGGTCACATCAATTCCGTTTTCCTGCAATCCATCCTGATGGCTGTCCTTTCGTGGGGCGTGTTGATCTTGCTGGCGCCTTGGATCGCCGGGGCTTTCGGGGAGCCTACCGTTGCGCCGGTGCTAATCGTGACCGGGGCTATCCTGCCGATCAGTGCGATCATGTCCGTGCCGGCAGCCATCCTCCAGAAGGATCTGCGATACAAGGAAATCACCGTTATCGATATTGCCGGTACGGTGAGCGCCGCTGTCATCGGCATTCTCCTGGCTTTGCTGTGGCGCAATGAGTGGGCGCTGGTAGGCATGGAGCTTTCCCGGCGGGTCATCCGTTTGATCGGTTTTGTCTATTTCGCAAAATGGGTTCCCCGGACCGAGTCGACCTGGTTGGACTTCCAGGAGCTTGTCCGGTTCAATCTGGCGAACGGCACATCGAAGGTCCTGCAGACATTCGACCAGATGCTGCCCAAAACCCTTATCGGCATGACGCTGGGCTCGCATGCGGTCGGGGTGTTTAATCTACCGGAGCGTTTGTTCCAGCAGGCGAACCAGGCCCTGATCGCACCTTTCGCGGCGGTTGCAATGCCTGTTGCGTCCGCAATGCAGGACAACCGTGAAACGCTGCACCGTGCCATGGATAGCGCCATCCGCATGTCGGCCCTTCTGGCCTATCCGACCTTCATGGGGGCCTTTATTCTCGCCCCACTCGCTATTCCGGTCGTGTTCGGCGAACAATGGGCACCGAGTGTGCCGATCTTCCAGATCTATATGGTCATCGGTCTGCGGGCGCCGATCACGTCCATCATCCTCGGGGTTTTCCGCGGGGTCGGACGGCCGGATGTCGTGGCCTGGATCACTCTGACCTCCATTATCGCGACCGGTCTGCTGCTGGCCTTTACCTACCAGTACGGGCTGGTGGCCATCGCGCTGTCTTTGCTGGCCAAGCAGGTCATCACCTTCGTCCTCAGCACCTGGTTGGTTCAGCGCGTGGTCGGGTTCACGGTCATGCGCCAGCTCCTTGCCGGTTCTTCGGCATTCTTTGCCTCATGTGTCATGGGGCTTGCGGTATGGCTGTTTGTAAATTTCGTTCCGCATGGGCAACACGCTTTGCTGCACGTGATCGCCTCAGTCGTTCTGGGGGCGCTGGTCTACCCTGTCGCACTCTATTTCTTCATGCCGCGTCTCGGCCGCGATATCCTGCGGGGCGTGCGGATACTGCTGTCCGGCAAGCCGCGGGAGGCATTGAGAACTTTGCGTGTCTCGCTATCCGAACGGATGGGATGAGGCTCGTCGGGCTCTTATTGGACCAGGACAGCGCGCTGGCAGTAGACGCCAGACACGCGGACATCCGCTTCTCCAACAGATATGCCGGCCACGGATAGAATTGTATCCAATAATTCGTCGAGCGGGCTGGCCAGGGGTGCCAGCGTCGTGGTCAGCGCGGAGCGGATATGTGACGGCGTGGTCACAGACAGGCCGATCGCATCGACGCGGAGGTCCAGACGACCGAGCAGGGACATCAGAATTGAATCCACCATCCGGCGTGTCTCCACCGTCTTGGTTGTGCCATCGCGGATTTCTGCGGCCGTGAACGTCACCCGTTCGCCGCGGTGGCCGCCAATGTCGAGCTGTGCCCGCGCGAAAACATCCAGCAGGGGCGTATCGATCAGTTGCGCGCGCTGGACCGGGAAGTCAGCGGAAAAGGTGGTAAGGTTCAGGGGGGGGAGGCGATCCGATCCACACATGCGCCACTGACGGCACAACATTCAGTGTCACTTCCGCATTCTCTTCCCGCCCGGCTGGACACTCAATATTGGCGAGGGTCGCCTTGGCGGAGGCCAGTTCCACATAAAGCGGCAGGTACACCAGCTTGTCAGACAAAAGACCGTCGCCGGTTCCGATGGCAACTTCGATCAAAAGGCGGGTCTGCGCTGTCTGTACATCTGCGTGCAGGTCATTCGTCAGGGTCAGCCAGTGCGAGGCTTGCGGTCTTTCCCCGATCAGAAGTGTCACGCGCACGTCGGCCAGGCCGGGAACATCTCCTGCAAGATCCAGCTCGATCTGGTGCTCGCCCGTGGCGAGGCCGGCGCCAGCGGCAAGCATGTCCAGCGCGCGCACCTTGATGCCGTAGGGGCCATTGATGGAGCCGAGATGTGAATCTGACAGGGTTCCAAGGTCGAGCAGCTCATCCAGCTGCAGCTCTGTTGCCTGCGAGACGGGATCGAGCGCGATTTTCGTCAAGGCGTCGGCCGCCTGACTGCCCACCGGAATCTGATCTGCCAGTGAGGCGGCAAGCTGGGCCAGGCTGATCCGGCTGGTCAGGATATCCTCATAGGTCACGGCATTGAGGTGTGCTTCGGTGCTGAGGGCATCCAGGGTAGAGAGGAGTGAGACGTCCGCATCCAGAAGGTCCTCATAGTCCATGACGCTCAACTCGACATCCGTGCCGAGCATGCCGTTGAGCAGGGCATTTGCGATGCCGTCATTGAAATGGACCAGCCGCGTGCCGACCGTGAAGGCAGCCTCTGAGACGGAGTAGGCCACGCTGCGGGCGGTGAGATCGGGTGGCGCGGCGAGGCTCGCGCCGAAGAAAAGCTCTGCCTTGTGCGTGGCCGTCACCCGGACGGAGTTGACTGGTGTGGCATTCGGAACGAACCGCCGCTCGGGCGCGATCCGGGGATTGGGCTGATACCGGCCGATCTCCACGACCGCCTGGGTCGTCAGGATCTCATCCTGCTTGTCTTCGTTCGGTGTGTTGCCGGTTTCCACGGACTGGATCGCGAAGCCGTTTGCTGCAAGATTTGCCAGCGCCGTATCGTAATAGTCGTCGAGATTCTGCGCGGCGAGAATGGCCGCCAGGTCCGAGGCATTCTGAAGCTCGCGCTTCTTGTGTCCGACCACGGCAACGTCGATCGCGAGCGCCATGATGGTGATCAGCACGGGCGAGATCAGGGCGAACAGGGTGACCACATTGCCGGACCGGTCCCGGCTGAGGCTGGGCCATCGAAGTGGCATGACGTCAGATTCCCCCGTTGAGGATGACTGACTCTCTGCGGATTTCCGGCCCTGGCAGGAGGTCGCTGCCGATCAGGTTCCAGATGGGCAGTTCGGCAGCGTCATAGGTGATCACCACCCGGTAGCTGCCTTCCATGGCGGGATTGTCGCCAACTTCGACCAGAACCTTCTCCGGATCGACAAACGCATTCGCGCTCAGGGCGCTTTCAATATAATCGCGGGCGAAGGCTTCCCGCTCTGTTGTGTTCAGTCCCGCAATCGATGCCCTGGCGGCCCCGGCGGCAGCCTGCTGGATCGTGTTGGCCGCGCTCAGCCAGATGCCGAAGGCGATCATGCCGAAAACCATGAGGAAGAAGACAGGTGAGATGAGCGCAAACTCGGCGGCCGCTGCGCCTTCCGCGTTTCGGTAGAATATTGCTCTTGGTTGTGTCATGCACATGCTCCCCCTGGCTAAAGCCAGCCCTAATGGAACCTGTAGTATCTACAACGCGTCCTGCTCGTATCTGATAATTAGGGGGAGGCAATTTCTAAAAGAGAATTAAGTCATTTTATCAATACTACGCAATTATACGTGGCAAATATCACCTCAGGAGAGAATTGTCAGTTTTTACAAGGTTTTATATCATTCCGCCTCTTGGTAGGTCGAACGCTGAAATTTTCATTTTTTGAGAGAAAACAGACGCCAAGCCTCAGCGAAACGCTGCCGGATGGGCGAGAAGCGCCGCTGGAAATCTACCGGTTTGGGGGAGAAATGGCGCACCCAAGAGGATTTGAACCTCTGACCTCTGCCTTCGGAGGGCAGCGCTCTATCCAGCTGAGCTATGGGTGCCGAGCCGAGGCCGGTGAATAGGGCAAGCTGGGCGGTTGTGCAATGCCACAGTGCGGCTGAAGTGCCGCTGAAAGGCGCTGCAGTTGCCATGCTTCCCCGTGGGGCGGGGCCGGTCTAGGGTGCGGGCAACGGGGTAGAAGAGGTAGGACTCCATGAAGCGAACGGGTTGGGCGGCCATTGCGGCCACCGCGATGATGCTGGTCCTGGCCAGCTGCAGCAAGCCGGGCAAGGGCGAAAGCACGCCGGACATCTCGCCGGCGGCACAGCGCGCTGCCCGCGAAGCCGCGCAGGAAGCCCTTTACGAGGCCGCCGTCGCCGCTGCCGAGGCGAGCCATGGCGCGGGCGAGCCGGCCGTCTGGACCCTGTCCGACGAGGACACGACCATCCGCATCATGGGCACGGTGCACTTCCTGCGTCCGGAACTCGACTGGCGCTCCGAGGCGATCGACACCGCGCTGGCGGAGGCCGACACGCTGGTCTTCGAGGCCGATGTGTCGAGCCGGGAAGCCGCCAGCGAGATGATGAACTTTGTCAGCACCCACGCCATCTTCACCGATGGCCGCCAGCTGACCAGCCTGCTGGACGAGGGCGAGACCGAGGAGCTGCAGGCCGCGCTCGACTATCTCGGTTTCCCGCTGGGCGCGATGCAGACCTTCCGGCCCTGGTATGCGGCGGTGAACCTGTCCGTCCTGCAGATGAAGAAGGACGGGTTCGACCCGACCGCCGGTGTCGAGCAGGTGCTGGAGCGGGAAGGCAAGGCGGCAGGCAAGGACTTTGCCTATCTCGAAACCATCGAGGAACAACTCGGCCGGTTCGCCAACCTGCCGGATGAGGAACAGGTCGACTTCCTGATTTCGTCTGCCGAGTCGTTGGAGGAGGGGAGCGAGATGCTCGACCTTCTGGTCAGCGAATGGGAGGACGGCGACGTGACCGGCCTCGCGGCGCTGATGTCCAATCCGGAGATGATGGGCTCCGAAGCGATTTACGATGCGCTGCTGAAAGCGCGCAACCAGGACTGGGTGCCGAAGATCGAAGCC
>JAWKUR010000013.1:0-91491 GCA_041398445.1 Hyphomonas sp. | reverse complement strand
GAATGCCCAGCTGCATGCCGAACATGGCCGCCGCGATCGTGCCGGAAAAGCTCGTGTCCTCGGCAATGTTCTGGCCGCGATTGACGCCGGACAGGACAAGGTCCGGCTTGTCCGGCATCAGGTCGTGCGTTGCCAGCAGCACGCAGTCCGACGGCGTGCCCGTGATCGCGAAGGCGCGGGCGCCGACCTTGCGCGTGCGCACCGGATGCGTCAGCGAAATCGCACGGCCCTTGCCGGACTGCTCCTCCTCCGGCGCGGCGATCCAGATGTCATCCGACAGCTCCCTGGCGATCTCTTCCAGCACGGAGAGACCCGGCGCGTTGATGCCATCGTCATTGGTGAGGAGAATCCTCACGAAATCACCTCAAGGCCGCCCATGTAGCCGCGGAGGGCTTCCGGGACGGTGATGGATCCGTCTTCGTTCTGGTAGTTCTCGATCACGGCGACCAGCGTACGGCCCACGGCGAGGCCGGAGCCGTTGAGCGTGTGCACGAATTCCGGCTTCGCACCCGCTTCCGGGCGGTAGCGCGCGTCCATGCGGCGGGCCTGGTAGTCACCGCAGTAAGAGCACGAGCTGATCTCGCGATAGGTGTTCTGCGACGGCAGCCAGACTTCGAGGTCATAGGTCTTGCGCGCCCCTGCCCCCATGTCGCCCGTGCAGAGCAACATGCGGCGGAACGGCAGGTCCAGCCGTTTCAGCACTTCCTCGGCACAGCCGGTCATGCGCTCCAGCTCGGCCAGCCCTTCTTCCTCATTCGCGACGATGGAGACGAGTTCGACCTTGTTGAACTGGTGCAGGCGGATCATGCCCTTCGTGTCACGCCCCGCACTGCCCGCTTCCGAGCGGAAGCACGGCGTATGCGCGGTGAAGCGGTACGGCAGTTCACCCGGCTCGATGATCGTCTCACGGACGATGTTCGTGAGCGAGACTTCAGCAGTAGGAATCAGCCAATGATCTGCTGTCGTCTTGAACAGATCTTCGGCAAATTTCGGCAGTTGGCCTGTGCCGACCAGCGCCTGATCCTTGACCAGAAGCGGCGGGGAGCATTCCGTGTACCCATGTTCGCCGGTTTGCAGGTCCAACATGAAGGCCGCGATGGCGCGTTCGAGGCGAGCGAGCTTGCCCTTCAGCAGGACGAAACGCGCGCCGCTCATTTTGGCGGCCGTTTCGAAATCCATCAGGCCGAGGGCTTCGCCGAGGTCAGCATGGTCTTTCGGGCCGTTGATACCCTTGGGCGTGCCCCAGCGGTGCTGTTCGACATTGCCTTCTTCGTCCTGGCCTTCCGGCACATCGTCCAGCGGCAGGTTCGGCAGGCCATAGAGCAACTCGTCCAGCTCAGCCCGCGCGGCCTCTTCCTGCTCGGCGCAGGCCTCGATCTGCTCCTTCGCATCGGCCACGACAGCGCGCAGGCGCTCAAATTCCGCCTCATCGCCGGATGCCTTGGCCTTGCCGATCAGTTTGGACGTTTCATTGCGCAGCTTTTCGGCTTCCTGCTTGTCGGTCAGAGCCGTACGCAGGGCCGCATCGTGGCGGTGAATATCGTCCACCTTGTCGCCCAGGCCCGGCTTGCGCCGGTTCCAGGCCTTGCGGAAGGCTTCGGGGTTTTCGCGGATCGCGCGGAGGTCAAACATCGTGGCGGGCCTTTGATGACTTTTAAGGGTCTTCTACAGCCCCAGCGTCTAATCCGCTGCGGCAGGCACGTCCACTTGCGTTTCAGCCGCAGCGGGCTTTTCGTCAGGCTTTGGGGCTGATTTCTCTTCCGGCTTTTCAGCCGGCTTCTCCGCCAGCTTGCCATTTGGCTTCGGCTCTTCCGTCTTCTGCGGTGGCGGCGTCAGAGGCGACGGAACCCCAACCACACGGCCCCGGCGGCCACGCGGTCCGCGCACCCGGCACACGATGCGCACCGTCTTGTCCGCGAGTTCCGTGACTTCAATGTCCGGATTTTCCTTGGCCAGCTTGTGCATCAGCGACTTGAAGTTCTTCTGCCCCAGCCAGGGCTTCACCCGGTTGCCATACTTGGTCTGGAAGCCTTCGACGCCTTCCAGCGCGCGGATCACCTTGTTACGCGGCAGAGGCTGGTCCGGCGTGCGGGCGCCCAGCTGCATGACGATGTCGGCGGCAAGGCGGATCTGCTGCACAGGCGTCGGCGTGCCGCTGGCCTTTTCCATCTGCACCGCATCGCGCACCTTCTTCATCAGCGGCGAACGGCGCTCTGCCTGCTGGCGCAGCGGCGCGATGACCGGCGGATCGGAACGCAGCTTGTACCATTTGCGCGGCGTGCGCTCATAATCGAACGCGGCCTTGAGGGCGCCGATATGGATCACGTCATCGGCATGCTCTGAATAGAGCTGGTAGGTCGGGTCCGTTTCCTTGCCGGCCGTCACCACGCGCAGGCCAGCCAGCTGCAGCCGGTTCACCACGGGCACGAAGTCGGAATCGGTGGTCAGCAGGATCATCTCGTCGACCCCGCGCATCATGTGGCGCAGCTCGATCGCATCCATGGTCATGACGATGTCGGCGGAGGACTTGCCAGCGGCGATCTTCATCTTGGCATTGGCGCGGCAGTCGAATGTCTCGAAACCTGCGGCCCTGAACGTGTCGCGGTAAACATCATACTGGCTGTTCCAGTAGACCCGCTTGGACACGAATTTGCGGCGCCGCCCCTTCTCCGACAGCGCACCGTCGGACAGCCAGAGCAGCCATTGCGGGAGTGTGTCGACCATAGCGATGCCCGTGGCGGCAAAGATATTGTCGAAATCCACGAGCAGAACGCTATTCAGGCGCGCCACATATCACTCCTTGCTTCTCAAGGCCGGGCTCGGCCCTAAAGTTCTACATCCGCGCAATCATTTCAACAGCGTTCAGGCAGCGTTGTGCTTATTCCGCTGCGGAAGCAGCGTCCTGCTCGGCCTGCTTCTTCTCGATCATCTTCACGCTCAGAATCCCGATCTCGTAGAGGAACAGGACAGGTGCAGCCAGCAGGATCTGGGAGATCGCATCCGGCGGCGTGAAAACCGCCGAGAAAGCAAGGATGCCGACCACAGCGAACTTGCGCCCGCTGGAGAGGGCTGCGGAAGACACAATGCCGATCTTGCCCAACAAGGTGAGGATCAGCGGCAGCTGGAAGGAGATGCCGAAGGCCAGCATCAGCGCCATCACCAGCGACAGATAGTCCGCCACCTTGGGCAACATGGTGATGTTGGCGACTTCGCTGTCCGTCAGCTCCATGCCCACTGTGAAACGCGCCAGCATGGGCAGCATCACGAAGTAGACGAAGGCGGCCCCGGTCGAGAACAGCATGGGCGCCAGCACGAGGTAAGGCCAGAAGGCCCCGCGCTCATTCTTGTAGAGGCCGGGCGCAACGAAGGCATAGACCTGCCAGGCAAGGAAGGGGAACGCCACGAACAGGCCCGCAAACAGGGCCAGCTTCAGCTTGGCGAAGAAGAACTCCATCGGGGCGGTGTAGATGAAGTCCAGCTTGGCGCCGCGAATCTCCTGCGCCATGTGGGCGAAGGGCGCGAGCAGGAACTCGTAGATGGTCTGCGCGAAGAAGAAGCAGCCGATCGTCGCCACAGCCAGAGCCAAGAGGCTCCAGATCAGGCGGGAGCGCAGCTCGATGAGGTGGTCCAGCAGTGGCGCGCGGCTCGCCTCGACCTCATCGTCCAGGATTTCGGGCTGTTCGTCCTTGGGGGGCGTGTGGCTCATGCCGGGTCCCCTTTCGGCTCAGCATCCGTCTTTGCCTCTGCCGGGGCCTCCGGAGCGGGATTCGTTTCCGGCGTTTCAGGCGTGGAAGCCGATTCTGAAGCCGCCGTCCGGGCCATGACAGCCGAATTCACGTCTTTCTCATAGGAAGACAGGTCATCGGTCGCCTGTTTCAGCGAATTGGTACGCTTCAGGTCCTCGATTTCCTTGCGCAGGTCTTCCAGCTCGCTCTGACGCGCAATGTCGTCAAAAGCGGCCTGGAACTCGCGCGCCATGGCGCGGCCCTTGCCCACAAACTGGCCAAGGCGGCGCATCATCATCGGCAGGTCTTTCGGACCCACGATGATCAGGGCCGCAACGGCCAGCACCATTAATTCGGTAAAACCGATTCCGGGCAGCATTGGGTGCGCCCTCCGTCAGAGTTCAGGACGAAGCCTTGGTTTCGTCCTTCTGAGGCGTGACATCAACCATGTCTTCCTTTTTGACCGCCTTGGGTTCTTCCTCTTCCTTGAGGCCCTTGCGGAAGGCGCCGATGCCTTTGGCCATATCGGTCATGATGCCGGAAATCCGGCCCCGTCCGCCGAACAGCAGCAGCGCGACGATCACAACGATCAGCAATTGAATCCAGCTGGGGGCCATGCCGGGGGTCTCCTTGAAGTTTCCGGGAGTATAAGGGCCGTGACTGGCTGGAACAATGGGGCGAAGCTGCTTAAAGGTCAGCGCATGCGTATTGCCACATGGAACGTCAATTCGATCAAAGCGCGCTTCCCGACTGTGCAGGAAGTGCTGCAGAACATTAATTGTGACGTCGTTTGCCTTCAGGAGCTGAAGTGCGAGACGGACGCCTTCCCGTACATGGAGCTTGAGGAGGCCGGCTGGAACTGCGCCGTGCTGGGCCAGAAGAGCTATAATGGCGTGGCCATTCTCTCCAGATACCCGCTGGAAGACGTCACCAAGGGCCTCTCCACCATGGAGGATGACCAGGCCCGCTTCATCGAAGCACTGGTCATGGCCGAAACGCCCATCCGGGTCGGCGGCCTCTATCTGCCGAACGGCAACCCGGCACCCGGCCCGAAATTCGACTACAAGCTCGAATGGATGGAGTGCCTGCTGGGCCATGCCCGAGAGCGGCTGAAGGCGGAGGAGCCTTATGTCCTCTGCGGCGACTACAACACGATCCCGACGGCGGTGGATTGCTGGGACGAGACCAAATGGGCCGATGACGCCCTCGCCCTTCCCGAAACGCGCGAAGCCTTCCGCCGGATCAAGAACCTCGGCATGGCCGACGCGTTCGAGATCGCCGATGGCCGCGCCCACCAGTACACGTTCTGGGACTATCAGGGCGGCGCCTTCCAGAAGGACCACGGCATCCGGATCGACCATCTGCTGGTCTCCCCGCAGGCGGCCGACCGGCTCCAGTCCGTGGAAATCTACCGCAAGGCCCGCAGCCTGGAAAAACCGTCAGACCATGTGCCCGTGATTGGGGTGTTTGACGACTGAGGCCCGCGGCCGCTTCGACGTGTCATCCCGGAATTTGCGCAGCAAATATCCGGGAACCCTGTTGCTGATGGCAAACTCCGCATCCCCCCTCCGACCGCTTCGCGGCCACCTCCCCCGTAAACGGTGGAGGATACCCCCGCCGCACGTTCAGGACTCAATCCTCCACCGCTTGCGGGGGAGGTGCTGAGCGCAGCGAAGCGGAGGGGGGATGCAGCACCTGCGCCCGGAAACGCGGGTCGCGTTCCGGCAAATTTCCTGATTTTGGGATCGGTCAGCTGGAATCCGGCCAGGCCTTCAGCGCTTCGAGCAGCTGCACCGTCAGCCCACCGGACACGAGGCCGAGGGCGGCGGGCATGCGGTGCGTGTTGGGAATGGGCGTCACGTGCGGCCTTGCCTCGCCCGCCACCTGCCAGCGCTGGATCGTGCGGGCGAGCCGCTTCGCCCGGCGCTTATGGTACTTCAACGTGTCTAGCATGGCCTGCCACCGCGCGATCAGCGGCGCGGCGGGCACAGGCCCGCGCATGGGTACGGTGACCGGACCTTTCAGGAAATGCGGGCACGGCCGCGAGGGCGCAGGCACCATGGAGAAGGTGTAGCGGTACTCGGCATCCGGATCTTTTGGCTCATAATAGTTGCTGCCGATGCGGGGCTTCAGCGGAACGAGGTCCATCTGCAGCGCCATCAGGAAGATCAGACGGCGGAGCAGAATGGCGAGGCGCTTCAGCTCCGCCCGCACTTTGCGGTTCACCGATTTTGAGATCGTCTCAGGCGTCTTGAACAGGTCCACATTCACACCCGCCTCCGCGATGGCGCGGGCGATCGTGTAAAAGGCCTGAGAGAAGAAATCTGTGCGGTCTTTCATGGCGCCAAGACTGCCATGGGAGGCTGTCCGGGAGGATAGAGAGGGCGATTTCTTGCGCGCTGTGTAGCAGTTCCGGGCACGCGGTGGTGGGTATCGCCCCGCTCAACCCACCGTGCCTAGTCTTTCAGAAAATCTGGTTTACCATCAGGCCAGGCGCGTTTGTATGTATACTCCTCTGCCGTGATGTCGTCCGGCCACGGATAGGAAGAGGGGGACCAGTCAACGGGACCGTAGCCCATGACTGTATCGAAAGTTCCGTCACGGTGGATTGTGAGTTCAATGTGTGTGTATTTGGGAAGACCGTCCGGCGAAATGGCATCCCGGAGCGAGTAAGACAGCAGCCTTATAGAATTGCTGTCCTCTGGTTCCAGCGGGTCCTCAAAATACTGTTCCTTGCCAAGCTTAGATGTGGTCTCATATGTTTCAAAGGTTAAGCTGATTCCTTGACCTTCCGTTTTATGAAAGAACCTCAATAGGCTCCAGTCTTCCGGAAGGTAGTTGATATAGACATTGAAAATACCCTGTATGATATCTTGCATGATCTATGTTGTCCTCAACCGCCGGTGCCATTGTTAAAAGGGCGTTCAAACCATTTCCCACCGTTCAACCTGTACTTATACAGAAAACTATCAGGGCGCACCCCAGCAAGCGTAGGGTGGGTTGAGGCGAAGCCGATACCCACCGGGTGTGCCGCAACCATAAAGCACGATTGTGGTGCGCGCAGCATGCGCCTGCGCATCACTTGCCATGATCATACCGGACTATGACGGATCATAAGCGGCTTGGGGCCGGCGTCTCTGAGACTTAGTTCACAGAACCATACGTCGCGCCGGCATCGTTGAAGTAGGCGCGCCAGAAGCCTTTCACGTCGGCAATCGGCAGGTCGTAGATCTGGCGGGGGACAACGCGGGCGACGACGTCGACGCCTTCGAGCTTCGGCTGGGTCTCGGCCAGCTCCGATTCCAGATAGGCATCATAGTCGGCGCCCTTCTTGTAGAAGGAGAAGCCGTCGGAATGCTGCATCAGGTCTGACACCAGCACCATGCGGCGCCCGGCCTGCTTCGGCTGGAAGTCTGCCCGATCGGAGATCGTGTAGATCGCCTCGCTCAGCGGGGAGCTTGGCTGCTCCTTGTCCATCAGCGCCGTTTCAACCGTGCCGACCATGGGCTGGTAGAATTTCTTCTGCCAGGCCTGTTCGATCATCTTCGGGTTCTGGGTGATGGGGTTGGCCGCTGCCGCGCTGCCCGGCGAACAGGCCGCATACAGAACTTTCGGGCTGAAGGGGTCCGCTGCGTTCGGCACCATGATGGTCAGCTTGCCATATTTCGGCAGGGCGCGCGCCTCGTCGTTCACCAGTTCGCGCACCCAGTCCATGTCGTTCGGATTGAACGGGTCCGACTGGTCGATCAGGAGGATCGTGTGCGCCGGGTCCTTGCGGTCCACCCGGCAGCTGGTCTCCGGCATCACGGCTGGTGGCTGGCTGAAGGCGACCAGCGCGAACAGGCCGAACACGCCGGCCAGCATGGCACCGATGGCACCACGCCAGAACCACGGACCTCGAGTACTCCTGCGACGTGCCATGACCGGTTGTCTCCTCAGGCCCGGCGCGCCATGTCAACCGGCACATGGGTCGAGCCCTTGGCCTGCTTGACGTCACGTACCTTGCCGATTTCCTCGACCACTTTCTTCTCGATCGACGACAGGCCTTGCTGAACCTGCTGGATGTGCTGTTCCAGCCATTCACGGCAGATGTTCAGGGCCGTGATGTTGTCGTCGATGGTCTTCATCGCCGCCTTCGCCTGCTCGCGCTCCTTCTGCAGCTCGAAAGCCGGAAGCTGGGGCGTGACGATCTCGTCGAAATAGGCCGGGCAAGCAGCCTGTTCACCGAGGCGGTCGCGATTCGCATTGCGGGCGCGGCGGTGGGCCTGACGGTAGGCCACTTTCAGGCTGCGTTCCTGGTCTGCGGCGCGCGATGCAATGGCGATGGCAAAGTCGCGGCGCGCGTCCAGCAGGTTCATCGCCTTCTCGATCTCACGCTTGGCGGAGACATGGCGCGACTGCTGTGTCTCGAACCACTGGCGGCAGTTGGTGAAATAGTCCGACAGGTCATCGCGCACGGCGTTGCGAACGGCCTGACGGCGCTCATACGCCTTGCGCTCCTTGCGCCACACACGGCCATAGCCCGGATAGCGATCCGAAATGCGGTCATAACCTTCGTAAACAGCCAGACCGAAAACTGTCAGCCCCATGAACAGCAGGCCGAGCGCGATGAAGCTGTCGAGGCTGAACACGTTCGGGAACATCGACACGAACACTTCCGAAGGCGAGATCGAGAACAGCGAGAAGGTGCCGATTCCCGTTTCCGAATCCGCGCTCAGCAGCCCGGTTTCCACAGCATCGCGGAAGTGGGCCACGAAGAAGTTCAGCACGATCCCGCCCAGGATGCAGACCGTCGCGACCACGCCGCCAAGGACACGCTTCACGATGTTCGGGCTGTTCAGGGCGTAGCGGAGACCGAAGAAACCGGCGACGACGCCAAGGCAGACGTTCACGGCGCTGACGCCGAAGGCGATCATCATGCCGCCGATCAGGCCGTTTGCCTGCGCGTCCTTGAACAGCAGCGCATTGAAGCCGCCTTCGAGGATCATGATGAAGACGAGAATCGCAATCGCCTGTTCGACATTCTTCTTGATGTCCGGCGTACGGTCGCCGATCCGGTCACCATGACGGGCGCGGAACTGCTGCAGCTCGATGATGGCGGCAGAGTGGGTTTCCTTGGCCTCGTTCGTATCATCCGTCTCATAGTGACGATACTCATTCTCTTCCGACTTGATGGCTTCGCGCAGCTGTTCGGGATGAATGTCGATAGGCGTATAGTCGGCGATATAGTTGCGGACCGTCGCGGAGGCAGACGACATCCAGGTGCCGAGGCCCCGGCGGACTTCCTCGGCGCGCTCGGCGATCATCTGCTCGCGCTCGCTCCACTGGTCCTGGGTAATCGCTTCGGACACCGGCAGGCCGTCCTGTGCGTCGGCCTTTGCATCCTTGCGGGTCATCTGGCGGCTGATTCCCAGCTCGCCCTTGGCACGTTTGCCCTTCAGGCCGTGTTCGGCCAGGTCATTGGGAAGCTCGAGCGGCTTCACCTTGGTCTGACAACCGACATCTGCGCCCCAGCGCACAGTGTTCTTCGCCATAACGCATCCTCATTAACAATACGGGCAGGAAAATTAACTGTCCGCAGAATGCGGTGGAGTGGTGAACGGGCGGTAAACCACGTCACGTTATGTGCAATTCGTAATGTTGATCAGAGCGCATCGCCCAGTGCGGCGAAGAACTCGTCTGCCGACTGGTAGATCACCGACATGTCGCCGGACGAGAGATACACGGCCGGCGGCAGGCCGAGTCGCTTCGCTTCTCCCTCGACACCATTCTTCCAGCTGCCACTCGTTTCCGTACCGGACATGGTGAGTGCGGGGATATCCTTGAAACAGCCATCCGTCAGAAGCGGATCAAAATGCAGGGAATTTTCCAGCTCGAACATGAAGGTCGGTACATCCAGCCGCATCTGCAGCATGGAAATCATCTCGGCCATCAGCTCCGGATTGTTCCGCAGGAAGGCAATATCGCCGAGGCTCTTGCGCCACATGTTCTCGAACACCCAAGTCGGTCCGAAGATGCCCCACGAACTCTTCAGCGCCATCAGGGACAAACGGGCCCCAGCCGGATTGCTCAGGGCCTGCTCTAATGCCTTGGCAATCCATTCCGGTTGGAATTCCCTGATCTGCTCATAATTGAAACAGCAATTGGCGAACACGGAAAAGCTGACGCGTGAGTCGCCCGAAAGGGTCACACGCTCACAGATCGGGTTGGCGGAGCCCTGCCCGACCAGCACGACATTCTCCAGCCCCTTTTCTTCGAGGAAACTGCGGATCAGACGCGTCTGGGCATCCAGGTCCGTCAGCGGCGCGTTCGCCCCGAATCCCGGGCGGCGGACCGCAATAACCCGGAACCCTGTCGCCTCAGCGGTGCTGCAGAAGACCGGGGTCGGCCAGCAGCAGACATCCATCGACTGCACAACCACCATCGGCCGCAGGTCCGGTGCCCCGCACGACATGTATTCGAGAGAATCGATCCCTTGCCGGAAAATATCTACCTCACGCCCAAACGGGTCGCTCGAAAGCGGCCAGGCTGGCGTAACACGCTGGTCCATTCCAAGGATGCGCTTGAGATTCGGCATGCGTTTCGTCGTCCCCTGAAGCTTCCCTGCACTTACTGCTCTACCGGCGCCATCACTTCCGGCACATCCGTGAAAGGCCGGATACCGAACCAGGGATAGATCTCGCTGGGGAAGTAGACCGTATCGCCCTTCGAAACGAGGCGGATGGTCTTGATGGCTTTCAGGTCTTCCACCGGGTTGCCCGGCACAAGGATGAAATCGGCCTTCTTGCCCAGCTCGATGGAGCCGAGTTCATCGCCAAGCCCCATATACTCCGCCTCTTCCAGCGTCGCGCGGGCCAGGATTTCTGCCGGGGTGAAGCCGACATTCTGGTAAAGCTCCAGTTCCCGGTGAAGGGTCAGCGCCCCGCCGAGGTCCGTGCCGAAGACGATAAAGATGCCGCGATCCTTCATCCGTTTGATCGTATCAGTGATCTGGTCGAATGCGCCTTTGTAGGCCGCGTCCTCCTCCGGGCTGCCGATCGCAGACCAGGCCGCCTTGGCCTGACGCTGCACGGCAACCGGCATGTGGTCGACATAATCCGCCATGCCCGCCTGCGTCTCGCCATTGCGGGACAGGAGCAGCGCTTCATGGATGGCATAGGTCGGGTCGATGGCGACGCCTTTTTCCACCATCAGGTCCAGCGTGTGCTGGACGTTCTCACCGTCAAGATCCACCTGCGGCAGGCGCTGCAGGGCCGTGAGGCGCAGCAGCGTGCGCGTGTCTTCGCCATCATCCAGCACCCAGCCCAGCATGACCTGATTGATGTGGGTCATCTCGTCATACCCGGCTTCGATCATGTTGTCGGCGCGGGTGAAGGCCGGGACGTGGCCGGTGACGCGCAGGCCGCGCTCGTGCGCGCGCTTCACCACCGCAGGCACCCAGGCCGGGTTCATCGAGTTGTAGACCTTGATCTCCCAGAAATCGCCCTGATCGGCATACCAGTCGACCGCAGCGACGGCCTCTTCCTCACTCTTCACGAGGATGCCGTTATTGGAGCTGAACGGGCTTTTGCCCTCGATAAAGCCGGAGCGGACAATCCGCGGGCCAGCCAGAATCTCCTCGTTGATCTTGGTGATCAGTTCGCTCAGCACCGCATTGTCATTGCCCATGTCGCGGATCATCGTGACCCCGGCGGCGATGTTCTTCAGGGCCGCGTCCTGGCTGACATGGCCGTGCATGTCGATCAGGCCGGGCACCAGCGTGCCGCCCTGGCCGTCAATTGTGTAAGCGAAAGCCGGCGGGGCATCCGGGCCGACGCTCTGGATCGTGTTGTCAGCGACCACTACGGTCACCGGCTCCGTCAGCGCCTTTGCCTTCGGATCGAAGACGCGGACATTGGTGATCGCCAGCGGCGCATCGAACTTGTGGGCCGTCTCGGCCTGGATCGTCTCCAGCCGCTCGGTCGAAAGCTGCGCGGCGAGTTCCTTCAGCTGCGTGTCGGCGGCCTCATAGCCCTCACGCACGATCACGAAGCGCGGCGAGATGAAGGCGAACAGGCTGCCATCGGCCTCGGCCAGAAAATAGGTCGGGTCGACATTGTCGCCGACCAGCGCATAGGCCGTTGCCTCGACCGGGCCGCCTTCGCCATCCACGGTGAGCGTCTGCAGCGCGTCCAGCGACAGCTCCCCCGCGGGCCAGGCCGGCATCTTGTGGTCCGCATCCGCCAGCAGGGCCTTCGCATAGACCGACAGCGTGTAGGGCGTGCCGTTCTGGGGAATATAGATCGTCGGCTCGCCAGCCTCTGCCGTGTCCGAACCGGTCGTGTCGGTCCAGCTCGCAACGCCATCGGCCAGCGCGAAGGTCTCGTGGATCTTGTTGCCGAAGGTCGTCGCGCCATCGACCGTCCAGCCGACCGGCAGGCCGTCATCGCCCAGCTCGATCGTTTCGGCCAGCGTCGGCCCTCGGCCATTGTTGCGGTACTCATAGTCCACCGTGACCGTGCTGCCCTCGGTGGTGGCAACCATCTGGCCGATCGTCGTGTCGAACAGGCGGACCGAATAGGTCTCCGTTACGGGCGCAGGCGCAGCGGCCGCCTCAGCAGCCAGCTCCGTGGCCGGGACCTCCGCTTCATGCGTGCAGGCCCCCAACAGGAACAGCGCGCCCAAAGCCGTACAGCCAAACCGGTCCAACATCCCGAAATCCCTTCATGCCCTCGCCGCCCCGTTTGGAGCGATTCCAACCGGGCCTAGGTGGCATATCGGGGCGGGAGAGGAAAGTTAACCCGGAGAATTGTGATCAATTAGCAGATGCGACGCCCGTGAAGGCGCTTGGTGGGTAGAACAGGTTTTCAGGGGTGAGGGCTAGAGTCAGGTTTCCGGCAGGGGGAGGCGTAAGCCCCTTCTCCTAGGGGAGAAGGGGTTGGGGATGAGGGGTAGCCTAGCTGCTGCAGAGACTGCACTTGCTGAAACGCCTTTACCCCTCACCCCAACCCCTCTCCCGAGGGAGAGGGGATTCATGCGGAGATAATCGGGCGTGAAAGCGCGCCCATCGCAGGCGGCGGCGAGGCGATCGTTTGCGGGTTTCGGGAGTACGCGTTCGGTTTTCTGGCCCGGCACCCAGTCAATCGACGTCAGGAACACGCGCCCGTTCGGCGTCACACTCCAGTGATATTGCACACCTTTCCCATAGGCAGCCCGTACCGCTGCCCGGAGGAGCAACACCTGGCACCAGATCAGGGGCCAAAAGATTGTAAGTTGCGGCGGGAAGCCTTGGGGTGGATGCAGGAGTGACATGAGCCGACTATACATCCGGGTGCGGAGGTGTCGGATGGATTTATTTCCCTCTCAATGAGGACGGCAGAACCCGGCCTAAAAAGGGGTGAAGAGCGCCCCGGTCAGCTTGTTGTCAGGAAGCCCCGCTACGCCAGACCCGCAAGGTAGGAAGGGCTTCAATCCATGAAGAAATCACTCCTGACGATTATCGCCTTCGGGTTGCTGGCGGCGCCCGCCAGTGCCGGGCCGGAATCTGAAGCCCATATTCGCGCCCTGATCGACCAGATGAACCACACGTCGCAGGCCGATGAGGCAGACGTCATCGTGAACTATGTCGACATGCCGCGCGTGTCGAAATTCGTCCTCGGAAAGTATGGCCGGGACGCCTCTCAGGAGGACCTCGACCTGTTCCGGTCGCGTCTGGACAGGTTCATGCGCAACTTCCTGGCCTCCCGCTCCGCAGAACTGGCCGATGCACATGTCGAGGTGCTGTCCTCGGTCGACCGCAGTGATACGGATTCCATCGTGGTCACCCGCGTCTCCTCGCCCTTGCGCGAACCCATGCTGATGCGCTGGCGCGTTCTGCGCCGTGACGGCGATTGGCGGCTGGTGGATGTCGAGGTCCACGGCATGTGGCTGGCCATCGAACAGCGCGCACAGGTCGTCAGCCTGCTGGACAAGCACGGCGCCAACATCCGCGACATCTATCCTTCGGAAACGTCAGCCTCGGCCAACTAGCGCACTTCCACCCCGCGCGTCAGGGTCAATGCCCCGCCCGGATGGTCTGGCCAGTCCGTTTTTTTGCGAGGCGCATAGTCGATACCGGCGACGCTTTCAAAACAGGGCGCGCCCTCTTCCGGCAGGACCAGCGCCGTCAGGGCGCCGCCATGGACCGCGGCCGTGTCGATGCCGGTGGCATGCGCGAAACAGGCCGGGCCGTCCAGCCAGGGCTGGTGACCGAAAATGACATGGCCGAAGCGGCCGTCATAGATCTCCGCCCAGAACGGATCCCCCGGCTGGTTGGCGCCAAGCGCAAGATACTTGCCCGTATCCGCAGAGACATACCGGGTGCGAAGAATTTTGCGGAACGCCTTGGCCCGGCGGCCATGCCATTGGCTGGCCTGTTCCACGGTTTCGGGAAAGCTGCGCTGTGTGCCGGGAATGCCGCCATGGACGACCAGCGCGCGCCATTCCGGCAAGTGCAGGAACGGAATGGCGGTGGCAAGGAAAGCCCGGTCGGCTTCCGTAAGCTCTGCATCCAGCGCGGGCAGCTCTGGCGCCTCGGCGGCCATCACCCGCGCCACTTTCGGGCGCGTGGCCGTGTTGATGTAATAACGCCGGTGCCGGTCTTCGTGGTTGCCCTCGATGAGGATCACCTCATAGGGCGCCGTCTCGCTCAGCTGGCGGACGAACCGCACCACGCCTGCCGGGTCCGGCCCCTTGTCGACAAGATCGCCCACGAACACCATCCGGTCACCGGCGGTGAATGCGAGCTTCGCCACCAGCGCCTGCAGCGGCTCAAGCGCGCCGTGCACGTCTCCGATGATGGCGGTTTTCATGGGGCAGATCCTCTCTGCCCCATGTGGCGCCCATGCAGCCGCACATCAAGGCCCTCGCCGCCGCCTGCCCTAGCGCCCCTGGAAGACGGGTTCGCGTTTCTCTACGAAGGCTTTCGTGGCGTTGCGGTGGTCTTCCGTCGCGGCGCAGTGGACGTGGTGGGTCGCTTCCAGGTCCATGCAGTCGAAGACGTCGCCGGACGACATGGCCCGGTTCAAATTCTCCTTCATGTAGCGATAGGCGACCGATGGGCCGGAGGCGAGGCGCCGCGCGATGTCCGTCGTCTGCGCTATCAGGTCTTCCGGGTCGCACACCCAATTGGTGAGGCCGAGGGCCAGCGCCTCGTCGGCACTCACACGCTCTGACAGGAAATAGAGCTGGCGCGCCTTTGCCTGCCCGACCAGCTGGCTGAGGAAGAAAGTGCCGCCATAATCGCCGGAGAAGCCGACACGTGCGAAGGCCGTCGTCATGATGGCGCTGCGCGACATGATGCGCATGTCGCAGGCGAGCGCCAAAGCCAGGCCCGCCCCCGCCGCCGCACCCGGCAGGGCCGCAAGGGTCGGCTTAGGCATGGTGTAGAGCTTGCCTGCGGTGGCGCGCTGGTTGACGCGCTGAGTGTGGATCGCCTCGTCGATCGTGGTCTCACGCCCGCCGCCGGTGTTGCGCGCGTTCATGCCCTTCACATCGCCGCCCGCGCAGAAGCCCTTGCCCGCCCCGGTCAGCACGATGCAGCGCACCTCAGGGTCCAGCTCGGCCTTGGCCAGCGCCACGCCCAGCGCCGCATTCATCTCGCCCGACATCGCATTGCGCGCCTCCGGCCGGTTCATGGTGAGCGTCAGCACACCGCCGTCCAGCGCGGCCAGCAGGTGATCGGTTCCGGTATTCGTGATGGTCATGCGCATTCCTCCTCTTTGCTGAGGAATGTGTAGGGCATGGGGCGGGTTTGTATAGGTGGGGATGGAATGGACAGGGCGGGCGCTCTACAGACAGAACCTGTAATCAGAATTTTTTCGATATCTCGTCAGCAGGGTCTCCTGAAGGCTCGCAATGTCCTTCCCGAATAAAGCCGGAATCTCCATTCCACTGGCTGTAAGAATAATCTCCTGAAACCCGGTTAAAGTGAAGGGACGAACCCCATTCTCCAGCTGACCAATTCTGCTCAATCATGGTTGCCTGAAAATCACATTCCCGATTGTCATCGTCGCACCCGCTTTCATCCCATCGCGGCACATCCGTTCGCTCCAGATCGTCAAACCACCATGCGATGGCGCGCCGTCGCTCATCGATCCGATAAAAAGTTGTTCCGGTTCGGCCTGCACCGTCTGTGTAGTTACATTTCACATAAATGCGCGCACCATTCGGGCCGCTTGGACTCTCCGCATCGGCGTCGGATGTAGACGCCGGGGAGCGCGCCGCATCGGAGCTTGGCTCGGCGCAGGCCGCCACAAGAAATCCAAGCGCCAGTAAGCAGGCCCGCATCACAAAATGCCCCCCCTAAAGCGGAATATTGTCGTGCTTCTTCCAGGGGTTTTCGAGTTGCTTATTTTTCAGTGTGCGAAGGGATTTGGCAACGCGGCGGCGGGTTGAGTGCGGCATGATGATGTCGTCGATATAGCCCTTGCGCGCAGCCACATAGGGGTTGGCGAAGTTGTCTTCGTACATCTTCGTATGCTCGGCGATCTTCTCGGCATCGCCGATGTCTTTCCGGAAGATGATTTCCACCGCGCCCTTGGCGCCCATCACGGCGATCTCGGCCGTCGGCCAGGCATAGTTCACGTCGCCGCGCAGGTGCTTGGAGCTCATCACGTCATAGGCGCCGCCATAAGCCTTCCGTGTAATGACGGTGACTTTCGGCACGGTGGCTTCGGCATAGGCGAACAGCAGCTTCGCGCCATGCTTGATGAGGCCGCCATACTCCTGCTTGGTGCCCGGCATGAAGCCCGGCACGTCGACGAAGGTGACGATCGGGATGTTGAAACAGTCGCAGAAGCGCACGAACCGCGCCGCCTTGCGGGAGGCGTCGATGTCCAGAACGCCGGCCAGCGTCATGGGCTGGTTAGCGACGAAGCCCACGGTCGAGCCTTCGATGCGGCCAAAACCGCAGAGGATATTGGCGCCGAACTTGGGGCTGATCTCAAAGAAGTCGCCTTCGTCGGCCACTTTCTCGATCAGCTCGCGCATGTCGTAAGGCGAGTTCGGGTTTGGCGGGACCAGCGTGTCGAGGCTGTCGTCCTGACGCTCGATCGTGTCGAACACGTCGCGCACCGGCGGGTCTTCGCGGTTGGAGCCCGGCAGGAAGTCGATCAGGCGGCGCATCTGCACCAGCGCCTCGATGTCGTTCTCGAACGCGCCATCCACCACTCCGGACTTGGCCGCATGGACAGAGGCCCCGCCCAGCGTCTCGTGGGTGACTTCCTCATTGGTCACGGTTTTCACCACGTCCGGGCCGGTCACGTACATGTAGGAGGTGTCCTTCACCATGAAGATGAAGTCCGTCATGGCCGGGGAGTACACATCGCCACCGGCACACGGGCCCATGATCACGGAGATCTGCGGGATGACGCCGGAGGAGAGCACGTTCTCCATGAAGATGTCAGCATAACCGGCCAGCGAGTCGACGCCTTCCTGGATACGCGCACCGCCAGCATCGAAGATGCCGATCACCGGCGCGCCGACGCGGGCAGCGGCCTGCTGGACCTTCACGATCTTCGCGGCATGGGCCTTGGAGAGCGAACCGCCGAAAACGGTGAAGTCTTTCGAGAAGACATAGACCAGGCGGCCATTGATGGTACCCTGCCCCGTGACGACGCCGTCACCGGGGATGCGCTGCTTTTCCATGCCGAAATCAGCGCACTGGTGCTCCACGAACATGTCGTACTCTTCGAAGCTGCCTTCATCGAGCAAGACAGCGATCCGCTCGCGGGCGGTCAGCTTGCCCTTGGCGTGCTGGGATTCGATCCGCCGCTCGCCGCCGCCGAGGCGTGCTTCTTCGCGTTTCTGCTCCAGCGCTTCGATAAGATCCTGCATCCGACCTGGCTCCTTGCCAAAAGAGTGTCATATGTATTGTCCGAAGTGCTTGATAATCGCACGGGATCGCTTGGCAAGGGCAAGGTGGCGGCCATGTCGCCGCGTTTTGGCCGGTATCGTCGCGGATTGCCCCTGCGTCAGGGGACCGGAGACCGTCGATCCGGCCCTGTTTTCACTGTTCGGGCTGGCCTTGTGCCCCTGCCGGGGGCCTGAAAAATCACAGATTCTCGCGCCCACCTGCCCCTACGTCCCTTCGGCGTCCACTTTGGCATCCCTGCCATTCCATTGGGCACCGCCCCCTCTGACAGCAGCAGCCGGACAGCAAACGCCCCGGATGCAGGGTCCGGGGCGTGGCGCCTTGTCTTTGCTACAGGGGGGGCTTTCGGGGGTAGCAGGCTCAGGGCCTACCAGCGCCCCCGGTGAGGATCGTAACGCGGGCCACCAGTGCGGCGCGGGATGCCATCAACATCCACAACCCGGCCATGGCGCACGGTGCAGCTGACACCGGTCTCGAACTCATGGCGGCGCCCCTCGAACTCCACTTCGCGGAAGCGGACTGTATAACCGCCCCCCCAGAGCGGCTGGGCCCATGCCCGGCTGTCAAAATCGACATCGCGATAGCCGAGGCGGCGGGCTTCCAGCTGGATGCCCGCCCGGCAGGCACTGATCGCCTCCCGGCTCATCCGGTCTGCAGCATTCGGCACATAACCGCGCGTGGCGCCCTGATAGCTGTATGCAGCCGGACGATAATCGCCGCCACCATGCCCGACCTCTATGAAGAGCGAGGACGCGTCACCAGAACGGGTGACATAAGTGGCGCTGACCTGTCGGCTGTCCGCGGCGGCGGGAAGTGCGATGAGGGCTGACGCAGCAAGGGCAACGGCGGCCACTCCAGAAGTCATGACGTGGTTCATCATGGTTTCCAGAAAACACACCGTACCGGAACCGTATCTGAAATGCGCATTCATGCCCGGTTGTCAGACGGCGGCATAAGGCGCGCATCTCATTGCGATAGCAAAACGAGCATTTCTGCCAAAATTCGCTTGTGAGGCGAGTAAATCTAAGCGGAAAAGTGGCGCAACTGCTTTTTTCCAAACCATTCCGATAATTAAGGTGACGAAACTCCGTGACACAGGCATGCGGGTGGATAAACCGACAATCCAGAACGGATGGTGGAGCCATGAACAAATCATTGGCCTGGAAACTTACGGCCGTATCCCTCGCGGTACTGATGACCGCATGCGGCGGTGGCGGCGGCACTGGCAGCGGCGATGCCGGCGGCGTGCCTGCCCCATCCCCTCCGCCCCCATCTCCTCCGCCCCCTCCGCCGCCTCCCCCACCTCCTCCGCCGGCGACGCAGGGGGATTCCGGCTTTGCGACAGAGGCCAGCACGTCACGCCTTCTGACGCAGGCAACTTTCGGCCCGACCACGGAAGATATTGACGCCCTAACCGGTACGAGCGCGTCCGGGTGGCTCGCTCAGGAATTCGCCAAACCGGCGAGTCTGAATCTCGACTGGGTGATCAGTTTCATGGACGCACCCAATTCGCGCACGGTGGAAGGCTATATCAACGAACGCGGCGACGCAGGCCCGACACATTCCTTCTGGATCAACGCCATCACGGCAGACGACCAGCTGCGCCAGCGCGTGGCCTATGCGCTGTCGCAGATCATCGTCGTTTCACACCATGAAACGGCCAGTGCCACATATCTGCGCCCGCGCGCCGTCGCCTATTACCAGGACATCCTGACCCGGAATGCTTTCGGCAACTACAGGGACATTCTGGAAGAAATCACCTACTCGCCTGCCATGGGCCTGTATCTGACCTATTACCAGAACCAGAAGGAAGACCCCGCCACCTCACGCATGCCTGACGAGAACTATGCGCGGGAAATCATGCAGCTGTTCACCATTGGCCTGAACGAGCTGAACCATGATGGCACGGTGAAACTTGGCAATGATGGGCAACCGATCGCGACCTATGACAACACAGACGTCACAGGGCTTGCCAAGGTGTTCACGGGGCTAAGCCTGAACAGCAGCGGCTTTTTCGACTCCATCAACTCGCTGCCTGAAAACCTTCAGTCCACACCGATGAAGATGTTCGCCGACTACCATTCCTCATCAGAAAAATCTTTCCTGGGCACGACAGTCCCAGCCGGTACGGGCGGCACGCAGAGCATTGAGATCGCACTCGACACCCTGTTCGATCACCCCAATGTCGGCCCTTTCATTGGCCGCCAGATGATCCAGCGGCTCGTCACCAGCGACCCGTCTCCGGAATATGTGGACCGCGTGGCAACTGCATTCGACACAGGCAGTTACACTTTGCCGGACGGCAACGTGGTCGGAAGCGGAGAGCGCGGATCCATGGAGGCCATGATCGCAGCGATCCTGATGGATGCCGAAGCACGGTCTGACGACATGCTGGCCTTTGACACGTTCGGGAAGGTCCGCGAGCCTGCGATCCGCTTTGCGCAATGGGCTCGCGCCTTTGACGCCTCAACGGTGACGCCACAGAACTCGTTCGACCCTTACGACCCGACAACCCGCGCAGATCTGGGCCAGGCGCCCTATGAGTCCCCCTCGGTCTTCAATTTTTACCGCCCCGGATATGTTGCCCCCGGCAGCAACACCGGCGCTGCCGGCATGACCGTCCCGGAACTTCAGATCACGAACAGCGCCACACTGGTCGGCTACGCCAACTTCATGGCGCACTTCGCATTTGTTGAGCAACGGTTCGGCAATGACCAGCACAGTTCCAGTTTCGTGCCTGACTATACTGATGAACTTGCCCTGGCGAACGACCCGGCTGCGTTGGCTGAACACCTCGACACCCTCCTGATGTCCGGACAGATGACCGATGAGACACGCAACAATATTGTGCAGACGGTACAGTCCATTCCGCTGACAAACGAGAATGTCTACAATTACGACGGCCCGCTCACCCGCGTCGGAACGGCCGTTCTCATGGCCATGACGTGCCCTGAATATCTCGTGCAGCGTTAGGAGACGGATATGAGCATTTCCCGGAGACATCTTCTCAAGGGCATCGGCGCCGGCACCCTCAGCGCAGCGACCCTCGCAGCACTTGGCAATGCCATGCAAGGCTTCCAAAGCGCCAATGCTGCGGAAGTCACGGGGTACAAGGCGCTGGTCTGCGTGTTCCTGCTTGGGGGCTGCGATACGCATGACGTGCTGCTTCCCTATGACCAAACGTCCTATGACAGCTTCCGCAACATCCGCTCGTCCATGTTCGGCGGATATAATGGCCGCCGGGACCGGGACCAGCTCCTGGCACTGTCACCTACCAATTCCAGCGATTTCGGCGGACGACAGTTTGCCATGCCACCGGAAATGAGCGGCCTGCACGGCCTGTTCCAGGCCGGCGACGCTGCGTTTGTGGCCAATACCGGCCCGTTGATCCGCCCACTGAACCGGTCTGAATGGCATGCACGCACCGCACAGGTGCCCAAGCAGCTGTTCTCGCACAATGACCAGCAGTCCACCTGGGCCGCCAGCGCACCGGAAGGCGCGCAGTTTGGCTGGGGGGGGAAGTTTGCCGATGCGGCCGTCCTCTCCGGCGCCAACACGAACCGCGAGTTCAGCACCATCACAGCAGTCGGCAACGAATTGTTCCTGACAGGTGAAGAAGTCGTGCCCTACCAGATCGGCCTTGATGGCGCTGAGGAAATCGGCCTTCTGACAGAGTTCGATAACTCCGACATCTCCACCCTTCTGCGACGCCACTTCTCTGCGACGGATTTCAATGAGAGCAACCTGATCGAGAAGGATATCGCCCGGATTGCCGACAAGTCTGTCGTTCTCAACGAGAACTATAATCAGGCTGTGGCGAACCTTATTCCACTGACAACCACGTTCCCGCAATCCCACCTTGGTGCACAGATGAAAGCCATTGCCAATGCAGTGGCGATCCGGGACAGCCTTTCAGTGCGCCGCCAGGTCTTCTTCGCTGCGATCGGCGGCTTTGATACCCACTCGACCCAGGCTTCGGAACTCCCGGATCGCCTTGCGGATGTCGACCAATCGCTTACCGCCTTCCACTATGCCATGCAGGAACTTGGCCTGGCTAACAGCGTGACCACGTTCACTGCGTCAGACTTCGGCCGTACTCTGGCAGCCAATGGCGACGGCACAGATCATGGCTGGGGCTCGCACCATCTGGTGGTTGGCGGCGCCGTTCAGGGACAGAAGATCTATGGCGATGTTCCGCCAGCGGAGTTCGGCCACGATCAGGACGCCGACAGCGGCCGCCTGATACCGACAATCTCAGTGGAACAATATGCCGAACCGCTCGGCCGCTGGTTCGGGCTGAACGACAGCGAAATCGCCGCAGCCCTGCCGAACCTCGGCAATTTCACTGCGGCCAATCCTGTGGCGAACATGATGGGCGTGGGCGTCTGACGCCCACACCCATCCATTGCCTTACAGCAGGTAATGGTCACCCGCGGCGCGCACGGTGACTTCGCCGACCGACACACCCCAGGGCTGGTCGATGGCGTGCAGCACTTCATGCGCGATAAAGGCCGGGTCCAGCACCAGGTAATCGATATTGTCCGGGTCCAGCGCCTGCCCGTCCAGCTTGCCTTCGCGCAGGGCTTCCAGCGTGGCGCCGAACTCCATGATGTTCTGACCCACGATACCGACCACGGCCGCCGGGTTGACCACGCCTGCGCCAAGCCCCGTGCCCGGCACCCCCGTCGGCTTGACGATGGTCACCTTGATACGACCGCGCGACTCCATGCGCAGGGATTCCGACAGGAAGTTCACCGCCGCCTTGGTCGCGCCATAGACACCCGCCCCGACCACGGGGAAATTGCCGTAAATGGACGAGATATTGATGATGTGGCCGCGTCCCTGCGCCAGCATCTGGTCATGCACGGCCACCATGCCATTCAGTACACCGCGGAAGTTGATGTCGATACAGCGATGCCAGGCGCCCAGCGCTTCCTTGTGATCGGCAAAGAAGGCAAGCGGCATGATGCCCGCATTGTTGATCATCACGTCGATGCGTCCGAAGGCTTCTACCGCGGCAGAAGCCAGTGCCGCCATATCCTCGGCTGAGGTGACATCCGCTTTCACGGCAATCGCCTCGCCCCCGGCGGACTGGACGAGCGCCGCCGTTTCCTCGGCTGCAGCCTGGTTGATGTCTGCGCAGACCATCTTCGCTCCACGCTCGCTGGCCTGCTGCGAGATGAGGCGGCCAAATCCTCCGCCGCCTCCTGTCACGATGATAACCTTGCCGTTGACGTGATCTCTGTCCGTCATGTTTTCCTCCCATACGGCTTATATTTTTGTGTCTGGTTAGCGGAGCCCCCGCATCCAGGTTTCCAGCGCGCGCGCTTCCTTGCGGCGGGCTTCGGTCGCGGCCTTCGCCTCTTCGTCCTCGCCCCATTGCTCGATCTGCCAGGCTTCATCCACGCGGGACACTTCAAACGCATCGGCCGCCGAAAGCTGCCCCTCGGCCACAGCCAGCGCCAGCAAGGCCGAACCGAACAGGCCGCATCCGTACAGCGTACCTGTAAGGCGGAAATCGTCCATCTCCAGCGCCACAAAACGGGCTGCCTCCAGCGAGGCATCCGGCTGTGGCGAAGCCAGCAGGCCCTCCACCGGCACCAGGAAGATGTCCAGCTCCTGCCCGGCCCATTCACGGACCGGAGCCCAATAGGCCTCTTCCCGCTCGACCAGTTCCGCCGGGCCCTCGGCGATGTGGCACAACAGGTCCGTCTCGCAATAGCGGGCCAATTCGTCAGCCATTTCCTCACGCACTTCCGGCGTGCGGTCGATGGCGACATTGGCGAGGCGCGTCAGGTGCATCGCAGTCAGGTCGATGATCTCGCCCTGCGCGTTCCACTCGGCGGCGATGGCACGGGCCAGCCGCTGGCTGGGCACGCACAGCGCTGCACGGGCGGGTGTCTTGATGGTGCGCCCGTCAAGGGCCACGGTCCAACCGCCGGGCATCTGCTCTGCGGCGGCTTCTTTGTAAAAGCGCTTGGGCTTGTCGGAAGGAGAAATCGTCATGGCCGCGCATGTACGCCGTGCGGGCGCTGTTTCCAAGGGGCAACTACGCCCGGCGCGGCTCGGTCTCCGGCTTGAAGCTCAGGATACTTTCCCGCAGCGTGCTGAAATCGTGGTGCACTTCGTGGGCGCCCGCCTCTTCCAGCTCGTGGGCGGCGCCGAAGCCCCAGCTGACGCCGAGGGTGCGCACGCCGGCCGCGCGGCCCATGGCGATGTCGTGGATGGCATCACCGATCATCAGGCACGCGCCCGGCTCCATGCCGAGGGCGCCCATGGCCTGCTCCACCATATAGGGGTGCGGCTTGCCGGGGCCGTCATCGGCACACCAGATCGTATCGAAGAAATGCTCCAGCCGGTGCAGCTCGAACAGGCCCTGAATGCCGCGCCGCGTCTTGCCGGTCGCCATGGCGATCAGCCAGCCTTCATCGCGCAGGGTTTCCAGCGTTTCCAGCGCGCCCTCATAGAGCGGCTGAGAGAAATCCGGCCGGGCGCGGGCCCGCACCCATGTGTTGCGGTAGTCATTGACCAGCCGCTCGATCTCGTCTGCCGAGGCTTCCGGGGCGAGCTGTCCGCAGGCTTCATGCAGGCTGAGGCCGACGATGCGGCGCGTCGCATCATATTCCGGCGGCGTCAGGCCGGACTGGCGGAACGCTTCCACCATGACATTGTGAATGGTCTCGCGGCTGTCGACGAGCGTGCCGTCGACATCCCAGATGGCAAGGCGCAGATCGGTCATTACACGAAAGGCGCCAGCGGGTTCTTGCCTGCTTCCTGCTCAAGGAAGCCGAGCGCCTCGAATGTCTCTTTCATGTGCGGCGGCAGCGGCGCCACGATCTGTAACGGCTTGCCGTTCGGACGCGGGATAACCAGTGCGCGGGCATGAAGGTGCATGCCGGGCGCGAGGCCCTGCGGCACTTCCCGGCGCGACTGGTATTTGAAATCGCCGAGGATCGACGTGTTCATCTCCAGCATGTGGAAGCGCAGCTGATGCATACGCCCTGTCAGAGGCTTCAGCGCCACCCAGGCCGCGCGCTGGCCTGCCGTGGAGATAACCGCATAATCCGTGATCGAATGGCGTGCGCCCTCGACACCCTGAGCGGAGCGGAACATGCGCTCGCGGTCCGCATCCCGGCGCCCGCGTGCCTTGGGGTTCACAACTCGGTAGCCGTCCTCGTCATTCTCGTCCGGCACGCCCTTCACCATCCAGCAACGGATCTGGCCGAAGGGCGGATTGGGCACACCAACGGTGACGGCCCAGTAGACCTTGTCCATGTCGCGGCTGCGGAACAGTTCGGCAAGGCGCGCCGCCGCGGCCGGATGCTTCGCCACGAGGAGAACGCCGGACGTGTCCTTGTCCAGACGGTGCACCAGAACCGGCCGGTGCACGCCATCGCTGAGCGAGGCCAGCATGCCGTCAATATGCTTGCCCTGTCCGGAACCGCCCTGCACGGCGAGGCCGGCAGGCTTGTTCAGGGCGATCATGTCATCGTCTTCGAAAAGCGTGATCTCGCGCAGGAAATCGCGGTCCTCTTTCGAGAGTTTCGTCGCCTTGTCCGGTGCAGGCTTCGATGCCTCACCACTCAGGATCGGCAGGCGCACCTGCATACCGGCGGAGAGGCGCGTGTTGGACTTCGCCCGCGCGCCATCCACCCGGATCTGCCCGGTGCGGATCATCTTCTCCACCTGGCCCTGGGTCAGCTGGACGCGCCGCTTGATCCAGCGGTCAAGACGCGTGCCTTCCTCTTTCGAGGTGACGGTTTCAGTGATGATCTGACCGCTCATGCGAATACCTTCCGGGACAGCCACATGCCGATCAGCAGCGCCATCAGGCCCAGCGCGACGGACAGGGCAGCATAGAGAACTGCGCGCGTCATGTCGCCAGCGCGGACATAATTGGCCACTTCCAGCGAGAAAGCGGAAAACGTGGTGAAGCCGCCCAGCAGGCCGGTCGCCAGGAATAGACGCAGCTCCTGCGGCCCGCCCTGCCCGCGAAAGGCCAGCCAGCTGATCAGGAAGCCCATGAAGAAGCTGCCGAGGATATTCACCGCAAACGTGCCATAGGGCCAATGGTCCGGCATGTGGCGCACCGTGAGGAGGCCAACGCCATGACGCATCGCCGCGCCGAGGGCGCCGCCTGCTGCAACTGCAAGAAAACCGTTCATGGCCCGCCTTCTAGCCGCATCCGCACCGCGGCGCCAGCGGCTCATGCCAGCGCCCAAAACCTGCGGAACAGCGGGTAACTGGAGCGGGTGAAGGGAATCGAACCCTCGTCGTCAGCTTGGGAAGCTGCTGCTCTACCATTGAGCTACACCCGCACGCGGGCGGTATTTGAGCCGGTTTTGCCCCACGCGCAAGAGGGCTTAGTCGGTCGCGCGGTCGGCGTTGGCGGCGAAGGCTTCGCGCATGATGGTTTCGCGGGTCAGGTCCGTGTTGGCGAAGCCTGCGCTCACCCGGTCGCGATCATGCGATTTCAGAAAATCCAGGAAATTCTGCATGGCTTCGGTGGCATCGCCGCGGCTGTGAGCCATACGCACCTGATTTTCCGTCTGGGAGATCAGGTTCATGCGCTGGTTCGGGTTGAAGCTGCCGCCGAGAGACTCGCTCATATGGCTAATGAACTCCGCCCCGCGCGTGGACAGGATCAGCAGCGTCTCGTTCATCGCATAGCCTGTCGCCTGCAGGTCCTTGACCAGCTGGTCTACCTCCAGTGGGGAAATATCCTGCAGGTTATAGCGGCTCATCACGTCCGCGACCGGATCAGCCGTACTGCCGCCGGTCTCCTGCGCAGCAGAGGCCTGACCATCGACGCCGGCAGCGCCATTACGCGCCTGAAGCGTCGTGAGACCGGCATTCCAGCCAGCACCGGAAATATTCATCGTGTCACATCCTGTATCACGTCACAGATCCTGCCCCAGGCTAGAAGGCACCGGTTTAACAAAGCGTGACGATCGCCCCTTCTGGTGGAAAACCGGGGCGAGAAACCATGCGTGTACGCGCTGTTCCAACCACCGGAAAAAACGAGCGCGCGGCGGTGCGGGGACGATACGCCGCGCGCCCGGAAGATGCCGGATCAGCCCACGACGGGGTGACCGCGGCCCTTCATGCATTCGACAACGATCTCGCGGCGTTCACCGCGCGTTTCGATCATTGTCGCACCTGCCCCGGCAACGGCGCCGACGATCGCACCGGCAAGCGCGCCTTCGGTGTCGTTGACGTCATCGTCCGCGATCCCGGCCAGCGCGCCGAGACCAGCGCCGATCATCGCATTGTTGCGCGTGTCGCCATTGATATAGCCGCGCTCGGTCGCCACGGCCTGGCAGGCTTCAAGGTCCTGCGCGTAGACGGCATCGGTCGGCCCATCGGCAACCGGCTCGTAGCTGGCGCCGGAGTTTGCACAGGCCGCCAAGGCGAGACCGGAGGCGAGCAGCGCGGCAAGGTGGATACGTGTCATCTTGTTTTTCCTTTTATCTGACATGTCTGGGAGGGAGTGAGAGGATCAGAAGGCCATCCGTAGGGAGACCATGCTTTCATCGGCCCGCGTGATATCGCTGGCCCATTTCTGTGCGTAGCGGGCAGAGACGGTCCACCGGGCGCCGAGGCCAAGCTGGAAGCCTACGCCGACGTCGAAACGGTCCTCTGCCGGGGCCTGGCTGCGGACACTCGCGGCCTGCGCCGTGTTGCCGATCAGCTGGGAGGTCACGCGATAGTCGTCATCCCCGAACTGCCAGGCATAGGCGACATCCGCGACCGGGGCGATGCTGACGGTTTCCGTCAGGCGGTAGGCAGGCCCGCGCACCACGGCATCGAGGCCGAGGCACTGATAGTTGAAGGCCTGCTTCTCATAGGCGAGCGCCAGCCCGGCCGCGCCGGTCTCGGAATAGCCATCGACCGAGATGCGCCCTGTCGAGAGGGACATGCCGTGATCGATCTCAAAGACCCCGATCTTGTCCGTCGTGCGGGCCGCGAGTTCGACATCCCAGTAAGAGGACTCGGTTTCACCGCCAGCCGACAGGAGGTCTACACCCGTGACCCGGTTGATACCGGTGATGTCGTGACCACCCTTCGTGACGCTCAGGCTGAGGCGACCTTCTTCCTGATAATCGAGCGCCGTGTAGAGCGACACCGCACCGCCTTCCATGCGATAGCGCCCGCCATCGTTGAACATGGCTTCCGTCTTGCCGACCGACAACGCGCCGCCAAGAATGAAATGTTCCGCGAAACGGCGTTCCATCCCGAAGACGGCGCCATCCAGGTCCAGTTTCGCGGAAGGATTGCCGCCCGCCGCCTCCAGCTTCATCTCAGATGAGACCGGCGAGAGCCAGGCCGCGAAGCGCTGGTCAGGCCCGGCATGCGTGCCCGGACGCACCAGGCCGCGATGGCTTTCCATCTGCTCATAGGCAATCCGCGGCATCCGCCCGGTCTGGCGGGATGCCTGCCCGCTGGCACCGTTCAGTGTGGCCAGCCACCATTGGGCCGCAAGGCGGTGCCCGGATTCGGTCATATGCAGTTCGTCAAACCAGAGATGTGTGTTCTGGCCCGCGAAGTCCGGGGCGCACAGCGTGCCCTCATCTTTACGATAGCAGGCTTCCGTCGTGTTGGAAAAACCGAGCGCATTCCCATGACTGGTCACATAGGTGATGAAGTCCTTGTATTTCATCGTGACCAGGTTGACGTCATCCGGAAGTCCTGCCGCTTCGATGGCAGCGAACATTTCGGCATTCGCCACCTCGACCAGTTCAGCCAGCGCAGCCTGAACTTCCGGCTCATCAGCATAATCGGGTGCGAACTGAAGCGGCTGGATTTCCGACAGGATGATTGTCTTTACGCCAACATTGGCAAGCTCCAGCACATTGGCCGCTGCCGCCGATGCGACATCGGCAATGATTTCATCAGCCGGATCATCGACCGCCAGGCGATCAAGGAAATCGTTTGCGCCTGCAATCATGAAGGCCACATCGTCTTCACCGACAGCGATCGCACCCTGCCCGACCAGGCCTGCGAAGCTCTCCGTCTGCACACGGACGCCCGTTTCAATACCATAGGAAACGAGGTCTCCGCCGCGATCCATATGAGCGCCGGAAATCCCGAAATTGATGTTCGGGGAGTCGATGTCGGGATCGAGGATGATGTCGACATCACGCCCCATCATCTCAGTCCAGATGAGGCCGTTGGAATCCCGCTCGAAACCATTGTTCGAGGAATTCGGGTAAAAGTCTTCCCCGCGCGATCCGACAATCGCGGAGAAATTGCCCTGGCCGACATTGCTGTCGCCAAAGAAATACCAGTTGCCATCGCCCGTTTCGGCATGGGCGAACGGCGCAAAAACCGTCAGAACGGCAGCGCCCGTCAGAAGGGCGGAGGCGGAATTCAGCGCGAGCGAGCCTGCACGCGCAGCGAGACTGCGAGTCATAAGTATCTCCTGTGGGCTGTCCCCAGCCCATTCTTGGTGTTCGGTAATTGTTGGGGTGAGACCGGCAGCCAGCCTTCTCAGGCCAGGCCGGAGGACCTGTTATCCACTCGTCTTCATTGTGCGTGTCCCTCGTTCGGTTTCACATACGCGACTAGGTGATCCCCATCCCGGCCCGGCTTCCCCGGTCTGGCGCGGTGCGCCACAGCAAACGGCTTTACCCGCCAACAACTCTGGACAAGAATCTTTCTTGCTACATATTGTGTAGCGCACTTAACGCTACATTTTCCGTAGCGCAAGAGGGTTTGATGCCGAATAACAATAAAAAAACACAACGGCCGATCATGGCCCTGCTCGACCTGCTGGGTCAGAAGTGGGTGCTGAGGATCATCTGGGAACTGCGCGATGCGCCGCTCACCTTTCGCGCCCTGCGCGAACGCTGCGACCAGATCTCACCGACGGTCCTAAACCAGCGCCTCTCCCTGTTGCGCGATGCGGGCCTCGTGGAGCTGACCGATGACGGCTACCAGCCAACCAGGCCCTGCCAGGAACTTGGCCCTATCCTGATGCAGCTGAGTGACTGGTCGAAGACCTGGCAGAACGCCCGGAAAGACTGACACTCCCGCTGCGTCAGCCCGAACCTGCCGATAAAATAAATCTCGGATTGCGCATAATTCGCGACAGGTAGCACGTCAGTTCCCGGCGACTCAGCAGCCCCCAAATCCGCATTCCTGCGCGCTGCACAAGAAACATTCAGCTTTGCGCATTTGCGCCAGAATGCGGGCAGGTCACGGCATTTCGCACCTACACTTTATAATGGGCAGTTCCCGCATCCCCTCTGCATAGACATCGTGCGCGCACATTGGAGCAGACCTTCCGGGAGTAAATTGCGATGCGCCGTCTGAACAGCCGCCTGAAATTTGGAATATGTCTTGCCTCGCTGATCGCAGCGTCGATGGCGAACGTGGCGCATGCACAGGAAGCAGCGGAAACGGAGGACCAGGCAACCATGCAGGCGGTTGTCGTCCAGGGCCGCCGTGTCTCGACAGCAGACACCGCCATTGGCCAGGGCGAAGCGACGAACACCGTGGCTGTGACCCGCGACGAGCTGCTCTCGGCACCGGGCGGCATCTCGGGCCTGAAAATGCTGGAGTCCCTGCCGGGCTTCAACGTTCAGACCGACGGCGCCCTCGGCCTCTATGAATTCGGCAACTCGGTCACCGTGCGCGCCTTTAACCTGCAGCAGATCGGCTTCGTGCTCGACGGCGTGCCGATGGGCCGCTCCGATGCCTTCGGCGGCAGCCCGATCTTCCGCTATGTGGACAATGAAAACCTCGGCTCCGTTGTCGCCTCTCCGGGCGCAGGCGACGTCTCCCTGCCGAGCTACGCCTCCCTCGGCCCGATCGTCTCCTATAATACGGTCGATACGTCCGACGAAGCCGGCGGCATGATCTCCTACACGATGGGCGACGATAATCTGGAGCGCAGCTTCATCAAGCTGGAAACCGGCAACATCAACGGCTTCTCCGCTTATGTCAGCCGCTCCAAGACGGACAGCAATCTGTGGCGCGGTCCAGGCACGATCGACCGCGAGCACATCGAAGGCAAGATCAAGTACGAGTTCGACGAAGATACGTTCATCAAGTTCGGCTACGTGCACAACGACTTCCATGACTACGACTCGCCATCGGGCCCGCAGTCCACGTTCGAGAACAACTATTACTATGCCTATCTGGATGCGATCCCGGAAACCGGCTGTATCAACCCGATCTCCAACGTCTATGACTACAATGGTGACAACGTCATCGACGGGAACGATTTCTCGCCGATCTACACGGGTTCCAGCTGTACCAGCTACTATGAAGACCGGATCAACATCCGCGATGACAGCCTCTACTCGCTGAACTTCCAGACCGACATCACGCCCAACCTGATGTTCACGGCCACGGCCTATCAGGAAGACAAGGACGGCTACGGCGTTTCGCCGGACAGCTACTCCAACTCGCTCAACATTTATAACCGCCAGGTGGCTGCCGGCCTCAACGTCGTGCACCCGCGCGGCGTGCAGTATGGTCTCTCGGGCGTGGGCGGCACGCGCAAGGGCGCTGTGGCCGGTCTCGAATGGCAGGTCGCCAACCACAAGGTCGAAGTCGGCGCCTGGTATGAAGACGAAGACTACAACCGCACGCAGATGCGTCTCAACAAAACCAACGGCTCGGCCGATGGTGATGTAATCTGGGATGAGGTCGCCTACTACCGCCGTAACTACACCTCCACCCGCAAGACGACGCAGCTCTACCTGAAGGACACGATCAGCCTGATGGACGAGAAGCTGAACGTCGAAGTCGGCGTGAAGAGCCTCAGCGTTGACTACCAGCTGAGCGGCTATCGCGATTATAACGACTACGAACTGTACGGCCCGCAGACAGTTGGCGAAGATTATAGCGACAACTTCCTGCCCATGGTCGGTGCGGTCTATGACCTCAACGACACCGATCAGGTCTTCGCCTCCTACTCGCAAAACTTCGCTCTGCCGCGCGGCGCCGACGATATCTTCTCCATCGCGACAACGGATCCGACGACCGATCCGCTGCCGGCACCGGAAGGCGAGGAATCAACGAACTACGAAATCGGCTTCCGCACAAACCGTTCGCAGTTCTACGGCTCCGCTGCCCTGTTCTACACCAGCTTCGACAACCGCCTCGTGGCTGGCAGTGTCATCAACCCGGCGACCGAACAACCGGAAGCCTACTACACCAGCGCCGGCAAGACCGAAGCCTACGGTTTCGAACTCTCAGGTGTCTACAAGCCGGACTTCCTTGGCGGGAAAGTCTATTTCGACGGCAACCTGACCTACAACCATGCCGAACTTAAGGACAATACGGACACCAACTTCGATAACACGTACGACTATCTCGCAGGCACGATCCTGCCGGATAGCCCGGAATGGCTGTTCACCGGTGGCGTGACCTATGAACCGACGGAATGGATGGTGGCCAACATCTCCGGCAAGTACACCGGCAAGCGCTACGCCCAATTCAATGAAGGCTACGAGATGGACAGCTACACCGTGCTGAGCGGTTACCTGGACCTTGGCGGCCCGAACGATTTCGGCGTGCCTGAGAATGTCAGCCTGCGGTTCAACATCGACAACCTGCTGGATGAAGAAGTCACCACGGCCTTCGTCTATGCCGGATCTGCCTATTTCCGCCCGCTGAACCCGCGCACCTTCCAGGCCACCCTGACAGTCCGGTTCTGATCATGCGCGAACGCAACCTGTTTTTTCAAACTGATACCGAGTAGGTCCAATGCTAGCTGATGCACTCCCCCTAATCCTGTCCATGCTGGTAGCCGGTGCCTTTGCCGGCCTGCTGGCTGGCCTGTTCGGCATTGGCGGCGGCTTCGTCGTCGTGCCGGCCCTGGCCGCTGTTTTCACCATCCTGTCGACCGCAGATCACCCGATCTCTGACGACAAGATCATGCACGTTGCCATCGGCACGTCGCTAGCAACGATCATCTTCACATCCCTCCGATCCGTGCAGGCGCACGCCAAACGGGGGGCTGTGGACTTCAACATCCTCAAGCAATGGGCCCCCTGGGTTGTGCTCGGTGTGATCCTGGGTCTCATGGTCGCCCGTTTCCTGGACGGCAAATCCCTGAAGCTGATCTTCGGCGTCGGCGTGTTCATCATGGCCTGGCACTTCCTGTTCCCGATCCTGTCGAAGCGCACCGTGTCGAATGAAATGCCGAAAGGCGTTGCCCGTGGCGGCCTCGGCAGCTTCCTCGGCGGCTTCTGCACTCTGCTGGGCATCGGCGGCGGCACACCAGCCATCCTGATCATGACCCTGTCCGGCCAGCCGGTTCACCGTGCCATCGCCACGGCTGCTGGCTTCGGCACGATCATTGCCGTTCCCGGCACGATCGGCTCCATCATCAGCGGCCTCGGCGAGCCCGGCCTGCCTTTCGGATCGATCGGCTATGTCAACGTCATCGCCATGCTGGCCATCATCTCGATGAGCATGATCACCGCACCGATCGGTGCGGCACTTGCCCACAGCCTGGATTCTGCGAAGCTCAAGAAGGCGCTCGGTGTCTACCTGCTGTGCACGTCCAGCCTGATGCTGTGGACCGCGTTCCACCACGCGCCAGCCAAGAACCCGCTGGTGACAGCCTCCTCCGCGGTGCAAACCGCGACGGAACTTCCACACAAAGGCGGCCGCTGAGCCATCCCAACGCTTACGTCATCTTGCATAACGTAACGAAAGCCGCGCCAATCAGGCGCGGCTTTTTGTTGGCATCGAAGGAATCCCTGCCCATGCGCTATTATGAAGACCTGGTGATCGGTACGGTCACGAAATCCGAGCGGACCTATGAAGTCACCCGCGAGGAAGTCATCGACTTTGCCAGCAAATATGATCCGCAGGCCTTCCACCTGGATGACGAAGCTGCCGCGAAAACGCATTTCGGGCGCCTCTCCGCTTCCGGCTGGCACACGGCGGCCATGACGATGCGGATGATGGTCGAAGGCTGGCAGACGCAGGAACCGACGGCCGGGCTCGGATCCCCCGGTGTCGACGAGCTGCGCTGGAAGAAGCCGGTCTATCCGGGAGACACGCTGCGCGTCGAATCGAAACTCATCTTCAAGCGGCGCATGAAAAGCAGGCCTGAAATCGGCCTGATGAAGACAGAGCAGACCGTCTACAACCAGAATGACGAGATCGTCATGACCATGGTCTCGAACGGCATGATCCAGGTCCGCAACCCGGAGAGCGACGCAGAATAGGCGAGCCTATTCTGCTGCCACCATGGCGGGCTTTTCGTCCGGGCGCACGGCGCGGCGGATCACGTCGAAATAGTCCTTCGAGATACATTCGAAGCCGTCATAATACCCGCGCGACGCCAGCAGCTGGTGCAGCCGCTTCAGCCGGTAAGGCGGGATCGACGCGAACATGTGATGCTCCAGATGGTAGTTCACATCGTTCGGCGCGATCAGGACACGCTGCCAGAATGGCGCTGTCGTCGTGCCGGTGTTGAGGCGCGGGTCCAGCTGGGTGCGGTCTGCTGCCGTGCCATGTTCGCCGATCTGGCGCAGGCGCACGATGGCGGGATAGACGAAAAGCTCCGCCGCCCACCACATCAGGTAAGCCCATGGCGCCCCCGCCAGCGTCAGCGTGCCAAGCAGCAGGATGTGGAAGGTCAGCCACGGCCAGTTCCGCTTCAGTTTGAAGTGGCGGATCTTCCGCATCGTGTCGCGAAAGCCGGTGCGGCCGGTAAAGTCCCGCATGAACTTTCGGCGCAGGCTGTCCTTTGAAACGGGGTAGTTCTTCACGAAGCCGATGTCCGGATCGTTCGGCGTACCGGCATATTTGTGGTGCTTCAGGTGATAGGCCCGGTAGGCCGGCAGCGAGATATTCATCGGCGCGCCGACCAGGTAGTGGCCGACAAACTCGTCCACTTTCGGGCTTTTGAAGAAAGCATGGTGGGCGCAGTCATGATTGATGATGCCGAGGCCCAGCTGGCGCCCGCCAAGAATGATGATGCCTGCCAGAATGGTCAGCGGGTTCGGCCAGATGATCGCCACGGCAAAAGCCGCAGCGATCAGGGCCCAGTTCCAGCTCAGTGTGGCAAACGCCCTGAGGTTCGACTTCTGGCGCAGTTCGCGCAACTCGTCTTTCGACAGGACATCCGATAATTTGAGCTGGTTCGTCACGGCGTCTCTCTCCCTAAGAGCTCTTTTACGGTTTATTACGTCAAATATCATATTAGGTCAATTCATGTATTATTTTCAACTGCTCGATCCGAAGGACATCTCGCCCAGGGCCCTGGTCCTGTCGCTGATGAGCAGCGCCTTCACGGCGCCGCAGTCGATCGGGCGCCTGATCAATGCGGCAGCCCTGTTCGGTATCGAACCGGCAACGCTGCGCGTGGCGGTGACCCGCCTGTTGAAAGAAGGTTTGCTGGAAAGCCCGGACCGCGGCGTCTACCAGCCGGGCCCGAAATCCCGCGCCCTCACACGGCGCGTACAGGGATGGAAGGACGTCGCCAGCCGGATCGTGCCGTGGGATGGCGCCTGGCTGATAGCACTGACAGGCCACCTCGGCCGGACAGACCGCAAACAGCTGCGGTCGCGTGAGCGGGCGCTGGCCCTGTCCGGCTACAAGGAAACGGAGGCCGGCTATTGGGTGCGCCCTGCCAATCTGGCCCGGACGCTGGCCAACCACCGGGAAGACCTGATCGGCATCGGCGCAGATGAGGCCATCTCCCTGCTGCTGGTCACGGACCGCGCCATGCCGGGCGGCGAGACGTGGGAAATGCTCTGGTCATCCGACGACCTCGGCCGCTCCTATGCCGATGCCATGCAGGCCATGACCGCCAGCCTGAAGCGCATCCCCGGCCTGCCGCATGATGTGGCGGCGCGGGAAACGCTGCTGATCGGCCAGGCCGTGATCCGCACCATCAACTTCGATCCGCTGCTGCCACCGGAACTTGGCGATCAGGAGGCTTTTCTCCGCATGGTCGAGACGATGGTGGAGTACAACAATACCGGCCGGAAATGCTGGCAGGCCTATTACGCGGCCATGGAAACGGCGTAATGGACTCACATAGCGGCGGGCAGTGAAGGCAGCGCCTTGAACCCGGCGGCAATCACACCCACGATTGGCAGCTGAGACTCACGCCGGACACGATGACAGACACGACCGCCCCCACGCCCTTCTCCATTCCGCTCTACCGGCGGATCTGGGTGGCAAACGTCGCCTCCCAGTTCGGCAGCCTGATCCAGAGCGTCGGCGCCGCCTGGCTGATGGTGGAACTTGGCGGCACCAAGACGCAGATCGCCCTCGTCCAGGCCTCGGTGACCCTGCCGATCATGATCCTGGCGCTGGTTTCCGGTGCGATCGCAGACAATTATTCCCGCCGCATGGTGATGCTGGTCTGCCAGCTGTGGATGTTCGTCCTGTCTGTCATGCTCTGCGTCTTTGCCTGGTTCGGGCACATGACGCCTTGGGCCCTGCTGGGCTTCACCTTCCTGATCGGCTGCGGCACGGCGATGAACGCCCCATCCTGGCAGGCGACCGTGGGCGATATCGTCCCGCGCGGAACGATTGCGGCAGCCGTGTCGATGAACTCCATGGGCTTCAACATTGCCCGGACAGCCGGCCCGGCACTGGGCGGCGCCATCGTGGCCGCGCTCGGGGCCGCCGCTGCCTTCACCGTCAACGCAGTCAGTTATCTCGGCATCATCTGGGTCCTGTTCCGCTGGCAGCCGGAGACACCGACCCGGCCCAGCCTGCGCGAGGACCTCGGCAGCGCGATGATGGCCGGGGTGCGCTATGTCACCCTGTCGCCGCCCATCCGGCGCGTCATGTTCCGAGCCGCCCTTTTCGGACTCGCCGCTGTCAGCGTGCCATCCCTGTTGCCACTGGTCGCCAGCCACCTGGTCGGTGGCAGCGCCGTCACCTTCGGTATCCTCTCCGGCTCCTTCGGGATCGGGGCAGTGACCGGCGCGCTGTCCAACCGCCCCATCCGCACCCACCTGACAACCGAAGTCACCATGCGCCTGACCGTCGCGGCGATGATTGCCGGGGCCGTCATCATCGCGCTCAGCCAATGGCTGGCGCTCACCGTGCTCGGCCTGATCATTTTCGGCTGGGGATGGCTGCTGTCGATGGCGACGATGAACGTGACGGTTCAGATGTCAGCGCCGCGCTGGGTCGTCGGCCGGGCGCTCTCGCTCTACCAGATGTGCGTGTTCGGCACGATGGCGCTCGGAAGCTGGATGAGCGGCCGCCTCGCCGAGGAATACGGCATTGCCGAAGCCATCCTGATCATGGCGGGCGTTCAGGCCATCGGCCTGTTCACCGGCTTCTTCCTGCGCCTGCCCGAAGTGAAGGACCTGAACCTGGAACTGGTGGGCCGCTGGAAAGCGCCGGATGTGGAAGTGCCTATCGAGCCGCGTGCCGGCCCGGTCCACATCGCTGTGCACTATCGTATCCGAGAAGAGGATGTGCCGCGCTTCCTGGCCGCCATGAATGAAAGCCGCCGCGTCCGCCTGCGTGACGGCGCACGCGGCTGGGCACTAGTGCGCGACCTCAGCGACCCGGAAGTCTGGATCGAAAAATACCGCTTCGGCCGCTGGCTGGATTATGTACTGCACAATGAACGGCGCACCCATGCGGACCGGGATAATCTCTACATCCTGCACGCATTGCATCAGGGCAGCTGGCCGCCGCCCATCGTGCGGATGCTGGAACGGCAGGTAACGGGCGTCACCATAGACCCGCACCTCTCCATCGAGACGGTCAACGACCCGACCCGCGGCGACTGACGCGCCGGTTCCGCTGCCGGTCAGGCCGGGTGCGGCTCCTGAATGCTTTCGAGATAAGTCAGCAGCGCGTCGATCTCGTAAGTGCTCATCACGAACATGGGCATGTCCGGGTGGCCAACCACGATGCCTTCCGCCAGCGCTTCTTCCAGGTTGCGCACCGGGTAATTCTGCGACAATTCGCGGAAGGGTTTCGCATCCTGATGCGGGCTGTCCCCGCTCGGCCCGATGGCATGACAGGCGGCGCAGCGCGTCTCCGCGATCAGCTTGCCGACCTTGATCTTGCTGTCATAGGCAAACGCATCTTCCCCGTCGTCTGACGCAGGCGCCGCGACGGTCTCTTCCGTCCCGGTTGCCGGCGTGGAATTGCAGGCGGTAAGCGCAACCAGGCCGGTCATAAGGCCAGCGGCGAGGAATCCGGTGCGTCGCAGAAACATGTGAGTCCCTTTCAGTCAGTCGCCTCAGTCTAGTCCCGCACGGCGCGTACGCCTAGCGGCACAATATTACGACCCTGTCAGGCTCACTTCACCCTCAACACGTATCGGAGGTGCACCAGGCGCCTTCCGTCACGGGCGTCAGCACGTCCTCGCCCCGGCTGCCCTGCCGGTAGACCGTGCAGCCCTTCAGGCCCAGATCGCAGGCCGTGCGATAGACATTCGCGAAAGCCTCGAAGGGCATGTCCGCATCGGCGTTGATCGTCTTCGAGATGGCATTGTCGACAAAGCCCTGCGCCGTGGCCTGCATGGCCAGGTGGGCATCGGGGGAAAGCTCCCCGGCGGTCACAAAGCCTGGCGGCAGCCCCTCCCCGCCACCTTCATGCCAGAGGCGGAAGGCGTAATCGTCCATCCCGATTGTGTCATAATCTCCGCTAAGGCGCCGCACCCGGCGGCTGACCGTTGCAGCGAAGACAGGCTCAATCCCGGCGGAGACATTCCCGCCCAGAAGGCTGATTGAGCCGGTTGGCGCGATTGCCAGAAGATGGCTGTTGCGGATGCCCTTGCGGCGGATCTCGTCCCGCAGATATTCCGGCAGGCGATGCGTGAACGGACGGCCCAGGAAAGCGCCCGCATCGAACAGCGGGAAGCTGCCTTTCTCTTCGGCCAGCTGCACCGATGCTTCATAAGCCGCATTGCGCATCGTGCCGAGCACGCGGGCGGCAAACTCCCGCCCCTCATTGCTGTCATAGGCAAGGCCCTGCATGATCAGCGCATCGGCCAGCCCGGTAATGCCGAGGCCGACGCGGCGGCCTTTGCGGGTCTGATCCGCCTGCGCCTCCAGCGGGTAGTGGGAGACATCCAGCACATTGTCCAGAAAGCGCACGCCAAGCCGCGACGCCTCTGCAATGGCGTCGAAATCGCAAGCGGCGTCCGGCGTGAATGGCTGGCTGATGAAGCGCGTCAGGTTGATGGAGCCGAGGTCGCACGCCCCATAAGGCGGCAACGGCACCTCGCCGCACGGATTGCAGGCGTGCAGCGTTTCCGCATAGCCGAGATTGTTCTCCCGGTTGATCCGGTCGATGAACAGGATGCCCGGCTCGCCCGTCTCATAGGCGGCCCGCAATATCCGCTCCCACAACATCCTTGCCTTCAGGATACGAACCGTCTTTCCGGAAAAGACCAGCGGCCAGTCATCATCCCGGTCGACCGCGCGGATCAGATCATCGGTTACCAGAACGGACAGGTTGAAGCGCGCCAGTGCGCCGGGTTCCACCTTCGCGTCGATGAAGGCTTCGATATCCGGATGGTCACAGCGCAGGACACCCATCATCGCGCCGCGGCGGGCGCGGTCTGCGGTCATCGTCTCGCACATCGCATCCCACAGATGCATGAAAGAGACAGGGCCGCTGGCGATATTCCCGGTGCGCACCGCCGCTGCCCCGGCCGGACGGATGGGCGAGAAGTCCAGCCCGATACCGCCCCCGGCCTGCAGGGTGATCGCGCTCTCCCGCAAGGCATGGAACAAGCCTTCAATGGAGTCGTCCAGCGCCCCCATGACGAAACAGTTCAGCAGCGTGGCGTTCCGCGCCGTCCCGGCATTGGCCAGAATGCGCCCCCCCGGCAGGAAGCGGTAATCCGCCAGAAGCTCATGGAACCGTTCGGCCCACAGCGCCTGATCCTGTGGCTCTGCTGCGGCCACGGCCTTCGCCACACGGCGCCATGTATCCTCAATACCGGCTTCGTTTCCGAAGCGGTATTTCCTGATCCAGATATCTTCGGAAATCGGCGCAGGCGGAGTGGCAGGCGGCAACGGTTTCACAGCTGCCGGCCTCCCTCTTCCATCTCAGGACAGCTCATCCGGCGGCGGGTAGCCGAGGGCCTCAAGCGCGTTCTCGATATAGTCGCTGCCCATTTGCAGCTCTTCGAGATAGTCCGTCACATCGAAAGGCTCTGCCTCCCGCGCGGCCCGGCGGGCAGAGGCCCAGTCGCTGGCCTCATAGTCGCCCCGGCCGACCCAGATCAGGGCCAGGAGGTCATGCTTCGCATCGACATTGAGCCCCCGGATCAGGCCTTCCAGCTCATCGTCCAGCACATCCTCGTGCGGGTTTTCCGCCTCATCGGCAATCGCCTCGACATCCGTGATCGGATCATCCCCGATATCGGCATCGACGACGTCGTCCTCCTCCATCGGCATGATGCCCTCGCCCTGATAGGACTGGGCCAGCACGGCGATCCGGTAGGCCACATCCGGATCAATGGTAAGATCGAAGGCGCGGTCGCCCTGAATGGATTTTGTCATACGCTCCTCCCAACCGGCTCGTCAGTGCGACAGCAGCAGAGGCACCTTGGCCTCGCGCAGCAGGGTGCGGGTCACGCCCGGCAGGAAGGCCTGCTGCAGGCGGGAGTGACGATAGCCGCCCATCACGATGAGGTCCGCCCCGAAAGACGTCGCCACGCCCATCAGCGACTCGGCGGTGGAACGGCCCATGCTGTCTTCATTGTGCACTTCGACGCTGCAGCCATGACGGGCAAGGTGCGCCCCGATATCCCAGGCCGGACCGGCACCATGGCTGGTATCGCCGGGCTTCGCATCGACCGTGGCGACGCAGACGGTCGCGTCGTCCTGGATCACCAGCAAGCTGTCATGCATGGCGCGGGTGGCTTCGCGGCTGGCATCCCACGCAATCATCGCGCGCGTGCCGATCGTGCCGCCGGACCAGTCTTCCGGAATGATCAGGACAGGACGGCCACCGCCCAGCAACACGCCTTCCAGCATGTCTGCATGCGGCTGCTCGTCGGATTTCCCGGGCGCGCGCACCACAACGATGTCGGCGTGGCGGGCATTCATCGCGGACAGCGCCTCGACGCGGTTCGGGAAAGCCTCGAAGCGGCGCATCTCGACAGCGGTCTCATAGGATTTCAGCCCGTCCTCGAACTTCTCCCAGGCCGCCGTCATCGTGTCGCGTGTCTGCTGCAGGATGGAGGCGTAGATCTCGCCCGCCGATCCGTCACCATAGCCGAGGATCATCGGCGGCAGCACCGTGAACGCGGCGCAGCTGAGGTGGGCGTCATTGGCCGAGGCAAGCGCCTGGGCGAAATCGAAAGCAGCCTTGTCGCCATCCGGCGAGGCCATGCAGACGCTGATATCCTTGATCTTCACGCGAAGTCTCCATTTTCTGGCAAAACCGATTTCGTGGCACACCATAGCGGAAAACCGCCGGTTTCAATACGCGTCCCTACGTAGCAGATATTTCAGCTGGCATTGCTTATAACTCAGGCGCCCGGCACACTGGAAGGGATCAGTCGGCCATGCCGGGGCATGGCCGTTTCCTGAACGCAAGGGTAGAAAGCGGCCTGATGGACACGTCCTCGCCCTCTGACAAGCCTTCTGACATCCTGCTCGAGGGCAAGGGTCTGGAGCGGACCTTCGTCACCGGCGAAGTGTCTGTGCGGGCGCTGCGCGGAGTGGACATCACCCTGCGGCGCGGCGAACTCGTCGTCCTGCTGGGCCAATCCGGCAGCGGCAAGTCCACCCTCCTGAACATCCTCGGCGGGCTGGACCGGGCCACCGCCGGCACGCTCCAGTTCGAGGGGAAAGACCTCACCCACGCCAATGATGCGGAGCTGACCCGCTACCGCCGCCGCTCTGTCGGCTTCGTCTTCCAGTTCTACAATCTCGTTGCCGGCCTCACCGCGCGGGAAAATGTCTCCCTCGTGACGGAGATCGCCGACCATCCCATGAAGCCTGACGAGGCGCTGGAACTGGTCGGCCTGGGCGAACGGGTGAAGCACTTCCCCGCCCAGCTCTCCGGCGGGGAACAACAGCGTGTCGCCGTGGCCCGCGCCATTGCCAAGCGCCCGCAGATCCTGTTCTGCGACGAGCCGACCGGCGCGCTGGACAGCAAGACCGGCATCCGCGTGCTGGAAGCGCTGGACCGGGTAAACCGCGAACTCTCCACCACCATGCTGATCATCACGCACAATGTGGGCATCGGCGAGATCGCCGACCGGGTGCTGCGCATGCAGGACGGCAGGATCATCGAGGAAACCCGGCCGAACCGCCGCCTGAAACCTGCGGAGATCTCGTGGTGAGCCGCCTGTCGCCCCTCGACATAAAGCTGTTGCGCGACCTCTGGCACATGCGCGGGCAAGCCATTGCCGTCGGTATTATCGTCGCCTGCGGCGTTGCCATCATGGTGATGGCGCTGGGCACGCTCAGCACGCTGCGCGCCAGCAGCGATGCCTATTACGAACGCTACCGCTTCGCCGATGTGTTCGCCAGCGTTCGCCGCGCACCGGAAAGCCTGTCCACGCGCCTGCGCGAGATCGACGGCGTGCAGACCGTGGAAACGCGCATCGTCCGCCTGGTCATCCTGCGGCTCGAAGGCGTGACAGAGCCTGCCAATGCGCAGATCGTCTCCCTTCCGGATGAGGGGGAGAGCACACTCAACCGGATTGTACTGTTCTCCGGACGCTATCCCGAAGCCCGCTCGCCAGATGAAATCATCATCTCCGACGCGTTTGCTGAAGCCAATGAGCTGGTGCCCGGCGACACGCTCGAAGCCGTCATCAATGGCCGCCTGCGCACGCTGAACGTGGTCGGTATCGGTGACAGCCCGGAATTCATCTATGCGCTCAGCCCCGGCTCCGTCATGCCGGAGGATCACCTGTTCGGGATCTTCTGGATGCGCCGGCGCGCGCTGGAAGCCGCCTTCGATCTCGATGGCGCCTTCAACAATGTCACGCTCACCGTCGCCCCCGGCACGGAAACCGCCCCTGTTATCGAGCAGGTCGACGATGTGCTGGCCCCTTATGGCGGCACCGGCGCCTATGACCGTACCGACCAGCCATCGAATGCCTTCGTCGATTCCGAGATGAACCAGTTGAAAACGATGGCCCGGATCATTCCGGCCGTGTTCCTGATCGTCTCGGCCATCCTGATCCATTCCATTCTCAATCGCCTGATCCAGACCGAGCGCCAGCAGATCGGCCTGATCAAGGCCTTCGGCTATTCGAGGTGGGAGATCACCTGGCACTATCTGAAGTTCGCCATCGCCATCACGACCGGCGGCGTGCTGGCCGGGTTTGCATTCGGCTTCATGCTTCAGGACATGATCACGCATATGTATGCGGTGACCTTCCGTATTCCGGACCTGACATGGCGCGTGGACGGGTTCGCACTGGTCATCAGTTCGTTTGCGGCGCTTGGCTCTGCCATCGCCGGGGCGATGAGTGCTGCCCTCGGTGCTGCCCGGCTTTCACCTGCCGAAGCAATGTCGCCCGCTCCGCCAGTCAACTATCATCAGGGCTGGTTGCGCTACATCCTGCAGATGCGCTGGCTGGACGAGCCGACCCGTCTCATCCTGCGCCACACCTTCCGTTTCCCTGCCCGTACGGCGGCGAACCTGTTCGGCATCGCCGCAGCCGTCATGCTGCTGGTCGGCACGCTGTTCACCTTCGACGCCATGGACACGATGCTGGACCGGATGTTCTTCCGCACCAATTCCCATGATGCCGCTGTGACGTTTTTCGAAGCGAGAAATGACACAGCGATAGGAGAACTTGCCCGCCTGCCGGGCGTTCTGATGGCCGAAGGCGTGCGGGATGTCCCTGCCCGTGTCGTCTCGGCCAACCGCTCCGAACGCATCAGCATCACCGGCCTGCCACCTGACAGCAGCCTGCGCCGCCTGCTGTCGGCAGATGACCGTTATATCGACATGCCCGAAACGGGCATCGCGCTCTCCTCGCAACTGGCAGACATGCTGAACGTGACCACCGGCGACATGGTCACGACGCATATCCTGGACGGCACTCGTCCGGTGGCGGAGCTTCCTGTGACGGCCATTGTCGACGAGATTATCGGGACACCGGCCTTCATGGACCTTGCCGCCCTGAACGCGCTGATGGATCAGGCCCCCACGGTTTCAGGCGCCTATCTGAGACTGGACCCGCAACATCAGGCCGATTTTGAGGAAAGCGTGATCGAGCGCCCCGGAATTGCCGGCGTGTCCCTGCGCTCGGCCATCATCGCCTCCTTCGAGGAAACGCTGCAGGAAACGATCTATATCATGATGGGCATCTATGCCGTGATCGGCGGGGCCATTGCCGCCGGCGTCGTCTACAATGCGGCCCGGATCAGCCTTACCGAACGGGGCCGCGAACTCGCCAGCCTGCGCGTGCTGGGCTTCACGAACAATGAGGTCGGCTACATTCTGCTGGGCGAACTGGCGCTTGTTGCGCTGGTCGGCATTCCCATCGGATGTATCGGCGGCATTGCCCTGGCCCACCTGATTGCAACGGCCATGGCAACGGAACTTTATCGGATTCCTGTCACAGTCAACGCGACGACACTGGGCTTTGCGGCAGGGATCGTACTGGTATCGTCCACGGTGGCGGCATTGTTTGTTGTCCGCAGGGTCCGCTCGCTGGATCTCATCGCCGTGCTGAAGACAAGGGAATGAAGATGCCGTCTGTCCGTGTGCGTATCTGGATCGGTCTTGCCGCGCTGACCGTGCTGGGCTTTGCCTGGGCCTTCTCGCCGAGAGCGGTGGAGGTCGACGCCGCCAATGTCACAAGACAGGACATGACCGTCACCGTCTCTGACGACGGCATGACGCGCGTGCGGGACGTGTTCATCCTCTCCGCGCCGCTGGACGGTACGATGAGCCGCGTGGAAGTCGAGCCCGGCGACCATGTCGAGGCGGGTGAAACAATCATCTCCACGATCCGCCCGCTGCTGCCGCCCCTCCTGCCCGCGCGCACCACGGCGCAGCTGAAGTCCAACGTCTCCTCCGCCGAAGCCGCGCTCACGGCGGCCAGCGCCGATGCCGAGCGCCTGCGCGCCGAACACAACCGCCTGAAGCGGGATCTGGAGCGTGCGAAGAAACTGCTTGAATCTGCTACCGTGTCCCAACAGGCCGTCGACAATGCCGAGGCCGCCGAGCGCGAGGGCTATCTCGCCCTGCGCTCCGGAGAAGCCGTGATCGGTGTGCGCCGTCAGGAACTGGCCGCTGCCCGCGCCGCCCTGATGCCCAGCGAGACACAGAATGGCAGCGACACCGTCGCTGTCATCGCGCCCCTGTCCGGCCAGATCCTGGCAGTCGACCGCGAAAGTGAAGGCCCCATCTCGCAGGGCACGCCCATCGTCGAGATCGGAGACCTGAACTCCCTCGAATGCGTCGCCGATTTCCTGTCGGAAGAAGCCGTGCGCGTGAAGCCGGGCGATCCGGTCATGTTCACGGACTGGGGCGGCGACCCGCTGCCCGGCCGTGTCCGCCGTGTCGAACCAGCCGGCTTCACCAAGATCTCCGCCCTCGGCATCGAGGAGCAGCGCGTCAACATCGTCATGGACCTCGACGATCCCGCCGCCCGGCAGAATTTAGGCCATGGCTATCGCTTCGTGGCCAATATCGCCGTCTGGGAAGGCACGGGCCGGCTGGTCGTGCCGATGTCCGCCCTGTTCCGCGATGCCGATGGCTGGGCCGTCTTCGTGATCGCCAATGGCCGGGCCGAATGGCGCAATGTCTCGGTCGGCCACACCAACCGCCTCTACGCGGAAATCCTGGGCGGCCTGGACGAAGGCGCCCGTGTCGTGGTGCACCCGCCACGCCAGCTGGAACGCGGCGCAAAGGTGAAGATCCGTACCGCGCCGAAAGCCAGCCGCACCATCGACAGCGCCGTCGCAGAGACCGGCTAACCCCCTTCCGGAAAGATACGCATCGTCTTCATGCCCTCCTCGCGCTATGATCAACACTGGAGGAAACATAGAGAAGGAGGCACAAGATGCATCTCAGGAATGGAGACTGGGTCGTCGTTTGCGATGCTGGCAAATACATCGTCTATGAAAATCAGGGCGATACCGACCGGCTGGACCTGCGCATCGTCAGCTTTGATGACCATGCCAATCCGCCCACGCATGAACAGGGCAGCGACAGGCCGGGCCGCTATGCCAGCCCGGATGGCCAGCGCTCCGCCGTCGGCGATACGGACTGGCACGATCAGGAAGAGAAACGCTTTGTCGGGGCCCTTGCCACGCAGATGGATGGCTGGTCAGCCGCCGAACCGGCGCGCCGCTTCGTGCTGGTGGCCGATCCACGCTCCATGGGCACGCTGCGCCAGTCGCTGAACGAGCATACGCTGAGCCGGATCGAACACACGGTGACGGGCGATCACGCCCACCGCCCGGTCAAGGCCATCGAAGCGCTGATCAACGGCGCCTGACGGCCTCACATCCAGCCGAGCGACATGGCCGCGACGGTCCCCAGCAGGGCAGCAGAGACGGCCAGCGCACCGGACAGCAGCACCATGTTGCTGAACCGCCGCGTGCCCGCGCCAAGCGCCAGCGCGACCTTGAACAGTGTGTTGACCACGACCGCGATCACGATGGCCTGCGCCGCCACCTGATCCGACAAGTCCCCCGCGCTCAGCCGTCCCATGGAAAGGGTCACCGCATCGGCGTCCACCGCCCCGGCAATGGTCGCAACGCCCAGCATGCCGCTGTCGCCCCACAGGGCCTGCGCCACGCGCGACAGGACCAGCGCGCCTGTCAGAACGGCGGCGAACACCAGCGCCGATTTCAGGTCCAGCGGGTTCGGCAGGGCGAGCTTCGCCTCCGTTTTCTCCGTCTGGCGCCTCAACGTGATCCCGGCGACCAGCACCATCATCGCAAACATCGCACTGAGCGGCAGCCACAGCATCGGCAGCAAGGCCGGACGGATCGCCCCGACGATCAGCGCCGTGCGCACCACCATCACGGCCCATGCCGCCGCCACCCCGCCGGCATAGGCCGAAGCCCGTCCGCCTGCCTTTGACAGTTGCGACAGCGACAGCGTCGCTGCGGTCGATGAGGCCAGCCCGCCCGCCAGCGCCAGCAGGCCGACGCCTGCCCGTTCGCCCAGCGCCTTCACCGCAACATAGCCTACAAAGCCAAGCCCGCTGATCAGCACCACCATCCACCAGATATGGCGCGGATTGATCACCTGATACGGCCCCAGCCCGACATCTGGCATGGCGGGCAGAACGACGATGGTGATCAGCAGCAGGCGCAGGAACGCACTCATCTCGTGCGCGTCGATCTTGTCCAGCAAGCGATGCATCGGCTCGCGCAGCCACAGGATGAAGGCCGTCACCACCGCGCCGCCACCTGCCAGCAGCGGCGAAATCTTCACCGCGATGCCGCCGAGGCTGAACGTGATCAGCGCCGCCACCATGGTCGTGACGCTGACATTTCGCGTCTCGTCGATATGCGCTTCGAAGCCCTGTCGCAGCAGGAGCGCGAGGCCAATCGCCCCTGCCGCAATGATGAAGCCATTACCGCTGTCCAGCGCGGCGGCAAGCCCGCCGGTCAGGCCGATCAGGCCAAACGTCCGAAACCCCGCGACACGGTCGTAGCCGGGTCGCCACGCTCCTTCCAGCCGCGCTCAAGCCCGATGATCAGGCCGATGGCCAAGGCCGCCAGAAGCTCTCCGGCCAGGTTCAGGACACTCTGGGGTGCCTCCAATGTCTTCTCCCGGTTTAAAGACCAACCAGTCTAGCGCCACATGCTGCCATCGTGCCATCCGTAAAATCCACCGGGACTGGCGACGAATGAGTCGCTTGTGAATCAGGGCAGTGCGGCCTTTGATAGCCCCCGTCAGAAGAGCGAAAGGCCCGGACACCGACAAGATTACCTTCCTCGGCGGCGTCGGAACGGTGACAGGCTCTAAATACCTGGTCCAGACAGGCGGGCAGAACATCCTGGTCGATTGCGGCCTGTTCCAGGGCTTCAAGCAATTGCGGGATCGCAACTGGAAGCCGCTGCCGGTGAAAGCGTCAGAGATTGACCTTGTCCTGCTGACGCATGCCCATATCGACCATTCCGGCTACCTGCCCCTGCTGGTGAAGGAGGGGTTCCGCGGCAAGATCCACGCGACCACGCCCACGCGGGACCTGTGCAACATCCTCCTGCCCGACAGCGGCTACCTTCAGGAACACGAGGCGGACCTCGCCAACCGGGAAGGCTTCTCCCGCCATCACCCGGCCCTGCCGCTCTACACGCAGGCCGATGCCGAAGCCTCCCTGAAGCATTTCCGCACGCATGGCTTCAACGACACGGTAGACCTCGGCCAGGGTATCACCGCCACCTACATCGAAGCCGGTCACATTCTCGGCGCCTCCTCCATCCTGCTCGACACGGGCAAGACGAAGATCGCCTTCTCGGGCGACCTTGGCCGCTACGACAATCCGATCATGCACGATCCCTCCCCGATCACGGAGGCGGATTATGTGCTGGTGGAGTCCACCTATGGCGACACGGTCCACCCGAAGACCGATCCCGAAGACATGCTGGAGGCAATCATCAACCGCACCTTCCAGCGTGGCGGCACGGTGATCATTCCTTCCTTTGCCGTGGGGCGCGCACAATCCCTGCTGTTTCACATCAGCCGTCTGCGCGCGGCCCGGCGCATTCCGGAAATGCCGGTCTATCTGGACAGCCCGATGGCCATCAATGTCAGCGAGCTGTTCGTTAGGCATGCCTCGGCCCACAAGCTGACACAGGAAGAAGCCCGCACCGCCTGCGACGTGGCAACCTATACCCGCCAGAGCGAGGACTCGCGAAAGCTGGACACGGACCTGATGCCGAAGATCATCATCTCGGCCTCCGGCATGGCCACGGGCGGGCGCGTTCTGCACCACCTGAAGACCTATGCGCCGGACGCGCGCAACACGATCCTGTTTGCCGGTTTCCAGGCTGGCGGCACGCGCGGCGCGGCCATGCTGGCCGGGGTCCGCAAGATCAAGATCCATGGCGGCTATTACGATGTGAATGCCGAAGTCCAGAACATGCACATGCTCTCGGCCCATGCCGATGCAGATGAACTGATGCGCTGGCTCGGCAATTTCAGCACCCCGCCTAAGGAAACCTTCATTGTTCACGGCGAAGCGACGGCCTCAGACACATTAAGGCACCGGATCGGCGAGGAACTCGGCTGGTCCTGCAAGGTTCCGGAACAAGGCGAGACAGTACGGCTGAAATGAAAGACGACACGCCCAACATGATGCGCGCACAGCGCCTTGGCGTGCTGACCCAGCACGAAACGCTCGCACTGGTGCGAGCAGATTGCCCGGTCTGCCGCTCTGAAGGCATGAGTGCGCACAGCCAGGTCACGGTGACCCATGGCGACAAATCGGTGATCGCAACACTTTATCAGGTGACGGAAGACTGGCTGCCCATCGGCGCAGTCGGCCTGACGGACTCGGCCTGGGAAAAGCTGGACCTGGAAGACGGTTCACTGGTGCACCTCACCCATACCCCGCCGCTCAGCTCGCTCGCCTATGTGCGCCAGCGCATTTTCGATGACGGCCTCACCGATGCGCAGCTGCGTACAATCATTTTCGACATTGTGAGAGGGGCCTATTCGGACATCCACCTCACCGCCTTTGTCACTGCCACAGCCGCCAAGCCCCTCGCCACGCGTGAGGTCATCTCCCTGACCCGCGCCATGATCGACACGGGTGACAAGATCGACTGGGGCGTCACGCCAGTGGCCGACAAGCATTGCGTCGGCGGCCTGCCCGCAAACCGGACAACGCCCATCGTCGTCTCCATCGTGGCGGCCAACGGCCTGCTGATCCCCAAGACATCCTCGCGCGCCATCACCTCGCCCGCCGGCACGGCGGACACGATGGAAACCCTGACGCGGGTGGAGCTGAACCGCACCGAACTGCGCCAGGTGATCGAGAAGGAAGGCGGCTGCTTCATCTGGGGCGATGCGGTGGATTTCTCCCCCGCCGACACGGCCATCATCCGGGTGGAACGGGCACTGAATTTCGACTCCGCAGGCTCCATGGTCGCCTCGGTCCTCTCCAAGAAGATCGCCGCCGGGGCCACCCATGTCGTGATCGACATTCCCGTCGGGCCGACGGCCAAGGTACGCAATCGCGCGCAGGCACGGGAACTGGCAGACCTGTTCACCACCGTCGCCAGCACGTTCAACCTGAAACTCCGCATCGAGGTGACGGACGGGTCCCAGCCCATCGGGCGCGGCATCGGCCCGGCGCTGGAGGCCCGCGACGTGCGCGATGTGCTGAAACGCATGCCGGACGCCCCGCAGGACCTGCGGGACAAATCCCTCACCCTGGCCGCCGCCGTGCTGGAGCTGACCGGCAAGGCCCGTGAAGGCGCAGGCCTCGCGCTCGCGGCCGAGACGCTGGACAGCGGCCGGGCCTGGGACAAGTTCATCGCCATCTGCAAGGCGCAGGGCGGCGTGTTCGAACCGCCGGTCGCCGCCTACCAGCGCCCGGTCAACGCTACACGCAGCGGCCGCGTCGCCGCGATCGACAACCAGCGCCTCGCCCGTGTCGCCAAGCTCGCCGGCGCGCCGGACGACAAGGCCGCCGGGCTCGACCTGCATGTGCGGATCGGCGACACTGTCCGCCAGGGCGACCCTCTGTATACGCTGCACACTGAAACGATCGGCGAGCTCTCCTATGTGCTCGACTATGTGAAATCCAACACTGACATCATTGAGCTGACCCGATGACCCGTTACCTTCTCTACTTCCTGCCCGGCACTGGCCACCTCGCTGCCCCGCTCGCCCACGAACTCGGCGCCGACATCGGCGAGATGGAGTTCCACAAGTTCCCGGACGGGGAAAGCTATCTCCGCTTCCTGACGCCGCCGGACGGGCGCCATGTCGTCCTCGTCGACTGTCTCGACCGGCCGGACCCGAAGCTCGTGCCCCTGCTCTTCGCCGCGATGACGGCGAAAGACCTTGGCGCCAGCTCCGTCGGCCTGATCGCGCCCTACATGCCCTATTTCCGGCAGGACGTGGCCTTCAATCGCGGCGAGTCGATCAGTGCCCGGCATATCGGTGCGCTTCTGTCGGCGCATCTGTCCTGGGTCACCACGCTGGACCCGCACCTGCACCGGTTGGCCAGCCTGGATGATGTGTTCACCATCCCCGGCGAACTGGCCCACGCCACCCAGCCCATGGCCAGCTGGATCAAGGCCCATATCGAAAGCCCGATCATCTACGGCCCGGACGAGGAAAGCGAGCAATGGGTGCGCACCATCGCAGAGGCCTGCGGCGCGCCCTATGATGTCTTCCGCAAGACGCGACTGGGCGACAAGAACGTGCAGATCGACGTGCCCGCCGGCATTGACGCGGGCAGCCACACGCCGGTCATCGTGGACGACATCATCTCCTCCGGCACGACGTTGGCCACGCTGGTCCGCGCCCTGTGCGAGAGCGGCCAGCCCCGCCCCATCTGCTGCGCCGTGCACGGCATTTTCGCGGACGACGCCTATGAGCAGCTGATCGCCGCCGGGGCAGCCCGTGTGGTCACCACCAACGCCCTGCCGCACAAGACCAATGCCATCGACGTGACGAAAGTGCTGGCCGACGCCGCCCGCCGGATCGACCTGCCGCAGGATTGACGCCGCCGCCCGGCGGGAGGACACTTCCTGCAGGGAGGAACGTCATGTTCGATTTACATACATTTGTCAGCGATTGCCGCGCCGCCATCGCCGAAGACAAGACCCACCGCGCCGCGCTTGAAGTGGTCGAGGCCGCCTTCCGCGATCCTGCCGCCATCCTTGCCGCGATGGGAGAGCCCACCGGCCCCGGCATCGACGCGATCTACAGGTCCGACGACCTGACCATCCTCAACATCGTATGGGGCCCGCGTCAGACGCTGATGCCGCACAATCACGAGATGTGGGCCATCATCGGCATCTATACCGGCCGGGAGGACAATATCTTCTGGCGCCGCCTGAAGGACGACCCGGCCCGTGTCGAGGCGGCTGGCGCCCGCACGCTCCTCGCCGGGGATGTCACACCGCTCGGCAAGGACATCATCCATTCGGTGACCAATCCGCTGAGCCGCCTGACCGGCGCCATCCATGTCTATGGCGGGGACTTCTTCGCCGAACCGCGCAGCGAGTGGGACGAGGAAACCCTCAGCGAGCGGCCCTACGACATTTCCCGCCTGCAGGCCGCCTTCGGCTAGGCATCAGGCAAAGTGCAGGCGGCGATACTTGCCCCGGAAATAGAGCAGCGGGTCACGCCGCGGCTCGAACCGGGCACGGACGACTTCGCCCACAAGGATCACATGATCCCCGCCCTCATGCAGGGCATGGCGGCGGCACTCGAAATTCGCGAGCGCGCCTGACAGCAGCGGCGCTCCATTATGCCCCCGGCTCCACGGCGTGGCGGCAAACCGGTCCTCGCCCGCCCTTGCGAACAGGTTGGAGGTCGGCTGCTGGCCGATATGCAGCACGTTCACCGCGAAATTCTCCGCCGCTTCCAGCGCATCCAGGCTGCTCGCCGTCTTCGCGATACAGACCAGCAGCAGCGGCGGGTCCAGCGAGACGGAGGTGAAGGAGTTCGCCGTCAGGCCCACGGGCTGGCCTTCCTCGTCCAGCGTCGTCACCACGGTCACGCCGGTCGCAAAACAACCGAGCGCATCGCGCAGCGTGCGGGCGTCAGACCCCTGACGATATTCCGGCGCAAAGCGCGGCACCTTGCGCTCCAGGAAATCCAGCAGCGTGGCGCTGAACATGTCGGCGCGTTCGGCGGCCACCATCTGGCCCGCCTCGCGGATCTCCGCATATTCGACATTCTCGAAATTGCCGAGGAAGCCCTTCGCGGCATCCGCGCCGGACAGCTCGCTCTCGGCCCCGCGCACGAACAGGACGGGCATCCTGATATGCGCCGCCGCACCAGTGACGCGCGCCACGGCGGCCTCCGGGTCGAAGCTCTTCGCGAAGACCGGGTCGAAACAGGGCTGGGCGCCGGTCTCGTCATCCGGGCGGCAGGCGGCGGTGAAATCCATGTCCGGCACGGAATCGATCAGCACCAGCCCCGCGGCCAGATGCGCGCCCTCCTCGCCCAGCGCCGCCGTCGCGGCCCAGCCGCCGAGCGACGCCGCCACGATCACCGGGCGCGAGGCCATCTGCGCCAGCACGGCGCGCAGATCCTCGACAAAGGCATCGAAATCATAGCGGCCATCGGCCGGCCACTCGCTTTCCCCATGCCCGCGCAGGTCGATCCGGATGACATGCCGCCCGGCCTTCACCAGCGCATCGGCCACCTCGTCCCACACCTGACGCGTCTGCGCCCCGCCATGGATCAGCAGCACAGCCGGGTCATCCGGCGCGCCAAACGCGTCGCCCTTCAGCGCCACGCCTGCAAATCCCTTGAAACTGACTGGCTGCATGCGGTCTCCTGCCTGAGTCGTTACCTGTCTTCCCATATATGCCCCCCGCCGGGGAGAACCAAGGCAGGCAACGGCAAGTCCGGCATGATCCGCCATAGTCCGGTATAGTCATGGATAGTCATGCAGGGTCATGGCGTAGTTGTGTGTGGTCATACGCCAGTCATGCCTGACACTCCCTACGCGCCCCCCCCTCCGACCGCTTCGCGGCCACCTCCCCCGCTTCGCAGGAGGATTGCTTGCCGCACGCACCGGACTTCATCCTCCACCGCGCCAGCAGGAGGTGCAGGGCGTGCCAGCTGACGGAGGGGGCTTATCCACCACCTCAGACACCCCATCCTGCAACAATCACTGAGCCAAAAACAAATCCATCCGACACTTCCGTGCCCGGATGTATAGTGCAGCACATGTCACTCCTGCACCCACCCAAAGGCTTCCCGCTGCATCTCGCCATGATCTGGCCCCTCATCTGGGTCCAGGTGCTGCTGCTCCGCGCAGCGGTGCGGGCCGCTTATGGGAGAGGTGTGCAGTATCATTGGAGCGTCTCGCCCAATGGCCGGGTGTTCCTGACATCCATTGACTATGTGCCGGGCCAGAAGTTTAAGCTGAAACCAGCAAACGATCGCCTCGCCGCCGCGTGTGATGGCCGGCTATTTACGCCTCAGTATCTCCGCATGAATCCCCTCTCCCTCGGGAGAGGGGTTGGGGTGAGGGGTAACAAAGCTGCCGCGTGCACTGCACTTGCCGAAACTTCGTGTCCCCTCATCCCCAACCCCTTCTCCCCTAGGAGAAGGGGCTTACGCCTGCCCCTGCCGGACTCGTAACCCCGAACCTCACCCTGAAAACTCAGCACACCCCAGCAAGCGCCCTTACGGGCGCCGCTGGTGCTGGCTGGAAAGTGGATCAGGGCAGCATGGTCAGCTGCTGTTCCAGATCAGACGACAGTGACAGGAGCCGCGCTTCGGCGACCTGCAGCTGTGTTGCCGCGCGATAGCGGGCAATCTGGGCGTCGCGGAATTCATTCTCCGCATCCAGAGCATCGACCAGCGTACGGATACCGGCCTCCTGCTCTTTCTGGGCGCCTTCCGCGGCCAGTCCGGCGGCCTGTTCGGCCCGCTCGGCAGCGGCAAGCGACAGGCGGCGCGCTTCGATATCGCCCCACAGGCCGACAACGGCCTCGTGCAGCTGCAGCTCGGCAGCCCGCACATTCGCCGTTGCCGCGCTGCGCCCGGCAATCGCCTGGCGTTTGGAGGCATCGCGGAGGCCACTGGTTACCAGCGGCACATCCACGGTCACGAAGGCGCCGACATCGCTGATCTGGTCCGGGAAGAAGAAATAGATGTCTTCCCCGGTCGTTGCGCGGGCCTTCAGGGAGACTTTCGGGCCGAACTTGCCCTTGGCCTCGGTCACGCGGTGCCCGGCCGACACTTCCGCCGCGCGGGCGGCCGCAAGGTCCGGGTTCTTGTTCATGACGCGCGACAGGGCGGCCTGAAGGTCTCCACCGACGATTTCGCCGAGTGCCGGCGGCTCCTGCGTGACGGCATGATCCACGCCGGTCAGGCGGGCCAGACGGGCCCAGGCCCCGGCCAGGGCGGCACGGGCGCTTTCCCGTTCGGCCTGTGCAGACGCAAGGCGCGCTTCGGTGAGGGCGATGTCCGTTCGGGTCACCTGCCCCTGGTCGAACCGGGCCTGCGTTTCATCAAGGCGAATACGGAAGGTTGCCACGCGAGCTTCGGCCACTTCCACGGTCCGCTCGGCCAGCCAGGCATTGGCATAGGCTTCGAACGTATCGAGGATCAGCGCTTCCCGCGTGCCAAGCAGCTGGTAACCGGCAGCATCCCGCTGGGCCTTGGCCGCGTTGACACCGGCATCCAGCGCGCCGGACTGGAACACGGTCCACTCCGCCTGAAGCCCGGCAGAACGCGGCGTCTGGGAAATCCGGTCAGCGGTATAGTCCGTTTCCAGCGCCCCGACCTGTGCCTGCAGGCCAGCCTGAACGCCGCGGCCCGCGCGGGCGGCATCGACACCGGCCCGGCTGCGGTCCACATCGGCTTCAGCCCGCGCAATCGACGGGTCATGGTCAAGCGCCTGCTGCACGGCATCGCGCAGCGAGATCGGCTGGGCCAGCGCAACCGGAGCCGTCAGGGCCAGCAGGCTGACCGACAGGCGGCGGAGAAGCCGCACACTCATTTGAACGCGTTACCCGGCTTCAGGCCGAGCGCCTTGAAAACCATCGCCGCCGGGCAGAAGCCCGTGAAGGCGGCCTGGAACATGTTCACCCCGGCAAAGGCCGTCAGGAGGAACCAGTAGGGAGACACGAAATAGCCAAGCGCCAGGCTCAGCGAAACAACGATGCCAGCAAAGGCAAGAACAGCACGATCGACATTCATCTTGAACATCCTCTGGGTTGGGATCAGGCGGGCAGCCTGAAGGTTGACTGGATCCAGCGGGCAAGGCCCTCGCCGGTCTGGGCGCCGGCCTGGTTGGCGATCAGGTCACCATCCTTCCAGGCCAGCAGGGTCGGGATGCCCCGGATGCCCAGCTTACCGGCGGTTTCCTGGTTCTGATCGGAATTGAGCTTGAAGAAGCGGACATGGTCGGCAAAGCGCCCGGCCGCGGCCTCATAGGCAGGCGCCATCATCCGGCACGGCCCGCACCAGGGCGCCCAGACGTCCAGCACAAAGGCGCCGGTATCGCGGGCCAGAAGCCGCTCCAGCATCGCGCCGTCGATGTCCACCGGCTTCAATGTCGCCAATGGCTCACCGCACTTGCCGCACTTGCCTGCCGACAGCGGCTTGCCCGCAGCGACGCGGTTCTGCGCGCCGCAATGGGTACAGACCGCAACACTGCCCGTGACAGCTGTATCGACCATGATGCGCTCCTTTGCTCCTTATTTCAGCTTGTGCGTTTTCAGCAGGCTGAGGGCTGCGTTCTCGTAGAAGGTTTCCGAGCGGCCGGACTTGATCTTGCCGAGGAAGTATTTCTCGAACCCGATCTTGGCCGTATGCACCCAGCCGCCTTCCACGGCCCAGTTGACGTTGCGAGGCGGAATCTGCGGCTGCGCGATGAAGGCCACGCCGCCGTCGCCGAAGTCAGCGATACAGATCGCGTTCCAGGTTGCCTCATGCGTCGGCTCCTTGCCACGCAGGATCTGGCCGAGGTTCTCGGCGATCGCGGTGACCATGGACTCGATCATGAAGCCCGTCTTCGGCACGCCCACCGGCACCGGCGTCTTTCCGACCGGCGGAATGGCGATGCAGACGCCGAGGCCGAAGATTTCCGGGTATTTCGGGTTGCGCTGATGATTGTCCGTCAGGACAAAGCCGCGCGGATTGACGAGACCCTCAATGTCACGCACCGCCGGAACCCCACGGAACGGCGGCAGCATCATGGAGTATTTCATCGGAAGTTCGTGGATCTGCTTGGTGGTGCCGTCCTCGTTGACTTCCTCGACGATCATCTTGTCGGCTTCAACCTTCTGCACTTTGGCATTGCAGATCCACTTGATGTGGCGGTTGCGCATTTCGCTCTCGAGCAGACCCTTCGTATCGCCCACACCATCAAGGCCGAGGTGGCCGATATAGGGTTCGGAGGTCACAAAGGTCATCGGCACCTTGTCGCGGATCTTCCGCTTGCGCAGCTCGGTCTCGATGATCATGGCGGTTTCATAGGCCGGGCCATAGCAGGATGCGCCCTGAACGGCGCCGACGATCACCGGGCCGGGGTCCTCGCAGAATGCCTCAAACGCCTTGAAGCCGGCCTCGGCATGGTCGATGTGGCAAACGGATTGCGTGAAGCCCGCCGGGCCCAAACCTTCAATCTCGTCGAAGGCCAGTTCGGGGCCGGTTGCGATGACCAGATAGTCGTAATCAACGAAGGCCCCGTCCTTCATGCGCAGGCGCTTGTTCTCGGGCTCGACCCTCTCCGCAGCGCCAACAACCAGCTGCACACGGCGGCGCTTCAGCGGCTTTTCAAGATCGACCACAATATCCTTGCGGTCACGCCAACCGACCAGGACCCAGGGGTTGGACGGAACGAACTGATAGAAATCCGTCTCGTTGACGGCGATCACTTCATCCTGCCGGCGGACTTTTTTCCGGATCTCATAGGCGGCGATAATACCACCCAAACCTGCACCCAATACGACGATCTTGGCCATTGCTATCTCCCTGGGGGATTACTTGTTTGTGTGCGTTATCCATTATATTCGTGTTTTATAAAATGCGCATTATGTCGCATGTTTAATCTACGCGGGCGCATGTATCTGGCGAGTGTACAGTCAGCGCACCCGCGCCCCAAGAGGAGACCGATATGGCCGATCCCCGTGACCTTTCCCCCGCAACCGTCTGCGAAGGCCTGAAGGCCAACGAGGTTCTCCTCGTCGACGTGCGTGAGCCGAACGAATTTGCCTTTGAGCGCATTCATGGCGCCCTGCTCCATCCGCTCTCGACATTCGAGCCGAAGGCCATCCCGACCGATCCCGGCCGCAAGATCGTGTTCCAGTGCGGATCCGGCAAACGCTCGCGCGCCGCGCTTGATGCGTTCATGGCCGCCACCGGCGCCGACGCAGCGCACATGGCTGGCGGCATCATGCAGTGGAAGGCCGACGGCTTCCCCTGTGTCCAGATCAATCCCGCAACCGGCAAGGTGGAAGACCATGGCCGCTACTAAGACGCTCCTTCTCAGCGCGGCACTTGCCGCCCTCTCCCTGCAGGCCGCTGCGGAAACCATCACTGTCGAGGAATCGGTAGTGATGGACTACCGCCCGGCTGTCGCCCGTATCGAGGCAGCAGACTCCGCCACGGCCCGCTCGCGGCTGCAGGGCGTGGTCTCCCGCCTGTCGATCGACGAAGGCGATGTGGTGAAAGCCGGCGCAGTCGTCGCCATCGTCACCGATGCGACCATCGCGCCGAACCTGGCCGCGCTCGCATCGCGGATCGAGGCGCTTCAGGCACAGATCCGCCAGGCAGAAGACGACCTGACCCGTAACGAAGCCCTGTTCGAACAAGGCTTCTTCCCGAAAGCCCGTCTCGACGAACAGCGCACCAATCTGGATGTGCTGAAGCGTAACCTTTCATCCGCCCAGTCCGAGCGGAATGCACTGGGCGCCCGGCAGGCCGAAGGCCGCATCCTGGCCCCTGCCGATGCAAAGGTAACCGGCGTGAATGTCGTGGAAGGCTCCGTCGTTTCCCCCGGCGAAGTGATCGCCACGTTCGCAACCGTGAACGGTGTCGTCCGCATCTCCCTGCCGGAACGCCACGCAGCCCAGATCAAGGATGGCGAGACCTTCCCCCTGCGCCTGCCGAGCCGCGGCGGCGACCTGCGTACGGCAACCATCGTCAAGGTCTATCCCGAACTGCGTAACGGCGAGATCGTCGCCGATGCGACGGTGCCGGGTGGACTGGATGCCCTGGTGGGTGAACGCGTCGACGTGCTGGCCCCGGTCGGCGAACGCCGCGCCATCCTGGTGCCGAAAGATTATGTGTCGACCCGTTATGGCGTGGACTTTGTCCGCGTGCAGGTGGGTGACCGGTTCGTCGATGCGCCAATCGCGCTCGCCGCACCGCTTGCCGACACCGAAGGCAAATATGAAGTGCTCACCGGCCTGAAGCCCGGGGACAAAATCGAAAAGCCGGAGTGACTGAATGAAACCGGACGTCTCGGGTTCCATCACACGCGCGACCATCCGTTCGCCGCTGACACCGCTGTTCCTGCTGACGGCCCTTGCCGTCGGCCTCGTTGCGCTTCTCACCATCCCGCGTGAGGAAGAGCCGCAGATTTCCGTGCCCATGGTCGACATGATCATCCAGGCACCGGGACTGAAGGCACCGGACGTGGTTGAGCAGGTCACCGAACCGCTGGAAAACATCATCAAGGCCATCCCGGACGTCGAGCACGTCTACTCGCAAAGCCGCGATGACGGCGCGATGGTCACCGCCCGCTTCAATGTCGGCACCGATGCCGATGACGCGATCCTGCGGGTGCATGAGAAGATCCGGGCGAACATGGACCGCATCCCGCAGGATGTGCCCATGCCGCTGGTGGTTGGGCGCGGCATCAATGATGTGTCGATTGTCACGCTGACCTTGTCGCCGGAAGAATGGACCGGGGATGTCTGGACCGACACGACCCTTCGCATGCTCGCGGAAGAGCTGCAGTCCGAACTGATCAAGATCGACGATGTTGGCCTGACCACGATCATCGGCGGACGCCCGCTGGAACTGCGCGTGGAGCCCGACATCCAGGCCATGGCCGCTTACGGCGTGCCGCTGCAGACGCTGGTTCAGTCTGTCGGCCAGGCCGCTGCCGCCATGCCGGTCGGCTCGGCCCGTCAGGACGGCGACACGCTTCTCGTGCAGGCTGGTGCCCGCATCGATGCGGTTGGCGAACTTGAGCGCCTCGAAATCCCCGGCGCCGACGGCCGCACCGTATATCTCTCCGACGTCGCCACGATCCGGGTTGCCGGTGAGGAGAGCGACTCCCGCGTGTGGACGCTGGACCGCCGCGAAGACGGCGAAGGCTTTGCTGCCCGTCCGGCCGTGACCCTGTCGCTCGCCAAACGTCCCGGCGCCAATGCCGTGAACGTTGCCGAAGCGATCCTGCACCGGGTTGACCTGCTCAAAGGCGGACTGATTCCGGAAGGCGTGCGCGTGGAAGTTACCCGCGACTATGGTGAGACCGCGAACCACAAGGCCAACGAACTGCTGTTCCACCTCGGCCTCGCGACGATTTCCATCGTGATCCTGATCGCCTTCGCAATCGGCTGGCGCGAAGCGCTGGTGACGCTGATCGTCATCCCGACGACCATCCTGCTCACCCTCTTCGCCTCGCTGATGATGGGCTACACGATCAACCGCGTCTCCCTGTTCGCGCTGATTTTCTCCATCGGGATTCTGGTCGACGACGCGATTGTCATCATTGAAAACATCGCCCGTCACTGGGCCATGAAAGATGGCCGTTCGCGCGTGAAAGCCGCAATCGACGCCGTGTCCGAAGTTGGCAACCCGACCATCATCGCGACCCTTACGGTGATCTCGGCCCTGCTGCCCATGATGTTCGTATCCGGACTGATGGGCCCTTACATGGCACCGATCCCGGCGAACGCATCTGCCGCCATGCTGTTCTCCTTCTTCGTAGCCGTGGGCGTCGCGCCTTGGCTGATGATGAAGATCGCAGGCAAGGCCCCGCTGCACGGCCATGGCGCCAGCGGCGAGGAAGACCATCTGGAAGGCGCAGAAGCGACACGCCTTGGCGCCTTCTATCGCAAGGTTGCCGGGCCCATCGTGGCCTCTCGCAAGAACTCGTGGGTTTTCCTGATCATCGTCGGTATCGCCACACTCGCCTCGCTCAGCCTGTTCTACTTCAAGGTTGTGCCTGTGAAGCTGCTGCCGTTCGACAACAAGTCCGAGATCCAGGTCGTGGTCGACCTGCCGGAAGGCGCATCGGTCGAGGATACCGAGCGCGCCCTGTTCGCGCTGGCGGATGCCATCCGCGACGTGGAAGAGGTCGAGACCATTCAGGCCTATGCTGGCACCGCCGCGCCGTTCAACTTCAACGGCCTGGTGCGCCACTACTTCCTGCGTAACTCGCCGGAACTGGGCGACCTGCAGGTGAACCTCTCCGAAAAGTCGCACCGCAAGCGGGCCAGCCACCCTATCGCGCTGGATATCCGTCATCGCCTGCTCGCCCTGCCGATGCCGGAAGGCACCAGCGTGAAAGTGGTCGAAGTCCCGCCCGGACCGCCGGTCCTGTCAACCCTGCTGGCCGAAATCTATGGCCCGACACCGGAAGCCCGGCGCGAGACAGCCGCGGTCGTGGAGCAGTTCTTCAAGGAAACGGACTTCATCGTCGATGTCGACAATTCCATCGGCGAACCGGCCCCGCGCCTGACCGTCTCTGTGGATGAACCGCGGGCCGCCGATTATGGCGTCCAGCAACAGGACATCCTCGATACGATTGCCCTGGCCTTTACCGGACAGACCGTCGGCGTCAGCCCGCGCAGCGAAGGCCGCGACCCGCTCAATATCCGCATCCGCCTGCCGAAGTCGGAACGGAACTGGTCGCAGGAAATCGCCGCCATTCCGGTGCCCGCCCGGATGGCAGGGACCAACGCGCCGCCTGTCGATCTCGGCTCGCTGGTCGATGTCTCGGAAGAGAGCGGTTCGCCGGTCATCTTCCGCCGCGACGGCTATTTTGCCGACATGGTGATGGGCGAACTGGCCGGCCGTTACGAAGCGCCGATCTACGGCATGTTCGAAATCCAGGACAAGGTGAAAGCCTTCGACTGGGCCGCCGCTGGCCTGACCGCGCCGACGGTTCGCATGTACGGCCAACCGGCGGACGACACGCAGCCGACGCTGCTGTGGGACGGCGAATGGGAAATCACCTATGTCACTTTCCGCGACATGGGTGCTGCCTTCGCGGTGGCCCTGCTGGCGATCTACATCCTTGTGGTGGGCCAGTTCGGCACCTTCCGGGTTCCGTTGATCATCCTGACACCGGTTCCGCTGACGCTGATCGGTATCATGATCGGCCACTGGCTGTTCGGCGCACCGTTTACGGCCACGTCCATGATCGGCTTCATCGCGCTCGCGGGCATTATCGTGCGGAACTCGATCCTGCTGGTGGACTTTGTCCGTCACCTGGAGGACGGACACACGCCCCTCAAGGACGTGCTGCTCCACGCCGGCGCCATCCGCTTCAAGCCGATCGTGCTGACGGCCCTCGCTGCCATGATCGGGGCAGCGGTGATCCTGACTGACCCGATTTTCCAGGGTCTGGCCATCTCACTGCTGTTCGGGCTGGCATCTTCGACCGCACTGACCGTACTCGTGATCCCCGCGATTTATGTCGCCCTGCGCGGTCCGGACTGGCTGCCGGAGGTAAAAGGCACGGATCCTGCTGACGAGGCAGGAACCATTCAGGAGGTACACACTTGATGTCGGCCAAAAAGAAAGCTGCCAATGACGCATTCGAAGTGGTTTCGGACAGCATCTATGAAGCGTCCGAAGTCATGAAGGCCATGGCCAGCGAAACGCGGCTGAAAATCCTGTGTGCCCTCAGTGAAGGTGGCGAGATGCCCGTGGGCCAACTCGCCGACCTTACTGAACAGTCCCATTCCGCCGTCTCGCAGCACCTGGCCAAGCTGCGGGCGGCAAACCTGGTGGAGTCCCGCCGGGACGGGCAGACGATCTACTATCGCTGCAGCGGCGGCGTCGGACGGGCACTGATCAACACGCTCTGCGATTTTTACCGTTAGATGAGCGCGTGCCTTTGGCACACGCCTCACCATGCCTATCTTAACGGTCTGAGTTCCAAGCAACCGGACCGGAGAGAGACATGGCCCACGAAAATCTGAGACCCGAACTGCCCGTATTTGCCCATGATGGCGAAGTCGCCTTCGGCGCTGTGCGGGAAATCAGCCCGCCAGACGTGGTCATCTATATCGAGAATACGGGCGATGTGCGGGTTCCGCTTGATGCCATCGCCGATGTGCACTTCGACAAGGTCCTGCTGAACCTCGACAAAGTGTCAGACAGCACACGCGCCGCTATCAATCGCGCCCACTCCGCCGAGGATGGCAGCTAACCAGAATCGGAAGGCTTGTTACAGGCGCATGGACGGCACGAAGCCGAAGCACCAGCACACAATAAGCCTGTCTTTTTGGGGAGAAGGAGAAAATGGCGCGAGTGACGGGGCTCGAACCCGCGACCTCCGGCGTGACAGGCCGGCACTCTAACCAGCTGAGCTACACCCGCGCATTTTCCGGGCCGCGATTGCGGCGAGCCGCCTCTTTATGCGGGGGCGATGAGTGGGTCAAGCGGGGAAGTTCACACGGAATCAGCTATTTCGTTTTTTCCACAGCCATTCATCCGACATAATACCCATCTATAGTGCCAGTACACATCTCAAGGCGGCAGACATGAAACGTACAATCCTGATTTTGGCCGGTATTTTCGGCCTTCTCCTCGTTGCAGCCCTGACCATCCCCTTCTTCGTCCCGAAATCGGTTTACAAGACGCAGATCGAAAAGGCGGCAACCAGTGCGTTGAACCGCGAAGTTCTGCTGACCGGCGATGTCAGCGTTTCAGTCTTCCCGCGAATCTCCGCCAGCGTCGGCGGTGTCACGGTGGCCAACCCGGACGGCTTCTCTGCACCGAACATGATTGAAGCGGGCGAACTGCGCGGTTCGGTGAAGTGGATGCCCCTGCTCTCCCGCCGCGTGGAAGTTCAGGAACTCGCCTTCGTCGACGCCAATGTTCAGCTTGAGAAACTGGCAGACGGCCGCACGAACTGGGACTTCGGCACCACCGAAACGGAACAACCGGCCTCCACGGGTGATGGCGCCAGTGTGAACGCCAGCATCGGCAAGGCCAGCCTCAAGAACGCATCACTGACCTATCGCGACGATGAGGCCGGCACGGAATACGTCCTGAAGGACCTGAATCTCGACGCCTCCATGCAAGGCTTCGACAAACCTCTGAAAGCCCAGGCCGATGGGATCTTCCAGGACCAGGCATTCGATGTCGAGCTGGCACTCGACACACCTGAAACCCTGCAGAACGGAGCGCCCTCAAAGCTGGACCTCAAGCTCGATTCGAAGCTCGCCTCCGGTACGTTTGCTGGCTCTGTCACAATGGGCGAGGCTCCCGCACTTGATGGCAGCTTTACCCTCAGCGCGGCAAATCTCGCTGATCTGGCCAGCTTTGCAAAAGTCGAGATGCCAGTGAACCTCGCCCCCCTTGGTGCCGGTGACATGAAAGGCAGCGTCTCCGGTCCCTTCGATGCGCTGGTTATCAAGTTCGATACGCTCGGCCTGAAAGGCGACCAGCTGGATCTGGGCTTCACGGGTTCCGTCGCCCTGAAGGACAGCCCGGCTGTCGACGGCTCTCTTAAGGCTTCAGCGCCCAATACAGGCAAGCTGCTGAAGGACATGGGCATCGAGATCCCTGCCGAAGATGCACTCGAAAAGGTGAGCATGTCCGGCAAGGTCAGCGGCACGGCCGACGCCCTTGCCCTTAAAGACATCGACATCCAGCACACGGGCGCCCTGCTGAACGCCTCCTACAAAGGGGAGGCGTCTCTGGCCGGTGACGGCCAGGTGAACGGCACGATCGACGCATCCAGCAAGGAGCTGCGCGCCCTGCTTAAGGCTGCGGATGTGGAGATGCCCGAGGGCGATACGATGAAAAGCTTCTCGACCGCAGGCGACATCTCCGGCTCGTTCAAGAAGATCTCCATCAAGAATCTCGCCTTCGCCCTCGACGACATCAAGGCGACCGGCACTGCCGGGGTCGACCTGTCCGGCAAGAAACCCCGGCTGACGGGCAACCTCGACATGGGTGAACTGGATCTGTCGCCCTTCCTTGCAGCCGAGGACCAGGAAAAGAAACCGCAACAGCCCATGGAGGGGTGGAGCAGCGAACCGCTGGACCTGGCGGGCCTGCAGGCCGTCAACGCGAACCTGAAGATCAAGACCACCACGCTGACCCTCGGCAATGTGGTCCTGAAAGATGCTCAGGTGAATGCTGTCCTCAGGAACGGCAAGCTGACCGCAGACCTGCCGGCCTTCACGGCCTTTGGCGGAAGCTGGGCCGGCAAGATGAATGTGGACGCCTCAGCCGCGAAGCCTGCGATCGTTATCGATATGACTGGCGACAATGTGGGCGTTTCCTCCCTGCTTGGTACGCTGGCCGGCTTTGACAAGTTGTCCGGCACTGGCACGTTCAACGTGTCGGCCAATTCCACGGGCGCCTCCATTGATGAGATCATGAAAGCCCTCAATGGCGAGGTGAGCACGAAACTGAATGATGGCGCCATCAAGGGCCTGAACGTTGCCCAGCTCGTGCGCAGCAAGGATTCGCTCCTACAGGCTGTCTCGAGCGGTCAGCTGCAGAGTCTCGACTTCACCTCCGCGCTTTCACCGGAAGCCACGACGGACTTCACCAGCTTCGATACCGTTTTGTCTGTGAAAAATGGTGTTGCGAATGTGGACCTGATGAAACTTCTGAGCCCGGTATTGGGCATCGATGGGTCAGGTGACATCAATCTTGGCGGCCAGTCCCTGGACCTGCGTCTGGCGACGAGCATCGACAAGAAGGCACAAGGCACGGGCAGCGTGGTGCAGCTGAATGGCATTCCGGTGCCCATCCGCCTGTCCGGCAGCTGGACAAACCCGAAAGTGACCCCCGACCTCTCTGGCGTGACCAGCCAACTCAAGCAGGACCTGACGGGTCAATTGCTTGAAGGAATTACGGGCAAGTCCGGCAGTGGCACAAACTCCAATCCGCTCACGGACATTCTGGGCGCAGCCACAGGGACCAGTAAATCTGGTACGTCCTCCACCGATGAGGCAGGCACAGAGCCAGAGAAAACGGAAACTACCGAAGACCTCGCAGAAAAAGCGGCCACGGAAGCGCTGGGCAACCTGCTGTTCGGGAAGAAAAAGACGGAGGACAAGCCGGACGAGTAAGCCGTCCGGCATCCAGTCCATGATCTGGCTGTCAGTCAGGATGCGCTGGCAGTGCGTTTTGCAGGAACATCTGGCTCTACCATGCGCAGCATTGGCCGGGATGCAGGCGCCGCATCAGGAACAGCCACTTCTTTCAACTCGATCAGGTGGCGTAGCCTGTCGAGCGGTTGGGCGCGGCTGATGAAAAAGCCTTGCAGGTTGTCGCAGCCATTGTCGCGCAAGAAGTCCGCCTGGAAGCCGGTCTCGACCCCTTCCGCCGTACAACTCATCCCGAGGGACCGGGCGAGGTTCAGGGTCGCAACCGCTATCGCGCGATTGTCTGCCCGGCTTTCGAGATCCGACACGAAACTCTTGTCGATCTTGATCTTGTCGAACGGGAAGCTGCGCAAATAGCTGAGCGAGGAAAAGCCGGTCCCGAAATCGTCCAGGGCAATCCGCACACCAATCGTCTTGATTTGGTGCAGGCGCTGCAGCGTGAATTCGGTATCCGACATCAACACGCTCTCGGTGATTTCCAGCTCAAGGCGCTCAGGTGCGATTCCATTTGCAGCGATGGCCTGCATGATTGTCGGCACCAGGCTCTGGGAATGGATCTGCAATGGCGAGATATTTACTGAAATTCCGATATGGTCCGGCAGGCGGCGCGCTTCGGACATTGCTGCGCGGATAACCCAATCGCCGATCCGCGTGATCAGGCCAATGTCTTCGGCGTGCTCGATAAACTCACCAGGATAGACCAGGCCACGTTTGGGATGGTCCCACCGCAGCAGGGTCTCGAAACCGGAAATCTCCAGCGTTGCCGCATCGACCACCGGCTGGAAAAAGACGCGTAGTTCGTCATTGTCGAGCGCACGGTGCAGGTCTGCTTCGATCTGCTGACGCGCGCGTGCCTTTTCGTCCAGCTCGTCAGAGAACATGCACCAGTTCCCCTTGCCCAGCTTCTTCGCCTGATAAAGCGCAAGGTCCGCATGCTTGAGCAGAACCCGCACATCCTGGGTGAAGCTATCGAACAGGCGCACTCCCACCGAAGCGGAGCAATTCGCCGTGGAGCCCCATATGTCATAAGGTTCCGAGAGACGCTCCACCAGATCGTCCAGAAAATCTTCAAGTGTCTCGCGGTTCGAGCGCTCGACAATCAGGGCAAACTCATCGCCGCTGATACGGGAAACGACATCTTCATCCCTGCACAGTCCTGTAAGGCGGCCTGACACCTGGCGCAGCAGCTCATCACCCGCCGGGTGACCAAGCGTGTCGTTCACCCATTTGAAATTGTCGAGGTCGAGCCAGATCAGGGCCCGGTGTGTTTTCGAGTCAACGGTCAGGCGGAAGGCCTTCTCCAGATGCTCCTGCATGGTGATCCGGTTCGGCAGCCCTGTCAGGCCATCATAATGGGCCATGTACGCAATGCGATCTTCGCTCTCTTTCGACTGGGTGATATCCGTCGCCACCCCCCGGAAGCCCTGGAACTTGCCGCCTTCAAAGATCGGCTTGCCGGTGACCGACCACCAGCGCTCCGAACCTTCCTCGGTTTTGACCTGAAGGGACAGGTCCCTGAAGCCCTGGCGGCGCATCAGGCTGGTCTCCAGAATTTGAAGCGCGTCGTCCCTCACGAAAAGGTCAAGCAGAGGCTCACCTTTGCGCATGATGCTGTCCGTTTCCTTCACCCCCTCGAAAACGAGCGGTATATCCTGCAGGCGTCCATAGGCATTTGTCTGCCAGAGCCAGTCGGATGTGCTTTCCTCGAAATCACGCAGAAGTAAGCCAATCAGCTGCGACTGCTCCTTCACAGCGCACTCACTGAGATGCTGCTCCACGAACTGCTTGTGTGACCAGCGCACGGCCAGAACCAGAACGCCAATATACGCGAGTGAAAGGAAGGATATGAACTGGTAGGTGGAGTCCTTCTGGAACTCCATCGCAGCAACAACACCTGCCCCTACAGGCAGGAGGAACGAGATCGCCGCACGGGGCGTTCGTGCCATGAGAAACGTACCGGCGAACATCATACCGGCCATGATCACGCCTATGATCATCTGCCCTTGCGGGTTGGCCGCATTCATGACGATGACCGGCACGATCCCCCACAGAATCCCGCTCAGCAGTGCAGCGCGCGCAAAATTGTCGAGCGCATTCTGGGAGCGCGCCTCCATCGGGTCCATGTCATTCGGATTGAAGAACTGGGTGCCGACAGCCACCGTACTCGCCGCCAGAACCGCAGCACTCCAGATATAAAGTAGATCGCTGGCCGTGGTCGCGTGGAAACATATCACCACGATGCCCGCATTCACGATGTTCGCCAAAACCATGATCAATGTGATCCGGCGCACCATATCCAGCTGCTTTGCACGCAGGCTGGCCGCATGCTTTTCAGGAACAGCAATGCTCTTCATGAAACCTGTCAATGTCTGGTCCCCATCACCTGGCCATCTTAGCCTGACGCCATCCGAATTCCCCTCCCGCCAAGGGACCTTCAAGCAGAATCATTTGTACGAAATACGGGTGAACGAGGCGGAAGCCAGATCGATGAAATTTCATCTATCTGGCCCGGTAACGCCCCCAACTGCAGGTACGACTACAGGACAGATGATCGATCAGTTTAGATGAAGCCCGGCCTGTGATGGTTGTCCTGCGGAGCCTGACACCCTAGCTTTCGCACTCAACACGGAAACCCATCTGGAAACCGCCCGCATGCAAACCTATCGCTCCGTTATCGACCTCATTGGAAACACGCCGCTTCTTCGCCTGAACAAGGTCTCGGACGAGACGGGCTGCGAGATTCTCGGCAAGTGCGAGTTCCTGAACCCCGGCCAATCCGTGAAGGACCGTCCGGCCCTCGGTATTGTGCGCGATGCGGAGGCCTCTGGCGAACTGAAGCCGGGCGGCACGATTGTGGAAGGGACGGCTGGAAATACCGGGATCGGGCTTGCTTTGGTCGGTGCGGCCCTTGGCTATCGCGTGGTCATCGTGATGCCGCGCACGCAGAGCCAGGAGAAGAAAGACGCGATCCGACTCCTCGGCGCGGAGCTGATCGAAGTGGACGCCGTGCCTTATGCAAACCCGAACAACTACCAGCACTATTCCCGCCGGCTTGCCGAAGACCTGGCCAAGAGCGAACCGAACGGCGCCATCTGGGCCAACCAGTTCGACAATGTCTCCAACCGCAAGGCACATTATGACACGACCGGCCAGGAGATCTGGACCCAGACCGACGGCAAGCTCGATGCCTTTATCTGTGCGGTTGGCTCAGGCGGCACGCTCGCCGGCATCTCGCTCGCCCTCAAGGAAAAGCGTGAGTCGGTCCAGATCGGCCTCGCGGATCCGGGCGGCGCAGCGATGTATGAGTACTTCACCAACGGCGTTTTGAAATCAGAAGGCACGTCCATTACCGAAGGGATTGGCCAGGGCCGCATCACGGCAAATCTAGAGGGCATTGTCGTTGACCGCGCCTATCGATGCACCGATGCCGAAGCGCTGACCATCCTGTTCGACCTGGTTCAACATGAAGGTCTTTGCCTTGGCGGGTCCGCTGGCATCAACATCGCGGGTGCAGTAAAAATGGCGAAGGATCTTGGCCCCGGCCACACGATCGTTACGATGCTTTGCGACTACGGCAACCGCTATCAGTCGAAACTATACAATCCGGAATTCCTGCGATCGAAAGATTTGCCGGTTCCGCCATGGATCAAAGGGTAAGGAATGGAAACGGGCGATCCCCTCGTCACTGCTGACTGGCTGAAACAGAATATCTCGGCGCCCGATATCCGGATCGTCGACGCAACCTATTTTGCGCCATTCACCAATCCGGAAAAGTCAGGCCGCGAAGTCTGGGCGGAGAGCCACATTCCCGGGGCCGTCTTCTTTGATATCGACACAATCTGTGCACCAGGCACAGACCTGCCGCACATGCTGCCCGACCCGATCCTGTTCTCCTCACGTGTCCGCAAGCTAGGCATTGGCGATGGCAACCGCGTGATTGTTTACGACCGCAACAATTACTGTGCTGCCGCACGAGTCTGGTGGATGCTGCGCGTCATGGGCCATAACGATGTCAAAGTGCTCGATGGTGGTCTTGCGGCATGGACAGCCGCAGGGGGCGATCTCGAAGACATGCCGCCCGTCGCGTTCGAACGCCACTTCACGGCACGTGTGCGCAGCGACCTTGTCAAAGATGCAAGCCAGGTCGCCGCGGCCTCCGCAAGCGGTTCCCACCAGATTGTCGACGCTCGCCCGGCTGCGCGATTCACTGGCGAAGCACCTGAGCCGCGCGAAGGGCTTTCCTCCGGCCATATCCCCGGCAGCCTGAGCGTCCCCTCCAGCGAAATGGTCCACGCGGATGGCACCCTCAAAACAGTGAACGAGTTGCAGGACCTGCTGCCGGACACCAAGACGGCGACGATCACTACCTGCGGTTCGGGCGTGACGGCCGCCATTCTCGCGCTCGGCTATGCCCGCCTCGGCAACTGGGATGTCGCTGTCTACGACGGCTCATGGACCGAGTGGGCGTCCGATCCTTCACGTCCGGTGGTCACAGGCGCCGCATGAAACGGCCTGAAACGCGCATAATCCACACGCGCGGCGCCCGCCTCGGCAGCGTCACGGTGAACCCGCCTGTGGAGCGCGCCTCCACAGTTCTGTTCCGCACAGAAGAAGCTCTCTACGAGTCCAAGCCGGGCTATGGTCGGATGGGCCTCGGTGTTCACCGCGAACTGGAAGCCGCCCTCGGCGAGCTTGAAGGCGCCCGCCATGTGCGCCTTACGTCGAATGGCCTGCAGGCCTGTGCGCTGGCCATCGCTGCATGTGTAGATGCCGGTGGCCACATCCTCATCCCCGACAGCGCCTACGGCCCCACGGCCCGCTTCTGTGAACGCCGCCTGACGCATATGGGCGCCAGCTGCACCCGCTATGATCCGCGCATCGGTGCCGGCATCGCGGACCTGATCCGTCCTGAAACCCAGGCGATCTTCATGGAGTCGCCGGGTTCCCTCACCTTTGAGATTTCGGACCTGCCAGCCATCACGGCCATCGCACGTGAGCGCGGCATCCCAACCATCGCGGACAATACCTGGGGCGCAGGATACTTCCTGAAGCCTCTGGAACTTGGTGCTGACATCGTCGTGCATGCGATGACGAAATACATCGTCGGCCACGCTGACGCATTTGGCGGCGCGGTCATCACGTCAGACGAACGGCTGTACAACCGGATCTGTGCCACATCGGAAGATTTCGGTATCGGCCTCGCCCCGGATGATGCCTATCTGGCCCTACGCGGCCTACGCACACTGCACACACGCCTGAAAGCGCATGAAGCCGGAGCGCTGGAACTGGCCAATTGGCTGGCAGAGCGTCCGGAAGTCGCCGAAGTGCTGCATCCGGCCCTTCCTTCAAGTCCGGATCATGCAATCTGGAAGCGCGACTTTTCCGGCTCCAGCGGCCTGTTCGGTCTGGTCCTGAATGCCATCCCGGAAGGCGGCATGGACCGTTTTCTGGGCGCTTTACACTTGTTTGGCATGGGTTTTTCATGGGGTGGCTATGAAAGCCTGCTGATTCCGTGTGACCACCAGCTCACCCGTTCCAAGGGGAGCTGGACCGACACACGCCCGGGTCCGCTGCTTCGTATCCATGTCGGCCTGGAGGCCGTCTCAGACCTCAAGGCGGAACTCGACACCGCCTTTGCCGCCCTGAAAGGCCCTGCATGACGCTCTCGCACCGGACGATCGGCCTCATTCTCGGGATTGTTCTTCCGGCGCTCATGCTCATTGCCGGCCCTCCTGGGGGCTTGTCCTGGCCAGCCTGGCTGACGGCCTGTGTCCTCGTGCTGATGGCCACCTGGTGGGCAACTGAAGCGATCCCGATTCCGGCGACATCCCTGTTGCCACTGGTCGTTCTGCCTGTGGGTGCGGCGATCATAGGCCACAATGAGAATGCCGACGCCTTGGGGGTCGCTGCCCTTTCCCCCCGCGCCATCAGCGGCAGCTACATGGACCCGATCGTCCTGTTGTTGCTTGGCGGCTTCGTGATCGCGCTCGGTGTGGAACGCTGGCACCTGCACAAGCGCATCGCCCTCAACATCGTTGACCGGGTCGGCACGTCTCCCAAGGCACTGATCTTCGGCTTCATGCTGGCGACTGCTGTGCTTTCGATGTGGATTTCCAACACGGCCACTTCACTGATGATGGTCCCGATTGCGATTTCTGCTGCCGCAGCCCTTCACGACAAGGATGGCAAGTTCACCACCGCCATCCTGCTTGGCGTCTGTTATTCCGCCTCCATCGGCGGGGTCGCTACGCCGATTGGCACTCCCACCAACCTGATCGCGCTGAAATGGCTGCAGGACGAAACGGGCGAAGGGATTGGTTTCGGCCAATGGATGATTTTCGGAATTCCGACGGCCGCCCTGCTTGTGCCAGCCGCCTGGTGGGCCGTGACGCGCGCCCTGCCGAAATACAAGCATGCAGACTCGATGAGTGCCTCGGTGCACCATGACCTGCTCGAACTCGGCCCTATAAAGACGCCGGAACAACGGATCGCCATCGTGTTCGGTATCATTGCAACGCTGTGGGTCATCCGTCTGCCGGCCACCAAGCTGTTGACCAGTATGGGATACCCCCTGCTCGAAGCTTATGGCGGACAAACCGATACGATTATCGCCCTGTTCGGCGCCTTGCTGATGTTCCTTGTTCCCGCAGGCGGCGGAGAGAACCGCGCCCTGATGACCTGGGAAGAAGCGGTGAAGCTGCCCTGGGGCGTGATCATCCTGTTCGGGGGCGGCATTGCCCTCGGCAAGGCCATGCACGCGACGGGCCTGTCAGACTGGATCGGGCAGCAGATGCAAATGCTCAGCATTTTCCCACCGCTGCTGATCGTTCTGATCATGGTGACGATGGTGATCTTCCTGACCGAAGTCACATCCAACGTCGCGACGATGACAACGCTTTCCCCGATTATCGGCTCGCTGGCCATTGCCGTCGGGGCTGCGCCGCAGTCCCTGTTTGCTCCGGCAGCTGTGGCCGCGAGTTGCGCCTTCATGTTGCCTGTCGCCACGGCGCCGAATGCCGTGATCTATGCCACCGGGAAAGTGCCGATCAGCGAGATGATCAAGCAGGGCTTCCGCATCAATCTGATGGGCATCGTGATTATCACGGTAGTCGGCTACTGGATTGCGCCGCTCGTGCTCTAGTCGTCGTGATGATGTCCATGGTCACGCGGCGGTGGCGCCTCATCCAGTGACGGCTCTCGCAGCCAGCAATCGCACCCACCATCATATTGGTAGGCTTCGCCGTATCCGTTGACCCGGACGGGCGGCGTGACGGGCAGATAGGCCACCGGGGCGACATCGTATGCATCGGCATACCGGTCCGCGAACCCGTCCCCGGTATCGTCACAAACCAGATAGCCGTCGATATTGTAGTCACAGCCAAAGCTGGGCGTAGATGTAAGGGTGACGGCCATCTCGTCAGAGGCCGCCGCCATTGCATCGGCAAACATTGCCATATCTTCGCTGGTACACCCGCCGAGCCCGATCAGGCAGGCGCCAGCCAGGATGACACCTGCCTGTTTTACCTTTCCTGACCGCATGGCGTCCCCTTTCCCAGCCGTTTCACCTACCAATTCAACGTATTACGCTTGAACCAGAGATGAACGGCGCGCAAGTCAGGCGGGCGGCTGGCTGCACTCGACAACGAGTTTGCCCAGATTTTTACCTTCAAACAGGCGCGAAAGGCTTGCCGGAGCGTTTTCGAAGCCCTTCACCACATCGGTTTCAAACTTCAGTTTCCCCTCCATCAGCCACCCGGCCATCTGCTGGATGCCTTCCGGGAAGCGCGGGAAGTAGTCGATGACGATGAAGCCCTTCACCAGAGTGCGGCGCATCAGAAAGTTGGAGAAATTGGCAGGCCCCGGCACCGGCCCAGTTGCATTATAGGTGCTGATCAGGCCGCAGAGTGGCATACGCGAGAAGTCGTTCAGTCGCGCGATCACCTCATCCATGATCTGCCCACCAACATTCTCGAAATTGATGTCGATGCCATTCGGGCAGTGTTCGTCCAGAGCCGCACCGACATCCTCGGTCTTGTAGTTGATGGCCGCATCGAAGCCGGCCACTTCGGTCAGCCAGCGGCACTTGTCTTCGCTGCCTGCAATACCCACCACACGGCAGCCCTGGATCTTCGCGATCTGTCCTACCATGGAGCCGACCGCGCCCGCAGCCGCCGACACGACCACGGTTTCGCCCGCCTTCGGCTTGCCAATATCCATCAGGCCAAAATAGGCCGTCATGCCTGTCGCGCCGAGCGGCCCCATAAACGCCGTCAGTGGCACGCCCGGCAGTTTCGGCAGCGGCGTGAGCGTATCCCCTTGCAGGACCGGATACAGGGTCCACGCGCCAAGGCCTGTATTCACGATATCACCGGGCTTCAGATGCTCGCTCCGGCTGTCGACCACGACGGCCAGGCCACTTCCCCGCATCGGGTCGCCAATCCCAACCGGCGGCAGGTAGGCGTCCATATCGCTCATCCAGATCCGGTTGGTCGGATCGAGCGACAGATAGATCATCTTCGCGCGGACCTGCCCTTCCTCCAGCGGCTCAAACGGTGTCTCGACCAGTTCAAGGTCGCCTTCCTTGATCTCGCCGACCGGCCGGTTGCGCAGCACCCAAGTCTTGTTCATCTCGGTCATGTCTTCCTCCCTTTTGGAGAGACGCTAGAGGCCTGGCGGATCAGCGCAAGGTGTCCCCGCGGGATAACCAACGGGCATAGAGCACCAGCAACAAGGCTATGGCGAGGATGACGACACTCATCACCTCGGCGCCTTCCATGCGCGGGGCGTCCTTGTCGGCATAGCCAAGCGCCATGCTGACGGCTGCTGCGAGGAAGGACGCAAAGAACAGCGGATAGGCGAGCTTGCGCCGCGCCAGCAGGGCCAGGCTGCCCGCCAGCCCGCCGAACACGCCAATCGCCCAGAGCAGCCACATCCACACCGGCATATTGAGCCAGTAATCCAGCATTTCCTTCGGATATGGCTCCAGATAGGCAGCATTCTTCGTGGCGGTCATGGTGAAGTCGAAACAGCCAAAACCGTTCCACAACACGCCAAGCCCGCCGACCACCCACAGATGCCAGGGCGTTCTGCTGTCAGATCCGCTCATTTCCTATTCCTCCCTGAATATGTTTTTTGTGACCTTACCCAGCGGAAGGCTTTCCACAAGCAGAATCGCCCAACACTTACCCGGCGGGTGACGCGCCACGCTCTGGCGGGTAAACCAACGGCAACAAAGGATTCTCGCCCATGGCCACCGCCCCCGTCACCAAGGACAGCCACCTCTATCTGGTCGATGCCAGCGCCTATATTTTCCGGGCCTTCCATGCCCTGCCGCCGCTGACCCGCTCGTCCGACGGCCTGCCGATCGGTGCGGTGAGCGGCTTCTGCAACATGCTGTTCAAGCTGCTGGAAGATCTGAAGGGCGAAGAACGGCCCACCCACTTTGCCTGCATCTTCGATGCGTCCTCGCACACGTTCCGGAACGAGCTGTACGACCAATACAAGGCAAACCGTGACGAACCGCCAGAAGAACTGCGTCCGCAATTCCCGCTGGTCCGCCGCGCGGCCGAGGCCTTCGCGGCCCATGCGATCGAGCTTGAGGGCTTCGAGGCTGACGACCTGATCGCCACCTATGCCCGCCAGGCCGAGGCAAAGGGTGCGCGCGTCACCATCGTCTCGTCCGACAAGGACCTGATGCAGCTCGTCTCCGATCACATCGTCATGCTCGACACGATGAAGAACAAGACGATGGGCCGCGAGGAAGTCATCGAGAAATTTGGCGTCGGCCCGGAAAGGGTGATCGACGTCCAGTCCCTTGCGGGCGACAGCGTGGACAATGTGCCCGGCGCACCCGGCATCGGCGTGAAGACCGCCGCCCAACTGCTGGAAACCTATGGTGACCTCGATACGCTTCTGGCCCGTGCCGAAGAGATCAAGCAGCCAAAGCGCCGCGAAACGCTGATCAATTTCGCCGACCAGATCCGCCTCTCCCGCGACCTCGTCACCCTGAAGGATGATGTGCCGCTACAGGTGAAACTGGAAGATCTCGCCGTGCAGGATCCTGATCCCGACACGCTGCTGAGCTTCCTGGAAGAAATGGAGTTCCGGACCATCACGCGCCGCGTGCGCGAAATGATGGAGAAGGAAGGCGCTCTGGAAGCTGCTCCGCCAGCGGAAGATCCGATCGACCGTTCCAAATATGTCTGCGTGCGCGACTTCAAGGATCTGGAAGACTGGATCGCCCGCGCCACGAAGCAAGGCTATGTCGCCGTCGACACAGAGACCGACAGTCTCGACTCCGTCGCGGCAAACCTTGTCGGCGTGTCGCTGGCCCTCTCACCGGGAGAGGCCTGCTATATCCCGCTTGGCCATGTCGATCCGAACGGTGCCGGCGATGGCGACATGTTCGGCGCCGACCCGCCCCGCCAGGTACGCCTGAAAGACGCCATCAAGGCGCTGAAGCCGCTGCTGGAAAACGATGCTGTGCTGAAGATCGGCCAGAACATCAAGTATGACCTCAACGTCTTTGCCCAGCATGGTATTCATGTCGCGCCAATCGACGACACGATGCTGCTTTCCTATGTCCTGAACGCGGGCAAGCATAGCCACGGCATGGACCTTCTGTCGGAGAAATATCTCGGGCACAAACCGCTTTCCTTCAAGGACGTCGTCGGAACCGGAAAGTCCCAGCTCAGCTTTGATCGCGTGGCACTGGACAAGGCCACCGAATACGCCGCGGAAGACGCCGATGTGACTTTGCGCCTGTGGCAAACCTTCAAGCCTCTTCTGCATAAGGAAAAGGTCACCACCGTCTACGAGACGGAGGAGCGCCCGCTTGTGCCTGTGCTCGCCGCGATGGAACGCGAAGGCATCAAGGTGGACCGCGACAAGCTTTCCCGCCTGTCGGCAGACTTCTCCCAGCGCATGGCCGCGCTGGAGGCTGAAGCTTATGAGCAGGCGGGCGAGGAATTCAATATCGGCAGCCCCAAACAGCTTGGCGAAATCCTGTTCGACAAGATGGGGATCGAAGGCGGCAAGAAAACCAAGACCGGCGCCTGGGTCACCGATGCGGACGTGCTGGAAGGCCTCGCCGCGGAAGGACATGATCTGCCGCGTACCATCGTCGACTGGCGCACCCTGTCCAAGCTGCGCTCCACCTATACCGAAGCCCTGCAGGCCGCCATCGACAAGAAAACCGGCCGCGTCCACACCAGCTTCTCCATGGCGGTCGCGCAAACCGGGCGTCTTTCCTCCACGGACCCGAACCTGCAGAACATCCCGGTACGGACCGAGGAAGGCCGCAAAATCCGCGAGGCTTTTATCGCCGATGAAGGCAACACGCTTGTCAGTGCCGACTACAGCCAGATCGAGCTGCGCGTGCTGGCCCACATGGCCGATATCCCGAACCTGAAGGAAGCCTTCCTTGAAGGGCTGGACATTCATGCCATGACAGCCAGCGAGATGTTCGGCGTTCCCATCGAAGGCATGGACCCGATGGTCCGCCGCCGGGCCAAGGCGATCAATTTCGGGATCATCTACGGCATTTCGGGCTTCGGCCTCGCCCGCCAGCTGGGCATCCCGCAGTCTGAGGCCACCGATTACATCAAGACCTATTTCAAGCGCTTCCCCGGCATCCGAACCTATATGGACGAGACCAAGGCGTTCGCGAAGGAACACGGCTATGTGCAGACTGCCTTCGGCCGCAAGGTGCACCTCGCCGGCATCCAGTCCAAAGGACCGCAGAAAGCCTTTGCCGAGCGCCAGGCCATCAACGCCCCCATTCAGGGCTCTGCCGCCGACATCATCAAGCGCGCGATGATTCGTATGCCGGAGGCGCTCGCGAAGGCGGGCCTTAAGGCGAAGATGCTGTTGCAGGTGCACGACGAACTCATCTTCGAGTGCCCTGAAAAGGAAGCCGAGAAACTGATCCAGGTGACGAAGGAAACGATGCAGTCCGCCGCAAGTCCGGCGCTGAATCTGTCGGTTCCGCTGGAAGTTGACGCCCGCGCCGCCGCCAACTGGGCCGAGGCGCACTAGGCAAACTGCCGATCGCACACCCTCGCCGTCCGGCGAGGCATACGAAAATGCAATGATGCCGAACGCAGTTGTCACATTTGCGTGAGGCTTCCGGCCTGCTAGCTATGTTGCATTGCGAAACGCAGACTGAGGCAGGCAAATGCCATTTACGACCGCCGTCGCTGATTGTCCCTTCAAAATTGGCCATACGCCGCTGACCTCCTACAGGATCAAGCTGGGCGCCCACACACATGAATTGCTCGTGAAGGAAGAGCATTGCAACGAGTTCGGCTCGGTGAAAGACCGCGTCGCCTGGTACATCCTCTCGAAGACCATCGAGAAGATCGGACCGGTCAAAGCTGTCGTCGATGCGTCCTCCGGGAATTACGGCAACGCCCTGGCCTGCATCTGCGAGCGGATGGGCATTAGGGCGACCATCGTGTCATCTGCCTCCATCAGCGCGCACAATGCCGCCCAGATCGAAGGGTCCGGCGCGCGTCTCGTCATCGCTGAGCCGAGGCCCGGTGAAACCGCAAACGCTGCCCGTATGCGCGTAGCAGGTGAAATCGGCCAGCAGGACGGCTCGGTCTTCCTCGACCAGTATTCCAACCCGCTGAACCCGGCCGCCCACCAGAACTGGACGGCGCCGGAAGTGTTCGCCGACGGCCCCTTCGATGCGGTGTTCATGACCTCTTCTTCCGGCGGCACCTCGCGCGGGTTTGCCGACTATCTGAAGGCCCATCCGTCCCGGACGCAGCTCTGCCTGGTCGAACCGGAAAGCTCCAATGCCTTCCTCGACAGCCCTTCGGGCAGCACGGAAAAGCTGAAAATCCCGGCCTTCGGCAGCCAGCGCCGCTCCTCCTTTGCCGGCATGAAGCCCGAGCCGGGCATGATCCGCATGGATGAAGCCTCCGCGCTCGCCGCCTTCACCCTGCTGCACGAGCATGGGCTTTCAAAAGTCGGCCTTTCCAGCGTCGGGGTCATGCTCGGCGCCATCGAGTGGCTCTCGCGCCAGGACAAGCCCAGCCGTGTGGTCTGTATCTGCGCCGATGGCGACGAACGCTATCTCGACGAAATCGAGGCCCGTTATATCCCCTCCGTCGGACAGGAAGCCTATGAAGCGGCACGCGCCCGGCTGGCACCTGTGATTGCCGGCATGCAGCGCATGGCCACGGTCAAGGCTGACGCGGAATAGGCCGGACGACCGTCCGAACAGCCCTCCGGGGCTGGCCGTTCCCCCTCCGTCATGATTGATAATCACGGACCCGGCGGGTAATCCCCTGCCGGAGCACTGAAAAAGAGGCACAAAGTGGCAATCCTTTACCGTTCACGCACTTCGACCCATGGCCGCAACATGGCCGGCGCCCGCGGCCTTTGGCGCGCGACAGGCATGAAGGACAGCGATTTCGGCAAGCCGATTATCGCGGTGGTGAACTCCTTTACCCAGTTCGTGCCCGGCCATGTGCACCTGAAAGACCTCGGCCAGCTGGTCGCCAGCGAGATCGTCGCGGCGGGCGGCGTCGCCAAGGAATTCAACACAATCGCGGTCGATGACGGCATCGCGATGGGCCATGACGGCATGCTGTATTCCCTACCGAGCCGCGAAGTCATTGCCGACAGCGTGGAATACATGGTCAACGCGCACTGTGCCGATGCGATGGTCTGCATCTCCAATTGCGACAAGATCACGCCCGGCATGATGATGGCAGCGCTGCGCCTCGACATTCCGGTCGTCTTCATCTCCGGCGGCCCGATGGAGGCTGGCAAGGTCAATATCGACGGCGAGCTGCGCGCGGTCGACCTGATCGACGCCATGATCGAAGCCGCAAACCCTGACCGGACCGATGCCGAAGTCGAAGAGTTCGAGCAGAATGCCTGCCCGACCTGCGGCTCCTGCTCCGGCATGTTCACGGCAAACTCCATGAACTGCCTCGCCGAAGCCATGGGCCTCGGCCTGCCGGGCAACGGCTCGACGCTGGCCACCCATGCCGACCGCGAGGCCCTGTTCCGCCGAGCTGGACAGCGCATCGTCGAACTGACCAAGCTCTATTATGAAGACGGCGACACATCTGTCTCCGCCCGCGGCATCGCCACAAAGGCCGCGTTCGAGAATGCGATGACGCTCGACATCGCCATGGGCGGCTCGACCAACACGATCCTCCACTTGCTGGCCATTGCCCGCGAAGGTGAGGTGGACTTCACGCTGGACGATATCGACCGCCTCAGCCGTTCGACGCCGTGCCTCTGCAAGGTCGCGCCCGCGGTGGCCAACGTCCATATGGAAGACGTCCACCGCGCGGGCGGCATCTTCGGCATCCTTGGCGAGCTGGACCGCGCCGGAAAGCTCGACACGTCCGTGCGCACCATCCATTCGGACACGCTGGCCGAAGCCCTGAACACCTGGGACATCCGCGTCACCAACGATCCGGCGGTGCAGGAACTGTTCCTGGCTGCGCCGGGCGGCGTACGCACGACGCAGGCCTTCAGCCAGTCGCGCCGCTACAAGGAACTCGACACCGACCGCGAGAAAGGCGTCATCCGCTCCGCTGAGCATGCCTTCTCTCAGGATGGCGGTCTTGCTGTCCTGTTCGGCAATCTCGCCGAGCAAGGCTGCGTGGTGAAAACCGCAGGCGTCGACGACTCAATCCTCAAATTCTCCGGTCCGGCTGTCGTCTGTGACAGCCAGGAAGAGGCCTGCAAGCGCATCCTGAACAAGGGCGTGAAGGCGGGCGACGTCGTGGTCATCCGCCATGAAGGCCCGCGCGGCGGCCCCGGCATGCAGGAGATGCTCTACCCGACCTCCTACCTGAAATCGATGAAGCTCGGCAAAGCCTGCGCCCTGATCACCGACGGGCGCTTCTCCGGCGGCACCTCCGGCCTCTCCATCGGCCATGTCAGCCCGGAAGCGGCTGAAGGCGGCCTGATCGGACTGATCGAGGAAGGCGACATCATCGAGATCGACATCCCGAACCGCACCATCAACGCGAAGCTGACGGACGAGGAAATCGCCGCCCGCCGCGCCGCGATGGAGGCAAAAGGCGACAAAGCCTGGAAGCCAGCCGAGGAGCGCCCCCGCAAGGTCAGCCGTGCCCTGAAGGTCTACGCGGCCCATGTCGGCAACGCCTCGCAAGGCGCTGTACGTCTGGATCCCTGAGGCTTCCAGCCCGGCAATCATTGGGTTTTCCTTAGAAAGACAGGAAAACCCGAACGATTCCGCGTAGAAACTCTTAACCTCAAACCTCTAAGGAACGCCTTCAGGATTCCTGGAGGCGCACATGGCTTTTGAATCGGGCACCGGACTGATTTCGGCCCAGAACAACACGGGCGAACTTGTTCACAAACTGGCTGAAGGCAGCGACCTTCTCACCATGCTGAACAAGGCGGCTGCCCCTTTCACGCTGATGTTCGACAGAACTGCCAGCCATGCGCTGGTCGGTGACCGGCCAGCCATCGTGCTGGCAGACCACTTCGCCGAGCGCATCAATGCGGCCCAGGTCAGCCGGAACCTGCCGCCGGATGCAAACCTGCTGCAGGCATGCATCGACGAAGGCCTGGACAATGCCCTGCGCCATGAGCTGACCCTGCGGCTGGAAGGCATTTTCCAGCCGGTCCATCCGCATTCGATGAACCAGCTGGCCTATGCCTATGACCTTCTGGACCGCACCCTTCCGCTGATCCTCGCCCTCGGGCCGACCGGCACCGGCAAAACCTATCTGGCTATTGCCACCGCCCTGAACCAGCTGGACCAGGGCAATGCCAAGCATCTTGTTCTCACCCGGGCGCACCAGCTGGTCGAGGGCGAAACGATGAGTGCCGCCAAGCGCGCCGAGAAGAGTCGCGATGAGCAATTCGATGTCTATATGGACATCCTCAGCGAGTTCATCGGTGCGGCAACCATCCAGAACATGCTGGATGAGCGCCAGCTGGAGATCGCGCCGCTCGGCACGCTGCGCGGGCGGACGCTGACGGATGCGATCATCCTGATCGACGACGCCCAGAACATCGACAAGCACTGGATGCGCCTTGCCGTGACCCGCGCCGGCCAGAACTCCCGGATGATCGTCACGGGCGACCCGTCGCACTCCATGCTGAAGACGGGCGAGATGAATGGCCTCGCACACCTTCTGAAGATGATCGACGGCCAGGACATCGGGCGCATTCACCAGTTCGAGCCGAAAGACATGGTCCGTAACGAGACGGTCGCCCGCCTCGAAACCCTCTACCAGAAAGCTGCCGAGACCGACGTCGAACTGGCCCTGCAGCGCCCCTGACCCGGAAAGCCACAACTACGCCAGAAAGTCGCAACCGCAAAAGTTGACAAGGGTGACGGGCGGCTGCTGGAGTGGATGCGTAATTACAGGGGTCTGACATGCTCAAGAAAATGATGGTTTTCGCCTTGATGGCGAGCGCAACCGCGTGCGCCACAACTTACAAGGTGCCGCAACAGGAAGCGCCGCCCGAATGGCGCGAAGACGGCAAGCCCATCGGTTTTGCGCCTGTCGAAGGATCGGCCAGATCCTTCCCCGGAAACCTGAAAGAACATGGCGTCATCATGGAGTTCGACGTCGAGAACGAGCGGACCGCCATCATCACGAATACGCTGGAATGGACGGGTCCGTTCGGTGGAACGAACATCATCCCGGCAGGGTCTCCCGCCTATGCGCGCCAGTTCAGTTTGCAGCAGTCCTCCAATTATGGCTCCTATTTCGGCAAGAACCTGAACGCCTATAACAACCCGGTCGAATGGTGCGTTCCGCGTTTCGACAAAGGGGATGCCGTCTGCATTTTCTGGGAAGGACCAGACCGGGCCCGCTACATCGACACATCCGGGGGCACGCCGCAAAATGCATCGCCCACATCCCCTTCCGGGATGGTCGGCCCGATGCCGCAGATCCAGGAACAGGCAGTGGATTTCGGCCACCCGATGAAAGTCCAGTTAGTTGTCGATACTTTCCGGTCGAACCGGATCACCGTCGCCGTCCGGATTTCCGAAGGAGATGACTGGGCGACGCTGGGACGCGGCAGCAAGATTGTCTTTGAGGAAGACGACACTGTCATCCTCAAACGGTTCGAGGGCGAGTTCAAACTGACGGCGCATCATGCCAGCAATGGCGCCATCACCGATGTTGATGTCGAAGTGATCAAGGAACCGAAGGCCGTCCGGATGCAGACCCTGAAGGATGTCCTGGAAATGTTCATGGCCCTGCAGGCTGCCGAAGCGGCAGCAAAAGCAGAGGCCGCTGAAGATACCGGCGAAACAGGCACCGAAACCGCCCCCATGGAAGAGTGAAGAAAACCACCAGCACATGCGGCGCCCGTGAAGGCGCTTGCGGGGTGGACTGAGTTTTCGGGGTGAGCGCCCGCGTCAGGTTTCCGGCAGGGGCAGGTTTAAGTCCCTTCTCCTGGGGGAGAAGGGGTTGGGGATGAGGGGACACGAAATTTCGGCAAGTGCAGTGCACGCGGCAGCTTTGTTACCCCTCACCCCAACCCCTCTCCCGAGGGAGAGGGGATCCATGCGGAGATAATCAGGCGTGAAAGCGCGCCCGTCGCAGGCAGCGGCGAGGCGATCGTTTGCAGGTTTCAGCTCAAACTTCTGGCCTGGCACATAGTCGATGGATGTCAGGAACACGCGGCCATTGGACGAGACGCTCCAATGGTATTGCACACCTCTCCCATAGGCAGCGCGCACCGCTGCGCGAAGCAGCACGAGCTGGACCCAGATGAGGGGCCAGATCACGGCGAGACGTGCCGGGAAGCCTTGGGGTGGGTGCAGGAGTGACATCTGCCGCACTATACATCCGGGCACGGAGGTGTCGGATGGATTTGTTTTCGGCTCAATGATTGCAGCAGGATGGGGCGACGAAAGTGTTGGATAACTCTCTGCTTGCGTCATCCCCGGCCGCGCAGCGGTCTGGGGACCCATCTCTGAACGGCGCCTCATGAGCGTCATGTTGCGTGACGTACCTGCCGTGACTTTCAGAGATGGGCGCCCAGATGGCCTGGCGGCCATCGGGCGTGACGCGTGTGGAGGGTGTTTCTGGTGTGACTGGCGCATGACCACACACGGCTACGCCATGACCCCGCATGACTACCCATGACTATACCGGACTATAAGCGACCAAAGTGGACCATCTTCGCCAGTGGAAACATTCAAGGCATCCTCGCCCCAATTGACCTCCAAAGCGCCTTAATGTGAGCAAGCGCTCGCCGAAGTCACGCCCTTTCATTGCAAGACCACTGAAGGGAGGCTATTTCCATGACGCGAACCATGTTTCACTCCACAGCTGACCGGCCCCAATCAGGGCTGAAACTGGCGGACAAGGACCGGACTATGACAACTCTCGCGCTTGTGGACGATGACGAGAACATCGTCGCCTCTCTCAAGATGTTCTTCGAGGCGGAAGGCTACAATGTCCGCACCTATCATGATGGTGAGGCCGCCCTGCCCGCGCTGACGGAAACCCCGCCGGATATCGCCATCCTCGACGTGAAGATGCCGAAAATGGACGGCATGGAGCTGCTGCGCCGCCTGCGCCAGACCAGCGAATTGCCGGTGATCTTCCTGACCTCGAAAGACGAGGAAATCGACGAGGTGATCGGCTTCAACATCGGCGCCGACGATTTCGTCCGCAAACCGTGCTCCAACCGCCTTCTGGCAGAGCGGGTGAAGGCTGTCCTGCGCCGTGCCCGCGGCGGACAGGCCGGCCCGGAGGAAGGCGACCACAAGCCGATCGTCCGCGGAAAGCTGACACTGGACCCGAACCGCCACGCCTGCACCTGGGATGGCCATCCGGTCCGCCTGACGGTCACCGAATTCCTGATCCTGCAGGCCCTCGCCCAGCGCCCGGGCTATGTCAAAAGCCGCGACCAGCTGATGGACGCCGCCTATGACGACCAGATCTATGTCGACGACCGCACCATCGACAGCCACATCAAGCGGCTTCGCAAGAAGTTCCGCGAAGTGTCCGACGAGTTCGATGCGATCGAGACGCTCTACGGGGTCGGCTACCGCTACACCGAATAGCGGTCAGTGCAGCAGGCCCAGGCGCCAGCTCCAGAATGGCAGCGCCAGGGTCAGCAGGGCGAATCCGATTCCGATCAGGATGATCAGCGGGGAATAGAAGCGCCGGTTCAGCGACAGAAATGGCTGTTCCGGCAGCGCCCGCTCGAATGCCGGCAACACGCCCACAATGCCCCGCCCCGTGAAAACGATTGCAGCCCCTGCCCCGGCCGCCGCGACCAGCCATTTCGATACCGGCAGATGTACGTGCTGACCCAGCACCAATGCCAGAAAGGCGAAGGCAAACAGGCTGCCTGCCACGAACAGGCAGGCCGTCATGGAAGGCATTTTCGTGATGCCCCGCTTGCCCACGACCATACGCGCCAATTGCTGCTCATTGGCAGCCGGAAAGGTCACGCCGAGGCCCCAAAGTGTGTGCAACAGCCCTGCTATCGACAGAATACCGGCCAGAATGACCGAAAGAATAGGTGCGATCATAGATCCTCAGCCTTTAGGCGGCGCCCTCCCCACCCGGCATATTCCTGCCGCGCGGGCTTGCCGCAATGGGCTTCATTCAATAGCCAGTCTGTAGATTAGCACAAGAAACAGGAACTCCCATGGCCGACCCTGAAAACACGCTCCTCCTCGAAACTTCCAAAGGCAGCGTCACCATTGAGCTGCGCCCTGACCTGGCCCCAGGCCATGTCGAGCGGATCAAGGAACTTGCCCGCGAGGGATTCTATGACGGTATCGTCTTCCATCGTGTGATTCCGGGGTTCATGGCCCAGGTTGGCTGTCCGAAAGGCACCGGCACCGGCGGTTCCGACAAGCCGGACCTGCAGGCCGAATTCAATGACGAGCCGCACGTGCGAGGCATCTGCTCGATGGCCCGCACCAACTACCCGCACTCGGCCAACAGCCAATTCTTCATCTGCTTCGACGATGCCCGCTTCCTCGATGGGCAATACACTGTCTGGGGCAAGGTGACCGAAGGCATGGACGTGGTCGACCAACTGGCCAAGGGCGAGCCGCCGCGCAGCCCGGACAAGATCGTCTCCATGCGCGTCGCTGCCGACGCCTGATCTGGCTCCAGCCGGAAGGATCCGCATGGCCGGTAAGGACAGGACCCGCAAGACACCGCGCGCCGGACTGAACAGTTCGGTGGTGTTCGGCAGCCGCATCGCGCGGCTGATCTTCGCGTCGAACCTTGCCGGCCTTGCCATTCTCATCATCGGGGCGATGGTCCTGAACGAGATGCGGGCCGGCTTCGTCGTCTCGAAGAAGCAGGATCTTGTCGCGCAGGCGCAGATCTTCACCAGCCTGCTCGGTGACGATGCCACCACGCCCCAGCCCGCGCTGGACGTGGATGCCGCCCGGCAGACCATCGTGCGCCTGAACCTGCCAGAAAGGGTGCGCGCACGTATCTACCTGCCCGACGGCGAAATGGTGGGCGACAGCTTTTACCTCTCTGAACGCGTGGACGTGGACGCCCTGCCGCCGCTGAGAGAGCCCGGACGAATGGCCATGTGGGGCCGGAACATGTCCGAATGGGCGAGCCATGTGTTCGGCCCGGTGATGCCGCGGCGATCTTCCGACGCCGTCCGCACGCAAACTTTCGAAGAAGAATTCGAGACCGCCGTCGAAGGCGGGGAAGCGGCCAGCCAGCGCTTCAACGATCGCGGCCAGCGGATTATTTCCGTCTCGATGCCCATTCAGCGCGTCTCCGCCGTGGTGGGCGTGCTGACGCTGGAATCCTCCGACATCGACGAGATCATCCGCGCCGAGCGGGCCGCCCTGTTGCCCTTCATCGGCGTGGCCGTGCTGGTGGCCTTCATCACCTCCGTGCTGCTGACGCTGGGCATCGCGCGGCCATTGCGCCGTCTGGCGGTGGCGGCGGACCGGATCCGCGCTGGCGCGTCGGAACGGATCAATGTGCCGGCGCTCTCCGCCCGCAAGGACGAGATCGGCGACCTCGCCACCTCCATGGAGGGCATGACCGAGGCGCTGATCGAACGCATCCAGGCGAACGAGCAATTCGCGGCCGACGTAGCGCATGAGCTGAAAAACCCGCTCACCTCCATCCGCTCGGCCATCGAGACGCTGGACAGCGTGAAGGAAAACCCGGAGCTGACCGAGAAGCTTCGCGGCGTGATTGCGCTGGACGTGAAGCGCCTCGACCGCCTGATCACCGACATCTCCAACGCCTCACGCCTCGAAGCGGAAATGACCCGCGTGCCGAACGAGCAGATCGACATTGCCCGCTTCGTGCACGACGTGGTCGGCACCTATGAATCTCTGGCGCTGGACGAAGGCGCGGTGACGGTCTCCTTCCACGACGCGACCATGGGCGGACGCCTGCTGGTGCAGGGCCGCGAGGGGCCGCTCGGCCAGGTGATCCGGAATCTGATCGACAATGCCCGCTCCTTCTCTCCGCCCGGCTCGGTTGTGGAAGTCACGCTCGACCAGACCAATGACGGCCCGCAGACCATCGCCCGCATCATGGTGGAAGACACCGGCCCCGGCGTGCCGCCCGACAAGCTGGAAACCATCTTCAGCCGTTTCTATACGGACCGGCCGAAAGGCACGGCCTTCGGCAACAATTCCGGTCTCGGCCTCTCCATCGTGAAACAGATCATCGCCACCCACCGCGGCAAGGTCTGGGCCGAGAACCGCGACGGCGGCGGCGCAAGATTCTGCGTGGACCTGCCGGCGATCTGATCAAACAAAAAGCCCCCGCGATTGCAGGGGCTTCTTCGTTTCCGGTCAGACCAGCGTTAGCCGCGGTTCTGGCGGTTCTCGATCAGGTCGTCGACGACTTCCGGTTCGGCCAGTGTGGACGTGTCGCCGAGATTGCTGAACTCGTTCTCGGCGATCTTGCGCAGGATGCGGCGCATGATCTTGCCCGAACGGGTCTTCGGTAGGCCCGGCGAGAACTGGATCAGGTCCGGCGAGGCGATCGGGCCGATCTCGGCACGGACGTGCTGGACGAGGTTCTTGCGCAGCGCCTCGTCGGCCTCCACGCCCTGCACCAGCGTGACATAGGCATAGATGCCCTGCCCCTTGATGTCGTGCGGATAGCCAACCACGGCGGCCTCGGCGACGGCATCATGGCTGACGAGGGCGCTCTCGACTTCCGCCGTGCCCATCCGGTGGCCAGAGACGTTGATGACGTCATCCACGCGGCCGGTGATCCAGTAGAAGCCATCCTCGTCGCGGCGGCAGCCGTCGCCGGTGAAATAGTTGCCCGGATAAGCCGTGAAGTAGGTGTCCACGAAGCGCTGATGGTCGCCATAGACGGTGCGCATCTGGCCTGGCCAGCTGTCGGTGATCAGGAGGTTGCCCTCCGTCGCACCGGCCAGTTCGATCCCTTCCGCATCCACCAGCGCCGGCTTGATGCCGAAGAAGGGGTGGCTGGCGGCGCCGGGCTTCAGGTCTGTCGTGCCGGGCAGCGGCACCATCATGGTTGCGCCGGTCTCGGTCTGCCACCAGGTGTCGACGATGGGGCAACGCGCTTCGCCGACGACATGGAAATACCAGTCCCAGGCTTCCGGGTTGATCGGCTCGCCCACCGTACCGAGCAGGCGGATGGACTTGCGGGACGTCGCGTTCACCGGGCCCTCGCCCTCGCGCATCAGCGAGCGGATGGCCGTCGGCGCGGTGTAGAAGATGGTCACGCCGTGCTTGTCGCATTCCTGCCAGAAGCGGCTGGCGTCCGGATAGGTCGGGATGCCTTCGAACATCACGGTCGTCGTGCCGTTCGCCAAAGGTCCGTACACGATGTAGGAGTGACCGGTGACCCAGCCCACATCCGCAGAGCACCAGTAAACGTCGTCTTCCTTCAGGTCGAACACATATTCATGCGTGATCGAGGCCCAGACGAGATAGCCGCCGGTCGTGTGCAGCACGCCCTTCGGCTTGCCGGTGGAACCGGACGTGTAGAGGATGAAGAGCGGATCTTCAGCATTCATCGGCTCCGGCGGGCAGTCTGACGAGACACCTTCGGCCGCTTCGTGCAGCCAGTGGTCCCGGCCTTCGACCATATCGACCTCGGCGCCGGTACGCTTGATGACCAGCATCGTCTTCAGCATGCCGTTCGACAGATCCGCCGCCTTGTCGGCGTTGACCTTCAGCGGCACCTTGCGGCCGCCGCGAATGCCTTCGTCAGCCGTGATCAGCACAGTGGACTCGCAATCGGTGATCCGTCCGGAAAGGGCTTCCGGGCTGAAGCCGCCGAACACGACCGAGTGAACAGCCCCGATGCGCGCGCAGGCCAGCATCGCATAGGCCGCTTCGAGGATCATCGGCATGTAGATAGTGACACGGTCGCCTTTCTTGACGCCGAGCTTCTTCAGGACGTTCGCAAAGCGGCAGACGGCGGCGTGCAGTTCCTTGTAGGTGACCTTGTGGCTCTCGTTTGGATCGTCACCGATCCAGATGAAGGCCGTCTTGTCGCCGCGCGTGGCGAGATGGCGGTCGATGCAGTTCGCCGTGACGTTCAGCTCGCCATCGGCATACCATTTGATGTGCAGGTCTCCGGTCTCCCAGGAGACGTCCTTCACCTTGGTATAGGGCTTCATCCAGTCGAGCCGTTTGCCCTGCTCACCCCAGAACGCTTCCGGATCTGCGAGCGAGGCGTCGTACATCTCCTTGTACTTTTCCGGCGTCAGGTTCGCCTTCGCTGCGAATTCCTCCGGAACGGGGTAGATTTTTGCCTGATCGCTCATGGTCGTTTCCTCGTAGGGCATGAATTTTCGTCCTGATGTCAGAATGCATATTTGGTGGAGAAGGTGAAGCGACTGATCGACCCATCCGCCCCGGATTCCACTTCACGAATGCCGTGAAGCAGCTCCACACCGACCGTCACTTTCGGGGCGACATCCCACAAAACCGCGCCATAGGCGGACTGGACGGACCTGGTCGTCGTGCTCGCCGGGAGGTAGTTTGGATTGTCGACGAACAGGCCGGAATAGCCGATATTGAACCGGGCCGTTTCACCGAACGGGTGGCGCCACGCGATCAGGCCGCCATAGCTGGGAATGGCTTCCAGCTTGCCGTTCGGATCGAGCGCCGTGGACCGGCTGGCAGCGAGACCGACATACCGCCCGATGCCTTCCCCGCCGACAAGATTGAACCGGATATCGTCCTTCTCGCCGGCCTTCACCTTGCCGGACACGCTGAGACCGTAGCCGAAGGTTTCATCCTCTGAGGTGCCGAAATCCGCGCGCAGCTGGCGGGCGATACCGGCCACCGAGACATTGCCGTAGTCGCCGCTGAAATTGTAACGGGCCACAACGTCCGGAATGATGTTCTCATCCCGTGAGCCGGAGTTCAGCGTGGTCGTATTGGGGTTCTCCAGGGCGAACATCCAGTTGCCCTTCGTGTACCGGATCTGAGGCTGGCGGATGAACACCATGCCGTCCGACAGGATTAGGAAGCTCGCACTCTCCGGGATCGCCGACGTGTTCTGGAATGTCGACCATTCCTGGCCTGCCAGCCAGTTCCCGTACTTCACGAACGCCCGGCGCAGGCGCGGAGAGTAGGAGTTCGAGACGAGTTCATTGCCCTGGCCGGAGCCCAGGAAATCCATCTCGATATAGCCCTGCACCGTGCCTTCGCCCACCGGCTGGGACGCCGACAGGAAGAAGCGGGACGACTCGGCGGTGAAGTCGGTGAAGTCGGTACCCGCCCCGCCGATCGGCGTGGCGCCCGGAATGTAGAAATCCCGCGCAATCGAAGTCGATGCAATGCCCCCATCACTGAGCGATGTGGCGTGGACGTCGAGGTCGACAATGCCGCCGAACTTCAGGGTCGTGTCACCGACGAGGAAACCGTCCGTCTTCGGTGCAGCGCCCGCAGGGGCCGCCTGCTGCGCCACTGTCTCGATCCGGACGATGTCAGCGTCCGTGTCCGCCTTTTCGGCAGCCAGTTCGGCTTTCAGCTCCGCCACCATGGCCTCAAGCGCAGCAATCCGTTCCTCGACCGTCTGCTCCGCATTTGCTGCCAGCGTCATGACCGCAACAGATGCCGTCAGCAGTAAACCTTTAATTGTCCGTGGCATCAGTTTCCTCCCGTGCCTTATTATTTTCCGGGAGTATCCTTCCGAGGCGGAAGCCTCGCTATTGGCCATTGGTGCTAAGACAAAAGTCTAATGGTGCTCGACATCCCTTTCCGTGGGGGTATGGTTCTCCTGACAAGATGCAGACTGCGGGTCAGGAAACCTGCAGCGCACGGGGAGGCAGAGAGAATGGGACCGGTTCCGACCGTCCTGATCGTGGACGATCATCCACTGTTCCGTGACGCGCTCGAAGCAGCGCTCGGCACAGCGTTTCCGGACGGCGCCACCGCGCAGCATGCCAGCAGCCTGGCAGAGGCACTTTCCAAGTTAAAAGCGCAATCCTTCGACCTGATCCTGCTGGACCTGACCCTCGGTGACACGCAGGAGTTCGACGGGCTGACGCGGTTGCTGGCGGCCCGGCCGGACTGTCCGGTGGTCGTTATCTCCGCGACGGAATCCCAGCAGGCGTTCGGCACGGCCAAGGCTCTCGGCGCAGCAGGCTACCTGCCCAAGAGCATGTCGATGGAGGACCTCTCCGCCGCGCTCGCCACGGCGCTTGACGGCGGCCAGTGGTTCCCGCCCAGCGACGCCGCCGCAGATGCCGGACGCGAGGAATTGCTCGCCCGCGTGGCCGACCTGACGCCCGCGCAGCGCAAGGTGCTATCCGGCCTCAATGACGGCCTGCTGAACAAGCAGATCGCGTACGAGATGAATATCTCCGTCGCGACGGTGAAGGCGCACATGACGGCGATCTTCCGCAAGCTCGGCGCCAACAACCGCACGCAGGCATTGCTCATCTATAAGGAAGCCATTTCCCTCTGACGCCGGACATCAGGCGGAGGCGCCCTGAAGCAGGTCTTCGAGGAAGCGGCGGATATCGTTCGGCGCGGCAGGCTTGCGCAGCATGGCGATACCATCGATCTCTGCCTGCG
>JAWKUR010000012.1:0-94930 GCA_041398445.1 Hyphomonas sp. | reverse complement strand
CGCAACTGGCGCGCAAATTCGGGTTTTTTATGTATTTTTCAGGACTTCTGTGATTGCGAAAAAACTCTAAAGCCTTGTAATTGTAGAGATTGTTATTGAGCGACTTTTCCTTCCGCATTTTTGTAATCGGCGGTCCGGGATCGAACCCAAATGCTACCATAAAGGGACGGCGGAGTGCGCGCTCTGGGAGCTTTGTATTTCTAACGAACTGGGACGTTATCTGAAGTTTCCGTATCGCGAGTCTTGGCCATCGGGACGGGCAACGTTCCTACACAGTTGCAGTTGACCAGCCGCAGTTCTGAACAATCAGGACGTCGTGTCATTCCCAATAACACTGATGGATGGATCCATTCTTCTAGCTGGAACGCCGTGCACATGCTTTCGAGAAGCTAGGAATTAAATAACATGTTGAGTTAATTGAAGAAAATTAGAGCGGGTGAAGGGAATCGAACCCTCGTCGTAAGCTTTGGAAACCTCTTGGTACGGCAATTCCATATTAGCCTGCTTTCAAGTTCGTCGCTGAATGATTGATTGCGTCGGCCATCGGGTTGTCACCAACGAGATTTCCAACGTGTTTCCCCCACAAGTTCATAGCCCGACGGATTTCATCAACATTGTTGCCCACATCATAGCGACTCTGCATCGACCGGTCCGGTGCGTGGTTGATACATGCTTCAGCAATTGTTGGGGAAACCCCCAGCTCGCGTACCATAAGCGTGCGCCCAAGGCGACGGCAGTCATATAGCTGTACGCCCTCAACCGGACAGGATTCTGCGTTTTCCTTCGATTGTTTCACGAGCTTGTTTCGGACGCGTATCCAACGCTGCTTAGGTCCATCGTGACGAATGTGGTCGTCATTGACCTGGTTCGGGAACACCCAGGCTTGGTTGTGTTTTGCCAGGGCTTCGAGAAACAGCGCAGCGGCGAGAGGGGACAGGGGGACTTCATAGGTCTCGTTCGTTTTTGTCTGGCTTGCCGGTATTCGCCACGTCTCTTGTCCCGGCGTCCAATCGAACTGTTCGCGCCGGGCCGCGACGATTTCTGCGGGCCGTTGAAGGGTCACTGCGTGCAACATGATTGCGAGAGCAGATGTCCAGCTGTTGCGATCCTCGTCACGCCCCATGTTGGACCTCAACGAATTCCACATGAGTTTCAGGGCTTCTTCTGGCATTTGGGGGCGCTTGTCCGGTGTGTCCCGGAAAAGCTTGCGGAAAGACGCCGGATTCACCTCGACGAGTTCTTCTTCGATGGCCCAGTTGAATACTGCCCGGATAACGCCCTGACACTCATTGGCGAGCCTTGCGCCGGGATTGCTCCCTTCCTGGGCCCGCGGATGTTTTGCCGCTTCAGCTTGAATTTGCCTGACCAGTTCCCGGACACGAGGTCTGGTAATCTTTCTGAACGGCACTTCGCCCAGTTGAGGCAAAATATGAACTCGCAGCAGTCTCTCCCGTTCATCATAGGTGCGTTGTTTGATGCTGGGAGGAGACTTCTCCGGGGAGGCCATGAAGCGGTTCGCCAGGGCGGCAAACGTCGCAGCGGCTTCCCGTTTTGCCTCCTCCTTCTTTGCCCGGCGGCGGGCGACCGGGTCGGCGTCTCCCAGCGCCATACGGCCCAGTTCTTTCGTCGCCAGAGCGCGGGCGATCTCGGGGGAACCATCATCCACTGAAATGAGCTTGGCGTCTGTCTTGCCGCCGTCCGGTTTCACGATCTGGAGCTTGTAGGCCGCACTGCCGTTCGGTGTGATCGCAAGAAAGAGTCTCGGCACTTCGGTATCCCAGTGGCGCTCTTTTTTTGTTCCGCCGTGCGCTCTGATCAGGCGCTGAACGTTCGTCTGAGTGAGTTTGAGCCTGTTGATAGCCATGTCCGTCTCGTGTCCTTCGGGTCTGAAGACGGTGGCTTTCAAGCTATGTGCCATTCCTGAGCCACCAATAAGCCACCTCGGGACGTCGGATTCTGTCCGTTTTTGTCCGATATAGCCCAAGAGCGACCAGATACGGCGCGCGCTTGTGGGGCTTGAATTTACAGGATTATTCCCAACAAATTCAGGTTCTTAAGCCTGAGGAGGGGATGGTCGGAGCGATAGGATTCGAACCTACGACCCTCTGGTCCCAAACCAGATGCGCTACCAGACTGCGCTACGCTCCGGACTCCCGGTGTAATGATCGCGCTCGCTGGTGCAAGCCTTTTTGCATTTGCGAACTGTGATCAGGACTTTTTGCGCACCGGACGCATCAGGCCTTCCTGCGCCACGCTGGCCACGAGCCGCCCATCCTGCGAGAAGATGGAGCCGCGGTTGAAGCTGCGCGCGCCCCCGGCATAGGGGCTGTCCATGGAATAGAGGTGCCATTCGTCGAACTTGATCGGCGCATGGAACCACATTGCATGGTCGAGGCTGGCGGACATCAGCTCGCCCGTCATCCAGGACACGCCGTGCGGGCGGTTGCCGGTGCCGAGCAGCGCCATGTCACTGGCATAGGCCATCAGGCAGTGGTGCAGCCAAGGCGCTTCGTCGATCTCGCGGGCGACTCGGAACCAGAGGTTCTGCTCGTCCGGCGCCTTTGCCGGCTTCAGCGGGTCCAGCGGGTCGATCTCACGCATTTCGATCGGACGCGGGCGCAGGAAATGGCCACGATGGCGTTCCGGCACCTGCTCGGCAAATTTGCGGCGCCATTCGACGCGGTCGTCCAGTGCTTCCGGGCCCGGCACTTCCGGCATGGCGTGCTGGTGGTGCCAGCCATCTTCCACGGCGTGGAAACTGGCGGCGAGGTTGAAGATCTGCTTGCCGTGCTGGATGGCGACAACGCGGCGTGTGGTGAAGCTGCCGCCGTCGCGGGAATGGTCGACCTGGTAGATGATCGGCACAGTCGGGTCGCCGGGGCGGATGAAATAGGCGTGGAGGGAGTGACAGGGCCGGTCTGCGGGCACGGTGCGGTAGGCCGCGACAAGGCTCTGCGCGATGACCTGACCGCCAAAGACGCGCTGGCTTTCTTCTTCATCCGGGCTCTGGCCGCGGAAAAGGTCAGTTTCGAGCCGCTCGATATCGAGCAGGGCCAGCAGATCGCTTACCGGATCAGTCATTGTTGTTTGCCTCCCATTGTGCACTGCAGCAGATACAGGACCTCGCCACAGATGCAAACCCTGCCTGTCTGAGGGCAATTCGATGAAATTTCAACAATTCCCGAACCGGGGCGTTCACCCTGTTCAGCTACGGTAGCCGCTAATGATATTCTGGTGGTGCGTAAGGCTGTTGTCGATGAAGACCCTGTCAAATCTGCAGCGTGATGCGAAATTCCTGACTGGGGCGCTGAGCCTCCTGAAATGGACCAAGGGCATATCCCCGGATAGCGACTTCCTGGCGCCGGATGATTTCGAGCGTGCCGTGGATGAGCACGGCATCCGCATTGCCTTCCGCTTTGAAGGGCGGCTGACGACTTATGACGCCTTCGACGCCATGGCGAACCGCTATGCCAACTGGGCGCTGCAGCGGGGCCTGAAGCAGGGCGATGTGGTCGCGCTGCTGATGGAGAACCGGCCGGACTATGTGGCGGCCTGGGTCGGCCTGTCGAAGGTCGGCGTGGTAGCTGCGCTGGTGAACACGAATCTGGAAGGCGAGGCGCTGGCCTACAGCCTCAACATTGTCGGGGCGCAGAAGCTGATTACGGGAACGGGGTTCGAGAGCGCTGTCCGTAGCGCCGCGCCTTACCTTGAACGGCCGCTCGACATCTGGTCGCTGGACAGCACCGAGGCGCGTGACCTTGCCAGCGAGCTGAAGGATATGCCGGCGCACCGGCCGACGCGCCTGCGCCGGGCGGGCCTGAAGGGCAAGGATACCTGCCTCTATGTCTACACGTCCGGCACGACGGGCATGCCGAAAGCGGCAAAGCTGACTCATGCGCGCGTGCGCACGCTGATGCGCAATTTCATCGGCCCGTGCGAAATCACGCCGAAGGACCGGATCTTTGAAGCGCTGCCGCTGTATCATGCCACGGGCGGCGTCTGTGCCGTCGGCGCTGCGCTGATGAGCGGGGCGAGCCTGATCCTGGAGCGGAAATTCTCTGCCAGCCGTTTCTGGGACGAGGCCGTGCTGAACGGGGCGACGCTGTTCGTCTATATCGGCGAGATCTGCCGCTACCTTCTGAACCAGCCGGAGCGGCCGGCCGAGCGGGCGCACACGATCCGCGGCGGGTTTGGCAACGGATTGCGTGAAGATGTCTGGGCGCGCTTCGCGGATCGCTTCGGCGTGTCGGACTTCAAGGAATTCTACGGATCGACCGAGGGCAATGTCAGCCTTCTGAACATTGACGGAAAGATCGGGGCATGTGGCCGTATTCCGCCATGGATGCAGAAACCGTTCTCGCATGTCGCCTTCGTAAAGCCGGACATGGAGACCGAGCAACCCATGCGCGGGGCGGACGGGTTCTGCGTGCGGGCAGGTGCTGGTGAAATCGGCGAAGTGCTGGGCCGCATCGGCGACGACAATCGCACGCGCTTTGAAGGCTATACCGACAAGCGCGAGACCGAAGGCAAGGTGCTGCACGATGTCTTCGAGAAGGGCGACATGTGGTTCCGCACGGGCGACCTGATGCGGAAGGACAAGGACGGCTACGTGTATTTCGTCGACCGGCTGGGCGACACCTTCCGCTGGAAGGGCGAAAACGTGGCCACGAATGAGGTCGGTGAAGCCTTCTCTTATATTGAGGGCGTGGAAACGGCCAATGTTTATGGAATTGCTGTGCCCGGTGTCGAAGGCAAGGCGGGCATGGCGGCGATCACGGCGTCGGATGAACTCGACATAGCTGGCCTCCACCAGCTGTTGGCAGAACGCCTGCCGGGATATGCCATTCCGGTCTTCCTCCGGGTGCAGAAGGAGCCGGAAACAACCGGCACGTTCAAGTATCGCAAGATCGAGCTGGTCAAGGACGGGTTCGACCCTCACCGGGTGCATGATCCGCTATATGTCTACAATGCCGAGGAAGACCGTTACGAGCCGATGACCGAAGAGGTCTACCAGAAGGTCGTGAACGGCGGCGGCCGGTTCTAGGCGATCCGGCCCATGCGCTGTTCCAGGCGTGTGGAGAACCAGGAGATCAGCCGGCGCCACAGCTCGTCCTTCAGGATGGCGCCCTCGACATCATGGTCGATCGACGGGTTGTCATTGATCTCGATGATCATGACGCCGCGGTCGGTCTCTTTCAGGTCCACGCCATAAAGGCCATCGCCGATGAGGCGGGCGGAGCGCACAGCGGCATCCACGATGGCGGGCGGGGCATCTTCCACGGCAACCGTCTTGAAGCCGCCTTAGGTGGTCTTGCCATCCGGCCCGTGCTTCACGATCTGCCAGTGGCCGCGCGCCATGCGATACTGGCAGGCATAGAGCGGTTCGCCATTCAGCACGCCGATGCGCCAGTCGAACTTGGTCGGCACGAATTCCTGCGCGATGACAAGGGCAGTGGTCTCGAACATGGCTTTCACGCCGGTCTTCAGTTCCTCCAGCGAGCGCGCCTTCACCATGTTGGAGCCGAAGGAGCCATCCGGCGTCTTGAGGACAACGGGGGAGCCGAGTTTGTTGAACACCGCTTCCAGGTCTGACTTCTCGTCCAGGATTTCCGTCTGCGGGATCGGCAGGCCGGCCTTCTCCAGGATCTCCTTCAGGTAGACCTTGTTCGTGCAGCGGATCATGGAATGCGTGTCGTCGATGACGGGCATGCCTTCCTGTTCGGCCCGGCGGGCGAACTTGTAGGTGTAGTTGTTGATCTGCGTCGTGGCGCGGATGAACAGGGCGTCGAATTCGGCGAGGCTCGTCAGGTCCGACGGCTCGATGATCTCGACCTCCACACCCATCTTCGCGGCAACATCGGCGAGGCGCTTGATCGAGGCGGGCTTTGACGGGGCAGTGTGTTTCTCGTTCGGGTCAACCAGCACCGCGAGGGCCCATTTGGCGGGGGCCTTCGTCTTCGGCTCGCTGATCCGGCCGCTGGTATAGGTTTCCATCGCGCGGAGGAAGAAGTCCCGCCGCTCGCCCTTCAGCTTCTGCGGGGGAACCATCCGTACCCGTGCGATACCGTGCGGGGCCGTGGGGTCGAACTCGACTTCCAGCGCAGGCACGCGGAACCAGTCGGAAACTTCGCGGGCAAGCCGCTCGTAACCGGCGGTTTCCGGCTTCGAGAAGGCGACGAACAGGCTCTCGATCTCCGGGGCGCCCTTGGCGCGGGCTTCGCGCAGGCGCTCGCCAAGGTCGGGCAGGGCGTGATTGTAGAGGCCCTTGGCCGACAGTTCGACCATGGTCTGCACGCTGGGGCTGACCCGGTGACCGCGTGCCTCCGCCAGCAGCGAGGCGTAATAGCCTTCGGACTGATAGCCATAGGAGCGGCAGAGGTTCAGGATGTAGGGCCGCCGTCCGGCGAACAGGGCCGGACGTGTAATATAGTCGGCGACACGGAGCACTTTGTGCGGTGTCTCGCCTTGTGAAATGTCGTTTGCGTTTTCAACGAGAATGACCCAGTCGGTCATGAATCTGCCGTGCCTCAGGCTTGGATGGGTTTTTCCATCCGGGCTGCTGTTTCCCCGTCCGGATAATAGGACGGTATTTGCGCCATTACGCGAAATTCGTGGCGTTCGTAAAGCCGGATTGCAGTGGCGTTGGACTGGCGCACCTCCAGGCGGACCCGGTCACAGCCGCGCGCCCGGGCATCGGCTTCCCCCGCAGCCAGCAGCGCCGAGGCGATGCCCTGCCCACGATGGCTGGGCGCCACGGTGAGGGAGTAGAGCCGCGCCACTTTCGTCCCTGTGCGGTAGAGATAGACGGCCGCGCCGCAGATTTCACCATCCGAAACAGCGACATAGGCGAGCGACTGCCCGCGCAGCAAGCGTCGCCAGGTGCGCACGGGGAAGCGGTCTTCCGGCGGGAAATTCTGTTCCAGCGCCACAAGGGCGGGGATGTCGGTTTCCGTCGCAGGCCGTATCCGGGCGGCGGTCACGTGCGGACCATGTCGTCACGGTGGACGATGGCCGGGCGGCCGCGATAACCGAGGATCGTTTCCGTCTCTTCGCTCTGGTGTCCGGCGATGCGCTGGATGTCCATGGCGGAATAGGCAGTCACGCCGCGCGCAATGATCTTGCCGTCTGGCCCCTTGATGGCGACTGCGGCACCTTTCTCGAAGCCGCCTTCGACATCCGTGACCCCGACGGCCAGCAGGCTGGCGCCACCTTTGAGGGCACGGGCTGCACCGCTGTCGACGATGATGAAGCCTTCCGGCTGGAGATGTCCGGCAAGCCAGGCCTCACGGGCGCGGGCGGGGGTCGTATTGGCGCGGATCAGCGTGGCGCGAGCACCCTCGGACAGGGCGAGCAGGGGCTGTTCCCGGTTGCCGATCGTGATGACGGTGGAACAGCCTGCGGCAAGTGCGATGCGGGCCGCGGCCAGCTTGGTGACCATGCCGCCCGAGCCGACACCGGCCGATGCGTTCGCGCCGGTCGCCATGGCATCGTGCTCCGGTGTCAGCGCGTCCAGCTCCGCAATGTGCGTTGCGTCCGGATGGTTGCGCGGGTCTGCTGTGTAGAGTCCGTCAATATCCGACAAGAGGATCAGCAGGTCTGCCGCCATCATCTGCGCGACGCGGGCTGCGAGCCGGTCATTGTCGCCATAGCGGATCTCTTCGGTGGCAACCGTGTCGTTCTCGTTGATGACGGGCACGATGCCCGCCTCCAGCAGGGTTTCCAGCGTTGCACGGGCGTTCAGCCAGCGGCGGCGGATTTCCGTGTCCGTGGGGGTGAGCAGCGCCTGGCCAACGCTCAAGCCATGGGGCGCGAAAGCGGCGGCGAGGGCTGCCATCAGGCGCGGCTGGCCAATGGCGGCAGCGGCTTGTTTCTGGTCCAGCCGGGCGGTGCCCGCAGAACCAAGTTCCGCACGGCCGAGCGCCACGGCGCCGGAGGAGACAAGGATCACTTCCTGCCCGCGTGCCCGGCAGGCCGCAATGTCGGCAGCCAGCTTCTCCAGCCAGACAAGCCGGGGATGGCCGCCTTCGGCGATCAGGGCCGAACCGGTCTTCACGACGATGCGTTTGGCGTGGGCGAGGGCGTCAGCAGTCATGGCGCGCAGCGATACATGAGTGCGGGGCTCGCCGGAAGGGAAAAGTCGGGCCCTGGGGCGAGCCTTGGCAAGGCGGGCGTTGACAAGGCAGGCGGTTGCGCATCAGTGGGCGAAAAGAGAGGTACCCATGCCGCAGTTCAACATGATCCTGATCACCCCCGAAGAGGCCGCCGGCCATGACGTGCTGGAGCATACGGCGGGCACGCCGGTGCGCGAAGGTGGCGGGGACGAGACCTATCGCTGTGGCCGTTGCAAGACGACGCTTCTGGTGGACGTGGCTCATCATGATGCGCATGGCGTGATCGTTAAGTGCGGCAAGTGCGGCGCGCTGAATACCGAACCGCACCACCATCACCACTAGCCTCTAAAGCGGCGTCCAGGAGTCGTCCGCATCCGGATTGGCTTCCGCTTCCAGCTCTGCCTGGATACCGAGGTGCCGTGCGATCTCGTAGAGCGCTTGTTTCACGCCCTGGCCAGTCACGCCGGAGATGAGCAGGGGCTTGCCCTTGTATTCGGTCGCTAGCTGTTTCGCCTGTTCCTCTACGAGTTCCGGCGTCAGCGCGTCGATCTTGTTGAGGCAGACGATTTCAGGCCGTTCAGCCAGTTCTTCGTCATAGGCTTCCAGTTCACCACGGATCGTGCGGTAGGCGCCGGCGACATCATCCTGCGTACAGTCGATCAGGTGCAGCAGCACCTTGCAGCGCTCCACATGGCCGAGGAAACGGTGGCCGAGGCCAGCGCCTTCCGCTGCGCCTTCGATGAGGCCTGGAATATCGGCCAGCACGAAACGCGTGCCGGGGCCAAGATCCACCACGCCAAGGCCGGGGTGAAGGGTCGTGAACGGATAGTCCGCGATTTTCGGGTGGGCAGCCGTGACTGCCGACAGGAAGGTCGACTTGCCGGCATTCGGCAGGCCGATCAGGCCGGCATCGGCGATCAGTTTCAGGCGCAGCCAGATCCAGGCTTCCTCGCCTTCCTCGCCCGGATTGGCGCGGCGCGGGGCCTGATTGGTCGACGATTTGAAGCGCATGTTGCCCCAGCCGCCATTGCCGCCCTCTGCCAGAAGGACGCGCTGGCCGACTTCGGTCAGATCCGCGATCAGGGTTTCCTGGTCTTCCTCGAAGATCTGCGTACCCACAGGCAGTTTCAGGATGGCATCGTCGCCCTTGGCGCCCGTGCGCTGTTTGCCCATGCCGTGGCCGCCGCGCTTCGCCTTGAAGTGCTGCTGGTAGCGGTAGTCGATCAGCGTGTTCAGCCCCTCGACCGCTTCGGCCCAGACATCGCCGCCCCGGCCGCCATCGCCGCCATCTGGGCCGCCATACTCGATATACTTCTCACGCCGGAACGAAACACAGCCTGAGCCGCCCGTGCCGGACTGAATGTATACTTTGGCCTGATCGAGGAACTTCATAATGCTCTCTTACGTGTTTCAGCCGACGCGTGCCATGTTGAAATGGTCGACGCGCTCGCCGCGGCCCATGCAGAAAATGCTGCTACGGTCCGCTTTCATGAATTGCAGCTTGTCCAGAACCCGGCCGGAAGCCGGGTTATCGACCAGGTAGCCGGAGACGAAAGCCCGCTCGCCACGCTCGCGGAGCCACTGGATCAGCGATCCGGCGGCCTCTGTCATCAGCCCCTTGCCCCAGAAGGTTGGGGCCAGCCAGTAGCCGATCTCGAACGGAACATGCGTCTGGTCGCGTTCCGCGCCCACGATTCCGATGAGGTCCCCATCCTGTTCGATGGCGAAGATGTGTGCCGCATCCCGCTCGCGCCGGTCAGGATGCTTGGAGATCCATTCCGCAGATTGCGCCACCGTCTGGTGCGGCGGGATGCGGGCAACCATGCGATAGATTTGCGGGTCGTTGACCAGGTCCGTAACGGTTGGCGCATCGTCCACGCGGAGCCGCCGCAGGGCGAATCTGTCGGTCGTTATGGCTGCACACATGCTGTGACTCCTTCCTGAGTCGAAGCGGGCAGGGGAGACATGGAAAAGGGGGAGACAGTGGCCTGCCTCCCCCTGGAAACTGATCGTCTGGTGCGATCCGGCCACGTTCCCGCGGCCGCGCTGTCAGCCGCTATTCTGCTGCTTCCGCCGCCGGTACAATATTTACGAAAACGCGGCCCTTGGCCTTTTTCGTGAATTCAACCTTGCCTTCGGTAAGCGCGAAGAGGGTGTGATCGCGGCCCATGCCGACGCCCTTGCCCGGCCACTTCTGGGTGCCGCGCTGACGAACGAGGATGTTGCCCGGGATGACGTGCTCGCCACCGAACTTTTTCACACCGAGGTACTTCGGATTCGAATCGCGGCCGTTACGGGACGAACCACCTGATTTCTTATGAGCCATGGTTTGCTCCTGATCCTTTAGCGGAGGGCCTTATAGCGGCCTTATGCGTCTTTTGCGAGTTCTTTTGCCTGCTCGACCCAGCCGTCCTTGGCGAAGCGGCCGGAGAGGCTGAGCTGCTCTTCCAGATCAGCGATCTGGGCGTCGGTCAGGGCAGCAATCTGGGCGAAGGTGGTGATGCCGGCGCCGATCAGTTTTTTCTCAAGGGCCGGGCCGATGCCGGTCAGCTTCTTGAGGTTGTCGGCAGCGCCCGCTTCAGCAGTAGCCGGAGCGGCTTCAGCCTTCGGGGCCTCTTCCGTCTTGGCAGCGGCTTTCTTGGCCGGCTTCTTGGCGCCATCAGCGCTGATGCCGGTGATTTTCACCACGGTCAGGTGCTGTTTGTGGCCGATCGTGCGGCGATAGGTCTGCCGCTGGCGCTTCTTGCGGGTGATGACCTTGTCACCACGGGTCTGCTCGGCAACTTCGCCGGTGACGGCAGCGCCGGCCACGACGGGCGCGCCAACCGTAACATTTGCGCCTTCACCCAGCATGAGGACGGTATCGAACACCACATCCTTGCCGGCTTCGGCATTGAGCTTTTCGACAACAATCGTGTCGCCTTCAGCGACTTTGTATTGTTTGCCACCTGTCTTGATGACCGCGAACATGGGTCTCATCCTTCCGGCATGGAAATGCGGGATATGCGGATGCCGCCAGCCCCGCGCTTGAACCGGGGGGTAAACACTAAAGCGGCATCGCTGTCAAATATCATCTTCAGGCGTTTTCAGGTGGTTGAAATCCGCGCGCAGTCATTATAGGTGACGGCGCTTCAACACCGGCGCGGAGAGGTGCTAGAGTGGTTGAATAGGCTAGTCTCGAAAACTAGTGAACTCGCAAGGGTTCCGAGGGCTGAATCCCTCTCTCTCCGCCACCTCCACAAAATTCTACACGTGTGCCCCGCGCCGATATGGCGTTTCAGGCCGCTTTGCGTGTTCCATTCTGGTGTTCCAATCCTGCCCGGATCGAGAGCAACAGGATGAGCTGCTGCTTGCCAAGATACCTTCCTTACGGGCGAAGCGCATCACAACTGCGTCTACCGATTCCGGAGCGGATTTACAGCGCCGGATCGGGCGCCGGGAGTTTCGCTGGTCCATTCGCACTTCAGAGAGGTAACTGCTGCAGAACGACGAGGCCTCGAAGGAACTCTGGCATTCGTCAACTTCTGGTCTGCCCCACAGGGGTGGTCCACCGGTTTTGTTAGTCCGGCGGTTTCCACGTAGCGGCGTTCATGCCGCTACATCCACACAGTAAGGCGGTATGAACGTCAGCGGGCAGCATGGTTTGTGGCGCAGGCGGCTGGTAGCCCAGAGAAGAGTGTGGGCGTATGGTGTTGTAGTGGCGTCGCCAAGTTTCGATCAGACTTCGCCTCGCGACCAACAAAGAAGATTTCCTCGCCAACAACTCGTCGCGAAGCTTGGCGTTGAAGCTCTCGCAATATCCGTTTTCCCATGGGCTTCCCGGTTCGGATATAGAGCGTCTTCACGGCTGATGCGCTTTGATGCTCGCGCAGGGCGCGGCTCTGGGGCTGTTGTCGGAACGGATATGCTCCGGCGGGCCATGATGCACGAACAGCTCGCCCAGCGTGTCGAGGACATCGCGGAGTTCAGCTTGCGTTCGACGCAAACGCTGCATTCCTGGTGAAGGTATTCATGACGCACAGCATGCGGAACAATTTGCCGTCATGGGTGCGATCCTGACGAAATCTGTAAGACCAGACATGGCCTCTTGTGTGCGCCGGTTTGAGCCTCACGTACGAACCGTCTGTGCCATAACCGGCCGCGTTTTGCTGTTTCATCGGCACTTTCAGCCCTTCACGCCGCCAGATGCGATACACCCGCTTCTCGTTCACATGCCAGCCGTCTCGTCTCAACAGGGCTGCAGATGCGGCGATAGTTATCGGCCGAACTGCTCGGCAAGTGGATGATGGCCGCTGCCAGAACATCCTCATCCTGACGCGCACGCGCGGTTTGCGCTGAGGAACGATGCTGGCCGATCACACGGCAGGCCTGGCGCTCTGCTTGCGCCGAGCGTTCACCACATGATCGACCGCTTCGCGTTTGCGCAAGGGTCAGAACTTTCCCTTGATGACTTCTGAAGGATCTGGTTGTCCAGCGTGATCGGAGATCGCCTTGCGAAGGCGCGCATTCTCCTTCTCGATCTCCTTCATCCGTCGGTCAGCCAACCTGCAGGCCACACGCCTGCGCTGCCTCGGTAGTAGGTCTGTTCGGTCACCCTGATCGCTCGCACGGCCTGACCCGTCGTCTCGCTCGCGCGAGGCGAACTCCACCTCCCGCAGCTTCGCTATGATCTCTTCAGGCGTTGATCTCTTGCTCATGTCTCAGCTCCATATCTGAAGCCGGAACTAACTCAAATAATGGACCACTTTCCGGGAGGCAGACCAAGTCCTCTTCATCGCCATAAATTGGGTGGTTCGAAACCCCACTCAACCAAATGTAGCGTGAGTTCGAGCCGTCGGAGATCGTACGGCGCAACCATCTGAATTTGTTGAATAGAGCCGTCGTTTGATCCGCCGCTGGGCACTCTTATTTCTGTTTTTCATAAGAGAGAAAAGTCCACCACAATGCCGAAGTGATCAGAACGCCGCCGTCCTCTGTCTGGCGTTTCGGCCGCACGCCCAAATACGCGCGCGCGGCTTTTGCATATCCGCGCTGAACGCAACATGATCGATGGTGCGGCCGGAAACGTCATCGATGATGCCTCCGATGTTGGAATTTCATAATTCCGGAATGCTTCCTCAAGTAATTCATAAGAGTGCTTTAGGGCCCCAGAGCGGATCCTTCGATTAAAATCTCCGACCACAATGACGGGCCTCCTCTTGCTGCCATTGATCTAGGAAAGGGCGTCATGAGATCTCTTGAGAAAGCGTTCGTGTTGGCTCCAAGGCTTTGCGCAGGCTCTTGGCCTAATGGGTTTGCAAAATGGTACGGAATACAAACGCCTACTATATGCAGTGTCTTGGCTTCCCAGAGACGTTAAGCCCGATTGCGCTTCCGGTCACTTCAAACCATCAATGACCTCAACATTTCGCCAAGGATTGCGGGATCAAAGCAATACTTTTCGCTCGTCAGAGTATTGATCACCTGCATGACGCCTTCGCAGATATTGCATGTTTCGACGCAACGGATTGCGCCTATGCTTCTGTCAAGCAAACGGCATCCGGTGTGAGCTTTTTGATTTCCTGATCAGAAATTGCTTCGTCATAATTTTGGGGCCGTGCCTCTCTATATTCCAGCGTATCTCGAAGGTGGTTGTCTCCTTTTTGATTTCTGTTCGCGTGTTCTCGGGAAGAGCGCCTCTGGGGAGCGCCTTTGATGATCAGAGACTAGGCGCTCAGACGATTGGCTATAGTTAGTGCCGTATAGTTCGATAACTCCCACCAATGATGGCACACGATGGAGGATCAGCGCCCCAAGAATAGTCGCCTTCTGAAGGTTTCAGTATTTTCGGCGAAGACTGTCTGGGGCGTAACTAAAGGTACTGCGAAAGTCGCAGGCGTGGTTGTCAAACCTGTTACGAAGCAAGCTGGCAACCTCGCCCAAAAGGGCAACGGCGACGATCAACTATACGAAAGATAAGATCGCAGAGAGCGTCGTCATCAACGCAAAAATTACGCCAGATAACTGGTATTCGAAGGCGGCGATACATTGCGAACGTGTTGTGGATGCGTTGTTGAATCAACAGACGGAGAGCTTGAACGGGTCGTCCGCGCGCTCGCAACGCAACTTGGAGCCGGAGGCGCAACAGTCGGCATATTCTCGCCATTGGCTTCCCTGCTCGGCACGGCGAGTACGGGGTACAGCCATCTCAATTTTGTCAGGGGCGGCTTTCCAGTGCCGCTCTGGCCTGATTGGTGGATCAGTGCAGCTGGTAGCACAATCGTGCTTTCTGGCGTCGCCATTGTTGGGGCAGGCTTAGCCTATCTAGGGGCACGTTATGGTTTGCAAAAGTTCAAAGGCAAAAAGAGGAAGGAGAGCCAGCTCGATGCGCAGGAGCGACGTGTCGTAGAAGTGTGTCTGTCTCTTGCGGCGAGCTTTCGGCAACAGGAGAAGTTCAGCGCCTCTCGACCTGACCCTGGCGAGCGTACTCCACGAAGATGCGTTCAATCTATTGTTTGCGAGCTCGAGCTGGAATTGTGCGTCTCAAAGTATCCGATTGGCCGACGATGCCGCTAACGAAATTGCAAAAGGCGGGATTCGATCCATGGGAATCAAATCAGTTTCTTCGTACTTTCGCCGACGGGAGTAAGCAAGGCGGGAATGATCGCGTCCCTCAGCGCACGAGAGTTTGGAATCGGCAACGATACTTAAGTTGCTTGTCGATCAAATCCCTAGATTTAGTGAGAAGGAAGAGCTTTGGTCTGGAGGCCTTGAGACGGTCCAACAGCACTTATCCAGTGCAGGTGTCGAAGAGCTCGCGAGCTACGTTCGGTCGCTTCGAGTCGATCAACTCAGAGGGCCAACGAGCAATGTGAAAGGCATTTACCACGAGCTTACCGCTCAAGAAAATCATGATGGGGATGAGTATATCGTTGAGCTTATGAGGCTCTAATCATCCGGGAGCAGATAAGATCATTAATACTGCAACGGGTGAGGCCAGAAGCGCAACTGAAGGCTAAATTCTGATATATATGTGCGCCAACACAACGCGCGCAATGAGAATATCGAAGTGTTCGCGACCAGCTGGCGCTTCTTGCGGGTGATGACTTTATCACCGCGGGTCTGCTCAGCGACTTCGCCGGTTACGGCTGCGCCGGCCACGACGGGCGCGCCAACCGTAACATTTGCGCCTTCGCCCAGCATCAGGACGGTATCGAAGACCACATCCTTGCCAGCTTCGGCATTAAGCTTTTCGACAACAATCGTATCGCCTTCAGCGACTTTGTATTGTTTGCCACCTGTCTTGATGACCGCGAACATGTGGTCTCATCCTTCCGGCATGGAAATAAACGGGATACGCACGGGAGCCGTCACCGGCCCCGCGCCTGAAGCGGGGGGTAAACACTAAAGCGGCACCGCTGTCAAATATCATCTTCAGGCGTTTTCAGGTGGTTGAAATCCGGGCGCAGTCATTATAGGTGACGGCGCTTCAACACCGGCGCGGAGAGGTGCTAGAGTGGTTGAATAGGCTAGTCTCGAAAACTAGTGAACTCGCAAGGGTTCCGAGGGTTCGAATCCCTCTCTCTCCGCCAGCCACACCCTCAAACAGAGAAAAGTACCATCACCTCCGCGCAAAGCCCCACACACCGCGGGCTTTGGCACCGGGGCTGCGTCTCCGTTTCCGGAACAGGGTAGATTCCGCGCCCGAAATCTGGCGCCGTCTCCAATCGCCAAATGCAACAGTACCCCTAGGCCGGATTTCCCTGATGGCGTTGTCAAAGTAACCGGGCTTTAGGCCGCCAAACTAGGTGTTCAGCCTCAGAAAATGACGAATTCACCCTTCCGCTACTTCAGGACGTCTCCTGAAATCATCCAGCTTGCAGTGATGCTGTATGTCCGTTTCCCGCTGTCGCTGCGCAATGTTGAAGACCTGCTTCACGAGCGCGGGATCGATATTTGCCATGAAACGGTTCGCCACTGGGTCGATCGGTTCGGGACTTATTTCGCACACAAGATCCGGAAACGCCATTCAGAAGCGATGCGGCAAAGCCCACAATGGCAGTGGCACCTAGACGAGGTGTTCGTAAAGATCCTTGGGAGGACTCACTACCTGTGGCGCGTGGTTAATCACGAAGGTGAGGTTCTGGAGTCCTTCGTGACGAAGACCCGCGACAAGGCTTCCGCATTGAAATTCCTGAGGAAAGCCATGAAGCGGTACGGAAATCCACATGTTATGGTGACGGAAAATGTCCATCCTATCGAGCGGCCATGAAAGTGATTGGGAGCGAAGGTCGCCAGGAGACTTGCTGGAAACTCAACAATCGCGCTGAGAATTCACACTTGCCCTACCGCCGACGAGAGCGGGCGATGTCTCTGTTCCGGCGCATGCGAAGTCTGCAGAAGTTCGTTTCAGTTCATTCGTCAGTATACAATCACTTCAACTCCGAAAGGCACATCAACACCAGAATCCGGTTCAAACAGAAACGAGACGCCGCGCTTCGCGAATGGCGGGAGCTTCTCGTCGCTTAAGACCGGCTGGTCCGCGAGAAACGGAGACTGTTTCGAGTTTGTCTGACACCACCCTCTTACCCATTCTTCAGCTCCATGATCGAAGCCGGGACTAACTCAAATAACGGACCACTTTTTCGGGAGCAGACCAAACAGATTCAGAAAACCACACCCGTCTCATCAATGACCAGTTTGGCATTGTTCTCAGTGCACCATGCTTCCAGCTCCTGTTTGAGCTCAGGATAGAGGGCTCTGGCCCAGGCGGGGGCCTTGTCTGGCCAATCTTCTTCGGTCGGCAAGAAGGCGGTGAGGACACCCATGGCCAGGTCCAGCTTGAAACTGCCTTCTTCCGCGATGACAACCAGTTCTTCTTTCCACTTCGGGAGAAACTGAAACTTCATTCGGGCGCGGTCCATTCCTGCCAGTCGGTGATCGAGGTGGCGGGACGCGTTTGCCATATCTCGCCATCGCGGCTTCGATAAGCCGCGTAGCTCGTGCAGCAACCGCCTGCGCCCAATGCCTGCGTGCCGATCTCGATCTGGATGAAGTCACCATCAAACTCCAGCCGCTCCCGAACGCAGGTTTGCGGCAGCGGGTAAGCGGCCGGTTTGAACATGAGGTCCCAGCTGTCGCTATCTGGTCGTGCGCGAAAGACCTCGCAATCCTTGATGCCAAAAAGCATAGCCTTGCCGCCTTCCAATGGCAGCTCCACCACGGGGTGCGAAAAATCTGGGGCGATTGGCAAGGGGTAGGTGGTTGCTTCCTCACGCAATGGAGGGCGCTGCCAGCAGGACGCAAGCGCGATGATGCAAGCGAGCGGAAAGGCCAGCCTGGTTCGTTTTGCATCCATCTATTCGCTGTCCTCAACAATATTCCAGCCCACGGCCTCGGCGATACGGTCAGCCAAATCCTGATAGAATTTCAATGATGCTGCGTCGCCCGCGTTTCCGTAGATCAGTTCAATCATGTTCGCCATGGCGCCATTCTGCGCGCGTCCAGCCGGATAATTTCCATTCGCATCGCAGCTTCCGATGTTGATCCGAAACCAGGGTGTTGTGTCGCTGTTTTTAAACCCGTGCAAACGGTCGGCCATAACCTCCGAAAAGGCGCGCAGACTGTTCCCGATCCGCTCGCGCGGAAGGCTTTGGGAGTATGCTGCGTCACTGCCGATCTGGATGTAGCGATACACGGAAGCCTATAAGTCCCTGTTGAAAGTCTCATGGGAGACCGAGATATCCGCAGGATTGTCGATATTGATTCGGGCGATAAACCCCGTCTCGCCATGGGCAATGATCGTGCGTCCTTGCATTTCGGCGTGCATGATCGGGTTCGAATTGGTGAAGAACAGGCTCCAGTTGAGATGGTTCTCAGGTGTTACCGACGCAATGTAGCCTTCATTGCCCATGCCCCCATCACCGAAGACGATCTTCTGGCCCTCGAATTCGAATGGATGTCGGAAGATATCGACCTCAGTCCAGATGTCGTCATTGTATTTGAGAAGCGAGGCGAGAGTCGTATCGCAGAGGAGCGACCAATAGAGCGTCGTTTCATGCGTGTTCGGATCATAGGCGCTGTATGCATTCGCGAACACGATCTGTCCGTCACCATACGTAATGCAGTCATATCCGACCACAAAGCCTTCGCGCCACTTTTGTTGGAGAGTTGTGTCCAGACGATCTGACATGACTTGAGGTTGCGTCCCTATGATTTCCTGAGGCTTTCCAGCCAGTGCACATAAAAATTATCCTGCTCCGAAACGCTCGAAATCTCATCGATTTTGCAGGGCTCAAATATGTTCACCAGGTCCGGCTTTTGTGCCGGCCTTTCGAGGGGCAGGCGATACGCCATTTCGCCGTTATCCATTCGGGCGGTCATGGGAGAGGGATAAACGTTCAAACAGCTTCCCGTGCAGGCTATCGCGATGTTATGGGCATCCAATTGCTTCCTGACGTTTTGCAGAGCAAAAAAGAATCCGTCTTCCGATTGTGCGCTGAATACGCGCTCACCGGCTGTAAGGGTGATCTGCACCATCTCGTCATTCTGGGGTGCTTCGTTCCATAGGTCCAACTCACCCTGAAGCGTTCCGGTGTTTGTCACGATCATTACACAATAGCGAACAGACGCGTTCTCGCTCATGGGCGGGCCGCCTCGTTATTTCGCCATAAGAGTTGGCTTGGACCGGGACTGGTTTCTGGCTTCATTTCAAACGCCCGACAATACGTGCAATCATTCTTCATCCTCCCAGATGAAAGTGCAGTCTTTGTCTTCTAGGAAATGTCTCAGGCGTGCCCTGTCGTCGGCAAATACATAAGTCTTGTCCGGCATAGGAACGGCATCATTCAAGACATCACTAATAAAGCCTTTGATTGCCGAATTCATAACGGCTTTGGAGTTGTATGGCAGGCCGGCTTCCAGATAAGCTGAGCCTTCCTGATAATTTTTGAGGCGTGCAATAACGGCATCATCATGTGCGCCTGAGCGCTTAAAGCTAAAGCTGATATGATCGTTGAGAATAATCCTGAAGATGATTTCCACATGGTCGTGGTAAACATAGATATCCCGCGATATACCATAATAGGATTTGAGATAGGCGCAGTCCTCAAAGTGGGTGACCAGTTTGTTCGGCTTTGACATGATCACCCAGCAAATACACGGCTTAAGGCAATGATGAGTTTTGTGGTCATCTGTACGGTGAGCCCTTCGGGCCGGTTGACTTTCCAGTGCCCGGCGCTCGCCGAAAGAGTGTCGCGTAAGGACATTATCTTATAGGCCATGTCTCTTTCGACATGTGTCTGCTGATCATAGTGTGCTGTCAGCACCTCGAGCGCTTCAAGAAATCGCTCCAGCCGCACGGTCTCGACATCATCGCTCATGCGAAACTTTACATCCAGACCGTCATCGGCGTCGTGTTCGTAATTGATCAGCGCGAAGGCGTCTTCAGTTGTCATGAGTCAGTCGATCATTCTGTCGAAACGCGCGTACGGTAACCGGAGGAGATTGTTCATAAAAAGGCAAACATTGCCATAATGTTATACTGATTGCGCGGTTAGGGCTTCGGGGAAGGGGAGACATTCATAGTGAAATATCTGGATATTCGTCCTGGTGTTCTCTGGTCGGATTTTGGCCGTAACGCTGAGCTGACCGAGCGCATCTATGAACACGGCATGGACCGTGTGAGCGGAGGGGGGTGGTTCTATATCAATCCGGCGACAGGCTTCGGTATTTTCGAGGATGCCGAGGGAAACTTTCTGTTTATGGAAACAAAGGACCAGGGCGCGGAGTCTCGAATTGTGGACATGCATTGTGGGCTGAAGGTCGAAGGGCCTTCAGATATGGCGCATTTCATTGATGCATTCGTTGTCGAATTCGGCTTGGCGAGAGCGCCAATGGAGGATGCATGACGACATGTGAAAAGGCCGTCGCGATATTGAAGGCTGCTTCGGTTCCTGCGGAGGCGACGGACTATGGCTTCCGCATTCGGCTTCCTGAAGCGCCCGCGCGCGGGTTCGCAGACTGCGGGATGGATAATGATAGCTCCATTTCAATGTCGATCGACACAGACGAGATGCCGCCGGCAATCTGGTTCTTCCGCAAGGATTATCTTGAAATGGCAGAACTTGTGATCGAAGCGTTCAAAGCGGCGGGAGGGGTGCATGCGGTGCGTGCCGACATCGTTGCCGCCTTGCGCAGGATTGACGTCGACTATGACGATACGGATCTCAGAAGGATGACCGAAGCGTTTTTGGGCGAGCTCGAAGATGAAGATTGAATCGCCAATCGAAATTGACCTGTTGGAGTTTTTTCGGTCTGGCAAATTTGACTGTCTCAAGCTCGGTCAAAACAAGGACTGGGTTCTCAGAAATTTTCCGGATCCGGATAGCGGTTGGGACACGGATTTGCAGAGCGGCGGATTTGATATTTGGACCTATGGAAATATTGAGCTCCATTTTGAGAAGGATAAGCTGTTTTTGATTTTTTCAGATGATCTGAGTGATCTGAACGGCGGCAAGGATTTGCGGTTGACGCGCTGGATTTTCGACGATCCCAGCACGCGGAGTCTTTCCGCTGTGCTCAACAAGCTGAATAAAGAGAAAGTCGATTATAGAAAGCAGAGCGATGCCCTGGGTGTTGTGCTGCGTCTGGCGAGCGGCATCGAGCTCACGTTCGAAAATACGGATGACGCGGAAGATCTCTCGCCCAATGACTATTCAATGACATCTTTCGGATTGGTCGCGGAAAATTTCCGGCGGTGGCGGATATAATCTCATGCGCATATTGAGTGTTATGTTGTTAGTTTTTTGCGCGTCGGGCTTTGCCGCTTCGGCGTGGACCTGGTGGCAGCGCAGCAACCTTCCTTACAATGAGGAGGGGCGGTATTTCGATGGTCTGGTCATTTACGAGGAACAAAGCGCGTCCACCTATCTCGTGTTGGCCGTGATCTTCTTTCTCGCAAGCCTGTTGACCGGTTTTTGGGCCTGGAGACGCCCGAGAGCGGTGATGGACACGGCTTCGTCAGTTGAAGATTTTGAATGAGGGGGGGGGGGCGCTTTTCATGGGCTATGAATATTCAATAAAGTGCTCAGTAGACGGTGCCGAAGACATTCGCGACATCTTGCAGGCACTTCCGCATTTTGCCGGGACCGAACGTCCGGGTGAGCGTGATCAAGCCCATCTGTATCGACGTCCCGAAAATGACGGCCAGCTCCCGAATGCGCTTATCGAGATCACACCGGGTGGCTTCTACTTCTGTGACTATGGTGAAGGGCTGGATATCCTGAAAGAGTTTGTCTTCAGGCTCGCGCTTCATGGTGGTCCAGTCCAGGTGATCGACCACAATGAGTAAAATTTGGCGCGAAATTGCCGATCCCGCGAGGCATCGCGACTTCATGAGTTCGCGCGTCGAAGGCGGCCTGCCTATTGAGGCAAGCCGCGACAATCTCATCGAGAAATGGGTGTATCTGGCTGAAGTGGATGGCTTCGTTTTCCAGTTATCGAGCCTGGTGCAGGTGCGCGAATGCCGGGACTATTTTACGCTGAAAATTCGCCCCAGCGGGCGCGATCCAGACCATAATCGAAATGAGCACTATTGGCAGCCGTGGCATGCCCGGCTGCCAAAGGGCATGTTAAGCGAGAAGGCGCGGGCGAAGGTTCTTCAGGCGATGGATGCAATTTTGCAGCGCTGGGAGTGTGCTCCTGATGGGTAAGACGATCGATTTGCCAATATCAGTTACTGGTGTGGAAGATACGGCTTTCCCGGTCTGGCTTCGCTTCGAACTCGTTGATCGTCATGGCGTGAGGCATGAATTCATCAAGAAGGCGCCTGTTCTTTTTGAGGGCGCGGTGCCGATATCATTCCCGTTCCCGGCGACGATTGCCTGCGAGGTCCTAGAAAGACACGAGACGTATTCACTTGTGACGACCGACAGGCCGTTAGGTCTGTCCTCCGTGAACGGAGATGTGGAGTTTGAGTGTGGCTGATTTTTCCTTAGCTTTCAGGGCGCTGTATGGTCAGGATGTTCCGGCTGATCCGCATGATATTGTACAGGTTGAAAGCATGGTCCGCGAAGGCGTTTTGTCCAAAGATCTGGGGGAGGTGGCGCTGATCACCGATGCGATGACGCAGGATCGGCCGATAGAGCCTGGCCTTGCAAACGCGCTTGTTTTCATGTGGGTAAAACAACCTAGGCATGTGGATTATTACTGCTTCCATCGTACCGAAGAGAACGCGAAAAATTCGATGCCCGTCATCCTCGTAGCGGATCAAACCATCGTGCAGACCTGGCCGAATTTTGGGGCGTTTCTGGCTTGGGTGAGCGGGCAGTGAAGAAGGGGGACAAATTTCAAATGCTTCAGATGCATGCGTTGATCGCCAGGCTTCTTCCTGCGGCCGTCACCACAGCGGCCTTTGCTGGCGTAGCGCATGCCGCGATGGTCGCGGTCGCTGCCCGCTCGGTGGGGCTTGAACTGTTATACATCGCCATTCTGAGCTTTGTTGTGGCGTTTATGGTGGCCGTGGCAGGCGGCGCTGTACTTCTTGCGATCACTGGGATGCTGAGGCTCGGTCTTGTCGCGTCCCTGCTCCTGTTCCTGATTTCGATTCAGGCGATCGCCATCTGGCTCGAGTTCTACTTGTTCGAATTCCGGAGTGGTTGGGCCGACGTTTCCTGGCAATACGGACTAATCTCGGTCCCCGCTTCGCTGATCGCCTGGCATCAGTCGGTATTTTACGTACATAAGCGTGTTTGAGGAGCTGCCCATGTTGAGAATCTGGCCCCTGGTGGCGACTGCTATAATTGGTGTTTGCTTCGCGACCTACGCAAGCGCCGAGCCGCCCGAGGCGATGGAAGAAGCCGCAGCGATTCAGGATGCCGGAGCATTTACGGCACCGGAAGAAACTGATGATCCCGGGATAACTGAAAGGCTCGCCTTCATGAATACGTTTACGCAGCGCGTTCGGGACGGTGATCCGGTTGCGGATATGATGTCGCCGACCTTCTTCTTCGTCTACGCTGAACAGCATGAATGTGGAGGTTACACGACCGCGTTTGAGAGTGCGGTGCCTGCCAGTGACGTCGACGTAAACTTCATGTTCCCGGCGACATTCGCATGGGAAGACACAGATTGTGATGTCCCATGGGATACGACCATGCAGATAGGGTTTCATCTTGGCGATGTGGTTGCGACATGGGGGCGGGTAGACATCGAGGCGGTCGATGCAGACTTCACTCAGTTCACCTTGTGGGACCGTAGCCGAAACGATTATCTGCTAGTGCAAATCAGGCCCTCTGGTGCTACCTATGAGGTCAGCCAGATCGACTATCGGTGGGAATACAAGTGACGATGTTCACTGTCACCGTTCATAAGCCGCGGCCCGATTTCCGCGTCTTCATTGATCTGCTGTTTGGCGCCGGCCGAAATGTGGACACAGACGGCGATGCCGATCCCGTTTGGAGCAGGGACTGGCGCGAGCTCTACATCACGGACCGTCAAAGCAATGCTCCAAAGGTGGGGTTGTATGCCGCAGCAGACGATCCGACGCGGTTTGACGTGAGGTCGGAGTCGACGCCGCTGGCAGAACTTTCTGCGGTCTATCTCTATTCGTATTGCGGCGAGGCGCTCGAACGGGACGGCATGGCCGTTACCCTTGATGAATGCACCCACCTGAAGGCTATATATGCAGACCAATTGGCCCGTGCAGACCGCGCAGTCTGGCACCGGTCCTCCGCAGACGATCCATTTCCCAGTCTGGAAGTTATTGATGAATGCTTGAGGGCGAGGGCCGTCCTGCAATCCTGCCGGCCCACTTTGCGCGACGATTCCGTGCTCCGAATGGCGCTGGAAGGGCTGATCGAGATTGAAGATGGATTACTTGAAAACAGCTTGGCCGAGGACGCCGCAAGGCATGTCGAAAACTGCCCGTCATGTGCGGAATGGCTGGATGAGTTCTTTCCGGATCGCGCAGAGCGTCGGAAGGTATCCGAGAAGCGAACATCGACATATTGCTGTTCATCCATGCGTCACGCGGTCTACGATGCCGACGCCCAGACGCGTATCAGCTTCACCATGTTTCGCGGCGTAGATCCATGCTGGCAGATCAACGATGACCCCTGCTTTGCCAGGTACTGTCCATGGTGCGGGTCAGCCTTGCCGGACGAACCGGCAGACATGGGGCCCCGGAAACAGGGGGCATGAGGGTGCAATCCGATCACGACCTGCGTGTCTCCCGCAAGATCGCAGGTGCGAAAGCTTCGCTGATGAGCGATGCCAAATGGCGCAAATTGTTCAAGGCCTTGCATGCTTTGCCCGGCGGTCCTCGGCAAATCGGATTGCAACTGATCGGTCGAACCGTGCTCAGCGTGCCGACGCCCGGGCCGGAGTTCGAGTTTGACGATCATTTCGGAGAGTGCGGTGGCATCTCCTTTGTGCCATTCTCGCATATTGAATTTGTCAGGGTTTCAAATTCCAGCACGACCAATGCTGCACTCATTCAATACCTTGGCGTGTTGGGAAACTGGCCGATCACGGAGGAAGCTGAAGGCATCCTGATCAAGGGCTATGAGTGGGATTGAATCTGACCGATGGCACTGGATGTTCACGCATATGAAGACGGCAAAATGGGACAGCTCTTGTTCCAGATAGACGACAAAGTCTATGGCGATCTGCGACCGGCGTTTGAGTTGTTCCGGCAACGCACGGGTCTTTCCGTCGATCCCTATGGGGATCTGGTGGTGGATTCAGCGCTTCCGGCACTCATCTCAGCCCTGACCGAAGTCCACGCATCATCGCTGCTATCCAGCATTCTTGAGGAATGCGTGCGGACAGGGCGGTCGGTTATCCTTGTCGGGGATTGAGATGAAGCGCATCCTTGTCTCGCGATTGCTCCTGCATGAGCCTCTTGGAAGGACGTCAGTTTGAACATCCAGCTAGATGAGAAATTTTATCGCCATCGCATGGTTTCGCTGGCGCCAGATCAGTTGATTATAAGGATGTCGGAGCTCGAAGCCATGCTGAACCGAATTCTCGAGAATGCGCGAAGCAACCATGTTGAGGATATGTTTGAAGCAGGTATTGATCAGCAGATCGTACAGGCGCTCAAGGACTGTGGACATGATCTCTGGAGTTGGGACTTCGACGGCGAGAATGTCGAGCGGTGGAGCTACGATTACACCAGTGATCAGTCTCGCTCGCTTGTGCTGGATGTTCATAGGCGGTGGAAAGTCCGATGCGACTGGGTGGAAAGAATTCCTGGTTCGGAGGGCAGGCGTTTCATCATGGGGGTTTGCGACCCAGACTTTGATGAGGATCCGTGGTCGCGATAGCGAAGATCGGCGGATTTGAAATCGATGCCCGGACCATAGTCTTCGAAGGAGAATTGTGTGACCACCAGAGTTGTTACCGAGTGCCTCAATGACCTGATGGATTATTTCGTTCTAACGGATATTGATGCCCTTACGGCGTACCAGGCAGACTACGGCCTGGCTCCGGATCTGTGTGCCGCATTCACAACGACAGACCACGGCGATGCCGCTGTCGAAGCGGGCGTGATCCTGCCGCTGCGGGGGATCGTGAACTATCCCTATACGATCATCTTCCAGGTCGGCTCCGGCTCCGTCTTTGGACGCGGAGACCATGATCTCCAGCATGAAAGGCATGGCTACAAACTGCACGTGACGGGCAGCGCGGTTCATCTGCTGACGATGCCAAACTTGCGGCAATGGCCACAGAATCGGGCAATTGTTGAAGAATTGCGGCCCCGGATGGGGCTGTCACCGGGATGGTACCGTGTGATAGTGCGGGGAGGCGAAACTTTGCAAGCAACGGGTTGGGAGCCGACTATAGAATTCGAATTTCTGGCGTCTGAATACGAACCCGTCTTTGATGCAGACCTAGACCAAGCGTTCGCTGTGAAGGCTCGCGAGTATTAGCCCTTTCGGCCTCAGGGGCAGATAGACGCCTATAGCGTGGAGGATTGGGATGAAAACAGTTTATGACCTTGAAGTGACGCTTGCACGTGATCCGAAACAGGTCGCAGACACGCAGGCTCTGACACAGGATGACACCCGTCCACTTATGGGGTTGAAGGGCGCCTACGGTCTCTTTGGTAGTGCGGAATGGTGGAGCAATCTGAAGTCCTACGTGATGCCCATCACGATTTATGAGGGCGAGATTGGAAGCCTTCAGTTTGAAGGCATGAACAATGAGGGGCGCTCGTTCACGCTGATGCTCAAGGGCGGCGGCACTTACACCTATAGCTGTGTGGCCAATGAGAAGGCCGATCTCGGCGCCTACGCGGTTGGGTGCCAGGTCAGGGTGACGACATTCACCGAGCCCAAGAAGAACGGAGAAGGGCTGGAGATGGTCTGGACGGTGGAAATTGAAATTGAGTGAGCCGACCGAACTGGATGTGATCGTGAGATTCTATGCCCCTGAGCAGGGTGGCAGATCTGTCCTGCCGAACCTGGCGGCAGGGCAGTATCGACCGCACCTTGTTCTCGATGCGGATCGCGAGTCTGTGTTTCTCGGTGTGCAGTTTATAGAGGGTGCTGACGATTTCACATTCGATGTAGATGTGCAGGCGGTCGTGCGGCTGCTCTATGAAAATGTTGACTATTCCGGCCTGAAGCCAGGGGCAACCTTCAAAATCATGGAGGGGGCAAAAAGCGTTGGGCAGGGTTCGGTTGCATGACCTTTGTAAAACTGATCGAAGCAGAACGCGATGAAATCTGGGCCGGAACGGTGCTCCGTTTTCCTGCTCAGGCGCCGTTCGAAGACTCGGCCGACTTCATGCTGTTCTTTGACGTCCATGCAGAGAGTGGGTTTTCGCTTGTCTGCACAACCGGCTCCAAGGCCGGAAACCTAGAGGCGCGCCTTCCGAAGGCGGCTTTGGCCTCGGGAAAGGTTCGCGCCATCGACAGGCGCTGGCTCATAGAGAACTGGCAGGCATGGATCTACCCTGACACATCTGTCGATCAGGTGCAGATACTGGCACACTATCCGGATCCCCCTTTGTCAGAGGCGCCAGAGAACCTCGCCACACGGCTCGAAGCCTGGACGGATCTGGATGTGGCGGCCTACCATGTCGCGATCGCGCTGGGCCTGATGCCGCCGCCGCAGGCTGGAGCGGGACCATTTTATTTCGGCGGTCGCAAGGACCTGTTCTGGACCGACAATCCGCTTGGTAACATGCTGTTTGGCATTCTGAATGACATGGTTGTGCTTGGCGCACTGGAAGAACACTCCAACGATGACACGCTTGTGCGCTGGAACTCAGTATATGTACAACCGAGTCGATGACCATGTTTCGACTACTCCTGACATGGTTCGGTGCAGGATTTTTCGTATCAGTTAGCCGGCTGCATCTCGATAATCAGTCCCCTCCGCGCAAGACCGGAAACGACGGTAAGCTATCCTCAATCCTGAGGGAGGAGTGGCTCAGAGTTCCAGGCGATCATCCATGAATTGTGTTTGCGATTGCATAGGGCGGTTGGTTCGGACTGAACAACTGGGGGGCAGACTAACGTCTTGGTGTCGATAGATAAGACCTGCCAGATGCCATCCTAGATGGGTTTGGCCAATCAAGACAGTGAAGGAGCTCGTTCAACGCTCATGAGGAAGCACTGGAGTTTGCACTACGAGACATACACGAATTGTACTTCCCATAACCTAGGAACACGACCTACATCAACGTTTTTGTGGGAATTTAGACTGGGTTTTGGCGCGCGTCACTCGCGCCACTTTTACCATTAATACAGTGTGATATTGTGGGCTTTGATCAGGCCCATCCGAGGCTTTTGAGCGAGGCCGTCGTGATTGATTGGCTATTCGGCTTCGGCGGGTGTCAGGTTCGGGTCTCAGCTCTTTGAAGTTTCGTTGGACAGGCAGGGCTTTGCTGACTGGCTGAACAGAAGTGACGATGACAAATCTCCGGACCAAAAAGTGGGTCTGTTGTGCGCGGGTCTGGAATGGAAATGGCTACAAAATGTTTTCGGGTGCCGCAGGAGCGGGCTTTGCCGATAAGCCTCTTCGAGAGCACCGGTGCGCTTTCCATTTGAAGCCAGCTCATTAAAGGAACATTTTTGCCAAAAAGCTGCCATCGAACTCATTCATGAGGTAGGCTCACGGTTGCTGCTGGTTGGGGAGGTGACTCGCTTGAAAGTCTTTCACTTTGTTCTGGCGGTTGTCTGCTGCATTTCAGCTTGTGTTCCCGCAGGTGGAGCATCGCGCTCTGACGACGGGATCAGTAGCCGCGCACAGGAAAATGAATCCCCGGCTTCCTCTTTCGATCCTGACGCCGACGAGGCGGCGAAACAATTGATCGAAGCATTGGGACCACAACAGACCTTTGCGCGATTGGGCTGGCAGCAGAATGCGGACTACAAGCCGGCCGAAGAGTGTTTTGAACTTTGGGCGGACAAAGCCGGATCGGATCTGTCAGAAGATCAAATCAGTGGCTGCGAAGCGCATGCTGCGGACCTCTCACGACTCTATGCGTCTTACGGCACCGTCGCGGATCCGCTGGTTTTCAAATCGTCCTACTTCTGGGCAGAGAGCGACGCCTTCAACATCAATACATTCCCGCAGCTTGTTGCCGAATGGGAAGCGTCTAGCGGCAACGAAGAGGATGCGAGTTTCCTGAAACATCCGGTCTGTGCAGGGCCGCTGCAGGAAGGCTGGACGGGGTCGGACTTTTTTTATGATGGAAGCGAGCATCCGCTCTGCCGTCTCTATAAGATCGAAGTCCTGGAAGCGCTTGAACCTGTTGAAAATGATCTGGAGACCTCTCGGGACGAACTCGACCGGATCGTGGAAGAGATTTCCGCGAATACGCAGGCGGACCGCTACAAGGAGGCGTGGGGCGTCGAGGGGCCGGATTTGCTTGCGAGCTTTCGCGCGAGCCAGACCGCCTGGCGGACCTATATGGAGGCGGAGTGCCATGCAATCGGGGTGCTTCTGGCACGGGAGCCAACCGCAGCGGCGGACCATCTTCGGTGTGAGGCAGAACTTACAAGACGGCGTTCGAGCGATTTGCGCCGAATCTACCTGTGAGCGCGGTCAGGATGAGTTCGTACAGCTATTATTCCCTGATGCCCCACAAGGTGGCGGTTACATGCGAGACCTGCGGGAAAGAAGCTTCGTTTGAGTTTGCGGAGCACGTCAAAATAAAGTTTCGCCGTGATCTCGCCTGGTTTGAACGATCAGTTCATTTCGAATGCGTGAAACAGCAGGACGTTGAAGGCCAGTCTTTTCACACTGCGGTCTACTACCACAAGCTCCGCACCAACAATCTGCCCACAATTCAGGATCTTCCGGAGGGCTATGAAATCGAGGACTGGGCTCATCCGGACTACAAGCTCTATTCAAGATATGGATGGCGGGGGACGCTTATCTGCGGTTCCTGCGGCGCACGCCGGAAGCACACGCTGGATTGGCCAAGAGAGGCTTACTTTCAGATCGCATACAAGAGTGACACGCTCTGGGCCTTCGATCGTGAAAGCGTTTCGGAGCTTGCGAACTTCATCGGCGCGGATCACCGCCGTCCCGAAGAATATTCGTATTGGCCATTCCTGATGAAAATTCCGCAGGTATTTCTAACCCGGTCAGCGCGCGAGCCACTGGTGAAGCGGCTTGAGAAATTACTATCCGTAGCATGAACGCATTACCGCCAACCCTGCATGCATGTGAGATCAGCCTTGTCTGTTGGCTGGACTGGTATGACGGGCCAGTGTCAGGACTCGCGCGGTGGAAAGGTGAGGTCTTCTGGTTTGCGATGGAAGGCGATGCCGGGGAGGAGCCCCGGACATACCAACTCTTTAAACTGACGAAGCCGCAGCTTGAAGAAGCCTTTGCGTGGTTCGAGGAGAAGCGTGTCTGGTCCGAAACCCGCGCACCGCAGATCCGGACACTTGTAGCGCAGATTGAAGACGCGACTGAGCGGGGTCGGCTGATCGAGGAGAAGGGGCTCACGCTACGCGCATGGCATGGGCCGGAGCTCACCGGCACGCCTGATGGCCGGTTTAGCGACGAGGCGATCGAGTCCCGTTGGTTCGATCGCGAGGGCTGGCGTTTGCCTGAAGATTACAGACGTGCAGCCGATCTGTCCAAGGCGCCCTTCCTCCCCGTCGACAAGTTCGATCTCGCCGCCGGTGAGATATTGCAGGAGTGCCCGGACGATGAGATCGCCCCATTCCTGGATGAACTTGTGAGTTGGCTGGCGGATGGAAACTGGCCCGTTTCCACGCCCATCATCCGTCGGCTTTCAAGTATGGGAGAAGTGCTTGCACCTCATTTACTCAAGGTCCTTACCAGCCAGGATGATTGCGCAAAGTATTTTTTGCTGTCCGGACTGATGTTAAAATGTGAGCCCGTGGTCCGGACGCTCTGCTTGCCGGACATTGAGCGTATTGCCCACACACCGACTTCGGGTGAACAGGCAGAAAAGGCGGATGCCGCCGCACGTGACGTTTTAGCGATACACCGCGTTTTGGGGGAAAAGTGATGAGATTGTGTCTTAGTGTTCTGGTGGTCTGCATTCTGCCGATGGGGCTAGCCTCAGCCCAATGCGAGTTGCCAGCGGACATCTGCGAAGTCCAGGCTGCGTTCGAGCAGGCAGACGACGAATTGGGGCTGTTGCTGGAGTCGCTCTACATCCGGATTGGCGATGATGATTTTGATGACTTCCAGGTAGATCCGGCGGCGCTGGCGTCAAGCCTGGAGGAAAGCCAAACGGCCTGGCGCGCCTATCGCGAAGCTCAGTGTGCGGCCGTGTTTCGCCTGATGAGTGGCGGGACGTCTGCTCAGGTGGATGAGCTGACCTGCCTGGCAGAACTGACTGAAGCGCGCACCGCTCAATTGCGGTTGGTTTATGATGGAACGGTGGAAACCGTGACGGATGACGACCTCAGCTGGCTGAATGGCATCTGGTTTGAGAGCTGCGACTCCAAAAAGGCTGCATACCAATTTTATGTGACTGGCGACGGGGTTTATGCCGAAGTGGCACCGGATGAGGACAGGCCGTCCGATACAAGTCAAATGGCTGAGGCCGAAATCCTGCTTGCCAATAACGGTTATGTTGAAGTGACGCCGTTCGGTTGGGAGAACACGTTCTTGCGGGTCAAGCCCGATGGCGAAGATCGCATGGTCGGAGACTTGCTCGAAATGTTTTCAGACACGACCGTTCCACTTGAACCGATTGACCTTGTTCAATGCTGGGCAATTCCGGATTCGGTCGAATGACCGTCACGGAAGCGGATGTTCTAGGCGTTCTGAAGCAGATAGAGGCGGGCGATGTTACGCTCACGCCAGACCGGGATCCACAGGAGTATATCAAGAGTGACATCCTCTTTCGTGCCAGCAATGGCTGGACGATTGAAGTGTCGAATTGGAGCGGGGAATTCGCCGGCATCGTGGAGGTTGGCCTTCCGGATGGACGTGTTCTGGACCAGGAATATCTGGACCTGCACATGCCGACGGTCGCTGAATACTTTCCAGATGATGACGTGGCCTGGCGGGCCTACCGCATGAAAGCGGTCGAGACGGGGTTTCTTTACCTGTCCGACGACAAGCTTGGCCGGTTTGCGAATGTTGAAGAGGGCGCGGTGGTTTCAAATCCGTCCCGCGAACCGCCCTGGATCATTGTGCATAACAGCCTGCAGGATGTGACGGTTGCGCATTGGCCGGGCCAGCTCTGGCTTGCGCAGGTGCGGGACCGGCTGGAGCCTCAGGACCATCGTGGCAACTATACGCGCTGCGTTTCGGTCAAGATTGTCCGAGAGATGCCGACGCATTATCTCTTTGGTCCGTATGGTGAGGAAGTGGAGCGGGTCCTACATTTTGCGGGCGGTCTTGATCGGGAAGGTGCTGTAAGGCTCGCCAGCAAGCGGCATGAGGACGCAGCAGAACTCACCTCGCAGGGATGGCACCGCTGGCAGGCATTGGTGACCGGGGAAGATAAGCAGCCGGACCGGGACATGAGCGGGGTCGTCAAAGCAGCAAACAACCTGAGCTCACCTGTCGGCCATGGGCTGTCTCTCGCTCATCGTGCTGTCTGGGATGCAGCTCAGCGAATCGATGGCGATGCGGCATTTGAGGAAGACGAGGAAGAGCGGTGGCTGATCTCACCATGGTCCGATGCGGGCAGCGCAATGCTGGAAACGGTATGGGCGCTCAGCGCGCCGGAGTTATTTAATGAGGCAGAACGGGAGATCCTGCTTACAGCATGGAAAGCGCGGCACCTCGAATGAAGACATTTCAGACGCGACTAGCCAAACTCGAAGCTGGTGCATTTGAAGCATTTGAGGATGATGAAGCCTACAAGCGGGTGCGGTCAGACGTGTTTGACCTTCTGGTGAAGGCCCATAAGGCTCTGTCCTCAGATGATTACGCGGCTTTCAAATCCTCGGCGATGGAGGTGTTCTGCCGCATTTGCGGGACGCATCTCGACCTCGAAGTGCTGGAGGCCTACACGCCAAGCGTCCTGTCTTCGGAGGAATTTGACATGATCACCCAGAATTCGGCACTCGCGCGATGGATGTAAGATTTCAGGATGCCGCTCTGAATGCAGTGCTTGCAGCCGAGCTCGACGCTGGCAACGAGGTGGCGGAGGTGTCTGACTGGCTGCCGAAATGTGAGAAGCTGATTATCCTCGAATTTCGTTTTGGCCGTTCGTACGAAGATCCTGGATTGGAATATCGGGAACCGAACGATCCGCACTATTGGTATGCGGAGTATGGGGCGTCGGGAGGCAGGGAAGTGCTCGCCTGCCGTTTCAGGACTTACTTGCGTTGAAGCGCTTTGTGTTCCCGCCAACATACCATTTCGGGTCTCGAGTCTCCGCAAAAGCGGTCAGCCGATCGAAATGGTCCTGAAGGTCTTTATGCCTGTTGCCACTGGGGAAGTGGATGCAGAAGCAGCCCGCCTCGACATGGTCGATCGTATACTGGTAGCCCTCGAGTTCGACATAGCCAGCGCGGCCCTCGTGGACGATTTTGATTTCTTCAGACATGTTGTCTATCCAGCTTGCAAAGGTGTTCAAATATTGCAGTGTACTTTGAATTTAGATGCAAGGCATCGCGTATGAAAATCAATATTTACTCACGCCTGTTCATGACTCTGCTCGCGGCCTCACTGCTGGTGCCAGCATCTGTTTTCGCTCAGGTCGCATTCAGCGATCGGCCTTCCGAAATCACCTCACTGCAAGCGAGCGCCAACGAGTGCGCTACGACACAAGGCATGACGGTTTGTCTGAATGCCTTGAGCCTTGCAGAGATGTTCCGCAAGAGAAATGCTTATTCAGAGAATTCCTTCGAGAGCATTACTCTGAATGCTGTTGAGCTTTTGCCCCTCCATATGCTGGCCCAGCTATATCTTCGCGACGCCGACAAATCGACCGCGTGCGAATATGCACGGCGAGGTGAAACGCAAATTGTCGAGATTTCTGAGCAATCCAGGCGCCTGTCTGAGCAGGATCCCGAGGCCTTCCAGAGTATAGATAATACCTTGTTGCAGCTCGATGGCCTGAAGACTCAGTTTTCGGAAGTGCAGGCCTATTGTCCGGGTACATAGCCAGGCAGAGTTGAATTCGGTCGTGCCACTTATGGCTTGTTTCTGGGTTTAGATTGTTCAAGCGACCACCAGTAGATTACGTCCCGAAAGTCAATCAACGCGGCATCGACCAGTTTGCTCAGCTCTGCCAAGTCTCCCTTGCTTAGCGCCAGGATGGCCCCCATCGCATTGTTGAGGTTGTGCTCGGAATCCCACGTGTTTGCGATTGTGATTCGCGCGAGTTCTGACTTCGCCCGCTCGACATTCCCAGTCGCGAAATCTTCTTCGATTTTTGCGAGATGCTGGTGTGGCAGGCTCAAGAACTTTCCTTCCGATTGTCGTGTGCGGATTATTAAGATGTCATGCGCGTCGGGCGGTTACCCTCCACCGCTGCCGGGTGGGCGATTTTACGACCCTCATTTGTCACCGATATTGCCTGATTACTGGCGCGCATTCATTCAGTCGGAATTTTCAGCGCAATCGGGCTGGTCTTGTCAAGAGAACTGGGCTTGAGGAGGTGGTTTTGGAGGCCTAGCTTAGCGAAATGACCCAATCGGTATTGTCAAAGTAGCCGACCATGAGACGGTGCGTTCCGGCTTTTAAGCTCCAGAAATGAGCCAGAACCCGTTTCGCTATTTCAAAACGTCGCCCGAGATCATCCAGCTTGCGGTGATAATGTATGTTCGGTTTCCACTGTCGTTGCGAATTGTCGAAGACCTGCTTCACGAGCGCGGGATCGATACCTGCCATGAAACGGTCCGGCATTGGGTGGACCGCTTCGGACTTACTTCGCGCATAGGATCCGCAAGCGCCGTTCAGAACGAATGAGGCAATCGCCGCAATGGCAGTGACGCCTGGGCGAGTTCTTTGTTAATATCCGTGGACAGACTCACTATCTGTGGCGTGCCGTCAACCATGAGGGCGAAGTTCTCGAGTCCTTTGTGATAAAGACGCGCGACAAGGTTCCAGCATTGAAATTCATGAGAAAAGCCATGAATCGGTATGGCAGTCCCAAGATGATCGTGACGGGAAAATATCCATCATATCGGGCAGCAATGAAGGCGATCGGGAACGAGGACCGCCAGGAAACTGGCCGGCATTTCAACAATCGCGCCGAAATTTCTCACCTACAATTCCGGCGATGAACGCGGGCGATGTCGTACTTCCAGCGTATTCGAAGTCTGTAGAATTTTGCTGCAATCAATTCATCTGTATACAGTCACTTCAATCATCAAAGGAGTATCGAGAGTGCGGCCAGGTTCAAATTGCTACGTGACGCCGCTCTTCTCAAATGGGGGGGGGCTTTTGGTCGCCTGATACTAGTTGGTCTGTGGAAAAGCGGAGACTGGCTCACATCCGTTTGAAAGCACCCTCTAACTTATTCCTCACTATGTATTCGGGCGTGCGCCGACAGATGTTCTGTGTTCGGGTTATGAGTTCTGTGCAGATTTCGAACCATCCACGAGCGCTCAGGAAGACTGCCGGGCTGGAGTCTCGGATCTTCTGCTGATCTCAAAAGGACCGTTGACAAAACATCATCCTTGCTTTGGGCATAGAAGCCCATGGAGTTGCAGAACGATGCGTACCAGGAAAACGATGGGTCTGTTCTCAGCCACACATCGTTAAAGCGATTGGCCTGTCCCTCGGAAAGGCAGCATGTTATCAAAGATCGCGCAATTCCCCGTTTTTGAAAGGCGCGTCGAACTGAGATCTGAAGAATGATCAGGCTACCATAGTAGGGACGTGCAGCAAGAAACCCAACACATAGACCAGGCCCCCATTCGGCGACGAGGTAGCACCCTTCCGACATCCAGTGGGTGTGGGTGACTTGGTCAATGACTGGATTGTTGGCACGTCTTTCGTAGCCAGGCACTTCTCCGAACAAGAGTGCCGCTGACCTTTCAATCGCCGGCAGTATTTGTGCGTCAGCAATAGTTGCTGGCCGAATCTTGCACTTGCCTATGGTCATCATTCTATTGATATCCAAATTCGGATTTCAGGCTTGGGAGGATTTGGTGAGGCGATTTCATCCCCTTCCTGCCACTCAGTCCTGAACCTGAATGACGAAGCGACCTGTGTCATCTATTCATCAGATCCTGGAATTCCGGACGAAGAAACAATCTTTGTCCGGAATTCCTGGGTCCTGTTGGTTAAAAGGCGAAGCTCGCGCGGAAGCGAATGCCGTGGCCGTGGATGTTATCCGAGTAACTGCCAGAGTATCCTGCTGTAAGCGTCGAAGAGTTGCCAAAGAGGAAGCGGAAACCTGCATCGACACTCATTAAGGTGCTATTCAAACTAGCGTTCGTAACGAATCCGTCGTTTAGGTCTGGCGCGTCGGCAAAGTTTCCGGTGAGCGCAAAATCCTTATCCACCAAGATGTCAAGACTGCCCCGGATGAAGGGCTGTATGCGGCCTCCATTACCCATTTCAAAGTCCCCTCCGGTCTCGATCGAAGGCTGCGCGGCAAGAAACCAACCGCCACTGGCGTCTATGGTGTAGTCGGTAACGTTGCCGCCAGTCTCGGTCAGCGTGTCTGATTGTAGGTGTGTGCCAAGGAAACGCGCGGCAGGCTTAAGGTAAAAGTTCTCTAGTTGAATCATGTACGATGCTGTCAGTTCACCTGAGAAGGAGTTCACTTTTTGCTGGCCCTCAGAGCGTGAATAAAAGTCGCCGATTGATACGCGACGTGTAGTGTCGTACTCGCTGACCCCCGCGACAACAGTTCCGCCAAGCTCAAGTCTGCCATTGTGATAGAGAAGGCTCGCGCCTGTCTGCCACCGATCTCCATCAGCCTGTGAGTGGATATCATTTTTGATCAGTGTGTTATCATAATCGAGGCCAATACCCAAAGTCAGCGTCGTGCTCAGCTGTCTATAATATGCGGCTTGAATCTTGAGTGTCCCGTCACGAAATCCGATGGCTGAGTTAGTTCCATCGTGATCAAGCAAGCGGGTTGCCATGACAAGTTTGGCGCAGCTTTTGCCATCCCGGAGGATCTGACCATCGGTATTGCTGCAGCTGCTCATTTCGCTCGAAAAGTCATGCGTTGCTAGTAATGTGGTTTGAAGGGTGTTGAGATAGATTTCTGGTACGAGCTGGTTCATCGCACCCGCTAGCCCATCAATATCTTCCACATTGTTCAGGAGACCATCCGTGAGCGGCTGAAGTGCTTCTGCATCTTCGGCGAAGATCTCGTTGATTTCATCAGCGATTTCTTGCTGATTGGGATTAAGATCCGCATCTTGCGGGGCAAAATTGACGAGGGATGTCAGATAAAGTTCGTTTTCATTTCGGAAATCGAGGCCGAGTGTCATCAGTGGGCTAACCTGGATGTTGTCATTCAGAGTCAGGCCGTTGTCGGTGAGTAAACCGACATCGGTGGAAACAATGAGGAATTCCTGTTCCACCGCGGAGGGGCTGAACAGGTTGACTTTGATCGTTCCCGCTAGGTCTGCATCGCCAGCCACATTGAGCTGGTCTGCGACAGAGTTGGCGGCGTTAACATCCACCAGCATCGAGCCGTCTTCACTCTGAACGAAGCTGCCGTTGATCTGCGTCGTGTAGACAGCGTCAGCGCCTCCGGAGGAGAAGACCCCATCATTGGTGAGCGTCTGGCCGCCCAGGTCGAAGGCGCCGAGACTCTCGATAAGGCCGCCGACCTGGTTCAGAACAATTGCGCCATCAGGGTCGAACACCAGTCCGCGGAAGAGGCCCCCGTTTGTGAAAGTGTCTGCGCCGTCGCCGCCCCACCAGGCGCCGATGAAGGAGCCGGTGTTGGTCATGGCGTCATCGCCACCGATCATAAAGACGTCGACATTGTCGATCAGGCCAGAGTTGAGGAGGGTGTCCCCATTGGACGTGTTGGAGAGGTAGACAGCCGCGCTGACATTGTCTCCGGAGCCGATCACGCCATGGTTGGTAAGCGTGAGTTCGCCAGTCGGCCCAAGGTCGCTGAGGTCGATGGCGTAACCCATGCCGCTCTGGACCCAACCACTTTCGGTAATGGTGAAGTTCCAGGTTCCGCCGTCACCGCCGGAAGCGCTGATGCCGCGATCCAGACCGGAGACAAGGCCCCTGAACGTCGCGTCGATGTCAGAGTCGGCGCTGATTAAAACGCCAGTCTGGGTGCCGCCGATTGCATTGTTGATGTCGAGGGTGAGGGCTTCTTCAACGTTGACTGCCACACCGTATTCTGCACCGCTGGCTGTGCCGGCGACGGTGAGAGATGTCCCCGTTCCATTGATTGAGGTCACCAGGACGCCGACGGGCCCCGCATCGGAAATCGCATCATTCAGCACTATGGACTTGGCGCCGGCGCCACCAGCTTCAGCCCCGAAAGCTACACCGTCTGCTGTGTAGATTTCGCCGCTTACCTCTACATTGAGATCGAGGCCGTCGAGAAATTGCCGGACCACCATGCCGGCTTGTGTTCCTGACACGTCCTGTGCGGAGACCATCAGGCTGCCCGAGCCAAAGTCATTGACTCCGAAGCCGGCCACTCCGCCGGATACGGTCCCTGTGCTGACGACAGTAAAGTCACCAGAACCACTATTGACGGCATTTACGGCGACTTCGTTCGACGTCACATCGCCTTCGAGCACGAGACTGTTTGCAGAGTCGCCCATGCTCTCGAAGAAGACGGCATCGAGCACAGAGGATACGTCACCGTGGATAGTGGCGTTCAGACTGCCGTCCGAAACCAGTTGCACGGCTGCTCCGTCGCTTTCCACGCTGTTCAATTCAACAGTCGTGTCGGCGGCGGTATCCAGATACACGCCGTAGCCGACAGCGTTGATGTGGCCGTCAACCTTGAGGTCGGCGCCGGCGGTGGTCGTCTCCACCTTCACACCATCGGTGATCGATAGCACGTCGCCAGAAACGTCGATCTCGGTGACGCCGTAGGACGAGTTGCTGACTTCAACACCCGCGAGGAACAAATTGTCATTGTCGATATTGCCATCGACATTGAGGGTGAGGTCGGTCAGGTCAGAGTCAGCAAAGACGTATACGGATCCGGTGACGTCGCCAGTCACATCAACGCTGAGATTTCCATCGAAGTACTTTGTTGCAGCGACACCGCCGCTCACATTGTTTGTCGCGGAAACGGTCAGGTCGCCAGTGCCTTGCTTGAAGGCGTAAATGCCGGTGCTCTCAGCCTCGATGTCGGCGGAGGTCGTGACGGACATGTCGCCGAGGCCGATCATGTAGGCGCGGAGGCCCATACCGCCTGCGGTGATCTCGCCTTCTGAGGTCACTGCAACGTCGCCATCGCCGAGCTTCTGGATGTGGAGGCCGTTGCCGCCCGAACTTATGGAGTCTGTAAGGGTTGTGGTGATATCGCCGTCGCCATCATTATCGATGAGGATGCCGTCGCCGCCAGCTTTGATGGTGCCAGCAGTGGAAACAAAAGTATCGCCGTCACCATCATGTGTGATCGAGATGCCGCGATCACCCGCAGAGATAGCCCCATCGGCCTGCACATCGATGGCGCCTTCGCCATAGTGCGAAACGACGACACCTGTCGTCGTTGCGGATATGTCTCCACCTGCCAGGATCGATATGTCGGTGTCGGTGCCGACATCCGTCTGCGCCGCCACAGCAGTGGCTCCAGTGGTTGTCACGCTGCCGGTCTGGATTGAGATGTTGCCAGAGGCGCCGGAGTTGACCCCGAAAATGCCGATGTCCGTCGCCAGGTCCACCTCGCCTTCGGTAATGATGGAGACGTCCCCAGTCCCGTTGGACATGGCTGCAATACCAAAGACGGAGGCTTCGTCGTCAGTCACGTCCTGCGTCACAACGGTCAGGTCGCCGTCATAGGCTTGGGCGAAGATCTTGCCGTCCAGACTGCCGGAAAGAGCCAGCGTGACATCCACATCGTTGTCGAGAGTGTCCGCAACGGCTCGAACATCCCCGGAGACCGTGTTGAGAATGGCGGTCAGGTCGCCTGTGGTCGCTCTGGAAAGGAAGTTCGTGTATCCGTTGATCGAACCCGAGCTGGTGAACTCAAGGTCCCCGTCATCTTCAAGGTAGAGGGATACGGCGGCGGTCCCCGGGGAGGAAATATCTCCGCTACTGATGATTCTGATGTCGCCGTCGCTCAGTTTTTGGATACGCAGACCGTAGTCGCCCCCAACAATTGATCCGAAACTGGCGTTGATGGCGGAGCCCGTGGCCTGGTCGATAATGTTCACGCCGTCGACGGCTCCGGTTACAGTGCCGGAGACATTCACCATCGTTGACCCGGCGTCGGTCAGCGATTGAATCGACAGACCGTTTTGGGTCATGCCGGTAATATCGTGCGCGGAAATCGAGAGGCCGCCGCCGCCCTCAGTGTAGACGCTGACGCCATCGGTTTCCCCGGTGAAGTCGCCATTGCCCATCACGAAGATCGCGCCGGAGCCGCCTGCGGAGATGAATGCGCCGTTGCTTGCGGTTGAGGTGATGCTGGACCCTTCAGCAACGATCAGGGCCAGCTGGTCGTCGCCGACCATCAGAATGCCGTCGCCGGCGTTTTCGAGGATCGTGGTGGGCGTGTCGGCGCTACCGATGCGGATAATGACGTTGTCTTCGGTCGTCGTGACCTGCCCGATCGTCGCGGGTGCGGCGACCACACAGCTGATTTCGGTTGGAGGGCCATCCACGTCACACTCAACTGGAACGGTGGCGTAAGCAGGTGATGCTAGTGTAGCCCAGCCGCAAGTGGCTGTTGCTGTTGAGAAGAGAAGGCGACCGCGAAGGCCGCGGCGAGATTGGTTTTGACGATTTTTTGACATGACATTTTCCCGCATTACGCCGATGCGTATCGCCCGGCTCTATGCGGCCTTGCTGTGGGAGCAAGGTATCGAGGCGATGTCGCCCAATGTCTCAATTGTTCTTTATGCGTCAGGGATAATTGTAATGTATCAGTTGTGTTGCACGTGCCTGACTACCCAAAAATGTAGCCTAAGCCACGCACCGTTCGGATTACTTCCGGCTTTCTCGGGTTTCTTTCTATTTTTTGCCTCAGTCGGGAAATTCTCAAATCGATGGATCGATCGAATGGATCCCAATTGCGATTGTGAGCTTGTTCAAGCAACTGGTCTCGATTGAGCACGCGTCCACGGTTTGATGCGAAGACCTTAAGAAGTGCATATTCCATCGCAGTTATCGGAATTTCCTCTCCACCGGCGCCGAACATCCGTGCAGATGTGAGGTTGAGTTCGCAATCTCCAAACATGATCCTTGTCTGTGTTGGGTATGCTTCTGCCGAATGCAATTGTGGCTTACGGCGAAGTACTGTCTTCACCCTGGCTTCAAGTTCACGCAAATCAAAGGGCTTGCCGAGATAGTCGTCTGCGCCCAACTCCAGTCCGAGTATCCGGTCGATCGTCTCGCTGGCAGCTGTCAACATGATCACGGGTATGTCGTAAGCTGTGCGGATTGTCCTGAGTGCAGTCAGGCCATCCGTTCCTGGCATGTTGATGTCCAGGATCACGAGATCGGCTTTGGTTCGTTCCAAAGTCCGCAGCAAATTGTCGGCATCCGCGCATGTCTTGGTCTGGTACCCACGTATCGACAGGTAGTCGCTGACCAGGTCGCGGATATCCGGCTCGTCGTCGCAAATCAAAATGAATGTTTGTATAGAACTCATTTTGCCTTGCTCCTTCGATTTGGCCGAATGCGCTCAACAAGCTCTAGCAATTCGTCGATAATGACAGGCTTTTCGATGAAGTGTTGGTTGCCATCCTCGAGGAAATCTCGAACTTTTGCACTCAGACTGTCGCCCGTGATGAAGCTGATCCGGCCCGCAAGTTCGGGGCGTCGTGCAAGTAGTTCGCGCTGGAGAATATCACCAGTCATCTCCGGCATTTTCATGTCAGACAATATGATGTCGAATTCGTGCTGCTCAACGGCCTTGATCGCGTCAGTTGGCCGATAGGTGCTGAACACTTCGTGCCCGCGGGCAGAAAGAACTTCTGCAATCAGGTCGGCGACGTCGGCTTCGTCGTCAACTACCAGCACTGAAAGTTGATCCTCAGTTCTGTCATCCTCAGGAAGCGCGTCGGGCGCGGCTTGTTCGATCGCGGGAAGATCGATGATGAATTCGCTACCTTTTCCAAGGCTTGAGCGAACAGTAAGGGTGCCGCCATGGCTTGCGACAATGCGATGGCTGAAGGCAAGTCCGAAGCCTGTTCCGTTTCCAATCTCTTTTGTAGTAAAGAAGGGCTCGAAAATTCGTGCCCGGGTTTCCGGGCTAATTCCAACGCCATTGTCTAGGATGGATATACTCACCCGCCTTTCTGTTGCGCGGGCACAAATAGACAGCCGAGCATCCTTACCCATCCCTTTCATAGCGTGCTCAGCGTTGACAATAAGATTGCTGAACACTTGTACCATCTGATCCTTGTCAGCAAGCACGAGTGGAATATTCGGGTCGCAATGGACAGTCAGTAGGCCGCCGGTTGTTCTTAGCCCATATGCAGCGATATCGACAGCCGTTTCGATGACATCTGCAAGGTCGACAGGCTCCATCCTAGTGGGCTTCTGCCGAGCCATGGCAAGAAAGGTCTTCACGATCCTCGCACTGCGTTCGGCAGCCTGTGTGACTCTGCGGATGCGGTCCTGTTGCTTGGGTTCGGTCAACTCGTCTGAAAGTAGCTGTGAATAGCCGACGATAATGGAGAGTGGATTATTTAGTTCGTGTGCAATGCCCGCTAGTAATTCACCGAGAGCTGATAGCTTTTCATTTTGATGTGCAATCTGCGCCTGACGTTCGATTTCCTCTGCCGCCCTGTGGCGTTCGGAAACGTCGAGGACCGTTAACAGATAGCCACCCTGGGCAGTGCGATGAGCCGAGAAGTCGACAATTCTTCCCGTGTCCAGTTTCATCTCAACATGCTTCTCGAGATTTCTGATCTGATTATATCTGAACTCAGCGAATTGTTCGGCGCTCAATCCAGAGGGGCGGGACGCATTAGCGTTCTCAGCTGCAATGCGGGAGATTTCGATTCCAGGTTGACCTGATGCGGGGCGAAATGTCGGATCCTTGAAAACGAGTTCGCAATACCTGTCATTGCAGAGGACGAAGTTCATCTCCTCGTCCCAAAGCGAGAAGCCTTCTTCAAGTGCACCGGCGGCATCGCGGAGAGTGGAAAGCGCCCGGTGCTCTGAGTCCCGTTTGTCTGTTATGTCGAGGAGTGTAACGAGTAAACCGCCGGAAGATGTGCGATTGTAGCTGCATAGTACAGAAGTGCCATCGCTGAAGGCGTATTCGGTCCTTTCGCCTTGAGCAACCTTGGTGAGAATTTCATCTATGCCTTGGTCGACAGTTTGACCGGGTTCGAGGATGAAGCGACCGCTCTCCATCACTCTTCGCAGGAAGACTACGCCATCTTCATCGACCTGCGGGTGAAGACCGGAATTGCCGCAATACATCCGATCATATTGCTCGTTCCAGATCTTGAGGTGCAGGCTTTCGTCATAGAATGCAAATCCCTGATCGAGGGCGTCGATCGCGTCGCGCATGGTCGTAATCGTTTGCCGTTCGGCTTTGCGGATATCGGTAATGTCGCGAAGCGTTAGGATGTGGCCTCCGGAACTGCGAGGCCTGGTTGCGGCCAGGAATATGCGCCCAAGCTTACCCGTCACTTCGAATGTCGCTCCCTCCGGTGTGAGGAGGCCGGCGACCATTGTTGCTATCATCTGCTCTCGGTTCAGTCCTTCAGAGACGAGTAGGGTGCCAGCCTCGACAACCGCGCGGACAATTTCAAGTGCGGTCTGGCCAAGCGGGGCGGGTGACGACGGATCGTACGTAAGAAGCGCCACAAACTGAGTGTTACATCTTACAAGTCGCTGCTTTTCATCGAAGATGGCAAAGGCGTCGGCCGCAACGTTGAGGACTTCTCCTAGATCAGTCACTTCGTTCATATCGGTCGGCTGGAGGAGCAGTTGGATATTCCCACTGGCCAGGCGATAACTAAATGGAGCGAAGACGCGCCCGTCATGGATGATGATATGGTTCAGCCGACAATTGCCCTCGCGTATTGCATGAGCCAGATTGTCAGGGCTATGCTCGCCCAGCGAGACTGAAACGAAATGATCGTTAACAATAGAACCTTCCGGTCTCTTGCCCAAAGCTAAAAGTAAATCTTCAAGCGATTCACCGGGACGCGCGCGTTTAGGATCCATCAGGAGCGACGACAAATTCCTGCTGATACCGAGAATTGTCAGTTCGGGCGTAAGTATAGCTAAAGGAAGCGGATGGCGCTCTACAAGGTCAAGAACGACAGCTTCTGCGTCGATGTAATTCAATTTACCGTCCACTGGCCCAACTTGATCTGTCATTCTCGTCTGCACAACGCCAAGCTAAACGATATTGTTCAAATGTATCAGCCATTGGTCGCTATTTGTATCAATTGTATCTCAATGGACTGGGCGGCCATTTTAGGGGGTAATACGTAGCGCCGATCATCTCGTGTGGTGGGAGGTGATCGCTGCCTAAGGCTTGCTGGTCCGCGAAAAGCGGAGGCTAGTTCGAACTCGTCTAACAACATCGCGAGCCACACCTCCAAACAGAGAAAAGTACTGTCACTTCCGCATAAAGCCCCATACGCTGCGGGCTTTGGCGCCAGGGCGGCGTCTCCGTTTCCGGAACAAGGTAGATTTGGCGCACGAAATCCGTCGTCGCCTCCCATCGCCGAATGCAATGGGACCCTCAGGCCCAATTTTCCTGATAACCTGCGACTTGCAGAGGATTTCCACAGGACAAGAGGGAAGCGCTATCCCGCCCCCCCCTACGGTCCTCTGAATAGAACCATTTCAATGCCGATAGGCAGCTTTGTTCCCGAACCAACAGAAAAACCCAGCATAACGCCGCGAGGGTAGCGAGCGCTACTTCCCGGTTTGGGCTGGCACGATTGCTGACTTCAGGCTCAGCGGGCTCATCACCGGGAGCGGCTGATCCTCCAAAAATCCCAGCATCAGGAAACGGTCGATCCGAAGCTGAACCTGGCCTGTGGCATCGGCGCTTTGCGGGTTAAGGGCAGGTGCTGGCGACGCATACCGCCAGGCTGGACCAGAGAGCTCGAGGCCGGCGATGGCCGCGCCGAAGGTTTGCCGTTCAATGGTCAGCCATCCCGTGAGCCCGTTCTCGATAAAGTCTTCGTACTCGGTATTCTCTGCGCCGCCCCAACCGCGCGTGTAGAACGGCAGCGCCTGTTCCGGTTGGAAGACATCTGTATTTGGGTCACTGGCAAATTGCATCGTGGCAGTGGCTCGGTATCTGCCTGGTTTCAAATCCTCTGGCGATGTTCCGGGGAGCGTTACATACAGGTTCAGGCCAGCATTGTTGCGCCACCCGTAGCTACCGCCATGCGTCAGTGGTTTTGCTGCGCCAGGAGGCAGGAAGCCCAGCTGCTGGCTCCAAAGGTTTGGCGTGTATATCTGCAGCACCACGTCCTTTGCCGGTTTCAGTTCTTCAAGGTTTCCCATCGTCCCCATAAGGATCGCCAGGGCTTCCATGTCTGTTCCAGCGGTTGCGAGTTCCGGAGGCAGGCCCATCTGAGCCATGATGGCGCCAGGATCATCGCTTGCCATTGCTGCGAGAGAGGCGACGTCAGGCATATCGGAGACGGCTACCGGGCTAACGCAGATGATTCCTGTGTCGGAGAGCGCGCCGCTGAGGGATGCCTTGGCCTGCGAAGGCATCAGGAAGGAGAACAGGGCATCGCTTTCGCCCTTGCTAACGCCTTGGCCATAGACATGCGCGTCAGAGATTTGTTCCTTGCTCAAAAATTTGCTAATCTCGGCAAGGCGCTTTTGGCCCGATGCACCGGAGAAGATCGGGGTGTTCCAGTCGATATCGCTCCGGTAGGCTGCCTCTGTCAGATACCATTGGTTCTGGAGGCTTTCGGAGAGTTCCGAACGGATGTTGGCGGGTAAGTCCCGGTTGTTTGGGGTCAAGGCATTCGGCGCGCTTAGATTGCCCTGCCACCAGGGGTTCAGGGTCGATGCCATGCTGGACCATGTGCATGGCGGCTCCAGAACGGAACCTGATACCGTCAGCAGGTAAGATATAGGCTTGCCATCCGACTGTGTGGCGCTGACGCCGAGGGCTATTTTATGTTCATAGCCGTATTGCTCACCACTTCCGCTCAGGGACAGGAGATCGGTTCGAACTGTGTTTCGCTCGGGGCGCTCTATGGGGCCGGACCGAGCATTGATGAAGCTGCGACCGTCAGGCCTGCTGGCAGTGTCTCCATCGACGATGAGGTGTAGTGAGCCGTCATCGAAGCATTCGCCGGAATCAGTATCAATCCGACACAGGTCTATCTGTATCCGGCTTTCTCTCGATACGCCGGGGGGGATGGAGAGTGTATAGAAGGCGGTTGCATATCCGGATGGCAGGTTATCTTCGACCATCAGGTCTGCTCGGCCAGGTGAATAGGCGATTTCTTCCACCGGCGTTACAAACGCCGTTTCGTCGAACCTGTGAGCGGCCATCACTTCCGCATAGGCATAAGAAAATCCGTCGCCCTCAAATCTGGTCCAGCCGAGGTTCTGGAATGCCAGAGAGGCATATTCGACAAGATCTTCCGCCGTTACGTTATCTTCATCGGACGCTGCCGAGAGCGATGCGAACACCTCTCGGCTGGCATCTTTTATGTCAGCGGTGGTGGTCTGCGCTGTCAGCCTAAGCGCATCTGCCCAGAAGCGGCTGGTTCCCCAGCTGATTTCCGGCGTATGATTGCCGAAGAGCGGTTCTGAAAAATCTCTAGAGAGAGTAATTCCCGGGGCAGTTTCCCCGGCTGCGACGGCGGTGACACCTGACAATCCTTCCAGCGCAGACAGCAAGACCGGTGAGGTGCTATCCTTCAGCATCGCTGCGCGGGCGGGCGGGTAATTTGCGATCAGTGATTGGCCGATGGCGCGCGAGATGGCCGCTTCGATCGCACCATCGCCAGCGGAGGAAAATATCTCCTCTGTATTGATCTGGATGACGCCGCCAACTGGATCATAGAAAATGTTACCTTCCGCGCGCTGGAGGGCCCGTTGTGTGGCGGGTGCTCTCGGCTGAGCGGGAGGGAGAGCGAAAATCGGATCAATCGCACCCAGCCGAAGAAGCGCAATCTTTTGGTCGCCGTTAAACAGTAATGTCCAGAGTTCCGCGCTGGCTTTTGCTTCGTCGGCTATGGAGCGGCCGAGAGGGGAAGCCGGATCGCATCCCCCTTCAAGGGTGAAAGCATCCTGGCCTTTTCCGCTACATCGAATTTCCGGATCGTAGTCATCTAGAGTCTGCGCAGATGTTGTAGGATTGCAAAGCGCGATGACGAGGCCTGCGATGGCAGAAATGGTTGATGCTCTCATACGGGGATCACTCCTTTTCGAGGGTCAGGCCGGTTCGATTTTCAAACCGGACCTGATCGGCGCAGCTGTTATCGCTCTCGAAGCCGCAGAGAAGGTTTGATATCTTCAGCCCGCTCAGCTGATCACATCGAGCGGCCGCGATGCCGATGTTCCGATCATCGGATTCTCCCCGGGCCAGCTTGCCGGGATAGACCGCGACTTTGCCGCGCGCCTCTACTGCGGATGCCACTATCGGATTGTCTGTGGAGAGAACAGGGTAAGCATCCATGCTCAAAAACTTGATGTTCTTTCTGGATCTGTTCGTCGCCGTATAGGAGATCTTGCAGCCCGATTGCCCCGAGACCATGCCGTCTTCCGTTCCTGTCAGCAGGATAAGAATGGCGCTTCCTGTTTGAGATGGCTCAGTAGCGCCGGGTTCTTTCAACTCAGAGGCCGGTGACGCCCGGTCTTCGGTTTCGGCTGAATGGGCTGACGGTACACTCCCGTCACAAGCGACTGTGAATACAAGCAAGCCTGTGGACAGCAGGGTTGATCTCAAGGACATGTCACTTCACCTCAATCGGCAGCACAAACAGCGTGTCGTAATCTTCCCGGTATCGAATTTCATAGCTGCCGGGGTGATCGGGGGCTGTGAGGGAAACAGGATTTCCCGATGACGGCCAGGCGATCGCATCATAAGCGCCAGGGTCTTGCGCCGGCCCGACGACGATCGTGTGATCTGGCAGGGCGGGGCCTTTCCAAGTGATGTTGAAACTTTGACCAGGCGTGACCGAGGAAGGCGCAGTCAGGCTAATCTCGGACGGTAGGATCGTGACGGGGATACGCGCATCTTCTCGGCTGATCCCATAAGGATCATAAAGATAAATCAGATCATATTCTCCAGGATGTGGCGTAGTGCGCATTTCGAATGTTCCCTTGGAGATATCACCATTCAAGGTACGGACATGATCCGAGAAGCCTGCGTCGCGAGGAACAAGCGCGAAAATGTCGTCTGGACGTGGGTCGATGTTGAGTTCCACTGTCATAATAGAGGCAGAATATACCGGGCCGTTGATGACGATGATGGCCCCTGCCTCCTGGGCACTCAGCATGATTTCTGTGTTTTCTGTCAGTGGCCAGTCAAACTCCGCTGTGCCGGAATAGTCGCCCGAACGGGCTTCCGCACGCACCTGGATCCGGCCCGGCTTCATCTTGGTGCCATCGAGTACAGCGGGTTGGATCCGGCCGATGTCCGTGCTCTCCGAGAGCGAAAAGCCTGGCCCGGTGATTGTCCATTTTGTCGGGCCGGAGGTCTGCGTTGTATCGTCGATAATGGCGCGGATTTCAAAGCCAGACGGCGCGCCGATATCCTGGGCTTCAGAGGCCTTTTTGAGTGCGATGTCGAGTTCGCTAGCGTCTGATGCGGTCTGGTACAGTCCGCCCGTTTCGGATGCCAGGCAGCGTAGCTGGGTCTTGGTGGCTTCGTCGCGGATGTCGAAGCCGATTACATGAGCTGTGAAGTCCACGCCGGCGGCTTCAAGTTCGCGGCCCAAAGCGCAAGGGTCGACGCCGCAGGTTTCAGCGCCATCGGACAGCAGCAGCACTGTGGCTTTTCGTTCTGTGAACTTAAGAACTTCGGCCGCCTTGCGAACGGAGTTTCCGAGCGGTGTCTTTCCTTTGGGATTGAGTTTCCGGGCGAACTCGATCTGGCGGCTAGCCTCTACCGAGCCGGGCGTCGCGACCAATTCAATGTCGCCGCAATCACCCTTGCGGCGGTGGCCGTAGACAATTAGTCCGGCGTCGACGGGTTCATTTTCCCACTGCCGGACCAGTGAGCCATAGGAATCCCGCAAAATTTCGATCTTCGTCTTTCCGTCGACCCGCCCCCACATCGAACCTGATGCATCCAGCACTACCATGATCTGCTCACGGTCGGATACGCCGCCAGAACCTTCATCTGAATGAGCATATGAGCTTGTTATCATCAACATGCTCGTCGAAATCAGAAATGCTTTTGTGATTGCTTTGGAAGCCATGGTGAACTCCATCAGTATTTTGACCAATCAGTGGGATAGGTGAGCGGGGAATGGCGGTAGAGCACCGTCAGGCCGACAAAGTCGTCCAGGAAAGCTTGTGTCTTTTCGCTCGACAAATTCCTACAGACCTCGTCCGGATCGATCTGTGTTTCGGCTTCAAGATAGCGAGCGAACGTGTCCGACCAGGAATAAAGAAAGCTCGCAGCGCGGGCGATTTCTGGCCGGTTTTGTTCCTTGGCGATGGCCGCAATATCTTTCAGGAAAGGTCGGTTGAACTCGAGGGATTGTGATAGTTCTGCCAAGCGAACTGGCGAGACCCCATCGGGACATTGGGCATGAGAAGAGGGGAGCCAGAATATAAGAACGCAGACAAGGCTCAAGAACAGGCGCCTAGCGCTTGTCATTGCCGACTTCCTTTTGGAAAAGGATTAGGGATTGCGCTGCCGCGTGTGTTTCCTTCAGCCAGACCTGTGTTGCGTCGGGGGTCGCAATGCTTTGTTTGGCGAGGCCGGCAAAGCGCTTCTGGAACTCCAGCATGCGTCCCGCCTCGGCGATCTGTGCCTCTGTTCCTGCGGCATGTCCTTGCTGGCAAAGAGCGGCGATCTCACCCAAGCGTTTGCGAAGAACTGAGCGGCGATCATAAACCGGGCTCAGGGCATCACGATCCTCCGGGGAGGCTTGGGCCAAGGCGAAGACTGTTTCGTCAACGCTGGCCACCAGATCAAAGATGTTGCCCGGGAAAAGGATGGGGCCGGGCTCGAATATGTTTCCCGGAAACGCCTGTGCTTCCGGCTCAAAGATGTTACCTGGAAATGCCGTCTCGCCAGGCTCGAATATGTTGCCGGGAAAGGCTTTTTGAGGTGTTCCGGTTGTCTCCTGCGCCCCAGCACTTTGCGCGGTCGAAAAGACCAGAAATCCGGCGAGTAGGCCCGCTACCAAACCAAAAAATCTTACCACGTGCGTCCCTCCTGTTCGGCCCAATTCGGCCTCCTATTGGGTTAAACGGAAAAACTGCCGTACTTCGGAAACGCATTCTGAAAGAAATCTTGCATCCTTGGTTGGCTGTGATTTTTGTGTGGGATCTGAGATCCCGGAACCGAGGCAGAAAATGGAAACAAGCGCTTCACGGAAAGATGCAGCTGCCTTCATTGAGCGGCATTATGATACGCTCAAGATAATGGCCCGGAGCCGGCGCAGGCGGGCACAAGCGCCGCAAGGCATGCTCACAACCGATATTTTGCATGAGGCCTGGCTAAAAATATCAGACCGTAAAGGTTGGAATGATGAAGCTCATTTCTTCGCCAGTGCGGCGCAAGCCATGCGCTCGGTAATCGTTGATCATGCGCGGGCGATGCTCTCGAAGAAACGGGGGGGCGGAGGTAGGCATGAGGTCCTAGATGAGCTTCAGGATATACTGGCTGATCCATCAGAAACGCCGGAGGATCTGGTTTCGATCAGTACCTTGATTGATAGTCTTGAAACAGAGTATCCGCGGATCGCGAAGGTGGTGGTGCTTCGGTATTTCGGGGGATTCACAGATGGAGAAGTGGCGGCTATACTTGGTGTAAGTGATCGGACAATTCGCAGTGATTGGGGCTTTGCCAAGGCTTGGATTGCCGAAGCGCTTGAGTGGGAACTTCCTACCGCTCTGAAATAGCCGGCTGCTGAATACTGACCGATTGTGCGATTACTCTTTCGGCTTCCTGGCTGAGCGTTTGGATCCCGGGCGTTAGTGTCGCAAGGCCGGACCGTTCTATCCAAGCGCTTAGCGCATTACGCTTGATTTCTGCGGCTGCGTCCGGTTGCCCCGATAAAGCGAGTAGTTCTGCTTCGGCCAGGTCGAGCCGTAAGATAAGATCTGCTCGACGAATTTCATCTGTCAGAACATTTACGACGTTGGTGTCCATCATGCGATTGCGCGCTTCAGCAAGTTGTTCGTTGGCGCGTGTTGTTGTGCCCAGTCGTGCAAGCGCGCGCGCCTGAATCGACAAAAGGTCAATTGGCCAGCCGTCTCGGTAACGGTATTCGTTTCCGATCAGACGGATGGCATTTTCCGATGAGCTGAGCGCCAGTCCCGCCTGATCATTCATCAGTGCGCACTCCGCAATAAGTCCGTAAAGAAAGCTTGCCTTTTGCGGCGACTGGAAACGCAGGTCCGCAGCTTCGGCATACTGCGGCAGGTAGGCGAGAGGGGCGACAGAATCGCCTTTCAGATAAATCGTCAGAAGGGCGAGATTCTCAGCGGTGGTGATATCGTCAGGCGTGCGGATGCCTTGTTGCCGACCTTCTTCAAATGACATTGCCATCGCGTCCACCGCTAGGTCCCATTCGCCAATTGCGAGGTAGGCGGTGCCCATTTGATTATAGTAGTAGCCTACTTTTTCCGATGGATCTGCGAGCTTTATTGCATGCTTTGCATTCTCTATGACAGCGCGATAATCTGCTGGATCTCCGGTCCAGTTCGCGATTATCAGGAGTTCCTGGGCGATCTCTGCAGGAGAAATATTTCCAGAAGCTTCGCGTAAATTTTTAATCTGCCCAACGAGCTTCGCGGCTTCTTCCGGTCGGCTGGATTCGGATAGAGCCCGCGCAAGATTTGACTTCGCATCCAGCACAACATCAGTGACAGCTAAATTTTCATCTGCAAATGGTGATAGAATTTCCGCCGCAAATGCGTGGTCGTCCCGAAACATGAAATTCTGGCCTATTGCGTAGACGATGAACATGTCTTCGAGTTTCCCATTCTCTATTCCGCTGGAAGCATCCTGCGCGATGCGGGCGAGAGCATGGTCGAGTTCCAGGTTGTCGATTTCCTCGATTCCGTAGAGCGCTTGAAGTGCGTGGCGATATCCCGACATAGTCCGAGCTTCAAACTCGCGCTCCGCCAAGGCGCGCTCCGCGAGTGTCGCCGCCCTTTCTGCTCTTTCCGCCCATACACTGGTGAGGAGAAGGCCGCCAATCAGGCTGAAGATGAAAAGCCCCGTCGTGGCGCTGGTCAGCCAGTGGCGTCTGACAAACTTTGCCGCGCGATATGCCCGCCCACCATCACGCGCTGCAACGGCCTCACCGGCGATATAGCGGCTAACATCCTCGCCCAAGCCTGTTACACTGGCATAGCGCGCAGAAGGGTCCTGATCGGTTGCCTTGGCAATAATGGCTACTGCGTCGCGTGCGATGTGTACATCGCTCTGAACCGTGCGATGACCGGATAGAAGCTCTCGTAGTACGACACCTAATGCGAAGATGTCGGTTGCGACTGTAACCGGGCCTCCCTCTTTTTGCTCGGGAGCGGCATAACCCGAAGTGATCGGTGAAGGGGTGTTTTCTGAACTGCCGTCAATCTCGAAGCCGACACCGAAATCAATGAGGCGGAGGCGGCCATCCTCCCCGATTAGGATGTTTGCTGGCTTGATGTCTCTATGCAGAATTAGGCGTGCATGTGCATGGGAAACTGCTGCGCACAGATCAAGGAACAAGCGTAGCCGCTCTGGCGCCAACATTCCTTCTGCGGCCGATAGGAGGTCTTTACCCTCAACATGTTCCATAACCATGTAGGCGCCGACATCGGAGCTCGATCCCGCATCGATGACCCGGGCGATGTTTGGGTGCTCCAGTCTTGCCAGCAGTGCACGCTCGGTGAGAAACCTTTGCTGTTCCACCGCATCGTACGAAACGATCTTGAGTGCGCCTCGCTGCACAAATGCATCTTTTCGCCGTTCTACTGAGTAGACTTCGCCCATTCCGCCGAAGCCAAAAAAGCCCGTAACGGACCACTCACCGACAACGTCTCCAGAATGTAACCGGGGTTCGAATGGCAGACGGCCAAGGGCGCCGGTGGGCATAAAAGTGGTGGCGCGCTCGGCGGCGGCGACAAGCCTGAGGACGCGGTCGCGCAATGCGGTGTCTTTTGTCAATTTTGAGAGTATGGAAATGCGTTCTGCCGGGGGAGCGTCAATAATCTGGTCAAAAAGTTCCTGGATATCGGCCAGATTTAGAGGCATTGTTTCAAGTTTCCGCCAACAATTGCATTTTTGAATGCGCCGTTCGCACTGTAGAACGGTTTGCACTGCAATAACTATGTAAAGCAGTGGATTGCTTGTGCCGCAAGCACCTAGGGAGGCTTGTAAAGAAACAGCCTTGAGGCGGGAGATGCCGCGGTTTCGGCCTATTCGAAGTTTGCAGAAGTTCGTTTTGATTAATTAGTCAGTGTGCAATCACTTAAACAATCAAAGGAATATCGAGAGCAGGACCTAGTTCAAATCGCAATGTGACGCCGCTCGTCGCGAAAAAACAGAGACTGATGCGAATTCGTCTGACAGCACCTCACAGCAACTTCACTAGGACTAGCGGTCATATATCGTGCATATTGACGAATATATGACCGCAGTTGAAGGCGTGGTGTTATGAGACGTCAGTAAGCGTCAGTGGTATCCGCCTCATCGACGATCCCGTCGCCATTGGTGTCGAGGTCTGAGAACATTCGATCGCCTGAGGCATTAAACTCAGCTAGAGTGATCGTGGCATCATCGTCGGCATCCAATACGTCGAAACGCACATAGGCCTGCTTTATCTGCGTGTCGTGCCGTTCTTTCAATTCTTGCTCGAGGCGGCCTTCATATTCGGAGACATACTCTTCCTCGTGCACTGTGCCGTCGCCATCGGCGTCGCGGACATGATAGCCCTTTTCACGCTCTGCGGTGAATTCGGCGAGGGTAACATGGCCGTCGCCATCGGTGTCATAGGTTTCGACGAAGGCCTGCTTGCTATGGCCAGCCGTGGCGCGCCGTCGCGGCGCTGGCGGGCCGTCGGTTTCGGCGGTGACGGCCGGGGCAGTATCTGCGACGTATGCCGCGGGAAGGGTTTCACAAGCAGTTAGCAGCATGGCCGTAGCGGTGAGCGGGAAGATGAGGAGGGCTGGTTTCATGGTCTTTCCTGGGTTTCCTGAGTTTATTGGCGCCGTCAGCGCAGGACTTCGAAAGTTAGGGACGTGGTGTAGCTGCGCTCGTCGGTTTCTGCGCCAGCAGGTGCTTCGGCGCGGTGACGCGTCATGATCAGATAGATCCCGGGCTTGTCGAAGCTGATGTTGAGATGGCCTTCGGCGTCCGTTTCAAGCTCCTTGTGGTATTTCGGGGCTTCATATTCACCGCCATCACGAGAGAGTGAGAGGATCTGGCCCGCGAGAGGTGCGCCATCGAACGTCACATAGAGAGAGAAGCCTTCATCGAGGTAGATTTCATTCGGATGCGTATCCGGGCGGATGGCCAGTCGTCCGATTGCTGCGTCGACGGACGCTCGTGTCGAAGGTCCTTTAGTGACGTAGACATCCGCAACCGTTTCTGTCTGGCTGGTTATGATCTTCGTTGCGTTATCGGGGACTTCCGCACCTGGCTCGAAGAGTGGCTTCCACTCACCATCGACAAGGGCGACCTTGCTGGAACGGCCGAGGCGGGCACCCGTCGTGAACCTGTAGGTGCCGTCCTCCGTAAGCGGACTTTCCAGGATGACGACCTGACGGAACGGCGTGACCGACTTGTAGTCTCCGCGTGCTCCATCGGGCAGGATGACGTGATAATCGTCCGAATCGACGGCGATTTCCGGTGTGGCAAAGTCTTCCGTAAATGAGGCTTGCAGTGTGACGAAGTTACCTTTGGCGGTCGTGAATACGGTCGGCAGGAGGTAGGAGGTGTGGGCGGACGCGGCAGGGATGGCCATCGCGGCCACGAGCGTTGCGGCGCAAAGTCTGAATTTCATGGTCTGGCCCCTTTGATTGAATTTTGATCGCAGAAAATGGCTTGCACAAATTGCGATTGAGAATTATTCGCAATAACGACAATCTGATCAGAATGTCAAATACAAAACCGCAGGACACGGTACCGCGGGCCAAAAATGTAGGAATTTTAAGTACATGCTCTTTCCAAAAGCCTTGCTCGCCGTGGTCTTGTCAGGGGGCACGGCTCTAGCTGCAGCCGCTGAAGTCAAGACGTACAACCGGCACAGGGATCATGTGCTGGGTACATCCTTCGACCTCGTCGTTGTGGCTGAAAGCGAGGTTGACGCAGACCAGGCGGAGGCCGCCATGCTTGAGGAAATCGCCCGGTTGAACGCGTTGCTCAGCAATTATGATGTCTCAAGCGAAATCTCGCGGCTGAACACGAAACCGGAGGCGAAGGTCTCGGAGGAACTGATGCAGGTGCTCTCCACCTGTGAAGCGTTCCGTGAGCAAAGCAATGATGCGATCAGCTGCCGCATTGGAGAAGTCGTCTCGATCTGGAACGCCGCTGAGAAAAACGATGAGAGCCCCGACCGGGCAAACCTTCGCCTCGTTTCTGGCCAGGCCAAGCGTGTGGATGTCGTTCTGAACAAGGCGGCCGGCACTGTATTGCGTCCCGAACCAGTCGTGTTCCGTACCGACGCGCTCGCCAAGGGCTATATCATCGACAAGGCGCTTGAGGCGGGCCGAAAGGCCGTGCCTGAAGCACGCGGCATGCTGCTGAACATTGGTGGAGACCTGAGGGCTTGGGGGGGAGGCCCCCATGACGGCGAATGGCGCACGGGAATTAACAACTTTTCCGGCTCCGTTGCTTCTGCAGGATCAGTGCTTAGCTTCTCCGAAGGCGCACTCGCGACCAGCGGCACCGGGCCGCGGGACCGGATCATTGGCGGTGAGCACTTTGGACATATCATTTCGCCAGCCGATGGTTGGCCGACCGCGGGCAAACTGCGCGCCAGTGTCTACGCAACAGACGCAATGACGGCGGATGCGCTGGCCACGGCACTGATGGTGATGAATATCAGCGACGCAATTTCCATGATCGAGGGAATGGACGGAGTCGAAGCCTCCGTGACTGCCGATGATGGACGGGTCTACAGTTCATCCGGTTGGGCCGCTCTGGAGCACTCAGGCACCGCTCCGGGGACAGGCCGTGCAAAGCCGGCCTGGTCCGGCGGGTACCAGCTCACTATCGATCTGGAAATTCCGGAGATCAAAGCCGCCAAGTATGAGCGCCCCTACGTGGCGGCATGGATCGCCGATGCAGACCGGAACCTGATCCGTATCTTGATGCTGGCAGGCGACAAACCCCGCTGGATGGAAGAGAATTACTACTGGTTCCGGCGTTTTGGCCGGAAAGCCGGTAGCCTTGTGGACGCCATGTCCGGGCCAACCCGGCGTCCGGGCGTATATACGCTGGTCTGGGACGGGCTCGACGATGACGGCAACGCCGTGCCGCCCGGTGACTACATCCTTCACGTTGAAGCTGCCCGGGAGCATGGCGAGCACCAGCACGAAAGCCTGGACCTGCCGCTGGCGGCCGGTGCCTTCACTCAAGATATTCCCGCCGGCGCCGAACTCGGCACTGTGCACGTTCGCTTCGGAACACCGAAATGAAAGCCGACCTCAACATGCCTCTCCGCATCCGGTTGCTGAAACGGCCGAAATTCAACAAGGGCGCATTCTATCGCACCTGCCGCATGCTGCATGCCTATCTTTCGGCGGCGGCCTTTATCATGCTGATTTTCTTCGCGCTGACGGGGTTTCTTCTGAACCACCCTCAATGGTTTGGTGCTGCGCGCGTCTCCGGCGCAGAGAGAATGGTTGAACTCGATCCTGAATATCTGAAGCAGGCGCTTACATCGCCGGACGCCGGAAAGGCGCTCGCCGATCTGGTTGCCGCGAACACACCGCTGAAAGGTGCCTACCTGGACGGCGAAGTGTTTGAGGACGAAGCCTATCTGCGCCTTACTGGTGTGAAAGGCACGACGGACATCGTTGTCGACATCGAAGCTGCCCTGGCTGAGGTGGAGGTGAGCCGTGCCAACCTGACTTCCATTCTCCACGATTTGCACCGTGGCAAGGATGCAGGACCGTTCTGGAAACGCCTGATTGACGTGACGGCGATCCTGATCATTGCCATGTCGCTTGCTGGGTTGATTCTGTTCCTGTCGTTGCGCTTCCGTCTGGCGACCAGCCTGAAGATCATGGGCGCGACGCTTGCCGTCTTCGGCGTTCTCTTCGTTTTCCTGACGCCCTAGTTGCCTTCGATTTCGACAGAGAAGGACCGATTGACGCCGGGTGGTGGGACGGGGAACGGCGTCGCCCGGCGCACAACCTTCAGCGCATCCCGGTCAAACCGGGCAGAGCGTGAGGATTTTGCGATATGGAGCTCTTCCAGTTGCCCCTGGAAACCGATGGTGAAGGAAACAAAGGCTGAGCCGGGGCCGGACGCACGCGGCCGGCGGACTTTGGACAAGTGCTGCATCACGAGGCCAGCATAATTCGTAGACGCAGCATTGCTGGGGTTATCAACCGCATCGCGTGCACCATCGTCCGTGCCGGACTTGTTTCCGGTGTTGCCGGCCAGTGATCCGTCCGGGCCATCACCCGAATTGCGGTTCTGACTAGTCGGACTACCATTATCGACAATGTCTGAAGTCGTGCGTGCTTCAGTGCGATCTTGTGTGGGCGCTGGCGGCTCATCTGGTATGTCGGCCGGAAGGGGCTCAGGTTCCACCTGTGCAATCGGAGAAGATTTCGGTTTGACCGGTTTCGGATCCGGTTCGGGACGGGATGCGGGGGTCGGGATGGGGACGGGCTGAGGTGGGTCCGGCGCGCGCATACTGGCAGGTTGGAGCTCCGGCTGGCCGCCACGGGCTTTCTCGGCAGGATTCTGTCCTGGTGGATGACCGATGCGGATTTCGGCGCTGTTCCTGGGCATCTGTACGGACGATCCGCCAGACCCTGCTGCGGCGAATACGGCAAGGTGGAAAGCCACGGAAGCGCCTGCGGTCACTCCAACTCGAATCATCAGAATGCGGTTCATTGTGATCTGGTTTCAGTCATAAGGATCACTCGGTTGGCTCCCGCGACCTGCATCCGATTGACGAGGCGCAGCAGATCAGCCGCGGGAAGCGCCTTGTCCGGCAGGAGGCGGGCAGGGGCCTCGTCGTCGATCTGCGTCAGATAGGCCTCGACAGATGCAACGGGCTGATTACGAAAATACAGACTCCCGTCCGCCGCAATAATGAGTGCATTAGGTGGCACACAGCACTCGCCCACATCGCTTTCGACATAGTCGGATGAAGCGAGCGGCGGCGCGGCCAGTGATCCTGTCACCATGAAGAAGATGAGGATCAGGAAGACGATATTGATCAGCGCTGTGGTCGGTTCGCGCTCGGACTGGGAACGGGTGCGTCTCATGACGTCTCCACCACATAGATCGTGAGATTGGGAACTTGATTCAACTCGGCCAGCACGTCCGTCATTCTCTGAGTGTTGACTTCCGGTGCGATGCTAAGGGCGACGACGGTATTATCCGTCAGCCTTGCCTTCAGGGCTGCGGTCCAGCCATGCGCGGGCAGGACTGCGCCGTCGAGGCGCATGTGATGGGCATCAATAGCGAGTTCGAGGACATCGGGCGCCTCATTTGCGACTTCGTCTCCCGGCCCGGCCACCGCGATGTCCAGCTCCGAGTACTTCGAGAAGGTCGAGGTCAGCATGAAGAAAAGCAGAAGCAGGAAGATCACGTCGATAAGCGACGTGATCGACAAGGGCCTGCGACGGGTGACGCGCTTAAGTGCCATACCGAGTATTCGTGTTGGCAACTGCGACGGAGGCTGGCTTCAGCGGCGTCAGGAACACGGCAAAGGCGGTCTCGGCGAGCGTGCGGTCGGCATTGATGCGGCTTTCGAACCAGGTCAGCGCCATGGAGGTTGGCATTGCGACGGCAAGACCTGCCGCCGTGGTCAGCAGCGCCACCCAGATTCCTCCGGCGAGCGCTGACGGATCGACCTGTGAGCCTGCTTCCTGCAGAGACTGGAACGCTTCGATCATGCCTAGCACGGTTCCGAAAAGGCCAAGCAGGGGAGCGAGCTGGACGACAATGTCGAGTACGCGCAGGCCGCGCTCCAGTGGCATGAAAGCCTCTTCGGCTTCTGCCTCCATACGGCGTGCACCTTCCGGACGGTTCTCCACCTCGATGGCAAGCTGGAGGACGCGGGCAAGATGGCTCGTTGATCGCTTCAGACGCCCGGCAGCGGCCTCGGCCTGCCCGGCATCCCATTGGGCCAGCGCTTCGCGGATTTCTTTGTGTTGGCCGACACCTTCGGCACGGAACTGCCAAAATTTCAACAACACGATCGCCAGCGTGACGACCGAGACGCTGGCGAGGATCACCAGCACAGGGCCGCCAAGGTCGACGAATTTCTGCACGGGGGCGAGAATGGACATTTACATGCTCCGATCTGCAGGCGAACAATCCGGCTGAACCGGTACCGGCGGATGGACGGTACCGGTCCGAGCCGGAAGGCACGGCCTTAGAAGGTTTTCGACACCGTGAACTTGAAATTACGCCCTGGTGCCGGGCGTGTCGCGAGATTCGGCGTGTAGCTCTTGTCGAGCAGGTTCTCGACGCCGAACCGGAAGGCGATGCCCTCCAGAACACCTTCCTGCGGAGAGAAGGTCGCTCGAAGGTTTGCGATGACGTAGCCGGGGTCTGTGGTGCCATTCACGTCGATCTCGTCGACTGCAACGATCTCGCCGGATAGGTCAGCATGGCGGTCGAACCGCTTACCGAGCGTCAGGCGGAAAGAATTGGCAGGTAGGTTACGCCAATCGCTGATGGCGCCTGTGCTGGAACTGGTTTCTTCACCATCGACGATATTGGCGTTCACGTCCGTATAGTAGCCGTCTGCACGGGCGTATGAGCCTTCCAGTTCCAAGCCCTGCAACTCTACGGAATCAACACCGGAGTAGGACGTGTTATCCTCAAGGTCGGTGTGATAATAATTGGCCTTTAGGGTAAGCGAGTCGCCTGCCGAGAATATGCCGATCCGGTCATAAGACCCGCCGAACTCATAGGTCTTGCCGATTTCCGGCTGTTCCATGTAGGTAGCGTTTTCGAGATCATCGATGATCGGCAGGCTTTCCGTGTGCGCATAGCTGCCGAACAGGGCGAAGCCGTTGCCGAAAGCGTAGCGCAGCGACGCACCGCCCATCAGGGCATCATTCTCGTAGCTGACATCGGTGCCGTTATCGAGCGTGCCTTCTACCTCGGAGGTCTCGTAACGGAGAGCCGGCGTGAAGCGCCAGCCGTCTCCGAATTCGATCTGGTCGATCAGGAAGATCGCGTAGCGATTGTCTTCGCCGCCAGGAGCGGAGCTCGCATCCAGCCGTTCCTTCAGCGTGTACTCGATGCCGGTGCGCAGATCGTGGGTGATCGCCCCCGTTTCGATGAATGCGGAGTTTTTAACGGTCAGCTTTGTGGTTTCGTATTGCTGGTCCGCTTCTACAACAGCGAGGCAACCGAAGGGACCACTGCCGGGAACACATTCCTGTTCAATCTCCTGATTGGCGTAGGAATAAATCACATCGAGGTTCACAAGGTCGTTCGCAACCGGATTGTAGTTGTATTTGACCGAGAAGGTTTCCGAGGTTGTGTCGCGGTCGACATTGCCGAACGAGCCACCGCTGGTGCCAAAGGAATCATACGGCTTATCGCGTTCGGTGGTTTCTGTATTTGTGTAGCTGCCGGTCAGGCTGTGATCACCGAATGTGTAGCGGGCTTTCACCAGATATGAGGGCAGCTCGAATGCGCTGTTTGGAATGACATTGTCCTGGCCGTCTTCCTGGTCGTGCTGTTCGCGCCAGGAATAGTTGGCAAGGAATTCCAGATTTTCGGTGGCCTGCAGGGCGAGCGTGCTGGACGAGTTGAATCCATCCATGTTCGTTGAGCCGCCGAGTGTCTGCCGGAAGGCAAAGCTTGGCGTACCACCCGTCATGTCCGAGGCGTCGATGGTTTCGAGTCGTACGACACCGCCGATAATGCCGGAGCCGTACTCAAAGCTGCCGACTGTCCCGCGGATCACTTGAACATTCTTGTAGAGTGCCGGGTCTGTGAAGAGCTGCGTCCCGATCCGGTATAGTTCTTCTGAGCCGACGCTGGCGCCATCCACCTGCACGGCTACCTTCTGGTCGGTGCCGTACGTACCGTTGGCGCCGAAACCGCGGATGTTGATGCCTGAGCCGATCGGAGTGGATCCGTTCACGAGCGATACGCCGGGGACGGAATCGATCAGTTCAGCGATTGTGCCGGCCTGGCGGTCTTCAATTTCTTCCTGGTCGATATCAGTTTCCGGTACTGCGGTGTCGGTCTTCACTTCGCGCTTGCTCTGGCCGAGCTGTATTGTTCCCAGGAATTCGTCATCTCCTTGGGGCAGGCTTTCCTGCGCGAGGGCGTACTGCTGTACGGCCAGGAGAACTAGAGCGGATGTGGTTGCCTGGAGCGTCAGCCTTCCGGCGCGATGATGGAACATTATAGACCCCTTGTAAATTTCGCGAATGCAAGTCATTCGCAATTAGGTGTGGGTCCTATAGCGCGCCTGATTCATATTTGCAATTGCGAAGCATTCGCATTTGTAGTTTTATGCAAGTGTAGCGTCGACGCGCCATTTGCGTGTCTGAAAATTTGAAGCCCGGACGGCCTGTGCGAACCGGGACTCAGAGACAGAAGAACGTGCCATCAGGCCGGAACGAGAAGGGAAATGAAAAATGAAAACCCTGGTGGAAAGGTGCCATGTCAGCGGGCTCCGTTTGACGGATGCGCGGCGTATCATTGTCGAGGTACTTCAGGAGGCGGACGACCATCCAGATGCGTTGGTGTTGCAGGAGCGGGCACACAGGCGCGATCCCTCTATTTCCACGGCTACCATCTACCGTACACTTAAGTTGCTGGAAGAGCTTAACCTGATCAACCGCCATGACTTCGGCGACGGCCGGGCACGCTATGAGGAGGCTGACAAGGAACACCATGACCATCTGATCAATCTGGAAACCGGTGAAATCATTGAGTTCCACAATGAGGGACTTGAAGAGCTCAAGCGTGCGATCGCCGAACGCCTCGGCTATGATCTGAAAGACCATCGTCTTGAACTCTATGGTGTTCCGCTGAATGAATAGCTCATTTGCTGGCGTAGGGATTGTCAAAGTAAACGAGTTTGAGATGGTATATCCCGCCGTCTAGTCTCGCGTACTGGCGAAATGACCCTTCCGCTATTTCAAGATTTTGCCGTAGATCATCCAACCTACTGTCATTATGTAAGTGCGGTTTTCGCTATCGCTTAACAATGCTGGAGAACTACTGCACGAGCGCGGAATTGACGTCTGCCATGAGATGGTCTGTTGTTAGGTAACCGCTTCCGCACCTACTTTACTTACAAGATCCGTAAGTGCCGTTCTGAGAGAATGGGGCAATCGTCGCAATGGAAGTGGTATCTGGACGAGGTTTTTGTGGTAATCTGTTGGCAGACTCACTACCTATAAATACAGACGACCATCAAGGTGCCCCCCCCGGAGCCCTCCATCACGAGTATGTGTGATAAGGCTTCAGCATTGAAATTCATGTTAAGCGCCCTGAATCGGCACGGCAATTCGCAGGTCGTCGCGACCGACAGATGTCATTCCTGTCGAGCAGCTATGAAAGAGATTGGATCTGCGGGGCACCAGGAGCGTGGCCCGCATCTAATCAATCGTGTTGAAAACTCCCGCCTTCTGTTCCGCCGACGAGAGCGGGCGATGTCACACGTCCAGCAAATGCGAAGTCTATAGAAGTTCACCTCAATCTATTCGTCTTTGTACGGCCACTTCAATGACTAAAGGAATATTGACAGCAGCGCCAAGTTCAAAACGCTACGTGACGTCTGTTGGCTCGAGTGATGCGAGTGGTCCGCTGCCTGAGACCTGTCTATTCGCTAGAGAAGGAGGCTGGTTCGAGCTCTCACCCTTTCCGTGATCGGACGCCCGGATCGACCAGCTCGAGCGCGGCATTTGTAACAGTTCCGGCTTGCGCCCATATTCATCAGGTCTGCTCATCAAGCTGAAGAATATAGGAATGGCGTGACCAGAGGATCAGGCATGCGGATACGGGCATCGTCAGTCCAGCAAGAAGCGAGAGCGCCGGGCCGAGGCTGCTTTCTCCGGTGAAGACTGAATTCGCGAATACGGCGACGACGGGTGGCCCGAGGCCAAGGCCGAGCATGGTTGTGCACATGAAGAGGAGCGCAATTGCGGTAGCGCGCACTTTCCCTGGTGCAATAAATTGAACTGAAACAACAGCAAGATTGCTGCAGCCTGATAATGCAAAGATCATGATTGCGACACTAGCAAGAGCGAGTGTGGCATTCGAAGCGATGGGCGCCGCGACCGCGGCAGCACACCCCGCAAGTGAGGCAATGACGGCGGCAATGATCAGGCCGTCCCTGCGGCCGCTCTTGCGTAGCTTCTCGGAGAGCATTGTAAACGTCATTGTTCCTGCTGCACTGGCGATCACACCAATAGCGCCAAAGGCGAATCCTGCTTGGCTTATCGTCCAGTCATAGGTGCGCCGGAACAGTTCCGGAGCCCAGGCCCCATAGGAAAAAACAATGAGGTTTACACCGCCGGCACCCAGGAACAGGCCAAGATACAATCTGTAGCGACGAATGAAATACTTCGCGACCTCGCTCAAGGACGGTGCCGTGTTGGCTTCGGAAGAAGATCGTACAGGTTCCTTTATTGTGAATACGACGATGAGGCTGAGGAGCAGGCCCGGTACCCCAACGGTAAAGAAGACAAGCTGCCAGAGGTGAAAGTGAGCCAACAATGAGGATTGAGCGATGTCACCGCTGGACAAACCTGTAATGACTGCTGCTCCGACAATGTAAGAGCCATAGCCGCCCATACTGCCGGCTGTTGCGTAGATGGCTGCGGGCAGGGCCCGCTTTTCCGGGGGGAACAAGTCACCTATCAGGGAATAGGTCGATGGTGATAGTGTAGCTTCACCGATGGCGATCCCAATCCGTAGGCAGACTAGTATGCCGTATGAGGCAGCGAACCCCGAAAAGGTAGTGCTGAGACTCCAAAGGATTACGCCAGCCAAGATCAGGTGCTTACGATTATAGACATCAGCGACGCGTGCGAGCGGAAGTCCCAATATGCCGTAGAAAATGGCAAATGCGCCGCCGAACAATAAGCCGATCTCGAAGTTGCTCTGCCCCACAGAGGTGGTCCACCGGTTTTGTTAGTCCGGCGGTTTCCACGTAGCGGCGTTCATGCCGCTACATCCACACAGTAAGGCGGTATGAACGCCGCGGGCAAGATGGTTTGTGGCGCAGGCGGCCGGTAGCCCAGAGAAGAGTGTGGGCGCGCGGTGTTGTAGTGGCGTCGCCAAGTTTCGATCAGGACTTTCGCCTCGCGCCGTCAAAGAGATTTCCCTCGCCAACAACTCGTCGCGAAGCTTGGAGTTGAAGCTCTCGCAATATCCGTTTTCCCATGGGCTTCCCGGTTCGATATGACGTCTTCACGCCGATGCGCTGGAGCCACTCGCGCAGGGCGATGGCGATGAACTCGGGGCCGTTGTCGGAACGGATATGCTCCGGCGGGCCATGATGCACGAACAGCTCGCCCAGCGTGTCGAGGACATCGCGGGAGTTCAGCTTGCGTTCGACGCGGATCGCCAGGCATTCGGGTGAACTCATCTATGACGCACAGCATGCGGAACACCTTGCCGTCATGGGTGCGATCCTGGACGAAATCCGTAAGACCGGACATGGCCCTTGTGTGCTGGTCGGAGCCTCACGCACGAACCGTCATTCAGCCATAACCGGCCGCGTTTTGGTTGTTTCATCGGCACTTTCAGCCCTTCACGCCGCCAGATGCGATACCTTTCCACTTCTCGTTCACATGCCAGCCATCCCCTCTCAGCAGGGCCGTGATCCGGCGATAACCATATCGGCCGAACCGTTCAGCGAGGGCGATGATGGCCGCTGTCAGCACATCCTCATCCTGGCGTGGCACGGCTTGCGCTGGGTAGACTGGTGCTGGCCGATCACGCGGCAAACCCGGCGCTCGGTTGCGCCGAGTGTCTCCACATGATCGACCGCTGGCGTTTGCGTGAAGGGCTCAGAACTTTCCCTTGATGACTTCCTGAAGGATCTGGTTGTCCAGCGTGAGATCGGAGATCGCCTTGCGAAGGCGCGCATTCTCCTTCTCGATCTCCTTCATCCGTTTGGCCTGGCCAACCTGCGGTATATACTCCTTGCGCCACCGGTAGTAGGTCATTCAGTCACCCCGATCGAACGCACGGCCTGACCCGTCGTCTCGCCTCGCTGAGAGCGAACCTCCACCTCCCGCAGCTTTGCTATGATCTCTTCAGGCGTAGATCTCGCCGCCCATGTCTCAGCTCATATCTGAAGCCGGAACTAACTCAAATAATGGACCACTTTCCGGGAGGCAGACCAGCGTTCGCGGCAAGCACCAAGGGCTGCTTTGCTTGTCTGTTTCTAAAGGTCAGGACCCTGTCCAGAACTAGGTCAAACTCTACAAAGCGGATGGCATTTCCTGCCAACAAGGCGCGCTGCGTAACCCGGTCAGGCAGATAGTGTGCGGCGTGTAGGCTTAGCAGGGTTAAATGCAATCTGTTCACAGATGTCTTCTTCCCGCAAACTGAAAGGGGTATTCCAAGATTGTCGAATAAGTCTGATGCCTCCTTTGCTACAGGAAGAGGCGGCATGATGGCAAAGAACAGGTTGTGTCTGGGGTAAGTGTAGGTGGATTGGTCTCCTATCTTTAGTACGTTCTGCATGCTGGCCTCGATAGTCTCGGGTGCCGGTGATGTTAAAGCGCGCCGCCGGAACAAATCAAGAACAATTGTTGTTGGGGCTCCGGTGTGGGCGTTCACGGAAAGCTGGCTGTCTACCCTCGCCACCATACTCTGGCTGATGCATTACGTCTTGCACGGCAGTTCGATGACGACGGCGAGGCCTCCTCCTGGTCTGTCCTTCAGCGTGATGAAGCCGCCATGATTGCGTAGATGTTGGAGGCAATTGCCAGGCCCAGCCCAGCGCCCTCAATGTTACGGTTTCGCGAGCTGTCACGGCGGTAAAACGGATCAAACACACGTTGGCGATCTTCTTCCGGAATACCGGGGCCCCGGTCTGCGATTTCAATCTGCGCCATGCCCCGTGAAGTGGATAGGTGGATATCCGCACAGGAGCCGTATTTGATCGCGTTGGAGATGAGGTTCACGAGCGCGCGTTGCAGACGTCCTGTGTGTCCCAATACTATCGGGTGACCGTCGATTTTCAGATTGACCCTGTCATGTGGAAATTGGCCGGTCTCAAGTAAGGTTTCCAAAAGCTGGGCAAGATCGACGGAGGTGACCTGATCTGGCGCGATGCCCGCCTCCGCGAAAGCCAGCGTATCATCAAGAAGGGCTTGGATGTCTGCAAGTGTACGTTCAGCGGCCTCCCGGCTTTTGGGTTCCAGCGCTTCGATCCGGAGGCGCAGGCGGGTCAGATAGGTGCGTACATCATGGCTCATGGCAGACATGACCAAAGTACGATTGGCGAGCAAGGCGGCTATCCGCTCCTGCATTTCGTTGAAGGATAGCACGAGTTCTCGTACGTCATGCCCCCCTGCCGGAATGACGGGCGAAGGTTTACCCGTATCGGCGAAGCCGCGGGCGGCTTTGGCCATGTCCCGGACGGGCCTGACTTCCTGCCAGATGGACCATAAGGCCATCGCCGCGACAATCGTTCCAGCCAAGACAGCGAGAAACCCAAAGGGCAGACGACGAACACGTGACGCCAGAAGATCCGGTGTCTCTATCACGAGCCAACCTCCAGCATTTAGCTCAATCATGAGCCGCATAGGAAAACTCGCCTCCAGTGCATCACGCCCTTCGCGTAAGCCGCTCAGCTTTTGTGGACCGATGCCGATCATGCCGATCACCTCCCGCCCGGAGAGTTCCCTGGAGTATCTGTCAATCGCATTGCGGTAGGCTGGGAACTGGCGTGTATCTTCCCTGTCTGAGACTGTCAGGTGGTCTTCGAACCGCACTGTCAGGTCACGGCTATTCAGTGACTGTAACAATATGAGGCGGTCTTCCTGGGGCGTACTTTCCATAAGCCTGACAATAGAGGCCACGCGGTCCGGTAGGGGAAGACGATATTCTGCGCCCGCACGAGTCTGTGCCTGACGCCACACAACCAGGATGACGGCAAGCTGTGACACAAATATTAGTAAGGCGATAAGGGCCAGTACTCTGACTGCAACGACTGATCCGAACACAGGTATTCGCATCAGCTGCTCACTTTTCCTGCCAGGATATACCCTCCATTTCGTACTGTCTTGATCAGGGTCGGGTTCGCAGGGTCTGGTTCGATTTTTCGGCGTAGGCGGCTGATCTGTACATCGATTGAGCGATCAAAGGCGCCGCCGAGGCTGCGGCCGCTGGCGAGGTCCAGAAGAAGATCTCTATCCAGCACTCTTTGCGGCCGACTGAGGAAGACCGTCAGAAGTGCATACTCACCGCTGGACAGGATAATCGGCGTGCCCTCGACTGTGCGCACCTCGCGCCGGTCAAAGTTGATGATCAGATGCCCGCAATGAACCTCATTTGCTGCCGCTGGTACGTTGCTCGAACTCCTCCGGAGAATGGCTCGAATCCGCACTAGCAGTTCACGTGGATTGAAGGGTTTGGCCATGTAATCGTCCGCGCCGAGTTCCATGCCCAGAATGCGGTCGATCTCATCGCTTTTGGCAGTCAACATCAGGATGGGGGTGGAGGAGCTTGTTCGCAGGCGACGGCAGATGGACAGCCCGTCTTCGCCACCTGGCAGCATGATATCGAGAACAATGAGATCAGGAGATTGGGCGGCCAGTACCAGGTCTACGTCTGGTCCGCTGCGGGCGCTGACGCACTCATAGCCGTTGCCGGATAGATAATCGCAGACGAGTTCGCGGATTTCGTCGTCATCCTCGACGATCAGGATGAGGGGGCGGTGTTCCATATGCGAAGACATACGGCTTTGACTGGAAGAATCCACTCCGGAATTGCGCTGGTTACAAATCGTTACATAGCGAAATCAAGGGGAAAAACGGGCGTTACAGCAAGGGGCTAGATGTATCCGTGTCGGGCAAGATGACCCGTCGGAACTGAAATCCGGAAGGAATTAGCAATCATGACACGCATGTCGAAATTCTCTGCCCTGCTTGCCGGTGTTACACTGGCCAGCACACTTGTCCTGGTGCCAGCGGCTCAGGCGGAGCGATCACGCCAGACGACCGTATCCAATTCGAATGGTCGTACTGCGACAGCAACCCGTCAGGTTGGTGCTGAAGATGGAGTCGTCACCCGTCAGGGTTCCATTCAGACCGGGCAGGGATATGGGGCAACCCGTTCCCGGCAGTCGGGTTACGACGCAGATACCGGCACGCGCTACCGCAGCGGTTCGACGACCACTAATTCCGGCAATACGGTTTCGAGCAACTCGTCTGCCAGCTGTGCCGATGGTGTCTGTAATCGGTCAGGCTCCGTGACAGGGCCGAATGGTGAAACGGCTGGGCGTGACGTCTCGCGCTATGTCGATGAGAACGGCAATTATGTCAAAGACACAGGCGTCTATGGCCCGGAAGGTGAAACCGCCGGCCGCACGGTCGAGCGCGATGGTCAGGGAACGAAAACCACGACGGCGACAGGTCCGGATGGCGAATCCAGCTCACGGACCCGCTGGGTCGTTGTGGAACACTGATCGCCCGTTCCCTTATGGCCGGGCGTCTGCATCCTCCCCGGATGCCCGGTCATACTTTCTTGTTTTCGAAACGGACAATTCCAATGCTTGCCAGCCTGCTGAAAGACTGTGCGCCGGGTGCCGGTCCCTTCGTGATTGGCTGTGCTTTTGCGATCCTGGTATTGATCCGCTATCTGATATTTGCTGGCGGTGCACTTGCGCTCACCTCATTGTTCCGCAACCGGCTTCGCTCTCGCAGAATTCAACCTGTTTCTTTCAAGCCACTGATCCTTTGTCGGGAATTTCTGTATTCTCTCTCATCCTTTCTTGTTTTTGCGTTGGTCGGGCTGGCGGCTTTCAGGCTAAATGAGGCGTTCGGTATTTTCGCGATTTACAGAACGCCCGACCAGTATGGTTGGGTGTGGTTTGGCCTCTCGATACCCGTCGCATTGCTTGTGCATGATTTCTACTTTTATTGGGCTCACCGGTTCATGCATTTGCCGGGCGTGTTCGAGCGCGTGCACCGGGTTCATCATCTTTCGACCAATCCATCGCCCCTTGCGGCCTTTGCATTCCACCCGTTCGAAGCGGTTATCGAGGCACTAGGGTTCATCCTGATCCTGATCGTCGTGCCGATGCACCCGCTGGCCTTCCTTATCGTTTCGACCGTGATGATCTCCATCAATGTGATTGGGCACCTCGGTTACGAGATCTACCCATCAGGATTGCAGGCTACGTGGGGCGTACGGCTTCTGAACACTGCGACCAGTCACAATCAGCATCACCGCACCTACAACTACAATTATGGCCTCTACACGCTGGTCTGGGACAGGCTCTTTGGAACCATGCATCCAAAATATGAGCTGACCTACAACGCGATCACTAAGCGTTCGCCAGCACATTCCCAAGCTTCACCTTCTGGAAAAGGAAACGTCTGATGAAAATCGCATACCTCTTCACCGCAGCCCTGGCGCTTGTAGCCCTGCCAGCCTGTGCACAGGGCATCACGTCTCAGGATGCCGCGAGCCTTATTGGTCAGGCCGATACTAACGGAGACGGCAATGTCTCGAAAGCTGAGTTTCTCGAGCGCCGTTCTGAAGCATTTCAGGATCTTGACGCAGACAGGTCGGGTTCTCTTACAGAGGCCGAATTCGACTTGCGGTTTCCCAGCGGATGAAGCGCTTCAGCTCCCGCGCATTTGCCAAGGTGGACACGGACGGAAATGGGGTCATCAGCCAGACTGAATGGGAGCAGAGCCCGCCTCGCGCATTCGACAAATTGGATAAAAATTCAGATGGTGTGCTCACGTCGACAGAGCGTGAACGCCTGAAATAAGGCGGGTCAAGAATAGCGGACCTGCAACACTTCCCGTGCAAATGCGGGTAAGGCTTCCAGCTGAGCATCTACGAGCAATTGCGGCGCAGCTGGCAACGATCACAAACCCACTAAAACCGGAGTAAGGGTAGCCTGGCTCCCCGAACAGGAGGCGTCACTGATGATCCATGTGATGATGAAATCCGCTACTCATGTTTAGGGGATGGAATGTTTAGAAGCCTGGTTGTTCTGGCCGTATCGCTCTGGATTGCATCAGCTGCTTATGCAGGGGAGGCGCCGTCCGAAGCTGCCTGCGGTAGTGGAGACGCCGAAGCCTGCTTCTACACCGGTGCAGAATACGCACAGGGCGCCGGGGTGCCGGAAGATAAACAGACGGCCGTTACCTGGTTCCTGAAATCCTGTGACATGGGCATTCCCGACGGCTGCACGACCAGCGGCTATTTCTATGTCAATGGCGACGGTAACGTGCCGAAGGACGTGGAGAAGGGCGTCCAATTCATGGAGCGCGCCTGTGGCATGGGGCATGTCGACGGCTGCGACAAGGCGATCGGTCAGCGCCTCAGCGTGCAGTCGCCTGCGCATGATTTTGACAAGGCCGTTGCGGCCGCGAAAGCTGGCTGCGAGGCCGGCGTGAAAAACCCCTGTTTCTGGGGCCTCTACTGGGCGTGGGACGGAAACGAGGGCAAGTATCCTGCTATGATCAACCAGGCGAACGCCGGATGGTTCGCTGAGCGCGTCTGCGACAAGTATCACGACGTGATGGGATGCGACGTCGCTGCACGCGTCTACGCCAATCCGGATGCGCCGACTTTCGATGCGCAGAAAGGCCTCACCTATTCCATGATCCGCTGTGACGAACAGAAGAGCGGCGGGGACTGCCGGAATGTTGCAGGCGTCTACCTCAATATCGAGGAATACGAACTCGGTGCCATGTATCTACGTCGCGCATGCGAATATGGCCATGAAGCTTCCTGCTCCCGTGCCACCGAATGGGAGACCTACAACCGGGAAATGGCTGAGTACAATGCGAGGATGGCCGCGCTCAGCGCCATGGTCGACACACCGCTGTCCGAAGGCCGCTACGGTGATGCGGTCAGCGCCGCGATCAACTCTACCGGCTCCAGAGACCACGTGCAGAAAGCCATCCTCGCCGCCAAATCTGCCGGGCGCATGGGCGAGGTCGCCACCAACGATCTCTATGCTACAGCCCTCTGGTTCCAGTCTGGTCCGGTGCGCGCTGCAGCAGACGCAGAGATGGCTGCCCGCGGCACCGGTCTGGAGGGCACCTTCGGCACGGGTACCAATGAACCTGGCATGGCCAACGCCCGCTGGAATCAACTCTATGGCTCCAACGCACCAACCTATACGTCGAGTAGCCCGTCTTTCTCGCCCCCACCGATGAAAAGCGCTTCGCAGATCTCGGCTGAGACGAAGCAGAAATACCGCTGGGCCCACTGCACGATGAAGGGCAGCAACACGAGTGCTACCGTCTGCCAGTGACCATCCTGGCCAGTCTGGTGCTGAAATGGAGGTTCCTCCCCAGCCGGCTTTGACGATAGGGTCCGATGGCAAATGACCGGAGCTGGTGGAGTCGGGGGTATAATGGAAAATGTGAGATTGCCGGGTGCAGGCGGTACACGGTATGCGTCCAGCGCTCCGCTGACCCGGCTTGTTGCCTTGTCCGTACTTGGCGGCGTCCTGTTCCTTGCAATGGCGCTGGTCGCCTTGCAGCCCGCATCTGGCTGGACTTGGAATATGGCGGCGTGGAGAAGCCTCGCAGCCACAGACCCCGCCATATGGAGTTCGCTTGTTACCGGTTTACTGGCGTACCTGGTCTCGGTCTGGGTCTGGGCGCTGAAACCTTCCGACCCTGCCGCGACCCTGTTTGCGGTTAGTGGATGGGCCACACTGCTGTTCTGCTTTTCATCCTTTGCGCCTTCACTGGCCTTGCCATTGCCAGATACAATGGTGTCCTGGTTCTGGATCGTGAACATGCTCGGGGCATCTGCCTTTGGTATCATCATGATCTGTCTTTTCCTGATCTATCCTGCGAGACTGGCGTACTGGCGAATTCTGGTGCCTGCGACGGTTGCCGTATTCGTTCTGTGGACATTGCTGCGGACGTTTGGTCCCTGGCGGGATTTCGCGGAAGTCCAGAGAATAACGACTGTCGAGATGCTGGTGATCGTGATCGCGGTCGCCTGGCAAATGCGTGCTTCAGCAGATGACCTGAGACAGGCGGCGATAGCCCGATGGCTGGGGGCTTCAACCCTGATTGGAGCGGGGGCATTCATTTCCACAGTCGCATTGCCAATTACATTCGGCGCGTCACCCCTAATCCGTGAAAACTACGCCTTTGCATTCTTCCTCATCATTTATGTGGGCTTGGCCGTCGGATTGATGCGGTACAGGCTGTTCGATCTGGGGGCGTGGGCATACCGGCTGGTATTTTACGCGCTTGCGGTTCTTTTGCTTATCGTGCTCGACCTGTTCATGATCGCGATATTGTCTCTTGGGCAATCGCAGGCTCTGGGCATCTCGTTACTGCTCGTTGGTTTTGCCTATCTGCCTTTGCGTGAACGGCTCTGGCGTCGCATTACATCGGGCAAGCCCAGCGGTGATGAGGCTTTGTTCCAGCAGGTTCTGGATGTCTCATTCAAGCCAAACCGCCTTGAGCGTTCACGCGCGTGGGTGGATCTTTTGCAGGCGCATTTCCGGCCTTTGGAGATGGAGGAGACCACCCGGGCTGGGGAGGAGCCGTCGATCGGGGAGGAGGGGCTTGTCTTGTGGGTTCCGGCTGCTGTGGACTCTCCCGCATACAGATTGAAATACAATAACCAGGGGCGCTCTCTATTTGGTACACAGGATATCGTATCCGTGCGTCATTTGGTTCATCTGGCTCAGCAGGCGCGCGATAGCCGGTCCGCTTATGACCGGGGTGTCTCGGAAGAGCGCATAAGGATTGCGCGGGATCTGCACGACAATATTGGTGCCCAGTTGATGAGGGCTTTGCATTCGGGTGCATCAGAGAAAAAGGACGCGATGATCCGCGATACGCTGGCGGATCTCAGGGATGTCATCAACCATGCGCACCAGTCAGAATTGTCACTGGACGAAATGCTGGCAGACCTTCGGGCGGAAACCGCGGATCGTCTGGATCCTCACGGGGTTACCTTGATGTGGACACTGCAGGCGGAAGCTGGCTTGGGACTATCACCCGCCTGTGTTCATGCCCTGCGCTCGGTTATTCGGGAAGCTGCCAGCAATACGATCAAGCACGCTGAAGCGTCCTGTCTGAGAGTGAATGTCGATGCGTTGCGGGATCACATACTTGTTGAGATCGAAGACAATGGAAAAGGGTTCGATATACAGGAGGTGGGACGCGGGCAGGGGCTGACAAATATGATGGCGCGTGTGGAAAGTGTTGGTGGTAACTTCAACCTTCAGCAGAGTAAGTCCGGGCCGCAGCTTGTCGCGTCATTTCCGCTGCAGGGAGGCAGGAAGTGAAAACGATCCTGATCATTGAGGATATTGCGGAAACGAGATTGTGGCTTCGGGAAACGGCGCAGATGGCTTTCCCGGACAGCGACATACAGGAGGCATCGACCATCCGCGAGGCGGCGGCGATCATCGCCCGTAACGCTTTTGATCTTGCGATTGTTGACCTTGGTCTGCCAGACGGGAATGGCACGAATATCATTGCAGCCTTGTCCTCAGGACGGCCGGAAACCACGATCGTTGTCGCAACCGTCATGGGAGATGATGCATCGGTGGTTACGGCCCTTGCCAAAGGAGCGCATGGCTATCTTCTCAAAGACTCTCCGCAGGAGGCTTTTGTCCGCCAGCTGACACTGATTGAGCAGGGGGCGCCGGCGCTCTCCCCCTCCATTGCTCGCCGGATTATGGAACACTTCCGAAGGACGGCCATTGCAGAGAACGAAGGAAGCGACCTGACACCCAGGGAGCGGGACGTTCTTGGGCTGATCGGCCGTGGCTTACGCAATTCCGAGGCAGCGAGGGCTCTCGGGTTGAGCGAGAATACGATCGCGAGCCACATCAAGTCCGTATATGCCAAGCTTGGAATCTCGACACGAGCGGAAGCCGCGCTTCTGGCTGCCCGCCTGGGGCTTACCTGAGTTCCTTTGCTTTCTCACCTGAACGGGTGAAGCGCGGTACTGGCGAAATCGATAGGGTCGTACCTGATCCCGCTGGGTGGGGGATGTGCTGACATATAAAGGTTTCAGGCGTTCTGCTTCACGCAGTGTCGCCTGATATCCTTTGCCGGCCGCTTGATCCGACGTGAGAAAAATTGGCGGTTTCCATGGCCTGAGTGCGTGAGTCTCAGGGAGTCATGGAGTGAACGAATGCATCCCGGAGACGCGTCCTTTCCGTCCGTTATTGTGCGACTTGGCCGTGCGATTGCGGCGATGTTGCTTGTGTGTGGGGGCCAGCTTGTCCTGGGGGCGGCTGCCCAGCAACAGGGCTCCCGAGCGCCACAAACCTTCAAGGTGCAGCGAGAACCCGGGCTGACGCCGGGCCTGGCATTTAAAACGGGCTTGCCGGAGAAGGCCTTCGAGCCGGTGGACTATGATCCCGCAGATGAGGCAGCATGGGCCGCCTTTGAAGACGCTGTGAACGATGCGGCTCAACGGCTGCGCGATGCCCACATCTTTTCAGCCCTCCAGAAGGGGTTCACTCCCATTCCCATACAGCCAATCAACAAGTCCGGACCTGAAGCTACAGCCGCGCAGTACTTCCCCGCAGACTTTGGGCAATTCACCCCGCCTGATGTGTGGGAGACCAAGTCCAATATTCCCCGGGCGGATGTGAACTGGGTTCGATCCTTTACCAGACGGGTAGAGGGGCCGGGTGAGCAGACTTTTATATGGCGTGATCCGTATACGCTGACGGCATATGCGGTTGCGGAACATGGCATGTTGCGGCTGGTTTCGAAGGTCCTGCCTATACCACAGAGTATAGATGATCCGACTGGGAAACCGGATGCTGTAGGATACATCATATTCAGAAGTGCCGTTCTTTCACTGGCCCTTTATGCCGCGGAAGCTTTGACGGACCCGATAGCAGAGCCGGGCACTGAACGTCTGGATCTGTATCACTATGCTGCTGCCTTTACGGGGCCTGGGGATGGAAGTGCTTCAGGACCAACGCCGATTTACTTTCTCGCGCATGGGCAAAGCTGGAGCTCTCCGTGGGGAGGGATTTCCGATGACAGCAAATATGAAACTACGTCGGCGTTCATTGGCATATTCAACAGCATTCTCGCCCACAGGGATGCCGATGCATTCGTGCACATCTTTACCCGCCCATGGCCGATGCCAGATGCATCAGGAAAGGCGCCAGAGAATCTGGAGTGGATCGACTGGCTGGATGAAGGGATAAAAAGTGCGCCAGACTCATTGAGTGAACGAAAAGGCTATTCTGCCTTCGTTAGTGAGCGTGGTTTGGCTGGCGCATATGTGACCGCGCTATCCGACGCGATCGGCCTGTCCAGGCGTGTTGCGGAATATGCCCCGGACAAGCCACTTCCGGAGATTTTGTCTCATGACTACCACGTTAGAAACATTTTCGCTTTTGCTCCGTGTCAGGTGTTCGAGGTCAATCTGAAACAGGCTGTACATGACGCGGACATTGAAATTCCGCAGGTTGCGACGCGTTGTATCAAGGTGCGGTATACGGGGCCGACTTATGGAAAGAAGGAACGAATACCCCCAATCTCCATTTCGGCTTATTCGGATGGGTATGATGGAATTGCTTATGATGCGCTGTTGCTGGCAACGGCTGCGGGCGAACGGACAGGGATCAGTGTCGAGGATGCAACAGCACATAAGGCTGTGAAGACATGGACGGTTCCATTTGAACCTGATGTTCCTGGTGGCGATGAAATGACCCTGGCATTTGCCAATGTCGCGCCGGTTGCAAGTGAAACGGTTCCGATAAGCGTACATCTCAGTTTTGGCATCTCTGTGACAGGTGCCATCAGTACACTATCGACCTACGTGAATACCGCGCCGCCCGATGAGGCGTGCAGCCCAACCCTGGTTCAGGGCCCGGACTTCGCGGGCGCTGTTCCTTTTCCGGGAATTGCGTCTGAGCGTATATCTCTCAATACAAACTCACCGGTTCGCGGTGAGCTTGCCAATCTGGTGGGTTTGATCGGGTTTGGTGGAGAGGATGTCGCAGAGGCACAATTACCAGCCTTGTTCTGTATAGAGGAGATGCGATCTCTGGTCGGTATTGATCCCCTGACAAATGCCTCTGCCGCGCGTTCGGGAATGTGCTTGCCGGAGATCATGTCTGCACAGTCTGCTTATAACCAATTTGAAAAGTCGGGTCCCCGTTTACGGGACATGAGTATCGATTTTGCCGGGGAAAGTAGTTTGTCGCGTCCGGGCAAGTTGGTTGGGCAACTCGAATGGAACGACCCATCCTTGCCGGTCTTCCCCAAGACGCGCAATGCCATGGGACCAGACGACCGTACGGATGATCCCGGCATGATGTTGCAGGGGGTGCTGAGCCTGCAGAAAGTCTCTGAGACGCGGATCCGGGGCCGTATTGACCTTGTCCCGACAGATGAACTGAAAATCTGCGGCAAGGAATCCGAAGGTAAAGTAACGATCGTGTTTGACGAGGTCGCCGCCTTGCCCGAGGAAACAGGGACAGCACTCGTCTACGCTTCGCCTCTGTCGATGGTCGGCCCGAAGGCTTGGTCCATGATGCCTGCAGATGCCCGCGCGAAGCTGAAGGAAGCAAGCCGGCGAGACGCCCCGAAAGTTTCTGCAGGTGGTGCAGCCCCTGGCGTGGCATCTGATTGTGATTGCAGTTGCGATGAGCTTGCAGATCCAGTTCGTTCAGATGTGTGCCGCACAAGATGCGAGGGCTATGCTGCGCAAGCACCTTCCTGTGCTGTAGAGAGCGCCGTGAAGCGTGGTGAAAGCCGGCAGATCGCACAGAAGCGTTTGCAAGCTTGTCGGCCGTCTTGCAGAGACCTGATGACAGGCGACCCGATTTGCCGAGATGCGTTCCCGGAGATTGTGAAAACTTGCCATTCTGATGTTGTGAGTGAGCGTGAGATTTCCTGCTATGTCGATCTGCTGACGCGGAATGTCCCATCATCAATGCGTGCGCTCGCTGTCTCGCAGGTTCAGAAATCTGTAGATGCCATGAATGAGGTTGCGCGGCGGACGATAATTCGTGAGCAGATTGAAAGCCAGAAAACAGAGGGTAACATATGTCCGTAAAGTGGTGGATCTTGTCGGTAACCCTTGTGTGTGCATCAGCTGTGGCAGAACCGCCAATTCTCGATCCGGATGATTTCGGAAGTATGCCGGATCTCGTAACATCGACTTCTCCACCATCTCTGTCGGGAGCCCTGGCTCCACCGCCTGCGCGCAATCAATGCATATCGAAAGAGGCGCGCGCGGAGGCCTTGTCAGCGGGGGCATGCGACTGCAGTTGCGAAGCGTACGCTTCAAACTGGACAGATCGTTGTGATCTTGTCTGCAGTGTCGAGTGGTATGCCTGTTGGGCGCCACGCCCTGCTGATGAGGATGTCATCGAACGTTACATGAAGGGGTACGAAACCTTCACAGAGGGGGACATGGACCTCATCCGGGATAGCCTTGATGAAATGCTCAGTGATCCGGACATGATAGAGCAAATCCGCCAGGGTTTCCTGATGGAAGACGGTCTTGAATGGGAAAACGCACGCACCTGTCCTTAGGGGGCGTTGATTCTGTCTGTGACTATCAGTGCTACGGGGCCGTGCTTCTGACGATCTGACTGCATGATGCCTTGTCTTCGGTCCATTCCCCGCATGCCAGATCGGGTGATTCATTCAAGGCCCAGTTGCCAGTAGTAGAGCTGTGATCGCTGGAGCGCATGAGCGCGCATTCGACATTCTTTCCATCAGGGCCGCCAACAGCACTGATGTTGGCATCGACATTGACCGAAACAGTCGTATCGAGATTCCCTCCCTCCGGGATCTCCGGTAGTGCCGTGCTTCCTAATTCGAGCACCGGCGGGATCGAAACCGGGTCCAGGAAGACACGGCAGACGACAAACATTGAAGCCCCTTTGGGTGTCAGTGCTTCGCCGTTCCAGCTTTGGTGAAAGTTCGTGATTTTGACCGGCACGTTCAGCGTCAGACCGGTTTTCGGCTTGATGGCATCTGGCAGGCTGGTGGGGGCCTTGATCTCAGGTTTACCGGGTGTTGGAAGCTTGAGAGCCGTGGGTGAATCATTGACATCGGGAAGGACCGGGCCTTTGACGCCAGTGGACGCAGCGAGGTTCCGGGCCTGCTCCATACGTGCGGCTGTCGCTTCTGCATTATAGGTACATAAATTGGAAGACACGCCAAAGCTTCCGATGGTTACTGGCGCGAGACAAGGGGTTGTGCCGTTTTCCTCGCACGCTTTTTCGCGAGCGGCTCTTTGGTCGTCGGTCTCTTTATACTGCGACATACACGTCTCATAGGCCGCTTCTCGATCCGCTATATATTGAGCAGAGTGTCCGGAGGAAGAAGCTTCCTGAGCAATGGCTTGCATTGCGAGCATAGCGGCAAGACAGCTGGTTGTCAGAAGACTTTGTGCTGTAGTGGATTTCATTTCACGACCTCCAGAGGCATGCGGGCACGCAGGGCGTCACCCTCAAGGAAAATTTGGAATTCATAACGTCCCGCCTGGCTAATTGTGATGTCCCGTGTCCCGGCTTTACGGGATGAGGTGAGGGTGCGGGTGATGAGTTTGTTCGTGTTCAGATCTATGAGGTCAATGGATGCATTGACAGGAGGGAAATCTGACCAGTTCACGGTGAAGGCACGCCCGGCTCTCGGGTTGGGAATTGACAGAGTCAGTGAAGGTGGGGGCGTACGGGTGTGCGGGCCTATCAGGGTGAAATCAATGCAGTCGGCATAGGTCTCGGGCGCGTTAACGTTGACTGAGACTTCAGGCTCAAAGCCAATGCAGGCCTTCCATGGTCCTGTGAGGGAGGGCAGTGAACTGCCTGCGCGTTCGAAGACTCCCTCGGACTTATCAGCGCGTGTGTAGAACCAGGCAGTGCGCTTCGGCTTGCTTCCTCCTAGGTAGAACAGGCTGAGTGTTCCGCTTTTGGCCGGCAGGCTAGAATACGTGATACGCAACGTCTCGTCCCGGGCAAATGTTGCATCTTCAATGGAAAGGTAGGTGGATTGGCGCCGACCTTTCGGTAGAGGAATGATCTCCATCGCGTTTGAGGGACGACCCTGTGATGATTCCTGCAAAGTGCGCCCCGCATAGGAAAGCTCTGGCATTGTAAAGCTCAGCGGCAGGGCGGGCTTTGTGCCGATATAGCTCAGCAGCGGCATCGTGAAATTCTGCGACCGGCCAGTGTATGCCAGCGGTGGCATCGTCGCTTCAGTTATGAAGCTTTCGAAACAACCGCCCTGATAACAAGCCATTGTCGCGGGGCAGGTTACATTGGCGCATGGATCGTCTGCAGGTGGGGCGTTCGGGAAGCAGCCACCTTCATAACAGACCGTTCCAATGGGGCACATCACGTCTTCGCAAGGGTCGTTGCTTGTCACATCGGCAGGTCTGCAGGATGCATTGCTCTCGACGGAACCTTCAGGACAAAGGACGGAAACGTCAGCTGGGGAGACCTCCGGAAAGCAGCCTCCCTCATAGCAGGTGTGATTAACTGGGCAGACGACGTCTGCGCATGCATCTTGCGGGGCGGGTTCCCCGATGTCCGTAGGAAAGCACGCCCCCTGATAGCAGGCTGTACCTGCAGGGCAGAGCGTCTCCGCACACGCATTATCCGGTTTTTGCTGCGCGGCGACAGGGAGCGCCGTGACGTACAGCGCCAATAGGAATGAGGAAGCTGTAAAGGCGGCAGATAATGCTGATCTCATACACAGATACCCGGGTTGTATCCTTTTCACGCAGCAGTGCCAGAGAACCCGCCAGATTTTTTGGCGGGATGCCGTGGTCATGTGCGTTTGAAGAAGTGTGAGCACGCAAGAAGGAGTATCCGATGTTCTTCAACCTACGTACCGGGCGCTGCGGCACTCTGTTTGCTGTTTTGGTGTGTCTTGGTTTTACTGCGGCGTGCGGCCAGACGAATGCAGAGCCGCCAGAGCATCAGGGAGAGGCGGGTGCCCTTGCAGCTGAGACCGGATGTGCGATCCCGCTGCCGGCCGAGGTTCCTGTCCCGGATAAACTGGTCATCGAGACGTGTACGCCGTCAGACAAGATTTCGGGCTTCCATGGAAAGGCTCCCCTGCCCAAGGATATCGATGCGAGTTTCGATGCATTGAAGGCATCCTATGCCGCAAGCGGGTATACGCTCTATGACAATTCGAACGGCAAGATCCGTAGTTTCATATTTGGTGGCAAGGGACACAGAAAAGGCGAGATGCAGTTGAATCCGAAAGAAGGATACTTGTCAGTCTCAGTCAATCTCTACCCAGAGAATATGGAAGATTAAGGTGGGCTGAAAGGCCTGAGGGGCGCGCGCTATCTCCGAAAATTCGTCTGAGAAATTCATGCTTCCTGTTGGCGGGTTTTCAGGTGAGGCGCCGTTAACGAAATGTGTTTCCTGTTCTTGCTCAAAAGGATGAAAAAATGATCCGTCAGTCTACATGCAGAGTTCTGATCGCTTCGGCTGTTTTGCTTGGCGGCATCGCCGGGTGTTCTTCGGGGGCCAGCCTGGCGGAGGAGGGGGGCGCCGCGTCCACGGCGGCACCTGCGGCTGAGTCCAAGGTCTATCTGCCGGAAGGCTTTCCCGAAACAATCATGTTTCCTCCGGGGGCCGTCTTGCGCGGTGCATCTGGTGGCATGCCGCCTGAATATGCCAGCCGCTCCTATCTGATCGACGGAGAGGCGCCCCTGTCGAAATCCGATATGGCAGATTTCTTCCAGACCATGCTGGAAAAGAAAGGGTTCGAGATCGTGAATTCGGAAGAGGGCTATGCGACAGTCATCTGGTTCACCGCGCCGGGGATCGATGAAGCTAGCGTGCAGATTGTCGAAGGCTTCGAGGAAGGCGGCCCCACGCTCTTCAGCCTTTCCCTGATCATGGAACGGGAACCGGAATAGGCTTTAAAGACACCTGTTGCATTTAAAGCGGTTCGCGGGTTTATCTGACCCCAGACACAGTGCCGGGCTGGTATCCGGTTCTTGCTTGGGGAAGGGCATCCTTGACGGAATTCGCGGGTGACGGGCACGTAGATGGCACAGGCGAGCGCAGGCTAGGCCTGTCTGATGAGCTGTTGGCGGAGACCTATGACCTGTTGCGGCGTATGGCCTCCCGTCACTTGTCAGGCAGACGGCGCAGCGCGACCCTGAACACAACGCTGATCGTTCACGAAGCATGGCTGAAATTATCGCGAGATGACGATCGGCGTTTTAACGATGAAGATCATTATCTCGCGACGGCCTCTCAGGCGATGCGTCAGGTCCTGGTGGATCATGCGCGCCGCAAACTGGCGGAAAAGCGTGGTGGCGGGGCCGAGCATCTCGATATAGATGAGCACCCAGTTGCGGCCAACGCAGCCGAAACCCAGCTTCTGGATCTGGATGCTGCCTTGCAGGACCTGTCGAAGCGTGATCCGGACCTGGAGCGTATCGTCGAGTGCCGTTTCTTCGCCGGGCTCACTGTCAACGAGACGGCCCGCGTGCTGGGTAAATCTGTTCGAACGATTGAGCGGGATTGGGCTCGCGCCCGGACCTATCTTGCGGCCTATCTCGCCCCCGACGCCTGAACGGGCCGGGGACGAGGGGCAATTCACTCTACCATTTGAAGATCTTGCGGACGAGCTTGGAGGCTTCTTCGTTTGCCTTGCCGCGCACTTGTTGATCTGCTTCGCGGGCGGCTGCATCTGCAGCATCATTCGCAATGTCGCCTGTGTAGCCGGACACGGATCCGAGAATGGATGGCTGGTTGCCCATGGTAAGGGTCTGGTAGCCTTCAGGCACCTCAAATAGTGCGTCTGGTTGTTCGGCGAGGGTTAGTCCGACGAGATCAATGCTCACATCCTGAGTGGGATCTCCCGGAGTGGTCAGCTTCATACGTATCCGGACCGCGATATTCTCCGGCGTCGTCCAGACATCTCCGGTGGATACGCCGCCGCCGGACGTCGTTGTCTTGAGGTAGTAGTGGTCGGTCCTAACACCATTCACGATTTCACTTCCAATAAAGCGCTTTTCGAGAACAGTGGTTTCCTGGTCGAACTCAGCCAGTGCGGATTGTGCCTGATCACTGCCATAGGGGATTGCCATCGCCATCCCTTGTTGCGGAGAGAGTGAATACAGGGTTTTCAGATCATCCCGCCAGATCTGGATTAGCTGTTGCCCCTCCACCGTCATTTCTGAGCGGTTCTTGCCGGGTTTGGAGTGGACACTCTGAATAAGGCTCATATCGTTGGTAAGGATGGTCCGCTGGGCCTCGTAGGAAGCAGTAGGCGGCCCAAACACGGCCATTTCCTGAGCCTGCGCCGTGGGAGATAGACTGGCAAGTGCAACGCTTGCACAGATTAGCATGGGTTTCAGGGACAGTTTCATGACGATTCCTTTTCTTGTGCATGCTGTTCCAATTCCCCTCACGCAAAATGAGCCAGAAATCCGACATGCGATTGGTCTGCTTCTGTCCTGGCGGGTTTCGATTTCCGGGCACGTTGTGTTTAGCGAATGGTTATCGCACGGTGTGCCTGGCCGAATGTATGTGTGGCAGGGTGGCGGCGCGTGAGAGACAAAGGGCCTGTTTTGGATCCGGTTGAAGAAACCCGTTGGAGCATTCGGGACGCAGCCTTTGCGAAAGCACTGGAGTACCCGGAAGCAGAGCGTCAAAACTGGTTGCGCCGGGAATTTTCGGATGACCCGGAGGGGCTTTCAGATGTTATGCTGCTTCTGCAGGAGGAAGCGGACAGCCGGGAGTATTTCGATACCCTGCTGATCGCGCGGGACAGTGTCGCAGAAGATCTCTCCATTCATCTGGAAGATGCTGTTGACGATCCCAGGATTGGCGCACATTACGGTCCCTGGCAGGTCCTCCGGCGGATCGGGTCAGGCGGGTCCTCCGTCGTCTATGAAGCCTGCCGCAGCGATGGGCGCTATGAGCAATCGGTCGCGCTGAAAGTTATGCATGGCGGCATGCATAATGGGGAAGTTGTCCGTCATTTTCTTCGTGAGCGGCGTATATTGTCGGGGCTCGATCATCCGGGAATTGTCCGCATTCTCGATGGAGGGGAAACGGCAACTGGAGCACCGTGGTTCACCATGGACCTTGTGTCCGGGAAGCGGATTACGGATTATTGTGAGGATAAAGGGCTTGGCCTGAATGCGCGTCTGGCCCTGATGGTACAGGTCGCCGATGCAGTGCAATCTGCGCATTCCCGGCTGATTGTGCACAGGGACATCAAGCCGGATAATATCATCGTATCGGAAGAAGGGCGCACACGCCTCCTGGATTTTGGGGTTTCTTCCTTGTTCTCCGGTGAAGAGGCCGACGAAACAGGTCGTGCCATGACGCCCGGATATGCTTCCCCTGAGCAATTGCGACTGGATGCCGTGACGACGGCCAGTGACATCTGGCAACTTGGCCATGTCTTGCGTGAACTGTGTGAGCCGCTTGAGCCACTGTCGAAAGACCTGCGTGCCGTTATCGACAAGGCCCTCTCCGAAGAGATTGGTGGGCGATACGAAAGCGCCTCAAGTTTTGCAGAAGACTTGCGGCGCCTGATGGAGGGGCGTGCACCGCTCGCTCGTATGGATAGTCATTGGGAAGCGGTCGTGCGTTTCGCACGGCGAAACAAGGCGCTTGCATTCCTCAGTATGCTGCTGATTTTCGGATTGATTGGCTGGGGGGTGACTCTATCGGTCCATGCCCGGGAGATTGAGAGAGAGCGGGCCATTGCAATTGCGGCAGCAGACCGTGCCGAGCGCGGCAGGGGAGTGCTGTTGAATCTGTTCAGACGCCTGGATCCTTTGGAACGTGACGGCGTGCCTGCCACAGATGCCGGAACAGATGCTCTCGTGGATCTCACACTCACCGATGTACGCGAGCGTCTGCCTGATGACCCGTTATTGCAGGCAGAGCTTGTCGGGTGGGCTGCACGAGTCCGCCAGCGCGGTGAAAACTTGGATGAAGCCAGGATGCTGGCACAGGAGGGAGTTGATGTTCTGGAGGGGGGCGGGGACACATCCTCCACGACTTATGCAGCGGCACTTGCCTATCTGGGGCACCTGGACGTGTTGCGAGAAGAACTGGAGCTCGGCGATAATGAACTATCGAGGGCACTCGACATAGCTACCGTTGCACCGCTTTCGGACAGCCCGGCTTTCGAGGCGATCTTGTCTGCGGCCTGGGCCAGTGAGCCGGATTGGCAGCGCCAGAAGGACCTTCTTGAGCAGGCCCTTCCACGTGCGATCGCGACCGGATCTGTCAACGGAGAGATCGAAGCCCGCTCGGGCCTTGGGCGTGCACTCAGTAATCTGGGGGAGGTGGAAGAGGCAGAGGCGCAGATCCGCCAAGCCCTTGCGCTGACGGAAAAGAGCTATGGGCCGGACCATCCGCGGATGACCCTGCCGCTTTCAGACCTTGGGCGGCTCCTGCTTCTCCTTGGGAGGCCGGAAGAGGCAGTGGCGGCACATCAAAGAGCTAAAGATATTGCGGCAGCCACTTATGGGAGTGATTCCGAGGCGGTTCTCATGCACCGGAACAATCTTTCGATTGCGCTTTCTGCTAACGGGCAAAGCGACAAGGCGATTTCAGAGTTTCAGGAGATCGTAAATATTCGTGAGCATTTGAATGGAAAGGACAGTCTGTCTGTCGGGAATGTGTTGCAGAACCTTGCCTCAGAACAAGCAGCTTCAGGCATGCTTGATGACGCCTTGATCTCCCTTGAGCGTGCGGAGCGGATTTTTAAAGAGAAGCTACCGGAAGAAAGCCCACGCCGAGCCTTTCCGGCGCTAACGCGTTCTGCCGTTCTCCTCGAACTGGAACGGTATGACGCGGCCGAAGCTGCGGCACGGGAGGCTTTTGGCACACTGTCCCGGACCTTGCCTGAAGGGCATTACGCCACAGAAATCGCGCGCTGCCGGATGGGGCTCGCTGAACTTGGGATTGGAAATCGCGAAGCGGCCCGCCCTCTTCTTCGCCAGGCCTTGTCGGCACTGGCAAACCAGCAGGCAGCCCCAAGCGCCTATGTTGCCCCTTGCATGGAAGCCGGGCGTGCGCTGGGAATTCCGGAACAGACTTCGGCTTCGCCTGATTGATTTGTGCAAAGAAAACCCGCAGGCGCTCAGGGCCTGTCATCTTATGCCACAAAGGATGATGGAACGCTTCTCGAGAGCGGCTATGCATTGGCAATGAGTAAGGTTTTGATTCTGGGCGGAGCCCGATCTGGTAAGAGTGCACGCGCGCAGCACCTGGCGGAAGCGGTAATGGGTGCGCGTGTCTATATCGCGACGGCTCAGGCCCTTGATGATGAAATGTCTGACCGTATCGCGCGTCATCAGGCCGAGAGGGGAGATGGCTGGCGGACAGTTGAAACGCCTCTGGACCTTGTGGGTACGCTGGAAAGCCAGATTGCGGAGGGAGAGGTGGTGCTCGTTGATTGCCTCACGCTTTGGCTGTCCAATCTGATGCATGAGGACCGAAGCATCGAGGTGGAAACAGATCGTCTATGCGCATGCCTCCTGTCTCTGGAGAACGACATTGTCCTGGTCTCGAACGAGGTCGGGCTTGGGCTTGTACCGGAGACGCCTCTTGGACGGCAGTTCCGTGACGCGCAGGGACGGTTGAACCAGCGTGTGGCTGCGGTTTGCGATATTGTGGAATTTGTGGCTGCCGGATTGCCGCTGCGCCTCAAAGGTTGAGGGCGTCTTTCAGGCGACGCTCAGCCTCTTGGCCGGAGGGCAAGCCAAACCGGAGCAACTGGTCCGACCAGTCAAACCGGCGGACATAGATTCCGCTCTCGGCAAGACCTCGCCAAAGTCTGCCTGCATCATGCGTTTGAACGAGACGGAAAAGGTCGCATCCCCCAACAATGTTCAGGCCGGCATCCGTAAGCAAGGCGTCGAGGCGTTGGCGGGCGGTCCTCAGTTTGTGCCGGGTCGCCTTTTGCCAATGCAAGTCCATATAGGTCTCGGTCCCAATTGAGAGCGCGGGGCCTGAGACAGGCCACACTCCAAGATGTTCAGAGGCCTTGCGGACAATGCTTGCCGGCCCGATCAGGCCGCCGAGGCGGACGCCCGCAAGACCGTAGAATTTTCCGAATGAACGCAGGATAATTAAGTGATCAGCCCCCCCCATCGGCGCCAGACTGTGCATGGGGGCAAGATCGGCATAGGCTTCATCCGCGATCAACCACCCACCATGTGCAGCAAGCCGCTTCCGGGCAAGTTCAAGCTCCTCCGTTTCAAAAACATGACCGTCGGGATTGTTGGGGTTGCACACGATGACAGCGTCCACCCGGTCCGCCTCATTCAGTGGGTTCTGAGCTTCAATGACTTTGCAGCCAGCAGCCTGCCAGACACGGGCGTGATCTCCATAGGTCGGCGATTGGACCGCGACACGTCCTGGAGAAATCAGCGCTGGCAGGAGGCGTATCAGCAACTCGCTGCCGGGCGACAGGCATAAGCTGTGATGCGGTGCGCCGATAGCGTCGGCCATCGCAGCACGGCAGGCAAGCCATTCGTGTTCAGTGGGCAGGTGGCTGTAAGCGTCAGGTGATATCTCCGTAAACGGATATGGCCACGGGTTGATGCCCGTAGACAGGTCCACCCACGGCCCGGGCGCCTTCGGGAACATTGCGCGCATCCGGTCGAGCGCGCCGCCATGCTGCAAGGTCTCAGTCATGCCAATACCAACATCAGTGCCGTGAGGCCCAACAGCAGCGCTGCGCAAGCCATTGCCCGAACATAGAGTTGCAATCCACGGCGCAGGTCCGCAGGCGAAGGATCAGGTGCGTCTCCATTCAGCCATGGCTCTGAACTCGTGTGGTCGCCATATATGCGCGGGCCTGAGAGGCGTACATTGAGTGCGCCTGCCATTGCCGATTCCGGCCAGCCGGCATTCGGGGAACGGTGGCGTTTTGCGTCACGCAACATGACCCGGAATGCGCGGGCCTTTCCTGAGACCTGAGCAATGAAAAAGGCTGTCATGCGTGCCGGGATAAAATTGGCGGTATCGTCCAGCCGGGCCGCGAAGCCACCGAAAGCCTCATACCGCACATTCCGGTGTCCGATCATGGAATCCAGCGTGTTCACAGCCTTGTAGGCAGCGATACCGGGCAAGCCAAACAGTGCGCCCCAGAACAGAGGTGCAATGACGCCGTCCGATGCGTTTTCCGAAAGGCTCTCAAGTGCGGCACGCGTGATCCCGGCTTCATCCAATTGTGAAGGATCTCGCCCGACGATCCGGGAAATCTCCTTTCGTGCGTCCTGCATGTCGCCTTGAAGGAGCGAGGAGGCGACGGCAGCAACGTGCTGATAGAGGCTGCGGGAAGCGATCAGACTGGAAACGATCACGGCCTCAACAATGTCTCCAGCAATCGTCTGGGGAAGCAGACGCGCGATCAGGTATCCCAGGCCAGCTGCAAGGGATACCAAAAGGCCCGTTGTTATGGCGCCCATGGCGTAACGAACGGGATGCGGCGCTTCAGGGCGATTGAGCAATTTGTCGAAGCGGCGGACAAGGAATCCAAACCATGTGACCGGATGCCCGATTTTTCGGTAGAGCCAATCCGGCCAACCGATTGAGACTTCCACTGTCCAGCCTGCGAGCATGAGGGCCACGGCGCTCACCTGGATGCAGGGCTCCAACCGGGGCGCTCGGCTGTTGCAAACAGGGCGTCTATAGCAACTGCGGCCTCAACTTCACTCGCCAGTGCGTCGAGTGCGCGATCAACATCCTTTGTGTAGGAGAGTGACGCACCGGGGATGGCGCCAGCGCGGGAAAGCCAGCTGCGTCTGAAACCGTCCTGAACAAAGGCGCCGTGCAGGTACGTGCCTTCGATCCGTCCGTCTGCACTCCGGGCCCCATCCGGATGACCATCCAGTCTGAACATCGGGCGTTCCGTATCAGGACCGGATGTAGAGCCCGCATGAATTTCATAGCCGGCAACCTCATCACAGCTTATTGCGCATGCGCCCCGTGAATTGGTGACCCGCTTGTTCGCCGACATCCGGGTCTCTACATCCAGCAAGCCAAGCCCGGCGGCTTCGCCTGATATTCCGTCAATACCATCCGGGTCGAGAATCCGTTTGCCAAGCATTTGGTACCCGCCACAAATTCCCAGAACCCGACCGCCGGCGCGGGCATGAGCGAGGATGTCATGATCCCATCCCTGTGCCCGCAGGAATGCGAGATCTCCCAGCGTGGACTTTGTTCCGAAAAGAATGATGACATCTGCGGACCTGGGAATGGGCTGTCCGGGCGGGACCCACTGAAAGTCGATGCCCGGTTCCAGACGGAGCGGGTCTGCATCGTCGAAATTTGCAATACGGGACAACATGGGAGCGGCGATACGCAAACCCTTGCCCGATACGCTTTCACGCTGGTCCAGAATGACCGCATCTTCCGCTGGCAGGCGGCTTGTTGCGTTTAGCCACGGAATGACACCAAGGCAGGGCCAGCCCGTCCTCTGTTCGATCTCCACAACGCCCGCATCGAACAGACGTGGATCCCCGCGGAACTTGTTCACAAGGAAACTGCGGATCATTGCGGCATCGTCTGCTGTGAGCACGGATTTTGTTCCAACAAGACTCGCGATGACGCCGCCACGTTCTATGTCGCCAATCAGGCACACGGGCACGCCGGCATTGCGGGCAAAGCCCATATTGGCAATGTCACGCTGGCGCAGGTTGATCTCTGCAGGACTTCCCGCGCCTTCGACAAGCACAAGATCATATGCTGCAGTCAACCGCCCGAAGCTTTCCATGACGGCACCAAGCAACTGGTCCCGTCCGCCCATGTAACTAGCGGCATCCATGCTGCGAAGCGCTTTTCCGTGTACGACAATCTGAGCGGCGCGGTCGGTTTCCGGCTTCAGGAGGACGGGATTGAAGTCCGTCTGCGGTTTGAGCCCAGAAGCCATGGCCTGAAGGGCCTGGGCCCGCCCGATTTCACCTCCATCGGAACAGGCCGCCGCATTGTTCGACATGTTCTGAGGCTTGAAAGGAGCGACGCGGAGCCCTCTGTTCCGGGCTATACGGCAGAGCGCGGCCGTGAGAACGGATTTGCCGACATCCGACCCCGTGCCCTGAAGCATGAGCGCCCTGGCCGTCATAGAGTGCCTTCGATCTCTATGTTCGCACCCGTCACCTTTGCTCGCACGCCATAGATTTCGGCGAGCCTGTCGGCCGTCAGTGTCTCGGCGGGCGGTCCATCTGCTACGATCTCTCCGGATTTCATCCAGATGAGGCGGGAGGCATAGCGTGCCGCGAGCGCGATATCGTGCAGGACCACGAGCGCGCCGCCGCCGCGTTCAACATAAGACTGTATGATATCCATGATGCGGAACTGATGCCGGGGGTCAAGCGCAGCGACCGGTTCGTCCGCGATCAGAAGGGGAGCTTCTGCAGCGAACGCGCGGGCACAATGGACGCGTGCCAACTCGCCGCCGGACAAGGTGTCCGTTGAGCGGGTTGCCAGTTCGCTGAGATCGCAAAGCTGGATCGCCCAGTCGACCGCCGCCGCATCTTCCGGCTGGAGACGTCCGGGTGCAGCGCCGTAGGCAAAACGCCCGAGCGCGACGACGTCCCGTACCGAGTTAGGCCAGGCGAGCGGGCGTTGCTGGGGCAGGTAGGCCACCAGCCTGGCGCGCTGCATCGGGGAGAGGCCGGTGCACGCTGTTCCATCCAGTGTGGCGTCGCCGCTGGTTTGTCTTTCCAGACCAAGCGTCGTGCGCAGCAGGCTGGTTTTCCCGGCACCATTCGGGCCGAGCAGGACGACGAGTTCGCCCGTCCCAAGCGTCAGGCTGGCCTTGTTGACGAGGACAGCCTCGCCCGCTTTCACCGTGAGATCAGTTACAACAAGCTCAGTCATTGATCGCGCGCCTCCGCATTGCGATCCACACAAAGGCCGGTGCGCCGATCAATGCTGCCACCACACCCAGCTTGAGTTCACTGGATGTCGGCAGGAGGCGCACACCTATGTCGGCAAGCACAAGGATCAGCCCGGCAAGGAGGGCCGATGGGATCAGCGACCGCGCCGGATCGTGCCCGACAAAAGGGCGGATGATATGCGGCGCGATAATGCCCACGAACCCGATGGCACCCGCAAGGGCAACCGAGCCACCTGTCGCGAGACCTGCGCCAAGAACTGTCAGGACACGTTGGGTGCGCAGGTCCAGCCCGATCCCGCTTGCCGCTTCCTCTCCCAGTGTAAGGGCGGACAGGCCCCGCCGGGACGCGAGCAGGATGGCGGCGCCAGAGAGTAGGAACGGTGCTGCCAGACCGATCTCCTGGAAGCTGCGATTGGCGACGGAGCCAAGCATCCAGTTCACCATGTCCGAGAGGGAGAACGGATTAGGCGCAAGGTTCATCAACAGGCTCATGGCTGCGCCGGAAAAACTGGAGAGGCCAACGCCGATCAGGATGAGGGTCACGACAGACCGCGTGCGAATGGCTGCAACAGCGATCAGCGCCGTTCCTGCGAGTGCGCCGAGGATCGCGGCCATGGGCAGGATCCAGGGCGAAATCGCGACCAGTCCGTAATAGAGCGCGAAAGTCGCGAAGAGGGAGGCGGAAGCGGAAACGCCCAGCACGCCCGGCTCTGCGAGAGGATTTCGCAACAGGCCCTGTAGCGCAGCGCCGCTGAGGCCAAGTGCAGCGCCGACAAGGTAGGCAGCAAGGGCCCGTGGCAGACGGATCTGCCAGATGACGAGACGGTCTGCTTGATCCCCGCTGCCGAAAAAGGCGCTCAGCACCCGGTCGAATGGCATCGAGACCGAGCCGAGCAGGCAGGCCGCAAAAAGCCCCGCAACCGAACTCAGTATGAGCGCTGGCAAGAGCCAGGAATGCTGTTTCATTCGTCTGCTCCTTTTGCCAGTGCTTCAATGCCTTCGATCAGGAACCAGCCATTGCAGGATGTCCAGGCGCCTTCGAGGGGAACCGTCGTGTGGTTTGCCAATTGGGCGCGTGCAATCGGGTGCTTCATCGGGCTCCAGGCGTCTGGGTGATTGGTCATGGTTCCGAAGAAGGCGGCGGCAATCACATCGGGTTGTTCGTAAGCCAGTTCCTCAAGAGGAATGGAGCGCCAGCCAGCTTCCGTCTGGAAGTTATCGAGCCCGGCGGCGACAATCATTTCATGGACGAGTGAGCCGGGGCCCGTCGTCACGCCGGCCGGTGTCATGTAGAGCGCCGTTTTTCCGCTCGGCTGCTTTTGCGCAATGGCATCGAGACGCGCTTGTGTCTCCGCAACTACCTCTGCGCCGCGGTCGTGCTGACCCAACCCGTCTGCGATCCGTTGGGTGTTGGTGAGCACTGCTGGCAAATCACCTGCCCAGCCGACGTCCAGAACAGGAATGCCCGCCTGCTCGAAGAAGTGCGTCGCGCCAGGGCCGCCGCCATAGGAGCGTATCACAAGATCCGGTTTCAGAAGGAGTACATCCTCTGTAATCGGACGGACTGTCGGAATGCCTTCAGCTGTCTCACGCATGAAGGAGAAGTTCTTGGTCGCGTCGGGCGACAAGGCCAGAATATCATCCTTGTCCGCGAACTTCAGAACATACTGGTCGGAGCAATAATCGAGACTGACGATCCGTGCCGGATGAGCGGCGTCTGGTGCAGGCTGCGTGGGTGGGAGGCCGCAGGCACTCAGGACACAGGCTAGCAAGAGGATCGTCAGTCTCGACATCGACGTTGCTCCTAGTAGCGCAACCTCAGGCCGACACTGCCGGACAGGCCGGGTGTGCCGTAACCGAGGATTTGCTGGTAGTGCTCGTCGAACAGGTTTTCGATCCTGCCGTAGAGTTCGATCCGATCCGTCAGGTCATAGCTGCCTGTCAGGTCGACCCGCGTCCAGCTGTCCAGTGTGGTGCCATTCGTGTTGGCCTCCTCACCATTGTAGCGCACGAGGATGTTCCCGGAGAACGGGCCTTCCGGATCGAGCGAAACCGTTACGTCGCCGGAGTGTTCCGGCAGCCGGCTGAGTTCGTTTCCGTTCCCATCTTCTGCGTCGATATAGGCATAGTTTGCCGATATGCCGAGCCAGTTCGTGAACTGGTAGGACCCGAACAGCTCGACACCCTTTGAATCCACCAGGGCAATATTGTCGTAACCGGCGGTGTAGGAGAAATCGATCATGTTCTCCGTTTCCTGGTCGAAGTAGGTGATGCCTGCCTGAGCGCGGCCATCCGCCGACGACCAGTCTACGCCAATATCATAGGCTTCGGATGTCTCCGGCTTCAGGTTCGTGTTCGGTTCCGTCAAGCCGCAGAACGTACAGATATAGGTCGACTGGAAGATGCTCGGCGCCTTGAAGCCCTGTCCCCAGCTGGCCCGCACGATGACCTGCTCGCTGGCGGCATAGGCTGCCGCGATACGTCCCGTCGTTTCCGATCCGAACTTGTCGTGATCGTCCACGCGCAGGCCACCCGTCAGGGTCAGCTTCTCGACCGGTTTGAACTCATACAGGCCGAACAGGCCGTCGATGGCGGAGTCCTGATCGTTGGCTGTGGTTTCCTCACGCTCGGCACCGAATGCGACCTTGTTGCGGTCGTCGATGGTGAAGGTGCCCTGATAGCGGTAGAGCGTCCGGTCGCCATCGGCATCATAGCTCTGCGTACCGTTCGTGAAGTTCTCACGGCTGATATCGGAGTATCCGACCATCAGCAGGTTCTCGAAGCGCCCGTCGAACAGCGGCACTTTCAGCGAGACATTTCCTGACAGGGTTTCTGTTTCCGTCCGCTCGTCGCCGTCGCCGACGCTGCCCTGGGCCCCGCCGACATAGCTGTCATAGTCCATCTCTGAATCGTTCCAGAGCAGGGTGCCGTCCAGACGGATACTGTTTGGAAGGTTCAGGCCGCCGCGAGCAGAAACCGTACGCGAATCATATCCATCGTCTTCGGTGTTGCCATTGGCTTCATCGGCTTTCGAAATGCCGTCAGACGTGATGCCGGTGGCCGCAAGACGGAAGTCGCCCATATCATTAGAGTTGCCAACGGAGGCGCCGCCGCGGAACGTGTTGTACGAACCATATTCGCCGAATACGCTGCCGCTGAGGCCAGTATCAGGCTGCTTGGTCGAGATCGAAACGACACCGCCGATGGCGTCGCTGCCCCAGAGAACCGATTGTGGACCTTTGAGAACTTCGATCCGCTCGATATTTTCCGTGTCGAGATAGGCAAAGTTGAAGCTGCCATCGGTTGTGGACGGATCGCCAACCGGCACACCATCGATCAGGACAAGCGTTTGCCCGGAGGAGGCGCCGCGGATACGCACGCTTGCCGTGCCGCCGAAGCTGCCATTCTGGTTGATCGTGACGCCGGGGGCGGCCGCGACAGCATCCAGCGCAAAGTCGAAACCGAGCTTCTCGATTTCCTCGCTGGTGATGACGCTGACACTCGTGCCGATCTCGGCTTCCGTCTGGTTCAGACGCGAGCCTTCGACGATGATCGTGTCCAGCTTGACCGCTTCGGCATCTGTTTCTTCTGCATATGCCGGCACCACTACGCTCAGGAGAGCTGCGCCGAGCAGAACGCTCTTGTAGGAATTCATCTTTCATTCCCTTCGGCACCCTGACGCCCGTAAGACAGGTGCACCATAACGACATGAGGCCCATGGAGATCCATGCGGGCGGCCAGGCCTTTTCTCATTGTCGTTACGAAAGGATAGGCATCTGCCTTCCCGCCCGCAGAGAACTCTTCCCGGCCTCAGGGCGAACGACGCGATGGCAGGTCTCCTGGCTCACCGATCAATGCTTCAGGCCGCCTTCCCAGATCCCGTAGGGTCCAGTGACTTAATTGGCCGTCAGCTCCTGGCTAACAGTTGCGGGTACAGCGCCGGATTTACGCCGGCTTCCCTCTTAGCTCCCGGTTAGGGGAGCACCATCTGTGGGGGTAGTTGTTGCAGTTGCGAAAGACTGTCAATAGCGCTCTGCGGTATGTGACGCGATGTCAGGGCTCAGAAGTCGATCCCGCGTTGGGCCTTGATGCCTGCCTTGAAGGGGTGTTTCTCCTCGCGCATCTCGCTGACCAGGTCGGCATAGTCGCAAAGCTCGGGTTTCGCGTCGCGGCCGGTCAGGATGACACTGGTGCGGTCAGAGCGTGCGGAAAGTCCGTCCAGAACAGCCTGAATGTCGAGATAGTCATAGCGTAGGGCGATGTTGATCTCGTCCAGCACGATAAGGTCATAGTCTCCGCTCGCCATCATCTCGCGGGCGCGGGCAAAGGCGGCCTCGGCGGCGGCGATATCGCGGTTCCGGTCCTGCGTGTCCCAGGTGAAGCCTTCTCCCATCGTATACCAGTCGACCTGATCGGGGAACTTGGCGAAGAACTGGCGCTCTCCGGTGATCCATTTGCCCTTGATGAACTGCACGATCCCCACGCGCTTGCCCCAGCCAAGGGCGCGGGCGACGACGCCGAACGCGGAACTCGACTTGCCTTTGCCGTCCCCCGTATGAACGAGAACCAGCCCGCGGCCCGGATCACGCGCTTCGGAGGTTTTCTTTTTCTGCTCTGCCTGCAGAGCTTTCATCTTTTCGGCGTGTGTCTGGTCAGTGCTCATGATCGGGTCCTTGATGGGGCGGGATCAGGGTGATGAAGCCGCCATAACTGATTGTCGCGGCATAGGCAGCGGCGGTGCGGCCAGTGGCGAGCGCGGCCTTGATGACGCCGGCATGCGTGACAATCAAGATGTGATCCTGCAAGGCGGCATACTCCGCCAGGGCTTCACGCGTCCGCGCCGTAAGCATTGCGACGCTTTCTCCGCCATGGGGACGGGCATGAAGGAAATCGGCGGCCCAATGGTCCAGTTCTGCCCTTGGGATGTCAGACCAGGCACGCCCTTCCCAGGTGCCGAAATCCATTTCCCTGAGGCGGGCATCGGCCTGCACCGG
>JAWKUR010000011.1:0-113406 GCA_041398445.1 Hyphomonas sp. | reverse complement strand
CTCGACATTCGCCTTCTTGGTGGCTGTCACGGTGACAGTGCCGAGCACCTTGTCGATCGCGCTTTCGCGCTCGGTTGTTGCTTCCTGTGCGTAGGCCGCAGACGTCATAAAAAAGACCGCAGAAGCGGTCACAAGCAGGCTGTGCTTGAGCGCCATGGATTTCCTCATTTTGATTTCAAGTTATCTGGGAGAATAATTCGGACCCGTTCTGATGCGGGCTATTTCCAGAATAGACGCGACAACCCAAGCATTCACAGTACTCTATAGGTCGCAGCAGAATATTTTGCTCAAGTGTAACAATAGAGCCACATTTCAGGGATTTCAGGCACACCAATGCTCATTACTTGCGCAGCAGAAACAGTAAAATCACCAATGACAACGTTGTTACTGAGCAATTCTTTCACAGCTGAGCGTCTCTCTGTTGCACCGCACAATATTTTTTCCTGTTCGAGAAGTGTCAGGTCTGCCTATCCTGCAATGGCGTGAGGACAATACCGGACCTTGAGATCCGGTACCTCACACAAACGGAGGAAACAAATGAGACAATCAATTCGGCTGCTGGCGGGTGCGTCAGCGGCATCGCTGCTTCTGGCTCTGCCGGCAATTGCCCAGGAAGAAGATACCGGGTCCGAACTTCGCCAATCGAAGGTGACAGTGACGGGCTCATTCATCCAGGGCACCCCTGAAGATGCAGCCCTGCCAGTGGACGTTCTGACCGCCGGAGACCTCAAGCTTGAAGGTCAGCCATCCATTACCGAGCTGATCCGCAATCTGGGGCCTTCGTCCGGCGTAGACGGCCAGACCAATCAATTCGCTTCGAATGGTCTTGAGGGCACATCCAACATCAACCTGCGCGGCCTGGGGCCGGCCCGTACGCTGGTCCTGATCAATGGCCGCCGTCAGACATATCACCCCTACTCGATCGGCGAACAGGCCCAGCTCTTCGTTGACACCAACACGATCCCGACAGCCGCGATCTCGCGGATCGAGGTCCTCAAGGACGGTGCAGCCGCACTCTATGGCTCCGATGCCATTGCGGGCGTTGTGAACTTTATCACCAATGAAGACCTCGACGGCTTTCAGGTCGGCGGGTCCTTCTCGCAGTTCGACGGCTCTGACGGCGACTACGACCTTTCTGCCTCCTACGGTCTGCAGGGGGACAATTTCAACTGGGTCACTTCTGTCGGCTACAACAAGCGCAGCGAAGTCCTGCTGAACGAAAAGGACTGGGCTGTCCTGCCCTATGCCGACAACCCTGTCGGCGGCTGGTCGTCCCTGTCCAACCCCGGTTATTATGTCCCGCTCGGTCTCGTCGGCGGTGTCCCGACACCCATTCAGGGGGCTACGAATGACACCGGCTGTACGGATGTCGGTGGCATCATCGTCTCCGGCACCTGCCAGTTCCAGTACACCAATTTCGACAACCTCGTCGAAGAGGAAGAGCGCTTCCAGGTCTTCTCCGAATACAACCGCAGCATGGCAAATGGCGCAGACCTGCACCTTGAGCTGATGTATGCCCATTCGGACACGCCCAGCTGGAAAACGTCGCCTTCCTATCCGCCGCAATCGCTGTTGAACCAGTTCGTGCCGGCAAGCGCGCCTGGCTACCAGCAATATGTTGCTGACAATCCAGGCGCCTTCCCGGCTACGGCCATCGGCGCGCTGTTTATCGGCCGGACATTCGGCTGGGGCGGCTTCCCGGTGACGGGCGGCGCTCAGGAAGGATACCGGAAGTCCGAAACCTGGCGCGGGTCCGGCTCTTATAGCGGGGACTTCGAAAACGATGTTCACTACGATATCGGGCTGACCTATTCGGCAACCGAATCGGAGCGTCTGACGAACGACACCTATATCGTCGGCCTCACAGCAGCCCTGCGCGGCTTCGGTGTGTGTACGGATCCTGTAACGGGTTTCGACCCGGCCACGGGAACGCAGCCCTGGTCCAGCACCTATACCGGCACGCTCACGGCCGGCGGCGGTTCGTGTGAATACTACAACCCCTTCTCCAACGCCATTCAGGCAAACGCAGTCACCGGAGAAGCGAACCCGAACTATGTGCCGGGTCTCGAAAACACGACCACCCTGGCTGACTGGATGACGGATGGCAGCCAGACGGTCGCCAATACCAGCCTGATCGTCCTCGATGGCGTCCTGTCCGGCCAGAGCAATGTTCAGGCAGGCGGCGGCGCTGTTGGCTGGGCTGCCGGCTTCCAGGTCCGCAAGGAAACTTATGAAGTTGATCCGTCTGACCTGACAGACCTGACCGTCACACCAGGACCGGGTGGCACAGGCCCCTACTCCTTCCTCGCCGGCACGACCCCGGCGGACGAAGACCAGACCATCTACGCCATCTTCGGCGAACTCCAGGTGCCACTCTTTGAGAATGTGGATATGCAGTTCGCAGTCCGTTACGAGGATTATGGCGGCGATGTCGGATCGACCTTCGACCCGAAAGTGGCAGCCAAATGGCAGCTGACGGACAACTTCGCCCTGCGCGGGTCCGCTCAGACCTCGTTCCGTGGCCCGACGCTGAACCAGCTGACCGGTGTCGGCACGACGCTGCAATACGTCTCTGCCGCATCTGCCTTCAAGGCGATCGACCAGTACGGCACCCCGGACCTGAAGCCGGAATCGGCCTTCAGCTTCAACTTCGGCGGCATTTATGAGAACGATGGCCTGTTTGCCTCGCTCGATTACTACAATTTCGACTTCTCGGATCCGATCATCGTGGAAGAACAGTCGAACATTGTGGCTGCAGCCGTTGCCGCCCTGGCAACCACCACCACGGATGATGACGCGATCCTCAACCGGATCACCTTCACCGACAACAACAATGATGGCATCAACCAGGCCAACGAAATCGCACGTGTCCGGACAAACGTCACCAACGGGCCGAATATCCAGACCTCTGGTGTGGACCTGCGTCTCCAGAAATCATGGGATGCCGGTTCGGGCGAGTTCGCCGTGGGCGCCGATGCGACCTACATCATTGAATACAAGGTGGACCCCTACTTCGTGGAAGGCCTGCCGATTGGCGGTGGTGACTATGTCGGCCAGTTCAACCGGTCGAACTTCACCCGGTCGATGCCGCAATGGAAGGCAAACCTGTTTGCCAACTACTCGGTCGGCAGCCACAACTTCCGGGCGGTCATGCGCCATATCGACAGCTACAAGGATGAGCGGTCCGCCGCCGCCCGTGGCGGTGTCGGCGCGAAGATCGACAGCCAGACGACCTTCGACCTGTTCTACAACTGGTCGCCGGAAAGCCTCGGCCTGGAACTGGGCGTCGGTGTGGTCAACGTGACGGATGAAGATCCGCCATTCGCCGCATTCGACACCAGCTACGACCCGTACACTCACAACCCATTTGGCCGCACCTGGAAAATCAGCGTGACCAAGCGGTTTGGCGGAAACGGAAAATAATCGGCGCCGGAGAGTCACTCTCTCCTGAACGCCGACATCACTGGGCGGTCCTGCGGGACCGCCCTTTTTCTTTGTGTGACGGAAATTGTCAGATCGCGCCGAGGGCGCGGCCCGTCACCTGCCCGGCATCTCGAATGGCGATGCGGATTGTATCGGACAGGGCGGTCAGGTTCATAAAGCCATGCACCATGCCGGGATATTCCCGCACCGTGACCGGCACGCCGTAACTCGCCATCTTGTCGGCATAGGCCAGCCCCTCATCGTGCAGCGGGTCCCAGCCGCACAGGACGAAATGCGCAGGCGGCAGTCCGCGGAAACAGTCCGGCGGGGCGAACAGTGGCGACACGCGAATATCCATCCGGTCTTCCGGCGTGCTGAGATAGGCATCGCGGAAAAACTCGAAAAGGTTCGCGGAAATGAAAAATCCGCTTTCATTGAAGGGCATCTTCTTCGTGCGGATATCGGCAAACTGAACCAGCGGATAAAGCAGCAGCTGGAAGGCCGGCGCCGGCCCGCCGGTGCGGTTCATTTCCTGCGCCAGATAGGCGGAGAGGTTGCCACCCGCGCTGTCCCCTGACACAGCCAGGCGCTCAGGGTCGAGACCCAGCGTCGCGGCATGCTCCTGCACCCAGCGCCAGACGGCGAGCGCATCCTCATGCGCGGCGGGGAACTTGTGTTCCGGCGCCAGGCGGTAGGCGACCGAGAGCACGCGGCATCGCGCCCCTTCCGCCAGCCGCTTGCACAGCATGTCATGGCTTTCCAGGTCACCAATGACGAACCCGCCGCCATGAAAGAAGAGGATGCCGGGCCCCGGCGCAATGCCCGCCCCGAGCGGCGTGTAGAAGCGCGCCTTCACACTCCCCGCCCCTGCCGGAACGGACAGGAGGGAAATGTCGGCCATCTCGGGCGCGTCTTTCTCGATCGCATGACTGGCCAGATAGAACTGCCGGCGCAGCTTGTCCGCCGTCGCCTGCCAGTCGAGGCTCTTGAGGTCCGGCATTGTAAACCGGTCGATGAATTGGCGGAGAGTCTGATCGAAATTCATGCGCGCCAAGATGGGATTGAAATTCGTTCTTGTGAAGGCGGCATGAAGGCGTCAAACTATTGGCATGAGAACTGTCGATGTCTTCTGGTCGTTCCGCTCGCCCTATTCCTATCTGGCGACGAAACGCCTGCGCGCCCTCCCCTCGAAGTGGGAAGTACGCGTCCGCCCGCGTCCGGTCTATCCGATCGCGATTCGCACGCCGCATTTCTTCCAGGAAATCCGCCCGCAATGGGTGCCTTACCTGCTGAGGGATTTTGTACGGAACGCGCAATATCTCGGCCTGCCCATCGGCCCGCTGAACCCGGACCCGGTGGTCATGAACATGATGACGCGCGAGATCTCGCCCGATCAGCCCTATATTGGCCGCCTGACCCGGCTCGGCATTCTCGCCTGCGAGAAAAGCGACGAAGACGGCTGGGCCTTCATGGACGAGGTCTCGACCCTGATCTGGTCCGGCGGGGCATGGACCGAAGGCACCGCGCTGGCGGAAGCCGCCGCCAGCGCCGGGTTCGATCTGGAAGTCCTGGACGCCCGCCAGGCAGCAGAAAAAGATCGTCTGGAAGCCGTCATCGCCGACAGCCAGGCCGAACAGGATCCGCACCATTGGGGCGTGCCGCTCATGGTTTTCGAAGGCGAAGCCTTCTTCGGTCAGGACCGGATCGACCTCCTGGAATGGCGGCTGGGCGAAGCAGGCGTCGCCCGCAAGGAGTAGGCCTCAAAAACCGACTCCGGTGGTGAAGACCGAGGCGCCGTTCTTCTCAAGCTGACTGGCCGCTTCGGCCAGCAGGCGGCCCTTGGTTTCCTGCGGCAGCGTCTTGGCTGCCGTCACCGCCGTGGCGCCCAGATCGCAAACATTGACGCCCTTCAGCGTCTTCCGGGCATCGGCACCGGATTGAAGGGACACCATCAGGGGCATGACGTCAGGATCTGCCATCACGGACATCACCATGCCCTGCAATGCCGCCTCGTCAGCCCGGGTCAGTTCGCCCCGCGTCACGGGATGCGTGCGCGCATCCTCGACCGCGACCATCAGCGTGGTCATGATCTCGAAGGAAAACTCTCTCAGCGGCGTTTCCAGTTCGGCCATCTGTTTCTGGAACTCCGCCGGGTTCCCGAACTCCGCATCCGACAGGCTCGCATAGCGGGCAGCATCGCACCATTTGCTGTGCTTGCGGGAAGCGGCGCGCAATCTGGTACGCGCTGTGTCCAGGATGTGATCGACATATTTCGTATCCGCCTGGGCCAGTTCCTTCGCATGGGCACGCAGTACGGTCTCTGCATGCTGCATCACCAGCAGGGTCGCTTCGCGCTCATCCAGCTTGCCCGCCTTCGCGAGCTTTCCGGCCAGCTCCTGCTGCGCTTCAGCATCAGCTTCACCAAGGGCGATGAAATAAGCCTCGCCCATTTCACCCGGCATTTGCGGCATGGTAGTCGCGACAGAGGAGACCTTGTCCAGAATGGGCTCACGCGAGCCTGACGCCTTGTGCGGCAAGCTCAGCACGGCAAAGAAAGCGCCGCATACGACAGTCAGTGTGATCAGTGCGAACAGCGCATTCTGCTGGCCGGACGCAGACGCAGATTGCGCCTTGCGTGCGTCAAAGGTCATCGTCTCTCCCCGCGATCGTTCGGAGAGGTTCTAAACTGAAAAGCCTTCCAAGCGCTTAAGTGAGACGCCGCAGGGGTCAGGCTTCGGCCTGCACCGCCTCAACCACCTCGTCCAGCGCCTGTTTCATCATGGCCTCTTCCAGCGCCTCCGCCATGACGCGGATCAGCGGCTCGGTGCCTGACTTACGCACCACAAGACGCCCCTTCTCGCCCATCATGGCTTCAGCGCGCGCGATGGCGGATTTCACCCGCTCGGTCTCCAGCGGATTGGTGCCGGCATAGCGGATATTCACCAGTTCCTGCGGCGCAGGCTCGAACACACGTCCGAGGACGGAGGCTTTCTTGCCCGTGCGCGCCAGCACGTTCAGCACCTGCAGCGCCGCCAGAAGGCCATCCCCCGTGGTCGAGACATCCGACAGGATGATGTGGCCGGACTGTTCGCCCCCCAGATTGAAGCCATGGGCGCGCATGTGTTCGCCGACATAACGGTCGCCCACCTTGGTACGCGCCAGCACCAGCCCCTTCGCTTTCAGGTATTCCGCCAGCCCCATATTCGACATGACGGTTGCCACCATGCCGCCACCCTTCAGGCGCCCGGTATGGTAGAGTTCCGTTGCGATCAGAGCCATCACCTGGTCGCCATCAACTTCCTGCCCAAGCTCGTCAACCACGATCAGTCTGTCGGCATCGCCATCGAAGGCAATTCCGATATCGGCCTTGCTGTCGGTCACAGCCTTCATCAGCGCCTTCGTGTCGGTCGAACCCACCCCGGCATTGATGTTCACCCCGTTCGGCGACACGCCCATGACGGTGATATTGCAGCCGAGCTTACGCAGCGCATCCGGCCCGGCACGATAGGCGGCGCCATTGGCGCAATCCAGCACCACGTTCAGCTTTGAAAAATCCGCCCCCGGCTCAACGGCTTCCAGGCAGCGTTCGACATAGCGCCGGGCGGCTTCGTCCATGGCACGCGGCTTCGCCACGTCTTCCGGCGCCACATAGCTGCCCTCAAAGGCATCGAACATGGCGCTCTCGAGCCGTTCCTCGATCTCGTCGGTAAACTTCACACCTTCGGGCGAGAACAGCTTCAGGCCATTGTCCTGAAACTTGTTGTGCGAGGCCGTCACCATGATGCCGAATGCTGCGCCGATCTCCCGCGTTAGCAGGGCAACGGCCGGTGTCGGCACCACGCCGACGCACACAGGCGTCAGCCCCATGCTGCAGAGGCCCGAGACCAGTGCCGCCTCCAGCATTTCGCCAGACCGGCGCGTGTCACGCCCGACAACCACTTCGCGCCCGCCATCCGGGGCAAAGGTGCGCGCCGCCGCAATGGACAGGCGCAGCGCCGTCTCCACCGTCATCGGCTTCTGATTGATGCGGCCACGGATGCCATCCGTGCCAAAGAACTGGCGTGCCATGAATGAACTCCCTGACGGCCTTGGTCGCAGGAAAAGCTGGAGAAAAGGATACCGGATCGTGGCAGGACTATGTCAGATCGGGGACACGCCGCCATACACAATAAAATACGGATTGTCATAGCCGCGCTCGCGCTTGCCATAGAGCAGCGGCGCGCCCTCTTCCGTCAGCACACGGCCCCCGGCGGCTTCCACCACGGCCTGACCGGCTGCGGTGTCCCACTCCATGGTGCGGCCCATGCGCGGATAGAGATCTGCCTCGCCAGCCGCGATCAGGCAGAATTTCAGCGACGACCCCGCCCCTTTCAGGCCCGCAATCGGGAACTTTTCCAGGAAGGCATCGGTTTCCGGCGTGCGGTGGGATTTGGAGGCGACCGCCGTCAGCCCCTCTTCCGGGGCCTTGCGGATGCTGAGCGGCGTACGCGTCGCGGGCACGGCCGCACCGGGGGCCGCCTCTGCCTGCCATGCGGAATTATAGGCGTCCGCCACGAACAGACGCGACAAGGCCGGCGCATAGACCACGCCCATGACCGGACGGCCATGCTCGATAATGGCGATGTTCACGGTGAACTCGCCATTCTTGTTGATGAACTCCTTGGTGCCGTCCAGCGGGTCGACCAGGGCGAAGCGGGGACCATGTTCCGGCATCTGGCCAGCGGCCATGGCCTCTTCGGCGATGACTTGCAGCTCGGGATCCGCCTCGGCCAGCGCCTTCAGGATCAGCGCCTCGGCCTTCTCGTCGGCCAGCGTGACCGGGGAATCGTCGCCCTTTTGCGTGAAATCGAAGTCGCCTTCATAGATGTCCATGATCAGCTTGCCCGCGTCCAGCGCAATGCGCGCCAGCGTGTCACCCGTTATCGCCACACCTGTCCTCCTGAAGAAAATCCGGGCTCTTCCTGTCAGCCCCGCCTGCCCGAGGCAAGCCTACAGTGCTGTCATTGACTGGGAGACGCCTCTACGAGACCATTAACCTTCGTGAGATGAGTGGAGTGGGACATGATTTCACGCCGGCACATGCTGCTGCTTGGAGGCGCCGCGGCCATGCCCTGGCCCGGCCGCGCCGTGGGACAGGAAACGCCGCTGCGGCACGCGCTGATCATCGGCAATGCGGCCTATTCCGAAGGGATCGGTACGCTGGCCAATCCGGTGCGGGATGCCCGTCTTGTGGCCGAGGGAATTCTCGCCTGCGGCTTCAGCCTGGTGACAGGCGACATCGTGACCGATGCGGATCGCTCCACCATGATGGGCGCCTTCCGGGACTATGTGGAGGCCCTGCAGGCCAGCGGACCGGAGGCGACCGGCTTTATCTATTATTCCGGCCATGGCGCCGCACGGGAAGGAGAAGGCAATTTCCTGATCCCCGTCGAGGAGGCCGACACGCTGGATGAGGCACTGTGGGACGATTCCATCCCGCTCGACTGGGTGATGCGGAAGCTCGCCACCTGCGAGGCGCCGACGGTCCTTTCCATAGATGCCTGCCGCAATGTCCTGAAGCTGCCGGAGGCCCAGCGCGCCCTTGGCGGCGGGGAATCCTTCCGGGGCCTGCGCCGCACCGCCGCCGGGGCGGAAGAGCGCAACATGTTCATCTCCTTCGCCACCTGGGAAGGCGAAACCGCCAGCGACGGGCGCGCCGATGACGGCAATGGCCCTTATGCCAGGGCACTCGGCACCCGCCTTCTGGAACCGGCCGTCACCGTGCGCGACATGTTCGAACAGGTCCGCCTCGACGTGCTGGAAATGACCCTGCAGCGGCAGGAGCCGATGAACCTGTCCCGCCTTCAGCGCCGGTCCAGCGATATCCGGATCGGCTCATGGAACCGTGCGCCCGGTGACAGCCCGATGGCCCCCATCAGCCAGACACCCCTGCGCGTGGCCCTCGTCTTCTCCAACGACTATTCCGAAAGCGCCCCTTACGGCCTGCCGAACACGCATATGGACGGAGAGAAGGTCGCCGCCGCGCTCGGCGAAAGCGGCTACAAGGTGCGCCATATCCGCAATGCGGATCTTGCCGGCTTCAATGACGGCCTTGCCATGCTGCGCAATGCCCTGAACGCCGCCGGCCCGGCAGGCGTGGGCCTCGTCTACTTCGCCGGATACGGAGCATCCCTCTTCGGAGAGGAAAACTACCTCATTCCCAACGGCCCCCTGCCCCGGAACGAATACGAGGTTCAGGAGAGAGGCGCGAAACTGCAGGATGCCGTCGAATTCCTCGAAGGCTCCGCCGCACAGGCCGTGGTGGTGATGGTGGATTGCGGGCGCAAATACGACTCGCCACTGGAGACCAAGGGCCTGGAGCCCGGCTTTGCCGACTACACCTCCAGACGCCAATGTCGTGATTGCCTATGCCGACAAGCCTGGCACGACACGGCCGGACACCTATGGTCCATCGGTCTTTGCCGAAGCCTTCGCCACCCGCGTCCGCTCACAGGACCGGATCGACATCAATGAGGTGATGCTGCAGGTCAGCGGCGACATCATCGCCGCGACCGCAAATGCACAGCAGCCCTGGTTCCAGTCTTCCGTCCGTCTGCCCATCTTCTTCCGGGCAGACGTGGAAGAGAGCTGAGACGCGCTAGTTCAGCACGTCTGCCAGTTCGACCTCGAAGATGAGATCGGAGTCCGGCGGGATCGGGCCGCCCGGCGTGCCTTTCTTGCCATAGGCAAGGTCGGACGGGATATAGAGCAGCCAGCGGTCGCCCGGCTTCATCATGGACAGCGCCTCGACCCAGCCGCGGATCAGGCGGTTGGACGGGAAGATTTCCGGCGCGCCGCGCTGGAACGCGCTGTCGAACATCTCGCCCGTCTCTGCGAGGCGGCCTTCATAATAGACGACGACTTCCTGGCCGTTAACCGGGCTTGCGCCATCGGCATCACCGCTGGCCAGAACGACATATTCGAGGCCGGAGCCGGTTTTCTTCACGTCCGGCGACTCGTGGTTCCAAGGCGTGTATTTCTCCCAGGCGGCCGTATCGACGGATTTCGGCTCCATCACGTCGACCAGGTCCACGAGGAAGACGAGATCGTCGCCCGCCTTGATGACCGGGCCGCGGTCGGCATTGCCATAGGCCAGCTTGTTCGGGACGTAGAACAGGTACTGGTCGCCCTCGTGCATCTTCTGCAGGCCGATGGTCCAGCCGGGGATCACCTGATTCAAGCGGAACATGGCGGACTTGCCGCGATCATAGGAGGAATCGAACTTGTCGCCATTTGCCGTACGGCCTTCATAGTCGACGCTGACCAGGTCGCTGACACCGGGGCTGACGCCCTTGCCGTCCCCCTGGCGGATCACGACCCATTGCAGGCCGCTGTCCGGATCGGTCTGGACGCCCTTGGCATCCGGGTTCCAGGGCAGGTGCTGGGCGAACACGGTGTCAATGTCTTCCGGGGCCTTCTGGCCGCCGCTGCAGGCGGCGATCAGGGCGAGGGCCGCACTGGCGGCCACAGCGAGGATGCGCTTCATCTTGAGTTTCCGTTTCGGCTTCTCTGTATGGCTGAGCTGTCTAAGGCGCTTCCGGGGCGAAGTCACCCGCCCCGGCCAGCGCCGGACATTACAGATCTCACACACTGCGCGGCGGATAGCCCGCCATGGTCAGGGCATCGATGACTTCCTGCGTGTGCTGGCTGTCGCGGGTCTCGATCAGGATGTCGAACTCCGCGCCCTTGGCGGGCACGTCAAGCGCGATGCGGTTATGGGCGACTTCCATGATGTTCGCGCCCTGATCGCCGATGATCTTGGAGACCAGCGCCAGGAGGCCCGGCCGGTCGTCGCCGATGATGCGGATCCGCGCGAGGCGGTTCTCCCGCACCAGCGCCCGCGTCAGCACGGAGGCCAGCAGCCGCGTGTCGATATTCCCGCCGCACAGGACGAGGCCCACCTTGCGGCCATAGAAGCGCGTCGGATGGGCCAGCAGCGCAGCAAGGCCTGCCGCGCCCGCGCCCTCGGCAATCGTCTTCTCGATATCGGCAAACAGGGTGATCGCCCGTTCGAGGTGTTCCTCCTCGACCAGCAGGATGTCGTCCACCAGCTGTTCGGCGATCTGGCGGGTCAGCACGCCGACCTCTTTCACCGCGATGCCCTCGGCAATCGTGGCGCCGCCCATCTTGGGCTTCTTGCCGTTCAGCGCCGCGTGCATGCACGGATACATCGCCGCTTCCACGCCGAAGACCTTGATGTCCGGCTTCATCGCCTTGGCCGCCGTCGCGATGCCGCTGATCAGGCCGCCGCCGCCGATCGGGATGACCAGCGTGTCGAGGTCCGGATTGGCCTCCAGCATTTCCAGCGCCAGCGTGCCCTGCCCGGCGATGATGTCGGCATCGTCGAAGGGGTGGATGAAGGTCAACCCCTCTTTCTCGGCCAGCTGCAGGGCATAATCCTTCGCCTCATCGAAGATCAGGCCCTCCAGCACGACGCGGGCACCATGGTCACGCGTGTGCTGCACCTTGTTGAAGGGCGTCGTCTCGGCCATCACGATGGTCGCCGGGATGCCGAGGCGGCGGGCATGATAGGCAACGCCCTGCGCATGGTTGCCGGCAGAGGCCGCGATCACGCCGCGTTTCTTCTGCTCATCGGTCAGCTTGGACAGCTTGTTCAGCGCGCCGCGCTCCTTGAAGGCGGCGGTATACTGGTGGTTTTCGAACTTCACCCACACTTCGGCACCCGTGATCGAGGACAGCGTCTTCGAATGGCTCATCGGTGTGTTCTGGACCTGGCCTGCAATAATCATTGCAGCGGCTTTCACATCATCCAGTGTGACGGGAAGGCTCGGGCGCTGCGTATCGGCCATGGTTAGGGTCCTCGGGGTTAAAGCGCGCGCACCCTATGCCCGAGGGTGTGGAAGAGCAAGCGGGATGGGGAGTTGAGGCGCACGCTTCAAATTAAGAGGCTGGTTCACCTCCAAAATCGGGGAGACCTGAACGAGGCATTGATATCATGCAAATAGGAGTAAGGGTTTCCCCGCGCACTTTTTGCCCAGCTAGGTAACCACGCACTCCTATGCCTGCTGCCGCAAGCGCCAAACCTGCGCTAAATCAAAGCTGGCCCAGCGAGTCCCGTGTGAAATACGCCAGCGCTCCCGCCGATGGGACAGAAATGGTTAGAGAGCACGATAAGCTCCACTCCAAGCGGAGCCGATAAACTGGTTGTCTAACTCTCGCTTTAGCGCTCGTAGGCTAGCTGATTTTCGCTTATACAGCATTTGCGCAGATTCATGCATCGTCACGCGCGATCACCCAGCATTTTCTATCTGAGTTTTCAATTCCAATATCTGACCAGCAAAATCCGCATATTGATCCGTATGATTCCTACGAAATTGAATTAGGCGCTCGACGCCAATTGACGGGTCTATTCTCAAGCCACGCATGATTACCGCCAGCATCGCTCCGGTGGCACTATTTTGAGAATCGTCCACCAGATCATCAAACATAAATCGAAACGTTGAAGCCTGCGCGTCCGGATAAGAAGTCAGGGGCGACAAATTGATTTGCTTTGATAGACGAGTAGCCAACGCGGACATGTAAGCGGCGGCAAATTCCGCATCTACCATCAGCCAGTCGTTCGCTTCTCCATCTTGAAATCCTTCTTCTTCCAACAGGTCTCTTAAAATAAATGACATTTTCTCAGGGTGGATTCTGACACGTCCAAGCTCGCGCAAGAAACGATTTGCACGCGGAGAAATTTTCCCATTATGCAACCGCGCCAATCCGATCCTGAGGGCTACCCCACGAAGTTCAGGAGATAGCTTATCGGGATGAATGTCTGCATCTCTCAGCGCAAATTCGATCTCTGAACTATACTTTTCTGGTCTATCGAGATCTTTGAAAGTGTCGTTGCCACTTACGCTATTGTGCCAAAGTCGACGTCTTCGCCAATCTAGTGATCCAATAATTTGACTGCCTAGGTCGTCGATAACTTCGTTGTGCAAGTCACAGCGCAGCGGCTTCAAATACCCTTCATTAAAGCAAACTCGGGTGTCCGCAGACACATAAGGGTTCTCAATGGCGCTCGGAACAATAGTTTGGATATCATCCCAATACAGAATCGCTGATCTCAACCAAACTGGATCCTGGATGTCGATGTGTGGATAATAAAGTGCCGATCCCAGCATATGCCGCCCCCAATTTCTCCCAAAGATTGCGCAAAAAATAGCAAGTTGGAAGACTTTTGTTTGGCACTGCTTTCTGGTCTTGGGCTCCCTACTCCTCCATCCCCGCAATCCACTGGTTGATCAGATCGATCCCCACAGGGTCCGGCAGGGTCCGCCCCAGTTCGGGCATGGCGATGCCGGGTTCGGTGGAGGCCATGCGGAAGGCGAGGATGGATTCTTCCGGGTGCCCCGGATCGATCACATAGCGCCGGTTGCCGGACCCGCGGCCTGCCGCCGTCGGGTGCTTCTTCAGGCCAAGGCGGGTGGGCGAGGTTTCCTCCAGCGTCAGCCACAGGCCGGAATTCGAGGCCGAGCCGTCCGGCTTGTGGCAATGACCGCAATTGATGTCGAGATAGCCGCGCGCCCGCGCCTCCAGCGGCAGGCTGGTATCCAGAGCGGAAGGCGTCCGCTTCATGCCCAGCGGCACGCCGTCCAGAATGCCCGCCGCCGCCCAGTCCGACAACTGATCGACGCCCGCGGGCCCGGCATGATCCAGATTGCGCAGCTTCGGCCCGATGGGGCTGATCGTGTCGCCTGACTGGTGGCAGGTCTTGCACTGGTTCTTGTTCGGCACTTCGTAATGGATTTCCTGCGGCTCGCCCGCCGGGCTAATCGTTTCGATCGTGCGCCGCGCGCCGGTGGGGGCGTATTTCGCCTCTGTGCCGTCCTCGTTCCAAACATAGGGAAATGCCGTCCAGCCATCGGCTTTGCGGATAATCACCCGCGTCTCGACCTTGTAGGCGCCGTCCTCCGGGCTGCGCATGTCGGGCGCAAACCCAAATGTCTTGATCAGCGCCGTGCCGACCGGAAACTCTGGCAGGCCCGCGCCCTCCGCCTGCACCATCTCGCCCGGCGGCACATAGATGAACCGGTGCTTGGCCGCATCGTCGGAGAAAAGCGGATTGATCAGGTCATAGGGCTTCACGCGGCTTGCCGGGTGGTCTGCCCCGCATCCTCGAAAAATCCGTAATCGGAACAGCAGCGCTGCAGGCTTTTCCGCCAGAATGGTGTCGAGGTTCGGGCTTGCCGGGCTGGCCGCCTGCCCGGCCCCGCACGCAGCGAGGCCCAGACAGGCAACCACAAGCCCCAGAAGCGGGGCCAGCCTCATGGCTGTGCCTTGTCCTGCGGCAAGACGACCGCCGCACGCTCCGGCACAGGCGTAGAGGCCGGGCGGTCCATGGCGGGCTGCATCTTCGACGGGTCCAGCGGATATTCGCCGAGGCCCAGGCTGATGAAACCAACCTCCGGCGCCTCTGCGATGACGAGGTTCACCGGCTGGTCCTCCCCGCCATTCCAGCGTGTCACGCCATCGGTCACGATGGCAGGCAGCGAGCCACCCAGCGCCGCAGCCACAGGCGCCAGCATGCCCTGCGGATCGTCCAGCCCGCCCTCATAGGTATTGCCGGTCAGTGTGATGTCAGTCAGCAGCGGGTTGTAGGCCGCGTCCGTGAACGGCTCTGTATAGGCCGTCAGCATGGCATGCACGGTGCGATTGTCCTTGAACCGGTTGCCGGTGACATAGACATCGGAATTCGCCATCACGATCAGGCCCGTGCCGCTCGGTACGCCTGCCACGATATTGCCCACCGGCGCGAAGTTGACCGTGTTGTTCTCCACGATGTCATTGTCATAGACGCGGGTGGAATGCCCGCCCATGACGGGCAGGTCCGGCAGGTCGAACACGAGGATGCCGCCTGCATTGTGGCGCGCGATATTTCCGTACACGTCCGCATAGGAAGAGTTCTCGATCTCGATCCCGGCGACATTGTATTCGGCGATGGAATCCCGGACGATGATGTTCTCCGACTGGCCGACATAGATGCCCGCATCGGACGCGCCGCGCACGGTGCAGTTCTGCACCAGCACATCCGTCGATTCGACTGGATAGATACCATAGGCGCCATTCGTCGCTTTTGGCTCACCCGACCATTCCACCGTCAGGTACTGATAGGTGATACGGTCGGAATCCTTGGACTTGATGCCGTCGCCTTTCGTGTCGCGGATGCCGAAATCCGTCAGCACGACATCGTCGGCCGTCACCAAGAGGCTCGCCCGCGCCGGTCCGTCCGGCAGTCGAGGATCGTCTGCCCTGTCCTGCGCCTGCCAGCGTCACGCCGTCCACATCCAGAGACAGCCCGGTGGTGAAGGCAAAGGTGCCTTCCGGCATCACGATCGTGTCGCCGGGCTCCGCCTCGATCAGGGCGAGCTGGAGATTTTCGGCAAAGTCCCCCTCGGCGGACACATGGGTGATCCCCTCTTCCGCGGGCGCGGCCGCTTCAGGCGCGGTGGCTTCCTTTTTGGAACAGGCGGCAGGCGCCAGTAATACGGCAGCGGCCGCTGCCAGAATGATGGGTCTCATGCCCGTTTCCTCCCCGGGTTATAGTTGACGGCAGTGTCAACTTCCGCGGAGGAAATAGCAAGAGCCACAAAAGAAAGCCCCGCCGGCATCTCTGCGGGCGGGGCGTACATGGTCCATACACGGTCTGTATATGGAGTCCTGATTGTCCTCAGTGCACGCTGAGCGGGGTCAGGTCATGCATCCGGGCGGTTGCGAAAGCAGCGTCACGGCCTTCCACGATGGCCAGTTGCTGGCCGTCGGCAGAGGAGACCATGAACAGGTCTTCCGGGCGGCCCACACCTTCCAGAGCATTGGCAGGCACCAGGTCTCGCACCTCGTCTGCACCCAGGTGGCGAATGTAGACGATAGGATCCGCATCGAAGCGGGGGATGTTTTCGTCGTTCAACATGTCGGCACTCCTTTCCGTCGTACGACAGATACGGCGAACATGAGGTTCCTTAGGATGGGGTCCCTTGGGCGGGCACCTGCGGCACCTTTCGTTCCCTTACAAGGTGGGGGGCAATTGTGGCGCTTCAAGTGTCACGATGCGGCTTCATCGGGGCACGTCATCACGGAATCGTGTGCGATTTCCCGCCGCGCCGCACCTGCCGGAGAGGTGGGATGCAGGGCGCCCGGTGCAACTTTCTTAAACGATCTCTTCAAGCAGACAGGCTGCCCCGCCTGCGGGATGTCTGCTATCTGTGCCCTACCGGACTGCAGCGGGGGCCGTCATGCCGCATGAAATCATCCTTCATTACCTGCCGGATCTGTTGCTGATCCTCTCCGTCTTTGTCGTGGGCGTCGCCAGCCCAGGCCCAGCCACACTCATGATCGTGAACGTGGCCGCGCGCGAAGGCCGTGCGGCCGCCGTCCTGCTCTCCCTCGGCATTGTGACCGGGTCCATATTCTGGGCCTGCATTGCCGCGCTCGGATTCGTGGCGGCGCTGAAAACATCGGTGCTGTTTTTCACGGCGATGAAAGTCGCGGGCGGGCTCTACCTGCTCTTCCTGGCCTTCAAGGCCCTGCGTTCGGCCGCCCGCAAAGGGGCTGCGGACATGCCAGGTGCTCCGCCAGAGCCGCTCCCTGCCCCGAAACAATACCTGCGCGGCCTGTTGCTGCACCTGACGAACCCGAAAGCGCCGCTGGTCTGGATGGCCACCCTGTCGGTCGGCACAGCCGCAACGGCCCCGCCGGCCTTTCTGTTCACCGCCGTCACGCTGTGTGCGCTCGCCGGGATCAGCGTGTTTGTCGGCTATGCCTGCCTGTTTTCGACAAATTCAGCCGCAGCGGCCTACCGCAAGATGCGCCGGCCATTCGATCTGGTGGTGGGGACATTGTTCGGTGCGGCGGGAATCAGGCTGCTGACGCTGAAAACCGCCTAGCAGAAACACCGATATTTTCCGGGAAGGAAAATGGTGGAGCCAAGGGGAGTCGAACCCCTGACCTCTTGCATGCCATGCAAGCGCTCTCCCAACTGAGCTATGGCCCCGAACCGGGAAGAGCGGGGTTTATCCCCGGCTCTTCCGGCTTTCAAGTCTATTCTTCATCTTCCTCGTCATCGAGGGTGAGATCGTCGTCCTCATCGTCGCCGTCGATCTCGAAATCGTCGTCTTCATCGTCCGTCAGGATGATGTCGTCGTCATCGTCATCGTCGACGCCGTCTTCGGTGAAGCCAGCCGGGACTTTCTTGCCCGCCTCGTCATCTTCCTCGTCGTCGCCTTCGAGAATGACGTCATCATCGTCGTCGCCAAGTTCCTTGGCTTCCTCGTCGTCGACGCCTTCATCCTCGTCATCGATGTCGTCATCGTCGCGGGCGGAGGCGACCGTATCCACATCGTCGTCATCATCCTCGTCATCGTCCTCGGACTTGACGGCGGCGCGGGCAGCCTTGGCCTTCACCTTCGTGATGGTGGTGCGGATGACTTCGTCTTCCGGATCGAATTCCTCACCGCACTTCGGGCACACGGCCGGACGTTTGTTGAGGTCGTAGAAACGGGCTTCGCAGGATGGGCAAACCTGCTTTGTTCCAAGCTTGTCTTTCGACACGGGCGACGCGCCTCCTCGTTGGATTTTCTGAGTTTGGTCTGGGCGGGCGCTTGCCATGAACGCCGCGCGCTGTCAAAGCCCCAATTCACGCAAAAATTCAGCTCGGAATTCTTCATGGTCTGGACCAGCCGTCCCGTCAAATCCCTCAAAGGCGCCGTCCGCGCCCCCGGCGACAAATCCTGCAGCCATCGCGCGCTGATTTTTGGCGGCCTCGCAGAGGGCACAAGCCGCTTCACCGGCATGCTGGAAGGCGACGATGTCCTGCGCACCGGAGCGGCCATGTCGGCGCTCGGCGCGGACGTGAAACGCCTTGGCGGCGGGGCCTGGGAAGTCACCGGCGTCGGCGCCAGAGGCCTCTCCTCTCCGCAGGGAATTCTGGACTTCGGCAATTCCGGCACGGGCTCGCGCCTGATGATGGGCGTGATGGCAGGCCATGACCTGACCGCCGAGCTGACCGGCGACAAGAGCCTCTGCTCCCGCCCGATGAACCGCATCCTCAATCCGCTGCGCCAGATGGGCCTGACAGACACGGCCGGTCCGGACGGGCGCCTGCCCTTCTCGCTGACGGGCACGAAGAACCTGCAGGCGATCACCTATGCGCCGCCGCAGGCCTCCGCGCAGGTGAAGTCCGCCGTGTTGCTGGCGGGCCTTTCTGCCAACGGCACCACGATCGTCGAGGAGGCGAAACCCACCCGCGACCATACAGAGCGCATGCTGCGCGGCTTCGGCGTGGAGGTTGGCGTGCAGCGCAAGCCGGGCGAACCCACACGCATCTCCATCAAAGGCGGCCAGACGCTGCGCGCCATCGAGGCGGCAATCCCGGGCGATCCCTCATCCGCCGCCTTCCTGGTGGCAGCCGGCATCCTCTCCCCCGCCAGCGACGTTCAGGTCGACGGCGTCATGTCGAACCCGACCCGGTCCGGCTTCTATGACGTCGCAAACCTGATGGGCGCGCACCTCGGCGCCGAAGAAGCCGGCGAAGCCCGCGACGCCAGATCAATATCGCCTCGGGCTATGCGCACCTCAAAGGCATCCATGTGCCGGACGCTATATCGCCTCCATGATCGACGTTCCCATTCCTCGCGTCCTCGCCGCCTTTGCCGAGGGCGAGACCGTGGTCACCGGCCGCGGAGTGCGGGTGAAGGATCGGACCGGATCGACGCCACCGTCGCCATGCTGCGCGCCAATGGCGTCGAGGCGGAAGGCACGCCGGACGGCTTCATCGTGCAGGGCTGCGCGGGTAAGGTACCGGGCGGCGGCCTCGTCGAAACCCATCACGACCACCGCATCGCCATGAGCGCGCTGGTCATGGGCACGGCGGCACAGAACCCGGTAAGCGTCGACGACATCTCCATGATCGCCACCAGCTATCCAGAGTTCCTCGCCCACATGGCCACGCTTGGGGCGGATCTTTCGGAGGAGTAGAGGATGATTACCCAGATCAACGAAGAACTGGATTATGTTTGGTCTAAGCTCGCGCCCAACGAACCAAACATTCTTGTTCCCAAGTACTTCGAGCCGCTAAACAAAAACACCATTGCCTTTGTTGGCTTCAACCCCTCCTTCGTCAGACCGAACAAAGGAATTCTTCCGCACAAGGAGCTTTGAACTCAATTCCATTCGCGAACACTATTTGTGGGCGAACCGAGACGAGTTCCAGCGCGCAGTTGACGACGAGTTCAGCGCTCATTCTCGAAATGAGTATGCGTTTTTTGCTCAGCACAGGGAACTGGCGAGTTACTAGGCTACTGGTGGGACCACATTGACCTTTTCCAATTCAGAGAAACCAGCCAAGAGCATGGCTTGGAACTTTTAGCTAGGAATGGCCAATTCCGGTCTGAACAATTGGAAATGTTTGAACGCGTTCTCGAAATTGCTTCCCCAAAATTGATTGTCGTCGCCAACGCCAAGGCCAGTGAAATCTTGAAAGACCGTTGGCAGGTGGGGACGGTTGACGCCGCTTCGGGATGCCACTTGCACACGGTTTCCGAACCGCCCCTGTTTTTTTCTCCGGAATGCTCACAGGTCAGAGGGCGCTGGACGTTCATTCTCGTGAGCGTCTCTTTTGGCATGTACGCAGGGCTGCACAGTCAATAGCTTAATACCATGCCGCGCCTCATCCTTCACGCCGGAGACCTGCTCGACGCCAAAACGGACGTGATCGTCAACGCCGCGAATTCTTCCCTGATGAGCGGCGGTGGGGTCAGATGAAGTGTGGTCACCGCGCTGCAGGCCTGCGCTGAAAGAGGCCTGCCGGCCGCTTGCCCCCTGCCCGCCGGGAGAAGTGCGCGTGACCGAGGGCTTCGGCCTCGCCCCGCGGCTCGTCTTCCACACGGTGGGGCCGATCTGGCGCGGCGGCCAGAATGGCGAAGCGGACATTCTGGCGAACTGCTACCGCAACTGCCTGACTGAACTCAGCCAGCGGAGCCTCCGCCGCATCGTCTTCCCGGCCATCTCGACCGGGGCCTATGGCTACCCGCCCGCACAGGCCGCCCACATCGCCGTCACCATCTGCGCCCGCCACCCGCTGGCCCGCGAGGCCGACATCGTCTTTGCCGTGATCGACCCGCAAAACCAGGCGGCCCTCGGCGCTGCCCTCAACGCCATCCGCTAAGCCCCCGCCGCCACTGCAAGAGCCGTAGGTTGGGTTGAGCGAAGCGATACCACCTACCTCCGTCGTTCGGCCGGATGGTGGTATCGGGATGACCTCCAGCCACTGCGTGTCGGCGCGGATATTTTGGCGGAGGGGTGGTCCGCAGGGCGGGTATCGACGCTGCCTCAACCGACTCTACGCTTGCTTGCCTCTCTCACTGTTGGGACGAAAGCCAATCGGACCAATACGAGGGAACTTGAAACAATTTCAGGTACCGGAGCCTGTTCGTATTGCTCATTCCCACGAACCAGGCGTGCCACTCGTCCATGTAGTCTTGGCCGCCCCCATCCTAAAGCCTAATCGCCGGGCCCGCCTTTCCCAAATTCCAGATATTTCACCCACGGCGGTGAGGGCACGCAGGCTGCGACTTCGTCCAACTCTCCCACCGTCAATGCAGAGCGGACTTCCATGAGAATCACGCCGAGCATATTTAGCCCTGATCCGTCTCCGCCATCCGCCCAGTAGCTGTCATTGCTGGTGTGCTCGATGATGTTTGAGGTTCCAGTAGAAATCAGTGCCTCCCGAACATCTGCGTGCTGCTCGACTTTCACCGAACGACAGAACGCATCACATCATCCTTGATCTCATCCCAATCTGCACGAAGGGGGAAGTCTCGGCTCCTTCCCAACTGAGCAGCGCGCATCGGGGTCTCCGCCATCCGAATAAGATGGCGTATTTCTGCATTCACAAACTTTTGCGCTTGAAAGTAATGCTCACTGGTTCTCCAGCTCTGCTCTTCAACAAATACCGGGTGAGCCGAAAAATTCGAAAAGCAGCCGAAAGGATCGATCGTCTTGTAGAAATGGATGTCGTTCATTTGCCTGCCTACTTTTGGCTATGGTCGTTGCTATACCTTCCGGCAGGACTCTGAGCCAATATGTGAAAAGGATCAGACGCGTCAGTCCGCTCCCCCTGCCCCGGCATAAATTGACGCCGCCACCGCCCGCGCCAAAGTGCGGGCATGACCGACTCCAGCTCCCCCCTCTCCCTCGCCCATGGCCCGGCCATGAAGAACCGCTTCATGCTGGCGCCGCTGACTAACCTGCAGAGCCACCCCGATGGCGTGCTCAGCGATGACGAGTTCCGCTGGCTGACCATGCGCGGCGAAGGCGGCTTCGGCCTCACCATGACCTGCGCGGCGCATGTGCAGGCGATCGGACAGGGCTTTCCCGGCCAGCTCGGCATTTTCGACGACAAGCATTTGCCCGGCCTCACCCGCCTTGCCGAAGCGCTGAACAGGACCGGCACGCATTCCGTCGTCCAGCTGCACCATGCCGGTATGCGCTCGCCGAAGGAGCTGATCGGCGAGGCGCCGGTCTGCCCGTCGGACAATGAGGAATTCGGCGCCCGCGCCATGACGGGCGATGAGGTGAAGCAAGCCTTCGACGCTTTCGTCACCGCCGCCAAGCGCGCAGAGAAAGCCGGGTTCCACGGCGTCGAGCTGCACGGCGCCCATGGCTACCTGATCTGCCAGTTCATCAGCGGCGAAGTGAACCTCCGCGAGGACGAATGGGGCGGCGCTTACGAGAACCGCGTGAAATTCCTGATGGACCTGATCGACGCCGTGCGCAGCGAATGCGGCAAGGACTTCTCCCTCGGCGTGCGCCTCTCGCCGGAACGCTTCGGCATGGACCTTGGCGAGATCCGCCGCCTCGCCGGTGAAGTCATGACCTGCGGCAAGGTCGATTATCTCGATATGTCCCTCTGGGACACGTTCAAGGAACCGAATGACGAAGCCTTCAAGGGCAAGCCGCTGGTCGAGTGGTTCACCGATCTGCCGCGCGGCGACTGCCGCCTCGGCGCGGCGGGCAAGCTGACCACGGGCGCCGCCTGCCGGAAGGCGATGGAGGCCGGGCTGGACTTCGTCGCCATCGGTCGCGGCGGCATCCTGCATCATGATTTCCCGGAGAAGGTTCAGGCCGATCCGGACTTCACGCCGATTGCCCTGCCGGTGCCGGAAGCGCACCTGCGCGCCGAAGGGCTGGGCGATGCCTTCGTCAGCTACATGAAGACATGGAAGGGCTTCGTCGAAGACACGGCCTGATCCAACATGATCCGGCATAGTCCGGCATAATCAATTATAATCAGGAGGAAACACCATGCAGATCACCCATGATACCGCCGCAGTCGTGACTGGCGGCGCGTCCGGCCTCGGCCAGGCTACCGCCCGCGCGCTGGCCAAAGCGGGCGCCAAGGTCGCCATTTTCGACATCAATGCAGAGGCCGGCGAAGCCACCGCGAAGGAAATCGGCGGCATCTTCTGCAATGTGAACATCATGGACGAGGAGTCCTGCGTCGCCGGGTTCGAAAAGGCCCGCGCCGCGCATGGGCAGGAGCGCATCACCGTCCACTGCGCCATGGCCTCCAAAGGCGGCAAGACGCTCTCCTGGGACAAGGAAAACGCCCGCTACAAGCGCCTCTCCACCGAAGACTATGAATTCGGCGCCCGCGGCGTGCTCGTCGCCTCCTACCGGATCGCGTCCCTGTCCGCGCTCGGCATGTCCACCCTGCCGGAACTGGAAGACGGCGAGCGTGGCTGCATCACGCTGACGGCTTCCGTTGCCGCACAGGACGGCCAGATCGGCCAGGTCGTCTACGGCTCCTGCAAGGCAGGCGTGAATGGCCTTGTCCTGCCCATGGCGCGGGACCTGATGGATATCGGCATCCGCGTGAACTCCATCATGCCGGGCATTTTCGCGACGCCGCTGATGCTCCGTGCGCCGGACAAGGTGCTGAACAGCCTCGCCGCCTCGGTCCCCTTCCCCAAACGCCTCGGCAAGCCGGAAGAATACGCCTCCCTCGCCATGGAACTGGTGCGCAACTCCTATTTCAACGCCCAGACCCTCCGTCTCGACGGCGGCATCCGCATGGCGCCTCGTTGATGAATTGCTCGCGGCGGTTCCCGCGCCTCTGGCGCGGGGCCGCTGCGCCTTCGCCTTGCTCGTGATGTCGCGACAGCCTCTCCCTGCTTGACTTGGACAGGGGCATCCCGCAATCCCCGCGCCCATGATCATTGCAATCGACGGCACGACGGCCTCCGGGAAAGGCACCATCGCGAAGCGGCTGGCGGCCCATTACGGCCTGCCGCACATGGACACCGGCCGCCTCTACCGCGCCACCGCCGTCGCCGCGCTGAAAGCGGGCGTCGCTCTGGACGATGAGGCACGCCTCGCAGACGTCGCCGCCGCGCTGGATCTCAATGATTTCGACGAAGCCGAGCTGCGCACCGCCGATGTCGGCAAGGCGGCCTCGAAGGTCAGCGCACTTCCCCAGGTCCGCCAGGCCCTGTTCGAGCTGCAGCGCGCCTTCGCCACCCAGTCCGGCGGCGCCCTGCTCGACGGACGCGACATCGGCACGGTGATCGCCCCGGACGCTGACGTGAAGCTGTGGGTGGACGCCGCCGTGGCGCAGCGCGGGCAGCGCCGCTGGAAAGAACTGTCCGGCTATGGCGAGGATATCACCCTCGAACAGGTGATCCAGCAGCTGCGCGAACGCGACCAGCGGGACCAGAACCGGGCCGACGCGCCAGCCAAAATGGCGGCAGATGCCGTCTTGATTGACACCACCGACCTCACTATAGAGGCCGCAGTGGAAAAGGCGCTGGCAGCCGTAGAGGCCGCTCTCGCCCGTGGAAACCGCACCTGAAGGGGCTTTTTTCCTGTAAATACAGGGAGCCTCAAATCCAAACAGGCTGCACCACTGAAGATTAAAGAGACCACGCTCTCGGGTCGATCCAGCAGGCCGCAATGGTGCGCGCCTGCCCTGAACCGTTCGTCCCGCCTCAGGAACCTTACATGACTGACTCAATGAACCCCTCCACCGACGATTTCGCCTCCATGTTCGAATCGTCGGCTGCGGCTGCCGCGATGCAGGAAGGCCAGGTTGTCCCGGCTACCGTTGTTCGCATCGAAAACGACGCCGTGCTGGTCGATATCGGCCTGAAAACCGAAGGCCGTATCCCGGTCCGCGAATTCTCCATGGAAGACGACCAGCCGAAACCCGGCGACATCGTCGACGTCTATCTCGACCGTATCGAAAACGCCCTTGGCGACGCTGTCCTGTCCCGTGACAAGGCCCGCCGTGAAGAGCGCTGGATCAAGCTCGAAAAGAGCTTCAACGCCAACGAACCGGTCAAAGGCGCCATCTCCGGCCGCGTCAAAGGCGGCTTCACCGTCGACCTCGGCGGCGTCAACGCCTTCCTTCCGGGCTCCCAGGTGGACATCCGCCCGGTGCGCGATGTCGGCCCGCTCATGGGCGAAGTGCAACCCTTCGCAGTTCTCAAACTGGACCGCGCCCGCGGCAACATCGTTGTCTCGCGCCGCGCCATCCTCGAAGAGAGCCGCGCAGAACAGCGTGCTGAAATCGTTTCCGACATGGCTGAAGGCGACGTCCGCAAGGGTATCGTCAAGAACATCACCGATTACGGTGCGTTCGTTGACCTCGGCGGCATCGACGGCCTGCTGCACGTCACCGACATGTCCTACAAGCGCATCAACCACCCGTCTCAGGTGGTCGAAGTTGGCCAGGAAGTCGAAGTCCAGATCATCAAGATCAACCCGGAAACCCAGCGTATCTCGCTCGGCATGAAGCAACTCGGCTCCGACCCGTGGGACGGCATCGATGTGCGTTATCCGGTTGGTGCCCGCCTGAAAGGCGTCGTCACCAACATCACCGACTACGGCGCCTTCGTGGAGCTGGAAGACGGTGTCGAGGGCCTGATCCACGTCTCCGAAATGAGCTGGACCAAGAAAAACGTGCACCCCGGAAAAATCCTGTCGACCTCTCAGGAAGTCGATGTGGAAGTCCTGGACGTCGATTCCGAGAAGCGCCGCATCTCGCTCGGCCTCAAGCAGACCATGGACAATCCGTGGTCGGCCTTCCTGGCAGAGCATCCGATCGGCACCGAGATCGAAGGCGAAGTCCGTGGCATCACCGAGTTCGGCCTGTTCGTTGGCCTCGGCCCGGATCTGGACGGCATGGTCCACATCAACGACATCTCGTGGGAGCAGTCGGGTGACCAGGCCATCGAAGCCTACAACAAGGGCGACATGGTCAAGGCGAAAGTGCTCGACGTCGACGTCGACAAAGAGCGCATCTCGCTGGGCATCAAGCAGCTGGCCGGCGACCCGATGGAAGCCCTGGACACCGGCGGCGTGAAGCGTGGCGCAACCGTCACCTGCACCGTCACCGAAGTCACCTCGGGCGGCATCGAAGTCGAATTCGGCAACCCGGCGATCAAATCGTTCATCCGCCGCTCCGATCTGTCGCGTGACCGCGCAGATCAGCGTCCGGAACGTTTTGCCGTCGGCGACAAGGTCGATGCGAAAGTGATCCAGGTCGACCGTGGCACCCGCCGCGTCTCGCTCTCGATCAAGGCACTCGAAATCGCTGAAGAAGCTGAAGCCGTCGCACAATACGGCTCGGCAGATGCCGGTGCTTCGCTGGGTGATATTCTCGGTGCGGCTCTTGCCTCTTCCAGCGTTGGCGCGAAAGCGGCTCCGGCTGCTGGCGGCGATGCCGATGCGAACGGCCGTCTGGCCGCTCCGCAGGGCGAAGCTGACGATCTGAAAAAGATCAAAGGCGTCGGCCCGGCCTTCGAGAAGAAGCTGAACGAAGCAGGCATCTTCCACTTCTGGCAGATCGCTTCCATGACGGACGATCAGCTGGCGACCCTCGAAGAGGAAGTCGGCACGTCCGGTAAGGGCGCAGACTGGAAAGCAGAGGCTGAAGCCCTTCAAGGCTGAGCCCGGTAAAACCGGCCCGGAAGGGCCGGTGGAACCTGCTTCCTAAATTTGATGAAATCTTTGCGGCGGGGGCCTAGCGCTCCCGCCGCAAATGCATTTAATATCAATGAGATGCTGAAGTCAGAACTGATCGCAAAACTCGCGGCGGAATATTCGCACCTGCGCCAGGAAGATCTGGAGAAGGTGGTGAATGTCATCCTCGACGAGATCGCCGCCGCGCTCGCCCGCGGTGATCGTGTAGAGCTGCGCGGCTTCGGCGCCTTTTCGGTCCGTCAGCGCGATTCCCGCAAGGGGCGGAACCCCCGCACGGGCGAGCCTGTTGAAGTACCTGCCAAGGCCGTGCCTTTCTTCAAGGCCGGCAAGGAACTCCGCGCCCGCGTGAATGGCGGGGAAGACCCCGAGGCGAGATAAGCGGCCAGCTTTCCCGCAGGTGAAGCTCCGTCTTGACCCTTCCGACAAATAATAGGATCAAACCGGTAGGTATCTTGGTCTGGCACCTCAGGAGGGGACATAGAAATGCTCAAGGAATTCAAGGAATTCGCCCTCAAGGGCAATCTGATCGACATGGCGGTCGGCTTTGTCATGGGCGGCGCCTTTGCCACCGTTGTCACCGCCTTTATTCAGGGCGTGTTCCTGCCCATCCTGGCGCCGATCATGGGCGGGATTGACCTGTCCTCGATCGCCTTCACGATCACGCCGGAAGTGCTCGATGAAGCTGGCGAAGTCGTGAAGCCCGCCGCAATTGTCGAGCTTGGCAATTTCATCTCATCCCTCATCTCCTTCATCATCGTCGCCTTCGTCATGTTCATGATCATCAAGGGCATGAACAAACTGAAGAAAAAGGAAGAAGCAGCTCCGCCGCCGGCCCCGCCGCGCCAGGAAGTGCTTCTGGAAGAAATCCGCAACCTGCTGGCAAAACAGTCCAGTTAGGCCCTGCGGTCACCCCGTTCGGGTTCTGTTAAGGGTTCAGTGCCCATACTCCCGGACAGTAGAGTACGTGTAGAGTGGAAAGGGCGGCCTGATTGGCCGCCCTTTTTCCATATCTGCTCCTGGAACCAGACCGGTATCCGCGCCGCTAGACGGGGTCTTCCCCGTTTTTGGACAGCACTTCCCCGGCCAGATAGAGCGAGCCACAAATCAGGATCCTGTCGGCCCCGGTGGCAGCCGCCGCTTTCAGCCCGGCCTCCAGACTGTCGCACGCCTTCGCCTCCAGCCCGGCCGTGGCTGCTGCATCCACCAGCTCGCCCGGATCTGCCGCGCGGTGGCCCGGCGCGTTCGGCACCGTAAAGACCGGCGGGCGCAAAGTCAGGAACGGCAGGAAGAAACCCGTCGCATCCTTGGACGCCAGCATCGCCGAGACCAGCGCAGTCGTGCCTTCCTGCTTCTTCAGATGACGGGCGATGGCCCGGGCGGCGTGCGGATTGTGTCCGCCGTCCAGCCAGACTTCCTTGCCCGGCACCAGGGCCGTGAGCGGGCCATCCTTCAGGCGCTGCATCCGGGCCGGCCAGGTGGCCGTGCGGGCGCCCTCGAAGATCGCGTCCTGCGGGATGCGGGTGGAATTGCCGAACAGCTGCATCGCCATCGCCGCAAGTGCCGCATTGGCCCGCTGATGCTCCCCTATAAGTCCGAGATGATCCGGCATGGCATCGATATAGTGCGCCTTGAGCTTGTAGAGCGGAGCCCCCTGTTTCTCGGCTTCGGCGGTGATGACCTCGTCGCAGACCTTGCGCTGGATGGCACTCAGCACGGGGCGGCCGGGCCGGATGATGCCCGCCTTCTCGCCTGCGATCTTGCGCAGGTCTGAACCCAGGAATGCCTTGTGGTCGAAATCCACCGGCGTGATCACACAAAGCGCCGGCTGGTCGATCACATTGGTCGCGTCATAGCGCCCGCCCAGCCCGACTTCGAGGATCAGGAGGTCTGCCGGGACTTCCGAAAAGGCCAGCAACGCCGTCGCCGTGGTGGCCTCGAAATGCGTGATCTCATGGCCCTTGATCGCCTCATAGGTCCGGTTCAGCCACGAAATGAGGCGCTCATCGTCAACAATCTCGCCAGCCAGACGGATCCGTTCATTGAAGCGCACCAGGTGAGGGCTGGTGAAGACATGCACCTTCAGCCCGGCCGCTTCAGCCATGGCCCGCATGAAGGCAGAGGTAGACCCTTTCCCGTTCGTACCGGCGACATGGATGACAGGTGGCAACCGGTCCTGCGGGCGGCCGAGCGCTTCCAGAGCGGTCTGGACCCGCCCCAGCGACAGGTGAATGACGTCAGGATAGAGCCCTTCGAAGCGCTTCAGCGCTGCGGCAAGGGCCGCACTGTCTCCGGTCAATCAGCCTTGCCCTTGGACACATGCGTTTTCGGCTGGTTCAGCGAAGCAGGCAGGCTGTCGCTGGCGCGGCGCGACTTCGGCATCAGCATGGACAGGACGCGCGAGAGCGTGTCCTTCATCTTGCGGCGGTCCACCACAATGTCGACCTGGCCTTTTTCGCGAAGGAATTCAGAGCGCTGGAAGCCTCGGGGAAGGCTTTCACGGATCGTCTGCTCGATCACGCGCGGGCCGGAAAAGGCGATCATCGCGCCCGGCTCAGCAATGTGAACATCGCCCAGCATGGCGTAGGAGGCCGACACACCGCCCGACGTCGGATCGGTCAGCACGACGACATAAGGCAGTTTCGCTTCAGCCAGCTCGTTGATGGCCAGCGTCGTGCGCGGCATCTGCATCAGGCTGAGCGTGCCTTCCTGCATGCGCGCGCCGCCGGAAGCGGTGCAGACGACGAAAGCCGCCTTGCGGGCCAGCGCCATATGGGCCGCGGTGATGAACCCCTCCCCGGCCGCCATGCCCAGCGAACCGCCCATGAAGGCGAAGTCCTGCACCAGCACGACCGCCGGCACGCCGCCGATCTTGCCATAGGCGGCAACCATGCAGTCATCCTGCAGCAGCGGCGCGCCGCCGCCTTCGGTTTCTTTCTTCTCGCGGGCAGCGATCTTCGCCTTGGCCGCCTTCAGGCGGGCCGGATAGGGCTTGTCGTCCTTGAATTTCAGCGGGTCCAGCGCGACGCCCGGCAGCTCGATCGGCTCCCAGCGCTCATCGTCGAACAGAAGGCGGAAGCGCGTGCGCGGCGAAATCCGCAGGTGCGCGCCGGCCGGCGTCACATGCCAGTTCTCTTCCAGATCGGTCTTGTAGACCAGCTCACCGGACAGCGGGCATTTCACCCACAGGTCATCCGGCGTCTCGCGCTTGGTCAGAATGGTCTTCAGGCCCGGTGGCGTGACCTTGTTGATCCAGTTCATCCGACAACCTCCACGGCTGTAACAGCCACTACGGCTTTGCGACCCCTGCGATCGCCATGCTCAGTTCCCTGGCCAGAGTCCCCATTCCCTGGGGCGCACGGGCCAGATCCCCTGATTCGTGGGCCGCCTCGGCATGCTCCACGAAAGCACTGCCTACGACAACCCCATCGGCAATTTTAGCCATTTCCGCAGCCTGTGCACCGGTTTTTACACCGAAGCCAACACAAACTGGCAGTCCGGACACGCGCCGGGCCATCTCAATATTCGCAGCAATTGCTGCAGGATCAGCGCTTCCGGCGCCGGTCACGCCGGTCACGGAGACGAAATACAGGAAACCGGAAGCCCCTTCGGCGACCTTATGCATGCGCGCCTCATGCGTGGTGGGCGTTGCCAGCCGGATCACCGAGAGACCGTATTTTGCGTATTCTTCCCGCAAGGGGGCGTCTTCTTCCGGCGGCAGGTCCACGATGATCGTGCCGTCGACGCCAGCCTTGCTGGCCGCTTCAGCAAACACACCGTAACCCATGGCATGTACCGGATTGGCATAGCCCATGATGATGATCGGCGTCGTCTGGTCGCTTTCGCGGAACCGGGCGATCAGAGCCAGCACATCACGCAGCGTCGTCTTTGCCGCGAGTGAGCGCAGCCCAGCCCTCTGGATAGCCGGGCCATCGGCCATCGGATCTGTGAAGGGCGCGCCCAGCTCAATAATATCGGCGCCATTGTCGCGAAGGGCACAGAGCGACTGATAACTCGTCTCAAGGTCCGGATCGCCTGCCATGAGGTAGGAGACCAGAACCGCGCGTTTTTCCGCCTTCGCGCGTTCGAAGGCAGCAGTGATACGTTCCGTCGGCATCAGCTTTCCGTGTTTTCGTGAACCCAGGCGGCATAGGGGTCGTGTGCCTCGACACAAGGCAACGCCACCATGGCAGGGACATCATAAGGGTGATGGGTGAGGACAAGCGCCTCGATCCGGTCCCAGTTCGCCTTCGGCGCCTTGAGCCAGAGAATGTATTCGAAGGCCTGTTCCACCACGCCTTTCCAGCGATAGGTGGACGAAACCGGGCCTTCCAGGTTCGCGCAGGCCGCCAGTTTGTGCTCGACGGCGGCATCGCCGATATCCTCGGCAACGCGCTGTGACGGGCATGTGATGCGAATGAGGAGAAGATCGGTCATTTCGAAAGCACCTCCGGATCGCATTTTCCTACCTGCACGGCAGCCATGGGGATAACAGAGGCCGACCGCCCCTCATAAGGGATGCCCACCCCTGCGAGCTGGTCCCAGCCATAGCACTCCATGCCATCATCGTCGCCAATGGGTGCATGGGCCTGCCCGCAAATGCCTGTCTCTGTCCATTCAGCATCGCGCACAAGGTCCGTGCGCCCGTCTGCGAAGCAGAGCGCCGTCATGGCCGCCACAAGCGGGATCTTGTCGCCATTCTGCGCCGCCTCGAAATTTTCGGGCGTCACCTGGACGTATTTATACTTGGTGGTCGGCACGCAGGCCGCAACCAGGCTGAAGGCAATGGCGGACAGGAGCAGCCTCACATGTCCACTCCCAGATACTTGGCGACAGAGAACACGTCCTTGTCGCCCCGACCGCACATGTTGAGGATGATGAGACCATCCGGGCCGAGATCCTTCGCCACTTCCCCGACACGGGCGAGGGCATGCGACGGCTCAAGCGCCGGAATAATGCCTTCAAGCTGGGTGCAGAGCTGGAAGGCATCCAGCGCTTCCTGGTCTGTGGTGGAGAGGTATTCCGCGCGGCCGCTGTCGCGCAGGAAGGCATGCTCCGGCCCGATGCCCGGATAGTCGAGCCCGGCAGAGATCGAGTGAGCATCGAGAATCTGGCCGTCATCGGTCTGCAGGAGGTAGGTGCGGTTGCCATGCAGAATGCCCGGCTTGCCGCCGTTCAGCGCGGCCGCATGTTCGCCCGTCTCGATGCCATGGCCAGCGGCCTCAACACCGATCATGCGCACGCTTTCGTCTTCCAGGAAGGGATGGAACAGACCGATGGCATTCGACCCGCCACCGATGCACGCCATCACCACATCCGGCAGGCGCCCTTCCCGCTCCAGGATCTGCGCGCGGGCTTCCTTGCCGATGATAGACTGGAAGTCCCGCACCAGTTCCGGGTACGGATGGGGCCCGGCCACAGTGCCGATGCAGTAGAACGTGTCCTCAACATTTGTGACCCAGTCACGCAGGGCCTCGTTCATCGCATCCTTCAGCGTGCCCGTGCCGGAAGAGACCGGCACGATTTCGGCGCCCAGCAGGCGCATGCGGAACACGTTCGGCTTCTGGCGCTCGACATCAGTCTCGCCCATGAAGACGACGCATTTCAGGCCAAAGCGAGCGCAGATCGTTGCCGTGGCGACGCCATGCTGGCCGGCGCCCGTCTCTGCGATGATGCGGGTCTTGCCCATGCGGCGGGCCAGCAGGACCTGCCCCAGGCAGTTATTGATCTTGTGCGCGCCGGTATGGTTCAGCTCATCACGCTTGAAATAAATCTTCGCGCCGCCGAAGTGATCCGTCAGGCGCTCAGCGAAATAGAGCGGCGACGGGCGGCCGACATAATGGGTCCAGAGGTCGTCCATCTCAGCCTTGAAGGCAGGGTCTTCCTTCGCCTTGCGGTACTCGGCTTCGAGATCCAGGATCAGCGGCATTAGCGTCTCGGCGACATAGCGCCCGCCGAACTCGCCAAAACGGCCATTCACGTCCGGCCATTGATCCCAGGTATTTCTTACGTCCATCAGTTCAGACCTCTTTGGCGGCACGGAGAAAGGCCCGCACCAGCTCCCTGTCCTTTAGCCCCCGCAGCCGCTCCACACCAGAGGAGACGTCAACCGCCGGCGCACCTGTCGCAGCAACGGCATCTTTCACGTTTTCGGGCGTCAGCCCTCCGGCAAGGATCCACGGCTTAGGCGCCTGCCAGCCCTTGAGGATCGACCAGTCAAACGCAAGACCATGGCCGCCGGTCCGGTCGGCGTCTTTCGGGGGCTTTGCATCGATGAGCAGCCGGTCTGCAGCCTCATAGCCCCCAGCCCCGTCAAGGTCTTCAGCCGTTTCAACGCCGAAGGCTTTCCAGACCTCGCACCCCGTGCGCGCGCTTATGTCTGCCACGCGATCCGGTGTTTCCTGCCCGTGCAGCTGGAGCACGCGGATACCCGTGGCGACCACACGGTCAATCAGCGCGTCATCCGCATTGGCCAGCAGCGCCACAGGCACAGACCGGCCCACACCGAGCAGCAAGGTCGCCGCCGCTTCCGGCGTTACATAACGCGGGCTCGCCTCCACGAAGACAAAGCCGATCCAGTCCGCCCCCTCCGCCGCGCAGAAGCGCACGAGGTCCGGATCCTTGAGGCCGCAGATCTTTACAAGAGTCATGGGTCCGGCGTTACGCCAGGCTGGGCGCACCGGTCAATGCAGGTCAGCTGAGGGCTGTGTTCAGTTCAGGATGGCATGGAAGGCCAGCATGCCTTCCTCGCCGGGGGTCATGCGCGCAAAGGTCCAGCGCACATGCGTGATGTCTGCCGCTGACGCCTTCCGGATATAGTCACCATCCTCGACCAGCAGGCCTTCGCGCGGGGCAAAGGATTTTCCGCCATCAATGGAGAAATCGACCGCCGCATCGTCAGCAATGACAGAGTCTTCGACATAGATCATGTCATCCGGCACCGGGATCGTCATCACGACGCTGTCTTCTTCCACAGCGCCGTCATTCCGGAAGCTCACCACATAGGCGAGTTCCTCACCTGGCTCGACTGCCTCGACCGGAACATATTCCGTCTCCGTCGATCCGTCCTCATACTCCATCGAGACCACTCTCTCGACCGAGGCCGAAGACAGCAGGACTTCAGCTTGCACAGGCAGGGCTGCCACGGCGCAAACCGCGAAGAGAGAAAGGGAGGCGGGCAAAACCTTGAGCATGGATCTTAATACGGGGCTCGTTTTCGCTAACGATTGTGACCATCCATCACAAGCGTTAAGATTAATTAAAAGACATCCTTCAATCAGGTGCACCTCCATCAATCCCAGTAGTTGGGCAAAATGTAGGCCGCATCTGCCCATTTGTCCGGCAACGGATGGCTTGGTGACAAAGTTTTTGCAGCACGCCAGAACCGCGAGAGACTGGAATGAAACGCATCAAGCTCAGCCGCGCCTTCACACTGATTGAGCCCGGCCCCGTCACCCTCGTCGCAACGCATGACGGGCAGAAGGCCAATGTCATGACGATCACCTGGACGATGGTGCTCGATTTTTCAGGGCGGATCGCCATCACGACCGGCCCCTGGAACCATTCCTTTCAGGCGCTTCGCGAGACGCGTGAGTGCGTGGTGGCCATCCCCACGGTCGACATGATCGACACGGTGATCGGCATCGGCACCTGTTCCGGCGCCGACACCGACAAGTTCGACAAATTCGACCTTGACCCCAAAAAAGCGAAACATGTCAGCGCGCCGCTGCTCGGCAAATGCCTGGCAAATATCGAGTGCCGCGTGGAGGAGATCATCGAGCCTTACGGCATCGTCGTCCTCGAAAGCCTCGCCGCCTATCGTGACGACACACGCAAGGAACAGCGCACCCTGCACGCCGTGGGCGATGGCACCTTTGTCGTTGATGGGCGGCGCATCGACCGCAAGGCCATGATGGCCTCCAAGCTTCCCGGCGGCTTGTAACCGGCCCTGCAGGATGTCAGCGCTTCTGCTGCATAACGATGGTGAAACTGAGATCCGATTCGAGGGCGCCCTCTGGCGCGACAGGGAATGGCACTGCGGAGGTGACCGAAGACAGGCATCGCCGGTCATAGAGCCTGCTGCCGCTGCTTGTCCGTATTCCAACGAAGATCACCTCCCCGGCGCGGGAGAGGCGGAACTCAACCTCGCAATTCCCGGCCCCGCGAACGCCCCGCGGCGCATGCCGGGACAGCTGCAGGCGAACATCCCGCAGATAGGCATCGAGCATTGCCTTGCCATCGCCATTCAGGCTGGCCGCACCGGCAAATGCCTGCACCTTCGCAGATTCAGGTTCGGAAGCCACAGCCGGAATGTCTGGATCGATTGTCAGAACAACCGGGCCTTCTGCCGCGCTCGCCGCCTGCTCGCTCCCGGCATCGACCGCGGGAACCTCGACCGGCAGCACATCCTCTGACGGAGCTGCCCCCACAGGCGGAGCCTGTTCTGCACCCGCCTCAATGGCTGGTGCCGGCGGCGCCTCAGAGACCTCCGGGACGGGTACGGGGTTCTGCTCCTCCGGCTCTGGCGCTGGGTCGGCTTCAGGCTCAGGCACAGATTCTGGCGCGGGCTCTTCCACCAGCGTCACGACAAACACATCATCGCGCGCACCGAGACCGGACGCGCTGGCGGGTGCCAGCAGGAAAACACCTGCCAGCATGCCGCCATGGGCGAGCGCAGCCACAGCCACGCCCGCCATATAGCTGGAGGTGAAAACCCTCCGCAGCACGTCAGAACGCGACGTTTACGCTGAGATTGAACGACCGGCCCGGACCTGCGACCTGATGGAAGGGATCAACCCGGCCGCCATATTTGTAGTCGCCGAAGGCAATGCCGCCGAGCGGCAGATCATAGTCCTGATCCAGAAGGTTCTCGACGGCCGCCGCGAAGCGGACACGCCCGATTTCGCCGCCTGCCCGTAGATGCACGAGCACATAGCCGGGCGTCCGGAGTTCATTGCGCACGGCACTGACCGTGTCCTTCTCGTCGACCAGCTCAACTTCGAGCGCCTGGCTCCAGACACCTTTCCGGTTCTCCAGGGCGAACAGGCCCTGCAACGGAGCGATGTTGTAGAGATTGTCGCCCGTGTCCTGGTTTTCGCCCTTCGCACAGCTGACCGTGCCGGAGAGACGCGTATCGCCATATTTGGACTGCCAGACCGGCATGCTGCCGATCGCTTCAAGGCCGTAGAGCTCCGCATCATGGTTGGCGAACTGCAGCATCGGGGAGCCATCATTCAGGCTGCCGATCCGGTCTGCATCGATATAGTCGGAGACATAGCTGGCCCAGCCGGACACGCGCAACACGCGGCCATTCTCCGAGCCATCCGACCAGTCGAGCGTTGCGGCGAGGCTGCGGGCGACTTCCGGCTCCAGATTGATATCGCCGACATAGCCTGCGCCATCGCCGGTCATGTTGGTCATCGAGGCAGCCATGGAGCCGCGGCCCCAGGCGTAGCGCTCATAGAAGTTCGGAGACCTCGTTTTCTGGGCTGCTCCGAACTCGAGGGCGACGGTATCGCTCGGACGCCAGGTTGCCTTGGCGGTGACATCGAGATTGTCATCGTCGCGTTTCCGGTCTGCGGCATTGAACGTCGTGGCGGCCATGGCATCCGCCATGCTCATCATGCTGGTCCAGGAGTAAGGCTGAACCCCGCCGGTATCCATTTTGACATGCTCATAACGCACACCGAGAAGGGTCGACCATTGCGGGGCCGGATTGGCTTCCCATTCGCCCCAGACGCCGGTGCGGTTCCGCTCACCGTCATTGATATTCACATAATCCAGCGGCGACATCATCATGGAACCGGGCACGGCTGGCCAGTAGTCGTCCATGGAAGCGCGGAACATCTCGGCCCCGACGCGGACCTGACCCACGCCTACCACCGGCGTGTCATAGGACACCTTGGCCGAGAAATCCTCGCCCTCGGTGATCATCGGCATACCGCCGGTTGCCGCCCCGCCCTTGTCGGACAGGAAGTTCATCTCGTGGTCGACGCTGCGCCATGAGGCTTCCCCGGTCAGGATACCTGCGCCCAGCGGCCCTTCGCCATGCACCTGAACGCTGGTGCTCTTGTTGTCGGTCAGGTCCATCCGCTGGTTGGCAAAGCCCTCATAGGGCACGCCCTGCTGGCTGATCCGGACCCAGAGCAGAACGTCGTCTGCCGGGCGGGCCGCCAGCAGCAGGGACTGGTCATAGTTCTGGTAAAGTGTGGAGCGTACTTCATCACCAGCGCCGGACTTGTAATTGTCGGCCTTGTTCCAGCTCGCCTCATAGCGCGCGCTGACCTTTTCGCCCGCCACATTGGCCTGAAGAGAGGCCCCGATCCCGTTCGAGATACTGCGATAGGTCGCCCCGACCTCACCGGAGACTTCAACGCCGCCGTCCGAAAACTCAGGGGCCTGGCTCTCGATCGAGATGATCCCGGCAATGTTGTCCCCGCCCATGCTGACCGGCGACAGGGTCGGCGTGACAATGATCCGCTCAACGCGCGACGCATCGATATAGGACGTCACAGGGTTCATGTGGTTCGGGCAGTAATTCGTTGCCTGCTGGCCATCGACCAGAATACCGACCCGGTCATCTGCAAGGCCACGCAGGACAGGCAGGGATGCAATCCCACCATTTGACTGAACGGCAACGCCCGGTACGCGTGAGATCAGCTGGAGCGAATCCGAGGACGTCGCAAGACCCGTCTCGACCTTCTCTCCGGTGACTTCCGTTCCGCTGACGGCAACGCTGCCTTCAGCGGCCGTGCCCGCATCCTGCGCCTCGATCGGCGGAAGCTCTGTCGGGGCCTGCGCGGCGGCTGTCTGGGCAATACCCATGGAAACGAGGAGGGTGGCAGCGGTGCTGCACAGAAGCGTATGTTTCTTCATGTTTCTTTTCTTTCTTTTGAAGGGGGTCAGGCCGCGAGCGATTGGCCGCTGCGGCGTTTCTGGATGGCGGCTTCGATGGCGTCGGCCAGCGAAGCGCGTTCGGGGGGAGACAGGACCGTGCCGATTTCGATCTGGCGGGGCCCTGAGCGGAGCAGGAGCACGTCGCACCCCTGCCCGGTATTGTTGACGCGATCGACGCGCAGCCAGTGCGGAGACAATTCAGACCGCGCGATGGCATCGGCCGGACGGTTACGGGTTTCAACAAACAGGGATGTGTCGGTCAGGCAGACACGCTGTCCGTACTGGCCGAGCGATCTCGCATGCCAGAGGATCAGCCCGCCGAGGGCGATTTCCGACAACAGGACCAGTGGCGTGACCAGCCAGGCACCCATCCACGCAGTCGCCAGGCAGATCATGGCGCCCGGCAGGACGAGGGAGCCTGCCAGAATGAAGGCCACCTGGTTGTTCAGAGACACGTTCGGCGTGATGAAGACATCTAGCCAGACATGTCCGGCCTCTTCACCGGCCGTAACGCGGGACATGTCATGGCCCCCGGTCTGGGGTGCCTGCAGCCTGTCTCGGGCTGCGATCAGATTGTTATACATTGAAAATACATCCGATTCCGGACGCGCAGAGCTTTCGCCAGCGCACCAAACACGCATGTCCGCAGACATGCGCGCGCGAGGAAAATCAGATGTTCAGGGGCGGCCCGCGGGCGGGCGGCGGCGGGGCGGCAAGGCCGCGGCCGGGGGCGATATAGTCAAAATCCGACAGGAAAACCGCAGGCGCCTGAACCGGTGCTGCCAGCTTGCCAACTGGAGTGGGCGCTGCGAAATGCGCCGACATGGCATAGGGGCAGGACTGGTTCTTGCCGTCATCGGACTGGGCCGGGGCCTCATCCGGATTGACGATCTTGCCGCTGTTCAGGTCCAGGAGGGCCGGAGACGCGTCCGTGCCGTCGCCGTGACAGATGACGATCCGGACGAAATCACCCGGCGTTTCTGCAGCGGCCAGCATGTAGCCCGACGGGATCAGGCCGCGCACGATCATTGCCATCAGCGCGACTGCGCTGAGCAATGACATGAGTCCGGAGCGGCTGGATCGGTTCCACATACTGGGCCGAAGGAAGGTCACAGACGCGTGAGGATGACAACTGTGTCATGCAGCCACAGATTACCGCCGACGATAGCGGATCAATCCGGATCAGGGCCGGATAAGGCCATGATCACGACCGGACTATAACGGACTAAGCCGGACTATGGCGTGCCGAAACGTGACCTGAAATCATCCAGCTGAAGCACATAATCGTCTTCGTCATGGAAGGCCTCGTCGGAGAGGTCCGGCTTCTCCCCCGCTTTGTACCAGGCCGCATATTCGGAGACGTCACGGCTCTGCTTGCGGTAGTAAGTCGAATAGGTTTCGACCGTCAGCTCCGGCACGTCCTTGCCCATGTCGAAACTCATCAGGCGCATCCAGCCATCGCCGATGCCGACCGGCCAGACGGACTGCACGCCGGCATCCTTCGCGGTCTGCCCCCGGTCCTGATAATCGGCCAGCACCTGCCAGACCTTGTGGCCGGCGGCGTTCTCATCCACGCGCCAGGCCTGGCCATGCTCGTGACCGCAAAGGACGAGGAAGATCTGGTCCTGCTGGCTGATCAGCTTGTCCCAGACCATTTCCGGGCTGTTGTTGATCGGGTCGACCGCATGCCCGTCGACAATCGGGTTCGGCAGGCGCTCGCCTTCCTTGGTCATATAGTCATGCGTCGAAACGATCGTCGGCAAGCCGGGATATTGCGCGATAACGGAGGCCGCCCATTCCAGCGACGCATCCGGCGGATCGAACTGAAGGCCGATATGGAGGAAGCGGTAGCCGCCCGCCTCGAACACTTGCGCACTGTCAGCCCCGCCCTCATGCGAGGCGACATACCAGGGCTGGCCCTTGAAGAAGGCGGTGTCGGCCCCGAACACAGAGCGGAAATTATTCAGCCCGCCCGGATGCACGACACCGAGCGATTTTTTCAGGTCTGCCGGATCGACATCTGCGGGGCCTTTGGCCTGGGGCGGAAACTTCGCTGACGTCCACATGGAGTCATAATCGTGATTGCCCGGCACCACGGAGAAAGGCGTCTTGCCCGCGATCAGCGAGAAGCCTTCATGTGCCTTCGGCATCTCGACCGTCTTCACTTTTCCGGTCGGCGCAAAGTGCGTGTCCATGACCGGATTGGGCACCCGCTCGAAACCGCGCGCCTTGTGTTCTTCATCCATGGCCAGGCTCTGGTGTTGCCAGACATCCCCCAGCGACGAGACGAATGCGATCTCCCCGCCTGCCGATTCCAGATTGTCGGCGACGAACTGCATCTGCTCCAGGAACATCTCGTTCGCATCGAAGGGGAAGCCCTCAGCCGTCTGGTGCGTATAGTCGAGATAGTTCTGCGTGTCGGGCAGGACTGCGATTGTGAATTCCGTATCGGCCGCAGCGCCTGCCACCGGCACATCGGCAGGCGGCGCAGCATGCGTGCACGCCGCCGCAAGCGCCATCATGGAGACCAGCGCAGGCATCATGAGGCGCCGGGCCGCAAGTGTGGGAATCCGCATTCTTCTGTCTCCTGATAATATGACATGACAGTGCTGGCACCACGCTTTCGCGCCGCGCCCGGCATGCGGCAGGGGCCGCCAGCAGACGCCACCTAACCCATTCACATGACACTTTCTTGTGGCGGCCACCCCGACCGTGACGCGCCAGCAACAGTTCACAGCCAATCTCAGGAACAAACCGAAACAAGACCGACAGGTTTCTGTAGGCTGAAACGCCCTGCTACAGTCCCACCCGGCAGCACGCGCCCCCTCAGCGCACGAGCCAGACAGCGCGCACGGGCGGCGCACCCGTTCCACCAGACGTTTCCGCCGCTTCCGGAGACACACCCAGAAAGCGTGCAACACCGACAATTACGTCACACGGCCACCGGATGACTTACATAAGAACGTCTTTTTCAACATGCCCGCACAAAAACACGGCAGGACCCAACCCTGTCAGGGTCAAGCCTGAATAATGTATGGCATATAGCAAAACCACTTCGTCTGTCTCCGGACGACCTACAAAATCACATTCGTAAAACTTTGATTTGAAGCCCCCCGCGAAAAAAAATAGCCACCGCGCAAGGCGGCCGGTTGTGCGCCGCAACAAGGAATGGGCTTCACATGAAACTTCATCTTCGGTCTGCAACCGCGCTTGCAGCTCTCACTGTTTCCAGCCATCTCGCGGCCTTTGCCGATCCGGACGCCGCAGAGACGGATCGCCGTCTCGAAACCGTCACCGTGACGACGCAGAAACAGGAACAGACGCTGATCGATGTTCCGATCAACGTGTCGGTGACCGACCAGTCGATGATCGACAAGCTCGCCACTGACGACCTCGAAGATCTCGGCAACTTCGTTCCCGGCCTGCAGGTTCAGGCACAGAGCCTGAATGCACCGAGCTACTCGCTGCGCGGGGTCGTCTCCGACAGCGGCACGCCGCGTGTCGCCCTGTTCCAAAACGGCGTCGCCATCGGCAATCCGGGTTTTGCCTCGAACCTTGCCATCTATGACATGGAGCGCGTCGAGGTTGTGAAAGGCCCGCAGGCCACCCTGTTCGGTCAGGGCGCCCTGGTTGGCGGCATCAACTTCATCCAGAACCGCGCCTCCCTGGAGGGCAATTCCGGCTCGGTGCTGCTGGAAGGCGGCGATTACAGCTATGTCCGCGCCGAAGGCCACTACAATTGGGCCATCAATGACACGCTGGCCCTGCGCGTGGCCGGCCAGATCAAGAACATGGACGGATATGTTCCGAACACGGTAAACTCGCCGGACCTGATGGGCCGGGACACGACCGCCCTGCGCACCGCCCTGCACTGGGCCCCGACCGACAAACTGACGGCCGATGTGTTCGTGAATTACCAGAATGACGATTCCACCGGTACGCAGTTCACGTCCGGCTACTTCCCGGTCAACGGCAAGGTGGACCCCTACGGCGCCACGGCCATGAACATCAACCCGGACCAGGTGCGCAGCAAGCTCGGCAACGACCGTGACCTCTTCTACATCACCTCCAACATTCAGTATGACCTGAACGATGCCTGGTCGCTGACCTCGCTGACCGACTATCGCAACCTGATCTCGAAAGAGGCCTGGGACTCTGATGGCGCAGCCTTCAACCTGCTCCAGTTCTACCAGGCCCAGAAGGCCAAGACGTTCAGCCAGGAACTGCGCCTGAACTATGATGCCGGCGGCAAGCTGACCGCCTTCTTCGGCGGCAACTATTTCACCGTCGACAAGAAAGCCGACCTGCGCTTCTCGACCGACGAAGCCTATGCCCAGTCCCTGTTCGCCCCGACGCTGGCCGGTGCGGCTGGCCTGACGGTCGCCCAGGCACAGGGTTACCTCGCCCTGCTCGGCGTTCCCGATGCCGCCAATTTCGGCAGCTTCGATACGCCGATGCAATATTCCGCGCTCGCAGCACTTCTGCTGAACCAGCTCGTGCCGCTATATGGTGAGCATGCAGAACAGCAGCTCTCGACCGAAGGGCGCGACACCTATGACCTGTTCGGCGACGTCACCTATGCGGTGAACGACAAGCTGAAACTGACGGCGGGCCTGCGCTATACGAAGGAAGACCTGACGGCGAGCACGATCGGCTATGCGCTGAAGACGAACCCGTACCTCAAGGCACTCGGCGGCCTGAATGGCGTGACCCTCTCCCCGTCGCTCCTGCTCAGCGCCGACACACTGAACCAGATGGCATCCGACTCCGAAAGCACCGATGGTGCCTTCACATGGCGCCTGAACGCCTCCTATCGCGTGTCCGACAATGTGAACACATGGGTCGCCTATGGCCGCGGCCGCCGTCCGGAAGTTCTGTCGGCATCCGGCGCAACCTATGACCTGATCGACGCAGAAACGCTCGACAATATCGAAACCGGCGTCTTCGGCCGCTTCTTTGATGACCGCCTGCAGATGACCAGCTCCATCTATTACGGGCAGTACAAGGACTTCCAGACCACGCGCTTCGACCCGATCAACGGCGTGTTCATCACCGAGAACTCCGGTAACGCCACGCAGTATGGGTTCGAGTTCGACGGTCAGGCCCTCGTCAATGACTATGTCCGCCTGCTGGCGACCTATGCCTTCACGCATTCGGAATATGACGACAAGGACGACAACGGAAACCCGCTGCAGTTCGCCGGGAACAAGTTCCGCCTCAGCCCGACGCACAGCTTTTCGCTGGCGGCCGACATCACCGTGCCGGTGGGCGAGCATGGCGATATCTCGATCGTCCCGAGCTATATCTGGAAGAGCAAGCACTTCTTCGAAGACGACAACGGCTTCGACTATGCAGCCGACGGCAATGGCGGCTTCATCCGCACACCGCAAATGTATCCGGACGGCACCGTGGTGCAGGAATACCAGAAGGCCTATGGCGTCGCGAACCTCCGCGTCGGCTATGACGCCGCCAATGACCGCTGGGGTGCCTATGTGCTCGGCGAGAACATCTTCGATGAGGAATACCTGATCGACGTCGGCAACACGGGCGGTGCCTTCGGCCTGCACACGATCATCCGCGGCAAGCCGCAGATGGTGAAAGCCGGCGTCTACGTCAAATTCTGATCCCTGCCCCGCCGGAAGGAACCTCCCCTTCCGGCGGGTCTTCCCTCTTCCGGCAAGGATTCCGTCATGAAAAGCCTGTTCTCCGCGTCCGTCTCCCTTCTCGTTCTGGCCGCCTGCGCGACTGCGCCGTCTGCCCCGGTAGCCACCCCTGAAGTGATGGAGTCAGCGGCTGCCGAACCTGCTGCCAAAGCCTGGAACACGCTGACCGGCGAACGCCCGATCGTGATCGCCCACCGCGGGGCCAGCGGACTCTACCCGGAACACACGATCATGGCCTACAAGGCCGCGATTGCGCAGGGGGCGGACTTTATCGAGCCGGACCTTGTCATGACCTCCGATGGCGTCCTGATTGCCCGGCATGACCTCTACCTCTCGGCCACGACCGACATCGCCGACCATCCGGAATTCGCCGACCGCAAGGTCAAGCGGCAGACGCCGTTCGGCGAGCAGGAAGACTGGTGGGCCGACGATTTCACCTTCGCCGAAATCCAGACCCTGAAAGCACGCCAGCAATTCCAGGGCCGTGCGATGGAATACAATGACCAGCTGGACATCGTCACCTTTGACGCGATCATGGATCTCGTTCTGGCCGAAGCCGCGAAAGGCCGCATTGTCGGCCTGCATGTCGAGGCGAAATGGCCGGGCCACTATACCGACATCGGCAAGGGCCTCGCCGACCCGATCCTGGACGCGATGAAAGCCAAGGGACTGAAGGACGCCGGCATCCCGGTCTACATCCAGTGTTTCGAACCGCCCTTCCTGGCCGAAGTGGCGACCAAGAGCGACCTGCCGCTGATCCAGAACATGGTCGGTGCGCCCTATGCTGCCATGATGGGGCTCGACTACAAGCTTGAAGACATCACCACCGACGGGGTCGGCGCGGATGTCTCCTATGTGCTCGGCAAGGATGGCACACCGACGGACTTTGTCGAACGCGCCCACGAGGCCGGGCTGCTGGTTCACGTCTACACCGTGCGCGACGACCGGCCGGATGCCCCCTTCACTGACAGCCGGGCAGAACTGCAGGCCCTGTTCGAAGCAGGCATCGACGGCGTGTGGGCAGACTTCCCCGGCACAGCCGTCGAGGTTCGTGACGGCCTGGAGGACTAGGCCCTCAAGGGCCAGTCCCTAGACGATCCCGCTGCTCCGCAGCTTCCCGATCTGCTCTGGCGTCAGGTCCAGAAGCTCGGTCAACACCTGTTCGGTATGCTGGCCCAGCGTCTCCGGACCGGACCAGCGTACCGAGCCCGGTGTGGCTGACAGTTTCGGGAAAACATTCTGCATCTTGATCGTGCCCCAGCGGTCGCTGGCCATGTCCACCAGCGCCTCACGCGCGGCATAGTGCGGATCCTCCAGCATGTCGCGGGCGCGGTAGACCTTCCCGACCGGGACAGCGTGCCGGATCATCACGGCTTCGATCTCGTCGATTGTCCGCGTCTTCGTCCAGTCATTGATCAGCGCATCAAGCTCTGCCTGGTTCTGCCCCCGCGCGATATGGGTGGCATAGCGCGGATCGTCCTTCAGGTCCGGGCACCCCATTGCCTCACTGAGGCGGGCAAAGATCGTGTCCTGATTGGCCGCGATGATCACCATGCCATCAGACCCGTCATAGATGTTGGATGGGGCAATGGCCGGCAAGAAGGATCCGGACCGTTCGCGCGTGTAGTGCTCCACAGTGTATTCCGGCACCAGCGATTCCGAGATCGCCAGGATCGACTCATAGATCGCAGCATCCACGACCTGACCTTCGCCGGTCTTCTCGCGATGATGCAGGGCCGCAAGCGCGCCAAGGGCCGCAAACGTGCCCGCCAGCGTGTCGCCCAGCGAGATGCCCGCCCGCGACGGCTTGCGGTCCGGCTCGCCCATCAGATAGCGCACGCCGCCCATGGCCTCTCCGACCGACGCATATCCGGGGCGCTTTGAATACGGGCCCGTCTGCCCATAGCCGGAGACACGGATCATGATGATGCCGGGATTTTCCTTTTTGAGGTCCTCATAACCAAGGCCCCATTTTTCCATCGTGCCCGGCCGGAAATTCTCGATGATGAAATCGGCCTGCCGCACCAGCTGGCGCACAATATCCTGCCCTTCCGGCTCGCGCAGGTTTGCCGTGATGCAGCGCTTGTTGCGCGCGCAGACAGACCACAAAAGCGGATAGCCCGGCCGGCCCCAGATCCGCAGGGGATCCCCCTGCCCCGGCGGTTCGACCTTGATGACATCGGCCCCCATGTCACCGAACAGCTGCGCACAGAACGGCCCGGCGATCAGCTGCCCGAGTTCAAGCACACGCAGGCCCGCCAAGGGCCCCTGTGGGTTGGCGCCAGTCTCTTCCATGTCTTCATCCATATTCTGCGTCAGGCGGTTTTACCTGTCATGAGACGCTTGTCGCAAGGAATTGCGGCGTGTCCTAGCCTGACCCCGAACACATGGCTGAAACCGGCGGTGGGTCAGGCGGTGAGCGTGCCCGCTTCGCAGGAATCCGCGCAATCTGCGGAAGCAGTCTTATCACTCAGGATCTTCAGCACGACGTCTTTCATCGTCTCGAGCAATGCTTCGCGCTCCTGCTCCGGATGGCGCAGCGCCTGCGCTGCCAGGCCGGAGAACAGGGAGAAGATCAGTTCCGTCCGAAGTTCGGGGTCATCTATCCCGGCATGCTTCAGCACGGCAATGAAACGGTCCCGCATCTTCTTGTCATGCTTTTGCAGAATGACCGCGACATCGGGATTCCTCTGGGCCTCGGCCAGAATTTCAAAGTTCAGGACGGCGCGGAACGGGTCCTGATCCGTCGAGAAGATTTCCGTCATCAGCTCCATCAGCTCGACGCGCATGTTCTCGGGCGACAGATTCTCGAAGGTGGCAACGCTTTCCTGTTGCCGCGACATCTCCATGTCGACGACAGCCTGGATCAGCTCATCCTTACTGCTGAAATAGTGATAGAGATGACCGACACTCATATTGCAGTCGGCAGCGATGGCCGAGATCCCTGCGCCGTGGAACCCCTTCTGCGCAAACTGTTTTTCCGCGCATTCAAGGATGTCACAGATCCGCGCCTCACGCTTCGCTGCGGCCTTTGTTACCGGTCTCTCCCCCATCTGCTTTTCGTCTCTCCTGTTAAGATTCCGCTTCTTGACTTTGTGCGGCGCACCATTAGATAGAGCGCTCATTCTAACTTTTGATAGCTCTCCTCCCAACCTGCCGTCAAGGATCATTTCATGCAGACCGCCAAGAAGAGCCTGCCAGCGCTTTTGCTTGCCTCGACCATGCTGCTCGCAGCATGCGGCGGGGAAACTGCCGGCCAGCAAAACGCCGCTCCGCCCGCCCCTGTCGTTCAGACCATGACGGTCCGCCTGACGGATGTTCCCAACATTATCGAGCTTTCCGGCCGCGCCCGCGCCTATGCTGAAGCCGAGATCCGCCCGCAGGTGACCGGCATCATCAGCGAGCGCCTGTTCAAGGAAGGCGACGTGGTGAAAAAGGGCCAGGCCCTCTACCAGATCGACGCCGCCGAATATGCAGCCGCCGTGCGCAGCGCCGAAGCGGCCCTCGCCCGCGCCGAAGCCACCGCGGATGTCGCCCGCGAAACGGCCGCCCGTTTCGAACGTCTGGCCGGCATCAATGCCGTCAGCCAGCAGGAATATGACCAGGCCGTAGCCACAGCCAGCCAGGCAGAAGCCGATATCGGCATCCAGAAGGCTGCGCTTGACCGCGCGCGGATCGACCTTGCCCGCACGAAGATCTCTTCCCCGATCGACGGCCGCATCGGCCGTTCCTCCTTCACGCAGGGCGCGCTCGTCACCCAGAACCAGGCAGATCCGCTCGCCCGTGTCCTGCAGACCGACCCGATCTATATCGACCTGACCGTTTCCAGCGCCCGTTTGCTCAACTGGCGCCAGCAAATCGCAGAAGGCGAGATTGCCACCACGGACCAGAACACGGTCCCGGTCGACATTCTTCTGGCCGACGGCACGCCCTACCCGCTGGCAGGTGACCTTGAATTCAGCGAAGTGAATGTCGAGGAAAGCGCCGGAACCGTCGCCGTGCGCGTCGTTGTCCCGAACCCGGAGGACCTGATCCTGCCCGGCATGTTCGTGCGCGCGAAATTCACGGCCGGCTATTACGAGAACGTCGCCACCCTACCGCAATCTGTCGTCACCCGCACGCCGACAGGCGAAGCCTCCGTCATGGTGGTGGAGCAGGACGGGACCGTGCGCCAACGCCGGATCACGGTGGAGCAGAACAGCGACAACACCTGGACAGTCCTGACCGGTCTCAATGCCGGTGAACAGGTCGCTACGGCCAACCTGCAGTCCATCCGCGACGGCATGAAAGTCGAGGCACGTCCGTCCAGCGAGCAAACATCGGCTGCGCAGGATTCGCGCGGCGGATCGAAATAAGACACGCAGGTTAGTCCGATGGCAAAATTCTTTATCGACCGCCCGGTATTCGCCTGGGTGATCGCGATCCTTATCATGCTGGGCGGCCTTCTGGCGCTGCGCACATTGCCTGTTGCGCAGTATCCGGACGTTGCCCCCACAACAATCAGCATCACCGCATCCTATCCGGGCGCATCCGCGCAGGCGGTGGAAAACTCGGTGACGCAGATCATCGAACAACAGATGACCGGCCTTGACGGTCTGGACTATGTCAACTCGACGTCCAGCTCTGACGGCTCTGCTTCGATCACGCTGGCCTTCACCCCCGGAACCGATCCGGACATCGCGCAGGTGCAGGTGCAGAACAAGCTGTCCCTGGCCACGCCTTTCCTTCCGGAGCAGGTTCAGCGTCAGGGTGTGACCGTCAGCAAGGCCAGCACAGGCTTCCTGTTGATCACCTCCCTCTATTCTCCGGACGGCACATTCGACCAGACAGACCTTGGCGATTATGTCCGCTCGAACATGTATGACACGATCAGCCGCCTCGATGGGGTCGGCAGCGTCATGGCCTTCGGTTCGCCCTATGCCATCCGCGTCTGGCTGAAGCCGGAGAAACTTGTCGAATACAACCTGATGCCCAGCGATGTGGTTCAGGCGATCCGTGACCAGAACGCACAGGTTTCCTCCGGTGCGCTCGGCGGCGCGCCCTCTGTTCCGGGCCAGGAAATCAACGTCACCATCACCCTGCAGTCGCTTCTGTCGACGCCAGAGCAGTTCAGGAACCTTCTGCTGCGCACCACGACGGAAGGCGGTTCTGTACGTCTCGGCGATGTCGCCAATGTCGAACTGGGCGCCGAGAACTACGCCTTCATTTCCCGCTTCAACGGCTATCCTGCCACCGGCTTCGCCGTCTCGCTGGCCACCGGCGCCAACGCGCTCGACACGGCCGAACGGGTGAAGACCACGGTTGAGGAAATGTCCCACAGCTTCCCGGCAGGCATGACCTATGCCTTCCCGGTCGACTCGACACCCTTCATCGAGACCTCGATCCACGAAGTGCAGAAGACGCTGTTCGAAGCCATCGGCCTCGTCTTTGTCGTCATCTTCGTCTTCCTCCAAAGCTTCCGCGCCTCCTTCATACCGCTCATCGCGGTGCCGGTAGTTCTGCTCGGCACCTTTGCGGTCCTGCTGATCGCGGGCATGTCGATCAACACGCTCACCATGTTCGCCATGGTGCTGGCGATCGGCCTTCTGGTGGACGATGCCATCGTCGTGGTGGAGAACGTCGAGCGCGTGATGACGCAGGACAAGCTGCCGCCCCGCCAGGCCACGATCCGCTCCATGGAGCAGATCACCGGCGCACTGGTCGGCATCGCGGTCGTGCTGTCCGCCGTGTTTATCCCAATGGCCTTCTTCCCCGGCTCTGCGGGCGTCATCTACAAGCAGTTCTCGATCACCATCGTGTCGGCGATGGCTCTCTCCGTGCTGGTCGCGATCATCCTGTCGCCGGCCCTTTGCGCAACCATTCTCAAACCCTCCCACGGCACAGCGCACCCGCTGATCGCCGCGCCGGGCCGTATCTTCAACAAGGGCTTTGACCGGTTGTCCCAGGCCTATGAAGGCGCAGTCGCCCGCGCGCTTCGCCGCAAGGGCATCATGGTGGCAGGCTTTGTCGTGATCGTGATCCTGACCGGCTTTGCCTTCGTCCGCCTGCCTGCCTCCTTCCTGCCAGAGGAAGACCAGGGGAACTACTTCACCATCGTCCAGCTGCCGGCCAATGCCAGCATGGAGCGGACGGCCGGTGTGATGGAAGACGTGGTTGATTATTATCAGACCAATGAAGGCTCGAACGTTCAGGGCATCTTCTCCCTTGCCGGTTTCAGCTTCGCCGGTCAGGGCCAGAACAACGGTATCGCCTTTGCGTCGCTGAAGGACTGGTCCGAACGGCCCGGCAAGCAGAATTCCGTGCAGGCCATTGTCGGCCGCGCCATGGGCGCCCTGTCGCAGAACGAAGAGGCCATGATCTTCGCCGTGTCCCCGCCCGCCATCCGCGAGCTTGGCAATTCCAGCGGGTTTGACCTGTTCCTGCAGAACAAGGGCAACTTCACGCACGAAGAATTCATGGGCATCCGCAACCAGCTGCTGGGCATGGCCGCACAGGACCCGCGCCTGTTCGGTGTCCGCCCGAACGGCCTGGAAGATGGCCCGCAGTTCAATATCGACCTCGACTACCAGAAGGCTCAGGCACTCGGCGTTTCCATTTCCGACGCCACGGACCTGCTTTCGGTTGCCTTTGGCGGTAGCTATGTGAACGACTTCATCGACCGGGGACGCATCAAACGCGTCTACGTCCAGGGCGATGCCGAAAGCCGGATGCAGCCGGATGACCTCTCCAAATGGTTCGTCCGCACGAACACCAGCCAGATGGCACCTCTGGAAGAGATCGCCAGCACCAACTGGACCTATGGCCCGCCACAGCTGCAACGTTTCGACGGTGTCCCGGCCTTCAACATCCAGGGCTCCGCCGCACCGGGCCAAAGCTCCGGCGTTGCCATGACGGCCATGGAAGACCTGATCGCGCAGCTGCCTGCCGGTGTTGGCTATGACTGGAGCGGTCTCAGCCGTCAGGAACGGGAATCGGGCAACCAGGCGATGGCTCTCTATGGTATCTCCATCCTGTTCGTCTTCCTCTGCCTTGCGGCCCTGTATGAAAGCTGGACGGTGCCGATCTCCGTTCTTCTGGTTGCGCCGCTCGGTATTGCGGGGGCCGTTGCAGCTGCCAACCTCGCAGGCCTTTCGAACGACGTGTTCTTCCAGGTTGGCCTGCTGACAACCGTCGGCCTTGCCTCGAAGAACGCCATTCTGATCATCGAGTTTGCGCGCAACCTCGAAGCAGAAGGCAAGGAACTGGTCGCTGCCTCCATCGAGGCTGTCCGCATGCGGATCCGGCCGGTTCTGATGACATCGTTCGCCTTCGGCTTCGGTGTGCTTCCGCTGGCGCTCAGCACGGGCGCCGGGGCCGCCGGCCGGAATGCCATCGGCACGATCGTCCTCGGCGGCGTGATTGCCGCCATGACGTTCAGCCTTCTGTTCGCCCCCATCTTCTATGTGATCGTCCGGAAAATCACCCAACGCCTTTCCGGTCCCGACAAGAAAGCGGAGACACCCGCATGAAAACCAAGGCCCTCCTCTCAACGGCCATCGGCACCATGATGCTGGCCGGATGCGTCAACCTCGCACCGGAATACCAGACGGGCGCCCTGCCCGTGCCGGCCACCATGCCGGCGACGGCGCCTGAAGGCACAACCGTCGCACCGCTTCTCTGGGAAGACGTGGTCACCTCCCCTGCCCTGCAGCAGGTGATCACGACAGCCCTTGAGGAGAACCGGAACCTGCGTGTGACTGCAGCGAATGTTCGCGCTGCGCGGGCGAACCTGCTGGTGTCCCGCTCTGCCCGCTGGCCTGAAATTGCCGCCAGTGGCACGGTGCAGGCCGGCGATACGTTCGACGAAGGCACAACAGGCCTCAACCGCTTTGTTGACAGCACCTATGCCCAGATTGGCGTCTCTGCCTGGGAACTCGACTTCTTCGGCCGCATACGGAACCTGAACGACGCTGCCTTGCAGACCTACCTCGCCACGGAAGATGGCGAACGGGCCGCCAAGATCTCCCTTGCCGGGACGGTGGCGGAAACCTGGATGCAGCTGGCCGCGGATCATGAGCTTCTGAAGCTTGCGAACCGGACGGCCGAAAGCCAGACGGAAAGCCTGGACCTGACACGGGAACTGTTTGCCGCCGGAACGGCCAGCGAACTCGACGTGCGCCGTGCATCCGCCTCGGTTGCCCAGGCACAGGCGCAGGCCGCCTATGAAGCGTCCGTGCGCCGGGACATCAACGCCCTGCAATTGCTGGTCGGCCAGCCCTTGCCGGCTGACCTGCTGGAACAGGCCAGCCTCTTCCCGGCCCCGGTCGCGCTGAACCTGCCGGTGGGGCAGTCCTCGCTCGTCCTGCTGGAACGCCCGGACGTGCGCGCCGCCGAAGCCCAATTGAAGGCTGCGAATGCGAATATCGGCGCGGCCCGCGCGGCCTATTTCCCCTCCATTTCGCTGACAAGTGGCGTGGGCGTCGCCAGCGGCTCCCTCGACGACCTCTTCAATGGTGACGGGACGAGCGGCTGGACCTTCGCGCCCAGCATCAGCCTGCCGATCTTTGACTTCGACCGCCGGCGCGGAAACGTGGACGCAGCACGCGCCCAGGCCGACGCGGCCCTGGCGACCTATCAGGACGCCATTCAGCAGGCCTTCCGCGAAGTTGCCGATGCGGTCGCCGTGACGGAAACGATTGACCGGCGCCTCATGGCCCTGAAGCAGCTGACGGAAGACACAGAGGTCACGTTCGAGCTTTCCGGGGAACGGTTCAAATCCGGCCTCGATGGCTATCTGACCGTCCTCGATGCGCAGCGCGAATACTACAATGCGCAGCAGCAGTGGATTCTCGCGACCCTCGACAACAATCTGAACAGTATCGCGCTCTACAAGGCCCTCGGCACCTGGAGCGAGGAATAGAAAACGGAAAGGACCGGATCCCGCGATCCGGTCCTTTTGCCATTCAATTTCTCATGTCACGTCGCATATCGGCGATCACGCATCATGCATTTTCGCATGGCAGCCACCACATGACTTTCGCGGTCCGCTGTGGTCTCAACACGGGCGACGGTCCTACACGTCACCCCCTAATCGCTGCCAGGACTACGACACTTTCATGAGTTCCCGAATTCAGAATGCCGCTCTGCGTGACCGCATCATGAGCGCTGACGACGCCGCTGCCCTTATTCAATCCTCATCAACAGTCGGCATGAGCGGGTTCACCGGCTCTGGCTATCCGAAGTCCGTCCCGCTGGCGCTGGCACGAAGAATTGAAGCGGAACACGCGGCCGGAAACCCCTTCCGAGTCAAGGTATGGACCGGGGCCTCGACCGGGCCGGAACTCGACGGTGCCCTTGCGAAGGCGGACGGCATCGAATTCCGTCTGCCCTACAATTCGGACCCGATTGCCCGTGAAAAGATCAATGCGGGCGAGATGAACTATTTCGACATGCACCTCAGCCAGGTCGCCCCCATGGCCTGGCAGGGCTTCCTCGGCCCGCTCGATACCGCCGTGATCGAAATCTCCGGTATCACGCCCGACAAGACGCTGATCCCGTCTTCCTCCATCGGGAACAACAAGACCTGGCTGGACCAGGCCAAGCAGATCATCCTGGAGGTCAACAGCTGGCAGAGCGAAGCGCTCGACGGCATGCACGACATCTATTACGGCACGGCCCTGCCCCCGAACCGCAAACCCATTCCGCTGGTCCGCCCGGATGACCGGATCGGCAGCTCCCACTTCAAGGTCGATCCCGACAAGATCGTCGCGATTGTCGAAACCGATGCACCGGACCGGAACCTGCCTTTCGCCGAGCCTGACGATGTGGCCACTGCCATTGCCGGGCACCTGCTGGAATTCTTCGCACACGAAGTGAAGGTCGGCCGCCTTCCCCCGTCCCTGCTGCCGCTGCAATCGGGCGTGGGCAATGTCACGAATGCCGTGCTGGCAGGCCTGATGGATGCGCCCTTTGACAACATGACCGCCTTTACCGAGGTGATCCAGGACGGCATGCTCGATCTGCTTGAAGCGGGCAAGCTGCGCATGGCCTCCGCCACCGCCTTCTCCCTCAGCCCGGATGCTGCGGAGCGATTCAACCGGGATGCCTCGCACTTCACCAGCAAGCTGATCCTGCGCCCGCAGGAGATCTCGAACCACCCGGAGCTCGTCCGCCGCCTCGGCTGCATTGCCATGAACGGCCTGATCGAGGCTGACATCTATGGCAATGTGAACTCCACCCATGTGATGGGCTCGCGCATCCAGAACGGCATCGGCGGCTCGGGCGATTTCGCGCGCAACGCCTATGTCTCGATCTTCATGACGCCCTCAACCGCCAAGGGTGGCAAGATCTCCGCCATCGTACCGCAGGCCGCGCATGTCGATCATATCAGCCAGGACGTGCAGGTGATCGTCACCGAACAGGGCCTGGCCGACCTGCGGGGCCTCAGCCCGAAACAGCGCGCAGACACGATCATCGCCAATTGTGCGCACCCGGTCTATCGCCCGATGCTGCAGGACTATTACGACCGGGCCCGCCGTTCATCCTTCGGCCAGCACGCACCGAACATTCTCGGCGAAGCCCTCTCCTGGCACCAGCGCTATGTCGAAACAGGGTCCATGCTTCCAGCGAACGGCTAAGGCTTCCTGTCCCGCCGGCGCCTACGGGATGCGCGGGGTTCCGGACCAAAGCAGCTTCACGGGCTCTGTCCCGGCAACGCGGACACTGTAGAGATGGCGCTGGTCGAAGTGCGCGCTGTCGCCCGGCCTGAGAATGAATGTTTCCTCGCCGACCGTCATTTCGAGCTCGCCTGAGAGGACATACCAAAGCCCCTCCCCCTCGCGCTTCGTCAGGGGATGGCCCACGCCCGGCGGGATGTGAATGACGTAGGCATCCAGCACACTGCCTTCATGATCTGCGCTCAGCCGCTCGTAACGCACGGGCAGGCCAAGATCCATGGATACAGGGCTCGCTGCCCGGCGCACGAACTCCTTCGGACGGGGCACACTGACGAAATGCTCGATCCCCACACCCAGCGCCTCGGCCAGCTTCATCAGGGAGGCGAAGGACGGGCTCGCCTTGTTGTTTTCAAGCTGGGACAGGAACGGAACCGAAAGACCGGAAACGGCGGACAGTTCCGCCAGCGTCATTTTCAGATGATTGCGCCGGTTCCGCAGGGCGGAGCCCAACTGGACGGTTTCTCCCTTCACGCTCATCTCTTCTCCCCGTCCAGCGGACACAGGCTGCAGACGCAGTACATGCGCGCCGCAGCTTCAACAGCCAGATGATGGCCGCCGGCATCACCCGCCCGGACAGGCAGACCAGAGATGGCAAAAGAAACGATGGTGCTGTCAGACGAATTCGAACCAGTCTCCGATTTCGCAGACAAGCAGTTCTCAAGCGGCGATCAGCTCGCGCCATTCAAGAAGAGCGGCGTCACGTAGCGATTTGAACCGGGCCCTGCTCTCGACATTCCTTTGGTGATTGAAGTGGTTGTGTACAGACGAATGGATTGATGCAAATTTTTGAAGACTTCGCATGCGCCTGAAGCGAGACATCGCCCGCTCTCGTCGGCGGAATGGTTGGTGTGAGTTTTCGGCGCGGTTGTTCAAGTAACGGCCGGATTCCCGGCGGTGTGCGTTTCCAATTTCACGCATTGCAGCACCATACGAACGAAGCCTGTCGGTTACCACCACCTGAGGATTGCCATATCGCTTCATGGCTTTTCTTATGAATTTCAAGGCAGAAGCCTTGTCTCGTGTTTTCGTGACGAAGGACTCCAGGACTTCGCCTTCATGGTCGACGGCACGCCAGAGATAGTGGGTCGTCCCGCGGATCTTGACGAACACCTCGTCCAGGTGCCACTGCCATTGCGGCGATGGCCTCATTCGTTCAGACCGGCGCTTGCGGATCTTGTGCGCGAAATGAGTACCGAAACGATCTACCCAATGCCGAACCGTCTCATGGCAGATGTCGATGCCGCGTTCGTGGAGCAGGTCTTCGACGTTGCGCAATGACAGCGGAAATCGGACATACAGCATTACCGCAAGCTGGATAATCTCGGGCGACGTCTTGAAGTAGCGAAAAGGCGATTTTGTCATTTTCCGAGGTTAGACGCCTAGATTGACCACCTCAAGGCCGGTTCCCCTGACAATACCGTTCAATGACCTGAAACAGGGCGCGGTCTACACAGGCCATGTTCCAGCGCTTGGCAATCTCGCGGCGGCTTTCCGCGTAACATTCATTGCACCCGCCGGAGATTTTGCGACCTGGCGCGCCACACGCCAGTCGACAGGCTATGACATCAAGAGTTTTGAAGTCAGGCTTGCCCCGACAGAGCCCGTCGACCGGCTCCGCCCCGGCATGACCGTGCTCTTCGACTGGCCACAATAAGCCATGGCGATACGGGCCTTCCTTTCTGCCTTCTGCCGGGAAATCCTGTTCCTGAGGCATAGTTTCTGGGACCGCGTGGTCATCCTCTGGATGCCACTCCTGTTGCTCGGACTGCCAGCCATGCAATTCTCTTCCGGCGTTATCCGGAACCTTCCCATCATTATCGTCGACCAGGACCAGACGCAGGCGTCGAGAGAGCTCGCGCACCGGATAGATGCGGCGCCCGAAGTCCGCGTCCTGGCAAGAATCCCGGACTTCGGCGAAGCAGAAGAACACGTCCGTGCACGCAAGGCCTATGTATTGGTCATGATCCCCGACGGGGCAGAGTCCGACATCCTGCAAGGCGGGTCAGCAGCGATCAGCATCTTCTACAATGCAAGCTACTCCACAGCCTCCGGATCGGCATTGCGCGCGGTCCGGGCGGCCGTACAGGATTATTCGGCCAAGCTTGCCATCGAGCGCGTTGCGGCGTTCGGGACCAGCCAGGCTCGACCTGCCCCCGTCACCGTCCAGACGACGATCCTTTTCAATCCGCAACGCAGCTACGAATTCCAGCTTGTCTCCCTGCTGCACCCGGCGCTCCTGCACCTTGCTTTCATGATTGCCGTGACAGGCGCCCTCGGCCGCGAACTCCGGGACGGGACGATCGGCGACTGGCTGGCAGGACGCCCGGGTGCTGCCAGCGCCATTGCAGGCAAGCTCGCCCCTTATGGCCTGGTCTTCATGGTCTGGGGCGGACTTGCCACGTCCTATCTCGCCGTCCTTCGCGGCTGGCCAATCCATGGCAGCCTGCCGCTGATTATGGCAGGCTACCTGGCGATGTATGCCGCCTATGCCGGGATTGCGCTCTTCATCGTCGGCCTGACCCGCTCCATGCTGCAATCCCTCTCCATGAGCGGGCTTTATGCCGGCGCCTCCTTTGCCTTTGCCGGCGCAATTTTCCCGATCCAGTCCGCATCCTCCTTTGCCCAGTTCTGGAGCGCCATCCTGCCCTATACCTGGTTTGCAAAACTCCTGTCCGAACAATGGAGCATGGCAAGCCCGCCCTCGGTCTCGCTGGGCCATATCGGTATCATGATGTTCATGGCACTCGCCGGAACAGTGATGGGATTGCCGTCTTACATCCGTTCGGCCAGCCAGCCGGCCAGCTGGGGGCGCCGATGATCTGGCGCGCTTTCCTGACGACTTTCAAAACGATTTTCTCTGACCGGCCTGCGATGATGCTGCTGATCGGATCGACCGTGCTCTATTCGTTTTTTTATCCGTCGGCCTATTCCGGCCAGGTCGCGACGCAGATCCCGATCGCGGTCGCAGATCTCGACAACAGCGCCCCCAGCCGGGCGCTCGCCGTCAAGATCGAGGCCGTCCAGCAATCGCTTGTGGTCGCCCGGGTCCATTCCTTGCGCGAGGCAGAGCGCCTGATAGAAGACGGGACGGTCACGGCCTTTGTTTTGATCCCGGAAGGGTTTGGCGACGACATCCGGCGCGGGCGCCAGGGTAAGGTCTCCCTCTATGGCAACGGCGCATATCTCCTGCGCAGCAGTGCCGGACTCTCCGGCATAGCAAACTCCCTTGGCTCGATCGCATTTGAATCGGCCGTCGACCAGTCACGCCTTCTTGGCCGGCCCGCGGCAAGTCCCCTGACGGTCATAGAGCGCCCCTTGTTCAACACGCGCGAAGGCTATGGCAGCACAGTTGTTCCAGGGGTCGTGTTCCTGATCCTGCACCAAACCCTGTTCATGGGTCTCGCCCTGCTGGCGGCAACATTACGCGAAAAGCAGGGCTGGCTCGGCTTTGAGCTGAAGTCACTCCTTGGCATCGCCCTCGCCTTCTTTCTTCTGGGCGCTGCGGAAATTGCCTATTTTTCCGGCTTTGTGTTCTGGTTCCAGGATTATCCGAGAGCCCAGGCCGAACCGGCGGTTCTTCTCATTGCCGGCGCCCTGTTCGTGTCGGCAACGGTTTGCGGCGCGCTCGCGCTTGGCAGCTTTTTCCGTACGCGGGAAAGACCCGTCCAGATCTGGATCGTAACCTCCCTGCCAATCTACTTCCTTTCAGGCCTGTCCTGGCCTGTAGAGGCCATGCCATCCTGGCTCGCCTGGTTCAGCCAGCTCTTTCCGACAACGGCAGGTATTCATGTCATGGTCGGTGTCAATCAGATGGGCGCGAGCCTTAAGGACATCGCACCGGACCTCATCAACCTTGCGGTCCTGACCCTGGCCTATGGCGGGATTGCCATCTACCGGCTTTCCCTGCGCCCTTCCGGCGAGCCGGTAGCCGGCGCTTTCCAAGCGATCATGTCTTCCGGAGCGATGAAACATGAGCCTGATTGACCTGAGCCCCGTCTGGTCCCGCATTTGAATGGAGAGTCTGTCGCAAGGAGACAGACAATGCGGAAGAGCAAATTCAGCGAAGAACAAATCATCGCGATCCTGGCGGAACAGGAGCGCGGGATGGCGACCTCGGAGGTCTGCCGGCGTCACGGCGTCAGCTCGGCCACCTTTTACAAGTGGAAAGCGAAGTTCGGAGGCATGGATGTCTCGGACGCGCGTCGGCTGAAGACACTCGAGACGGAGAACGCCCGGCTGAAAAAGCTACTGGCGGACAGCATGCTGGATGTGTCGATCCTGAAAGACCTGCTGGGAAAGAACTGACGACGCCCCAGGCGAAGCGGGCAGCGGCGTTGAAGGCGATGGAGACATACGACATCTCCCAGCGCCGGGCCTGCCGACTGGTCAGCGTCGATCCGAAGACTGTCAGGCGCGAGCCGGAACCGGATAATCCGGAGATCCGGGGCCGCATGCGTGAGATCGCATCCGAGCGGCGCCGGTTCGGTTATCGCCGCATCGGCCTGATGCTCGAACGGGAGGGCATCACCATGAACCAGAAGAAGCTCAGACGCCTCTACAAGGAGGAAGGGCTGTCGGTGAAACGCAGGCGTGGCCGCAAACGCGCCACGGGAACGCGGGAACCCATGCCTGTGCCGGACGGCCCGTCAAAGCGGTGGAGTCTCGACTTTGTGTCAGACGTGTTCGGACCGGCCCGCCGGTTCCGCATGCTCTGCATCATCGACGACTATACACGCGAATGTCTTGCCCTGGTGGCGGACACCTCGCTGTCAGGTGCCCGTGTCGCCCGGGAACTCGATCGCTGTGTACGGCTCTATGGCAGGCCAGAAACCATTGTCTCGGACAATGGCAGTGAACTGACGTCACGTGCCTTACTTGAATGGCAGAACCAAACCGGCATCGCCTGGCACTATATCGCCCCGGGCAAACCGCAGCAGAACGGCTTCGTCGAAAGCTTCAACGGCAAGCTGCGTGATGAGTGCCTGAACGAAGAAGTGTTCGACAGCCTCGCTCATGCCCGCAAGATCCTCGGGCGTTGGCGACATGACTATAACCACCACCGGCCTCACTCATCGCTGGGCGGGCTGACGCCCGCAGCGCGCCGGTCGCTCGTGCATGTTGGGAGCGCCGCTCCCGACGCGCTCGCCACACCTCAAACCATGGACTATGAAAGGGCTAGACTCTCGAAATGAATGAGGGACGCGAGGGTCTCAGGTCACTCGAATTAAACCACAAGGTTCCGTGTGGGATCGGCAATGTTCTGAAAGCCCACGCCTTTGACCTCGGGTCAGACGACCCACGTGTGATCGTAGAGTGCAAATCACAAACCTGGACAGCAAGCGGCAACATACCGAGCGCAAAGATGAAGAACTGGGCGGAAGCCATGTTCTACTTCCACATGGCACCCGCGGATTATCGCAAGATCTTCTTCGTTGAACGCAGCGTCCGCCCAGGACGAGAGGAATCGCTCCTTCAGTACTTTTGTCGAACCCACGCACACATGATTTCACCGGGAATAGAGTTTTGGGAACTTGCGTCCGGAAACGACAAACTGACTGTTTACGAGTTTTGATCCGAATGCAGTTGGCTCTATTTTGAACAGCGCAATCCAGCTGGCTCCAGCCACTGATGAGAATTACTGGCTCTGGAAATCCACAACTATACCAAAGTGATCGGATCGTCGCCGTCCATCGGCCGCTTCTGCTGGGCGCCCAATTATGCGTGAAACCTTGAAGTTGCCGCTGAATGCAATGTGGTCGATCGTTAGGTCATCGACTTCTTTAATAATACCCGATGTCGGTATTTCGAATTCGCGGAGGGCGGATTCAAGCATTGCGTAGGACCGCTTTGGTCCCCAGGAACGAGGGACGCGTCGATTGAAGTCTCCAATGACTATGACCGGACCTTCATTGCGCCAGTGCGCTAAAAGTGGCCGCAGATCCTGGAGAAAGCGTTCGTGTTGGCTCCATGGTTTTGCACGCGGCTCTTGTCCCAACGGGTTGGCAAAGTGGTAAGGGATACAAATTCCCACAAAACGAGTTTCCACTCCCCCGAACAGCGTTTTGGCGGTAACCGCACTTCCAGTGATTTCCAATTCATCCACAACCCGAACTTCACGCCAGGGATGATGAGACCAGAGCAACACTTTTTGTTCATCTGGATGCTGATCACTCCACGCGACACCGGATGCAGAAACCGAAAAACCACCAAATGCTTCGGTCGATTGTCTCCATGCCTCCGTCAAGCAGATTACGTCGGGAGTGAGCTCGGCAATTTCCTCCATGAGAGAAACGGCCTGCCACGTATGAGGAGCGTGTCTTTCAATATTCCAATTGACCACTCTCATTGAGCTATCCTCTTCACAGGCTCAGCCTCAATGCGGAAACTGTAGCCCGCAATCCAAATGAACAGCCCATGTCTACCCGTTCAGTGCAACTTTGCGCCAGTTCGCAGAGAGCCCAGTTCTTTAAATTCTCAATGGTGCTATTCGACTACTGGATAATGCACTGGACCCCAGTCCGCCGAATGATTGTCCATCATGATGTCGATGAAGATGGGCAGCAGCGTCGAAAGAATGGCCGCACTATCCCTCACCTGGTCACGGTTCACTTTGCTGTTCCAGGTCGCGCCGCCATGCACCATCTGATTACGCAACATGTAGAGGCGGTCGAACAGGGTCTCCAGGATTGTTACCGTATCTCTTGAAGTGAGTGCTCTGGCTGTTTTGCTCTTTGCCGCCGAAAAGCGGGTTTCCCAATTCTCGTATCCCGGGACACCATTCTGGTGCTGCCAGAATGGTGAAAAGACATACTGGTTGTCGAGCAACAGTCGGATTTCCTGAGAATAGCGGTTCCAGATCGTCTGGTAGATCCGCTGATCTGAATCCCCTTCCACGAGTTTCTCGAAGAAAGCCCGGAAGTCGTCCCGCTCACCGATTGATCCCGATATCCGCTCCTGGGCATAAGCGGCGTTGAAGGCAATCCACATCAGGATGAACCGTAGATCCTGATCTTCGGCTTCTTTTTCAGCCCGCCCGAGCCAGCTTATCGAGCGATGAATTCGAAGGCCAAATTCTTCAGCGAAGCCATCCCGCTCTGCTCGTTGCTTCGTCTTGAGTACATTGTGCGGAATCAACTTTCTTCTCCCCCTGGATCGCGTCTACCCCACTCCCCTTAAGGTTGGAGGGTTAGAGAATATTTTTCCCGAACCTGAAAATTCCTGATTTCTACCGGGGCAATGCGCACAACGTGTTGACCAGTTTCATCTGCTCGACCGTCTCGCATTTCGCCTCGAGCAGCCGCGGACTCCCAAACACCAAAGCTAACCCTTTAGCGCGTGAAACGGCAACATTGATCCTGTTCAGTGAAAACAGGAACTCCATTCCGCGTGAGGTCTCCTCAGCCGAAGATGCGGTCATGGATACGAGACAAATGGGCGCCTCCTGCCCCTGGAACTTATCCACCGTTCCAACCCGAACCTCATCCGGTAGTGCGTCGATGAGCGCATTTACCTGCGCATTGTAAGGCGCAACGACAATGATGTCTGAATACGCAACAGGCCGTGTGCTTCCGTCTTTGTCCGTCCAGTTGCCTTTGGTCAGATCGTCTATGGCCGATCGGATCGCTTTCACTTCTTCCGGTGCGATCTGCGCGTTCCCTTCATGCTCGACCGGCACCCAATAAGCGCCCGCTTCAGAGAAGGACGTGCCGGTCACTTTCTGCCGAGCCGTATCTTCGTGGCTCTGCAGACGACCCTCATAGACCCGGTCGGAGATAAATCGGCAGACATCCGGATGCATACGACGTGTCGTGGCGAGAAATATCCCCCGATCCGGCGGGATCGTCGCATGTTCCCCCAGCATCCACTCGAGACAGGAAAGATCAGCTGGATGAGGATGCACACCCTGAATGACCTGCGGGAGCTGCCTGGGATCACCGACAAGGACGATGTTCCGGGCCGCGCGTCCCATGGCGAGCATGTTGGCAAGCCCCACCTGCCCGGCTTCATCGACGAAGAGCCAGTCAAATGCCTGTATGTTGTCTCCTCTGGAAAAAAAGAAGGCCGTTCCGCCGACAAGGTGACGGCCGGCCGCGGCATCATCATTGTCAGTTGTGCGTATCACGATCGAGTCGTCCGGATAGCCTTCATCCTCACCCGAAATCTTGTGCACGATCTGGAGCGGGAAATCCGGGTCCTCTTCTTTCAGCGCCTTCTCACATCCGAGCAACACATTCCGAATGGCCTCATGGCTATTGGAAGCGACACCGACCCGGTGCCCTGCCCTGATCAGTGAGAGAATGGCCCTTGCAGAGACATGTGTTTTGCCGGTGCCAGGCGGCCCCTGAATGGGCAGAACGGTTTCCTGCATATCGTGAACTGCCGCGATTGTTCCGGCGACGACCTCTGCATCTCCCAGAATATCATCCGTTGGCGTCCCCAGCCTCGGCGCCGCACGATTCAAAAGATCCGAAACTGCGCGATACTGGCGGGCGCCGCACTGATCCTCGATGATGTCTCTCAGCGCTCCGGAAATCACTTTGCTGTCGATCGGCTTGTTGGGATGCAGCGTCAGTGTATCCGCCAGAAAATGAGCCTTGGCCTTGCCTGTCTTTAGCGTGATCCGTCGGTGCACACGATCAAGTTCTTCGATGTTCACCGAGACGAAGCCGTTGGGCGCGGGAATTGTCGCAGACTTTCCTTTCCGGAGCTTTGTCTCCTGCGGGGGATAGGAATAGGTCCGTGCTTCGGATCGCTTGATCGGCACCGCAGGTCCTGTAGCGACGAGACCACCCAGCGCGTCGAGATCGTCGACCAGTTCATCGACATCACGGCCGAGACTATCGAAGATCGCCCACCAGGCTGGTTTCGCTTCCCGCTTGTGGAATTGTCCGAGATTGAATAGCCGCTCCTGGGTTTCCTCGGACAGGCCGGATTTGGAAAGGCGAGACTTCAGGGCGAGGGCGTCTTCATCCTCTTCAGCTTCTTTCGCCGCAGCAGCCTCCCCGAGAACCGGCCAGGGCCCCTGAGGCCTTATGTCGACGAGCCAGTCCCGCAGGAGTTCGGTCGAGACACAGTCCAGACGGTTGTAGTCTTCGATCTCATCGAGGATCGCCTGGTCTTCCGTCTCGCGCCACTTTTCATAGGCGACGACCGAGCCGCCGGCGGTTTTGACCTCCCCCTCGCGCTTCAGATCGTAGAAGGCTTCCATCGACTTGATCGAATAGTTCGGCTCAGACGCGATGACCCCACCCCGGACCACGGCAAAGAGGTCCACGAACCGGCGCTCCCGCAGCAAACGATCGAGGAACGCTTCACCGATCCCATATTTTGCCGTCAGCCGCCGAAGTGCCGTGATCTCATAGGGCGCATAGTGGTAGATGCGGGCATTGGGGAATTGGGTCAGTCGATCCCGGAAAAACTCCAGTAGCTGCCCAAGCGCGACCGCTTCTTCCTTGTGATCGTGCGCCCAGAATGCTTTGAACCCGCCGTCGAACCAGACGCCGTGAAGATATTCGAGGCCGCCTTCGAAATGCGGGTCGCCTTCGATGTCGTAAAAGAGATCGCCTTCTTGCGGCTCCGGCAGAAGATCGAATCCCTTCCCTGTTTCGACCGGGCGAAGTTCATAGGCAGGTTCTCCGCTTTTGCGGGCCTGTTGCAAACGCGCCTGAGCTTTCAGCTTTTCCAGCGTCGGAGCCGCCAGACCCCGGACATCGAAATCTGATGTGGCTAGGTCAGACAGCGTATTGATGCCGGCGGCCTCGAGCTTCTTCACCTGTGCGCGAGAGATATTCGCCACGTTGAACAAGCTGTCTTGTTCGCTCCATTCCGCTTCACAGTGGTCCGCCCAGCGACACAGTGAACAGTCAGCACATGGGATCGGCCGCGTTGCTGACGGTTGATCGACGAAAACCTCAAGGCGCCGTCTCGCGCCGCGTGCATAGTGGGCATAATCGGAGAGCCGGAAGCTCGCCCGGCTGCCATCTCCAAGCTCGACATGTGCGTGATCTGGCGCCCTCCCCTGAACTTCCGCGAGAAGATCAGAATAGAGCGTCAGCTGAAGGACATGTTTGGGGTGCGGACGCCGTTTGAGTTTCGTATCCGTCACCTCGTAGCTGAAGGGTCCGAGATCGGACGGCACATCCACGCGTTCGAGAAAATCTGACCAGCCACCCCAGGAGCCTGACAGGAAGGCTCCCTGGAATATGACGTCAGCGCCCTCCTTCAGGGCGGCTTGCGTGGCGGCCGCATCAGCCTCGAGTACCTGTCTGGGGATCTCGATCACCGACTTGCCCGCCGCCTTCAACGACTCGAGATGCCGCGCTTCATGGGCATTGCCCTGCTTCTGAAGAAGCTCTGCGTCCTCGGAGTCTGCCCGGGGCTTCAGGTCGGCGCCGCGCATGTAGGCGAGATCGAGGGTGGTCGCGTGCTGGCAGCCCATGAAGCGCATGAGGTCCGACGCTGACAGTAGAATTTTCTCGCCAATCATTCGCATGCCGGCTCCCCCCTGTTATTTTTTTGAACCGCGGGATCGAACGTGGTTCGAGCGCGAGTGACCTGCCCGAAGGCTTTGACCCGTCCCGACAGACCCCTTTCGTTGCAAAGTGTGCACCAACAATCCTACTTGCGGGAGACATTGCAAGCACTTATCCAGAGCTCATGTCATCCACCGAAAACGTGTTTTTACCCGGCGTCCCGAAAGATCATATTCTACAACGCCTCGCCGCATCCCCTGGAAACGAAATCGCCTCCGGCAAATTGCTGAGCCCCGTAAGTTCGGCCGCTCTGGCGGTGAACTGCATTGGCTGGTTTATCGAGCAGGCCAGCCTGTTCCCCGCCTTCCCCGGAATGGAAGACTTGTTTCCGGCTGAAACCGTCGATGTGGAATTTCAGGCACGCTTTCCCTGGCGCGGCGGACACCATCCCTGGCTTGATGGCATCGTAGTCACGAAAACCCATCTGATCGGAATCGAGTCCAAGAGGTACGAACCGTTTCGGGACGCCAAGACGGCATCCTTCTCCGATGCCTATGACCGGCCAGTCTGGGAGGGACTTGAATCGTTTGCCGCTCTGAAGGACGCGTTGCGCGCGGGCGACGTAAACTACGAACATCTCGATGCCGCCCAACTCATCAAGCACGCGTTGGGACTGTCCACAGAAGCCGCGCGCAGGAACTTGAAACCGGCGCTTGTCTATCTCTATGCCGAACCTGGCGACCTTCTCGCTTCGGATAAGGGACGCGACGCTATCGCTCGCCACAGAACCGAGATTTCAGATTTCTCGGAGCGCGTCTCCACTGCCCAAATTCTCTTCTCTGCGACTTCCTACAAGGACTGGCTCTCTTCCTGGCCGACGGAAAGTCCATCACTGCAGGAACACGCGCAAAACATCTCTTCCGCGTTCAATTTGTAGTGAGCCCCATGGCCGAAATCGACTTCGTCAAAGAGCATTTTCAAGTTCTGAAGACCTGTTCGCACGATGACCGCCGGAGCATTGACGACTCAGGCGGCAAATACGCTTTCCGCTTCGCGGAAGGCCTGCCCCATGTCGATGCCAACAAACTGCCCGACCGCTTCGTATCCAGGACTGATGTCCTCGGTTATGTCGCCGATCCCAGCTTCAATACCCAAACGGTTGCCGCCGCAATCATGGCTTGGGGCGGCATGCACATGGAGCATCGCAAGGCATTGTTTCATTCTGAAGACACCCGCTGGGCGCGGGTTTGCGATCGCATCAGAAACGGCACGCTTGAGCGGAAGGCGGCATATGAGGCGTTCGCAACATTGAGGTCCGAGGGTAAACTCCCCGGCGCCGGCCCCGCCTATTTCACCAAGCTCATCTACTTTCTGCTCCCTGCGGAAATTCGAGCAAAGCACGCAGGTTACATTATGGACCAGTGGGCTTCCTGTTCGATCAATCTGCTCACCGGCAGAGAGGTCGTGCTGATGGATCAAATTGGCCATTGGGTGAAGTCAAAAAGGCAAACGCAAGCACCACTTCAAAAGCGTTGGACGTATGTTGTCTCGGACCTCAACACTGCAGACAATTACGAGGCATTTTGCGGCACGATGGACACGCTCGGAAAGGCGTTGGGACTTACGCCTGACGAAACGGACAGGCTCGTCTTGTCAGATGCGCGCCCCAAACCCGCCGAATGGCGTCAACATGTGATCGATCACCGCCGGGTCGATTGGCGTTGAGGGTACCGCAATAACGCAGCAAAAGGCGCTTTGTGATCACCCCCCGATCCAAACTTTCCATGCCGAATCGAGATATTTGAACAAATTGGACATTCTGTACGTTTTGCACTATATTGGTCGAAGAATTGGAGACCAGAATGTCCGCCGCAACTCAAAGTTTACCTTCCAAAAGCCGTCTATCTGCAAACACCGAACTGGCGCGCGACATCGCTGGCGTCTTCGCTCGAGAAAAGTTGAAGCCCACTAAGGCTACCATAAAAGCAACCGGGAAAGTCGTCGCCGAAGTCGCGGCCGCCGTGTCAAAACTTACGGCGGAGCAAAGGCGTAGAGTCCTGGTCCAGGAGGAAGCTCTCGCAGATGCAATTGAGGCCCTTGTCGAGGAGCTCGCTGCCCGGACTGATATCGAGCCGCAACCCGTAAAAGTGACGAAGTCCGTCGAGCGGCATGAAGGCAAAGGCCTTGGCAAAAAATTGACTGTTGCCGAGGGCCGCAAACGCCTTCTTGCCTATGCGACCCCTCAACGTATCGAGGATTGGGCGGGTGACGTCGCCGGCGCGACCGAAATCGAGCGAACCCTCGGGATCAGTCGCTCGACTTTGCATTACTGGAATACACGTGGCGACGTTGTCGGATTGCAGAAGGGTACGCGGAATCGTGTTTATCCGCTCGCGCAGTTTATCGATGAACGGCCTGTCGAAGGGATCGATGAAGTTCTGAATGTCATCAAAAATCCCCGGGCCACCTGGCAATGGCTGATCCAGCACAAACCTAGTATCAAAGGGACCCCTTTGGATCTTTTGAAAGAAGGTGAGATCGGCAAGGTCGTAAAAGCTGCCGAGCGGGACTTTGGCTGAACGTGAAGCTCGACCCCAAAGTCGTTGCTGAGCTATCCCGGAACTACGATTTCAAATCGTATCTTAGGGTCATGCCCGAGCAGCACAAGAAAACTCCATTGGGCATGGGCTTTGGAAAATCTCGATTCTCAAGCCCCAATGATCGATTCAAACTCCTGTACGCAGCGCCCGATCTCGAAACCGCAATCGCGGAAACGATTGTCCGCGATCGCTTCGAAGGCAGAACAAAGCGGATCCTCGACATGTGCGAGATTGAGGAGTTTGCGGTCGCAGAAATCTCTTCCAGCAAGCCTCTGACTCTTATTGATCTAAGAGGACCCGGTTTGTTGAAACTCGGCGTCAGTACCGATGCCGCCCGCGCGAAAGCACATGACGAAGGCCAATCGCTGAGTGAGGCTTTGCACCAACAATTTCTGCTTGATGGAGTTCTCTATTCATCGAGGCTCACGGGTGCAGATTGCATCGCCGTCTACGACCGCGCGGTCACGCCAAAACTCAAAGCCGGCAATGCGATTGGTCTCGTAGAAGCGGCCGATCTCATTCCGGCGCTCAAATCTATCAATGTGTTCATACGGATGGATGAATAGCTTCAAAAGGGCAGTCGTCACACAGTCGCCCCATCGCCAGAAATGAATTCGACCTTTCGCGATTGCTGAGCGCTGAAATCCCCCCATTTCATTGGCGATCAAGCCATAGAACTCCGAACTTGTAACCTTTGGTCGAAATGCTTCATACAAACACACTCGGGATAACCGGAACGGGAGGGCGCAGCATGTGGCAGGCTTTCGAGGCCCGCATTGACGAAAACGAGCAGGATCGTCCCTCACCTTTGCGCCCGGCATTCTTCGCGATCCTCCGCGACTCAGGCCTGCGTCCGGGTGGCGGCGTTACCAAGAAGATGGTGGCCTTCGAGTTCGGCCAGGGCGACCGGCTTTTGTGGGAGTTGGAATATCCAGGCCGAAACTTCTTCCTACACAACAAATGGCGTGATCGACTCGAGAAAGCGGGCTTTGCCTGTGAGCTACGCCCCTGGCAGGCCGACAAGCAAGACGGAGGGCGGCACACGGCACTCAGCCGCGACTGGTCATTCAAACAGGCCGACTGCATCGTGCTTCGCATCGAAACTGCCGACGAGCTGCAGCGCTTGCTCGGACTCCTGATGGCAGAAGACGGAGATCTTCATCTCGATCCCGCCGTGATCACGAGATGGATCGACCGCCTGCACCACTTCTTCCCGAACCTTGACCGTTTCGATCGTCCCGACCCTGAATTCGACAGCACGGAGCGAACATACAAACTCGAGGTCGCCGACACACTCTTGACCGCACTTCAACGTGGCAATTCTGATCAGGATACTGTGGATGCAATTCACGCCGCACTCGTGAAAAGCAATCTTCTGCAATGGCGTACCTTTTGGCCAATCTCTCCCAACGGCGATGCCGATCGCGAAAAGCTCTGGCCTGCCATCGAGGTGCTCGTCAGTTCTGCACTCGGACCTCCAGACAGACATCCACAAGCGCTTGAATCATTTGTCGATGCCTGGATGCAGGCTGTACCAAATCCCAAGGCAGACCCGGCAAGACAAATTGCAGAATTCCTGTTCATGCATCTCGCACCGGAGGATGGTGTATATATTCGCTATTCTGTCCGGCAGGATTTCTGGCGTGAGGCTGTTGGGTCGGACTTTCCATCATTCGAATCGATGGCCGACACCTACAGAGCCGAATTGAAGTTCATGCGGGCCGTGAAGCGGGCCTTCGAGGACCGCGGTCTGGCGCCACGCGACATGATCGATGTCCAGAGCGCCCTCTGGGTGGTTCACAATTACAGTGACAAATCGGACTCTGGAGAATCCACGTCTCCATTCAGTCGAGCCGCCATCGAAGCTGCGATGGACGCATACGAAGAATTTCAGAAAACCGGCGCTCACAGTGATGCATTCGGGAGCTTCGGCGTTCCGCAGGACTACTGGGTGAGATCAACGCGCCAGCGCGCCGAACCGATTTTTCCGTCCAAAGCGTTGGTTGGGTTCCTGCTCAAGAAGGATTCATCGTCATTGAGTGGCGGATGGGCGCAGAAGTCGGCGGCCGCACAACTCCACAATGCTGGCTTTATCATCGTTGATAAGACTGGAAATCCAATCTCTCCCCCAGAAGAGCATAAGCATCTCCTACGTGGTGCGGACCAAATACGCCCCTGCGCGCTTAACTATTACATCGAACCAGCCCGGGAGTCCGGTGCGCGCGAAGTCTCGATCCGTGCGAGTGACATCGCAAAGGATCTTGGACTGCAGAATAGATTTCCAATGATCTGCAATGCGCTTGAACGGGAGGAGTTTCAAAAACTCGCAGGTGTACCTGCACCATCGATCGTAGGGCCCAACCCCAGCAGCTCAACCGTCTTCACCTACCAGCTTTCCGAATTTGAAGGGCATGAAAGGACAAACCCAGAAATGCCGACCAACCGAACCTCAGCGCTCAACCTCATCCTCTATGGACCGCCTGGAACCGGCAAAACCTACGCCACCGCCTGGGAAGCTGTGAAGCTCTGCATCGGCGAGGAAGCAGCGAAGCCCCTCAAAGACGACCGCGATGCCCTGATGCGGGAATATCGTAGCCTCGTCGACGAACACCGGATCGAGTTTGTCACCTTCCATCAGTCCTTCTCGTATGAGGACTTTGTCGAAGGCCTGCGACCGACGACCGAGACGAGCGCGTCTGATGACGAGGTAGGTTCTACCCCGGCTTCCGGTGGGTTCAGCCTCAAACCGCATGATGGTGTGTTCAAGCGGATCAGTGAACGAGCCCGTCTGGATACGACCGGAGCGGTATCGGATCGGCTTGACCGGTCACGGGGCATTTTCAAGATCACGCTTGGTCGCCGCGGAGAACAGGAAGACCGTGTCCTCGAAGGGCTCGAGAACTCCCTGATCCATCTCGGCTGGGGCGGCGACATCGACTGGTCGGATCCCCGTTACGAGGAGTTCGACGAGATCTTCAAAACCTGGAAAGCCGAAAAAGATCCAAACGTAACCGGCTACGACGCCAATGTGGTCCAGACCTGGTCGTTCCGGGCCAATATGCAGGTGGATGACTATGTCGTGCTTTCCGACGGCCGCGACCGCTTCCGGGCCGTCGGGCGAGTCATCGGCGAATACTATTACGATCCGAAAGCGGCGTATCACCCACACCGGAGAAAGGTCGAATGGATCTGGAGAAACGATGCCGGCGTAGAGCGTGACAAGTTCTACCCGAACCTATTCCGACGACAGTCCGCCTATCAGCTCAATCGCGATGTCATTGACTGGGATGCGCTCGAAAGAATCGTCTATCCTCATGCTGGATCGGAACCCGAAGCAGGAGCGCGCGATTTCGTCCTGATCATCGACGAAATCAACCGCGCCAACATCTCGAAAGTGTTCGGCGAACTGATCACACTCCTCGAGACTGATAAACGCCTCGGCTGCCAGAACCAGATCAGACTGACCCTGCCCTATTCTGGCATGAAGTTTGGCGTGCCGAGCAATCTACATATCATCGGAACGATGAACACGGCGGACCGCTCGATCGCCTTGCTCGACACCGCCCTGCGCCGCCGTTTCACATTCCGGGAGCTGATGCCCGATCCCGCATTCCTTCCCGAGAATTTGGACGGCATCAATCTGCGCAAGCTTCTGACGACGATGAATGAGCGGATCGAATACCTCTTCGACCGTGAACATCAGATCGGCCATGCCTATTTCACGGGCTGCCAGACGCGGGCTGATGTCGAGCACGTCATGCGCTTCAAGATCATCCCGCTGCTCTCTGAATACTTCTATGAAGACTGGTCGAAGGTAGCGGCCGTTCTGGGCGACGGCCGCAATGGCGGGCAAGCGCGCTTCCTGGAAGCCACCTCCCTTGCTCCACCGAATGGCCTGCACGATGACGAGCTCGGCACAGAAAAGCTGCGCTGGCGCGTCAAATCATCGTTCGACTTCTCGGAGTTTCAGGCCTGATGCCATCCTATACGGTCAGGGAATGGGACAAGCTCCCCTATGGCGACGGGATCGACCAGATCCCCGAACCATTCGCTGACCGGCTAGCCGCAGTTGCGCAGAGCTCCTCCTTTGCCGGGAAAGGTGGTGGCGGCGTTCTGGAACACGGCCGGCACGCCCTGCGGGCGCGAGGTGTCGTGGGCGTTCTTGCTGCAAAAGACTGCAGCCTCGAGATCCTCCCCAAAATCGATGTCGCACCCGGAGAGAGTCTGAACCAGCAGAATGCCCTCATTCGGAAGCGCCTGATCCATATGCTCGCTGTCGCGCTCGACCTGAAAATCGATGCCGGCACGCTGGCAGAGCTCGATTGGCAGAAGGAAACGCTCCTCGAGATCCTGATCCGCATCTTCTGTGAGAAGCTGACCGAGGCCGTCCGCAAAGGCATGCCGCGCCGGTACATGGAGCAGGAACACGACCTCGCCGCTCTGCGCGGACGGCTCAATATAACGCGCCAATTCACCCGCCATGCCGTCAATCCATCGAAGCTCGCCTGCCGCTTCGATGTCCTTTCAGAAGACACCGCTCTGAACCGCATCATGAAGGCGGCCGTCTCCCATCTCTTCCGCCTCTCGCGGAGCGCCGCCAACCAGCAACGACTCCGCGAACTCGCCTTCGTCTATGCCGACATCACAGACATCTCTCCTTCGACGATCCGCTGGGGAGACATCGTGATCGACCGGACCAATCGCGCCTGGCAGGAACTCCTGAACATGGCGCGACTGTTTCTGACCCAGCGCTATCAGACAACGACCGGCGGTGCCGGCGAAGGCACCGCCCTCCTCTTCGAAATGAACACCCTGTTCGAGGAATATGTCGGCCGGATGATTACGCGAGCACTCGCCGGAAGCGAGTTCAGCGCGTCCTTACAAGGCGGTCGGCTATTCTGCCTGACGGCCGAGGAAACCGGGCGCGGGATCTTCCAGACCCGGCCGGATATTCTGATCAGGCGCGCCGGAACCGTCACCCATGTGATCGACACCAAGTGGAAGCGGATATCGTCCAGGATCGATGATCCGAAACAAGGGGTTTCTCAGGCCGATGTCTATCAGATGATGGCCTATGCGCAGCTCTATCGGGCGCCACGGCTGACCCTGCTCTACCCCCATCATGCCGGGCTTGGCGATCGGGAGGATGTCCATGCGCGGCATAGGATTTCAGGACATGACACGGTTCTGGAGACGGCCAGTGTTGATGTTGCGGACGGGGGGCAGATTGTGGAGCGATTGAGACGGCTCCTCACAGATCCTTGGATCCTCCACGCGTAATGGCAAAGGCCTGACAATACGAAGCCGATGCGAGGGAGGTCGGATGGCACAAGTTGCTGATATCCTGACACTCCGCGTGCTTCGCAGATTAAACAAGAAAATCCAATTTCGAGTTGCGGAAAGGTGCAAACAAGGAAAGTTTATACCTAATCAAAGTGCCAGTAGGAAATGCGAACTTAGCCCAAGCGAGGATGTCGGACGGATTGCCTCAACAGACGCGAATCCAGCCCGCATTCCCTTAAATCAAACACAGCATCGTTTGCCCCATGCCTGATCAAGACTTTTTGGACCTCATCAAGGCGAAAGCCGAAAACATCAAACCAAAGCTGCTTGATTTGAGCCGGCGAAACCCTCTGATCTCAACAAAGCTATCGGCCGGCTCCAACGCTCATATCAGAGTCGTCGATGAGCTGCCTGATGTTCTTTTCTACAATTTGACCAATGGTCGGGGCATGCGGTTGATTCCGCTGCCAGACATCAAAGAAGACCCGAAAGACGAAGACACAAAGCTGTTCCGCAACGCCCTCTCCAACGCGCGCATTACGGATGAAGTCTATCAAAGTGATCTGGAGGCCGTCGACCGTGATGCAGATGACTACCTCGATCGGACCCGGCAAATTGAGCGACAGCTCAAAGATCGTGTTCGAGAACAACTCGGCATGCCGCCGCGCGTTGAAGGAAAGGAGATCAACCTAGCCCAGCACGCGAAGAACAATGGTATTACACCGTCATACGAACTGCCCGAGCTGGATGAAGATGATCGCGAAGACAGACACGTCGATAACGACATCCAAACCCTGCTCCTTCCCAAAGACCTGGAACGCAAACTCGGCAACATTTCGTCCAAGTGCAGAACCTGGCTTCAGGAAACCGGCATCAACGTTCTCCACGTCGCATTCGGATTTCTTGAGTGGTCTGAACCCAATCAATCCGGCACGTCATTTGCGCCAATCATCCTCTGCGGCGCCCAGATGGAGAAGCAGCGCACACCGGATGGCGCCGAATATACTATTGCCGGACTTGGTGATGAGCCTGAGGCAAATTCAGTTTTGGCAGAAAAGCTGAAGCTCGAATTCAATATCGAAATCCCTCCCTTTGAAGGTGGGTCAATCGAAGACTATTTCCGCGAACTCGCAGCCCTTGCGCCCAAGGAAATCACCTGGCGCATTCGCCGGCAGATTGCGATCGGCGTTTTCCCCTCTGCGAGAATGGCGATGTATCATGATATTGATACCTCTCACGCCTGCTTCACTGAAAGCGAGACAATTCAGTCTCTGCTCGGCGGAACTAATAATGATGCCGCAATGCCATTTGCGGAAGAGTATGAAATCGATGAGCCGGAGATCGAACAAAAAGTCCCCTGCCTCGTCCTTGATGCCGATTCCTCTCAGTTCAGCACGCTAGTTGATATCGCCAGCGGCAAAAACCTGGCCGTGGAAGGTCCGCCGGGTACAGGCAAGTCTCAGACCATCGTCAACGCTATTGCCGCGGCACTTGCGGATGGCAAAAAGGTTCTTTTCGTCGCGGAAAAGCTTGCTGCCCTGGATGTTGTGAAGTCCAGGCTGGAAGCTGTCGGGCTTGGAGAATTCCTTCTTCCTCTGCAGGCAGAACGTTCAACGCGTGAACAAGTGATTTCTTCTGTTCGATCTCGGATCGAATTGCCTCACCCCAGCGGGGTCCTTGGCTACCAAAGCAAAATTGAAGAGTTTCGCGAGACCAGAGCAGAGCTTTCCAACTACATTCTGCTTTCCACGACTCGCTTCGGTGATTCTGGATTCACGATCCATGAGATTCTCTCCAAGGGCATCGCTGCCTCTCCGAATCTGGATGCCATTCCGGAGGAGATCAGGGATGCCGTATCTGTTGCAGATCGCTATCTGAGCCGGACTGGAATTGCTGAACTTAAAAAACTTGGAAACGACATCGCCAAAGCAGCTGTCGAATCTGAGGGGGCACAACTATTCTGGAAAGGCACTCAACTCGCAGATGCGAACATCTTTAATGTGGAAGACGCATGCAAATTGGCGAGTAGCGCAGCAAAACAATTTTCCAAATGGGATGAACACAACCAGGAACTGAGCACCCTGGGATTCAGCAGCTCCTACAATCAGCAAACTCTTGTCGAGCTCCGAGATACACTTTCGCAGCTCCAGACACTTGGCTTTTCACTGCGAGATAAGCGCCCTCACCTATTGCTCGATCAAGCCAATCGCAAAATCGTTCAGGACTATGTTGAGTTAAGTGACTCTACCCGCAGTCTGGAACAAACGGTCCAGGAATTGTTCCGTGTCCCGTGTAATGAGGTCCTTCTGGACGACTTACGAACCGTCTCCGGCCTATGCGAAGCTAACCAAATCCGTGACTTGGATCTTACCACCCTCAATTCACAACTGGAAAAGCGATCCAATGGGATTGGTCGCGCCAAAGCTTTCCTCGCGCAACTCAAGCAACTTTCAGGCTTCGATCAAACTGCCGACCAATGGAAACTCGATGACCTTCACCGTGCGCGATCCTTCATTGACGTGGCGGGTGATGAAGCTCTCATCCGTAGGACACCGCAAAACTCAGGTGCCGCTGAAGCCCACGGACTGCGAGCAGTGTGCGCAGAAGGCAGGGCTCTACAAGCCACCAAAGCTGAACTTTCTGCTTCAATCAACTTCGATATCGACAGCCCGGCACAAGCCGTCGCGGAAGCCGTGGAAGCACTCAAGACTGCTGGCCCATTCAGCTTTCTGTCCAGTCGCACACGTCGCGCGGTCCGGCTTTCAAAAACCATCCTCAAAGCACCATCCTCAGACAGAGGCGCTACAATCGAATTGCTTGAGGCGCTTCTATCCTATCGGCGGAAAGAGAATGAATTTGAACAGAATGCCCAGGCCAAACTCTTGCTGGGCGTCCATTTCCGGAGCGTCGACACTGACTTCACCCCCTTTGAAGGGCTCGCAGAATACCTCGGCAATATCCATAAGACTTTAGTCAGCCCAAATGCGCAGCCGTTGAAAACGTTTTTGCTGACAGCGGATACGACACAACTGGCTCTGATCCCGGAAGTCGCTCCAAACCTGAAAGCTGACACGCCCGCTGCGCTTGAAGAAGCGATCGCATCGGCGGAGCGCAGGCTGTCTCAGAACACGGAAGCACTGAATGAATTGCGAGGTCTGGTTACCAGCTTCGTCAATCCGAGTCAGATCACGACCGATCAACTACCGAAACTGATCGCAGATCTTGAATCGCTCCTCGACGATCGCAAGACACTTCAGAACAGCGACGCAGCCAGAAATCTACTTGGTTCTGAATTTGATGGCAGTGAAACCGCGCTGGCTTCTATTCGGTCATTGATCGATTGGGCAAAGGCTTCCAGCACGAACGCGCAAGCTCTCACAAGTCTTTTTGCGTCATCAGACCCTGAACGGGTCGAGGCGCTGATCGGCGAATGCATTGGATCGATTGATTTAGCGACTCAAACACTGGCGAGTCTCTGCAGTCTTTCAAAGATGGACGCCAGCCACTTTACCGATGGCAGAACGATCGCCGAAATCGCGGGTTTTCTAAGATCCGCTTCTCAGGATTCAGAAGGTCTCAAAAAGCACTCTATAATGGCCGCGGTCCTCAATGATGTTGCTCAAACCGGTTGCGGCGCGCTTGTTGATGAATGTCTCTCAAAGGGTGAGGCAGATTTTTTAGCCGACAGGCTTGCCGCCCTTGCGACACGGGCTCTAGCTAAGTCGGTCTACGCCACCTATGGCGCTTCCCTCTCGAAGTATTCCGGCCGACGCCTGAATGAACTCCGCGCTCAGCTCGCCGCTCAGGATAAAAAGCTCATCGAGCTGGGTCGCAAACAGCTGCGCGCAAAAGTCTATGCGGATGCCAAGCCTCCCCGGGGAAATGGCCAGGGACGGAAATCGACCTGGACTGAGATGGCGCTTATCGAAAATGAGATCAGCAAGCAGAAGCGCTTCATTTCACTTCGCGATCTCACCGAGCGAGCCGGAAGGGCCCTCCAGGAGCTGAAACCGTGCTGGATGATGTCACCTCTGGCGGTTGCTCAATACGTTCCCAAAGAGGCTATCGAATTTGATCTCTGTATCATCGACGAAGCCTCTCAGATGAGACCGGAAGCGGCTCTTGGCGCTTTGATGCGTTCGAAGCAGATTGTGGTTGTCGGCGATACGAACCAGTTGCCCCCCAGCAACTTCTTCAAGAAGCTCATTGAAGATGATGAGGTCGACGATGATGAGAACGTCCTGGATGAATCCATCCTGGAGATGGCGAACGGAACCTTTCGGCCAGCGCGGCGTCTTCGCTGGCACTACCGCTCCAGACACTCCGGCCTGATCAAGTTCTCAAACCGTATTGTATACGACGACAATCTCATTGTGTTCCCTTCTGCATCGGAAGATATGGCGCATATGGGTGTTGTATATAAGTTCGTAGACGGACTCTATAAGTCGGGAACCAACGCGATCGAAGCGAGAGCCGTTGTAGATGCCGCACTTCAGTTCATGAAGGAAGATCCAGATCGATCCTTCGGAATTGTGACCCTGAACCAGAAGCAAAGAGAGCTGATTTTCGAAGAGTTCGAGGACGCCCTGAACCGTGATCGGATTGCCGCCGCCTATGTTGAGAAATGGCGCACCAAGAATGATGGCCTGGAAGAGTTCTTCATCAAGAACCTTGAAAATGTCCAGGGCGACGAACGAGATGTGATCTTCATCGGTACGGTCTATGGTCCCGAGACCAAAGGCGGCCGTGTCGCCCACCGCTTCGGTCCGATCAACGGCCTTGCCGGCAAGCGTCGCCTCAATGTTCTGTTTTCACGCGCCAAACAGAAGATTGTCACCTTCTCTTCGATGAAGGCGGCGGATATCACGGTCGAAGAAGGCGGAAATGCCGGCGTCTACATGCTGAAGCGTTGGCTTGAATATAGCGCGACCGGTATGTTGGACGCGGGCACTCAAACGGATCGACAGCCGGATTCAGATTTTGAAGTGTTCGTCATGAACCAGATAAAGTCGATGGGGTATGAGCCCGTTCCTCAGGTTGGCGTTGCCGGCTACTTCATTGACATTGGTGTGCGCCATCCGGATTGGCCACACGGGTACGTTCTGGCTGTTGAATGCGATGGGGCCAGCTATCATTCGTCACGATCAGCAAGGGATCGCGATCGCTTGCGCCAGGAAGTCTTGGAAGGTCTCGGGTGGCAGTTCCACCGCATCTGGTCGACGGACTGGTTCTCTAATCCTGGTCGGGAGGCGGAACGACTTCGCGAAGTCCTTTCCATCAGGATGGAGGAACTTCGTGCCCGCGAAGCTGAGTTCCAGCACGCCAAAGCCGAAGATGTATCATCAACAGGTGAGACAAATGTGGGCGAGTCTCGCGAAAGCGAAAGTACGCCCACGCCCGGGCCGCTATTTACCCCCCCAAGCCCTCCCCCACCACCGACAACGCGATCGACAGAAGGCGTCTGTGTTGGGGACACCGTACGGGTCCGGTACATCGATGGTGATCAGTCTACGATCGTCATCACGATCACACGTGAACGTGGTGACGTCGACAAAGGGCTGATCAATATGGATGCGCCCCTGGCCGGCGCACTACTTGATGCGGAGGAAGGGGATGAGGTCGAAGTGCTGAACGGTGCATACATGCGCCGGGCTGTGATTGAGAAGATCTCCAAAGCCAGAATGGAAAGCGCGCTTTGACGAATGGGCGTACCTCAGGGAGTGGTTCGCCCCGGGGACTCCGGGAGTATTGTGAGTTCGATATGCTTGCGACGGTCAGAAAGTTGGAAAGTGGCGGCTGGTTAATGCTCTCGCAGCCGCCGATACAACCCAAGCGGTGAACCGAAAGCGATGTTCAGCCGGCTGGAATAATGCCTCCTTGCATTCAAAGCGGTTTTGAACATCCATCGCCTTCCCAATTCTATATCGGTTGATTGCAAGAGGTTAGCTTAGGTCGCAGCTAAACTGGTCAAGCTATTCAAACCATGTATTTTTCAAGCGATTCACCTGGGGCCACTAAATGCGCGTATTAGACAATATTAGTGAACTGCTGGGCGACGACCTCAAGCATGAGCTCGCGCGAGGTGGAAAGCTAAAAATTGCGGCCGCGACGTTCTCTATTTTTGCATTCGAAGCTCTACGGGACCAGCTGGAAAGCATTTCTGATCTCGAGTTCATCTTCACGCAACCGACATTTGTGCCTGAAAAGCATGCCGACAAGTTTCGGAAGGAAAGCCGTGAATTCCTTATCCCTGCCGCTCAGCGGGAGCGAGATCTAGGCGGCACGCCTTTTGAAATTCATCTGAGGAACAAGCTTACTCAGCGGGCCATTGCAAAGGAGTGCGCAGACTGGATTCGTGCCAAGGCCGTCTTTCGCTCGAACAAGACGAGTTCGCCTATGCAGCAGTTCATTTGCACGCAGAGACCCTCCGAGACAACGGTGTACAGCCCCATACAAGGCTTCACGGCCGTCGACCTGGGATATCAGCGCGGTAACGCCGTCTCGAACCTCGTCCAGAAGACGACTGACCTCGCAGCGACCCAAGCCTACCTTCGGATATTCGATGGCATCTGGTCTGAGCCAAGCCAGCTCGAGGATGTCACGGAAAAACTCTGTCAGCACATTTCGGAGATTTACGCGGAGAACGCCCCTTCCCGCATCTACTTCCTGATGCTGTTCAGCATCTTCAATGAATTCCTGGAGGACATAAACCAAGACGTCCTCCCGAACGACCGCACCGGGTATCAGAACTCGGTTATTTGGAATACGTTGTACAAGTTCCAGCAGGTGACCTGAGACCCTCGCGTCCCTCATTCATTTCGAGAGTCTAGCCCTTTCATAGTCCATGGTTTGAGGTGTGGCGAGCGCGTCGGGAGCGGCGCTCCCAACATGCACGAGCGACCGGCGCGCTGCGGGCGTCAGCCCGCCCAGCGATGAGTGAGGCCGGTGGTGGTTATAGTCATGTCGCCAACGCCCGAGGATCTTGCGGGCATGAGCGAGGCTGTCGAACACTTCTTCGTTCAGGCACTCATCACGCAGCTTGCCGTTGAAGCTTTCGACGAAGCCGTTCTGCTGCGGTTTGCCCGGGGCGATATAGTGCCAGGCGATGCCGGTTTGGTTCTGCCATTCAAGTAAGGCACGTGACGTCAGTTCACTGCCATTGTCCGAGACAATGGTTTCTGGCCTGCCATAGAGCCGTACACAGCGATCGAGTTCCCGGGCGACACGGGCACCTGACAGCGAGGTGTCCGCCACCAGGGCAAGACATTCGCGTGTATAGTCGTCGATGATGCAGAGCATGCGGAACCGGCGGGCCGGTCCGAACACGTCTGACACAAAGTCGAGACTCCACCGCTTTGACGGGCCGTCCGGCACAGGCATGGGTTCCCGCGTTCCCGTGGCGCGTTTGCGGCCACGCCTGCGTTTCACCGACAGCCCTTCCTCCTTGTAGAGGCGTCTGAGCTTCTTCTGGTTCATGGTGATGCCCTCCCGTTCGAGCATCAGGCCGATGCGGCGATAACCGAACCGGCGCCGCTCGGATGCGATCTCACGCATGCGGCCCCGGATCTCCGGATTATCCGGTTCCGGCTCGCGCCTGACAGTCTTCGGATCGACGCTGACCAGTCGGCAGGCCCGGCGCTGGGAGATGTCGTATGTCTCCATCGCCTTCAACGCCGCTGCCCGCTTCGCCTGGGGCGTCGTCAGTTCTTTCCCAGCAGGTCTTTCAGGATCGACACATCCAGCATGCTGTCCGCCAGTAGCTTTTTCAGCCGGGCGTTCTCCGTCTCGAGTGTCTTCAGCCGACGCGCGTCCGAGACATCCATGCCTCCGAACTTCGCTTTCCACTTGTAAAAGGTGGCCGAGCTGACGCCGTGACGCCGGCAGACCTCCGAGGTCGCCATCCCGCGCTCCTGTTCCGCCAGGATCGCGATGATTTGTTCTTCGCTGAATTTGCTCTTCCGCATTGTCTGTCTCCTTGCGACAGACTCTCCATTCAAATGCGGGACCAGACGGGGCTCAGGTCAATGCCCACCGCACAATTCGATGCGCGGTATATACCCGTAAGAGCAGCGATGAAGGCTTGGACCAGTCCTTCAACTCACTCGATGCCCAGCGGGAAGCCTGCGAGGCCTATATCGCGAGCCAACGACATGAAGGTTGGAAGCTGAACCTGTCTCGCTATGATGATGGTGGCCTGTCAGGCGGAAACCTGGAGCGCCCTGCTCTTCAGCAGCTGCTTGAAGATATCGCCGGCGGCAAAGTCGACATGGTCGTGGTTTATAAGATCGATCGGCTGACACGATCGCTGGCTGACTTTGCCAGACTGATCGACGTTTTCGATGCAGCAGATTGCTCGTTTGTTTCAGTTACGCAGTCCTTCAACACATCCACCAGCATGGGTCGGCTGACGCTCAATGTCTTGCTCTCCTTTGCGCAGTTCGAGCGGGAGGTAACCGCCGAGCGGATCCGGGATAAGATCGCTGCCTCAAAGAAGAAGGGATTCTGGATGGGTGGCCTACTTCCACTAGGATATGATCAGCACCCCGACCCAAAGATGCGAACGCTGGTTATCAACGAGTCCGAAGCCAGGATCGTCAGAGAAATCTTCCACCTTTATCGGGAACATCATTGTCTGCGAAAAGTGGAAGAGGAAGTGATCCTTCGTGGATATCGATCCAAGCGCCGGGTGTTCAGGACGGGCAAAGTTACAGGTGCTCGTCCTCTCAGCCGCGGACAGATCAACTTCATCTTGCGCAATCCGGTCTATATCGGCCGCATTCGGCATAAGCAGGAAACTCATGAAGGCTTACACGCCCCCATCGTCGATCGACAGCTCTGGAATGCCATACAGACAATGCTCGACACAAAATCTCCGCGAAAATCCCAGAGCCCCTCAAAATCAGGCGCGCTTCTGACAGGCCGCATATTTGATGAGGCGGGCGATACGCTCACTCCCAGCCATGCGCAGAAGGGTAATCGTCGGTACCGGTACTATGTTTCGAACCGCCTGCTTTCTGGAAAGATGAAGGATGATACTGGTTGGCGGCTCCCAGCCAGGCAAACTGAAGATGCTGTGGTCAGCGCAGTAATGGAACATCTGAAGGCAAAGAGCGGGCAGCTCGTCGCTCGCCTAACAGTTGACCAGGTCAAAAAGGTTCAAATACAACTAGGCGACCTCAGCGAGATCGAAGTTTGCCGATTGATCGACAGAGTGGAAGTCACGCCAGGCCAGCTGAGCACTCAGCTGGACAGGCAAGCCCTCGCAGACTTTCTGGGTGTGGAAGTTTCCAACCTATCATCCGAGCAACTTCAGATCGGCATCCCATTTCAGATCAGGCGACGCGGCGTCGAAGCGAAGCTGATCATCGGTGCCGGAACGGTCCACCCTGATCAGACGCTTATACGCGCCATCGCACAGGCTTTCGTATGGCTGGAAGACATTAAGTCTGGCGAGCAGGTTCGGGACATCGCTGCACGCTACAATCGACCACCGGACAAACTGCTCCTTCGCCTTCGCCTGGCTTTCCTCTCACCCCAGATCGTCGAGAAAATCCTACAGGGGCGGCAACCGCCTGAGCTGACCCTGACACGACTCATGAAGATGAAAATCCCATCCGATTGGAACGATCAATGGCGCGAATTGGACTTTGATGGGGTTGCGTGAATCTCGCAAAAATTTTCCCTGTTCCCGGAAAATAATTCCCTGATACCTCAATATGATTTCCCTGTTCTAAGGGTTGGGAAAGCCCTCTTTTTCTAAATGATTACAGTGCATTTTGTCCGATACGGCAGCGAAAATATGTTCCGAACAACTGGAATTCCCTGTTATCACGGCTTCCAGGGAAATGGCCAAACCCTACTCCTTGCAAAATGCGAACGGAGACTTCCGCCAGATCGGGCGCTATAATTACGCCAGATTTGAAAACGGAGACGCGATGTTGCCGCCAAAGCCCGCAGGACGTGGGCAATTCGGTTGAGCAATCCTGAGTTTTCTCGATTTGGAGGTCTGGCTGGCGGTGAGACAGGGATTCGAACCCTGGAGACTATTGCTAGCCTACACACTTTCCAGGCGTGCGCCTTCGACCACTCGGCCACCTCACCAATCCAGCAGCGGACGCCATAACTTATGGGAACAGTCCTCGCAAGACTGTGATTGCCGTTGCAGCAGCAAGCCCCCATATCTGGGAGCAGTTGAAGGAGGCCGCCATGCTGTTCACGCGTAAACCTGTTGCGATGCCGACACCGGACACCGCCCTGAAGGGCCGGACGGCCCCCATCCCCACCGCCGGGACGCATTTCGTGAACGGGCGGGACCTGATGTCGGAAGTCCCTGCTGGCTTTGAGCGGGCGATCTTCGGCCTTGGCTGCTTCTGGGGCGCCGAACGCAAGTTCTGGCAGCAGGATGGCGTCTGGCTGACCCGTGTCGGCTATGCGGGCGGCTATACGCCCAACCCGACCTATGAAGAAGTGTGCACCGGCCATACCGGGCATACAGAAGTCGTCGATGTGATCTTCGATCCGGCAATCATCAGCTTTGAAGGCCTGATGAAAGTGTTCCTGGAGAACCATGACCCGACCCAGGGCATGCGCCAGGGCAACGACATCGGCACGCAGTACCGCTCAGCCATCTACACGACCAGCGACGCGCAGGCGGACACCGCCCGCCGCATGATCGCTGCCTATGAGGCCTCCCTCGCCAAGGCGGGCCATGCCGGGAAGATCACCACCGAGGTTGCCCCGCTGGGCAAGCTCTATTTCGCTGAGGATTACCACCAGCAATACCTTGCCAAGAACCCGGCAGGTTATTGCGGCCTTGGCGGCACGGGCGTCTCCTGCCCGGTGGGCCTGTCGGTCTAGGTTCCGAAGTTTACCGCGAAGCGCTTGTTGCGGTTTTCCATCAGGGTTTGCGCCTTGAACATGGCGTCGGAGGCCGCTTGCGCGCGCATGATCGACGGGTCTGTGCGTAGCGCTTCGACCACCTGGGAAAGATAGCCGATCGCCTCGCGCACCAGTTCCGGCTCATATTTCCTCGCCGCGCGCGCCAACAGCGCCCGGCCAATATCCATGCGCGCCTGAATGGCCCGTTCGGGGTCGGCCTGAACGGCGCCTTCGGTCAGATGTTCGCGGCGCATGGCGATCACGCGGTCCAGCCCGGCCAGGTCCCCTGCCTGTTCGGCGACATGGACGGCCGAGGCGCAGAAGTCGCCTTCGATCTCCTTGAGAACCGCCAGAGGCAGCGGCCCTTCATGATCCAGCATGGCGGAGAGGGCCTGCGCCAGCAGGCTGATCTTCTCTGGACGGAAGGCCGCGGGATTGCCCAGCCCCGGCTGAAGCTGTTTCGCCAGCAGGAAGGCCGTGATCCTCGGCACCTGCCCCTCCAGGGCATCCGCACGCGCTGGCAGGCGGATCGTGAAGAGACGGGCTTCAGCAGGTGTGAGGCCACCGCCACGCGTCAGGCCATGCAGGACAAGTCCGTCCTCTTTCCGGCCACGGCGTTCGCCCCAGACGAACAGATCCGCATCAGCCGCAGCCATGCGGCGGCGGGCCCGCGCAATCGTTGTGGGCGCCAGGCCATCCTTCAGCCTGCTCATCCGCATGATCCTGAACGGTGCTCCGAAATTGAATGCGGAGAGATGCTCTTCCAGGGCCGACTGCAGCCATTTCAGCGTCGCCCCACCCTTCCGGCCAGCCGGATGCGCGAGCACGATACGGTAGCCCGGCGATTTGTCCGTGCGCAGTGCACGGGCCGTCGCGGCATCACGAATTCGCCGCACAAGGCGCACCACCAGACGGAATGTCAGGAGCAGGAGAAAGGCTGCCAGCAAGACGCCCAGGACAAGGCCAAGCACTGCGAGAGACCGGGTTTCCCGCATATGGGCGTCCGCCCATGTTTCTGCCGTTGTCAGCCAGTCCGTCACAGGCATGAAAATAGGACCTCTCAAGCCTCTTGGCGATACGGGGCCTCAGCCCGCCATGCAACAGGGAAACGCTGTTGACGCAGGCAAGGCACATCCGCCAGCATACCATTTCGACAAGGGCTGGCGGGCAGGAGGCAGACAGGGCGGCATGGCTGATTTCGTCACCCGTTTTGCGCCCTCCCCGACAGGATACCTGCATCTTGGTCATGCCTGTTCGGCGTTTCATGTCTGGGAGGCAGCAAAGGCCGCAAACGGACGCGTCCTGCTGCGCATCGAGGATATCGACCAGACGCGCTGCCGGCCCGAATACGAAGCGGCCATTCTGGAAGACCTTGCCTGGCTTGGCCTGTCCTGGAATGGGCCGGTTCGGCGCCAGTCCGACCATTTCTCTGAATATGAGGCTACCCTCAAAAACCTTCAGCACCGCGGCCTCGTCTATCGTTGTTTCCGCACCCGGCGGGAGATCGCTGCAGCCATGCCTGCCGGGGCCGTGGCGGACGAATGGGGCTTCACCGGGCGCCCCTTGTCCGCACTGGAGGAAGAAAGCCGGCTGGCCCGTGGCCACGCCTTCGCCTGGCGCCTGTCCCTGGCCGCTGCTCAGGATGCGCTCGGCCCGCGCTACCAGCAGCTGTCCTATATCGACGAAAGCGATGGCACGGCCCGCCGCGTCGCCGCAGACCCCCGCCCCTTCGGCGATGTCGTTCTCGGCCGCAAGGAGACGCCCGCCTCCTATCATCTCGCCTGCTGTCATGATGATGCCCTTCAGGGCGTAACCCATGTCATCCGCGGCGAAGACATTCGGGAAATGACCGCCGTGCACGCGCTGTTGCAGGCACTGATGGACTGGCCGCAGCCGGTTTACCGCTTCCATCCGCTGGTCCTTGGTCCGGACGGAAAGAAACTGTCCAAGCGGGCTGGCGACAGGGGATTGCGCGCATGGCGTGATGAGGGCAAGACGCCGGACGATCTCCGCCGTATGACAGGCATCCCATGACAGCCATTCCCGTGTCCCCGCCCGCGCCGCGTTCCTGGACGGGGCCCCTGATGGTTCTGGCTGGCGGCATCGGCATCGGCTTTGCCCCCATTGGTCTGCGCTTTGGCCTGGGCGAGCTTGGCCCGCAGGCAATTGCCTTCTGGCGCTATGTCTTCGCCCTGCCCCTCCTCTTTGCGCTGGTGTTCCTGATCGAACGCCGGGCCCCGCGCCTGCCGAACCGGTTCATTCTGTTTGCGGGCACGTTTTTCGCGCTGGATATTGCGCTCTGGCATCACGCGCTGACCCTGACGACCGTGTCGAACGCCACCTTCATCGTGAACCTCGGCAATGTTCTCGTCGGCTTCGGGGCCTGGTTCTTCCTGAAGCAACGCCCGCATGCCTTCTGGTTTGTGGCGGCGGCCCTCGCCGTACTGGGCGCTGCCGCTCTCTCCCTTGGCGGCGGAACGGAGGGCAAAGGCAATCTCCATGGCGACCTGTTCGCCGTCGGCGCCGCCTTTCTGGTGAGCGGCTACATGCTGTGTTCCAATATCGCCCGGCGGACACTTGGCGGAATCGAAGCGATCTTCTGGCTGACCGCCGTTGAGATCGCCGTCTCGGCAGCCGTTATCCTGGTGACGGGGGAAAGCTTCATGCCGAAGACACTGGCAGGGTTTCAGGCGCCACTTTTCCTGGCGCTGGTCGCGCAGATCGCCGGACAGGCCCTGATCGTGACCGGCCTCGGCCGCACCTCGGCCGCCGTTGCCGGCCTTCTGGTCCTGATCCAGCCCGTCGTCGCCGCAGCCATCTCCTGGCAGCTGTTCGGAGAGACACTGACCGGCCTTCAGGCAATGGGCGCTCTTGTCATTCTGTTTGCAGTCTGGCTGGCCCAACGTGGGCGCAAGCCGCGTGTTGCGGTCGACTGACGAGAAAAACCGTCACACAAACACCTTACGACGCTGAAGCATCGAACCAATCGGAGGCCCTTATGCGCAAGACCCTTACCGCCCTGCCCCTTATCGCCCTTGTTCTCGCAGGTTGTACGGCGACGCCTGCTGCACCGGAGGCCTCAGAAACACTGGCGGCAGAGCCGGTCGCCTCTCCCGTGGCCACCCTTGCGCGCGAAGCCGCCGTGCCGCAACAGGCCGCCGATCCGTACTATGTCGACGCGCAGGCCGCGATCGATGCGAAAATTGCCGCGCGCGGCCTCCGCCCGGCGAAGAACATCATTCTCTTTGTCGGCGACGGCATGAGCATCCCGACCGTTACGGCCACCCGTATCTATGCCGGCCAGAAGCGCGGCCTCGACGGGGAATCCTACAAGCTGACCATGGACCAGCTGCCTTACTCTGCCCTATCCAAGACCTATAACAACGATGCTCAGGTTGCTGACTCAGCCTCCACCGCGACGGCCATGATGAGCGGCGTGAAAACCAATTCCCGCACGCTCGGCATCACGGGCGACGCCGCCTATGACAATTGCGCCAGCATCGAAGGCAACCTCACCGATTCAATCTTCGACATTGCTGAAGAGGCCGGCCTCGCCACCGGGCTCGTCACAACGGCACGCCTGACCCATGCCACGCCAGGCGCAGCCTATTCCAAGACACCGAACCGTGACTGGGAAGCGACTGTCGGCCGCGGCGCCGCCGTGGAAGGATCCTGCGCAGATATCGCAACGCAATTCATCGACTGGACAGCGGGTGACGGCTTTGAAGTCGCCATGGGCGGCGGCCGTTCCGCCTTCCTGAAGGGCGGTGCGGAAGACCCGGAATATCCCGGCAAGACCAGCGACCGCAAAGACCAGCGCGACCTGATCGCCGACTGGATGGCGAAACCGGCCCACAAATTCATCATCGACCGCGCGGGCTTCGAGGCCGAAGATTTCACCAGCGAAGACAAGATCCTCGCCCTCTTCGAGCCTTCGCACATGGAATACGAACTCGACCGTGCGGACGATCCGTCGGGTGAGCCGTCGATTGCGGAAATGACCAAGGCGGCCATTACCCGCCTGTCTCAGGATCCGGACGGCTATGTGCTGCTCGTGGAAGGCGGCCGCATCGACCATGCCCACCATGCCGGCAATGCTGCCCGCGCGCTGGAAGAGGCCGACCAGTTCGACCAGGCGATCAAGACCGCGCTGGAGATGACCAATTCGGACGATACGCTGATTATCGTGACAGCAGACCATTCCCACACGATGACCATTTCGGGCTATGCCCGCCGCGGCAATCCGATCCTGGGCCTCTCGTCCACCTCGCTGGACGGCACGCCTGACAAGGCCCTCGACGGCAAGCCCTACACCACCCTCGGCTACATGAACGGCCCCGGCGCCTGCACGCCGACAGAAGACGGCTTCGACTGTACCCGCAAGGACCTCACCAATGTCGACACGACGGACAAGGACTTCCTCCAGCAGTCACTCTATCCGATGTGGTCGGAATCCCATGGCGGTGACGATGTCGCCATCTTCGCCTCGGGCCCCGGATCGGAACTGATCTCCGGTGTGATGGAGCAGAACGAGATCTTCCAGGTCATGGGCCGCGCCAGCGGTCTCGTTGCAGGACCGGAGGCTGAATAGGCCCCGATGGTCTCAAACCCGTTCCGCAGCCTTGGGCGGAAAAGGCAGACCGGCTTCATCTATATTGCCGATGAACGCCGGGACCTGCGTTTCGCCGGGGCTGCGCCGGGAGATGTGATCTGCAACGAAACCCGTGAAGCGCCCTGGCTTGTCGTGAACCACACGCTGGATGGCGTGCTGGTCACCGACTGGCCGGGATCACTCTGGGAAGCCGAGGTGGTGGACGCCATCAGCCCCCAGAACCATAAGGGTGACTACACGCGGGCCGTTGCGGTACGCATCCTGAGACAGGTGCCGCCGCACGAATTGTTCGGCCCGAACGGCGAGGCGGTGGTCTGGATCCTGGACCGCACCGCCCAGCTGACCCGCGAAGAAGCCGAAACGCTCTCCCGGGCCCGCGCGCCCGAAGCCGGCACCCTCTATTCACGCGCCTGGCTGAACTGGCCGGAGATGCCGGATGACAAGCGTGTCTTCGAAGACTGGGAAGGCATCATCGGCGCAGGCGGCACAGTCCCGCCCTCCCCTGTCGGCCGGGGGCTCTCCGCCGTCTTCAACAGTGTCTGCGCCAACGCCCTACGGGCCTTCGGCGACAATGCCTGGTACACGACCGATGGACCGGAGGTGGAAGATCCGGACATGCACCTCGCCGAACCCTGGTACACGGCCGCCCTCTGCCTGCTGGAAGCGGCGATGGCCCTCGGCGCGCCGCACCTCCTCCCAGAGGCAGACCGCAAGACCCTGACGGCCCCCTGGCACGCCCTCACCCGGTCTTCCCTTTCCTGATCAACCTCACCTAGCGGCAGGACTCGCCAAGCGGGACATTCAGGGCCATCCTTCCGGCAAAATATAATGATCAGGAGGAAATGCCATGAAAGCTGCCGTGATGCGGGAGCCCAACAAGCCGCTGTCGATTGAAGAGGTCACCATCGACAAGCCCGGTCCGCGCGAAGTGCTCGTCCGCCTGAAAGCGGTTGGTGTCTGCCATTCCGACGTTCACTTCTGGGATGCCAATTTTCCAGTCGAGACGCCTGTGATCCTTGGCCATGAAAGCGCTGGCGTGGTGGAAGCTGTCGGCTCCATGGTCTCGGCGGTGAAGCCCGGCGACCATGTCATCTCCATCCTATCTCCCTTCTGCGGCACCTGCGAGTATTGCCTGTCGGGCCATATGTCCGTGTGCCACACAATCAACCGGGATCAGTTCCAGCGCCAGATGACCGAAGCCCCGCGCCTGTCGATCAAGGGCGAGAAGGTCGGCCAGTTCCTGAACCTGTCTTCCTTCGCCGAACAGATCCTGGTGCACGAGAACGCCCTCTGCGCCATCGACAAGGACATGCCGCTGGACCGCGCCTGCCTGATCGGCTGCGGTGTGATTACCGGCGTCGGCTCCGTCTTCCATGCGGCGAAGGTCGAGCCGGGCTCGACCGTTGCCGTGGTCGGCTGCGGCGGCGTCGGCCTCTCTGCCATCAACGGCGCGGCCATCGCCGGGGCCAGCCGCATCATCGCGGTCGACCTGTCGGACGAGAAGCTGCAGCTCGCCGTCCGCTTCGGCGCGACGGACGTGATCAATCCGTCCAAGGTCAATGCCATCGAGGCGGTGAAGGAAATCACCAAGGGCGGCGTGCACTATTCCTTTGAATGCGTTGGCCTGAAGCAGACGGCGGAGCAGGCCTATCACATGCTGCGCCCGCGCGGCGTCGCCACCCTGATCGGCATGATCACCCCCGGCGTGAACATCGAGATTCCCGGCATCGAAATGCTGGTCACCGAGAAACGCCTGCAGGGTGCGATCATGGGCTCCAACCAGTTCCGGATCGACTTCCCGCGCTTCGTGGAACTGTACCGCCAGGGCAAGCTCCACCTCGACGACATGATCTCGGACCGCATCGGCCTCGACGGCATCACCGGCGCCCTCCAGAACCTGAAGGACAACAAGGGCACGGTGGCACGGCAGGTGGTGGTGTTCAATTAGTCCTTCCGCCTGATGCTCTGCACCCGGAGCGTCAGGCATGAAGGATCAGGAAAGGCCGAAGCGGCCGGGATTATCGCGGATCAGGGCCTCGAGTTTAGGCATGCCTTCCGCGATACCCTTGGCCAATTGTTTCGAGACGATCCCGCCAAGGAGCAGCGGCGCGCTGGCCTTCCCGGCCCAGTGCAACTCGCAGCCGCCTGGCGTTTCGACGATGTGGTAATCCTCCACGCCAGCGGAGATCGGCAGCGTCGACTTGTCGAAATAAAAGGCCATCCGCCTACCCTCTTCCCAGATGAAGAAGACTTCGTCGATGACCATGTCGCCGATCTCGACCGTCCGGGTCGTGCCAACGCCGAAAGGTTCGGGACTGGTCCAGTCTACCTTGGTAATGGCCAGCCATTCCGTCCATGCCTTCGCATCCAGCAGCGCCGCCCAGACGGCGGAAGACGGAAACGGAAAGGCGTGCGTGACCTTAAGGTTCTCCCCCACGGTAGCGAGATAATCCTCGCCCACCGGCTTGTGCTGTTTCAGCTTCTTCGCCATGCGTGATCCTCCGGTTGCAACCGGAGGAGACCTTGTTTCACGCCGCGATGAAAGCCGTGACGCCGGGTAAGATGCGGCCACCGCCTGATCCTGCATCAGCGCATAGTCGCCGGGCGACCCGGTTCAACAGGGACCATAAAAGGTGCGGCCCTGCTCCAGATATTCCTTCAGGGGGCTCATGCCCATAGTGGCACGCCGGGCATCGACGCCATCCGGGTCTTTCAGGTCGTAGACGTCATACTGCCCGTCCACGCACTTGTATTGCGACCCGTAAAGCTGTTGCCGTCCGGCGGCGAGTTCGACGCGGTCGTACATCAGGGCATATTCCTGCCCGTCTATTTCTCCGCGCTCAGCGTAAGGACTGATTTCCGCAAGCACTTCGGCGCGGAAGGCTTCATCCGGCGAATGCTGCACAACATGAAAGGCCTGTTTGAACAATTGCGGATCGCCTTCGATGATGTCCGCCCAGGAATATTCCTGAAGAATGAGCTTGAGTTCGGCGGTGTTGATCTCATCGACCTGCAAAACATAAGCGCCGCTGGCAGACTGAAACGCAGTCCGCACCTCCGAATCCAGCGCCTCGTCCGAAAACAACGGGATGAGGACTTTCCGCACATACTGGTCCCGTGCCGTGATGACGGCGAGCCGGTCCAGCATGGGAAGCTTCCGCTCCATCAGGCTGGCAAACCTCTCGGTCATGGCGGCGGCTTCCGCGTTCTCCGGCAGTTTTATGGATGCGGCTTCCGGAACAGGAAGGGACGCGGGAGATGTGCTCGCGCAAGCTGCCACCGCAAGGGCGAGCCCGGATAGAATCGACGTTTTCCGCATGGCACCCCCCTTTGCTCGCAAAGGTAGTTCACCAATCAAATCATGGCAACCCAGGCGCGCCGCCTAATCCCGCAGCAGTTCGTTCACGCCGGTTTTGGAGCGGGTCTGGGCGTCGACGGTTTTCACGATGACGGCGCAGGCGAGGCTGGGGCCGCCTTTCGGGTCGGGCAGCGTGCCGGGCACGACGACGGAGTAAGGCGGGATCTTGCCATAGCTGATCTCACCGGTCGCGCGGTTCACGATCTTGGTGGACTGGGTGATGAACACGCCCATGGCGATCACCGAGCCCTCGCCCACGATGACGCCTTCGACCACTTCGGAGCGCGCGCCGATGAAGCAATTGTCTTCAATGATGGTCGGGTTCGCCTGCAGCGGCTCCAGCACGCCGCCAATGCCTGTGCCGGCAGAGATGTGACAGTTCGCGCCGACCTGCGCGCACGAGCCGACAGAGGCCCAGGTGTCGATCATCGTACCTTCGCCGACATAGGCGCCAATATTCACATAGGACGGCATCAGAACGGCATTCTTCGCCACGAAAGCCCCCCGGCGCACGGCGCAGGGCGGCACGGCGCGGAAACCGGCTTCCTTGAATTCGGTCTCGCCCCAGCCTTCGAACTTGGAGGGCACCTTGTCCCACCAGTTTCCGCCACCCGGCACGCCAGCGATCATTCCATTGGCATTCAGGCGGAAGGACAGGAGCACGGCTTTCTTCAGCCACTGATGCACGACCCATTCGCCATCCGCGCCCTTCTCCGCGACGCGGGCCTCGCCCTTGTCGATCAGGTCAATGGCGGCATCCACGACATCACGCACTTCGCCTTTCGTGTCGGTGGAGAGGGTTTCGCGTGCCTCCCAGGCAGCATCGATCACACGGGCAAGGGCTTCGGTCATGTCTATTCTCCGGCAGACGGGGTGGTCAGAGGGTCTTGCGGGCCGCCTCAAGAAAGGCAGCAAGGTCGCCGGTGACATAGTCTATGTGATCCGGCCCGTCATCCCTCAACAGGTCCTCGAGTGTCGCAGGACGCGCCTCGATGGGCTCATGGCTCCAGTCCTTTTCGGAATGGACCAGCACCGTGGTGAAGCCCATGTCCTTCGCCGGCAACAGGTTGCGGGCAAGGTCCTCGAAGAAGATGGCCTGTTTCGGCGCCACACCATGCAGGCCGCAGAAACGGTCATATGATTCCTGCTTCGGCTTCGGCGTGTAGACGGCGTCCTCGATCCCGAAACTGTCATGGAAGAGGTGTGACAGGCCCATCTTTTCGGTCACCCGCTCGGCATGACGGCGGGAGCCATTGGTGTAGACGAATTTCCGGCCGGGCAGCGCCTCGATGGCGGCGCGCAGGTCCGGCAGGTCCGGCAGCGGCGAGAGGTCAATATCATGCACATAGTGCAGAAAATCCGCCGGCTCGATCTGGTTGACGTGCATCAGGCCCGACAGCGTGGTGCCATAGGTCTTGTAATAGTCCTTCTGCACCTTGCGCGCCTCTTCCGGCGGCAGGGCCAGCACGCGCGAGACAAAGGCCGTCATCCTTGTGTCGATCTCGGCGAACAGGTCGCACTCGGCCGGATACAGCGTGTTGTCGAGGTCGAAGACCCAGTCTGTCACATGATCGAACTTGCCGAACGGGGCGATGTGAACACCGGCTGTCTTAGCGGTCATTGCCACTGGCCTTTGCAAAGTCCCGCTCGAAGAATTCGAACACCAGTTTGCGGTCTGTCGGCGGGGGCGTGGCAGCGAACAGGGCCGTGCGGTAGGCCGAGGCTTCGCACTGGTCACGTCCGGCAATCGCGAATTTCGCATGGCCGACGCAGAACGCGTCCGAGGCCTTGGACAGGGTGCGGATCTTGGAGCCGTCCTCCATCTCGCCATAGACGTAATATTCTGTACCCCGCAGCGGCCGGTCGATCACACGGGCACAGCCGCCTGCCTCCAGCAGCCACCAGCCGCGGCTTTCCCAGTCTTCAGCACCCCGCCGCGCGATCGCGCCCCAGATCCGCTTCTTGGTACGGTTACACAGGGTGAAGCCGACATTGCGGCCCCGCTCCCGGGCGACCTGTTCCAGGAAGTCGATCAGGTCATCATCGGATGTCGTGGCCGGCAGGTTGTTCTGCTCCAGGAACTCCCCGATCGCGACGCGCGTCCGCCGGCCGATATTGCCGTCGATGGCGCCGCTGGTGATGCCTGCTTCTTCCAGCAGGCGCTGCAGCCCGGCAGACTGGGCCTTCTCCAGCGTGTAATTCTCGATCTCGGTCAGGTCCGTCGTCCAGCGCACCTTGCTGGACACTTCCACCGCGCGGAACCCGCGGGCCTCAAGCCCCATCGGCGCGCATTCGGGCGGATTTTCCAGCGTGAAGCTACCCGTCGGATCGACGCACAGTTCTGTCTGCCCGCCCCATTCGCGCGGCCCGCCCCGGTGGGCGAGCGAGGTGCGCGCATAGAGGAAATGGTATTTCGGCTCCAGAGGTGCCTCAACCGCGACCTTGCATTCGCCGGGGCGCAGCTTCAGCCAGCCCTCGACCGTGACATCCTTTTCCTCTGGCACGCCAAAGGCGGCCTCGATGATGTAGGAGGTCTTGTTACAAAGGGTCCAGCCATCCTTGGCGCCAGAACCCTGCGCTGCAGCGGTGATGCCAGGAAAACAGACAGCAGCCGCAAGGGCCACCAGGACATTACGAAATGAGCGTGCCAGCGCCATGTTCGGTAAACAGCTCCATGAGAAGGGCATGCGGCGCACGCCCGTCCAGTATAACCGCCGCCCCGACACCATGATTTACGGAATGGGCCGCGGTTTCAAGCTTCGGAATCATGCCACCAACAGCTGTGCCATCTTCGATGAGGCCCGGAATGTCGCCCACCTTGATGTCACGCATCAGGTTCTTTTCCTTGTCCAGCACGCCGGCCACATCCGTTAGCAGCAGAAGGCGGCTGGCGCCCAGCGCTTCGGCAAGCGCCCCGGCGGCCGTATCGGCATTGACGTTATAGCGATGACCGTCCGGCCCCATGGCCACCGGCGCCACGACCGGGATCAGCTGGGAGTCAGCCTTCAGCAGCGCCTCGATGACACTCGTGTCGACGCCGGTCGGCTCGCCCACAAAGCCAAGATCCAGCACCTGCTCGATATGGCTGTCCGGATCACGTTCTGTCTTGGTCGCCTTGGTGGCCTGCAACAGCTGGCCATCGGAACCTGACAGGCCAACAGCCAGGCCGCCCGCCTGGTTGATCGCCCGCACGATGGATTTATTGATCGGGCCGGACAGAACCATTTCGACCACTTCCATGGTCGCCTCATCCGTCACCCGCAGGCCGCCCTTGAATTCCGACACGATGCCCAGCCGGTCCAGCAGCTTGCCGATCTGCGGGCCGCCGCCATGCACGATCACCGGGTGGATCCCCAGCGTCTTCAGTAGCACCACATCGCGGGCGAACATGGCGGAGAGTTCCTCATCCACCATGGCATGGCCGCCATATTTCACGACGATCGTCTGACCCGCATAGCGCTGAATATAAGGCAGCGCTTCGGAGAGGGTTTTTGCAGTGAACTGGGCGGAAGAGAAGTCAGTCATGGCCGCCCCTTTAACGCGCTTTGCAGCCGGACGAAACGGGTATTCACCGCGTCAATTCTGTTGGTGTCAGAGCAGCCCGGCGATCTCTGCCCTCAGTTCCGGTATACCCCAGCCCTTTTCCGAGGATGTCATGCGCACAATGGGGTGGGCCGCGCCGCGCTTCTTCAGCTTGTCGGCGATCTTCGCCGCCAGCGTTTCGACCTCGCCCTTCGGCAGCTTGTCCACCTTGGTCAGGACGACCTGATAGGTCACGGCAGACTTGTCCATCATGTCCATGACTTCTTCGTCCGTGTCCATCAGGCCGCGGCGGGCATCGACCAGAAGGAACACACGGCGTAGCGACGGGCGTCCGCGCAGATAGGACTTGGTGAGGCGCGTCCACGCCTCGGTCTGCGACCGGCTGACCTTGGCATAGCCAAAGCCCGGAAGGTCAACGAGATAGAGCTGCCCTTCGCCAATGTCGAAATAATTGAGCTCGCGCGTACGCCCCGGCTCCGCCGAGGAACGTGCAAGCTTCGCCCGGTTGGTCAACGCGTTGATGAGGCTGGACTTACCGACATTGGAACGGCCGGCAAAGCAGACCTCCGTCCGGTCGGCGGCAGGCAGCTGCTTCAGGTTCACTACGCCCATGACGAAGGTCGCATCCCCTGCGAACAGGAGACGGCCGGCCTCCAGGGCCTCTTCGCTCGGGGTGATTTCCTCGGTCATCGGATCAGCTGGCAGTCTTCTTGCCGCCCGAGAACAGCTTCTTCACGAACTTGCCGATCTCGGTGTCCACACCGTTCCGGCGCATGATGAAGTATTGCTGGATGAAGGACAGCGTGTTCGACCAGATATAGTACATGACGAGACCTGCCGGGAACCCTCCGAACACGAACAGGAAGATCAGCGGCATGAACTGGATCATGCGGCGCTGCATCGGGTCCGGCGGCGGCGGCGACAGGGTCTGCAGGGCAGCCATGGTGGCACCATAGAGGATCGGCAGGATACCGACACCGACCACCATGCCAATGAACGGAATGGTTTTCAGGTCAGCCGCAGACCACCACGGAATCAGGCCGAAAAGGTTGCCGATAGCAGTCGGATCCGGCGCCGACAGGTCCTTCAGGAACAGGAAGGAGGCATGGCGCATCTCGATCGTGGCATAGAGCGTCTTGAACAGCGCAAAGAAGATCGGGATCGTCACAAGGATCGGCAGGCAGCCGCCGAGCGGATTGGCGCCCTCTTCCTTGTAGAGCTTCATGATCTCCTGCTGCTGGCGCTGCGGATCGGCCTTGAAGCGTTCTCGGATTTCCTGCGTCGGCTCCTGCAGCTTCTTCATCTTGGCCATCGACTTGTAGCTCTGGTTATAGAGCGGCACGAGCGGCAGCTTGACCATCACGGTGAAGGCGAGGATCGCCCAGCCGAACGAGCCGACAATGCCGGACAGCCATTCGAGCACGTAGAAGAAGGGCTTGGTCAGGAAGAAGAACATGCCCCAGTCGATCGCATCCTCGAAATGCGGAATGCCGAGGTCTTTTTCATAGCCTTTCAGCACTTCGTAGCGCTTGGCGCCGGCGAAGATGCGGTTCTCCATTGTGGCGCTGGCACCGGGGGCAAGGTCCAGCGATGCGGACTCGGTGCGCAGCTCTAGATCCTTGCCGGTGGCAAGCTTCCGCTTGTCGACCAGGCCCGCGAAGAACATGTCCTGCTGCGGCACCAGCGCGCCCAGCCAGTATTTGTCGGACAGGCCCCACCAGCCGCCGCTGTTCGAAGGGAAAGTGCCGTCGGCAGACTCTCCCTTGATCTTGTCCATCTTGTAGAGGCCCTTGAACTTCTTCAGGCGCAGCGTGCCATCCGTTTCCCCCATCAGGCCCATATGAGCCGCGGTCGAAACGGAGGAGCCGGGGTCGGTCGCCTCAAGGAAGCCCTTGAAATCGCCATAACGTTCGATCGAGCCCACCGCGCGGAAGCTGCGGGGCGTCTCGGACGTGTTGGTCACCTTGTCGGTGAAGGTGAACATGTAATTGTCGTCGAGCTGGATGGTCCGCTCGATCGTCACGCCATCGCCTTCCAGCTTCAGCGTCACCGGCGAGGCCGGCGTCAGCTTGTCACCGGAAACCACTGTCCAGGGCGAGTTACGGCCCGCCACCAGCGTGCCGCCGGAAGCCCAGTAATAAGTGGCGAAATAGCCGTACTCGCTGTTCTCCGGGCGGAACAGGCGGACTTCCTGCTTCTTTTCGACCGTGAGGTAGTAATCGTGCAGGCTGACATCATCGATGCGCGCACCGGCAAGACGGATGGAGCCATCCACGCCTGCGCCTTCAAAATCGATGCGGGGATTGTCGGCCAGCGCCTCCTCGACCGGCTTCAGCTGGTCAATCGCAGGCACACCGGTATCTGCGGTCTGCGCCTGGGTCTCAGCTTCGATCGCGGCCTGTTCGGCCTCGTATTTCTTCTGCGCCGGATCAACGAAGAACTTCTGATAGCCCAGCACGAGCGCGATCATCAGCACCATTGCGAGCAGAAAATTGCGCTGGTCTTCTTTTTCCATCTCGGGGGTCCCGGAAACTTAAGGCAGGAGCGCCCGGACGGGCGGCGGGGTTTAATCAGCGGGGAGGCTTAACAGCGCGCTTTCCATATCGTCAAGCAAACGCGCCCAGCCAATATCAGCGGTATCCTGACGCGCAATGAACACATAGTCCCAACCCGGCTGCCCCAGCCGCGGTAGCAGCTGACGTACCGCCTCGCGCAGGCGCCGCTTGGCCCGGTTGCGGATCACGGCATTGCCGATCTTTTTCGTGGCGGTGAAACCGGCCCCGGCATGGATGCCCGGCGTCTCCCCTGCCCGCTTGCGCGCCTGCACGACCAGCGATTTGCGCCGCTCGGCCCGCCCGCCGCGAACGAAAATGAATTGAGGCCGCACGCGCAGGCGTACGACCTCAATCAAAGTCTTTTCGGAATCTGCCGTCACGGCCATCTCCTTCGGAGAGGCGGACTGGTGCCGTTATTAAGCGGTAAGGGACTTGCGGCCCTTCGCGCGGCGGCGTGCCAGCACCTTGCGGCCATTCTTGGTGGCCATGCGCTCACGGAAGCCGTGCGTGCGCTTGCGGCGGAGATTGCTCGGCTGGAAAGTGCGTTTCATCGGGTCTGCTCTGGAAGCTAAGTGTCTCGGAAAGAGGGGCCAATACAGGGCTGGCCGCGCCGGGTCAAGTCATGGGTTCAGCATGAAAAGCGGTCATTTCGGCCTGACTTGTGCCGCCTCCGGCCGCCGGACGCAACCGGATGCATTCACCGGCCTTTACAGGAGCGCAGAGTCTTGGTGTCTCTGTGGCTTGGGCGGGCCGCATAACACGAGAAGAGAATATGCGTTTTCTACGCACGCTGGTTGTCTGTCTTGCCGCCACCCTGCCCCTGCCCGCCGCGATGGCGCAGGCCATCGATTACAAACGCCTCGATACCCGGATCAGCCGTCTGGCGGCCAATGATGAAGAGATTGTCGGCCTGGCGGTCGCCGTGATCGACAAGGGCGAGATCAGTTTTGCCAAGGGGTATGGCGTCACCGAGCGCGGCGGCGCCCCCGTTACCGATCACACCGTCTTTCGCTGGGCATCGGTGTCTAAAGGGGTCGCGGCAAGCGAAGTCGCAATCCTTGCCGACCAGCACAAGCTGAACCTGACCGATACCGTGTCCGCCTTCAAAACCTCGCTGCGCCTGCCCGGCGGCGCAGAACAACGGGCAACACTGGAAGACATTCTCTCACACCGGCTGGGTCTTGTGCCCAATGCCTATGACACAAGGCTGGAAGACGGCTGGGACCCGGCCAGGATCCGGCGCAGCCTGGCCAGCCTGAAGCCACTCTGCCCTGTCGGCGATTGCCACACCTACCAGAATGTCGCCTATGACACGGTTTCCGAGATCATCGAGGATGTCACGCACAGCACGTATGCCGATGCCGTACGCCATTCGATCTTCGAGCCGCTTGGCATGGTGACCGCCAGTGTCGGCCGGGCGGGCCTGCAGGACGCAGATTCCTGGGCGCGGCCCTATACCAAGCGGTCCAGAGTGGACGGACAGCCGCAGAAGAAACAGGTCAATGACGACTATTACCGGGTTCCTGCCGCTGGCGGCGTGAACGGATCGATCCTCGATCTCGCCCGCTATACCCGCGCGCAGATGGGGCTTGCGCCAGAGGTCCTCAGTGCCACCGCGCTCGACATGCTGCAGACGCCGCGCGTCTACACGAGCGGGGAACAACGGCGCATGTCCAGCCATTACAGCGGCACGGTGCGCGACGCCCGTTACGGCCTCGGCTGGCGGATCTACAAATACGGCACGGCAGGTGAGCGCGTCATCGGCCATCGCGGCGCCGTCGAGGGCTACCGCTCCTACATCCTGTTCGATCCGGAACGCGATACCGGCGTCGTGATCCTCTGGAATTCCAGTTCCCGCCTGCCGAATGGCATCGGCTTCGAAGTCATGGACATGGTCTACGGCCTGCCGCCACAGGACTGGATGGAACTCGATACGCCCCCGGCTGGCGGCTGACGCGTCCATCACGCCGCTTTGATCGGTCCTGAAAAGGCGTGACGCGCATCTTGCAGCAGGCTGCGCTATGTCTCTGCCAGACATTGCCCATTCGGAGCCCGCCGCCCCATGCCCGCCAGCGCCTGCCGCCTTGCCCTGCCTGTTGCCCTCGTCCTGACGCCGCTGAGCGCGCTGGCACAGCCCGCCGTGCCCGTCTCCGGCATGGTCCAGCAGGCCCCTGCCGAAAAGCCGGTACATGCGGCGTGGACCTGCCTTCTCAAGAAATATGTGACGGCTGGCACAGATGGCGTGAACCGGGTCGATTACGCCGCCCTGAAGGCCAATCCGGAAGACCGCGCCACGCTGGACACCTACATTGCCAGCTTTGCAGACATGGATCTCTCCGGCACCGATCCCGGCACATTCGCGGCCTGGGCCAATCTCTATAATGCCGTCACGGTCCGCTACATTGTCGAAGCCTATCCGACAGGCTCCATCCGCGACGGCTATCTGTTCGGCGGACCGTGGAAGAAGATCAAAGTCATGGCGGACGGGGAGAGCGTCTCCCTCGACGAGATCGAGCACGCCATCCTGCGCCCCCGGTTCCGCAATCCGCTGGTCCATTACGCCATCAATTGCGCGGCCATTTCCTGCCCGAACCTTCAGCCGAAAGCCTGGGAAGCCGATACGCTGGAGGAAGACCTCGCCGCCGCAGCCCGCGCCTACATCAACGATCCGCGCGGCGTGACGATTACCGGACGGGGACTCAACGTCTCTTCCATCTATGACTGGTTCGAAGCCGATTTCGGCCGATCGAAACAGGCTGTTATCGAACACCTCCTCAAATACGCCGATGCGGAGCTCGCCACGGAAATCCGCGCCAATCCGCGCATTCGCGCTTATGAATATGACTGGTCCCTCAACGACACCAAGAAGGCCGAGACCGAATGAGCGATACCGAGATCAAACGCCCCGCCCCGCTCTGGCGGCGTCTCTGGCCCGTTTATGTGATCGTGGCGGGCCTCGCCACCGGCTGGCAGCTGGGCCTCTTCCGTTATTTCTCGCTGGAAACCCTGCGCGAACAGCATGAGGCCCTTCGGGCCTTTGTGGAGAACAATCTCCTGCTCGCGGTTGCGGCCTATGTCGTGATCTATGCGCTTTCCACCCTGTTCATGGTGCCGGGCGCCCTCTGGATCACGATTGCGGGCGGTTTCCTGTTCGGCCTCGCGGGCGGGTCTGCCACAACCGTGGTGGGCGCGACCCTTGGGGCGAGCCTTCTGTTCCTGGCCGCACGTACGGCCTTCGGCGGCATGCTGCGCGAACGGGCAGGTCCCTTCCTGCGCAAGATGGAAGCCGGATTTCACCAGAACCCGCGCTCCTACATGTTCGCCCTCCGCTTCCTGCCTGTCGTGCCCTTTCCGGTGGCCAATATTGCCCCGGCCCTTCTGGGCGCCCGTTATCCGGACTATGCCCTGACCACCGCCATCGGCATCATTCCCGGCGTTGTCGCCTACACTTGGATCGGCGCAGGCCTTGGCGCGACCTTCGAGGCGGGCGAAAACCCGGACATCGCCGCCGTTGCCGGAAACCTTGTCCCGGCGTTTGCCGCCCTGGCCGTCGTGTCGCTGATGCCGGTCGTCTGGAAGAAATTCTTTGCCCGCCGCCCTGCCGGACAGGCCGAAGCCGAAATCGAAAGCCCCACCGCATGACCCAATCCGTCAAAGACCTGAAGGCAGATCTCTGCGTTATCGGGGCTGGTTCTGGCGGCCTCTCGGCCGCGGCCGGCGCCGCCATGTTGGGCCTGAAAGTGGTGCTGTATGAAAAGCATGAGATGGGCGGCGACTGCCTGAACTATGGCTGTGTTCCCTCCAAGGCCCTGCTCAGCGCCGCCAGGGCCGCAGCCGACGTGCGCCACGCCAAAAAGTACGGAATCCAGACTGAGAACCCAAAAACGGACTGGGCCGCGGTAAAGGCCCATGTGGCCGGTGCCATTGCCACAATTGCCCCAGTCGACAGCCAGGAACGGTTCGAGGACCTCGGTGTCACCGTCATCCGCGAAGCCGCGCGCTTTTCAGACGAGGCCACCATCGTCTCAGAGACGACCCGCACCCGCGCGCGCCGCATCATTGTCGCCACTGGCTCACGCGCCTTCATACCGCCCATCGAAGGGCTGAAGGATGTGCCCTACCTGACCAATGAGACGATCTTCACCCTGCCGGATTTCCCCGATCACCTGATCATTCTCGGGGGCGGGCCGATCGGGCTGGAAATGGCGCAGGCCTTCATCCGGCTTGGCGCGAAAGTCACCGTGATCGAGATGGGCCGCGCCTTGCCTCGTGCCGATGCCGACCACGCCGCCATCGCCGTCAAGGCCCTGCGGGACGAAGGCGTCACCCTGCTGGAACAGCACAAGGCGCAGCGGGTTTCCCATGAGAATGGCCGTATCCGAGTGCATACGGACAATGGCAGCGGCACACCCGTCATCGAGGGCAGCCACCTTCTGGTCGCCACTGGCCGCCGCGCCGTTCTGGACGGGCTGGACCTTGAGGCCGGGGGCGTAGAGTTCGATCACAAGGGCATCGTCGTTGGCGACACGCTGCGGTCCGGCTCCAATTCCCGTGTATGGGCCCTGGGCGACGCTGCCGGCAAGGAACAGTTCACCCATGTCGCGGGCTGGCATGCCTCGGTCTTTACCCGCCGCGCCTTTTTCAAGCAGGGCACGAAAGCCTCCAGCCTGCCCGTGCCTGCCGTCACCTATACAAGCCCCGAAGTCGCGCAACTCGGCCTGACCGAGGCCGAAGCCCGCGAAAAGTTCGGCAGCAAGGTCACCGCCTCCGCCTTCCCATTCCACGAAAACGACCGGGCCATTGCCGAAGGCAAGACGCTCGGCGAGTGCAAGCTGGTCCTGCACAAGGGCAAACTGGTCGGCGCGTCCATCGTCGGCGAAGGCGCAGGCGATATTCTACAGCTTGTCAGCGTGGCCATGTCGAACGGGTTGAAACTGACGGCGCTGACCAATTTCATCTCGCCCTATCCGACGCGCGCTGAGGTCGTGAAACGGGCAGCCTCTGCTCATTTCACGCCTGTTGTCTTCGGAAAGAATTCGCGGCGTCTCGTCGGCTTGCTCCAACGCATCCCGTAGGCTAGTTCAGCGCGTGTGAACGGCAACGCACGCGCACCCCTTCCGGCTCCTGTCCGCCAGCCTGCGTCCGCTCGCTGGTACCATGGGCTATCGTTCCGCCTGTTCGGGTTCACGCTGGCTGCCATCCTGTTTGTCGAGGGGCTGATCTTCATCCCCAGCGCATCCGGTTTCCGCACCGCCTGGCTGAACGAGCGCCTGCAGGCCGCCCGCATCGCCGCCCTCGCCCTCGATGCCTCTCCGTCCCGCATGGTGTCGGAAGAACTTGCCCAGCAATTGCTGGAAAATGCCGAAGTCCTCTCCGTGGCCGAAGTGGAAGACGACATGCACATCCAGCTGCTCGATTCCAACATGGATATCGAGGGCAGCTATTATCAGGTCGACATGCGGGAAACGACGGCCGTCAGCCGCGTGATGCAGGTGATGGGCGCCTTCGCCGCCCCGAAAGACCGGATTCTCGTGGTGACCGCCATTGGCTCCACACCAGAACGAGTGATCGAAGTCGTCGTGCCGCAAGCCCCGCTTCGCGCGGACCTCTATGCCTATGGACGGCGTATCCTGGGCCTCTCCTTCCTGATCGCCCTTATCGCGGCGACCGTGATCTATGTCCTGCTGCACTTCATTGTCGTGCGGCCGATGATGCGGGTCACGGCGAGTGTGGAACAGTTCCGGATGGACCCCGGCAGCTGGACACGGCGCCTGCAGCCAACCTCCCGGCGGGACGAGATCGGCCGCGCCCAGAATGCCCTCTCAGATATGGAAGAGGCCGTCGCCGACGCCTTCCGCCAGCGTGCCCACCTTGCCGAACTCGGCACGGCCGTCGCCAAGATCAATCACGACCTGCGCAATTCGCTCGCCTCTGCGCAACTGGTCTCCGACACGCTTGCCCGCTCGGAAGACCCGCGCGTGCAGAAGGCCGCCCCGCGCCTCGAACGCGCGCTCACCCGCGCCATCAATCTCGCCTCCGAAACGCTGGATTATGGCAAGGCCGCGCCCCAGCCGCCGGACCTGCAACCGGTCTCCCTGCGCGGCTGTATCGAGGAGGCCGCCGCTGAAGCGCTCGCCGCCTGGCCGGAAGTCGAGTTCGTGGATGACCTGCCCAGTGCCCGCATCATTCATGCGGACCCGGAACACCTCCACAGGCTGGCGACCAATCTGATCCGCAATGCCGCCGAGGCCATGGTGGCTGGTGCTTCCCTGCCGAAACGGATCACTGTTTCCCTCTCTCGCGACGGGCTCGAATTCGCCGATACCGGCCCCGGTCTGCCGCCGAATGCGCAGGAAAACCTGTTCAGGCCCTTCGCCGCCACCACCCGCAAGACCGGCACCGGCCTCGGCCTTGTCATCGCGCGGGAACTGGCCCTCGGCATGGGCGGGGACCTCGTGCTGGCCTCCACCGGCCAGGGCGGCACTGTGTTCCGCCTGATCCTGCCGGACCTTCTGGTGTGAGCCTCTACAGCCCGCCACAGGAACCTGTCCGCTATGTACATGTCGACGATCATCTGATCGTGATCGACAAACCCTCCGGCCTGCTCTCCGTACCCGGACGGGGACCGGAGAAAGCCGACTGCGCCGTGACGCGCGTGGCCGCAGACTATCCCGGCGCACTCACCGTCCACCGTCTCGACATGTCGACCAGCGGCCTGCTGATCCTTGCCCGCTCGAAAGAAATGCAGGCGGCACTGTCCGGTCTGTTCGAACGCGGGGAAGTGGAGAAGGCTTACATCGCCGATGTCTGGGGCACACCTGATCCACCGAACGGAGAGATCGACCTGCCCCTGATCACCGACTGGCCAAACCGCCCGCGCCAGAAAGTGGATCACGAGAGCGGAAAGCCCAGCCGCACATTGTACGAAGCGACAGAAGCGGCCTCAGGCCATGCCCGTCTTCTGCTGACCCCGCTGACAGGCCGCTCACACCAGCTGCGCGTACACCTCGCGGAAATCGGTCACCCGATCCTCGGCGATGAACTCTACGCGCATGAAGCCGCATTGGCCGCAGCCTCGCGCCTCTGCCTGCATGCCGCCCACATTGCGTTCGATCATCCGGCCACAGGCGAAAGGCTCGCCCTTAGCTTGCCCTGCCCCTTCTGAGATCAGAGGCGGCGGCGCATCTGGATGAACCGGCCCCCGCCATGCCAGAGTGGCTGGTCTTCCGCGATTTCCACTTCGAACCCGAGCCGCTTGTAGAGCGCCATCGACGCGTCCAGCCCGTCCGTGGTTTCGAGATAGATGGACGTCCAGTCCTGCGCTTCGGCATGTTTCATCGCCGCGTCCAGCAGCCTGCCGCCAAGGCCGAGGCCGCGCGTTTCCGGCGTCAGCACGACCCAGCGCAACTGGCCTGTCTCGCCCCGGTCCACCACCGCGGCGCAGCCAACCGTTTCGCCGTCCAGCTCCGCAAACCAGACCCGGCTGCCCGGGCGGGAGGGAATGTCGGCCTCCTCCACCGTGTGGCGAACATGGTCCAGGAAGTCCGCACCATAATGGGCGCCTTCCTGCTCATAACCACGCCGATGGAGGTCGACAATGCGGTCGACATCGCCTTCGCGCCAGTCACTGCGGATGTTGACGTTTCTGTTCATGACAATCGCTTCTTCGTCCGCCCTTCATGCGCCTGGGCACCAGCCGGATCCTCCGGCCAGTCATGTTTGGGATAACGCCCGCGCATGTCCTTGGCCATGTCCTTGTAGCCGCCCTGCCAAAAGGCGGGCAGGTTCTGCGTTGTTGCGACCGGCTTCATGCCGGGCGACAGCATCTCTACCGTGACCGGCACACGCCCGCCTGCGATCTTCAGATGCTCCGTACACCCCCAGAAGGCCTGCGCGCGGGCAGAAACGAGGGGCGCCCGAGGGTCGAGATAATCCACCCGCGCCGTCTGGCCTGATGGCAGTTCCAGCGACAAGGGCGCACCCGTGCGCAGCGCTTCCTGCACCGGCCAGTCCAGCGAGCCCACCAATGCCTCACGCACCTTGTGGTCCGCAGGCACCTGTGCCCCGGCTTTCTTCAGGCTGGGAAGCAGCCAGTCCGGTGCGGACGCCAGCAGGCTTTCCCCGCTCAGCCCCTGCGCCTCGATCAGGCCGGCTCTTTCCAACAGCCCAAGACGGGACAGAGTCTCCTCCACCACCTCCCCCGCGCCGATGGCATCGAAGCCCTCCGCCTCAACCGCCGCCAGCATCGCCTTCGCCGCAACCTCCGCAGACGGTTTCGGCAGCGGCGCCTCCGAGAGGACAATCGCCCCAAGCGCCTTCACACGCCGCGCGGTGAAACGCCCGGTCTTCGGGTCAAACTCCGCCCGGTCCTCGCTCACAACTTTGCCACTCGCCAGCGCGTCCGCTTCGCTGATCGGCACGGCAAGCGAAATGCGTGCCTCTTTCGATGCCCCGCCAAGATCGGCCACGACCAGCCAGTCTGACTTTGCCAGCGCATCACTCTCCGGCAGGGTCGCGGCGCGCCCCGATGCCAGCAGGTACGTGCCCGCACTGCCCGGCCGCTTGCGTGCCACCTCATCCGGCCAGGCACGCGCCAGCAGTTTCGCAAGATCGCCCGACGGTGCCGCGCCCTTGCCCCAGTTCTTTGCCTGTTGCTGCAGCACCCGGGCGCGGGGTGAGCGCTCCTGCCGGAACCGGGCCAGCCGGTCGCGCAGGTCAACGGATGTTCCGCCTACGCCGCGTTCCCCGGCAAGCGCGGCCACTTCCGCTGCAAGCGCACGTTCTCCGCCCTCTGCCCCGGCGACCAGCGCAGCAAGGCGCGGCGGCAGTGGCAGGCGCGACATCTCCGAGCCAAGCGGTGTGAGCCGGCCTTCCCCGTCCACGGCCCGCAAGGCCAGCAACATCCCGGCAGCCGCCTTCAGGCGCCCGGCGGGCGGGGCATCCATCCATGTCAGATTGGCAGCATCCCGCTCACCCCACTCGGCCAGTGTCAGGACAAGTCCGGAGAGGTCACTCGACAGGATTTCCGGCACAGGCGCAGGCATCAAGCCGCGCGTCGCTTCTTCATCCCACAGCCTGTAGCAGACGCCGGGCTCAAGCCGCCCGGCCCGGCCCCGGCGCTGGTCCACAGAGGCACGCGAGGCACGCACCGTGCTGAGACGAGAGCCCAGGCCGCCAATATTGTCTTCCGCCACGCGCGACAGGCCGGAATCAATCACGATCCGCACGCCCTCGATCGTCAGCGCGCTTTCGGCAATGTCCGTCGCCAGAAAGATCTTCCGTTTGCCATCAGGGGCAGGCAACACGGCGGCGTCCTGTTCGGCAGGCGACAAGGCCCCATAAAGCGGCGCGACCAGCACATCCGGCCCCACCCCTTCCCGCCCAGGCCCCTCCAACCGCTCGGCCGTGCGCTGGATCTCCCCCGCCCCCGGCAGGAAAGCGAGGATAGAGCCCGCCTCTTCTCTCAATGCCCGCCGTACGGCAGACGCCATCCGGTCCTCGATCCGGTCTTCCGACCGGCCGAGATAGCGCGTCTCCACCGGAAACATCCGGCCTTCGCTTTCCACGACCGGGGCATCGAAAACGGCAGACACACGCGCCGTATCCAGCGTGGCCGACATGATCAGGAGTTTGAGATCCTCCCGGAAGGCAGCCTGACTTTCCAACGCCAGGGCAAGTCCAAGATCCGAATTCAGCCTGCGCTCATGGAATTCGTCAAACAGGATGGCGCCCACGCCCTTCAGTTCCGGATCGTTCAGGATGCGCCGCGTGAAAAGGCCATCGGTAATCACCTCGACAACTGTGTCGGCAGACACTTTCCGGTCCACCCGTGTCGTCAGGCCGACGCGCTTGCCCAGCGGTTCGCCAAGGCTCTTCGCCATCTGCTGGGCTGCCATGCGCGCGGCAATCCGGCGGGGTTCCAGCATCAGGATGCGGCCGTTCACAACCGCAGGAAAGTCCAGAAACCCGGCCAGCGACAGCGGCACACGGGTCGTCTTGCCCGCGCCGGGCGGGGCCGCCAGCACGAGGCGCGGCGCCACCGCCAACCGGGCAGAAATGTCCCCGAGGACCTCATCAATTGGCAGCGGAGCGCGAAAATTTGCCATCGCCTGCCGGAATAAGACCGCCTCTGCCCCTCTGGCAAGCACTGCTGCCCTCAATGCAGTAGCGGGCAGCCGCACAATTGCGTTCCACCGCTCTCCTCCCTAGGGTCTGCCGAACTTTTAAGGGAGCTGTGGATGAAGTGGTGGTTTGGAATAGACCTGTGGAAACGTGTCATGGTGGGCCTGTTGCTGGGCGCCGTCACCGGCCTGGTTCTGCGCCAGCTTCTCGGGCCTGAAGCGGCCGCGGAAAACGTCACAGCCTGGGCCAAGCCCATCGGCGATGCCTTCATCAGTCTTATCAAGATGCTGGTCGTGCCGCTGATCTTCATCACGCTAGTCACCGGCGTGCTGGCCATGGGCGACCCGAAAAAACTGGGCAGCCTCGGCGGACGGGCGCTTGCCATGTATATGGGCACCACGGTGGTCGCCATCTGTTTCGGCCTGCTGGTCGGCACGATCGTCCAGCCGGGTGCAGGCTTCGACACCTCCATCGCCACAGCGGCAGACCTTGAAGCCACCCGCGCCAAACTGGCCGCCAACCCGCCGGCCGGCAGTGTCGGCGAACAGCTGGTACGCACCCTGCTCTCCATCATTCCGGATAACCCGGTCAAAGCCCTCGCCAATGGCGATGTGCTGCAGATCATCTTCTTTGCCATCCTGCTCGGCATCGGCATTCTTCTCTCTGGCGAAGTCGGCAAGCCGCTCCAGAAACTGTTCGACAGCGCCTCCGAAGCCGTCATGCGGATGACGCTGATGGTGATGGAAACCGCCCCGTTCGGCGTGTTCGCCCTGATGGCCTGGGTGCTCGGCGATCGCGGCCTGTCCGTGCTCAGCGTCCTCGGCAAGATGACGCTGGCGCACTACACCGCCTGTACGCTGCACATCCTCATCACCTACGGCCTGATCATCAAGGGCATTGTCCGCCTGCCGGTCCTGCCCTTCTTCCGCGGCGCCGTGGATGCGCAGATGGTGGCCTTCTCGACCTCTTCATCCAACGCCACGCTGCCGATGACGATTTCCTGCGCGACCGAAAACCTCGGCATCCATCGCCCGGTCGCCTCTTCTGTCCTGCCGCTCGGCGCAACCATCAACATGGACGGCACCGCGCTCTATCAGGGCCTGATCGCCCTCTTCGCCGTGCAGGCCCTGGGCATCCCGATGACGCCCAGCATGTATTTCACCATCATCCTCACCTCGACCCTGGTCTCCATCGGCACCGCCGGGGTGCCCTCGGTCAGCCTGCTGCTGGCAACAACGACGCTCGGTATTGTCGGCGCAACGCCGGACCAGACGGTGCTGATTATCGCCGTCCTGTTCCCGTTCGACCGGATCCTCGACATGATGCGCACAGTGACCAACATCACAGGCGACCTCGCCGTGGCCACCACGGTCGCGAAATGGGAAGGCGAACTCGACGAGGATGTCTTCCGGGCCCGCGACCCGGTCTGATCTTTCGCAATACCGGTCATGCGCCTATGCTCATGACCGGTATGCGGGCGATGAGGTAAAACCGTGCTGAGGATACACCCGTCAGGAAAACCGGGGGCCATGTGAGACGCAGGCCCCGGACCGTTCCCACCTTTGGCGGGCGCCAGCTGGGCTGGACAGCCGCGGCTTCGCTGGGCGTGCTTGCCATTCTTGCGGCAGGGGCCGCCGGGTTCTGGCCGCTCGCCCCGATTGACCGCGCCGTGGAACATGTGGCTGCCGGTCAGTCCGGCGGGCTGCTCTATGCCCTGATGCTGGTGATCACGGCGCTGGGGGACGGCCTGTTCCTGACGCTTGCCGCCGTCGTGACCGTTGCGGCCTTCCTGTTCACGGGCGCCCGCTGGCGGGCCATGTGCTACACACTCTGCTTCGGCGCCATGCCGGTCGTCGTTCACACGCTGAAACTCTTGATCGCCCGGCCCCGCCCGACCGACATTCCCTATACGGGCATCGACATTTTCAGTTTCCCGTCCAGCCATGTCACCCATTCGGCCCTGATCTATGGCGCCATCGCCGGGCTGACCTACGTGACCTACAGGGGCTGGCTGCGTTATCTTCTGACCGGCGCCTTCCTTCTGCTGCCGCTGATGATCGGCGTGTCCCGCGTCTATCTCGGGGCTCACTGGTTCAGCGATGTGCTGGCGGGCTACGCTCTCGCGGTCCTTTTCCTCGTGCTTCTGGCCATCGCGGTGGCAAAACATCCGGAGCCGCCGAAATTCTCGCGCGGCATTCCGATTGCGCTGTTCGTGATCGCGGCAGCCTTCCCGGTCTATCTCCTGATGTCCCTGCCCGATTCCGCAGACCTTTACCGCGCCATTGAGCTGCACCAGCGGCCGGACACCGCCCCCTCGCCCTGACCCCTCGCGCACACCGGCAAAGCGGTCTACACCCCGCCAGCCATGCTGACCCGCCGCAAGACAATCGAACTCGCCCTGCCGATCATCGCCGCCCAGGCGGCGACCGCGACGACAGGCATTGTCGACACGGCGGTCATGGGCCGCTTCGGCACCAAGGAGAGCCTCGCCGCCGTCGCCATTGCGGCGGTTGCCTACAGTTTCATCTATTGGGGCTTCGGCTTCCTGCGCATGTCGACGACCGGCCTGTCGGCCCAGGCGGCCGGGCGGGAGGATGAGGCGGAAAAGCGCGCTGTCCTGCTGCGCGCGCTGCTGATGGGCGGCGCCATCGGGCTCGGCCTCCTGATCCTCTCCCCCATCCTGAAACCATTGGCCTTTGCCGCCTTTGCCAGCACCGATCATGTCGAGACGCTGGCCGGGGCCTATTTCGATGCCCGCATCTGGGGCGCGCCCGCCTATCTGATGGGGCTGGCCGTCACCGGCTGGATGCTGGGTACGGGCAAGACAGGCCAGATGCTCGCCTTCCAGATCGTGATGAACACGGTGAATGCCGGGCTGGACACATGGTTTGTCGCCAGCCTCGGCCTTGGCCCGGCAGGCATCGGCGCAGGCACGGCGATAGCGGAATGGACCGCGCTGCTCTTCGGCCTCGCCCTCGTCTTCCCCGCATTCCAGGGCGCTGCGCCCCTGTTCGACCGCGCACGTCTCACCGCCCTCTTCGGCGCCAACCGGGACATCATGATCCGCACACTGGCACTGGTGCTCTGCTTCGGCTGGTTCGTCCGCTCCGGCACGCTGATCTCCACCGCCGTCACAGCGGGCAATGAAGTCCTGCTGCAATTCATCACCGTCGCCGCTTTCGTTCTGGACGGGTTTGCCTTCGTTGCCGAGAAGGAAGCCGGCGAAGCCTATGGCGCGCGCAGCGGCCCGCGCCTTGCCCGCGCCATGCGCCTGACGACCGAATTCGCCCTGATTGCCGGGGGTGCCTTTGCGCTGCTCTACTTCCTTGGTGGCGGCTGGGTGATCACGACCTTCGTGCGCGATGTGGAAGCGCGCGAGGCCGCGCTCGCCTACCTTCCCTATTGCGCCGTGATCCCTCTCATCGGCATTGCGCCCTGGCAGCTGGACGGCCTGTTCCTTGGCACCACGCAGGGCCGCGCACTGCGCAATGCCGGTGTGACGGTCGCCGTGCTTTACATCAGTACAGACCTGATCCTGCGCCCCGCCTTCGGCAATACGGGCGTATGGACCGCCTTCCTGCTGATGTATCTCTACCGCGCCGCGGCACTTGGCATTTACGTGCCCGGCCTGTTCCGGCAGCTACAGCCTGCGCAGACCGCCACCTAAAGGTCTGCGCCCACCGCCTCTGCCAGCGTGGTGAAGCCATCCGCCTTCAGCAAGGCAGGCAGGCCGCGATTGATCCGGTCGGCAAGCCCCGGCCCTTCATAGACCATGGCGGAATAGAGCTGCACGGCATTCGCCCCTGCGCGGATCTTGGCATAGGCATCCGCCGCGCTGGCAATGCCCCCTGCCCCGATCAGGTCGAACTCGCCTTTCAGGGCACGGGCGAAAGCAGCCAGAACCTCCGTTGACGGAGCCAGCAGCGGCGCACCGGAAAGCCCACCTGTCTCTCCCTTGTGCGTGCTTTGCAGCGTGTCCGGCCGCGCCAACGTCGTGTTCGATACGATCAGGCCAGACAGCCACGCCCCCGGCCCGCGCACGACATCCACAATGTCGGCAATCGCCTGTTCATCGAGGTCTGGCGCCACTTTCAGGAAAACCGGCTTGCCCGCCCGGTCTGCCGCGCCGCAAGCCGTCAGCAGGGCTTCGAGAGAGGCCCTGTCCTGCAGGCCGCGCAGGCCCGGCGTGTTGGGCGAGGAAATGTTGATCGTCACATAATCCGCATGCGGCGCCACGGCCTCGATGCCGGTGACATAATCCGAGATCCGGTCTTCGCTGTCCTTGTTGGCGCCGACATTCGCGCCCACCGGTACTTCGCCCCGATAGGTTTTCAGGTGGCGGACGAAATAGTCGAGCCCGAAATTGTTGAAGCCCATCCGGTTGATGACCGCCCGGTCTTCATTCAGGCGGAACAGGCGCGGCTTCGGATTGCCCGGCTGCGGGCGCGGCGTGACCGTGCCGCATTCGACAAAACCGAACCCGAACTTCGCCATCGCGTCCGGCACATCGCAATTCTTGTCGAACCCAGCGGCCAGCCCCACCGGCGACGGCAGCTTCAGGCCGGACTTCGGCAAGACGGTTTCCAGCGCCGGGTCCACCGCTGGCGGGTTCAGCGGCACACCAAGGCGCAGCGTCAGCGCGCGGATGGTGGCCTTGTGCGCAGCCTCCGGCGGCAACAGCTTTACCAGTCCGGCGCCAAGATCGGTCAGGCTCATCAATAGTCCTCCGGCAGGCGCAGCGCGCCATCAGGCCCCGGCAGCAATTGCCAGACGGCATCGGCCAGCGAAACTTCCAGCGGGGCATAAAGATGCGGGAACATCTGCCCGCCCCGGCTCGGCTCCCATTTGAGGGGCGGCAGGTCTGCCACGGCAAAGCGCAACAGGCGCACGCCTTCGGCCCCGGCAAAGTGCAGCCGTGCCGTCTCCGCCACCTGCGCCCGTGTCGACAGGTGGACATAGCCGTCCCGCTCGTCGAGCTCTGTACAGGTGACGCCCATGGCAGAGGCCGCCTTCCAGTCTGCGCCGGTCAGCAATTTGTAGACATGGATATCGCCGGTTTCGCTCATGACTGCCATTCAGCAGGCTTTGCGCGGGCTGGCAATTGCGGCAAGCTTTCCGGGCAATGGGGAGACGCAGATGGCCAGGAAACGGACGGATGAAGAAATCCGCGCGATGATACTGCCGAACGGGCGCACGATCGGGCAGGAATTGCGCGCGCTCGATGCCCTGTCGCGCCTGCTCGATTCCCGGTTCGGCATGATGGGCGTGAATTTCGGGCTCGATTCGATCCTTGGGCTCGTTCCCGTCGCCGGGGATGTCGCCACAGGCCTTGCGGGCCTGCACGCGCTGGTCACGGCGTGGCGGCTGAAACTGCCTGCTTCGGCATCGGTCGGGATTGTCTGGAATATCGTCTTCGACACCGGCCTTGGCGCCGTGCCGGTGGCGGGAGATGTGTTCGACATCTTCTTCCAGTCAAACCGGAAAAATTACCGCATTGTCGAAAAGCATCTCATCCGCCGCGCCGAGGCGCATGCGGAATCGCTCAGGACGCAGAGTTAGGCAGGCTTGCCGTCGTCACCTTCACCACATCGGTGGCGCGGGCCAGTGTCCAGCCGCCATCCGGGGCCTGGCAGGCGGCAAAGCGGCCGCGTTCCTGCCCGGCAAAGGCATAGGCCACGTCACGGCACATCACGCTGACCGTCACAGGCGCCTGATCCGTCACCACACGGGTCACCTGCCCCACGCCCGGCGTGAAGCTGACCGTGCGCACGGTGGACTGCCCCATCTCGCGCGAAACAGTCCGCTCAAGGATGATGGTCAGCGGGCGGCCATCCGGCGTGATGATCGCCTGTTTGGAACCGTCGGCGCCATTGTCCAGAATGCTGCGGAAGGCCTGTTGCACCAGGTCCATGTCCTCGGTCGTCACCGGCTGGGACGAGGCGCGCTCCACCCGGCTGGCCAGGAAAGCTTCCGGCGTCTGCGGGCCTGAAGGCTCGGCAAAGCTGCGCACATCGGCCTTGCCGGCGCTCAGCGCGGCGGGCGCCTTGCGGGTTACCGTCTTGCCCGTGTCCGGCGTATAGGACGCACGCATCAGCTGCGCCGGTTTCTCGGGCTTGTAGGAAGCCGGGGCCGGCACCTTGCCCTCATAGGCGGTGAACACGATGGGCTGCGGCTTCGGCGCCTCTGCAACCGTGGGCGCCTTGGCAGGGGCCTTCGCCGCCACCTGCTGCAGCTTCACTGTTTCCGCCGCGCGCTGTTCGGCCAGCA
>JAWKUR010000010.1:0-115485 GCA_041398445.1 Hyphomonas sp. | reverse complement strand
CTTGCCGGATGAGGCGCCGGAAGGATTTGCGAGCGCGGCGGAGGCTTTACTGAAGGATGCAGACGCCTTGAAGCGGGCGGGCGAGGCTGGATTGGAAGTCGCCCGCAGCCGGTTCGGCTTCCGAAGCTTTGTGGGCGACATGTTGCGCCTGCTGGACGAGCCGGTTCCGAAAATCTCGGTGATCGTGCCCAACTACAATTATGCGCACCACCTGCCGCACCGGATCGCATCGATCCTGAGCCAGTCGCTGCCTGTCTGGGAGATCATCTTCCTGGACGACCGGTCCAGCGATGACAGTCTCGCGGTGGCGCAGAAGCTGTTGCACAACTGTTCGATCCGTTACCGGATTATCGGGAACGAGGAGAACTCCGGTTCTGTCTTTGCCCAGTGGCAGAAAGGGGTAGACCTTGCCGAAGGGGATGTCGTCTGGATCGCCGAAGCGGATGATTGGGCGGCGCGGGATTTCCTGAAGACGGCAGCCGCCGCCTTCGCGGATCCAGATGTAGTCGTCTCCTACACCCAGTCGAACCAGGTGAGCGGGGAGGGAGAGATCCTCTCGGCGAGTTATCTCGACTATGTCGCGGATGTCGATCCGGTGCGCTGGCGCGCGCCGTTCGTGACGGATGGACGCTGGGAACTGGCCAATGGACTGTCGGTGAAAAATACGCTTCCGAATGTGAGCGGCGTGCTGTTCCGCCGCGCGGCCTTGCAGCAGGTACTTGCCCGGCACATGGATGAGATTCGTTCCTATCGCGTGGCCGGAGACTGGTGCGCCTATGCCCTTCTCGGACGGATGGGAAAGTTCGCCTACGATCCGCGCCCGCTGAATTATCACCGCCGGCATTCTGAAAGCGTGACTATTTCAAAATTCGGACAAGCCGAATGGGACGAAATCCGCCGCATGCAGGAATATGTGGCGGCGCTTTCCGATGTCAGCGAAGAGATGGCAGAGAGGGCGACCGCGTATCTGGGGCATCTGGCGGAGCGGTTATAGGGCGGGCTTAATTACATCGCTGCCGGCTTTGGGAGTGATGTAGGCGCTGCACCATTTTCATATGCCTTCAGTACATCTTCGACCGGACCAAAAGCCTTTATCCTTCCGCCATCCAGCCAGATAGCCGTTTTGCAGTTCTCCTGGATGAGCTGGTGACTATGCGAGGCGAGGACCAGGACGCCTGCCTTTGAAACAAATTCCTGCATCCGATCAGTGGCTCTTCTCTTGAAGGCAACGTCGCCGGCGCTCAGCCATTCATCCAGGATGAGGATCTCCGGACTGAAGGCTGTCGCGATCGCGAAGGTCAGGCGCATCCGCATGCCGGCCGAATAGGATTCCATTGGCATGCTGAGGAAATCGCCAAGCTCTGAAAATTCGGCGATTTCCTGTCGTTTTTCTTCAATTTGTTTCGGGGAATAGCCGGCTGCCAGCCCGCGCAGGGTAATCTTGCGGTGGCCGGTGGCTTCGGGCTGGATACCAATATTGATATTGATCAAGCTGGTAACGCGCCCGCAAGATACCAGTCGCCCTTCGGAAGGGGAGAGGATGCCTGCCAGGATCTGAAGCAGAGTTGTCTTTCCAGATCCATTCCGGCCAACGATAGCCAGTCGATCTCCGATTTTCAGCTCGAACGAGATGTCGGACAAGGCCCGCACCCCGCGGAGTTGTTGTCGCTTGTTCCAGATGAGGCGCGGATCGTGGTCAGGCGGGCCTTGTTCACGAACATTTCCGCGGACGGCAAACGTCACACCGATCTTTTCGGCGCGTAGAAAAATATCGCTGCTTTTCGGCAGTTCAGACGGCGCACAATTGGCGTTTGTACCCTTTGGGGCGAGGCTCATACTCATGGACGCTACAACCAGTAAGGCAGCCGGCGATGGGCAAAGCCGCCAACCGCAAGCGCTATCAGGAACAGAGCTACTGACAAGCACAACATGAAGATCCAGCTGTGGGGATCTGCGTGCTGGCCGAGAATGGGGGACGAGAAAATTTCCAACGCATGTGTCATCGGGTTCAGCTCTGAAATCGTGCTGCGAAGACCCGGGCCGGTGTGTTCTGATCGGACCCACAGGACCGGGGTGGTAAAGAACAGGATACGGGTGAGGGATCAGACCAAATGTTCGACATCGCGAAAGCGCGCGGAAATATAGCCGAGAATCATCTGGACGAAGACGGCATCGAGCAACAATAGCAGAAAAAGCCGGGATTGCTTCCACCCAGCTGTGAGGGTCAGGTGGTACCCGTACATAAAGAAAATCACCAGCGCGACGGCCAAATTAATGGCAAAGACAAATAGCGAGCGGGCGATGCTTTTGTAGATATGGATGGAGTGCGGTAGCGGTGCACTGCTGATCCAGGTACGGCCAACCCGAAATACAGCGCATCCGTCTGTGATATTTCCCAGAAGGAATGTGAATATGGCGTAATTGATCGCCACATAGACCGTGAAATGCTGATGCTGAAGATCGGAAAAGTTCCCGAAGAACAGGGAAATGGAACCAACGAAGATCAGATAGGAGATCACGATCCAGGTCAGACCCAGCCGGCTGCGCCGGTAGCGATTCTGGATTTCATCCGAAGCAAAGGCCAACCAAAGGTGAACGCGGCGGGCGCCATTGAGCAGGTCAGTCAGGGCAATCAGGGGATTGAAACCGACCGTCTGGGTTACTCTGACGGCTCTTGTCATGTTCTCACTCATTTCTACGCGCCCCGGGCACTTTCGGTAGCCCGTAGAGCCGCTCCAGGAAAGCCCAATCCGCATCCGGGCTGTAAGCCTAGGGTTTCAGGCAAACCAATACTTCAATGTACTCCGCGCGGATCCCGCGTTCAATTTCGTCTATAGTGATCATATGGGCCGAGAGGCCACTTTCTTTCCGGATAAACTCAACAATATCATAGCCCCAGTCCATCGTGACGAGAGATCCCTTATCGTCAATCGGATTGCCGTGATAAGCTGGCTCGGCGATGTGGCGGATTGTTCCGTCGGCGTCCAGCGCTGCGCGCCGGCTGCTTGGATTGCACTTGTTGACTAGTGGCACCGTCAGAATGTGCTTGCCACCTGGTTTCAGGACGCGTGCGATCTCCTGGAATGCGACAGCCGGGTTGAAGACATGCTCCATAACATCCTGCGTGATGAACAGGTCGAATGTGTTATCGGCGAATGTGAGTGCTTCAAGCGATTCACACCTCTCACCGCGCTCGCGGTGCACAGACCCGAGGGGCACGTTTGGAAAGTAGTGCGAATAGGAATAGCCAGGGCAATCCCGCCCCAGTTTCACTGAAACTCCGCGCCCTCCAGGCGAGGACTCATGAATCCGTTTCCGCTTGTAGTCAGGAATGTAGAGGTTGATGGCGCGCATCAAGGCCCGCTCACGTGGCACCGACAGGCAGCCGGGGCAAATAAGGTGGTCCCGGAACCAGTGGTAGTCTGAGTGGTATGTAACGTGAGCTTCGCAGATATCGCAATATCCGGCGTGATCGAACTTGAAGCGTGAAGTCATGAAGTACGTGGGTAAATTGCAGGACCTGCAACTACTGCTGCGTGAAATACAGAGAAGACAGGCTTGATGGATTCCGCTATCGCCTGATGGTGCGACGAAGCTCTGAGCGCTGTAGAGGTTGGGAATGCCAAGAACTGGAATCCTTTCGATCGTGCCAAAGGTTGAGGCAGACTCACTGGCACGCTTCGGACAGCTTTACGAGCTAGTCGGTAAGAATACTGGGAATCTGCTGTTCACGAATGCCGTATGGAATCAGATCGCCGGTCCCAAAGAAAGAGTCAATTTCACCTTTGACCCTGACAAGTTAAACGAGCGCCTGTCTGCCTTGGTGATTCCGGCGGCGAACTGGCTTGGCCCGGTTGTCGATTTTTCGAATTTGGCCAATCTCGTGGAACAGCTGAAAATACCAGTAACCCTTATTGGTTTGGGGGCTCAGGACGATACTTATTCTGGTACCGTCAACATTCCGGAGGGCACGATCCGGTTCGTACGTGCCGTGGCAGAACGGTCGCATTCCATATCTGTTCGCGGGGAATACACGCGACGGGTGCTGAGCAAGCTTGGCATCAACAATGTGACGGTGACGGGCTGTCCGTCTCTGTATCATAATTTCCGAACTTTCTCGCCACCGCCGGAACGCCTGAATATCCGTTTTCGGCGCGGGCTTATTCACGCAACCCGCTTTTCGGCAAGTTACGCGCCTTTCGCCCAGACGGAATCTGTCCACAGGCAGCTGTACCGGATGGCTTATGCCGAAAAGCTGGACATACTGCTGCAGTCAGAGACGGAGGAGATGGCCCTTCTTTCGGGCTTCGGTGAAGACGCGGGGCTGGACAGTAGATTGAAGCAGCTGCTTCTCCAGAGCTATGGTGCGCCGAATTGGGAGGACTGGCTCGGCTACATCAGCGCCCACGGGCGAGTATTTTTCGATGTTGCTGAATGGGCGCGCGCGCTCGATGCATACGACTATGCTCTGGAACACGCCTGCATGGTACTATAATGGCCCTCAATTCGGGTTTGCCGGCGATCCTCATACATCATGACAGCCGCACTCGCGAGATGGCGGAATTCGCAGCGATCCCCTCGGTATCCGCAGAAAGCGTCCGGCTTGGCCAACGGCAGATTGTTGCTCAATTTGCTAAGGGTGGGTGGAAAGCATACTACGAGCGGCGCGCTCTAAACCTCGTCAAGTACAAGGAGTTTTTGCGGTTAAATGGCCTGAAGCAATGGGATTGGAACTTGCCGGGGCTGATCCATTGTAAAATAGTAGTTTTCATAGAATGTGGCGGAATATGTCTTCCAGAAAACTGTGGTAAGACAGCAGACAGAATGGATTGTGGGTCATTGGAATCGTGCCATCAAAAGTAGAATCATTGCCCGGCGTCCTGGCGAAGCGGACAGTTTCCCGCCAGAATGCTACCCAGCCGGGGACAACAACGAAGCTGATCGTGGTGCTCGGCATGCACCGCAGTGGAACGAGTGTTATCATACGCAGTCTTCAGGCGCTGGGCGTGGAGCTGGGCGATTCTCTCATGCAGGCCGTCGCGGGCGAGAATTCCAAAGGGTTCTGGGAGGATCTTGAATTTAACCGCCTGAATGAGCGCCTCCTTGCAAAGGCGGGCAGCGCCTGGCATCGCCTTGCAATTATGGACCAGGAGCCTTTTGCCAGGGCGTCATTTGCGCCCGAGCGCATTGAGGCCGCCCAGCTGCTGACACAGAAGATCCGGAAAGTGGGAGCGTTCGCTTTCAAAGATCCACGCACCGCTATATTATTGCCCTTCTGGCAATGCGTGTTTGCAGATCTCGGTATCCGGCCTGACTATGTCATTACCGTTCGGAACCCGCTCGAAACGGCAGAGTCGTTGCGAAAGCGGAATGGTTTCGATCGACTCAAGAGTCTGGTTTTGTGGCTGAAACACATGCACGCGGCCACCCTGTGTACCGACGGTGCCAACCGCTTGTTCGTTCGCTACGATGATATGCTGAATGAGCCTGATGTGCAGCTCAGGCGGATTGCTGCAGCGTTCGGTTTGACTGTCCCGCCCCAGGACAGCGATGCAATGCAGTCATTCGTCGCTGAATTCCTGGATGCCTCGCTTCGCCATAATAGAATCTCTTCCAACGAGATTGTGCGCGACGAAAAAATTCCGGAGGTTATCCCACCGTTCTTTCGGCTCCTGGAAGAATGGGCGAATTTCGACAGTCCCGAGTCTGTGCAGTTTCCTGAGGCGCTGGCCTCTGACATCGACACCTACCTGTCGGGTGCGGCGAATTTCCTTACCTATTCTGATCGGGTAGAGGAGGTTGCCGCCAGCCTGGAAAAGCGCGCCAAGACCGCTGAGCAGAACTCCGAGACTCTGGAAGGCAAGCTCCAGGAGCATCAAGCGCTCATTCAGAACCTTGAAGCAAAATCGCGCGAGCAAAACGCCCAGATTGAGTCCCAGAAGACGAACATTGATAAACTCACGGCCGAATTGGATACGCGTGTCAGCGAGCTGAATGAGGAGAAGCAGGGACTGGTTCGGCAGTTGGTTGAACGGGACGTGAAAATCGAGCAGCAGACGGGCCGTCTGGAAGAGTTCGACCAAGTCCGCGCCCAATTGGACGCACGGTCCAAGGAAGTCGACTTATTTCGGCGTCAGCAGGCAGAACTGTCGGATGAACTTTCCCGCTTGAAGGCCGACCATGCCGGCCAAAGTGAAGAGCTTGGGGAGGCACTGAAGACTGCTGCGCAGGCCGAGCAGAATCTTCATGACGCGCAGGCTAGCGTTGATCGTCTTCAGGCGGAGATTGAGACATCCGAACGGGTCGCGGGTGAGCATCATCGTGCGAGTATCCGCTATAAAGACCAGCTCGAGGCGCTACAAAGAAAGTACGATGCAGAGGAGGTGCGCGGGCTGCAGCAGCGTTTCGCTGACGCGAAGAATAGAGCTGAGCGCCTTGCTTCTATAGTAGCCGAGCACGAGGCAACGGCCAAGGAGTTGCGCAAAAACCTGCGGCTTCAGCGGGCAGCGATCGCTGAAATGCGCAACTCGACCTCTTGGAGGTTGACGCGCCCGGTGCGGGCGCTGATGCTATTGCTGACGCACCCACGTTCGGCTGTAAGGCGGCTGGGCGCGCCATCAGACGGACAAAGTCAGGATTGACCCCTAGGAACTGGGCAGGGAAAGTGTCGTGAGATGACCATGATGGACATGGCCACCCTCCGGGGGGGGTGGGCGGGGAAGAAGCGGGCTGGCCAGCCATCTTTGTTCGACGCAACCTGGTACAGGTCTAAGAATCCCGATGTCGCCGCCAATGGCATGGATCCGTTCGCCCACTATACCAGCGTGGGTTGGGCCGAGGGGCGAAAGCCGAATCCGCTATTCGATACTGAGTGGTATCTACAGACCTATCCGGACGTGGAACTATCGGGCTGCAACCCGTTGATGCACTATGTGACGGTCGGATGGCGCGAAGGGCGAAGCCCGCATCCGCTGTTCAACGCACCGTGGTATCTGGATAGCAATCCTGACGTCCGCGAGGCGGGAATTGAGCCGCTTATGCACTATCTTTCGTCGGGCTGGGACGAGGGGCGGGAGCCGCATCCGCTGTTCGACTCAGCCTGGTACAAGCGGACCTACAGCGATGTGAACGGCACGGTGCCGCTTGTCCACTATGTGGAAACGGGCGCCGGACAGTTGTATCGTCCCAATGCGATTTTTGATGCAGAGTGGTATACGAGGGAAAATTCGGATTCTGCGGAAAATCCGTTGGCGCATTATGTTGCCTGGGGGCGCGCCAGACGCCTGTCGCCCAGCCCATTGTTCGACACGGCATATTTCCTTGAGCAGAATCCAGACATTGCCGCGGCCGGTATTTGTCCGCTGACGCATTACCTGCAACGGGGACACGCGGAAACGCGTAGTATTCACCCCTTGTTCGATGTGGAATGGTACAAATCACATAATCCTGAACTCGATGCGACGCAGGAGCCTCCACTCGCACACTACTTGCGCCTGGGGGCTCGTGCCCACCGTTCGCCCTCGCCATATTTTGATTCCGACTGGTATCTGCGCGCCAATCCGTCAGTCGCCCGGTCTGGCATTAACCCGCTTGTGCACTATATCGTATACGGAGAAAAAGAGAACAGGGACCCTTCGCCCCATTTCTCGGTCCGCTATTACAGGCTTCAACTCAGGCAAAAGCCCGCAGGGACGCTGCTTGCTCACTACCTGCAGGTTGGGCGGGCAGCTGGCCTGAGAGCGCGGCCCGAGCATAAACGACCCAAACCGCTCAAGCTGCCGGCTGGTGATGTCGTTGCCGCCGCCGTTTCGTCGCCGGGCCGCATCTGCGTTGCGGCCCATATATACTATCCGGATATGGCTGAGGAAATTTCGGGCTGGCTGAACAATATTCCGTACCCGTTTGACTTACTGGTCTCTACGGACACTGAGGAGAAGCGGTCAGAACTTGAGCGCTCATTGGCGGGGATCAGGGCGCTCAACCAGATGGATGTTCGTGTGGTGGAGAATCGCGGACGCGATATTGCGCCGCTGCTGGTCACTTTCGGACCAAAAATCCTGGATTATGATTTTTGCCTGCACCTTCATTCTAAGAAGAGTCCGCACTCAAGCGAGACAGCCGGTTGGTTCGACTTCCTAATGAATCACCTGCTTCATTCGCCGCAATATGTGTCGTCCCTTTTCGACGAATTTGTGCGTGACGAGCAATTGGGTGCGCTTTATCCGCCTCCATTCCCGCCAATCGAACGGCACATGCATTGGGCGGGGACCTTCATGGTCGCGCGTACACTGATGCATCGCATCGGCTTGACGCTGGATGATGAAGACGGCTTCCAGTCTGAATTCCCCGCCGGTTCGATGTTCTGGTTCCGGCCGCGTGCGCTCGAACCGCTACTTCATTCTGACCTCAGCTTCAAAGACTTCCCGCCGGAAGCTGCCCAGAGCAACAACACGCTTGCGCATGCCGTTGAACGCTTGTTCCTTCTGATCGTTGCATCCGGAGGTTACCGGAGTTCGCCGGTAGCGCCGGATGTTCCAGAAGTTGCGCCCCGGCCCGCATTTGTCGCGAGCCGTTATGGCAAGGAGGAGCCCGTTGCGCGATCGACGAATTTTCCAGACAAGCTGAAGCGGGAGTTCGTTGAGTGGGACGAGACGCAGGAACAAGCATTTCGCGCCGGCCTGAACGCCACATATACCGCGACACCCGCCCGCTTCGATGCGATCAGTGCATCGATTATTATGCCCACTTACAATCGGGCTCATTCGATCCGTAGGTCGATCGAGTCGGTACTGCAGCAATCGCACGGCAATTTCGAACTGATCGTGATTGACGACGGAAGCACGGATAATACTGCTGAGATACTGGAGACATACCGGGACGAGAAGCGGATCCAATATGTCCGGCAGGAGAACCGGGGTGTTTCCGCGGCGCGGAATCATGGCCTGGACCTCGCCAGGTCACCCTATGTGTTCTACCTCGACAGCGACAATGTCTGGGTAAAGGACTACCTGCGCAATATGATTGTATTCATGGAGCGGGAGGGATTGTCAGCCGCGTACGCGGGTCTGCGCGTGGTAGGGGACAACGACATTCTCCAGTATTTTAGGGGGGATGTGTATTCCTGGCAGGAATGTCTGCATGCAAACTATATAGACCTGAATACCTATGCGCACCGTAGCGATGTGACCATCGGGCCGCAAATCCGCTTTGACGAGCGGCTACAGCGTTTGGTTGACTGGGATTTCATGATGCGCGTGAATGTTGGCGGACGTATCGCCTACGCGCCGTTCATCGGTGCAATCTATTACAATGGCAGACGTGGGGAACGCATCAGCCATACGCGCTATGTCGACGGGAATATCCATATCTACGAAGATGCAATCCGGCAAAAGCACCGGGATCTGCCGGACGACTATGAAAACGCAGATGCTGGGATAGCGAGCATGGCGACCGCTCCGGCAGTGATATCCACTGCTGAGGTGGACTGCGCCGTTCGCTTCTTTCCGGATTATAGGGTGAACAATGCCTATCAGGGGCTGCTGTATAGTGGTTTCGATGGATTGGATGTCCAGCCAGGGACAATAGAGGAATCGATCCCGCTGTTGCAGAAGAAAGGTCCGGGTTCGGTGGTTTTTCACCTTCACTGGACAGCGCCTCTGTTTGCGTCTGCTCCGGATGAGGATACGGCAGGGGCACGAGTAGATCGTTTCATTCAGCAAGCGTCACGGTTTGTGCGTCTCGGCGGGCGCATCTTCTGGACGGTTCATAATATCCTGTCGCACGAACGCCGCTACCTGGAGCACGAATTGCGACTGGTGAGAGCGTTGTGCGAACTGGCAGATGCGATCCATGTGCATGATGCGGATACCGTCCAACTGGCATCGGAATATTACGATATCCCACGCAACAAGATCCTTGTGGCACAGCACGGCAATTATATAGGCACGCTTCCGGATACGATTTCGAAGGAAGATGCGCGCGCAAGGCTGGGGTTGCCGCAGCATGCGCTGGTTTTCGTGATGTTTGGCCAGCTGCGGCCCTACAAGGGTCTGGATGACCTGCTTGCCGCTTTCACACGCTTCGCCGCGGAGCGCAGCGATTGCTGGCTGGTGATCGCCGGCAAGCCGCTCGATATCAGCGTCGAAGAGCTGAAGCAGAGAATTTCCCATCTGGACAATGTAATCCTGCACCCGGCCTATGTGCCTGATGAAGATGTGCAGGTGTATTTGCGCGCAGGAGATATCGCGGTCCTGCCTTACCACTCCGTTCTAACTTCTGGCTCGGTGTTCCTGGCGTTCTCATTTGCCCTGCCGGTGATCGCCCCGCGTATCGGATTGCTGGGCAACATGATCGGCGACGGGGTGAACGGGTACCTGTATGATGCCGACGATGCGGACGGTCTCGAAACTGCGATGCGGCGGTTCACTACAATGCCGGGTGTCGGACCGGAAATGTCGCAGGCTGCGCGGGCGACAGCGGAATCATGCCGGTGGGAAGATGCAAGCCGCAAGCTGCGTCTGCAGATGACGGGCTATGCGCTGGGACCGCGGCGGACCGTCGAGGTCGATAATGAACAGCGGGCTATTTTTGTCCGCGAGGGTGCGCGCAAACTTGAGGGAGCTACCTGTGCAGCAATCGTGCTGCATTATCAGAATCTGGAAGACACCTGCAGTTGCGTACAGTCAGTTCTGGATCAGGCGACCGACGATCTGGCCGTTGTGGTGCTTTCGAATGCCGAACAGATCGATGACGCGCTTGAGATCGCGCAGAGATTTCCGGATGTCATGGTTGTCCAGAATGAGGACAACATTGGCTACGCGGCCGGCAACAATGTTGGTCTCCGGCTCGCCAAGGAGGCCCGCTGCAAGTACTTCTGGATTATCAATCCGGATGTTGTGGTGCCGGCTGGCTACTATCGCGAGATGCTCAGGCGTGCGGAAGCGAATGAGCCGTACAATCTGTTCGGATCGACGATCACTTTCGGGGACCGGCCTGAGACGATCTGGTTTGCCGGCGGCGATGTTGACCTCGGGAGTGGCGGGTTCTCCGTTCATAGACTGATTGGCAAGAATGTCTCCGGAGGCGCCCAGCGAGCCGTATGAGTGTGATTACTTGACCGGTGCCAACGTATTTAAGCGCACGAAAGTGCTCGACAAGATCGGGTACCTGCCGGAGGACTATTTTCTCTATTTCGAGGAAACCGACTGGTTCATGCACGCGCGCGAGTGCGGCGAACGACCTCTTCTTCGGATCTGCATCTTGCCCACTGAAGCGATCGGAAGTGGGCGGGCTGCCTACAAAAGCCTATTTCTATTACCCGTGCGAAATGCCTACCTACAGGTTCGGCGACCGCTACGCGAAGGACAGCCTTGCCGCCCGGGGAGGCGAAGCTGGCGGATTTCCGTACATCCTGGTTGAAGGTTATCCGGGACAAGGCCTGAACGAGGTGGAATTCGAGCGCCTGTTCGAACGCGCGACAAAGGACGGCAAACGCGGTGAGCGGCAAAGTTGCGCTTTGATCCATCAGCGTGCATTGGAATTCAGGGTTTGATAAGACTGCCAAAGGGCTGACTGCCAATCTGTTTGTAAGATTATTTGGGAAATGAACCGTAATGACCGATGCGCAATATACAGAACTGTGCCCTATCTGTGGTGGTACATCCTTCGGTAAAGGCCCAGGCGGACGGTTGGCGGTAAGTGGCCGGAATCCGAGGTGCGAAAGTTGCGATTCCTTGGAGCGGCACCGGGCTATCCGGTCATTCTTTCTGAGTTTGCCGCGTCAGGCGCTGGCGCCGCTCAAGGTACTGCAATTTTCCAGCGACCGTTGTGTGGAGCCTGCGTGGTTCAGTGAGTTTGAGGTTTCAGTTTACGGTTCGTCGACTTCCCTCGACCTGCAGAAGATCGACCGTCCGACTCGGGGTTATGATCTCGTTCTGTGCAACCATGTCCTTGAGCATGTTCCATACGACAATAGCGCACTTCCTGAACTGATACGTGTGCAGGCGGTTAATGGTGGATGCTTCCTGACAGTGCCTGATCCAATCCGGCGCCCCAGTACCACCGATTGGGGTTATCCAGACGAAGCGAAGCACGGTCACTATAGGGAATATGGTGCAGATATTGAGCAGTTGTTCGCGCGGCATCTGGAAGGCGCCTATGTCTACAAGACGTCACTAAGTGATCCTGTTACTCTTACGCTTGATATTGCGTTCCTGCTTCTGCGTGCACCGATCGAATCGAATGCCGTGTTTTCAAATATTAGTGCCCAGCGTATCTGAATCGTCTAGGGAGGCTGTGAGACGAACTGTTGGCCCAACGTGGCCTTACGCAGTATGCGACGGCATTTGCACAGCGTTAGGAAGCAATTTGCCGCCATGGTATCTGGCGCCAGTGAAATGAAGGTATAGCTGCATAAATCGGTACAGGTCAGACGGCGAACCCTGTGGGAGAGCGGCGTAAATTCAGTAGAAAATAGAGGCCTGTTGCGGATGGCTGGTTGCAATGCCGCAGGTCTTGTCATAACCAGCAGCCACCTTGGGATCGACACCGCCATTATTGCGAATGGAGTCTTCAGATGAAAATCATCGTCACGGGCGGCGCGGGGTTCATCGGGTCTGCATTGGTGCGGTACCTGGTGCTGGAGCAGGGTGCGGAAGTCGTGGTCATCGACAAGATGACCTATGCGGCCAACCGGGCGAACATCGCCCCGGCCGAAGCAACCGGAAATTGCCGCCTGGTCGTTGAAGACATCTGCAACCAGAAAGCCATGACGGAGATTGTCGCGCGCGAGGCGCCGCAGCAGATCCTGCACCTGGCCGCCGAAAGCCATGTCGACCGGTCGATCTCGGGTCCTCGTGACTTTGTCGAAACGAACGTCATCGGCACCTATTCCATGCTGGAAGCGGCCCGCGCTCACTGGGCCGGCCTTAAGGGGGAAGCGCGGGAGCAGTTCCGTTTCCTGCACGTGTCGACCGACGAAGTCTACGGCTCGCTCGGCGCGGAAGGCCTGTTCGAGGAGACCACACCTTACGATCCTTCTTCGCCCTATTCGGCCTCGAAGGCCGCATCGGACCACCTCGCCAAGGCCTGGTTCCGGACCTATGGCCTGCCTGTGGTCGTGTCGAACTGTTCGAACAATTACGGGCCTTACCATTTCCCGGAAAAGCTGATCCCGTTGATCATCCTCAATGCGCTGGAGGGCAAGGAGCTGCCAGTCTATGGCGATGGTTCCAACATCCGCGACTGGCTCTATGTCGAGGACCATGCGCGGGCGCTTTCCCTGATCGCGACCAAAGGCCGTCTGGGTGAGACCTATAATGTCGGCGGACGTAACGAGCGGACGAACCTGCAGGTGGTCGAGCGGATCTGCGATGAACTCGATGCCGTCGTGCCTGCAGAGCGCCCGCGCCGCGAACTGATCAGGTTTGTGACCGACCGGCCTGGTCATGACCATCGCTATGCCATCGATGCGACGAAGCTGGAGACCGAACTTGGTTGGCGTGCGCAGGAGAATTTCGAGACGGGCCTCGCCAAAACGGTGCGCTGGTATCTCGATCATACCGACTGGTGGACGCCGCTGCGCAAGTCAGTCTAGTCCGGTGAGCGTCTCGGCCTGGCCGAGCCGCAGAAGGCATAAGGCCCTGCGCTGGAATTGTTGAAGGCGGGCATGTCAGAGAAAACCATTCTCGTTGCTGGGAAAGCCGGGCAGGTCGCGCATGCGCTGGCCAGCTTGCCATTGGCTGACGGCGTAGACATCGTCGCGCTGGGGCGGCCGGATCTGAACCTTCTCGACAAGCCATCAATCCATGCCGCATTCGATACGGTGAAGCCCGATCTGGTCGTAAACGCCGCGGCCTACACGGCCGTGGACCAGGCTGAGAGCGAAGAGGCCGCTGCCTTTGCGCTGAACGCCGCCGCACCGGGCGAGCTGGCAGCTGCAGCAGCGCGCAAAAGCGTTCCCATTCTGCATATTTCCACAGACTATGTTTTCGACGGCACAAAGACCGGGCCTTATGTCGAGATAGACCCGGTAGCGCCACTCGGTGTGTATGGCCGTTCCAAACTCGCAGGCGAGCAGGCAGTGGCCGGTGAAAATCCGGATCACATCATCTTGCGCACCGCTTGGGTATACAGCCCTGTCGGTAAGAATTTCGTCAAGACGATGCTGCGCGTCGGATCTGCGCGCGAGGAACTTGGCGTTGTCCATGACCAGCGGGGCAATCCAACAAGCGCTGCCGACATCGCCGCCGGCATTGCGGACATATCCATGCAGATCCTCGCGGGCAAGGCACCGGTGAAACCAGGTGTCTATCACTTGACGGCCAGCGGCGAAGCGAGCTGGGCGGAGTTTGCCGAACACATCTTCGGCTGCAGCGCGCGGGTCGGAGGTCCGATGGCGCGGGTGAAACGCATTACGTCGGCGGAATATCCGACGCCCGTGGCGCGGCCGGCCAATTCGCGGCTCGACTGTACAAAAATTTCTGATGCCTACGGCGTTGTTCTGCCACAATGGCAGGGCAGCACGCAGGCCTGTGTTGAACAACTGGTGAAAACCGGGGAGTGGAATTCATGAAGGGTATTATCCTGGCGGGCGGCAAGGGGACGCGCCTGTATCCGATCACGCGCGGCGTTTCGAAACAGCTCTTGCCTGTTTACGACAAGCCCATGATCTTCCACCCGATCACAACGCTTATGTTTGCAGGTATCCGCGATATCCTCGTCATCTCCATGCCGGATGCCCTGCCGCTGTATCAGCACCTGCTCGGCGATGGCAGCGCCTGGGGCATGAATTTTCAGTATGCAGAGCAGCTGGAAGCGCGCGGCCTTGCCGAGGCTTTCCTGATCGGCGCTGATTTCGTGGGCGGGCAGAAAAGTGCGCTCGCGCTGGGCGACAACATGTTCTACGGCTCCGGCCTTAGCGGGGAGCTGTCGGAGGCCGGGGCGATGGGCAAGGGCGCGGAAGTGTTCGCTTGCCAGGTCAACAACCCGACAGAGTTCGGTATTGTCGAAATGGATGCCGACGGCAAAGCCATCTCCATTGAGGAAAAGCCGAAGGCGCCGAAAAGCAACTGGGCTGTGACCGGCCTCTATTTTTATGACGAAGACGTGGTGGATATCGCCCGCGAAGTGAAACCGTCAGCACGCGGTGAGCTGGAAATCACGTCCATCAATGATGCTTATCTCCAGCGCGGTGACCTGCGTGTGCATCGTCTGGCTCGCGGCACAGCCTGGCTCGATGCCGGCACGTTCGATGGTCTGATCCAGGCTTCGCAGTTCGTCCAGACCGTCGAAAAGCGGCAGGGCATGAAGATCGCCTGTCCGGAAGAAGTTGCCTGGCGCAAGGGCTTCATCGACGATGCCCAGCTGGAAAAACTCGCCAGCCAATACAAGAATGAATACGGGACCTATCTCAAAGGGCTTCTGACGCATTGGAGCCGTTGAGCGGGGCAGGCTTTGCCTGCTTCCGGACGTGCACTTTGCGCTGGCTCATGCGGAAGGGGTTCCACGCCATGGCGCGGGCCAGCTGCCAGAGCGGCACGGCCATGGTTTTCCGGTTTTCGCGCCCCCTGCGGCGCATCTCCGCAGCAGCAAGAGTGCCGTCGCGCATTCCCCTCCATGTCTGCCTGACACAGCCGGTCATGACGCCGCGCATAAGCAGATAGAGAGACAGGACGACATGTCCGGGCAGGGTGAGCCAGAATAGCGGCCCCGGCATGTCCTTGGCATAGGTCCAGATACGGTTGCGGCAGCCATGATAGATGGAGAAGTCGCTGGCCCGGCCTGAGAGGCCGCCGCCGACATGGTGGATCACCGCCTTCGGCAGGAAGACGCAGGTCTCCCTGCAAGCCGCAGACGGAAGCCGAGGTCTACATCTTCGCAGAAGCAGAAGAAGCGCTCGTCGAAGCCGCCATGTTCCATGAATACTGCGGTCGAACACGCCGCCGGCGCCGCAAGGGCTGAAGCACTCGCCCCTCGCCAGGCAATTCGCTGGCCGGGCGGCCGAACCCGCCGCGCCATGGCATCCCGAACACGAGATATGCGTCGCCCGCGCCGTCCAGCGTGTCCGGGTCTGCCCGGTCATACTGGGCAGAGGCGAACATGGTGGCCTCCGGGTGACGCTGCAAGCCCGCGCGGATCTCCCTCCAGCCAGGTCGCATCCGCCACGGCGTCCGGATTGAGGCCGACCAGCCATTTGCTGGTGGCCTTCGCCGCGGCCCGGTTCATGCCGCCGGCATAGCCATGGTTCTCGGTTTCCGCGAGCAGGATGAAGGCTGGCAGGCCCTTCGTATCCAGCTGGTCGATCGAGCCATCCGTTGAGGCATTGTCGATGAGAATGACCTCGAAGTCCCGGCAGGTCTGGTGCGTCAGCGAGTCGAGGGCGTCCTGCACATAGCTGCGCCATTGTAATTCACGATCAGGACGGAGAATTCCGGCAGGCCGTTCCTGTCTGACGATTCGGTCGGCTGAGGCGTCATTCCGGTACAGTCCTGCCACTCTACACGCCGCAATCATGCTGGCGGATGTTCCGAATGTGATCCGGCCTGACGGGCTTCAGGTCAAGGTGATGCGTGCACCGGATCAATCAGAAATTGTGCCCTCTCGAGGCAAGTGGTTGCATGTGGAACTAATTCGCCGGATGCCTTATACTTGAGCTTATGGACGTTACTGCACCGAAGAATCGTTATCACGATGCCCCGCGCGCGCCGGACTTCACGATCGACCAGGCCTGGAAACCTATTCTGCCGAAGAACATGACCGGTGGGACCGTCTGTTCATGAGCCAGAAGCAGGTCACGAAGGGGCGCGCCTGCACGGCAGCCCTGAAGGCGATGGCGGAGTTGGAGCTGTCACCCTCCGGGCATTCCTCACATGGGGCGCCTCTCAGGACCGCCTGGAGAAGATTACGGGCTGGCGTGTGGTCCCCGTGGCCGAGTTGGTGCCAGACGACATCTTTTTCGATCACCTGGCCAACCGGCGTTTCCCCGCCGGGGCCTTTATCCGCCCGGAAGCGGAGTTCGATTACCTGCAGGAACCGGATATCTTTCACGACATTTTCGGTCATGTGCCGCTGCTGGCTGACCCGGTGTTCGCAGAACTTCATGGAAGCCTATGGCAAGGGTGGCCAGCGCGCGATGAAGCTGGGGCAGCTTCACAACCTTGCCCGGCTTTACTGGTACACTGGAGTTCGGTCTGATCCGGGAGGAGGGAGGTCTGCGCATTTATGGGGCCGGTATCCTGTCCAGCCCGCAGGAAACAGTGTTCGCGCTGGAAGACGATAGCCCGAACCGTATTGGGTTCGATGTGAAGCGCCTGATGCGTACGAAATATATTATCGACGACTTCCAGCAGACCTATTTCGTCATCGACAGTTTCGAGTCGCTCCCTGGATGCCTGCTATCGGGATTTCGGCTCAGTCTATGCCGATGTGAAGGGCCTGCCGGACTATGTGGCCCATGACATTGCATCGGAGATGACGTGATCCACCGGGGACGCATGCCTATTTTGAGGCAGGTGGCCGGCGGAGGTGACCGGCGCGTTCCGTGCCTTCGCTTGACCCTTGTGGAACAGAAGATCGAATTCGGATGCATTACGCTCCCTATTCTCGTGACCGGCGGTGCCGGGTTTATTGGTTCCTTCCTGTGCGAGCGCCTGCTCGAATCCGGCGCGGAAGTCCTGTGTGTGGACAATTTCTTCACGGGGCGGCGCTCTAATGTCGCGCACCTTCTGGACAATCCGCGCTTCGAGATCATGCGCCATGACGTGACCTTCCCGCTGTTTGTGGAGGTCGACCAGATCTACAATCTCGCCTGTCCGGCGAGCCCGATCCATTACCAGTTCGATCCTGTCCAGACGACGAAGACCAGCGTGCATGGCGCGATCAACATGTTGGGCCTGGCCAAGCGGACGCGTGCGAAGATCCTCCAGGCCTCCACGTCAGAGGTCTATGGCGACCCGGAGATGCACCCGCAGCGGGAAGAGTATTGGGGCAATGTGAACCCGATCGGTATCCGCTCCTGCTATGACGAGGGCAAGCGCTGCGCCGAGACGCTCTTCTTCGATTACAACCGCCAGCACAATGTGAAGATCAAGGTCGCCCGGATTTTCAATACCTATGGTCCGCGCATGCACCCCAATGACGGGCGCGTGGTATCCAACTTCATCGTCCAGGCGTTGCGCGGGGAAGACATCACCCTCTATGGCGACGGCATGCAGACACGCAGCTTCTGCTATGTCTCGGATCTGGTGGATGGCCTCATCAGGCTGATGAATTCCGATGACGGTGTTACCGGCCCGATCAATCTCGGTAATCCGGGTGAGTTCACCATGCGTCAGCTGGCCGAGACGGTGCTGGAACTGACGGGGTCGAAATCAGGTATCGTGAACCGGCCCCTGCCGTCTGACGATCCGCGCCAGCGCCAGCCGGATATCACCCGTGCCCGCGAAACCCTTGGCTGGGAACCAACCATCCCACTCGCCGAAGGCCTGAAGCCGACCATCGAGTATTTCGCCAACGAGATTCAGGCATTGTAGGCAGCTGACCGGGCCCGGTGTGGCCCGGCCGCTGTGAGGTGAGCCGTCAGGCGTCCGCCGAGATCACCACTTTCATGGCCTTTTCCTTGGCCGCGTTCGAGAAGACTTCATACGCCTTCATCATGTCTTCCAGGGCGAAGCGGTGCGTGACCAGCTTCTCGGGATGGAAGGCTCCGGATTGCACGGTCTGCAGCAGCATCGGGGTGCTGTAGGTCGAGACCAGGCCGGTGGTCAGCGTGATGTTGCGGATCCACAGGTCTTCCAGGTGCAGTTCCACACTCTTGCCGTGCACGCCGACATTGGCGATGTGCCCGCCAGGCGCGATGGATTTCTGGCAGATGTCGAAGGTGGCCGGGATGCCGACGGCTTCGATCGCGACATCCACACCGACGCCATTCGTCATGGCGAACAGGGTTTCAACCGCGTTTTCCTCTCCGGAATTGATCGTGTCGGTTGCGCCGAACTGGCGTGACAGGGCCAGGCGCTCCGGGTCAAGGTCCACCATGATGATGCGGCCGGGCGAATAGAGCTGTGCGGTCAGAAGCGTGGCCATGCCGATCGGGCCGGCGCCGACAATGGCAACCGTGTCGCCAGGTTTGACCTGTCCGGCCAGCACGCCGATCTCGAAGCCGGTTGGCAGAATGTCGCTCAACATCAGCAGGGCTTCCTCGCTGACACCTTCCGGCAGGGGATAGAGGCTGTTGTCAGCATGCGGAATACGGACATATTCGGCCTGCGTCCCGTCGATGAGGTGACCGAGGATCCAGCCGCCATCCTCGCAGTGCGCATAGAGTTGACGTTTGCAGTAGCTGCAACGCCCGCAGGAGGTCACGCAGGAGATCAGAACCCGGTCACCGGGTTTGAAGTTCGACACGCCCGTGCCGACCTCTTCCACGATGCCGATGCCTTCATGCCCAAGGATGCGTCCTTCGGTGACGGCGGGAACATCGCCTTTAAGGATGTGCAGGTCGGTTCCGCAGATCGTTGTGTGCAGGATCCGGACAACTGCATCCGTCTGCTTGTCCAGTTCAGGCCGGGGAACCTCTTCCATTCCTTTTGGCCGGGACCACCATAAACAAGCGCTTTCATCGGAGGCTCTCCTTTTCTGAGTTGTGTCCGCTGCTGCAGGCAAAAAGGTTTCTCAAAATGGCTATCAGCTGCCCTGGAGCGAGGCCATGAGACAGATTGACGTTAGGAGAGGGTGTGTGGCTTACAGCCTGCGTGGGGCGATGCGTGGCGTAAGTTTACCTATCGCAGACGCAAAAGAAAATAATGCTGATCCGGCTTCAATATTTGCGCGAATACATTCATTTCTTGCCGCATTTTCTGGGAAATCCACATAAGCGATTGCTTTGTCTTGGAAATCTTGGGTAGACCGATTTCCGGAAAGCCCTTTTCCGAAGGGCTGTTGCTTCTGGGTAGGGTAAACGATGCGCCGAGATGTTGGCTATGCCCTGGCAGGTAATCCTGTCGGGTCTCAAAAAGTGTTGAATACGGCTGAGGCACCCCAGCAGGTTGCGGCCCAGGACATGGTTGGCCAGCAAATTGTCGATGGTGATTCCGGCAACTACATCACTGGAACAATTGAGGATGATGTCATCATCGCTGGTGGTGGCGACGATACCATTGATGCCTTTGATGGCGACGACACGATCGACGCCGGGGCCGGTAATGACACAATCTACATAGCTTACGGCGCCGATACCATGACGGGTGGCACGGGTGAGGACACTTACATCTTTTCTGCGCCGCCCTCCTACGCCGATGTGGGGTACATGGATGGTGATACGATCACGGACTTCGAGGCTGGTGATATCCTTGATTTTACCCGGGCTGCTTTCTCGCTCAATGCGCTCCCGGTTTTCATCGGGCAGGGCGCATTCACGGGCACTGTCGGTGAAGTGCGTTACGAGACCAGCGGTGCTGATACGCTTCTGCAGTGGGATACAGATGGCGACGGGATTGCCGATGAGACACTGACGCTCGCGAATTATAGCGGCGGGTTGCATGTTGTCGAAACAGCACCTGCCGGGTTTGCCCTGATGACCCTGGGTTCCGAGCTCAGCCAACCGCCTGCGCCGGCAGATGATACGGCGAGCGTCGTATACGGCAACTCGATCATCATTGACGTCCTGGGAAATGACACGGATCCGGATGGTGACACGCTTCAGATTGCCAGAATCGATGGCGTGCCCGTGACCGTCGGCACCACCGTAGCTGTTGCCGGCGGATCCTATGTCACACTGAATGCGGATGGAACGCTGACTTATACGCCGGGCGCCTATGCAATTGGTGAAACAAGCTTCACCTACCATGTGGTTGATGGACATCCGGACCGCACAGGTAATTTCTATGCTGGCACTGAAGCAACCGTACATGTGACGGTTGAAGCGCCTTCCCCGCCTGCGCCAGGTGAAGTCACCATCATTACAGGAACCGAGTTCAATGATGAGCCTTTGATCGGCACCAGTGGCGACGATATCATATATGGTCTTGCCGGTTCGGATACGATCATCGGTGGTAGCGGGAATGACCAGATTTATGGTGGAGGCGGAGGATATGACTCCCTGAACGGGAACGATGGCGATGATATTCTGTATGCCGGGCATATAGAGGGTATTGTCAATGCCACGTCATTCGTAGGTGGTGCGGGAAGCGATATTATCTACTCGCATATCGGGCAGGGAACGTCCCGGGACCAGTTCCTCATTGATTTCCATGCCGGTGACGGAACCGACGAGATCTATGGTCTCGAGGCTGGCGAACGCCTCGTCTTCTACATGGATGAATTCAACAGCTGGCCTGCTGTGACAATGATCGGCGAGGCCGACTTTTCGGGCGCCGAGCGTGAGTTGCGGATCGAATATGTCAGCAACATTGATGGCCCGGATGACACAATCCTGCAGTTGGATGTCGATGGCGATCAGGTCGCAGACGTCAGTCTGATCATACATGGCGGGCGCTACGGCTTTACGACACCAGAAACATCCAATTTCAGTTTCGAATTCAGGACCACAGGTCATATTGCTGCTACCGAATACGATGACTCCTTGCAGGGTACCGATGGGGACGACACCATTGATGGCCTGGGGGGAGATGACTGGATCGTCGGCGGAGCGGGCAATGACACGCTCTATGGCGGCGCCGGAAATGATTTTCTCGACGGCGGATTTGGCAACAGTGTGTTGTATGGGGACGCCGGAGACGATCACTTGCGAGCCTTCTTCGGCGACTACAATATTCTTGATGGCGGGGACGGGAATGACTTCATCGAGATTTCCGGTTTGCATGCCCAGGCGTTCGGCGGAGCGGGCGACGACATTATCCGTATCGGGTCGGAAAGTCTGATCGACAGGACGATCGATGGTGGTGAGGGTACGGATTACATAACCTGGGCCTATCAGGGAGAAGGGGTTATCCGATACCTGGCAGCAGACTTCGGTTATTCAGGCTATTCCACACTTGGGACGACGATCACGTCAATCGAAGGCGTTATCGGATCGGAATTTGACGACACTTTCATGGCGTACGGTACGGATCACGATGCCCTGACACTGGATCTGATCATTCTTGCCGGGGATGGAGCGGATGTCGTTTTCACCGGGGCCGGTAACGACAGGCTGTTTGGTGAGGCTGGTGATGACACACTTTTTGGGCAGGATGGCCGCGACTGGCTCGATGGCGGCGCCGGTGACGACTATCTCAGGGGCGGAAATCACAACGATGACCTCTTCGGCGGAGATGGAGATGACCGCCTTTACGGTGATGACGGTGATGACCACCTGCGTGGGAACAGAGGGAATGATATACTATTAGGGGGTGCCGGTGCGGATATTCTCGATGGCGGAGCTGGCATCGACACGGCTTATTACTCTACTGAAACGCAGGGAATTGTCCTGCATCTCATGACGTCAGAGTCCGCCCTGAACGCGGGCGGCGCTGAGGGAGATGTCCTGAACCTGATCGAGGGCGCAGTCGGCTCAGTATATGATGATGAAATCTACGGCAGTGCCCGTGGAAATACCATCTTCGGTTATGACGGCAATGATGAGCTGTATGGTCGGAACGGGAATGACACGTTGACTGGCGGCGAGGGCAACGACCGTCTGTATGGCGGCAATCATGCTGACACACTTCTCGGTCAGAATGGCAATGATGTCCTGTACGGGGCGGCGGCCGGGACACCCTGCTCGGTGGTGACGGCCGGGGACAATCTGCGCGGGCAGGCCGGGGATGACGTGCTGTATGGGGATGCGGGTGATGATCGTCTGTATGCCCATGCGGGTGCTGACGAACTGTATGGTGGCGCTGGCAATGATTTGCTGAGCGCGGGGATCGGAAATGACATCCTGGATGGCGGCGCGGGGAATGACGTGCTGTTCGGCGGCAACAATGATGACAGCCTGACAGGCGGTGCGGGCGATGATGATCTGCTCGGCGGCAATGGGGCGGACACGTTCAATTTCGATGTCTCGCACAATGGCTCAGATACACTGATCGGTCTGGACAGTAGCGACATGATCGTGCTCACCGGCTTCGGTTATGCGGACGTCGCGGCAGCCATGAGCTTTGTGAGCCGGGATGGCCGGGATGCCGTGTTCTCCGATCAGGGCGTGACGATCCGGTTCGTCGGACGAACAGTGGCGGACGTGGAAGCGGCGCTCCAGAATGCCGGTTCCAGTGTGTCGGGCGCGGCATTGGTCCAGGTCTCTGATCCGCTGGGCATGGATCCGGCAGATCTTCTGGCCGTCGATCATTTCGATTTCGGCGGGTTTTCTGATGAGAAAGCCGATGGCCGTGACGTGCTTCTGGGGACCTGGCTGGATGGATGGCAGTCTGGATGTCGTCCGTGCGGTTGAGGCAGATGCCCCTTTGCTCAGGCTGTCTTGGCGCTTCCGGAACTGGCGCACTGATGCCTGGAGCGGGCCGGATCACCTGTATACGCCGTTTGGCGACCATGCCTCGATCTCACCCGATTGGGATGGCTGGCTTTGATCGTTCGGGGGTGAACATTGGCGGGGCCGTCAGAGGCGGCCCCGAACCAATGCAGCCTTGAGTGTGATCCACGTGAGGGCACAAGCCCGATACGGGATCAGGCAAAGCAGCCTTGAGCGCGATCCATGTGAGGGCGTAAGCCCGATACGGGATCAGGCAAAAATGGTGGGCCCGGCAGGACTTGAACCCGCGACCAAACCGCTTATGAGCGGTCCGCTCTAACCAACTGAGCTACAGGCCCACCTTGGCTCCCGTTTAGGCGGCTGCCGTTCGCCTGCAATGGGCCTGATGAATCTCACCGAAATGGGTAACGGAGTCTTACCGCTCTCGTGGTTAACCCTCTGAAACGGGGCGCAATCTTGCAGGACGGTGGACATGACGCGCGTACTTGTAACCGGCGGTGCCGGATATATCGGATCGCACACCTGTGTGGAGCTTGTCTCGCGCGGGTATGAGCCCGTGATTGTCGACAATTTCGTCAACTTCCTCGCCCAAGGCGATCGACCGGATTGGCCAGCTGACCAATTCGCGGGTCGAATGGTACGAGGCCGATGTCCGCGACACGGCCGCATCGCCGAAATCCTGTCAAAGCATGAGTGCGAGGCAGCCATCCATTTCCGTAAGCCGGCCTGAAGGCCGTGGGGCGAGTCGACGGAAAAGCCCGCTCGAATATTACAGCGCCAATGTCATGGGTACGCACAGCCTGATCCAGGCGATGCTGCAAACCGGGGCCAGCCAGATCGTTTTCTCGTCCAGCGCGACGGTCTATGGCGAGCCGGAATTCCTGCCTTATACAGAAACCCACCCGTCTTTCGCCCGACGAACGCCCTTATGGCAATACGAAGCTCGCGGCCCGGAAATGCTGCTGAACGATGTGGCCGGGTCGGGGCAGCTGGGACGGATGGGCGATCCTGCGCCATTTCAATCCGATCGGTGCGCATCCGAGCGGCATGATCGGGGAAGACCCGAACGACATTCCGAACAATCTCATGCCTTATGTGGCGCAGGTTGCCGTGGGGCGGCGTGAGCATCTCAACGTGTTCGGCAATGACTATGACACGGCCGACGGCACAGGCGTGCGTGACTATCTCCATGTCGTGGACCTTGCCCGCGCCCATGTGCTGGCGCTGGACCGGTTCCGCCATACGCATGGCCCGTTCACGGTGAACCTCGGCACCGGCAATGGTTCGTCCGTCCTGGATGTCGTGCGCGCTTTCGAGGCCGCCTGCGGCCAGTCCATTCCGATGGAATTTGCGCCGCGCCGGGCAGGCGACATCGCCGCCTTCTGGGCGGATCCCTCGCTGGCGCAGGAACTGCTCGGCTGGCAGGCGGAGCTGACGCTGGAAGACATGTGCCGCGACCAGTGGGCCTGGCAGAGCCAGAACCCGCAAGGCTATGAAAACGCCTGATTTGTCATCGGCCTGAGACACAATCGGAACAAGATTGCCTCCCAGAGTGTTCGGTAGAACACTCAGTCAATTACCAATGGGAGATTCTGATGCGTCGTATATTACCCCTCTTTGCCTCGACGGCCGCTATGGCCCTGATCCTGCCGCAGGCTGCCTGTGCCCAGATGCAGGGCCCGGCACTGGGCCTGTCCCAGCAGGCTGCGGCCGGCCTCTATCAGGCGCCGAACTCGATCCAGCCGGAAACGACACTGTCCATCTCGGCTGAAGCTACCGTGAAGCGCGAGCCTGATATCGCCTACATCAATGCCGGCGTGCAGGAAGATGGCGATACGGCGACGGCAGCCATGGAAGCGCAGGCCAAATCCATGACAGGCGTGTTCGACGCGCTGGAAAAGGCCGGTGTCGCGAAGAAGGACATGCAGACGTCCAATTTTTCGCTCTGGCCGCGCTACACCTATATCGAGACCAAGCTGAAAGACGGCTCCTCCCACGGGGAGCAGAAGCTGATCGGCTATACCGCCTCGAACCAGCTGACTGTGAAAGTGCGTGATCTCGACAATCTGGGCTCGACGCTCGACAGTCTGGTCAAGGCGGGCGGCAACACGTTCAACGGATTGACCTTTGCCCTCGATGACGATGCCGATGTGCGTGACGAGGCCCGCCGCAAGGCCATGACCGATGCCCGCGCCCGGGCCGACCTCTATGCCAAGGCGGCAGGCCTGCGCGTCCTGCGGATCGTCACCATCAATGAAAGCGGCAGCTATTCCCCCGCGCCGATGGCGATGGGCCGGATGATGGAAGCCAAGATGGCCGATGCCGTCTCCACACCCATGGCGGGTGGTGAAGTCGGCTACAGCGCGACGGTGAATGTGGTCTTCGAACTCGGCCAGTAGGGCAGAGAGCTGGTCCGGGGCTCAGCCGGATCAGACATAACCTTCGGCAAGCAGGTCCTTCATGTCGATGATGCCGACCGGCTTGCCGTCCACCGTCACGAAGGCGTTCGAGATCCGCTGCTCGGTGAAAGTCTTGATGACCGCAGACATACGGTCGTCAGGGCCGAGCGCCTTCGGATCGGGGGTCATGACGTCGGCGGCGGTGCCGGCCAGTTTCCCGGCCAGCATGGCGCGGCGCAGGTCGCCATCGGTGACCATGCCGACCAGCTTCCCGGACTCGTCGATCACGCCGACACATCCCTTGCGTCCTTCGGAGACAGCCAGGATCACGTCGCGCACATCGGCTTGTACGGAGATAATCGGCATATGATCCGTTTTAGTCTCGATATAGTCGCCTGCAGTCTGTAGGGAGCGGCCCAGTTTTCCGCCTGGATGACGGAAGCCGAACTCCTCCCGCGAGAAGCCGCGGCGCGCCATCAGCACGATGGTCAGCGCGTCGCCCAGCGCCAGCGCCATGGTTGTCGAAGAGGTTGGCGCGAGGCCGTTCGGGCACGCTTCGGCCACGACCGGCATCTCCAGCAGCACATCGGATGCCCGGCCCAGCGTCGAGTCGGCAGAGCGGGTCATGCCGATCAGCGGGATGCCATTGCCTTTGCAATACCGTAGCAGATCCACCAGTTCGCGGCTTTCGCCCGAATAGGAAATCGCGATCACGACGGAGCCCGGAACGACCATGCCGAGGTCGCCATGGCTGGCTTCGGTCGGGTGCAGGAAGAAGCTGGGCGTGCCCGTCGAGGCGAGGCTGGCGGCGATCTTCTGGCCAATATGGCCGGACTTGCCGACCCCGGCGACGATGACATGCCGGTCTGTCGCCATGATCTTGTCGGCCGCTTCCGCGATGGCGGGGCCAATGCTGGCCTCCAGCTGCTCAAGCGCGTCCCGCTCTATGCGGATCGTGTTGCGGGCGAGTTCAATGTCGGATTCATGGGCCACGGCGCTGCTCCTGCAGGATCGGAGGCGTTTTCCGGCAAGCCGGACGCGGTGACAACCCTACTTGGCCAGTTGGCGGCGGCGATACTCTTCCGGCGAGAAGGCTGGCTCCTCCAGAACCGGCGCTTCGGCATAGTAGCGTCCGATAGAGGTTTCGGCCGGGTCCATTTGCTGGGGCTCTTCTGCCGTGGCCACAACTGCCGGCAGGGTTTCAGCAGCAAGAATGGGTGCAGGCGTAGCATCGTCTGCATCGCCCTGAGCCGATTCTGCCGGGGTATTGTCATTGGCAGCGACCTGCGCTGCTGCCGCTTCTGCTGCGAGGATCATCGACAGCGGTTTGCCGTTCAGCATCGGCTCTGCAGCCGCTTCCGGGCTCAGCGGCTCTTCCAGCATCGCAAAGGCCAGGCGGCTGCGAAGGGCCGGGTCATCGGCGGGAAGGGCAAAGGAGCTGAAGGCTGCCTCAAGCAGGGACTCCACATGGCTGTCACGTGCACGGGCTGTGGTGCCGCCCAGCATGACGGCAATGATGCGATGCCCGTCGCGTTTGGCCGAAGCCATCAGGTTAAAGCCCGAAGCGCGGGTATAGCCGGTCTTGATCCCGTCGACGCCATTGACCTCGCCGAGGAGGTTGTTGTGGTTCTTGTAGGTCTTGCCGCCCCAGGAGAACTGCTCGGTCGCGAAATAGTGATAGTAATCGGCATGATTGCTCAGCATCGCCTCGGCGAGCAGAGCCATGTCGCGCGCCGTGCTCAGCTGGCGTGTGTCAGGCAGGCCGGATGCGTTGACGAAACGTGTGTTCTCAAGACCAAGTGCCTTGGCCTTGACTGTCATCAGCTGGGCAAAACGGCTCTCTGTGCCGCCCAGACGTTCAGCCACGACAACGGCCACATCATTGGCGGACTTGGTGATCAGCGCGCCGATTGCGTCGCGCACGGTAATGCGTGAGCCGGTTTTCAGCTTGAGGTTCGAGGGGGCCTGGCTGGCAGCGTAGCGGGAGACGACCAGACGCTCGTCCAGAGAGACCTCGCCGCTCTTGAGGGCGTCGAACAGCATGTAGAGGGTCATCACCTTGGTGAGCGAGGCCGGATAGCGCGGCTCGTCAGCGTGCCGGTCGTGAAGCACTTCCTGCGTATCGGCGTCGATAACGATCGCGGCGTACTTCTCTGCCAGGGCAGTTCCGCCACCAAAGGCCGTTATCGCCAGGAACGCTCCGGCGCCAACGGCTCGGGTGAGGGCTGCGAATGCGCGCAGGAACATCCAAAGTCTCCCGAATAGTTAACCCCGGCCCACCGGAGCTTAATCTAGAATCCTCCAAATCCCTTGACCACACCTTAACAGCAACTTGGGGCACGGATTGCGGAAACGTAATAAAAACGATGCAAAATGCGTGCTGAATGCGCTATGTTGCGGCGCACAAAAAATTATTGCGAACGCGAAGAGGAAAGTGTAATAATGTTTTCGTAGGGTAAGTGCAGGGCAGTACAAAGGAACGACCGATGACGAAGGCAAAAACGTCCACCACGAAACGTGCGAAAGCCGAAGCGAGTGCAGCCATGGATACGACGACCAAAATGCTCGATGAGGGCATGGAACAACTTTCCGGTTTCGCCGGCGTTTTCGGTGAGTATGCCGAATCCGGCATGAAAGCGCTCAGCGAGCGGACCGCAGCCTCGACCGACGTGGCGCGCCAGCTGGGCAGCCGGAACATGGACTTCTTCTCGAAAACCCTGGAGCAGGGCGTTGAAGTCACTCAGGCGATCACCTCCGCAAAAGACGTCCGCGAAGTCATGGAAATCCAGGCCGGATTTGCAAAATCCATGTTCTCGGCCTATACGAAAGAGATGAACGCCCAAGCAGAGATCTGCATGTCTGCATGGCGCAGCGCTGCCAAGCCTTTCATGGCTTTCGCCGCGAAATAAGTTTCTCGAGATCGGGCCAACCGCCTGATGGTAGAGTGCAGTAGATTACAGAGAGCCGGGCCTGATTGGCCCGGTTCGTTTGTTTCTGGCCAGCTGGTGCAGGCTATGCCTCGCTTTATGGCATGGCGCTTCCCTTGCGACGCGTGACCGGAAAACGGGATTGGCGAGGCGGAAGGAACGCGGTTAGATGCCCACATGCCGCGTATGCCAGACCTGATTGAGTTTCCCGCCCTGAAGCGTCCGAGCCGTCCGAATAACTGGCTGGTCGCGCCGGCCGGTTTTGCCGGCATGGCGGCCGTGAACGAGGATGCACCCGTCTTCAGCAAGACACCAAAGCAGGTGTTCGATGTCGTCATGGACCTGGTTCTGGAGCGAATCGAATGGCGGCTACGTGCCTCTGACCCGGATACGCTGCGGATTTCCTTCATCGCCGTTACGCCGCTGATGAAATTCAAGGACGATGTTTATGTCCAGGCCGTTCCGGTGGGGGGCGATCCAGCCCGCTCCAGCGTGGCTGTGTATTCTGCTTCACGTATTGGGTATTCCGATATGGGGACCAATGCGAAGCGGGTGAAGGAGCTACTCGAACTGATAGGTTCCCGCTGATCGCGTATGCCCTAAAAGCAGGCAGTTCATGAAATTGCCGCGTGATGCATCTTCAATCTCGCCATGAACCGTATATCTTAGGAAGTATGAGCAAGGGTATCCCGCATTTCCGAATGAACGATCCCGAGCCGCCGGCACCGCCCGGCGACGGGGGCACAGGCGATGACGGGATCGAATATGGCCTGTCCACACAAACGCGTGTGCGCACCAAGAAGCCCTCGCTTTATCGTGTGCTGTTGCTCAACGATGACTACACGCCGATGGAATTCGTCGTGTTCATCCTCGAACGGTTCTTCAACCGCTCGCGCGAGCAGGCGACCCGCATCATGCTTCACGTGCATCAGAAGGGTGTCGGACTGTGCGGGGTCTACACATATGAGGTGGCCGAAACAAAGGTTGCCCAGGTGCTTGACCTTGCGAAGCGGCACGAACACCCTCTCCAATGTGTCATGGAGAAAGACGACTAGACCTCTAACCCCGGAAGGCTTCCACATTGCCACGCTTGTCCCCCTCCCTGGAAACGGCTCTTGAAAAGGCCCTCACCCTGGCCTCCGAACGGGAGCATGAGTATGCCACACTTGAGCATCTCCTGCTGGCTCTGACAGAGGATGAACATGCTCGGGAAGTGATGGGGGCCTGCAAGGTCGATATAGAGGTCCTTACCGCCGAACTGGTTCGTTACATTGATGACGAGCTGACCAGCCTGATCGTCGAAGACGGTGAAGGCCGCGTGCAGCCGACAGCCGCGTTCCAGCGGGTTGTCCAGCGCGCCATCCTGCACGTCGAAAGCTCTGGCCGCGACGAAGTCACCGGCGCGAACGTGCTGGTGTCGATCTTCTCCGAGCGTGAGAGCCACGCCGCCTACTTCCTGCAGGAGCAGGACATGACCCGCTATGATGCGGTCAATTTCATCTCTCACGGTGTGGCCAAGCAGCCGGGCATGTCCCGTCCGTCCAGCCCGCGCGGAGCCGAACCTGCTGAAGAGGAAGCGGTGAAGCAGGGGCATGAGGCGCTCGACGCCTATTGTGTGAACCTCAACGCCAAGGCTCGCGCCGGCAAGATCGACCCGCTGATCGGCCGCGACATGGAAATCAACCGCTGCATCGAGGTGCTCTGCCGGCGGAACAAGAACAACCCGATCCTTGTGGGGGATCCCGGTGTCGGCAAGACGGCCATCGCCGAGGGCCTCGCCAAGAAGATCGTTGATGGCGAAGCACCGGAAATCCTCGATGAGGCCATCATCTGGTCGCTCGACATGGGCGCGCTGCTGGCTGGCACGCGTTATCGCGGGGACTTCGAGGAACGCCTCAAATCCGTGATGAAGGAACTGGAGCAGCAGGAAAAAGCCATCCTGTTCATCGATGAGATCCACACGATCATCGGGGCTGGTGCCACGTCCGGTGGGGCGATGGATGCTTCCAACCTGTTGAAACCGGCCCTGCAAAGCGGTGGCCTGCGCTGCATGGGCTCGACCACGTTCAAGGAATACAAGCAGCACTTCGAGAAAGACCGGGCCCTGTCCCGCCGGTTCCGCAAGATCGACGTTGTGGAGCCGACCGTGCCGGACGCAATCAAGATCCTGACGGGCCTCAAGTCCCGTTTCGAGGATTTTCACGGCCTTCGTTACACGAATGATGCTATCAAGTCGGCGGTCGAACTGTCGGACCGTTACATCACCGACCGTAAACTGCCGGACAAGGCCATCGACGTGATCGACGAGGCCGGCGCCGCCCAGTGGCTGCTGCCGTCCAGCAAGCGCAAGAAAACGGTCGGCCAGAAGGACATCGAGGCCGTCGTGGCCAAGATCGCCCGCATTCCTCCGAAGCAGGTTTCGAGTGATGATGCCGAGGCGCTGCGGTCGCTGGAGTCCGATCTGAAGCGCGTGGTCTATGGCCAGGACGAAGCCATCGAGGCGCTGTCTGCCTCGATCAAGCTCGCCCGTGCAGGCCTGCGCGAACCGAACAAACCGATCGGTTCCTACCTGTTCGCCGGCCCGACCGGCGTCGGCAAGACCGAAGTCGCCAAGCAGCTCGCTTCCATCATGGGCGTCGAGATGCTGCGCTTCGACATGTCGGAATATATGGAGCGGCACACCGTCTCCCGCCTGATCGGCGCGCCTCCGGGCTATGTCGGTTATGATGAGGGTGGTCTGCTGACCGATGGCGTCGACCAGCATCCGCACTGCGTCCTGTTGCTCGACGAGATCGAGAAGGCTCACCCGGACCTGTTCAACATCCTGCTGCAGGTGATGGACAATGGCTCGCTGACCGATGCCAACGGCCGCAAGGTCGACTTCCGCAACGTGGTCGTGATCATGACCACCAATGCGGGCGCATCGGATGCCGCGAAGAACGCCATTGGCTTCGGCGCCGGCAAGAAGGACGACGAGCAGGACGAGGCGATCAAACGCCTGTTCACGCCGGAATTCCGCAACCGCCTCGACGCGGTGATCACCTTCGGTGGCCTGACGCCGGAGATCATTGACCGCGTGGTCGAGAAGTTCATCCTGCAGCTGGAAGTTCAGCTGGAAGACCGGAACGTCTCGATCGAGATCACCAAGGCGGCACGCGACTGGCTGGCCAAGCGCGGCTTCGATGCCGACATGGGCGCCCGGCCGCTGGCCCGGACGATCCAGGAACACGTCAAGAAGCCGATGGCGGAGGAACTTCTCTTCGGCGAGCTTCAGAAGGGCGGCGTGGTCCATATCGACATCGACAAGGATGACGACAGCAAGCTCTCCTTCAAATACGAAGCCGAGAAGCTGAAGAAGAAACCGAAGCGCAAGGCGAACCCTACCGAGGAAGCCGCCAGCTAGCCGGCAGACCCTGCCGCGACGTTATGGGGCCGTGCCGTAAGGTGCGGCCCTTTTCGTGCTCGCATCCCGCGTGCGCGGTGCTTATGCTCCCGGCAAAACATACCGGGAGGAAAAGAGATGACAGCAAACGTCGACGGGCGGTGCGATCCGCGTTTTGAAGAAGTTCAGCGCGAGTTCGAGAAGAATTTCGCCGAGCGCGGCGAAGTCGGTGCATCGGTTTGCCTGTCTGTGAATGGCGAAACGCTGGTGGACCTCTGGGGTGGCATGGCCAATCCGGAAACGGGCGATCCCTGGCGGGAAGACACGATCTCCATCGTCTTTTCCTGTTCCAAGGCGGCAACTGCCATCTGCGCGCACATCCTGATCGACCGGGGCGAGCTTGATCCCGACGCGCTGGTCTCCGAGTATTGGCCGGAGTTTGCGAAAAACGGGAAAGAGAAGACCACGGTTCAGATGATGCTGAACCATGAAAGCGCCTTGCCTACACTGCGTGATCCGGTGAAGCCCGGCGGCTTTGCCGACTGGGACTACATGATCCGCCGCCTGGAAGATGAGGAAGCCTTCTGGGAACCGGGCACACGCAATGGCTACCACATGATCAATTTCGGCTGGACCGTGGGTGAGCTGGTCCGCCGGGTTTCAGGCAAGTCGCTCGGCACATTTTTCCGGGAAGAAGTGGCGGAGAAGACTGGTGCGAAATTCTGGCTGGGCCTTCCGGAAACGGAAGATGTGCACATCGCGCCGATCCGTCCCTATGCCCCGCAGCCAGGTGATGAAGCGACGGAATTCGGCATCAAGCTGATGACGGAGCCGGACTCGATCCAGCACAAGAGCTTCATGAACACGGGCGGCTGGGACTTCAACGACCGGAAGATGCAGGCCGCTGAGATCGGCGGTGGCGGCGGCCTCTCCAATGCGCGCGGACAGGTGGCGATGTATACGCCGCTCGCCACCAATGATGGCTCTCTGGTTTCGGCGGAGCGTCTGCAGAACATGACTATGGTGTCGACGGCAACGCATCGCGATGCGACCCTGCTGATCCCCAGTCGCTTTGCCTCTGGCTTCATGAAGTCGATGGATAACCGCCGGCGCAAGATGGGGCCGGGTACCAGCGCCATCATGGGCGAGCGGGCGTTCGGCCATGTCGGGGCAGGTGGCTCCATCGGATTCGCCGATCCGGATTGCGGTCTCGCCTTCAGCTATACGATGAACCAGATGGGTAATGGCATCCTGCTGAACGACCGTGGGCAGAGCCTGATCGACGCGGCTTACCGCTCGCTCGGTTACCAGACAAATGCGCCGGGTGCCTGGGTAAAAACGGCCTGATTTCCGGTTTCGCCTCGCGCATGTTATCTTCCCTCCGAGGGCGGAGGAGGATCAGGCGTGATGCGCTATGCCGGGCTGTGCTCAATCTTGTTGCTGACGCTCACCGCGTGTGATGACGCGGTAGGGGTGGCGTATCCAGCCCAGGATATGGGCTCTGGAGCATCATCGGACATGCCGTCTTCAGACGGTTCTGCAACGGATATTGCAGGTGACGCAGGCTCCTCGGAGGATAGGGCCGCCGATCTCGGCCTGACGCAGGAACTGGACTATACCTGCGACAGAGCCGGAAAGAGCGCGCATGTGGTGCTGTACGGGCAGGAAGAGATCGCAGCCATCCTGATTCCCGGGAAAGTGAATGTACCGCTTTATCTCGATTGCTCGCCCACAAGGATCGGGCCGGAGTGCACAGATGGCCATTTCACGGCACACCTGAACACTCTGGATGATACGGCGCTCTTTGCTGCCCTGGAGGATGCCGCACCCCTGATGTGTGCGCTGGTACCAGCCGAGCCTGTGCCGGGTGGCGAGTAAAGGCTACACGCCGCCAGGCGATTAGCCTTCGTCGTCTGCCTCTCCCATGCTGCGGCGGCGTTTGACGTCTTCCATGCGCAGCTGCGCCCGTTCGAAGCCTTCGCTGCGCGCAGGCGGAGCCATGATTTCCGGCGGGTCGGTTTCCTGCATGTAGATCGTCTGGCTCGGGAAGGCGAAGCTGGTGCCGGCTTTCTCGATGATCTCGAGCACGGCGACGGCGAATTCTTCCTTGATCGCCAGCCATTCGCCCCAGTCCTTGGTGTGGGTGAAGGCGTAGATGAGATAGTCGATGGAGCTGGCGTTGAAATTGTCGATGCGCACGAACAGGGCGGCTTCGGGTGGTTTGGCGAACCGGTCGTCATTCCAGAGCCAGGCTTCGATCTCGTCCCGGATGAATTTCAGCTGGTCGACCGTGGTGCGGTATTCCACGCCGATCACCCATCTGATGCGCCGGTGTGTCATGCGGGAGAAATTGGTCACGGCGGCATCGGACAAGGCGCTGTTGGGCACATAGACCGGGCTCTTGTCGAAGCGGCGCACAAGCGTGGAGCGGAAGTTGATCTTCTCCACAGTGCCCTCGACCACGCCATCCGCCTTGATCCATTCACCGGGGACGAACCGCTTTTCCGAAATGATCAGCAGGCCGGAGATAAGGTTCTTGAACAGGTCCTGTGCGCCGAGGCCAACAGCGATGCCGAACACGCCAAGGCCGGCAATCAGCGGCGCGATGGCGATACCCCATTGTTCCGCGACGGCGCCGAAGCCGAGAATGATCAGGATGATCTGCAGCGCCTTGATCATCCAGTCGACCACAGCAGGCGACAGCGTATCTTTCAGGCTGGTGAACGCGTATTCGAAGGCGCTGACCGCGCGCGAGAGTGTCCAGAAGACAGCCAGCGTCACGACGGACTGGATGATGCGGTTCGCGTAGATCTCTGCCTGATCGCCGATGTCCACGATCTGCAGGGCCACATAGATGCCCACGATTACGGGAACGATCTTCAGCGGCGTAGCGATGGCCTTGACCAGTACATCGTCCATGCGCGTCTTGGTGCCTGCGGCCAGCCGGGTGATCCAACGGACAAAGGTGCGCGCGAACAGGCCGCGGATCATCAGGGAAAACAGGACAATGCCGACAATGGTGATGATCTGGCCATAGGTCAGCCCATAGGCGCCCTCATCCCAGATCGAGAGCAAATAGGCCCAGGCATTCTGGGCCCATTGCGGGGCGCTCTGGTCCCACCATGTCTGCAGTTGCTGAAATTGTACGCTGGTATCCATGAACGTCCCTTTCATGGGCAAGCCCCCACCTGCGGTCAGTGGCGTAGCCTGCCCCGGCTACGCTGTGAAGGTGGCGGCGGCACCTGGCCATCCCGCCATTCACCCGGCTGCAAATTTTCAAGCTCCCACTCGCCAATGCGCACACGAATGAGGCGCAATGTCGGATGCCCGACTGCCGCCGTCATGCGGCGAACCTGCCGGTTCCGGCCCTCACGAATGGTCAGTTCGATCCAGCTGTCAGGTACGGACTTGCGGAAGCGGATGGGCGGTACGCGGGGCCATAAAGACTCTGGGTCTGGCAGGGCGCGGGCCTTGGCTGGCGCGGTCATGCCATCGGACAGCTCAACGCCATCACACAGGCGCTGCAGGGCAGCTTCGTCAGGAATGCCTTCCACCTGCGCCCAATAGGTCTTCGGCATCTTGTTTGCCGGATTGGCGATCTGGTGCTGCAGGCGTCCGTCATTGGTGAGGATCATCAGGCCCTCGGAATCCTGGTCCAGCCGCCCGGCAGGGTAGACGCCCGGCACGTCGATCAGTTCCGACAGGGTACGCCGCTTCGAGCCGGCATTCCCCCGGTCGGTAAACTGCGAGAGCACGCCATAGGGCTTGTTCAGCAGGATGACGCGCGTTTCCTGTTCGGCCTTCCGCGTCACGCGGAGACAACCTCGTGCAACGCCTTAAGCGTCGTCAGCAGGCCTTCGGCATCGGTGATCGGCAGGCAGCTGGGGCCATCGCAGAGCGCCTTGTCCGGATCAGTGTGGAATTCGAGGAAGACACCATCTGCACCTGAAGCGATGGCGGCCTTCGCGATGATGGCGACCCCGTCACGGCGTCCGCCGGTGGAGGCGCCCGCCGTGCGCGGGTCAGCGCCCGGCAGCTGAACGGCATGGGTCGCGTCGATCGTCACCGGGCAGCCGAGTTTCTGCATTTCCGGAATGCCCAGCATGTCCACGACCAGATTGTTGTATCCGAAGCTGGAGCCGCGCTCGCACAGGATCACGCCCACATCGGCCGCTTCGCCGATCTTGGAGACGATGTTCTTCGTATCCCATGGCGCAATGAACTGAGCCTTCTTGACCTGCACGATACCGCCAGCTGCTGCCGTGGCGCGGGCAGTCGCCACGACCAGGTCTGTCTGGCGGCACAGGAAAGCCGGGATCTGGACGATGTCCACCACCTCGGCGACCGGTTCGGCCTGGCCAGGCTCGTGCAGGTCTGCGCAGATCGGCACGCCCAGCTTCGCCTTCACGCTGGCCAGCGTTTTCAGGCCCGCTTCCATGCCGGGGCCGCGATAGGACTTGATTGAGGAGCGATTCGCCTTGTCAAAACTTGCCTTGAACACATAGGGCAGGCCCAGCTGGCCGCAGATGCGCTTCAGCTCGCTGCCGATTTCAAGGGCAAGGCCCTCATCTTCCAGCACATTCAGCCCTGCGATCACGGAGAGAGGTTTGCCTGTCCCGATGGTCCATCCGGAAGCGGCGTGTGTGAGGACGGTCATGGGCAGGTCTCCGTTCTGGCGTTTGCAGCCAGATAGCCGAATTGCGCGCCCGCGCGAACCCGTTTCCGCCACCGCCGGGTGCGTATGGGCTGAAAGTCCTGCCCGGAATCAAAGAAGCCGCCCTGATGAGGGCGGCTCCCGTGAGTCCGTTGAGGACAAAGGTCCCGGCGGCATCGCAGCGCGCCGGCACAAATCTCTAGGCGCTGGTCAGAGGCTGCTCCAGCCAGACACCATAGGACTTGGACCGTTTGGCCTCACCTAGAATCTCACTTGACATGGATCACCTCCTTTCAGGCGCGCAACAGGCGCGTTCTTTTGCCCGGGACCATCCCAGACAATCCAGAGTTAAGCATGATTTGCGCCATTCAAAAGTTAAGAACGCGACTTTTTGGCCTGATTTCTCTGGATGAACGAAAAACGCCCGGACGCGGGAAGTCGTCCGGGCGTTCACCAAGCGGGCAGGACGCCCGATCAGCCTAATTGTAGGCGAGTGCGCCAACAACGAGGCCAATGATTGCGCCTGTAGCCACCGAGGCGAGGATCGCGTCACCACGATCATAATCGTGGACCCAGTAGTATCCTGGGGGTGGGGCATACAGGCCGTAACGGCCGTAATCATTGATATAAACCGTGCGCGGATGCGGGTGGTAATACCCGCCAATCCGATAAGGCGAGATGTAGCCTGTGCGGAAATAGGGGCCAGTCCGGTAGCCATAGGTCACGTAAGAGCTATAGCGCGGCGGGGCCACATAGTGCCGGACGGGCGGGCGATAGGCATAGTGTGGCGGCTGGTAACTGCGACGGTAATCGTAGCGGTCACGGTATTCGTAACGGTCACGGTGCTCATAGCGACGCTGGTCACCACGATAGTCATGACGATCAGAGCCACGATAGTCGTGCCGGTCACCGCGGTCGCGGTCATGGCCGCGATCACCCCGGTCCCAGCTTCCCCGGTCACGCCCGCGATCCGGATCGGCACTGGCGATGGGAGCAATGGTCAGGCCAGCGACGGCAAGCGCAGCCATGGCTTTTCCGAATGTATTCATCAGTTTCATGGCAGGCATGGCCTCCGTCGAAATGGCCTGCCATTGGTTATCTGGCGGGCCGTCTGGTTGTCGCGCATTGCGCATTGGGCCAAACCTACAAGTCGTGGCCTGAACGGTCTCTGAACGGGGAGTTAAGCTTCATCCATGTCCGATTTTGGCGACCTTCGCATATCAGACACGCTTGTCGTGCCGGCCTGGGAGCTGTCGGAAGCGTTCGTCAGGGCCTCCGGGCCGGGCGGGCAGCATGTGAACAAGGTCTCCACTGCCGTGCAGCTGACCTGGCATGTCGAGGCATCGTCCTTGCCCGCAGAGATCAAGGCGCGCTTCGTGAAGCTGTATGGCAGCCGCCTGACCAATGACGGGCGGCTGATCCTGGAAGCGGGCAGTCATCGCAGCCAGGCCCTGAACCGGGAGGATGCGCGCAAGCGGCTTGCCGAAATGATCCGGAAGGCCAGTATCAGGCCGAAACGCCGAATCAGGACGAAGCCGACGCAGGGCAGTGTCCGTCGCCGCATAGCCGCCAAGAAGCGGCGCGGAGAGATAAAGTCCCTGCGCGGTAGCGTCGACGGGGCGGAAGATTAGCCCGGGGACTGTTCGGCGGGGATCAGCCGCAGCAGCCGCCGGGGGAGGCGGGGGCTTCGTCTGCACCGGTTGCGGCGAACACATCTGGCGCAGCACAGCCGGGGAACAGGCCGTAATGCGTGGCGCCGTCGCCGATGACGTCGAAATAGGGAGCAAAGCGCGTATCCCTCAGCATGGCCAGCGTGTTGCCACAGACGGGGAAGACCCGGCCCGCTTCGATGCTGTGCTCTGCATCAAGCACGAACACCTGCTCCATGCCTGGAATACCGCCCCTGTAGATCACGGCCTGTCCATAGTCCTCGCAGGCCGCATCCAGCCCATCCAGTTTTATCAGCCGCGCAGTCACGGATGCAAAGCGGATCGGGCCGAGCTTGTCCTTGAGGGGAGGGTCGATAATACCGAGGCGGCGATGGTTCACCGTGCGCGGATCGGTAAAGCCGGCGGCTTTGGCGATGGACTGGAAGTCTCCCCAGTAAAGCGCGCCGGAGAGGCATTCGCCGTACAGCACAGGATCGGCGGCAAGTTTTGCCGGAATGCGGCGGTCTGCGTAGACGTCGGAGAAGTAGAGTTCGCCACCGGGCTTCAGCAGGCGGTGGGCCTGACGGAACACTTCCGGCTTGTCGGTGCACAGATTGATGACGCAATTGGAGATGATCAGGTCAAAGCTGCCGGGCTCAAGGTCCAGCTCGCCGAGCTTTTCGAGATACCCCTTCACGAAACGGGTGTTCGGCGCGTCATAGCCGAATTGTTCAGCATGCCAGGCCTCATGCTGGCGAGCGACATCCAGCTGGGCATCCGTCATGTCGACACCGGTGACATGACCTGCCGGGCCAACCAGTTTTGCCAGCGCGTACACGTCGCGCCCGGCGCCGCAGCCAAGATCCAGAACCTTCAGCCCGTCCAGCACTGACGGGATGGCGAGGCCGCAGCCATAATAGCGGCCGGCCACCTCATCGTGCACGGCGGCGAGCGCCGCGGAGACATGTGGAGGCGGACGGTCTGCCGTGGTGCAGGCATCGGTTTTCAGATCGTTCGTGCCAGACAGGGTTTCCCCGTAATAGGTCTTCACGATGTCCTGAATCTGATTCATCCCGATGCTCCTGCTTATGTACACGCCTTCATATAAAGGCTGGCACTCTCAGACGAATAACATTCCGGTGTGCAGGGCTCAGCCCTTGCTGCCTTTCTTCGAGGGCGGTTTGTTGAACCCGGCCGGCTTTCCGGCATAGGGGTTCTTGCCCTGGCGGACGAACAGGCGGATCGGCACACCGTGTAGGTCGAAATCGCTGCGCAGCTCATTGATCAGGTAGCGCTTGTAGGTCTCCGGCATCTGGTCACCGCGCGACGCGATCAGCACGAAGGTCGGCGGGCGCGATTTCATCTGCGCCATGTAGCGCGGCTTGATCCGCTTGCCCTGAACAGCCGGGGGCGGATGGCGCTCGATCGTGTGGCGTAGCCAGCGGTTCAGGTCCCCGGTCTTCACGCGGGCCGTCCAATCCTTGTGAACCTGCAGCACGGCTGGCATCAGCCGGTCGACATGTTTGCCCGTCAGGCCCGACAGGTAAACGACCGGTGCGCCGCCCGCATTCGGGACAAGGCGGTTGGCAAGCTCGCGGATGTGGCGCGCGGCGCCATCCTGATCCTTCACCGTATCCCATTTGGACACGACGAGGACGAGGCCGCGCCCTTCCCGCAGGCAGAGGTCTGCGATCTGCAGGTCTTGTTTTTCCAGCGCGTCGTGCGGGTCCATTACCAGCGCGACGACTTCGGCATATTTCAGGGAGCGGATGGTCTCGGCCGTCGACATGCGCTCCAGCCGTTCCTGCACCTTGCTCTTCCGGCGCAGGCCTGCCGTGTCGACCAGGCGCACACGCCGGCCTTCCCATTCCCAGTCCAGCGTGACGGAGTCGCGCGTGATGCCGGCTTCGGGGCCCGTCAGTAGACGGTCGGATTTCAGCAGCTGGTTGATGAGGGTGGACTTGCCGGCATTCGGGCGGCCGACAATGGCCAGCTTGACTGGCTTGTCCAGGCGCGGAGGCTCCGGCTCCACATCGACATCAGCCTCCTCGATGGCGGCGACAAGGTCGTCATCGGAAAGCGTGTCATCATCAATGTCGATATGGGCGAGCTTTTCGAGAATGTCTTCGCCGCCGGAACGCGCATAGTCCGGCTCCGGCTCTTCCATGGCCTTCTCGAAAGCCTCCGGGCCAAGGGCCTGACGGATCGCTTCGAACAGTTCGGCAAAGCCTTCGCCATGTTCGGCCGACAGGCCGACCGGCTCGCCAAAGCCGAGGCGCCAGGCCTCCAGAACGCCAGCTTCGCCCTGGCGGCCTTCCGCCTTGTTGGCCGCGAGCACGACCGGCAGGCCGGACTTGCGAAGCAGCATGGCAAAGGTCTCGTCGTCCGGTGTCAGGCCGGTGCGGGCATCGACAAGAAACAGGCAGAGTTCGGCTTCGGCGATGGCGGCCTCGGTCTGTTCGCGCATGCGCGATTCGAGGCTGTCATCATGGACACTCTCATAGCCGGCCGTATCGATCAGGATCAGCGGCAGCGAGGCGAGGTGGCCCTCGGCTTCCTTGCGGTCGCGCGTGACGCCTGGCTGGTCATCGACCAGGGCGATCTTCTTCCCGGCGAGGCGGTTGAAGAGGGTGGACTTTCCGACGTTCGGTCGTCCGACAATAGCGAGTTTGAGCGGCATGGCAGGCCCGTGACGTAAACGGGGGTTCGCGCCTGCCGGCGCCGCCCCTTACTTGATTGCGATCAGTTTTGCATCATCCGTCAGGACAAGGAGCTTGTCCTGCACTGCGATAGGTTCGAGGTAGACGCGGTCACCCAGTTTTAGCGAACCGGCTTCTTCGCCGGTTTGCGGAGAGAAGGCGAGAAGGTGCCCGGTCGAAGACACGACCAGCACGCGGTCGGAGGCGACAATCGGCCCCGAATACGAGATGCGCTTCTTCTTTTTCTCTTCTTTTTCGAATTGCTGCAGCTGGGTCACCCAATAGGCTTCGCCTGTCGTGGTCTTGAGGCAAGCCAATTTGCCATCCGTTCCGATGACGAACATTTGCTCACCGGTCACTGCCGGTGCCTGGGTCGAGCCGATGGGCTTGGACCAGATGCGCTGGCCGCTGCGCCCGTCAATTGCGATAGTAATGCCGGACTGGCTGGACGCGAAGACGATGCCGCCAGCCAGAACCGGACGAGACCCGATATCGTTGATCTCGGAAATCGGCGTGAACCGCCCTGCGCTGGAGATGGCGTCGGTCCAGAGGCGGCGGCCATTGGAGGCGAGATAGGCGATGACTTCCCCGGAAGAGAAGGGCGCGATGACGAAGTCTTCCACGGCGGCCGGGCTGGGGCTGCCCAGAACGCGGGCCGTTTCGGAGATGGCCTGGTCGGTCCACTCGATTTCGCCGGTTTCCATCGACAGGGCAAAGATCTCGTTATTGTTGGACTCGACGTAGATCCGGCCTTCCTTGATGGTCGGCGCGCCGGTCATCGGCGAGCTCATCGGGTTCTTCCACTTCTCCGCGCCGGTATTGGCGTCGAGAGCAGCGACATAACCGAAGCCGCTGGAGACGATCAGCGTGTCGCCCTCAACAGCGAGACCGCCGCCGAGTGCGGCCTTGTCACGCTTGGACAGGCCTTTCAGCTTTTCGCGCCACAGCGTGCGGCCGCTGGCCAGATCCGTTGCGACGATCTGCTGTTCGGCATCAAGCGTGAACACGGTGGTTGTATTGGCGACCGGCGGCGTGGACAGCGCGGATTTCTTGCCGGAGCCCTTGCCGACATTGGTACGCCACGCGATGCTCAGTGTTTCGGCGGCGCTGATGTGGCCGATCACTTTCTCTGCATTGGCGCCGGCCTGGGTCCAGGTTTCGAGGGGCTTGGCAGGGGGCAGGGTAATGGTTTCCGTGGCGAGGTCCGGGCTTGCTGCCAGCTCGTCATCGGACAGGACCATGGTGATCCGCCCGGCCTTTTCGGCCTCGGCCATTTCCTTTGCCTTGTTGTTCCCGAACTTGGGCAGGCCCGCACATGCGGTCAGGCCGAGAAAACCGAGGGCGGCACCGGCCAGCAGAAACTTGCGCATTGGGGTCATTGACCGGTCTCCTCGGTGGTTTCGGTAGCCTCAGCAGGCGCAACCTCTTCAGCAGTCTCATCTGTGGCAGCGTCTGCCGGGATCGGAATGGCCGCGAGGGCGATTTCCGCACGCCGGATCACACCCTGCGGTGCTGCCGCGTCGAACTTCAGCCGGTTGAAGGCCGTCCGTGCGCGGGCTGCGTCTCCCTCGGCATAGGCTTTCGCAGCGATCAGTTCCCGGGCGAGGGCGCCAAGACCGGATTCCTCTTCCTTGAGATCTCCCAGCAGCGTTTCCAGTTCAGCCAGCGAAGACGTGTCTGCTTTGGCATAGGCAGCTTTCAGCAGGGCAACACGCTCAAAGGGAGAGCCGTCTGCCTTACCCGCAGCTTCGAGGACTTCGGTCGCACCAGCCGCATCGCCGCTGCCTTCGTAAAGGGCCTGCGCAAGATAGTTGGCGGCCAGCGGAGACAGGGTGGTTTCGCCGTTCACCAGCTCCCGGAAGCCAGCTTCGGCATCGGCATAGTCCCCGTCGGCCAGTTGTGTTTCTGCTTTTTCGAACTCCAGCGCGCGGGCGGCGCGTTCCCTGGCGAAGTGCGGGTGAAGCACGAATTCGTTCAGGGCCACGCCGCCAATCAGAAGCGCCGCACCGCCATAGACGAACGGGCGATAGCGCTTCCAGGCGACTTCCATCTTGTCCTGGCGAATGCTTTCGTCGACTTCTTCAAAAATGTCGCTCAAGGGGCCGCTCCGGTAGGGGTTCTGAACTCTGGCGGGAACCTAGACGCCGCCGCCGCTGGCTGCAACGTGCCAGCGCTGTTCGCATCAAGGTTTTCGCAGGCTGTAGGTTTCGGCTTTTCCGGGGAAATTACGGGTCCGCACGTCTTCGGCATAGGCTTTGATGGCGCTTTCCGAGGCGGTGCGCAGGTCGGCATAACGGCGCACGAATTTGGGGGCCCAGTCGAACAGGCCTAGCATGTCCTGGGCGACGAGGACTTGTCCGTCGCAGGCAGCCGAGGCGCCGATGCCGATCGTGGGGCAGCTGACCTCGGCGCTGATCTCGGCCGCGAGATCTTCGGCGACGCCTTCGATGACGATCGCGAAGGCCCCGGCGCGGTCGGCAGCGCGGGCCTCGTTAATAACGATTTCGCGCTCAGTCTCGGTCCGGCCCTTGGCGCGGAATCCCCCGTCGACATTGATCGCCTGCGGGCGCAGACCAATGTGGCCCATGACCGGGATGCCGCGCTCGACCAGATGCGCGATCTGCCGCGCGGCATAGGCACCGCTCTCGATCTTCACGGCCTGGCAGCCGGTTTCCTTCATGATCCGGGCGGCATTGAGGAAAGCCTGATCCTCGCTCGTTTCGTAGCTGCCGAAGGGCATATCGACCACGACGAAGGCCTGCTCGGAGCCGCGCATCACGGCTTGGCCATGCAGGATCATCATTTCCATGGTGACGCCGACCGTGGAGGGCAGGCCGTGCACCACCATGCCGAGGCTGTCCCCGACGAGGATCATGTCCACATGCGGATCCATCAGTTCGGCCATGGGCGCATCATAGGCCGTCAGCATGACCAGCGGCGTACCGCCCTTGGCCCTGGCGATGTCCTTGACGGTCTTGCGGGTGATCTTGGTTTGCTTTGACATGCGCTGCGGCTTATCCGCTCCCGAAGGTCCGGGCAAGAATTCCTTCTGGGATTACAAGGAAGTTATCTGGAGGCAGAAACAGGGCGATGCGGCACGGGACGTGGAAACTGGCTTTGATCTACGGCGTGGAAGCCTTTGTGATCGGCTTCATTCTTGGCGCTTTGCGGGAGTTCATTTTCATGCCCTGGTTGGGCGATCCTGCGGCTCACTGGCTGGAATTTCCGCTTGTGACCGGCGCGGTTTGCGCGTTCGGCTACAGGCTCGGCAAGGGAATCGGCTTCCGTCCCGACACTTTTCTGGTCGGTATAGGCGGCGTTGCGGTCCTCTTGCTTATCGAGAGCCTGTTCGCCCTCGGCCTGATCAGGCAGCCGGTGGATGAATACCTGGCTTCATTCGATATCCGGCAGGGCGCACTTTTTCCCGTTGGTCTTGCCGCGATGGCGCTGGCACCTCGGCTTGGCTGGCGTAACCGTTAGCGGCTGAGGATGACAGGCACGCCGATAAGGACGGTATGCAGGTAGGCGACAAACAGGACATAAAGCGCGACACCGCCGACGACCGAGACGACATCAGCCCAGAGTTTCGTCGGTGTTTCCGGCGATGGGCCATTGTCCCCGCGGCGTTTGACCATGACCCGGTCGAAAATGGCGAAAGTCATGAAGGCGGTGAACAGCAGGAAGGCGTTCAACTGGCCGGTCGCGAAAAAGTGCCCGAACGCCCAGAGTTTCACGGCGACCAGCATCGGGTGCCTGGCCCATTTCTTGATCCGGCCGGCGGGCAGCTGTGAGGCCACGACCAATATGAAGGCCGGTGGCATCAGGGCGAAATTGACATGCTTTCCCCAGCTCGGCGGAGAATAAACGAGACCCATGCCGCGAGTTTCACCAAAGCCGACACAGATCAGGAAAAAGCCGATGATCGAGACGAAGGTATAGGCCCCCATATAGGGCCCGTAGCCGAACTTCTTCTTGAGGTCTTTGTCGGGGTCCCTCGAGCGCACAGCCGAAAAGACGTGCGCGCCGAAAAAGATCACCAGACCCAGAATGAATATCGCCATGAAACGGCCCTCCCGGAGAGGAGCTTACGGCGAGTTGGCAAGAACCGGAAGAGGGCTCAGCCCTCGCTGCCGTCCTTGAGCCAGACTTCGACCTGGCCTTTCAGCTTCAGGGTCAGAGGCTTGCCCTTGCGGTCGAGCGCCTTGCCGGCGGCGACTTTGATCCAGCCTTCGGAGATGCAGTACTCCTCGACATTGGTTTTTTCCACGCCGTTGAAACGCACGCCGATTTCCTGCTGCAGCAGGTCGGCATCGTGGAACGGGCTGTCGGGGTCGACACAGAGGCGGTCGGGAAGCGTGTTCGTCATGGGGCGGTTTTAGCGTGGCCCGCGTCCGGGGCAAGAGGGGATGCGCTGCAGGCTCCAGCACCTGCGGCGCCCGTGAAGACGCTCGCTGGATGAGACAGGTTTCTGGGGAGAGTGGCCCGTGTCATGTTTCCGGCAGGGGCAGGTTTCCTTCCAGCAAGGGAGCCAGGGCCACAGGGCGCAGACTGCGCTGGCCTGGATCGCAGGCAGCCGGGAAGGCGTTGCGGGAGAGGATTGCCACATAATCGGGCGTGAAGGCCCGGCCATCGCAGGCCGCCGCGAGACGATTATTTGCATGTATGGAAGGCTTTACGATGGCCGGTTCGGATTTCTGGCCGGGCAGCCAATCAATCGACGTCAGGAACACGCGGCCATTCGGCGTCACGCTCCAGTGATATTGCGTCCCTTTCCCATAGGCGGCCCGCACCGCTGCACGGAGCAGCAGTACCTGGACCCAGATCAGAGGCCAGAACATGGCAAGGTGCGGCGGGAAGCCCTGGGGTGGGTGCAGGAGTGACATGGCGGCAGAGTGCCCGGCGCGGCACCCTGTCGGATAGGGAAGGGCATGGCTGTAATGCCTGCAGCAGATCGCGGTATTTGCGCGTTGGACAGGCTCGGGCCTCTCCAACAAGTTAAACACATGCTTAACCAAGCGCTCAAATTCGCCCGAACAATCCACTGAAGATTAGTTTTTCCGGTTTAGTCAAAAAGCGACCAACCGGGCGGAGAGCATGCTCAGCAAGACGGACATTCAGACATACCGGAAGATGCTGCAAAATGCGCGTACGCCGGAAGAAGCCGTGATGATGGAGCAGCTACGAGTCATCACGCAGAACATCCCCGCATTGTACCTGATGCTGGTGATTGCTGTCATCGCGCTCGGCTCGACCTTCCTGCAGCAAGCTCCGGATGTCCTGACAATCGGCGTGCCCACCGTCTTCGTCCTTTTGGGGGCGATCCGTTTGCTGATCTGGCATCACGGCCGGAAAGGGATGCTCCACCCGGAAAAGGTGCAGCGGAAACTGCTGCAGGTGGAGCTGCTGACGTCGCTTCTGTTTGCAAGTCTTGGGCTCTGGGTCTGGGCGCTTCTGCCTTATGCATCCGACCAGGAGCGTTTGTACCTGTCCTTCTTCACAGCGTTCACCGGCGCGTCATCGACGATTTGCGGCATATCCCGTCCGCGCCTTGTGGGCATGTGCCTATTCCTGACTTTGAGTGTTTTCTGCATTCTGTTTTTCGATCCGGACGAGCAGTTCTATTATTTCGCAACAGCACAGATTGCCGTCACCTATCTTGTGTTCTTCCTTGCGTCTCAATCCTACAAACGGCGCCTCGCGCAGTCTGTTGTTCTGCTGAACCGCCTGAACGCGGAAAACCGGCGCGCTTCGGAACTGGCCGATACCAACCAGTCCATGGCCCTGACGGACATGCTGACCGGCTTGCCGAACCGCAGGAAATTCTTCCAGGATGTCGATGCGGCGTATAATCCGAAAACGGATAAAAGAACGCCTGTTGTCGGCCTGATCGATCTGGACGGCTTCAAACCGATCAATGATGTGTTCGGCCATACGGCAGGGGATGCTGTTCTGATCGAGACGGCGAAACGTCTGAGACGGGTGTTGGGAGAGGATGCGAGCGTGGCGCGCCTCGGCGGTGATGAGTTCGCGTACATCCTGCCCAAGTCCGTGAGCCAGAAGGACGTCAAGCGCATCGCCCAGCGTATCGTGAATGCGATGAGTGAGCCTGTGCGACTGCCAAACAAGGATACGAGCCGCGTGTCGGCTTCTGTCGGCTATTCCTCACGCGCCTTTCCGGTAAAGTCTGCACGTGACCTGATGGAGCAGGCAGACTTCGCGCTGTTCCGAGCAAAGGAACACAAAATTGGCCGTGCTGTTGAATTTTCGGCCGTGCATGCCGAGTCTCAGATGCGCGAGGCTGTCATTCATCAGGCGATGAAGAAGGCCGATCTCGATGCCGAACTGCGCCTTGTGTTCCAGCCGATTGTGAATTCCACCGATGGCGAGGTGACCCGGTGCGAGGCGCTGGCGCGCTGGGACAGCCCGGAACTCGGCTCCGTGCCGCCTCTGGAATTCGTCTCAATCGCCGAGAAAATGGGGATGACCCAACAGCTGACCCGCGTTGTGGTGCGCAAGGCGCTGGCGCATCTGCGGGATTGGCCGGAACTTGCCTCCATGTCGGTCAACCTGTCGGCGCAGGACATTATCAGCCGCGAGACAAGCGATGCACTCGTGGCCATCATCCTGACGGAACCGGAAGAGGTGCGCCGCCGTCTTGTTCTGGAAGTGACAGAGTCGTCCCTGTTGAACGACATGGAAGAGGCGCGCCACAACCTCATGAAGTTCCGTTTCCTGGGGCTGAAGATCGCGCTCGATGATTTCGGTACGGGATATTCCTCACTGCGCTATCTGCAGGATCTCGAGTTCGATATCGTGAAGATCGACCGCAGCTTCGGCGCTGCAATCGACTCCACGGCGCGTGGCCTGGGCCTGGTGGCGACGATCCAGCACCTCTGCCGCTCCCTGAACATCGAGTGCATCATCGAAGGGATCGAGACGCGCCAGCAGCTGGAAGTTGCCCGCAGTGCCGGTTGCCGGTTCGTGCAGGGCTATCTGTATTCCGCGCCGCTGGAGGCGAAGGATGTGCGGGCCTATTTCGCCCGTGAGAAACGCTTCCCCGGCTATCGGGAATTGCTGCAAGGCGCCAAACGCGACGTCGCCTGATTTCCCTCGCGTCCGGCCTTGTCCCTTTTGCGGGCAAGGCGCATGTTCTCCCCAAAAGAAAAACGGGAGGACACAATGAAGGATCTCGCAGGCAAGGTCGCTTTTGTCACGGGGGCGGCTTCGGGTATCGGGCTCGGCATTTCAACCGCGCTGGCACAGGCCGGTGTGAAGGTCATGATGTGCGACATCGAGAAGGCCGCGCTGGATGAGGCGATTGCCGGACTGAAGCAGACCAATGCCGATGTCGAAGGCGTGATTGCGGATGTGTCCCTGAAGGCGCAGCTGCAGGCCGCCGCAGATGCGACGATGGCGCAGTTCGGCCGGGTGGATATTCTCGTCAACAATGCAGGCGTCGGCGGCGGCGGGCGCTACGGCGAATGGACCGATGACGGCTGGAACTGGACCATCGGCGTGAACCTCATGTCCGTTGTGTGGGGGATCGAGATCTTTGGCCCCCTGATCGAAGCGCATGGCGAGGGCGGGCAGATCGTGTCGACAGCCTCCATCGCAGGCTTCCTGCCGGTGACGAACCCGCCCTACAATGTGACCAAGGCAGGGGTTGTTGCGCTGAGCGAAGGATTGAGGGCGGAGCTGGAGCCGCGTGGGATCGGTGTTTCGGTTCTGTGCCCAGGCTTTATTCGTACAAAGATCATGGACTCTGCCCGCAATGTGCCGGACCGCTTCAAGGGCGCCCGCGATACGACCGGAGAGTCCGCGAACCTCGATCATTCCGAATTCGCCCAGATGGCGCGTGAGGCCATCGCGCATGGCATTGACCCGCTTTATGTCGGCGAACTGGTGCGCGAGGGGATCGAGGGCAACTGGCCCTATATCTTCACCGATAATGAGTTCGAACCGGCCATCATGGAGCGCTTCGCCAATGTGAAGGCCGGCTTCGACCGGATCCGCGACCGCAAGCCCCGGCACTGAGGTTATACTGTTTCAATTGCCTCATTTGTGCTAGCGCGTCACCTGTTGATCCGGCTGGGCCGGGCGATAGGGAGTAGAATTTGACGCTCAAGGTAATCAGTGTCGGCTTTGGACGAACCGGGACAATGTCCCTGAAGCTTGCGCTCGACCAGCTTGGCTACTGGCCATGCCACCACATGATCGAGGTGATCGAGAATACCGACAGGCAGGTGCTGCTCTGGAGTGACGCGCTGGCAGGCAAGCCGGACTTCGACGCCATTTACGATGGCTATGCCGCGGCTGTGGACTGGCCAACGGCTGCCTTCTGGAAAGAGGTGGCAGACTATTTTCCCGAGGCGAAAATCATCCTGTCCACCCGGTCGCCGGAGAGCTGGTACGACAGTATCTCCCAAACCATCCTCGCCAGCCTGTGGGCGCCCGACACCTGGCCGCCCCAGGCGGTCGCGTGGTTCAGGATGGTCGAGAAGGTCATTGAACGCAGTCTCGGCGATGCGAGACAGAAGGATGACCTCATCGCCGCCTTCATCGCACATGATGTGGCCGTGAAAGCGACAATCCCGCCAGAGCGCCTGCTGGTGCATGAAGCGAAGGATGGCTGGGAACCGCTCTGCGCCTTCCTCGGCGTGCCGGTGCCGTTCGAGCCCTATCCGCGCGCCAACACGAAGGATGAGTTCTTCCAGCACATGCGCAAGGCCGACGATATGTAGCGCCGTCTGGCGGCCTTGCTGGCCGGGCTGCGTTAAGTCCCCTGACGGGGCATTCTCCATTCCGGACCTGTGCCTGTCGTCAGATATGGAACTGAGGCGGGCAGGACATGAATCTGAAACAGGCACCTATCGGGCTGAGTGCGCTGATGCTGCTGTGCGCTTGCGGCGGCCCCCCGGGCGAAACGTCGGCGCCTGTCCGTGAAGCGGCGTCAGAAGCGGGCATGCCCTATGGGACAGCCAATGCGTTCAGTTTCGAACAAACCGGCGCCGTCATGTCGCGTGCCGTGCCAGATGCCAGCGAACTGACCCTGTCCGGCGGATGCGATGGCACAACGCCGATCAGCCTGTCGCTGTTTTCCGGGGAGCCGATTGACGACAGCTGGTTCAATGTGGCGTTCGATACGGAGGCCGTGATCGCGCCGGGGGAGACGGGCGTTTTTCCGCTGGTGGAGATGGATTGGGACAATGGTGTAACCCGGCCGGAAAACCTGCCTGCGGATACGGCTGTGCGCGTGCCGGTACGCTATTCGGGCAAAGGCACGCTGACGCTCGAAACGCATAACGCCTCGACGAACAACCGCCGCATGATTGGCGTGCTTGAAGGTAGCCTGCAGCAGGACGGAGAAAGCCCGGCCGTCAACGTGACGGCCCGGTTTGACGTCAATCTCTCCTGCGGCGTGAAATAGGCGGGCGCCTAGTAACTCTTCGGCAGGCCCAGCACGCGTTCGGCGATGAAGTTCAGGATCATCTCGCGGCTGACCGGGGCGATGCGGGCCAGCATGGCTTCGCGCATCATGCGCTCGACATGGTATTCCTTCGCATAGCCCATACCGCCATGGGTCAGCACTGCGGTCTCGCAGGCGCGGAAGCCAGCCTCGGTGCCAAGGTATTTCGAAGCGTTCGCTTCGGCCCCGCAATCCTGGCCCTTGTCGTATAGCCCGGCGGCCTTGTAGGCGAGCAGCTCGGCGGCCGACAGTTCCGCCCATGATTTGGCCAGCGGGTGCTGGATGCCCTGGTTCTGGCCGATCGGGCGGCCGAACACGACGCGCTCATTGGCATAGCGGGCGGCGCGCTCCAGCGCGGAGAAGCCGAGGCCGATGCTTTCCACGGCGAACAGCACGCGCTCGGGGTTCAGGCCCTGCAGCAGGTATTTGAAGCCTTGGCCTTCCTCGCCGATCAGGTGCTCTTTCGGTACTTCGAGGTTGTCGATGAAGAGCGTGTTACACTCCACCGCCTTGCGGCCCATTTTCGGGATCGGGTTTGCCTCGATCCGGTTGCGGTTCAGGTCGGTGTAGAAGAGGGAGAGGCCAAGGTGCGGCTTGGCGCACTGGTCCTTCGGGGTGGTGCGCGCGATGATCAGGATCTTGTCGGCGCGCTGGGCGCCGGTCGTCCAGATCTTGCGGCCATTGATGACATAGCCATTGTTCGTGCGCTCGGCCTTGGTTTCGAGGCTGGACGTGTCGAGGCCGGAATTCGGCTCGGTCACGGCAAAACACATCTTCTCCTCGCCGGAGATGATCTTCGGCAGGTTTTCCTGCTTTAGTTCCGGATTGCCGAACTTCTCCAGCGGCTTCGGGCCGAAGATGTTGAGGTGGATCGCAGAGGCACCTGAAAAGCCCGCGCCAGTGCGCGTCACCGTCTGCATCATCAGCGCCGCTTCGGTCAGGCCGAGGCCCGCGCCGCCATATTCCTCCGGGAAGGCAATGCCCAACCAGCCGCCCTTCGCCATGGCGTCGCAGAACTCTTCCGGCCAGTTGCCGGTCTCGTCCACCTTGCCCCAGTATTCGTCGTCGAACGGCTCCAGCGTCTTCTCGACGGCGGCCTTGATGGCTTCCTGGTCCTCGCTCATCGGGGCGATCTGGTACATGCGGCGTCTCCTCTTGTCGGAGGCAGACTTAAGGCGCCGTCCCGACCTCGTCCAGACTCCCCGCCGCGCGACGCTGCGTCATGGGCCCTTGTGATCCAGCGCCAGCGTGCGGGTCACGCCGATGGCGTTCAGGAAGGCGGGGTCGTGGCTGACCAGCAGGAGGGCGCCATCCCAGACATTGAGGCCGGTTTCGAGGGCTTCGATGGCGCGGAGGTCCAGATGGTTCGTCGGCTCGTCGAGGATCAGCAGGTCCGGCGGCTCCGGCCGGGCGAAGACGCAGGCGAGGCCCGCGCGCAGCTTCTCCCCGCCGCTCAGCGTGCCTGTCACCTGCAGCGCGTCGTCATTGCGGAAACCGAAGCGGGCGAGGGCGGCGTGCGCGGCATTGGCGCTGAGGCCGGGGTTCAGCCGGTGCATGTTCTCAAGGATGGTCTCGCTGGGCGCGAGCAGGCTGACATGCTGGTCGAGCAGAGCGAAATTGTCCGTCAGGCGCGTGGCAGTGCCGGAGGTGGGTGTCAGGGCTCCGGTGACGAGGCGGAGGAGGGTGGATTTGCCGGATCCGTTCGGCCCGGCGATGGCGACGCGTTCGGGCCCGGTCAGGGTAAAGTCCAGCGGGCCGAAGAGGTGGCGCGTTCCAAAGGCCATTTGGGCACCCCGGAACTCGATCAGGCGTCGGCCAGAGGGCAGGCCGCAGAGGGGCAGGTCCATGGTGATTGGTACGAGGATTTCGACGCGGGCACGGGCGGCGGCGAGACTGTCTTCGCTTTCTGACATCTGGTGGGCGGCGAGCGCGCTGCCCTTGCCGCGGGTCGCCTCGGCGCGTTCCTGTCGCTTGTCGAGCAGCATTTTCGGCGCGTCGCCCTTGGCACGGGTGGCGCGGCCGGCCTTGTCGCGGCGGTCCTGCCGCTCCTTTGCCTGCTGGGCACTCTTCCGTGTGCGTTTCAGGGCGTCACTGGCACGTGCAAGATCTGCTTCAGCGATTTCGCGGGCCGCATCGCGCGCGGCAGCGTATTCGCTCCATCCGCCGGAAAAGATCGTGATGCCGATGGGGGAGAGTTCGACGATCCGGTCGACCTGTTCCAGCAGGGCGCGATCGTGGCTGGCGATGAGCAACCCACCGGGCCAGGTGCGCATGAGCGTAGCGATGGCTTCCCGGCCTTCCGTATCCAGATTGTTGGTCGGTTCGTCCAGCAGGAGGAGGTCCGGCGCCTCGAGCAACTGGCGGGCGAGGGCAACGCGCATGCGCTCGCCGCCGCTGAGCGTTGCGACCGGTGTGTCGAGCGCCATTTCGCGCAGGCCTGTGTCGGCCAGGGCTTGTTCCACGCGGGCTGGAAGCGTCCAGTCCGCATCGGCGGCATCGTCCACACTGCCTTCGCCCGCTTCCAGGCGGGCGAGGCAGGCAAGGGCTTCGGTGATGCCGAGCGCGCCGCAGAGGTCCAGCGCATCGTCCAGCGTTTGCTGGAGCATGCCGACACGGCCGGAAATGTGGATGTTGCCGCTCGCAGGCGTGACGTCGCCGATGATGGCGCGCAGCAGCGTGGACTTGCCGCAGCCATTGCGGCCGACAAGGCCCACGCGCTCGCGGCCAAGCGAGAGCGTCAGGTCACAGAAAAGCGGGGTGCCGTCAGGCGTGGAAAGGGAGAGGGCGTCGAGCGTGAGAAAGCTGGTCATGAAGGGGCCGTGAAATGAAGTTGGAACGCAGGGCGAGGCGCGGTGCGTTTTTCATTTCGGGCATCCTTCAGCTTTCGGGCGGGGCTCGCCGAGGCGCCGACTTAGAGGCCGCAGCACCGGAATGCAAGGGCGCGGGGAAATTTTTTGGGGAGACTTCGTTCAGGCCGCTTCGAAGACACGGTCCGGCGTGAAGCTGGTGTGCAGCGCACTGAGGGACTTGCCGAGCATCATGTCCGCAATGATCCGTGCCGTGATGGGCGCCAGCAGGATGCCGTTCCGGTAGTGGCCAGCGGCAACGAACAGGCCCGGCGTGCTGGTCTCTCCGATCATGGGGGCATGGTCCGGTGTGCCGGGGCGGATGCCAGCCCAGGTCTCAATCACCGGCAGCTCAGCCAGGACGGGACAGAGGCGGGCGGCGCGGGCGTGCAGCGCCGCGATGGCCTCAGGGTCTGGTGCATCCGTGGCTATGCCGGGTTCCATCGTGGCGCCGATGATCACACGGTCCGCCTTGGGCGCGATATAGATGGACCCGCAGCGCAGTGTCGTTTCCGGCGAGCCATAGCCATGTGCGACTGACAGCATCTGGCCGCCATAACAGTCGATCTGGTCGAGGGCCGGGGCCCAGTTCACCAGACTGAGCATCTGGCCGTTCTCCTCCACCTTGATGGCGGCGGTGTTCCAGCCTGCCGCGGCGAGGATCAGGTCATGACCTTCCAGTGTGAGGCGCCCGCTTTCGCTGCGCAATGGGGCGGCCTCGCTGCGCAGGGTGGCCAACGGGCTGCGCTGCAGTGCCATGATCAGGGCACGCACAACGGCTCGGTTATCCACCTGGCCGTCGGTTGGCATTTGCAGGGCGGCGATCAGGTCCGGCGCGATGGAGGGTTCCAGCAGGTGAGCGCTGGCGGGTGGCAGTTCCTCATGCGCCATGCCACGTGCGTCCAGGGCACGGGCCAGCTGGTGCATGGCGGCGGTTTCTGCCTTGTCGAAAGCAAGCGCGAGGGAGGGACGGCCGCTATAGCCGGAATCCGTATCCGCCGAATGGGCAAGGTCGATGGAGAAGTCGGGCCAGAGTTCGGCGCTCTCCATACACAATTCGAAGAGGTGAGGATGCACGCCCTCTTCGGCAGCGGCTTCGAAAGCGGGCGCCAGCATGCCGGCGGCGGCCCAGCTGGCCCCGCGGCCCATGGGTGCCGGATCGTAGAGGGTCACGGGAACGCCGCGCTTGATGGCCAGTTCGAACGCGGTCGCCAGACCGACGATACCGGCGCCGAGAATGGCAACCTTTGGCGTGAAGCTGGAAATCGGTGGCGGCAGGGGCGGGCTCATGGCCCTCCCTTAGGCGGTTTGCGCCTGAAGGTGAATGACTCGCTTTGACGCGGCGGCAAAGCGCACTGCGTTCAGGTGCAGATCAGGCCGCGTGAGTCTGGTCTTTCTGGTCTTCCCAGAAATTCACAAAGGCGTCCGCCCATTTACGGTCCTGGAAAATCACCGTTTTCGAGACTTCGCCATCCGGCGTGAAGGCCGTACGCAGCATCATGTCCGGGGCTTCGCCTGTGTTGCGGTTCCGTCCAAGGAACTGCTGCACGAATGCGTCCACCACGGTTGCCAGAAGCGCGACTTCTTCAGCCGACTTCAAACTAAGATCCACCACAATGTCGGTCGTCATAACCACCAACCCCCATGTTCCCCGGGTTAACGTTAGTAAAACGGAAACCAGCGGAAATTTGAACTTCATTCTCCCGAAGCGGGAGATTTGTAGTTCGCAGGTGCAAAAAACGGGCAAAAGGTCGCTACAACGCTTTGTTGCGAATTATTCTCAACTATGTTTGATGGCCTGAAAAGCAGAAAACAGGCCCGGATATGACCAGAATTCGCCTATGGCTCACCGCCGCTACCGTCCTTCTCGCCTCTTGCGGGAACCAAGGCACGCCCGCCTCAGATTCGGGCAATCCTGTAACGGAATCAGGGGACAAGCCGCAAAACGCCGGAGTCCTCAATGTTTACTCCGCCCGGCACTACGATTCCGACAAGGACATGTACAAGCAGTTCGAAAAGGAGACCGGCATCAAGGTCCGTTTCCGGGAATCAGGCGCGCCGGAATTGCTGGAAACGATGAAGGCAGAGGGCGATGCGAGCCCTGCTGATGTCGTGATTTCGTCCGATGCTGGCACGCTGTACCGTTTCGAGGCAGCTGGCCTTCTCCAGCCTGTGAAGGATGAAACGCTGGATTCGAAGATCCCGGAGCACTTCCGGCAGAAGGATGGTTACTGGCTCGGTCTGGCCCGCCGGGTACGCGTGATCGCCTATGATCCCGAGCGTGTAACGCCTGACGAAGTGGCCCATTACAGCGACCTGGCCGACCCGCGCTTCAAGGGCGAGGTATGTCAGCGCTCCTCCACCAATATCTATAACCTGTCACTTATGGGCGAACTCATCGGCCGGATGGGCCATGATGCGGCGCAGGCTTGGGCCGATGGCGTGGTCGCAAACTTTGCCCGCCCGCCGCAGGGCGGGGACATCACCCAGATCGAAGCCATTGCAGCCGGGGAGTGTTCTGTCGCGCTGACCAACCACTATTACTATGTCCGCATGGCCACCGGCGCGCCGAGCCAACAGGCCGCCGCGGCGAAGGTGAAGCTGAGCTTCCCGGAGCAGGATACGACCGGCACGCATGTGAACGTCACCGGGGCAGGCGTCGCGGCCCACGCGCCGCACCGCGAGAATGCCATCAAGTTCATCGAATGGCTGGCCAGCGTCGATGGGCAGACCTGGCTGACTGGCGCAACCAAGGAATACCCGATGATCGAAGGGGCGCCGCTGCCGGAAGGCCTCGCAGCCCTGCCTGACTTCAAGAAGAGCGATTTCCCGCTGGAAGAGCTGGGCACCCACCAGTCCGAAGCGCAGGAGATCTATGACAAGGCTGGCTGGAACTGAGGCGAACGCACTTGGCCGGTCTTCCCCTTCCTGCACGGGTGTCCTTCCCGAAACGCCTGAGCTTCCGGCCCGGTGACGGACTGGCCATACTGGCCGGACTGATCATTGCCGTGCCGGTTGTGTCGGTGCTGGTGGCTGCCCTGCTGATGGGCGGCGGGGAAGCCTGGCAGCATATCCGCGACACGCTGATGCTGCCTTATCTGGGCGGCACGCTGGGCACGCTGGCGATGGCGGCCTTCTTCATGCTGGCTTTTGCCGTGCCGGCCGCTTGGCTGGTGACGATGCATGATTTCCCGGGGCGGCCTGTCTTCGAATGGCTGCTGATCCTGCCGCTCGCGGCGCCGGGCTATGTTCTGGCTTATGCCTGGGGTGACCTGATGGGCGTCGGCGGACCGGTTCAGGCCGCTCTACGCGACATGACTGGCTGGTCGGCGCGGGATTATTGGTTCCCCTCGATGCGTTCTGTGCCGGGGCTCGCCTTCGTATTGGCGAGTGGCCTTTATCCTTATGTGTACCTGACGGCGCGGACGGGATTCGTGTCTCAGTCCATCTGTGCGCTGGAGGCGGCGCGGAGCCTTGGCGCCTCGCCGCTGCGCAGCTTCTGGAGTGTCGTGCTGCCATCGGCCCGCCCGGCGATTGCGGCAGGTCTTGCGCTGGCGCTGATGGAGACGGCAGCGGACTATGGCGCGGCAGAATATCTTGGCGTGCCGACGCTGACCTTCGGCATCGTCCGGGCGTGGAAGAGTTTTGGAGAGCCAGCTGCCGCTGCGCGCCTTGCGGTCATCCTTTTGGTGCTGGTCGTCGGCCTGCTGCTCACCGAACGCTGGAGCCGTGGACGTGCAGGCAGCCAGCAAAGCTCCACCCGCTGGCGGGCTGTCTCCCGCTCGAAGCTCACAGGTTTCTGGGGCTGGGGCGCGGCCCTGTTCTGCCTTGTCGGCTTTTCCATTGGTTTCCTTGTGCCTGTTTCACGGCTCGTCTGGCGTGCGCTGGAAGCGCAGGAATATGTCGCGCCGATCGGAGAAGCCCTGAAAAATACGCTGGTTCTGGCCGGGGCCGGGGCGGTCTTCGGTTTCGTCCTGGCGCTGGTGATTGCGCTGGCCGGACGCGGAAAGGGGATCGGCGCTGCCTTTGCGCGGCTGACGGCCTCGTCTGCCTATGCCATTCCGGGGGCCGTGCTGGCGCTGGGCGCGCTGGTCGTTCTGGGAGGGCTGGGTTTGACGCTGACAGGGATTGTGCCGGTGCTCGCACTCGCCTGGGTCTATGCCAGCCGTTTCACGACCACAGGGGCAGAGCCGATGGTTGCCGCGCTGGCGCGCGCGCCTGCCTCGCTGGGCCATGCGGCGGAAAGCCTTGGCGCCTCGCCACTGCGGAAGGCCTGGGAAGTCGATTTGCCGATCGCCCTCTCCGGAGCCAGTGCAGGCGCATTGATCCTGTTTGTCGAGTGCCTGAAGGAACTGCCGGCCACGCTGATGCTGCGCCCATTCAACTGGGACACGCTGGCGGTGCGGGCGAATGCCTATGCCAGCGATGAACGTCTGGCCGCTGCAGCCTTGCCGGCGCTGCTTATCACGCTGGCGGGGCTGGTGCCGGTGATCCTGTTGTCCTGGCGCCTGTCTCACTCCCGCCCCGGCGAGCATACGCATGAACAATAGCCTGACTGCCATCGGGGTCAGCCGGTCCTATCACGGCGTGCGCGTCGTTGACTCCGTGTCCCTGACACTGAAGCCAGGCGCGATTACCGCGCTGCTTGGCGGCTCAGGCGCGGGCAAGTCGACCCTGCTTCGCCTGTTCGCTGGCCTGGAGCCGGTGGATGAGGGCGAGATCCGTCTGGGTGACCGGGTCTTGTCATCCACCAGGACGACACTGGCGCCGGACAAGCGCCATATCGGCCTGATCTTCAGGATTTCGCGCTCTTCCCGCATCTCAATGCCTTGCAGAACGTTGCGTTCGGCCTGAAGCCGCTGGGCAAGGAAGCGGCAAAAGCCGAAGCAATGGCCTGGCTGGGACGGTTGGGCCTGACAGCGCGGGCCGAGGCCTATCCGCACGAGCTGTCCGGCGGGGAACAGCAGCGCGTCGCCATCGCCCGCGCGCTTGCCCCGAAGCCGGCCGCCATCCTGATGGACGAGCCTTTCTCCGGTCTTGACCCGGCCCTGCGTGCCAGCGTGCGCGATGCGGCGCTGGAAGCCGTGCGCGCGGCAGGCATTCCGGCACTGCTGGTGACGCACGATCCGGTCGAGGCGCTGGAGGCGGCAGACCATGTGGCCATCATGCGCGGCGGCAAGGTACGTCAGGAAGGTCCGGCGGCCGAAGTGTACATGAACCCGGTCAGCGCGGATGTGGCTGCTTCGCTCGGGCCGGTGAACCGGTTGGCGGCGGAGGATGTGCCTGCGGGGCTGGCGGACGTTCAGGACGGAATGGAACTGGTCGTACGCCCGGAAGGGATTTGCCTGGATCAGGCCTCGCCTGTGCAGGCGAAAGTGCTGGCAAGCCAAGTGACCGGCGGGATGAACCGGCTGGTTCTGGAAGCTGGCGGGCAGCGGCTGGTGGCACTCGTGCCGCGTCATGAGGCACCGAAAGCGGGTGAAAATGCCGGAATCCGGCTCGATCCGGCGCTTTCGTTCATCTTCCCCTCAGCAAAAACCTGACATTTCTGTTATTCTGTAGCTTCCCTCTCGCCTTTGCGGGCTCTGGCCCGTAGATTCAGGAGGAATAGCGGAAAACGGAGACAGGACCCGCATGGCCCGTACTTTCCTGCGATATATCGCAATGGCAGCAGCCTCGCTGACGGTGGCTGTGTCAGCTTCTGCGCAGAGCCTGATCCGTGATGCCGAGATCGAAGAGACGCTGCGTGAGTGGACCGATCCGATCTTCGAAGTGGCCGGACTGAACCCCAAGGATGTCGGCCTCTATATCATCAACGATCCCAGCCTGAATGCCTTTGTGGCCAACGGGCAGAATGTCCACATTCATACGGGCCTGATCATCGCGGCGGACTCGCCATTGCAGATCAAAGGCGTCCTGGCGCACGAGACCTGCCACATTGCCTGTGGCCACACGGTTACCCGCGGTCGTGCTGCACAGGTCGCCTCGCGCCCGGCGCTGATTTCCATCGGTCTCGGTATTCTGGCCATTGCGGCGGGGGAGGGCGGTGCAGGCGCTGCCCTGATCGGCTCATCTTCCCAGTTCGCCGCCCTGAACTTCTATGTTCACACACGCTCCGAAGAGGCCATGGCAGATACGGCAGCCGTGTCCTACCTGACCGAACTCGGTGAGTCGCCGGAAGGCATCGTGGAGTTCTTCGAGAAATTCCGCGCGCAGGAAGTGATCTCTCAGGCCCGCCGCTATCCTTATTTCCGTTCCCACCCGCTGGCCTCTGACCGGATCCGCAATGTGCGGATGCTGGCCGATGAGTCGCCCACGCGTGATGTTCCGCCTACAGACCGGGAACAGTATCAGTATGAAATGATGCGCGCCAAGCTGATCGGCTTCCTCGATACGCCCGGAAAGGTGCGCCGGGAATATCCTGACAGCGATACGAGCGAACCGGCCCGCTATGCGCGGTCAATCGCCGCTATGCAGGCATCAGACATTCAGGTGGCGCTGGATGACATCGACTCGCTATTGGTGGACGAGCCTGACAATCCATACTTCTGGGAGCTGAAAGGGCAGATCCTTTTCGAGGGCGGCCGTGTGGCCGAGTCGGTCGAGCCGCACCGCAAGTCACTTGAGCTGAAACCCCGTCAGCCGCTGCTGCTGATCAACTACGCCCGCTCGCTGAACGCACGCGATGAGGCGGGAGATGTGGAGGCCGCGGAGTCTGCCCTGCGGGATGCGCTGATTGCCGAACCGGACAATGCCTTCGCCTGGCAGCAGCTGGCAATCACGCTGGAGAAGCAGGGCCGCCGCGCCGAAGCCCAACTGGCCACTGCAGAGTCCGCCTATGCTGTGGGAGACCTGCAGCGCGCCAATATCTTTGCCCACCGTGCCCGCGACCAGCTGGAGCGTAACACGGTGGACTACCGCCGGGCCGACGACATCCTGCTGATCACCGATCCGAACAATCCGGACAACCGGGATTTCTATGATCGTGCGGCCCGCCGAGGTCTGGGTGAATTCACGTTCACTGTCGGCGAACACTGAATCCGTTCAACTTTCTGTCAGGACCGATGGACGGGCCTGCCCGCGGCTTTATAGTTGCCGCCAAACGAAGCAGCCCGTGACGGGCCTGGAAAGGTATTACGAATGATCCGCCCCCTGCTTGCGACCGCCGCTTTTGGTCTGGTCGCCCTGACCCCCGCCTGTGCCGAAGGCGGGAAAGCCCCGGTTACCATGGAGCGTGCCGAGCTTGAGACGGTTATCCACGAATATATCGTGACCCATCCTGAAGTGATCGAAGAGGCGATTATCGCCCTCAACGCGCGTGACCGGGCCGAAGCTGCCAAGGCTGCCAAGGACGCAATCAGCCAGAACGCAGACGAGCTGTATAATCTCGATACGGATCACTTTATCGGGCCTGCCGATGCGCCTGTCACGGTGGTAGAGTTCTTCGATTACCGTTGCGGCTACTGCAAGCGCTCCATGCCATTCGTGCAGGGGCTGCCGGAGCAGTATGACAACAAGGTCCGCGTTGTCTTCAAGGAATACCCGATCTTTGGCGGGATCAGCGAGACGGCGGCGCTGGCGGCGCTCGCGGCTGGCAAACAGGGCAAGTATTACGAAATGCATGTCGCCCTGATGGAGCTGAAGTCGAATGACGAGCTGACCGAGAAAAAGATCGATGAACTGGGCGAAGAGATCGGTATCGACGTGCGCAAGATGCGCGCGGACATGAAATCGGTCAGCCTTCGCAAACAGCTGGACGATATGCAGAAACTCGGACACGCACTGAACCTCAGCGGTACGCCGGGCTTCTACATCGGTGACACAGCCATTGAAGGGGCTGACCAGCCGGGCATCGAAAAAGCCATCAAGGATGCGCTGAAAGGCTAAGCCTTCAGATCAGATCGGTCTCGACGTGTCATAAGGACTGTCGAGTGAGAAGGCGGGGATCTGGGCAACCAGTTCGCCGCCTTCTTCGTTTATGAGGTCATAGGTGCCGCGCATCATGCCCGAAGGCGCAGACAGCGGCGCGCCCGACGTATAGCTGAACCGTTCGCCGGGCCCGAGTGTCGGCGTCTGGCCAATCACGCCTTCGCCATCGACCGCCTGCAGACGCCCGAGTGCGTCGACGATTTCCCAGTGGCGGCGGATGATCGTCCACGTCCACTCGCTCTCATTCTCGACGTCGACCGTATAGGACCACATGAAGCGCCCGGCCGCCGGCTCGGACTCGTCATACATGAACTTCGGGCGCACGCGGATGCGCACTCCGTCGGTGACGTGTTCGTACTGGGGCGGGGGCGACCTTCGAGCCATTCGATGAAATTGCCCGGTGTTTGTTTACACCTTGTTAAGCGCCTGGATCACGTCAGCTTCAAGGTCGGCGGCATCTTCGAGGCCGACCGAGAAACGGATCCACGAACGATCGAGCCCCATGGATGCCTGTTCCTCATCGCTGAGCGCACGATGCGTCGTGGTCGAGGGGTGGCAGGCAAGGGATTTCGTGTCGCCAAGATTGTTGCAGATGTCGACCAGTTCCAGCGCGTTGAGGAAACGGAAGGCCGCGTCCTGTCCGCCTTTGACAGAAAGGGCCAGCATGGTGCCGCCCATGCTCATCTGCTTCTTGTGGATCTCGTAATGCGGGTGATCCTTGCGATGAGGGTAGCGCACGTCAGCAATGGCGGGGTGGTCCGCAATCGCATCGGCAATGCGTGCCGCCGTCCGGCTTTGCGCTTCGACGCGCAGCTGCATGGTTTCGAGCCCCTTCAGGACGACCCAGGCATTAAACGGCGAAGCGGCTGGGCCCATGTGGCGCAGCCACGGGTCGTAGATCTCGGTCATCCGCGCTTCATCACAGAGAATCGCACCAGCCATGACGCGGCCCTGGCCATCCATATGCTTGGTGGCGGAGTAGACGACGACATCGGCGCCCAGTTCCAGAGGCTTCTGCAAGACGGGTGTGGCGAACACATTGTCCACCACCAGAAGGGCACCGGCCTTGCGGCACAGCTCTGCCACGGCGGCAATGTCCACACCGTCCAGCAGAGGGTTTGCGGGCGTCTCGATCAGGACGAGCTGGCAACCCTTGCCGATCTCACGTTCCCAGGCCTCCATGTCATCGCCGTCCACGAAGGTGCCCTCAATGCCATATTTCGGCATCTGGTTGGCGATGATCCAGCGGGAGGAGCCAAACAGCACTTTCGAAGCCACAACCCGGTCGCCTGCCTTCAGTGGGGCAAGAATGGCCGAGGAAATGGCCCCCATGCCAGACCCGGTCACGCGGCAGGTTTCCGCGCCCTCGATCAGGGCGAGGCGCTGTTGCAGCATCTCGCAGGTCGGGCTGCCATAGCGGGAATAGACGAAGCCCGGCTCTTCACCAGCCATGCGGCGCATCGCCTGTTCGGCGCTGTCATAGGCATAGCCGGAGGTCAGATACAGCGCTTCGGCGATCTCCCCATGCTCGGAACGCATGAGGCCGCCGCGCACCGCTTTGGTGGCAGGGTTCCAGCCTTTTTTAGCGTCTCCGCCCGATGCGTCGGCCATGGCAGCAAATTCCTTGTGTTTCCAGCTTTCGCCCTTATGCCTGAGAGGGCGAGGGGTGCAAGAGATGGCACAGGATACAGGTGTTCTTCCCGATCGGGAAATCGAGGCGCTGGTGGCATCCGGCGCCATCCGCACGGATACGCCGCTGGATGAGGGACAGGTACAGCCAGCCAGCCTCGACCTGCGTTTTGCCGAGGATGCCTACCGTCTGAGGGCGAGCTTCCTGCCGGGCAAGGAGCGCACGGTCGCCGAGATGCTGCAGGAGCCGGGTATCCATCTGCACCGCATCGACCTGACCCAGGAAGGCGCCGTGCTGGAGACCGGCTGCGTCTATCTCGTACCGCTGCAGGAACACCTGCGCCTGCCGCCGGGCATCGCGGCCCGGGCAAACCCGAAAAGCTCCACCGGCCGGATCGACGTGTTCACCCGTCTGGTCACCAACCGGTCCCGCGCCTTCGACGAGGTGCCGACGGGCTATTCCGGCCCGCTCTATCTTGAAGTTTCACCGCGGACTTTCCCGATCATGGTCCGCCCAGGCGACCGGCTGGCGCAGGTCCGGTTCAAACGGAAGAAGCCGGAACCGTTGAAAGAGAAAGTCGTCTCGATCGACCTTGAGCCTCCAGCAGGCCAACCCGCAGGCTATCGTGCGAAGCATCATTCCGGCGTGGTGGACCTGCGCGGCCTTGGCGCGCATGAGGCGGCGCAGTTCTGGGAGCCGGTCTACCCGCGCGACGGGCGCATCGTGCTGAACCCGGAAGAGTTCTACATCCTCGTGTCCCGCGAGACGGTGAAGGTCGGCCCCAATGAGGCCGCCGAGATGGCGCCCATCGCGCCGGAACTGGGGGAGTTCCGCGCCCACTATGCCGGCTTCTTCGATCCTGGCTTCGGTACGAATACAGGCGGCAGCCGCGCCGTGCTGGAAGTGCGCTCGCGGGATGTGCCGTTCATCTTGGAGCACGGCCAGCCGGTCGCGAAACTGATCTATGAACCGATGTTGGCCAAGCCCGCTGCGCTCTATGGCGGCAAGGGCTCCAACTATCAGGGCCAGGGTCTGAAACTGTCGAAACACTTCCGGCTGTAGGCCGGGGCGGGCCGCGATGCCGCCCACCCCGGATATGGATCAGGCAGGCTCTGCAGCCAGCACCGGCCATTCCGGCCAGGTAGCGTGGGCGAAATAACGCGCGGTCATCCGCTCGATATAGGCCACAAGGTTCGAGTGCTGACGGACAAGGCCGCTGAGCGGTGTGTCGAAGAATTCCGCCGCGCAGCAGATCAGGATAGCGGCAATCGCGGCATCGGCGCAGGTCGGCGCGCTGCCAAGCATGTAGTCCTGATCACCCAGCTGCATCGCGAACGCGCCAATGTCCCATTTGGCCAGTTGTATGCGTTCGGCCTCAGTGAAGCGGCCTGTGCCTTCGCCCGTATACATGGCGGTGAGCCCCTGGCGCACATCCTTCATCACAGCCGGACGAGATGGGGCCGGTACATCAGAAAAGAACTGCGCGGGACCTTTGTCGAAATTGTTGTCCTTCATCCAGCGCTCATAGGCCATGATCTTGTTCAGCTGGCCTTCTGCCATCCGCTCCAGTGCCCAGCTGAGGGCGATGTCCTTGCCGGAGAAGCCGTCATAGAGACCCTTGCCGAGCTTCTGTTCAAAATGCTGGCGGATGAAATTGCTGTCTTCGATCAGCTGGCCATCATCGATGACATAAGGCGCCTTGTGCTTCGGCACGGCGTCGAGATCCGCGATGGCGCGGGTGAAATCGACGCCGAGCATCTGCAGCTGGATGTCGGCCTTCATGACAAAGGGGCTGGGCGAGGGGCATCCGAACATGGGGCCCCATCCGTAAAGCGTGATCATCGTCTTTCTCCTTATCGGGTTGCGATGAGGGCTTGATAGCCGGGGCCTGCTGACAGCATGGTGTCAGCAGCGTGGCAGTAGGCTCCAATTCATGAGACGCACCGAAAGACTGTTCCAGATTATCCAGATCCTGCGCCGGAAGAACCGCCCGGTGACGGGGCGTGAACTGGCAGAGGAGCTGGAGACCAGCCTGCGCACGCTCTATCGCGACATGGCAGAACTGATCGCCCAGCGCGTGCCGATCCGCGGGGAGGCCGGCACAGGCTATGTGCTCGATTCCGGATACGATATGCCGCCGCTTATGCTGACGACGGACGAACTGGAGGCCGCCGTGCTTGGGGCACGCTGGGTGGCGGCCCGCGGTGATGCGCGGCTGGTGCGCGGGGCGGAAGACCTGATCGCAAAACTATCGACGGCTGTGCCGCTGGACCTGCAGCCCGTCATCATGGATGCGGGCCTCGTGCCGGTCAGCTTCCGCAAGCGGCCGGAAGATTCCTTCGATGTGGCGCTGGTCCGCGAAGCGATCCGGACGCAGAAGAAGCTCGATCTCAGCTATGCAGACGAAACTGGGAATTCCACCCGGCGCACGGTCTGGCCATTTCTGATCGTCTATGCCGACGACATCCGCATGATGTGCGCCTGGTGCGAGTTGCGGGAGGGCTTCCGCCATTTCCGCACCGACCGGGTGAAGCAGGTGGAAATGCTGGAGACGCGTTTCCCGGAACGCGTCGCACGCCTGCGCAAACGCTGGGAAGCCGTGCGCGAGGAAGAACGTTGCCGGGAGGCTACTCGTCCAGATTCAGGCGCATCTCGGTGATGTAGGGCGCAAAGCCTGCCTTCTCATAGGCGCGGAGGGCGGGTTCGTTCGTGGAATAGACCGTCAGCCGGATCTCGCTGAGCCCCTTGGCTTTTGCCCAGCCGGTCAGATGGTCGATCAGTACCTTGTTCAGGCCGCGGCCGCGATGTTCCGGGCGGACGAACATGAACCCCAGAAAGGCGTGATACGCGTGCTGGATGTAATGCCGGGAAGGCTTTTTCTGCGCATAGCCGGAAGCGACGATCTCGCCATCCACCTCAACAACGGCAACTTCCGCCTCGTCTGAATCGATCAGCTCTCCTAGGTCGTAATAGCTGATCGGGTCCGGTTTGAGGGTGTGGTCATACGGCCGCTCAGCCGTGATGATGCCCTGTTCGAAGTCTTTCAGGAGCGGCAGGTCTTCGCGGGTCGCGGACCGGACGGCTGGCTCACCTGCCATCAATGCGCGGAAACGAGGTCGCGGTAATTGATGACCTGCCCCGTACGTGTCTCGTCCTTGCTGACCAGTTTCACCAGTTCGGCGGCCACATCATCCGCTGACGGAATACTCATCGGGTCTTCGCCCGGCATGGCCTCGGCGCGCATGCCGGTCCGGGTGCCGCCCGGATTGAAGAGGTTGGCGCGAAGCGGCAGGTTTTCCTGCTCATCCGCCCAGCCGAGCACCATGGCCTCAAGCCCGGCCTTCGCAGCCTGGTAGGGGCCCCAGAAGGCGCGCGGGTGGCGGGCCACGCCGGAGGTGACAAACACGGTGCGTGGGGCGTCCGACTTGTGCAGCCAGGGGCCGAGGGCGCGGATCAGATGGAAATTTGCGTTGAGGTTCACCGCGATGGTTTCCTCGAAGCTGCGCGGGCCACAGGTTTCCAGCGGGCCGAGCGTGCCGAGAATGCCGGCATTGGCGACGAGGCCGTCGAGGCGGCCGAACTGCTCGCCGATCACCTTGCCCAGCGTCTCGATCCCTTTGGTATCCTTCAGGTCCATCGGCACGAGAACGGCCTCGCTGCCGAGGGCGCGGATCTCGTCATCCAGCTTTTCAAGGGCCAGTTTCGAGCGTGCCACCGCGATGACGATGTTTCCCTGACGGGCAAGGTGCAGGGCGGCGGACCGGCCGATACCGCGTGAGGCACCGGTAACGAGGATGAGACGAGGCTGGGTCATGCCGCGCGTCTAGCGCAGGGTTCAGGCGTCGTCCAGCAGGGACAGCTGACGCTCCTTGTCGCTCTCGTCGTGCTCGTAATCGACCAGCGGGGTCGGGTAGTCGCCGGTGAAGCAATGGTCTGCGAATTGCGGCATGGAATCGTTGCGTACCGGCTCGCCGATCGCCTTGTAGAGGCCGGGGACAGAGAGGAAGCCCAGCGAGTCCACCTTCAGCTCACGTACCATCTCTTCATGCGTGTGGATGGCCGCGAACAGTTCGGATTTGGCGGCCATGTCGATGCCGTAGAAATCCGGGTTCACGATCGGCGGGCTGGCGGAGCGGAAGTGGATTTCCTTCGCGCCAGCCTCTCTGACCATCTGGACGATCTTTTTCGACGTGTTGCCGCGCACGATGGAATCGTCAACCAGAACGACGCGCTTGCCTTCCAGCACGGCCTTGTTGGGGCTGTGCTTCTTGGAAATCGCGCTCTGGCGTCCGGTCTGCGTCGGCTGGATGAAGGTCCGTCCGACATAGTGGTTCCGGATGATGCCCATCTGGAACGGGATGCCGGAAGCTTCGGAGAAGCCAAGTGCGGCCGGCACGCCGGAATCCGGCACAGGCACCACGACATCGGCTTCGCACGGGGTCTCGGTCGCCAGCTGGTGACCCATGCGGCGGCGGACTTCATAAACAGAGCGGCCCTGAACAATACTGTCAGGGCGCGCAAAGTAGACATATTCGAAGATGCAGGGGCTGGCCGGGCGCGCTTGTGCAAAGCGGTGGGACTCAATGCCCTTGTCGGAGATGACGACAATCTCGCCATTCTCGATCTCGCGTACAAAGTCTGCGCCGATAATGTCCAGCGCGCAGGTTTCAGATGCCAGCACATAAGCATCGCCAAGACGGCCCAGCACCAGCGGGCGCAGGCCGACCGGGTCGCGCGCGCCGATCAGTTTCTTGCCTGTCAGGCCGACGAGGGCATAGCCGCCTTCGATACGCTGCAGCGCATCGGTCAGCCGGTCCAGGAAACGCGGACGGCTGGAGCGGGCAACGAGGTGCAGGATCACCTCGGTATCCATGGTCGACTGGAAGATGGCGCCGTCACGCACAAGGTCATGACGGACCTCGCGGGCATTGGTCAGGTTGCCATTGTGAGCGACAGCAAAGCCGCCGCCGGCAAGGTCTGCAAAGATCGGCTGGATGTTGCGGAACATCGGCCGGCCTTGCGTGGAATAACGGTTGTGCCCGATGGCTGCATGGCCGGGCAGGCGGGAGCGAAGGTCACCGCCGAAGTGTTCACCCACCATGCCCATATGGCGTTCGGAAGGGAAACGCTTGCCGTCAAAAGAAATAATACCGCACGCTTCCTGTCCGCGGTGTTGCAGTGCGTGCAGGCCAAGGGCAGTCAGAAGGCTGGCTTCGTGATTCCCGAAGATGCCAAAAACACCGCATTCCTCGCGGGGCTTGTCGTCATCGTGATCAAAATGGACCATACGACACGCGCCTCCTGAGTGACAGTCTTGCGACACGGGCCTATTGCCCGTTTTCCTCTCCGGAGGAAAGGGGGGCTTGCACTTCTTTTCCCACCTTGGCTGCTTCAACATTCACGAAATCGGCCATTTTCCGCAGTTGCGGATAGGTGAAACCGTTCTGAATAAAGCTCGGGATCCGGCTTTCTTCCAGCACGAGCCCAAGAAGTACCACAAAGAAAACAAGGGCTACGAAGCCGCGCAGCACGCCAAACACGGCGCCAGCCACATGATCGAACATGCCGATACCCTCGGCCCCGTGGATATTCTTCGAAAGTCGCTGCCCAAGCCATGCGATCAGCACATAAACCAGGATGAAAGCGACGATCACGAGAATCAGGTCGGCCGTCCAGGGCGCGAGGTCGGGCGGCAGCAGGGCGGCCAGGTCATCATGCAGGAAGACGCGCGCATAATAGGCGGCTGCGAGGGCTCCGATGAAGGCACCAAGTGTCGCCAGCTCCCTGAGGAAGCCACGCGCAAACCCCATGATCCCCGAGATCACAATAACCGCCAGGGCGATTCCGTCGAAAGCTGTAATGGACTCAGGCATTCAATGCGTCCGGGGCGAGTAACTCAACTAGGTCGATAAGCCGTTTAATCGGGGTCACGGTCAAGCCGTCCACTGCGGTCGGAGCACCTTCCGGCACAAAAGCACGCTCAAAACCCAGCCTTGCGGCTTCCTTCAGCCGCTGTTCCATCCGGCTGACTGGACGCACAGCGCCGGACAGGGCCACTTCGCCGAAGAACACGCTGCGCTCCGGCGCGGGATTGGCCGAGAGTGAGGTGAGCAGGGCCGCAGCAGCGGAAAGGTCCCCCGCAGGCTCCATGATCTTGTAACCTCCGGCCACGGAAAGATAGACGTCCATCCCCGCCAGCGTGACGCCGCAGCGTGCTTCCAGCACGGCCAGCAGCATGGCGAGACGGCCGCTATCCCAGCCGACCACGCTGCGCCGGGGTGTGCCATACGCGCTCTTGGCGACCAGCGCCTGCACTTCGGCCAGAACGGGGCGGGAGCCTTCCATGGCAGCGAACACCGCCGCGCCACCTTCACTCTCGCCATCGGCGCTCAGGAACAGGGCAGACGGCTCCTTCGCCGGAGCGAGGCCGTATTGGTGCATTTCGAAAATGCCGATCTCGTCCGTCGGGCCGAAACGGTTCTTCACGGCGCGCAGGATGCGGAACTGGTGGCCGCGCTCGCCTTCGAAATAGAAGACGGCATCCACCATATGCTCCACCACCCGCGGACCGGCGATCGTGCCTTCCTTGGTGACGTGACCGACGAGCACGAGTGCCGCGCCGGATTTCTTGGCCCAGCGGACAAGTTCCTGTGCGCAGGCCCGTACCTGCGCGACCGAGCCGGGGGCCGCCTCCAGGCTGTCGGACCAGAGCGTCTGGATCGAGTCGATCACGACAAAGTCCGGTTCGGCAGCTTTTAGTGCGCTTATGATCTTGCGTAAGTCCGTTTCCGTCGCGAGCTGGACAGGGCTTTCGGCCACTTTCAGGCGGCGGGCACGATCCTGGATCTGGGGCGCGGCTTCCTCGCCGGAGACATAGACCGTCTTCAGCCCATTGCGGGCGAGACGCGCCGCCACCTGTAGCAACAGCGTCGATTTGCCGATACCGGGATCGCCCCCGATCAGGGTTGCGGAGGAGGGCACGATACCGCCGCCGAACACACGGTCCAGCTCGTTCACGCCCATCACGATCCGCGCCGGCGCTTCCGCCGTGTCATTCAGCGCAACAAAGTCCACTTTGCCGGACCGTTTGGAACCGGTCTTCGGCGCCGCGAGGCCGCCGGGCACACCGCCCACGACTTCCTCGACCAGCGTGTTCCATTCCCCGCAGCCATTGCACTTGCCGCTCCATTTGGAGTGCACTTCCCCGCAGGACTGGCAGACATAGGCAGTGGTCGCTGTTTTGGCCATTCCGTCGCAATACCGGCGTTCGCAGGGTGGGGGAAGGTTTTAAAGTGCGGGCTGGATCGGGCCGCTGGCGCGTCCGTGTACGAATTGGTCGACATAGGCATTGCCGCTATTGTCGACCTCGGAAGCCTTGCCGCGCCAGATGATTTTTCCTTCGAAAAGCATGGCGATATCGTCAGCAATCTTACGGGCGGAGGGCATGTCATGCGTGATCGTTACAGCGGCGGCGCCAAGGCCGCGTACCTGTTCGATGATCAAATCGTTGATCGCGTCTGCCGTGATCGGGTCAAGGCCCGTGGTCGGCTCGTCGAAGAAGATCAGGTCCGGCTTGGAAATGATCGAGCGGGCGAGCGAGACACGCTTCTGCATGCCGCCGGAGATTTCCGCCGGATAAAGCTCTGCCACGTCCGGGCCGAGGCGCACCTTGCGCAGGGTTTCGATTGCATGCTCTTTCGCGCGGGCACGATTGAGCGTGCCGGAATTGATGAGCCGGAAAGCGACATTCTCCCAGACTGTGAGAGAGTCGAACAGGGCGCCGGACTGGAAGAGCATGCCGACACGTTCCCGCATGCGCGCACGGGCCTTGCCCCGGGCCTGGGTTACGTCTTCGCCATTGAACAGGATGTTGCCGGAATCCGGCGTCATCAGGCCGAGGGCGTTCTTCAGCATGACCGACTTGCCTGAGCCGGAACCGCCAATCACGACGAGGCTTTCCCCCGGCGCGACATCCAGCGTTACGCCGCGCAGGACATGGTTCTTGCCGAAGCGCTTTTCGACATTCTGCAGGCTGAGAATGGGGGTCGTCACAGGCCAACCTCCACGAAGATGGTCGACATGACATAGTTGGCAGCGAGCACGAGAACGGCTGCGCCGACCATGGACAGTGTCGCAGCCCGGCCCACGCCCGTCGCGCCAGCCTTGGACTTGTCACCCTGATAGCACCCCATCAGCGCGATGATCCCGCCGAACACGAACGCCTTGATGATGCCGGTGAGAACGTCATTGCGGGTCATGAAGTCCAGCGTGTTGCGCAGGTAAACGGTGGAGTCGAAGCCAAGGCCGTAAACCGACACCAGCCAGCCGCCCATGACGCCGATAATGTCTGCCACCAGGACAAGCATGGGCACGGCGACCAAGGCGGCCAGGAAGCGCGGTGCATAAAGATAGCGGTAGCGGGACGCCGAAAGGGATTCCAGCGCATCGATCTGCTCGGTCACGCGCATGGCGCCGATCTCGGCGGCGATCCCTGCGGAGACACGGCCAGCCAGCATCAGGGCGGTGATACTGGCGCCCAGTTCGCGCGTGATGCCGAGGACGACGATGTTCGGCACGAATTGCTCTGCGCCAAAGCGGCCGCTGCCCTGATAGATGTTGAGGGCCAGTGCCGCGCCGATGAAGATTGCCGACATGCCGACCACGGGCAGCGAGTAGAAGCCGATCTGGACAAACTGTTTCCAGATCTGTCCGAAATACCAGCGCGGCGAAAAGGCAGCCGCTTTCACCTGGGCCGAGAATGTGGCCAGCCGTCCGATCTCGGCAAAGAAGCCGAGCGCTGCTGCGCCGATCCAGGCCAGCGGATTGGGTATCCCGCGTTTACGGGTAGAAGCGTTCGACACGGGTCCCGAGTCCTGTGAGCAATTCGTAGCTGATCGTGTTGGCACGCGCAGCCTGATCTTCGACTTTGGCATGCGGGCCGAGGAATTCAACGCGGCGGCCTGCTTTTGCTGCGGCCTGTGCCTTCGATACATCAATGGTGATGAGATCCATCGAGACACGGCCCGTCACCGGGCAGGGTGTGCCGTCGAGCCAGCCGATGAAGCAGTTGGAAGCAGACCGCAGGATGCCATCGGCATAGCCGAGACCGACCGTGGCGAGCAGCATGTCATGCGGGGCCGTGAAGGTTGCATTGTACCCGATGGGGCTGCCCGCTTTCACCGGGAAGACGCTGAGAATTTCCGCTTCCAGCGTCACGGCCTGTTGCAGGCGTATGCGCGCGGGCGGCGTTGTCCCGCCATAGAGCGCGATGCCGGGGCGGGTCAGCTGGAAGCCATAATCCCGCCCGAGATAGCACCCGGCGGAATTGGCAAGGCTGGCCGGCACGCCGGGGAAAGCCTCTGCGACTTTCGTGAAGGCATCTAGCTGAGCCGCGTTGAGTGGGTGCTCCGGCTCATCCGCGCAGGAAAGATGGCTCATCACCAAAACGGGGTTCATGGCGCGCAATGCATCGCCAGCCGTCTCCAGCGCGCTGGTGGGCAGGCCCAGCCGGTTCATGCCCGTATCGAAATGCAGGGCACAGGGCACGTCTCTCGCGTCGGCCCAAAGCGCCACATGTGCCTCGCTGCTCAGCACGGCTGTCAGGCCATGGGTGCGGAACAGGTGCATCGTCGAGGGGGCGGGCCCGTTCAGGATGAAGATGGCAGGGCCCGTGCCGACGGCCTTGCGTACCACGGCGCCCTCTTCAGGGTAGGCCACGAAGAATGTGTCGCATCCTGCTGCCGCGAGTGCAGCCGTTACCCGCTCGGCGCCGAGGCCATAGGCATTCGCCTTCACCACGGCTGACGTCGTCGATTTCGGATTTAGGGCCGCCATCGTCCGCCAGTTGGCGACGATGTTCTCAAGGTGGACAGTGGCGCGTGGCTGCGATGACATGAGGGCAGGGGTTAATCGTCTTCTGGCCAAATGTCAGCCCGGCAAAGGCGGCGCTTGTCAGGCCTTTTTGCTGTGAGCGAGCCAGGCAGAGCCCTTCATGTTCCAGACAGGCGTGAAGAAGACCATCCAGAGGATCAGGATAATCATGCCGCCGGCAGGAACGATGGCGATCTTCTGAGGACCGAACAGGTCCACCAGAGCGCCCATGATGAAGGCTCCAAACGGGGCCCCGGCCATGAAGCCGAGCTGATAGATCGACAGCACGCGGGCGAGCTTCTCCTTCGGCGCAGCGTCCTGGACGATCGAACGGCTCATCGCGATGGAGATACCGGCGGCCAGGCCCCAGACGAAGACAATGGCGAGGAAGCCCCAGTGCGGGATCGGCCACATCATCAGGAGGATGCTGAGCGAGGCCAGGAATTGCGCGATCAGCAGCAGGCGGCCCTGACGCTTGATACGCTTGAAGATCGACAGGACAACGGATGAGACAAAGGCGCCCATCCAGAAGGTCACGAACATGTCCCGGATCCCGTCCGGCCCGAAGCCGTAGACATCCCGGTTCACGATCGGCAGCACGACAAGGAAGGCGCCGATCACGAAGATGCCCACGCCGAACATCAGGGCCGTCATCGCCCAGAGCTTGCCGTCGGAGCGGACGGCGTGGAACCCGTCGGCGATGTCGGAGAGCGCGCCCTTAACGCCTCTGCCGCTGCTCAGCAGCTGGCGGCCCTTGCCGAGCCAGAGCGCAAAGATCGCCCCCAGTGAGAGGACGCAGCCCTGTATGAGCAGCAGCTTTTCAGCCGGGATCGGGCCGATGCCGAACCCGCCCATCCAGTCAGGCATTTTGGTCATCTTGTCTGCGTAACCGCCGATGATGAGGCCGCCGATCTGGGCGACGAACTGGGCCATGGTGGCCAGCGTCACGCCGAGTTGCAGTGTCACGCCTGAGCCGACGCGGGCGCGCCGCTCAACCACCTCGTTCACGATGGAGTCGCGGGCTGGCATCATGAAGGCCCCGACCGTGCCAATGGTCAGGCCATAGGCGATCATGGCGGGATAGGTCAGCGTGCCTTTCCAGACAAAGGCGGCCAGTGCCAGCGCCGGCGCCGCGGCGAGGAGGTGCAGCAGGATCAGCAGCCGTTTGCCATCTGCGCGTTCGGCCACGACACCGCCCAGCAGAAGAAAGATTACCGAGGGGCCTGATAGCGCCATATTGGCAAGGCCCAAGGCCAGGCCGTCGCGGTGGAGGTGGTTCGGGTCTGTAATGAGATAGGGGAACAGCACCATCTGCAGGCCGAACGCCATGAACCAGCTACATTGCACCAGCAGGTAAGCGGGCAGCTCGATTTTCACAACGCGGCGGATACGCTTTGCCCGCCAGTGTGTGGCCGTGGACAGCAGCGATGCGCCGGCTGTCAGGGCTTCGCTGATGCCGCTGACCGGGGAGGTGACGTCGCCCGCCGCCTCTTCAGCCATTTCATCTGCGATGGATTCTACCGGGTCTTCCATTCTACCTCCCGCTCGCGGGCGGACATTATGTACGCGCGGCGGGCATGGAAAGCCCGCTTCGCCACAGAAAGGTCGGGTTTCAACCAGTTGCGCTGCAGCTTCCCGACCGGTAGCCTTAACCAACCTGCCGGTTTTCAGGGTGGACCATGCGTATATTCCGACATCTCATTAGCTGGGCGCTGGCGCTGTTCCTGATCGCCATGTTCATTCAGTTCACGATTGCGCCGCTGCCGGATCCACCGGAAGGATCGGTAAAACTGTTCGATGCACCTGGACAGAATATTGTCTTCCAGACGATTGCGGAACGCTCCGGTGTTTCCCTGTTCGAGCCGGCGGGCCGGTTCGTGATCGCGATTGTCGAACTGCTCGCCGCCTTCTTCCTGCTGCTGCCTTTCTCCCGCCGGTTCGGCGCTGCGCTGGCCGCATTGGTCTGCGGCGCAGCCATTGCGTTTCATCTGTCTCCCTGGCTTGGCAAGGATGTCCCGCTGTCGCTGGATCCGTCCAGCACGGCCAATGATGGCGGCATGCTGTTCATGCTGTCGATCCTGATGCTGGTGGCCAGCCTGCTGGTCATGGTGGTGCATCCGGGGCGGATCCGCGCCTAGGCTATCCGGGGCAGGGGATCGTTCCACCCCTCGTTAACTGTTTCCTGCGACTCTCTGGCGGTTCAACAGACACGACCGCGACATGGAAACGATCGAACAGGCTGGCATGCCCCGTACCGGACGCGCCCGGAACACGCTGTTCCGGCGGCTGGTGGATATTGTGTCCATGCCTTCTGGCGGCCGTCTGTCACAGCAGGATCGCCACATGGCGGCGGATATCCTGCTCGACATGCTGTTCCACGCCGACAATGAAGACCGCGCCATGTGTGCCCGGCGCCTCAGCATGAGCAAGGAGGCGCCACGCCGTCTGCTGCGTTACCTGGCTCAGTGCCCCTACGCGATCGCTGCCCCGCTCCTCGAAGAGAACGAGGCCTTCGATGCCTGCGATCTGCGGGATATCGCCATGGCGGGGACAGCAGATCACCGTCTGGCCATCGCGAAGCGGAAATCCGTGCCGGGGCCGGTCAGCGACTACCTGGCCGATGCGGGTGAGGATCATGTTGTCAGGGAACTTGTAGCCAACCGCATGGCGGAACTGCCGGAGCAGGCGATCGACAAGCTGGTACGCCGGTCACGCGACGACCCTGCGCTGTGTCCGCTGATCGCCGACAGGCTGGAGACCATTCCCTCGCATGCGCTGACAATATTCTGGTGGGCTGACGGGCCGACCCGGAAACGGATCCTGCAGCGCTATGCCTCTGACCGTCTGGAAATCATCGACTCCTGCAAGGATGTCTTCGAGATGATGGCCGAGGAAAACTGGGCCGACCCGGTTGCCCGCAAGGCGATTCAGCTGATCGAACGGCGCCAGCGTAACCGGGCCGCACTGGCTCGCAGTCCGTTCGACAGCCTTGAAGGCGCGATCAATGCCGCTGCCGTCAACGGCATGGATGCGCAGACAGCCCAGGAGATCGGCTATCTCTCTGGTGTGAAGCCAGTCACCGCTGCCAAGATTTTGAGCGATGCGGGTGGAGAGGCGCTTTCGGTGCTGTGCAAGGCGACCGGCGTGAAGCGGGATTTCCTGCCCGTCTTGTGGGTAGCCCTGAAGCGGCCGTTGGAACTGGAAGAGGGGGTGATCAATCCCCAGTTCAAGCATGTCTCTGAAGTTTATGAAATTTTGAGCGTTGCCAAGGCGCAGACAATTCTGCGCTACTGGAACTGGTCTCTCTCGTCGGCCTATTCGCCCGGCGCGGTGCAGGGCGGCAGTGGCTTGCCGATGCCTGCAAATGAAGAGGCAGAGTTCTCAACTGCACAGCGCACAGCGCGTCTGGTTTTTGGCAGATAGCGGTTCAAAACTGCAAAACACTCTGCAACGGGCTTTTCAAAACCTGTTTCGCCCTTTAGTCCCATTCACGGTCAAGGGCGAATGGAAGAGGGCTGCGCGTGGCGTATTTCCTAGGGCTGGTATTAGCTTTGGCGGCGTTCTGGCTCGGAATGTCCGGCCATAACACGCCTCTGATTCTTTCATTGGGCGGCATTTCTGTTCTTGCCACTTCTATTCTGGCTTACCGCCTCGACATCATTGACCGCGAGGGTTCGCCCTATGTGCGTCTGGTCGGTTTCCTTCTTTATTTTCCGTGGCTCGCCAAGGAAATCGTGAAGGCGAACCTGACCGTGATCCGTGCCTGCGTGAAGGCCGATCTCGACATCGCACCGGCGCTGGTGAAGGTGAAAACGATCTGCAAATCCGATCTCGCGAAAGTGACGTTTGCAAACTCCATTACACTGACGCCCGGCACCGTCACGGTGGAAATCGAAGGCGACAAGCTGCTGGTGCATGGCCTTTACGAACAGGACTCCCAGCCGGAAGCCTTTGTTGAAATGGACCTCCGCTCGGCTCGCGCAATTGACGGAAAGGGAGCTGCTGCATGACTGCCGCTGCGCTGATCGCCATACTTGTCGGTATGGCGCTGCTCTTGCTGCGCGCCTTTATCGGGCCGACGCTATACGACCGTATTCTCGCTGTGAACTCTTTCGGCACGAAAACCGTGCTGGCGCTCGGCCTTCTGGGCTTCGTGATGGAGCGGCCAGAGTTCCTCGACATCGCCATTACCTATGCGCTGATCAATTTCGTCTCGACGATCGCGATCCTGAAATTCTTCCGTTACCGCTCGTTCCAGGTTCCGCTGGTGCGCCGCGGCCAGGGAGGCAATGCCGATGGCTGAGCTCCTTGCTAATATCCACGGGCTCTGGGAGGTCGTACGCTTTCCGCTGGGCGCGTTCATGTGCCTGGCCGGTTCGCTTCTGTGTCTTGTCGGCACGGTTGGCGTTCTGCGCTTTCCGGATATCTACACCCGCCTTCACGCCGCTTCGATCACCGATACGTCGGGCGCCGCGCTGGTGCTGATCGGCATGATGCTGTTGTCGCCCGGCTGGCTGGTCATTTCCAAATTGTTCGCGATCTGCGTCTTCCTGTTCCTGACGAGCCCGACAGCGTCACATGCTCTGGCGAATGCCGCGCACACCGCTGGCATTCAGCCGGTTATCGGACGGGTCGGTTCCTCGGATGCGGAAGGGGAGGACGCCTGATGCACTCCATGTTCAACGGTGATTTCGGGATCATTCTCGTCAACATCTTCCTGCTGGCGATGCTGTTCGCTGCGGCCGTGGCGATTGCCCGGATGCGCAGCCTGTTCGCCATTGTCATGCTGTCGGGCATCTACTCGCTGGTTTCGGCGGCCTGGTATGTTGCTGTCGATGCAGTGGACGTGGCCTTCACGGAGGCCGCTGTCGGCGCAGGCATGTCGACGGTCGTGCTGCTGGGCGCCATGCTGCTTACCTCGCGCACGGCGAAGCCTGAGAAACCCTTTTCCCGCCTCGGACCGTTTCTGGTCTGCCTGGCAACCGGCGCCGCACTGATCTACGCGACTGTGGACCTTCCTGCGCTCGGCGATGCGACGTCTGCAGCCAATACGGGCGTTGGTTACACATACCTTCAGGTCGCCTGGTTCGACACCGCTATCCCGAACGTCGTGACCCCGGTTCTGGCCAGCTATCGTGGCTTCGATACCTTGGGCGAAACGACAGTCGTGTTCACGGCAGGCCTGGCTGTGGCGCTGCTGCTAGGCTTTGGCGAGCGCTCGCTGGCGGAGCGCATCCGCAATGAGGGCCGCTCCGGTGATGAGCGCCGTTCCAAGAAGGCGTCTGCTGCCAGCGACGAGGATCCGTCATGAATACCGATCATCACGTTATTCTGCGCGTCATCGCGAAGATGCTGATCCCTGTGATCACCATATTCGCATTCTATGTTCAGTTTCACGGGGACTTCGGCCCTGGCGGCGGCTTCCAGGCTGGTGTGATCATTGCCGTGGCTGTGATCCTCTATGCACTGGTCTTTGGTGTGCCGGCTGCCATGCGGGCCGTGCCGCCGGTCTTTACCCGTTCGCTTGCGGCGGTTGGGGTGATGATCTATGCGGGCGTCGGCTTCTGGGCCCTCCTGCAGGGCGGAAATTTCCTCGAATACCAGGCCCTTTTCCATGAAGGCCCCGGCGAACATCACGGCCAGCATATCGGCATCATGGTCATCGAGATTGGCGTGCTCTGCGGCGTGGCCGGTGCGATGCTGACGATCTTCTATGCTTTCGCTGGCCGTGTGGCCGAAATCCGCGACGAGGACTGGTAAGCCATGCTGGAATTCCTGCTCGAACGCGCAAACTATTGGGTCGTCATCGTCCTGATGATGGTTGGCCTCTACATCACTTTTGCGTCCCAGAACCTGATCAAGCGGATGGTGGGCCTTGGCCTGTTCCAGACGACGATCTGCTTGTTCTACGTGACGCTCGGCAAGATTTCAGGCGGTACAGCGCCGATCCTGTTCGGCGACGATGCGATTGAGCATCACGGCGCCGCGCATGAGGCAGAAGGCAGCCATGCGGCGCTTGATGCCGTGCTGGCGGCTGGCGGCGATCAGGCCGGCCGTGTGGCGCATCTGGTCAACACCTATTCCAACCCGCTGCCGCACGTCCTGATGCTGACGGCCATCGTCGTCGGTGTGGCGACGCTGTCTGTCGGGCTCGCACTGGTTGTGCGGATCCGCGAAGCCTATGGCACGATTGAGAATGACGAAGTGAACGACATCGATCTTGAGACCGCGCTGGCACAGCATGCCGAGGCGGAGAAAGCCGCAAGCGAGGCGACCGCATGATCGACGCTATTATGAATGCTGCGCCAGCCTGGGCGCTGACGCACGCCGCGCCGCTGCTGGTTATGGTGCCGCTGTTCCTGGCGCCGATGCTGGCGCTGGTCCCGAGCGGACGTATCGCCTGGTTGATCTCGATTGCCGCCACGGGCATCAGCTTCCTGTTCGCGCTGGTCCTGCTGGGCCTGGTGCAGACGTCGCCGATTGGCGTTGTGTCGTACGAAGTTGGCCGTTGGCCGGTTCCGCTCGGCATTGAGCTGCGGGTCGATGCGCTGAATGCGATGATCCTGCTGATCGTCACGACGATCGGTCTTCTGGCATCCGTGTTCTCCTGGCCGACCGTGACCGCCGAGGTGCGCAAGGAAAAGCGCGCACTGTTCTACTCGGCCTTCCTGGTCTGCTTCGCCGGCCTTAACGGCGTGGCGCTGACGGGCGATGCCTTCAACCTCTTCGTCTTCCTCGAGATCTCCTCGATCTCCACCTATGTGCTGGTGGCACTGGGGGCAGGGCGTGACCGCCGGGCGCTGCCGGCAGCCTTCAATTACCTCATCATGGGGACGATTGGCGCCAGCTTCTACATCATCGGTATCGGCTTCCTCTATGCCGCGACCGGTACGCTGAACATGCACGACATTGCGACCCGCCTGCCGGAACTGGCCGGGCATCGCAGCGTGCAGGCAGGCTTTGCCTTCATTCTCGTCGGCCTCGGCCTGAAGGCGGCCATGTGGCCGCTGCACCAGTGGCTGCCGAACGCCTATTCCTACAGCCCCAGCTTCGTGACGATGTTCCTGTCGGCCACGGCAACCAAGGTGGCGCTGTATGCGCTGATCCGGTTCCTGTTCACGATCTTCCGTCCGGACTACGGCTTTGAGATCTCCGCCTTCAGCGCGATCCTCATGCCGCTCGGCATTGCGGCCATGGTCGTGTGCAGCTTCCAGGCGGTGTTCCAGACCGATGTCCGCCGGATCCTCGCTTATTCCTCGGTGGCGCAGGTGGGGTACATGATCCTTGGTGTGTCGATCGGCACGACGGCGGGCCTGTCGGCCGGTCTGTTCCACCTGATCAACCATGCCATGATGAAGGGCGCGCTGTTCATGGCGGTCGCCGGTGTGGTTCTGACCTACCAGGGCACGACTATACGGGACTTTGCCGGACTTGGACGGTCAGCACCGTGGACTATGACCGCATTTGCCATTGCTGCGCTGTCACTGATCGGTGTGCCGCTGACGGCAGGCTTCCAGTCGAAGCTGCAACTCGGCTTCGCCCTGTTCGATCAGGGCCTGTGGTGGGCCGTCGGCTTCGTCGTCTTCTCGTCCTTCCTGGCGGTGATCTATATGGGCCGCGTTCTGGAAGCGGTGTTCTTCCAGCCGCCGGTCAATCCGCGCAAGGCGCGCAAGGAGGCTCCGATCCTGCTGCTCGTTCCGCTCTGGATCCTGGCGCTGGCCAATCTTTATTTCGGCATTGCGGCGGACTTCCCGCTCGGCCTCGCGCGTGACGCGGCTGCCGCAGCCTTCGGCGTGGAGGCGTTCCGATGAGCCCTGAGACCCTGATTGCCGCCGCGCTGATCCTGCCGCTGATCATTGCGGCCGGTATCGCCGCCATGGGCTGGTCGCCGAACCTGCGGGAAGGGGTGACCTTCTCCGGTGCGGGCCTGCTGTTCCTGGTGATCATCCTGCTGACCATGCATGTGGCTGGCGGGGAACGCCCGGAGCTGAACCTCGGCCAGGCCGCGCCCGGCCTCAGCCTTGCCTTCAAGCTGGAACCGCTGGGCATGCTGTTCGCCTTCGTGGCCAGCGGCCTGTGGATCGTGAACTCGTTCTATTCCGTCGGCTACATGCGCGGGAACCGGGAGCGCAACCAGACGCGCTTCTACATCTGTTTCGCCATCGCCATTTTCGGCGCCATGGGCGTGGCGATGTCGGCCAACCTGTTCACCATGTTCATCTTCTATGAAGTGCTGACACTGTCGACCTATCCGCTGGTTGCGCACAAGGGCGACGCAGCGGCCAAGCGCGGCGGGCGCATCTATCTGCTGACGCTGATGGGCACCTCGATTGGCCTGCTGCTGCCGGCTGTGATGTGGGTCTGGGTGCTGGCAGGCCATAATCTCGACTTCGTACAAGGCGGCCTGCTCTCGCATGTGGATGTCAGCCCGGCTGTCGCCAGTGCGCTGCTGATCCTGTTCGCCTTCGGTGTGGCCAAGGCCGCACTGATGCCGGTGCACTTCTGGCTGCCGAACGCCATGGTCGCGCCGACACCTGTGTCGGCCCTGCTGCACGCCGTGGCCGTCGTGAAGGCCGGTGTGTTCACCATCATGAAGATCGCCATCTTCATCTTCGGCACGGACATGCTGGAAGCGACCCCTGCGCGGGAGTTCGTGTTGTGGGTGGCCTGTTTCACCATGGTGGTCGGCTCGCTGATCGCCATGACCAAGGACAATCTCAAGGCACGGCTTGCCTATTCGACGATTGCGCAGCTGTCCTATGTCGTCGCCGGTGCGATGCTGGCCGATCCGGCCGGCTGGCTGGGCGGCAGCCTGCAGATCGCGGCGCACGCTGTCGGCAAGATGACGCTGTTCATGTGTGCCGGTGCGATCTATGTCGCCACGGGCCTGACCAATATCTCCGACATGAAGGGCCTTGGCCGCAAGATGCCGCTGGTCTTCATCGCTTTCATGATCGGCTCCATGTCGATCATCGGCCTGCCGCCGTTCGCCGGGGCCTGGCCGAAATACGAGCTGATGCAGGGCGCCATCGACCATGGCAATGTCTACCTGTCGCTGGTCCTGATCGCGTCATCCATCCTGAACATTGCCTACCTGTTGCCGATCCCGCTGCTGGCCCTGATGCCGCCGCCCGGCACCAAGGAACCGAAGCCGTTCAAACGGCCGGGCGGGGCACCGATGCCCACCGTGGTGGCGCCGCTGATCACGGCCACCCTGTGTATCATCCTGTTCTTCGCTGTCGGGCCGATCTCTAAATTCCTTGCCCCGACTGTGGGTGACCGCGTCGAGTATATCGCGGAAGGAGGCCAGCCATGAGCGACCCGACGGATAATGGCCGTGATGATTCCGGCCGCTTCGTGAAACGCACGGCAGAGAAGGTGCATAACCTGCACACGCCTTCTGAGGACGGCATTCACCCGCTGTCGCAGATCCTGTTCGGCTGGACGCACCGCAAGGGCATCGCCAACATCATCTTCTGGGTGCTGCTGGTCCTGTCGCTGATCCTGCTGTCGGTCGATTTCTTCGTCGAGCGGACCGACTACCTGAAATTCGCACGCTACACCGGCTTCTACGGTATCTGGGGCTTCGTCTGTTTCTCCTTCGCCGTGTTCATGGGCTGGCCGCTTGGCCACCTGCTGCGCCGGGACGAGAACTATTATGGCGATGCCGGCGGCCCGCCGGAGGGGATCGACCCCGAAGCGCCCATGGCTGACGACATGCCTGCGCCGAAGCATACTTCCGAGGGAGACGCGTAATGCCGACCATGCTGGCAAGTCTCAATCCCGGCTGGGTGCTGATCATTGCAGGCGTCGCAAGCCTGTTCATCACGATGCGCCGTGCGCGCCAGGCAGTGACCATCGCCGCGCCGTTGCTGGCGCTGCTGCTGCTGGTGTTCGCGCCGCAGAACGTGGACCTGATGACGACAGAGGTTCTGGGCCTGAAAATGGTCCTCTACCGGGTCGACAACCTGAACTTCATCTTCAGCCTCGCCTTCCTGATCGCGGCCGTGCTGAACGGCATTTACGCCCTGCATTCGGATGACCGGATCCAGGACGGAGCTGCGCTCTTCTATGCGGGGGCTGCGGTCGCCGCGACGCTGGCAGGCGACCTGATGAGCCTGTTCGTGTTCTGGGAACTGACGGCGATCAGCTCCGTCTTCCTGATCCTGCGGGCGCAGACCAAGGCGGCATATTACGCTGCCATGCGGTATCTGGGCGTGCAGGTCCTCTCAGGTGTGCTGCTGCTGAACGGCCTCGCCTATGTGCTGAAGTCGCGCGGGAACCTGTCGCTGGAAGCCTTCACGGACCTGTCCGATCCGGGTGTGCTGTTCATCTTCATCGCTTTCGGCATCAAGGCGGCCTTCCCGCTGCTGCACAACTGGCTGCAGGATGCCTATCCGAAGGCAACGGTTGTCGGCTCGGTCGTGCTGTCGGTCTACACGACGAAGCTGGCCGTCTATGCGCTGGCCCGCATGTTCCCGGGGCAGGAGCACCTGATCTGGATCGGCGCCACGATGACCGTCTTCCCGGTCTTCTTCGCCGTGATCGAGAACGACCTGCGCCGCGTGCTGTCCTATTCGATCAACAACCAGGTTGGCTTCATGGTGTGCGGCGTTGGCGTCGGCACGCCGCTGGCCATCAATGGCGTCGCGGCCCACGCCTTTGCGGACATCTTCTTCAAAGGCCTGCTGATGATGTCGATGGGCGCCGTGCTCTATCGCACCGGTACGGTGAAGGCGAGCCAGCTGGGCGGCCTGCACCGCTCCATGCCATGGACCACCGTGTTCTGCATCATCGGCGCGATGTCGATCTCTGCCTTCCCGCTGTTCTCGGCCTTCGTGACGAAGTCGATGATCATCTCCGAAGTGGCCACGGCCGGTTATGCCGTGATCTTCCTGATGCTCATGTTCGCGTCCGCCGGTGTGCTGGAGCACTCGGGCATCAAGATCCCGTATTACGCCTTCTTCGGCCACGACAGCGGCCTGCGCGTGAAGGAAGCGCCGTTCAACATGCTTCTGGCCATGGGCATTGCCGCCGGCCTCAGCATCTTCCTCGGCCTGCCGGCCCTGTTCCCGGGCTTCGGCCATGAATGGCTCTACAGCCTGCTGCCTTACCGGGAAGAGGCGATGGGGTACTCCCATCACCACCTGTTCTCGTTCGAGCACATCATCACGCAGTTCCAGCTGCTGGTACTGGCCATCTTCGCTTTCGTCCTGCTGAAGCGTATCCACGCTTACCCGCCGGAGAAACGCGGTGTGATCCTCGATACGGACTGGACCTATCGCAAAGTGGGCTACAGCCTCGTCACCTGGGCCGGGACGGTCTGGGGCAAGGCAGGGCCTGCCATGTCGGCTGCCTTCTTCCGTCTCACTGGGCGGGCCTACAACTGGATCGAAGCTGCCTTCAGCCCGCGGGGCGAGCTGGCGCGCGGCGGCGTGCTGAACGGGGCGATGGCGATCTGGACGGCGGCGCTGCTGGGGATCGTCCTGCTCCTGTCCTTCATGGCTGTCGGCTAGACAGGGCTGCCTGAATATTAGGCGATGACACGGGTCTGGCTGTATTTGCCGGGCCCGTGTCTGCTATTTCGGGATTTACGTTTTCCTGCCCGGCACTAGGTGCTGGCCCCTGTGGACTGTCAGGGATGGGTGACGTGCCGGAAGAAAAACCAGCTGAACGCAATCAGGCGAATGTGGTGGTGGAGCATGCCGCCCGGATCGTCGCGGCTTATGTGGGCAACAATCCTGTGAAGGCAGATGACCTGCCGGAGCTGATCCGGCTGGTCCACAAGTCCCTCCTGGATGTGGCGGACACCGATGTGCCGGACGTGCAGCTCAAACCTGCTGTCGCTGTTGAGAAATCGGTGTCGGACAATTTCCTCGTCTGCCTGGAAGACGGGAAGAAGTTCAAATCCCTGAAGCGCCACCTGCGTACGTCGTATGACATGTCGCCGGAAGAGTATCGCGCCAAATGGGGCCTGCCGGCAGACTATCCGATGGTCGCGCCGGGCTATTCGCGGCAACGTTCAAAGCTTGCCAAGAAGATGGGCCTTGGCCGCGCAGACAAGTAAAAGAACTCGGCCACGAATACTTGTTGTTCCGGTTCCGAAATAAAATATTCGGGTAACCTTGGTTAACAAAACATCACAAAGACTCTTGATTCGGACGGGCAACTCGCGCGATAGGTGATTCTATCGAATCACCACGGGGGTGGCTGAAGATGACCAAACAGAATGTTTTCAAAGGCGTAACCGCCGTCCAGCGCAGTCTTGTCGACTATTGGTGCTATCTCGCCGAATCGGATGGCGTGCCGCGCCGCGAATCGATCGACCCGGGACACCTGCGTTCCGTGCTGGCGAGCATCTCCATCGTCGAGTTCGACGAATCGGGGGCAGGGCGCTTCCGGATCGCCGGCTCGCGCCTGCGTGACCTCCTGGGCTTCGAGGCCCGCGGCCGCCGGATCGAGGACGTGGCCGGTACGGCCGCCGAGACTTTCTCGCTCGGCCTGTCCGCCGCGATCGACCGCGGGGCACCTGTCGGCGGTGTGATCGAGACCGGCAACCGGCTGCATGCCTGGCTGCGCCTGCCACTGGCCGGTGCGGATGGACGTATCAGCCAGGTGCTGTGCCATGATGAGGAACTGGCCAGCCGCCGCCTGCTGCTGACCCCGCCGGGGGGCAGCGCTATCCACCACAAATCGAACCGCTTCGCGGCCTGATTCCGCCGTGACACCGGGCGCGCTGTTGTCCGGATAGGAAAGTTATCCTACACTGTCCGATCTCGGGTAGTCTTCTGCCTGTTCAGGATAGCAGGAGGATGACTTGTCCCGTTTCGAGCCCCGGAAATTTGACCCGCAGAAAGATGAAGACCGCGCCTATCTGGCAGGCGCGTTGACGGCCTATGCGCTGGGGCTCAAGGCGGAGGATGTGCTAAGCGGCGGCCGCGGCTCCCCCGCTGAAGCGCGTGCCCGGCAGATCGCGATGTATCTGTTGCGCGCCAGTCTCGGCATGAGCCTCAGCCGTGTTGCCCGGGCCTTCGGGCGCGACAGGTCCACCGTGTCTTATGCCTGCCAGCTGATCGAGGACCTGCGGGACGATGCAGACTTTGACATCTGGGTGGACCAGCTGTCCCTGGGGCTGGCCAGTGTAGCCGTCCTTGGCGCTGCGCCGCATGACGAACAGGGAGTGGCCTGTGCGGGCTAAGCCGGAACGCATCCTGTCAGGCTTCAGGACGCAGCGTCTGGTGCGTGCAGGCGGCGTGATCGTGCGCGACGGCACAGCGTTCCGGGTTCATCAGAGAACAGATGAACGAAGCCGCCGCTGCGGACGCGTGCCTCCCCACGTCGTCGTCCGCCTGAAGGGCGCACAGGCCGTGATCCCACGTCGGGGTGATCCGGACCGCCTTGTCCATGCGGGGGGCATGGAGACGATGCCAGCGCTGAAACCATTGCCTGTTCCGCAAGACCTGATGGATGCTCCGTGTCCCTCAGAAGCGATTGTCGATATTCTGGGGAGAGACGGGGCGCAGGGCATCCGCCTGCGGGCCGCCGCCGGACGTTTTCTGGCAGACTACCATCTTGCGGCATCGGCCGGGCGGCTGCGAACGGATACGCCGAAACAGCTGGCGGTGGCGCGGGCGCGGCTTGAGGCTGTGGAAGCCGAACTCGGACCGGAGGTGACAAGCCTGATCGAAGGGGTGGTGCTGGACAGGTTTACGCGGCAGGCCTTGCTCCATGCTGCGGGGGCAGGGCTGGCAGAAGCGCAAGTGGCGCTCGTCCGCCTCGCCGGTGTGTATGGCCTGCTCGGGCCGGCTCAGGACGCAGGCAGGGCTTTCGCGTCAGCCTGAATACGGGCCAGCATGGAGGCAAGCCCGTTGGAGCGCTGCGATGTGAGTGCGCCGCTGACGCCGATCTCGTCCAGGAAGGCTTTGGCATCGAAGGCGAGAATCTCTTCCCGGCTGGCGCCGCTGTAGAGCTGGATGAGCAGGGCAATCAGGCCCGACACGATCATGGCATCGGATTCCGCACGCAGGACCAGCTTGCCGTCTTCCCAGCTGGTCACCAGCCAGACCTGGCTGGCGCAGCCGCGCACGCGTGTTTCCTCTGTCCGCTCGTGCGGCTCCAGCGGCGGGTTCGCCTTGCCCAGATCAATGATGTGGGCATATCGCGCCTCCCAGTCTTCCAGCCAGGAGAAGTCTTCACGGATGTCGGCGGCGGCTTCGGCAATGCTCATGGGCGCTGACATGGGGCATCCGGCCACAAAAGAAAACCCCCGGTGGCCAGAAGCCCCGGGGGGTAAAAGGTTGAGAGATGGAGGGGGTTACTGGTAGACCCCACCAATGCACTTGCCGACATCGGCGAGCGCATGCTCCCCGATGCAGAAAGGTACTTCGTACTGCTGGTTCGCAGCGGCCACGCACTGCTGCAGGTTCAGGTTGGCCATGTTCAGGCAGCCGCGGGTTTCGCGTTCCGACATGGCGGTGGACATTTGTGCCGGGGTGGCGGCTTCAGAGCCCATGACGCGGAAGGCGGCGAGGGTGGCGATCTGGTCAGCCACCGGTTCCTTGCCGTATTTCACGCGCTTGCGGTTGAGGTTGAGGCCCGAGGTCACCGAGGCCGGGAAGCGCACGGCGCTGGCCGCGGTGGAGACGTTATCCCACAGCGAAGGCGCGCCAGCGGTGCCGGCCTGGACCAGAACGCCGTCAATGTCAGCGGTGCCAAATGCCGCGAGGAGCGGGGCACTGGCCGGGATGCCGGCCTTCTGAACCTTGTCGAGGCTGGTGGCCTTGGCGCGGGAGTTGCCGATCTTGGCCTTGGCCCAGCCCGATGCCTGCAGGGAGTAGGCCTGTTCCTTCACGAAGGCAGCGGCGCTGGAGAGGCGGCGGCTGTCGGCTTCAGTGGCGGCGAGGGCCGCGCTGACGGCGTTGTCGCCGCCATTCAGCGTGCGGGCGTAGCGCACGTCATTGGCGAGGCCCTTCATCATTGCGTCGCGGCCGTAGAAATCTGCGATGTCACGCACGGCGGCGCGGTATTCCGGATCCTGGGATGCGATCAGGGCGGAGTAGGAGATCCAGCCCTTGGACAGCTGGTCGGGGTTGTGCCCGCCCAGCGAATTCAGCGCATGGTCGATGTCACCTGCCGAGCTCAGCGGCTTCGTCTTCACGTCGGTGACTTCGGATTGGTAAGTGGCGTAAACGGCGGCGGATTCGGAAATCGCATCGCCCGTCTTCTTGTCTTCTGTCTGCCCATCCTGTGCAGAGGCCCCGAAGGCCATACCCATAGCTACAACAAGGGCCCCGATCATTCTGATGGAATACATGTTCGCTCACTCCCTCACGCGACACACGATACTGTCTGCCTGAACTTCCCCAACAGGGGAACCGCAGCTTGCCCGCTTCTTGCATTACAAATACAGCAAGAAACCGCCGACAGGCCCACAATGCCTAATGAATCTCACCGGGGTATTAATATGTTGCCCCAAAAACAGCGTCAGAGATTACGGATTGTCCACCTTGGCTGGCTGGCAATGGTGGCTGCGGTTGCCTGTTCTGTTCTCGTGTCGCGCGAAAAAGAGGCGCTGTCGTTCGCCTGGCTGGGGCTGGCGGCCCTGCCTGGATTGACCGGTTATGCCCTGCTTGGCCGGGACCGGCTTCTGAACCAGTTTGCCCCGTCGTTTCTGGTGATTACGTGGACTGTGTTCGCCGCATTCGCGCTCGCGCTGAGCGGCGCCGCGATGTCCCCGCTGGCGGTTCTGTTCATGATTTCACCGCTCGTCGCGCTGAACCTCGGCAACACGTCGATGGCGGCGGAAGCGTCGATCTTCGGGGCGGGGGCCTATTTCGTCACCATCCTGTTGTCCGAAATCGGGATTCTGCCTCCCGGAGAGGCTGTTGCGGGCTTCGCCAGTGTGGCCCGGCTGCTGGCTTTTGCAGCGCTGGTGATGTGTGCGCTGCTGGTCTGGTATCTGGCCCGCGGGCAGGAACAGCTGACGGCGGCGGCCGACCAGATTCAGCCGGTGGAAGTCTCCCATCCGCTGCGCGCCACCATCCCGGTTCCGGCCGGGTCCGGCGTGCTGCTGCTGGACGTGACGCCCGATGGCATGATCCGCGGCGCCGATGGCGACCGGCTCGGCCTGCCGTCGATTGGCATTGGCACCCTGTTGCGCGATGTGCTGGACAGGGGAACACCCGCGGCCAGCCTGCTTGGGCCGGAGGCGATGAGCGGCGAGGCGACCCTCGCGAATGGCCGCGCCGCGACCTACTGCGCCACGCCTTATGAGGGCGGCACGCATCTCGTGCTGATTTCCTGCGCTCAGGCACAAGCCGATAAGGCGCCGGCAAAGACGGATGATACCGAAGCGCGCGCCCGCGAAGCGGTGAAGCAGCGCACGGCCTTCTTTGCGTCGCTGGGGCATGATCTGAAAACGCCGCTGAATGCTATTATCGGCTATGCCGACATGATGCGACACGGCGTGCGCGGCCCGCTGCCGGAAGCCTATCAGGACTATCCGGCGATCATCCATGACAGTGGTCAGGAATTGCTCATGATGGTCGAGGACATGCTGGACCTCGCCCGGGCAGACGCAGACCGCTATCGCCTGGAACCGGAGCCTGTGGACCTGACGGCGTCTGCCCAGTCAGTGATCCGCCAGCTGGAGAACCAGGCCGAACGGGCAGGGGTCACGCTGCGCCTGAAAGCGCGTGAGGAAGTCTGGGCGCAGGCCGATGCCCGCGCGGTGCGCCAGATCTGGCAGAACCTCGTTTCGAACGCGATCAAGTATTCCGACAATGGCAGCGCCGTCGTGCTGGACACGCAGACAGAGGCCAATGTGACCATCCTGTCCGTGACGGACAAGGGCGCAGGCATGAGCGAAGAAGATGTGCGTCTGGCGCTGGAGCCGTTTGCTCAGGGCGGCAATGCCCGCGGGGTGAAGGGCACGGGGCTTGGCCTTGCCGTGGTCAAACGCTTTGCTGAAATGCATGGCGGCCAGATCGAGATCCGCTCCACGCTGGGCAAGGGCACGCGGGTCACCGTCACCCTGCCGCGTGCGCATGATGCTGACATCGACCAGACGGATGACGTGGCACAGTAAGCTGCGGTTCAGCCAGACGGCTTGAACGCGCCCTAGTAATCCTCATCTTCAGGCAGGTTGCCGCGCACCAGCAGGAACAGGCCACCAAATGTGACCGTGCCGATGACGAACAAGACTATGGATGTGAGGAGGAACAGCACGTCGCCCGGATGGTCCGCGTGCTGCATCAGGCCGGTCAGACCACCGGCAAAGGCAATTGCAGGCGCCATGAGTATCAGGTCGCTGCTTTTCATGCTCTGGCCCCTTCCTTCCATGGTTGCCAGTGCGTTAACACCAATCTGAAAACTGCAATTACTGTGCCAGTCCGAAGGAGTTTCGCCATGATGGACCGACTGCCGACACGCCTCTGGATCGAGGCCCTGATCCGCCGCGCTGAAGTGGCCGGGGCGTCGGGCTTCATCGTGCAGCATGGCGACGATGCGCGCGGGGACGTGCTGGTGAAGGTCTCCCGTCTCGACGGAACGGCGGCGGCCTACATCCCGTCCATCGACATGGATGGGGAGCGCATCTTCATGAATCTCGCGGCCCAGGGCGTCGGCCCGGACGAGCGCGGCGTGGACGAATATGTCGCCCGTGCCCGCAAGCGCGACAGCGACCTCTGGGTCGTTGAAATCGAGGACAAGGAAGGGCGCCATTTCCTCACCGAGCACGTCGAGGAAGGCTCCTGAATTCTGTAGTGGATTCAGGTCAATTCGTTTGCAGCCGGTAAGCCCGCGTTAACCCCGCGCTAACCCCGTACGGGCAGCTTGAAAACGAATTCAGGAAAACGGGGCAAAGTGGGGTCATGCTGTTTCTCCTCAACGAACAGATCGTCGACGTGGCGATCCCGGAAATACACCTGTCCAAGCGATGGAAGGTCCTCGGCTGCGGGGATCCGTCCAGCATGCGGGCGAGGGATGCGCTGGAGTTTGTCGCCCGTGTTGTCTCGGCGCATGTCCAGGAAGGCGTGCCGATGGAGGGGAGCCTCGTCGAAGACCTTGCCGCGCTGATCATCGCGAAGACGGGGGCGAACGCTGCCCTGTTCCCGGTCATGGACAAGCGCGTCGGTGAAGCCCGCCTGACCATCCTGCCGGAAACCATCCTGGCCAGCCTGCGCGAGCGGCACGCCATTGAGGGCCATGCCCCGGATCTGGAACAGATCTGGCCGAAAGCGGCCTGATCGCGCTCTGAAATCCTGCGCCTGATACCGGGCCTTCTATCCGCGGCCTAAATCGGCTAGGGCCTCGGCCTGGAAAAGACGAGCCGTTTCAACATGTCCCACGCTGCAGAAGCCGCCCGCCGGCGGACCTTCGCCATCATCTCTCACCCTGACGCGGGCAAGACCACGCTGACGGAGAACCTGCTGCTGGCCGGCGGGGCCATCCGTGCGGCCGGGGAAGTGGCAGCGCGCGGCGAAGCCCGGCGCACGACATCCGACTGGATGAAGATCGAACGTGACCGCGGCATCTCTGTCTCGGCCTCCGTCATGACGTTCGAGTTCGACAATCTCGTCTTCAACCTGCTCGACACGCCGGGCCACGAAGACTTCTCCGAAGACACTTACCGCACCCTGACCGCTGCGGACTGCGCCGTCATGGTGCTGGACGCTGCAAAAGGCATCGAGCCGCAGACGCTGAAACTGTTTGAAGTCTGTCGCCTGCGTGACATCCCGATCGTCACCTTCATCAACAAGATGGACCGCGAGGCGCAGGACCCGATCGCGCTGCTGGATGAAGTGCAGGAAAAGCTGCAGCTGGATACCGCGCCGCTTTACTGGCCCGCTGCCAGCGGCCAGCGTTTCTCCGGCATGGTCGATCTTGCGACGAAGGAACTGATCCAGTTCGAACGCCGCCCCGGCGAAGCCCCGAAGATCGGCTCCGCCCCGCGCATTGCCGGTGACGACGCAACCCTCAAGGCGAACCTGGATGAGAGCGTCTATGGTGAACTCTCCGAAGGCATGGAAATGGCAACCGGCCTGCTGCCGGAATTCGACAGGGAAGCCTTCCTTGGCGGCCACATGACGCCGGTTGTGTTCGGCTCGGCGCTGCGCCATTTCGGCGTTCTCGAACTGCTCCGTACCCTGCATGCCTATGCCCCGCCGCCGCGGGACCAGAAGGCAGAGAAGAAGGGCGAGCCGATCACGGTGCACGCCAGCGACAACACGGTTTCCGGCTTTGTCTTCAAGATCCAGGCGAACATGGATCCGAACCACCGGGACCGCGTGGCTTTCCTTCGTCTGTGCTCGGGTGAGTTCAAGCGCGGCATGCGCTTGAAGACGGCGGGCGGCAAACAGCTGAACATCCACAATCCGATGATGTTCCTCGCGCAGGACCGTGAGATCGCCGAGACAGCCTATGCGGGCGATGTGATCGGCGTGCCGAACCATGGCCAGCTGCGCGTCGGTGACAGCCTGTCGGAGAATGGCGACATCAAGTTCGCGGGCATTCCGAACTTCGCGCCGGAACTCCTGCGCCGGGCCCGCGTGAAAGACCCCATGAAAGCAAAGCACTTGCGCAAGGCCCTCGAAAGCCTCGCGGAAGAGGGCGTGACCCAGCTGTTCAAACCGACCATCGGTTCCGACATGATTGTCGGGGCTGTCGGCCAGCTTCAGTTTGAAGTGATGATCGAGCGCGTGGCGGCGGAATACAATCTGGAAGTCGTGTTCGAACCGGCGCCCTATAACGTGGCGCGCTGGCTCTCCTGCGACGATCCGAAAGTGCTGGAAGCCTTCCTTGAGAAGAACAAGTCCGCCAGCGGAACAGATCTCGACGATGCGCCGGTCTATCTCGCCAAGAATGCGTGGGATGTTGGCTACGCCCAGGAAAAGAACCCGGACATCCGCTTCACCGCCACGAAAGAGCGGGCGCTCTAGAGCGCCTTATTCGCTTTCCGGTCCGCCTTCGAGTTCGGGCTTCGGTTCCGGAAGGAATTTTGCCGCGAGCGTCGGCGAGACGCCGGACGTGGCGAGTGGGTTCGGCCGTGCCTTGCCGCCGCCTTGCTTCAGTTCACAGCGCGCATCAGCGCCCTCGAACGTTGCGACATAGCTCCATGCGACGCACTTGGCATCGTCTGCGCAGCTTGTCTGGCAGGCGGAAGCTGTCTCGACAGGCGTGACGGAATAGGTGGCGCCGAAGCGATAGACACCAGTCTCCTGTCCCTTTGCCGGTTCAGGCTTGTCGGGCTTCATGCTGGGCGTGTCGGCGAAGGCGGGCGCGGCCATCAGGGCGATGGCGCTGAGCGGGGCAAGGAGGGGCACAAGGCGCATGGGTGTCGTCTCCGTCTGTCAGGGCTACTCTAGTAAGACCTGCTTAACGAAGTGTTCGCGGCGCCCCGGTTTGCGCCTGACGGATCACTTGGCCAGCGCTTCGCGCTTTCCTCGATCTCCAGCCATTCCATCTCGGCCATGTCGAGTTCCTCCCGGGCCGTGCCGACGCGGGTGGACTTCTTGTTGAAGGCGTCGGCATCGCGGGCGTAGAGCTCCGGATCGGACATGTCCTGCTCCAGCTTTGCGATTTCGGCCTGCAGCTTCGGGATCAGCGCGTCCAGTTCCTTCTGGCGATGCTCGTCCTTGAAGGAGAGCTTCGTCTGAACTTTCGGGCGTTGTGTATTGTCTGTCTTCGGTTTTTCAGCCTTCTGACTATTGGGAGACCCTTTCTGGCGGAAGCCTTTCAGCTGTTCCTGCGCATCGCTCCAGCCGCCAGCGGTGACGATCCATTCGCCGTCGCCCACTGGGCAGAGGCAGCTGGTGACGGTCGCGTCCAGGAAGGCCCGGTCGTGGCTGACCAGGATCAGCGTGCCTTCATAGCCGAGCAGCATGTCTTCCAGGAGGTCCAGCGTCTGCATGTCCAGATCGTTGGTCGGTTCGTCCATGACGAGCAGGTTGGACGGCTGGGCAAGACCGATGGCGAGCGCCAGACGGTTGCGTTCCCCGCCTGAAAGTGCGCCGACAGGCTGGCGCAGCTGGTCCGGCGCGAACAGGAAGTCCTTCGCATAGGCGGCCACATGGCGCTGGCGGCCCTGTACCATGATGGAGTCGCCGCCATTCGGGGCCAGGGCTTCCCAGATCGTGTCCTTCGGGTTCAGCGTTTCGCGCGTCTGGTCCTGATAGGTCACCTGCAGCGTCTTGGAGTGTGTCACGCTGCCGCTGTCCGGCTCGATCCGTCCAAGGAGCAGCTTCACCAGCGTCGTCTTGCCGACGCCGTTCGGCCCGATGATGCCGATCCGGTCACCACGCAGGATCTTGATCGAGAGATCGTTGACCAGCGTGAAGGGGCCGTCCGGGCCTTCATAGGTCTTGGTCAGGTGCCGCGCCTCAATCACCTTCTTGCTCATCGAGTCCCCGGCATCGACGCTGAGGTCGGCCGTGGCCTTGCGATCCTGCAGGGCGGCGCGCATCGCGGCGTGTTCGCTGCGCAGGTCTTTCAGCTTGGCGAGGCGGCCCTGGTTGCGCTTGCGGCGCCCGGTGACACCGCGGGCCAGCCAGTGCTGTTCGTCCTTCAGGTGCGTCGTCATCCGGCGCAGCTGGCGTTCTTCCTCCACCTCGATCTGCTCGGCCCATTCGTCGAACTTCACATAGCCGTCCGGGCTTTTCAGCACCTTGCCCTGACGCAGCCACAGCGTGTTGGTGGAAATGTTCTCCAGGAAGCGGCGGTCGTGGCTGACCACCAGCACGACGCCGTTGAAGCTTTTGAGGCGCGCCTCAAGCTGTTCGATCATCGGCACGTCGAGATGGTTGGTCGGCTCATCCAGCAGCAGGACATCCGGATCGGCGGCGAAGGCCTTCGCGAGGGCAGCGCGGCGCAACTGGCCGCCGGATAGTGTGGCCGGGTCCGCCTCTGCCTCAACGCCGAATTCCATCAGCTCGGCTTCCGCCATGTATGCGCCATCCAGCCCTTCGCTGGCATAGGCGAGCACGGTGTCGAAGCCGGCAAGGTCAGGCTCCTGCGCGACGCTGGCGAAGGTGATGCCCGGCTGGCGCCAGACCTCGCCGCTATCGGCTTCCACGCGCTCTGAAATGATCTTCATCAGCGTGGACTTGCCCGCGCCATTGCGGCCGACCAGCGCCACCCGTTCGCCCTTGGACAGCGAGAAGCTGACCCCCGTGAACAGGGGCTTGCCCCCGAAAGCGAGGCGGACATCGGTAAGCGTGATCAAAGGAGGCGCGGCCATGGCGGCGATGTAGCCTGCGGGAAGGGGCGGCGCTAGAGGGCGGAACCAGACAAAGGCTTCCTTAAACTTGCCGGGATACAAGCTTGGCAGTCTTTCCATATCGGCAAGATGGAACCGGCGGCAGGGAGCTCCATGTTAAAGCGGCAGATCCTGCATGGCACATCCTGGCTGATCGCCGGACGGCTTTTCAGCAACGCTGTCGGCCTTGCCAGCACTCTGCTGGCGGCACGCTTCCTGATGCCGGAAGATTTTGGCCTCGTCGCGATTGCCATGGGCGTCTTCGGGATCGCCGGTGCGCTGGTGGAGCTGCCGGTGGGTACGGCGCTTGTGCAGCTGAAGACCGCCACGAAAGCTGATTTCGACACGGCCTGGACCATCAACTTCCTGCGCGGCCTGATCGTGGCCGGCCTGATGGCCGCCTCTGCGTGGCCGATCGCCATCGTGTTCGACGATCCGCGCCTTCTGGCGATCATCCTGGCGCTGGCGTCCTATCCCGTGCTGCTGGGCCTGCGGAATGCGTGGTTCGAGCAATATATCCGCGACATGGATTTCCGCTGGGAAGCGCTGGTGGAGACGCTGACCAAAGTCGTGTCGTTTGCGGTGGTTCTCGGCATCAGCATTGCGACCGGCAGTTACTGGGCGCTGCCGCTCAGCCTGATTGCGTCGGGTGTGGCGGCGGTTGTCCTGTCCTATGTGCTTTGTCCGCGCCTGCCGGGCTTCTGCCTGTCGGAGTTCCGCAAATTCTTCGGCTTCTCGGTCTGGCTGGGCCTCGGGCAGATTGCCGACAGCGTACGCGACACGGCAGGCACTTTCCTGATCGGCAAGTTTGTCGGCACCACGCGTCTCGGTGCCTGGTCGGTCGGGACGCAATTTGCCGACCGTCTGGAACTGGTGCTGTATTCCCCGATGGAGCGCACCCTGTTTGCTGCCTTCAGCTCAATCCGCCACGATGCCGAACACCTGCGCGAGACCTTCCTGAAGGCCATGCACACCGGCTTTGCCTTCATCGCGCCTGTTTGTGTGGGGATGGGATTACTGTCGCCTGAAGTCATCGCCATCGCCCTTGGCCCGAAATGGTCTGTGGCCGCGCAGGTGCTTGGCTTCATCGCGCCTGCGATGGCGCTGTACCTGCTGGCGGGCCTTGGCACATCGCTGGCGACAGCGCTTGGCCATACGCGGGACGTGTTCCGGGTGAAGGTGATCTCTGCGCTGGTTCACCTGCCGCTGATCCTTGCCGGGGTTCACTTCGCAGGGCTGCAGGGCGCGCTATGGGCCTCCGTAGTGACCGCAATTATCTGGTGCGGCCTGTGCGCGGGGCTTGTCTCGAAGATTGCCGGGGTCAGCCTGTCACGCCAGGGCGCAGCGATTGCCCGCTCTGCCGGTGCCGCCCTGATCATGGCCAGTGTCGTCATCACCGTGCGGGCGATGCTGTTTGCGGAAGGGGACGATGCCCTGCTTGCAATTATCCTGCGTGCGGTGACCCTGTCAGGCCTCGGCGCGGTGACCTATGTGGTCAGCCATTTTGCGCTCTGGCAGCTGGCTGGACGTTCGGCCGGGATCGAGGCTACCGCTTTGGACCTGGTTTACGGACGCCGTGCAGACGGGTGAGGTCGTAGGTCCGGAAGTCCGGATCGTTGACGACGCGCACGATTTCCAGCGCGAATGCGTGCAGCATATTGATGTATTCGGTGCTTGCGGCATCCGTATCGAGATATTCCCCAAGACCCATCGTCTTGTTCGCATCGAAGATGAAGGGCGTGCCGTCAATCATCGTGTAGTCGATCTTGCCATAGTCAAGATTGAGCTTCCGGCGCATCTCCAGCAGGCGCGGATGCGGATTGAACGGACGGCAGGAGACGTTCTCGTCTTCCGTGATGATCACGTCGGATGAGCGCTCGACATTCTCGTAATGATTGTTGCCGAGGAAGATATACTCCCTCAGGATATTCTTATCGCCATCCCGTTCAGGCTGCAGTTGCTGCACGATATGATGTTGCGAGAAATAAGGTGCGGGCACGTCCGACAGGTGCTCGAAGATCCTGTAGTCTTGCTTGCTGTGGATGAGCGGTGCGCTATCAAGGCCGGCGAGGCGCGTAGCGCGCTGGCGGATGCGCGTCAGCAGGGAACGCGAATTGGTTTCCGGCTGGCCGCCATAGTTCAGCGTTGATTTCACAATCACGCGGCCATCATACGCGCTGTCGCGTGTCAGCAGGCCATCCGCATAGGTATGTTTTCTGATGTCGATGGCATCGGCATTGATCCGGCGCTGGTATTTCCTGGCAAAGCTGGAAACATGCGCAGGCACGACCGACCGGTCATAGTGCACGAACAACAGGTCTGCCGGGACGAACTCTTCCGTGCCATAGAGGTTCACAACCTCCACACCGAGACGTGTCAGCGCATCTTCAATGATGCAGACGAGGTGCACGCGTGCGCCTTCAGCCATCTCAGGGGTGTGAAGGATCGCAACGCGATGGCGCCTGTAAGACAATGTGACTCCCTGGCCTTCCTGGCCGAACCTGTTCGAAAATTCCGCGTTCTGTCGTGATCGCTGCAGTCGTGAGGCATACGAAAGCTTGCTGAAAATCCGATTAAGCGGCGGTTTCAAATTTAACGGACAGGCCCGTTCATGCGGCTGGTCGGGTGCGGGAGGGCCTTCCGATTGCCAGCCAGTCCATCCCTGCTACAGTCCCCGAAAACATAATCGGAGGAAACAGGATGGCTTATTCGGACAATGAGACGAGCTTCACGCAATTCGAGGCGCGGCGCATGTCGCCAGCCATCGGGGCGGAGCTGATCGGGGCAGACCTGCGTAACCCCACAGACGTTCTGGTTTCCGAAGTGCGCGCCGCGCTGCTGCGCTATCAGGTCGTCTTCTTCCGCGACCAGGACATTACCCGCGCCCAGCACATCGCCTTTGCCCGCAAATTCGGGGAGCTGGAAATCCACCCCGCCACGCCGAAGGAACAGCCCGACAGGGAAGTGCTGCGCATCGCCCACGGGCCGAATTCACGCGGCACGGAGAATTTCTGGCATTCGGATGTGACCTGGCGCGCAGAGCCCTCGCTTGGCTCCATCCTGCGGGCGATCGAACTGCCGGAGGTCGGCGGCGACACGCTCTTCTCCAACATGGTCATGGCCTATGAGGATCTGGACGATGATCTGAAAGAGCGCCTCTGCCAGATGACGGCCGTGCACGATATTGCCCGTGTCTTTGCCCGGCGCCTGAAGAAGGATGCGACAGAGCTGCACGCGAAATACCCGCCGATGGAACACCCCGTCATCCGCACCCATCCGGAAACGGGCCAGCGTCTGCTCTACGTCAACACAGCGTTCACGGATTATATCAAGGATATGGACCGCGCTGAGAGCAAGGAGCTTCTCAAGTATCTCTACTCCCGCGCGGCTGTTCCGGAATATCAGTGCCGCTTCCGCTGGGAGCCGGGCTCGCTCGCCTTCTGGGACAACCGCGCCTGCCAGCACTACGCCGCCAGCGATTACTTCCCGAACATCCGCATCATGGAGCGCGTGACCATCGCGGGCGACCGGCCCTACTTCAAGGCGGCGGCTTAAGTGAGGGAGGCGACTTCCTCATCCGTCAGTAGCCGCCATTCACCCTCCGGCAGGTCGCCAAGCGTGAGCGGACCGAAGCTGGCGCGGTGCAGGGTTTCCACATGGTTGCCTGCGGCGGCGAACATGCGGCGCACCTGATGGTAACGGCCTTCGGTGAGGGTCAGGCGCGCAGAGCGCTCTCCGGTCGCCTCAAGCTCTGCCGGCAGGAGAGGCTTCTCCTCACCACGCAGCATCAGCGTGCCGCTGGCGAAAAGGTCTGCCTCGTGGCCTTCAAGCGGGCGGGCGAGGGTGGCTTCATAGGTCTTCGGCAATTCGGATTTCGGTGAGATCAGCCGGTGCAACAGCTTTCCGTCATCCGTAAACAGAAGAAGCCCCGTCGTGTCGGCATCCAGCCGCCCGACCGTTGAGACGGGCGGGGTGCGCAACAGGAAGCGCGGCGGCAGCAGTTCGTAGACCAGCCGTCCCTGATCGGCGCGGGAACAGGTAAAGCCTGCGGGCTTGTTCATCAGGATGACCATGCCGGGCGGCGGGTCCAGCGGTTTGCCATCGAAGCGGATATCTTCGCCTTCGCCCGTCACGCGGCCGCGGCGGATGGCGGCCTCCATCTCCTTGCGGCTGCCATAGCCGAGATGGGCAAGGTATTTCGCGAGCTGGCGCGCTTCCTTCATGGCGTGGGCTTCATCGCTTCCGCTTCGGCTTCTCAGCCTTGATGATCTTGTAGCCGCCTTCGTCTTCCAGCATCTCGTGGCTCTTGAAGCACTCGCTGAGCACGCTCTCATAGGGCAGGTGGCGGTTGGCGACGAGCCAGAGCGTGCCGCCGGTCTTCAGCGCGTCCGCGGCGGCGCGGATGAAATCCTGCCCCAGCGACGTGCTGTCCGCCCGGCCGGTGTGGAAGGGCGGGTTCATCACGATGAAATCGAATTCCGCCTTCGGGGCATCCTTCGTGGCGTCGGCCCAGTGGGCCGTCCAGTTGGTGAGGCCTTCGAGGTTCTTCTGCTGGCAGGCGAGGGCCCGGTATTCCGCCTCGAACAGGTCCATGCTTTCGACATGGGCGCAGTTCGTCAGCACTTCGCGCGCGAGATAACCCTGCCCAGCGCCAAAGTCTGCCCCGCGCCCGCGGATCCATTCGGGCACGCTGTCGGCCAGCAATTCGCTGCCGGCATCCACCCGGTCCCAGCTGAACAGGCCCGGACGGCTCCAGAGAGCGCCGTCATCGACTTCCTGCGGGGCGTCGAAGGCGATCCACTCTTCCGCCAGCTGAGCGTTCCAGTCTGCGGTCTTTTCGGCCCAGAAGGCGCGGCATTTGTGTTTCGACAGGCTCTGCGTTTCCCCGGCAAGCTCTGCGAGGATCTTCTCGCCCGTCTTGCCGCCCAGCGTGTTGGGCAGGCAGGCGACGATCATGCCGCCGACAGGCGCATCGCGCATGGCGCGGGCAAACAGGGCGCGGGCCTCATCCCGCTGGCGGGGTGGCAGGATCAGGGTGAGCGCGGCGGAAGGGAAGGTCTCTGCCTCTGGCGGAAGGACAGTGAAGCCTGCAGCCTTCAGCGCGTCATGATCCGGCTTGAAACTGTTCTGGCAGGTCAGCCGCTCACGCGGCAGGCGCATCAGGAAGGGCACAGCCTCGGCCCGCAGACAGAGAATGTTGCCGGTCTCTGGCAACAGGTCCGCCTCTTCAAGGGCGAGGGAAAGCGTATCGAAAACAACGGCATCAAACATGAGGCGCTCTCTACGCGCAGGAACGGGCGGGCGCAATCAGCTGCGTGCTGTCTGCCTATTGCTCCACGCGGTAGCCGCTGCGGCTGGCCAGGGGCTGGCCCGCGGCGATGGAGAAGGCCTGGCTGAGGCCGCGATAGAAGGCGATGCGCGCTTCGGCCTCTTCGCTGATGACCAGGCCGCTCTCGGCGCCGATCAGGCGTTCGGGTGTCTTGCCGGTGTGGGCAATCTCCATCATGTCCGACCAGAGGTCTGCCGGCAGGCCGCCGCCGGTCACTTTCTTCATCGGCTTGTCGTCGTCATTGCCGACCCAGATGCCGCCGACATAGTCTGCCGAATATCCGATGAACCAGGCATCGCGCCAGTCCTGGCTGGTGCCGGTCTTGCCCGCGACGTTCCACTTCGCGATGCGGGCCCGGCCGCCGGTGCCGATGTCCGAATTCACCACCCGGAACAGCATGGCGTTCATCTCGCGGGCGAGTTCTTCCGAATACACACGGTCACGATCATAATCCGGGCGCTCATAAAGCACCATGCCGCGCGAATCCTCGATCTTCTCGATCAGCCACGGGTCCAGCCGCAGGCCGCCGGACTGGAACACGCCATAGGCGCGGGTCAGCTCCCAGAGGGAGACTTCCTGGCTGCCGAGCGCAATCGAGGGATAGGGTTCCAGCTTGGAGGTGATGCCAAAACGGCGGGCTGTATCGGCCACGCGGGCAGGGCCTGCCAGCTGCGTCAGCTCCACAGCGACCGTGTTGATGGAGCGGGCGATGGCCTCGCTCATCGTCATCGGGCCGAGATAGGTGCCGGTATAGTTGGACGGGTTCCACTTGCCGATCGTGATGGGGGCATCGTCGAACACGTCATAAGGGGAATAGCCATCCTCGAGCGCCGTGGCGTAGACGAAGGGCTTGAAGCTGGACCCCGGCTGGCGCAGCGCTTGTGTGACGCGGTTGAATTCCGAGCTTGTATAATCCGTCCCGCCGACCAGCGCCGCCACGCGGCCGGACTTCTCGATCAGGATCGCGGCAACCTGGCTGGCGTCTGCCTGCGTACCATCGGCAGCCATCCTGTCCGCCAGCTGTTTGCGGACTTTCTCCTGCAGGTCCATGTCCAGCGAGACGGTGACGACAAGGTCGCCCGGAATGCGCGGAAGCATGGCCTTCACACGGTCTGACACCGCATCCAGCGCATAGCCGAGCTGCGGGTCGTAGGTGGGCGGATCGATGATGGTGATCTCTTCGGTCCGGGCCTTCTGCTCATCGGCGGCGCTGATGAAGCCCAGTTCCGCCATCTGATCCAGCACATAGTCCTGCCGCTCTTTCGCGCCTGCCAGGTTTTCACGCAGGTTCAGCTTGGACGGGGCCTTGGGCAGGGCGGCCAGCAGGGCGGATTCCGCTACGGTCAGCTCCGCAGGCGGCTTGCCGAAATAATACCGTGCGGCCGCGTCGATGCCATAGAGGCCGGCCCCGAAATAGACCCGGTTCAGATAGAGCGTGAGGATCTCGTCCTTGCTCATCTCCTTTTCCAGCTCGCGGGCGAGCTTCACTTCCTGCGCCTTGCGCTTCACCGTCTGGCGGCTGTCGAGGACCAGGTTCTTGATCAGCTGCTGGGTGATGGTGGAGGCACCGGAGACGGTTTCGCCTGCGCGCAGGTTCGACCAGGCTGCCCGGGCGATGGCGGCGTCGTCTGCCCCGTCATGCTCATAGAAGCGTTTGTCCTCGGCGGCGATGAAGGCCTGGGGCACATATTCCGGCAATTGGTCGACCGAGGTGGCCCGGCCATAGCGGGGGCCGCGCACGTCCAGCGTATTGCCCTTGCGGTCGACGAATTCCATCGCGGGTTCGCGCTTCACGCCCCACAGGTCCGCCACTTCGGGAAGCTTCGGCATTCCGGCATAGAGCGAGCGCCACTTCCAGAAGCCCCAGCCGCCAACGCCAAGCATCACGATCAGGAAGACGATCAGGGTGTAGCGCACCAGCCGGGGATGGCGGGACGCGAAGCCGCCGCCGGGAACCTTGATCACACGCTGGGCCGGGGCCTTGTTACCCTTCTGCGCCATGTCTGCCCTGCCAATAGAATCGATTTCAGGACAGGGTAGATGCGAGAGGATTACGGCAGGGTGAAGGCACGCCCGGCCTGCGTTACCGTGCGGCCGGGCGAAATTAACCGCCAGAGCCCGATATGGCGGGTCTGAAAGGAAAGAATCTTGCCGGGCTGCCCCGACGTCATACGGGCTCTCCCGTAGTGCTTCTGGCATTTTTCTGATTTCAATAGGACGGTGAAAAAAGCGCTCTCGGGCGGTCCGTTGGCGCGGCATCAGATGGACGGAGAGCCATGACAGGGACGGAAACGAAAGCGCGGCCTGCAGAGGCCAAGGTAGAACATTTTGATGTGCTGATCGCAGGGGCCGGTATTTCCGGCATCGGCGCGGCTTGGCACATGAAAAACCAGTGTCCGGAAAAGAGCTATGTCGTGCTCGAAAAGCTGGAAAGCTTTGGCGGCACCTGGTTGTGGCACAAATATCCGGGCATTCGCTCCGACTCCGATCTCTATACGTTCGGATACCGGTTCAAGCCCTGGACCGGCACGCCCATCGCGACCGCGGAAGAGATCCGCAACTATATGGGCGAAGTGATCGAGGAAAATGACCTCGACAAGAACATCCGCTACGGCCACCAGATCCTGTCGGCCGAATGGTCTTCCAAGGACAGTCTCTGGACGCTGAAAGTCCGCCGGCTTGAGACGGACGAAGTGGTGACCTTCACCTGCAACTTCCTTTGGATGTGTCAGGGCTACTACAATTACAACAAGCCCTACACGCCCGAGTGGCAGGACATGGACAAGTTCAAAGGGCAGATCATTCACCCGATGGTCTGGCCGGAAGACATTGATCTGAAAGGCAAGAAAGTCATCTGCATCGGTTCCGGTGCAACGACGGCCACGGTCGTTCCGGCAATTGCGGGCGAGGTGGAGCATGTCACGGTGCTGCAGCGCTCGCCGACCTATTTCATCCCGGGGCGGAATGAAAATGAAATGGTGACCGAGATGGAACGCATCGGCATCGACTGGGACACGATCCACCGGGTCGCGCGCCAGAAAGTGCTGTTCGACCAGCACGATTTCACCCGGCGCTGCCTTGAGGAAGAAGAGACCGTCACGCAGGAGCTTCTGGAAGGCGTGAAGGCCTTCCTTGGCGAAGACTATCCGATCGACAAGCACTTCACGCCCCGCTATCGCCCATGGCGCCAGCGCATCGCGTTCGTGCCGGATGGCGACCTGTTCCAGGGCATTGCCTCGGGCAAGGCGAGCGTCGTGACGGACGAGATCGAGCGCTTCACCGAGAAAGGCATCCTGACCAAGGGCGGAGAGGAGCTGGAAGCGGATATCATCATCACCGCGACGGGCTTTGACCTGTCCGTCCTAGGGGATATTCCGTTCACGGTGGATGATGAGCCGGTCGACTTCTCCAATACGGTCACCTATCGCGGCATGATGTTCACTGGCGTGCCCAACATGGCTTGGGTGTTCGGCTATTTCCGCGCTTCCTGGACACTGCGGGTGGACCTGATGGGCGACTTCATCACCCGGCTGCTGAAGCATATGGACGAGGAGGGCGTCACGCAGGTGCGCGTAAAGCTGCGCGAGGAAGACAAGGACATGGAGATCCTGCCCTGGATCGATCCGCAGGATTTCAATCCCGGCTATCTCATGCGTTCCATGCATCTCCTGCCCAAGCGCGGCTCCAAATACATCTGGCAGCACACACAGGACTACTGGAACGAGAAAGACGAAATTCCGAATATCGACCTTGAAGCAGAGGAATTCGACTACTCGGGACAGAAGGCAAAAACCCCCGAACCCGCTGACGCCTGATCGGGCAGGAAACCGGTACGGCCGCTTCTGCAACCAGCAGGAGGGGCCTTTTTTATTGGGTCTGGCCATGCCGTGCGGGCTGGAAGCCGATGTTCTTATTGCAGGGCATGTGCATCCGGGGCTTGCGCAATCCGCTCAAATGACTATCGGTTATTTAACTGCTTTCAATCACTCTGATTCAATCTTAGGGAGGCGGGATGGCTATACGGGAAGATTTTCTACGTCCCCGCACAGATCAGGAAAATGCTGCCCGCCGGGCAGCGATTCTTGATGCAGCTGAAGCGTTAATCCGCGAAAATCACCATCAGAGGTTTTCCGTCAACGAGGTCGCAAAGCGCGTTGGCGTCTCGCAAAGCACGATTTTTCTCCACTTCCGCAATCGCGAGGAATTGGTCACCACGCTCTACATTCGCGTCGGCCGGGCGTTTTTCGATGCGTTTCTCGGCCGCCTTCATGAGGGCATGTCCGATACGGCATTTTGCGAGGCGTTCATTGACGCCGCGCAGGAGCATCCCTGTTTCCGGCTGATGCGCCCAATGGTGATGCGCGTGGTGGAAGAATGCCTGTCCCACGAGTTCATCCATGTGGCTGTGGCGGACATCGTCGCCTTCCGCTCCGTAGCGTCTGCGAGGGTGGAGGAAGTGCTTGGGCTGACGCCGGGCCAGGGGCCGATCCTGATGAAAGGCTTCGTCAATCAGATGTGCGGTGCGGTCCAGGTGGATATCCGCACGCTCATGGCGGCGGATGACATGTCTGAGGCCGTGGCGGCTGCCATTCGCGCGTCTGACTTCCGGTCTTCTTTCCTCAGCGGTGCTGAACTGCTCGTGAAAGGCATACGCCACGGATAGTGGCTTGAACTGAACATGACGTTCCCGTCATAATTGTGGACTAGAAGGTGATTCATTTTTGAATCGGCTCTTCCGGGTGGATTATGACAAGATCTGAGGTGCAGCCATGAGGGTGCACGCGGTCTCCTGTTTCCATCTGGAAGACAGAAGGGGGCCTGATGCCAGTTCGCTCAGATTTTCAACGGGCACGAAACGAGCGCGAGAAGTCCGCGCGCCGCAATGAGATACTCGATGCCGCCGACGGCTTGCTGCTGGAGGCAGGCAATGAGCGGTTCGCCATCTCGGCGCTCGCGGCCAGGGTCGGCGTGTCGAAAAGCACGATCTTTCTCTATTTCGCCAACAAGGAAGAATTGCTGCTGGCGCTATATGCGCGGTCTTTCCTGAGAATCGTCACGCAGCTTGGCGAGCGGTTGACCCCCGGCATGACCGGGCGGGCCTTCTGTGAGGCCTTCGTCGATTGCGTCATGGCCAACCCGTCCATGCTGTTGCTGCGCTCGCAGCTGGCCAGCACCATCGAGCGGAATGTGGCACCCGAAGTGATGGTGGCGACCAAGACCGAAATCCTTGAGTGCGGGACGGCCCTCACAGACCGGGTCGAGGCAGAACTGGGGCTGAAAAGCGGGTATGGCATCCGGATGCAGATGGCGCTGATCAATCTGATCTCCGGCGCGGCGCAGGCCGACACGTCACCCTATCTCGATATGGAGTCCCTGCCGGAGGATATCGCCGATTTCTTCCAGGTGGCCGAGACCCGCAAAGTGTTCATGAGCGGCGCAGAGTTCATTTTCTGCGGCGCGACCGGCCGGCCGTTCGACTGAGCAGCAGCCAGCTAAGGACAGCCAATCGCCTTCGCAAGGATGTTCCGGTGCACTTCGCTGGTGCCGGAATAGATCGTGGCGGCGCGTGTCGCGAGGTATTTGGCCTGGGCGAAGTCGCTGTCCGGCGCTGCTTCCAGCCCGGCCTCGGTGATGGCCTGATGCAGCTCCGTCGCCAGCAGTTTCAGCTGTGAGGCCGCCGGGGCCGTGTCCAGGCCGGTCAGGCCATTATCCGTGCACGCATCGAGCGCTTCCAGCGTGTCGATCCGCATGTCCAGTTCAGCCAGGCGCATCTGCAGGGAGGGCGACGTCAGGCTGGCGGCTGCAGCCCCCCGGCGTGCAGCGCGCATGGCCCGGCGCAACAGGCCGGTGGTCGTGTTGTTGCCGCGCGCGATCGCCATCAGCTGCTTAGCGGTTTTCCAGCCGCCGCCGATCTCTCCGATCCGGTCTGCGGCGGGTGTGCGCACGCCATTGAAGAAGACTTCGTTCGTCTCGTACTCCCCGTCGATGAAACGGATCGGGCGCACCTCGATGCCCGGCCGGTCCATCTCCACCAGCAGGAAGACCAGTCCCTTGCCGCCATGCGTTTCCGGCTCGCACCGGGCGAGCAGGAACATGTGCGTCGCCTGCTGGGCAAAGCTCGTCCAGATCTTGCTGCCCGTCAGGATGAAATCGTCGCCATCGCGTTCGGCCTTCAGCGACAGGGCCGATAGGTCAGACCCGGCCTGCGGTTCCGAAAAGCCCTGGCACCATTCATGTTCGCCGTTCAGGATAGCGGGCAGGTAGTGCGCCTTCTGCGCCGGCGTACCAGCCTCGATGATCAGTGGGCCAATCGTCCGAACGCCGGAATTCATCAGGATCGGCGCATCGCGCATGGCCGATGCGTTCTCGAAATACAGCCGCTGTTCCGCGCTCCAGCCCGCGCCGCCATATTCCACCGGCCATGTCGGGGCATACCAGCCGCGCGCGTTCAGCTTCTCGCGCCACACCTTGCAGGCCCAGCTGGCAGATTTCAGCCCCGTCGTTGCGCGTCCGGCGGCGCGCAGGTCTTCGGTCAGTTCGATATCGAGGAAGGCGTCTACAGCCGCACGGAACGCGGCCGATGCCGCGTCTTCATCCGAGGTGTGGGCCGGCAAGCCTTCCATATAGAAACTGCCATCCATGACGCTCTCCCTCCAGCGGAGCAGACACGCCATTACCGCGCAGCAAGGCCGCGGCGGCAATCAGGGAAACTACGTGGATGACGGTGCGGGAAGCACCCCTCCCGCCGCGTCGAAGCCCTTGGCTTTCACCCGGTTGCGGCCGGCATGCTTGGCTTCGTAGAGGAAATGATCGGCCTGTTCGATCATGTCGTGTACAGTCATGCCGGGCTCATATCGAACCAGTCCGAATGAGGCGGTGACGTCCTTCAGCGTTTTCAGCGTTCCGTCGATCGGCGTTTCAGAGCTTTTGAAATTGTATTTGATTTTCACCAGCAGGTTATAGGCCGAGAACAGGTCCGTCTCCGGCAGGATGATGGCGAACTCTTCCCCGCCATAGCGGGCCACCATGTCCTGGCCCTTGATGTTCTGGGTCACGATTGAGGCGAACTGCTGCAGAACTGCATCGCCGATCTGGTGGCCATACGTGTCGTTGACGTTCTTGAAGTGGTCGATATCGGCCAGCGCAAGGCAGAGCTTTTCGCCTGTCTCGGCGGCAGCACGCACTTCACGCTCCAGCCGCTCGTCGAAGGCGCGGCGGTTGGCAACTGAGGTCAGCGGGTCGCGCAGGCACTGGGTCTGAACCTCTTCCAGTTCCTTGTTGAGCGTGGCGATCTGTTTCCGGGAGTCCATGAGGCCCTGGTTCAGTTCGCGCGTGGTTTCCGCCATGCGCTTGTTGTCTTCCATCAGGTTGGAGACGAGCTTGGCGATGTCATCGCCGGAGACCGAATTGGGCAATTCCTGACGGGCCTTGTCCAGTGACGCGCCGAAATCGTCGCTGTTCTGAACACCGGTCTCGATGATCTTCAGCACGCCCGCGATTTCCTTCTCGATGGCCAGGCCGATCGTGTGGCGGGCGGAAACGCCGGTTTCCTCGGTCAGCAATTCCCGGAAAATGGCATCGATATCGAAGGGGGACAGGCCGCCCGTCTGCGCAAGCGTCTCGTCCACCCGGGTGACAACCCGCGGATCGGCACCATCAACATAGGCATACCAGACAGCATAGGTTTTCGGATCCGGCGGCGTGCGATGCTTCTGGATCAGGTCGAACGCTTTTTGTGCGTTCCGGAATACCTTTTTCAGCCCCATTGCGGGCGCTGAGCTTGTCTCAGTTCTTTGCGCGACAGCTGTGTCCATGGCTGTGGGCCTCCCTCGTATCCAACTCTCCATCCAGATAGCGGAATATCTCCGCTGGTTTGATTGAGGGTTAACGGGCAATCACTTTAGAGCGTTCATTTTGTTGGAAAGATTCTATTTTTCCTGGGCCTGGTCAGGGAGGCCTGTTCCATCATTCGTTAACAAACAATCCGTGTACATTTACCTGCCGCAGACCGGCCTTGAGGGTCATGCAAGACCTGGCCGCCATGCATCCTGTATATGCTGCGGCAGTTTGCGGGGCGCGACCGCAACAATGTCATAGCGCCAGCCGCAATCCGAAAAGGCGGGGTGGCGCGCCATCCAGAAGTCTGCCGCCCGGGCGATGCGCTGCCAGGCGCCCGGCGTCACGGCGCCTGCGGCAATTTGAACTTCAGCCCGGAACTTAACTTCCACGAATGCCACGAGGTTTCCGCGTTTCGCGATCAGGTCCACTTCGCCCATGGGTGTGCGCACGCGCCGGTCCAGGATGCGATAGCCCTTTGCCTGCAGGTAAAGCGCGGCGAGCCACTCGCCCTTGCGGCCGCGCTTTTCCGCCGCCTGCCGTTTCCGTTCAGCCATCGGCCTTGATCTGCAGGGCGCGCTGGTAAACCTCGCGCTTCGGCAGGCCGAGCGCTTCGGCCACGGCATTGGCAGCGGCCTTGGTCGGCTGGTCGGCGAGGGCCTCACGCAATGCGGCGTCGAGGCGTTCGGGCGTGATGGCTTTTTCCACCGGCGGGCCGGTCAGCACCACGATCTCGCCTTTCGGGCCGCCCGCCTCGGCATAGTGGGCGGCGAGGTCTGCCAGCGTGCCGCGGCGGGTTTCCTCGAACAGTTTGGTCAGCTCCCGCGCCACGGCGCCTGTCCGCGTGGGGCCCAGCACGGCGGCCATGTCGGCCAGCGTATCGGCCAGGCGCGGGCCGCTCTCATAGAAGATCAGCGTGGCCGGAACCGCTTTCAGGCTTTCGAGGCTTTGCTTTCTTGCGCCCTGTTTTGGCGGCAGAAACCCCGCGAAACAGAACCGGTCGCTGGGCAGGCCGCTGGCCACCAGGCCTGCCAGCATGGCCGAGGCGCCCGGCACCGGGAACACGCGATGGCCCGCTTCCAGCGCCTCATGCGCCAGCTTCCAGCCGGGATCGGACACCAGCGGCGTGCCGGCATCCGAGACGAGCGCGATGCGCGCGCCTTCGGCCAGTTTGCGCAGGAGTTCGGGTCTCCGTTCCGCCCCATTGTGGTCATGGTAAGGGCTGAGGCGGGCCTTAAGCCCATAGGCGGACAGGAGTTTCCCCGCCACGCGCGTGTCCTCGGCCAGCACTTCGTCGGCTGCTGCCAGCACGTCCAGCGCGCGGAGCGTAATGTCCCGCAGGTTGCCGATCGGCGTGGAGACGACATAGAGACCCGGAGACAATGCCTGTAGCGGTTGCCCGCCCGGCCCGGCCCCCCTAGAGTCGCGCCAGCCGGGAATCGTCTGCGCGCCGGATGCTTCAGGAGATGTTTCAGGAGATGACATTGCTGCAACCATTGCTCAGGACGATCAAAGCGCCAAGCCTTCTTCTCACGGGCTTCCTGTTTGCCACTGCCTGTGCCAGTGCGCCCGCGCGCCCGCCGGTCCAGATCGGTACGGGCAGCCCGCGTGCCGAACCCATTACAGGCCCGGTCGGCCAACCGGAAGAGGGCGTTGACGTTACAGAGCTGGGCGAGCCTGAAGACCTGACCCAGGTGCGCGGCGATGGCGGCCTCACCCCCGCCTTCATGGAAGGGCGCAAGATCAAGCGCGCCGCCGTGCTGCTGCCGTTCTCGCATCCCAATGCGCAGGTCCGCAGCGAGGCCGAGAGCATGCTGGCCGGGATCGAGCTGGCCCTGTTCGAATATGCCGGTGATGACTTCCTGATCATCCCGAAAGACACCGCGGGCAAGCAGTCGGTCGCCGAAGCGCGCATCGACGAGGCCGTGAAGGAAAAAGCGAACATCGTGCTGGGCCCGCTGTTCGGCGCCAATGTGAAAGCCATCCGCGACCGCGCGCAGGACAAGAAGATCCCGGTCCTCGCCTTCTCGAACGACCGGTCGGCAGCCGGCGGCGGGGCCTATCTCGCCTCCATCTCGCCGGAAGAAGAAGTGCGCCGCATGGTCGACTATGCCATCGGGCAGGGCATCAACAGCTTCGTCTATCTCGGGCCGCAGACCGATTATGGCCGCCAGATCGAGACGGCCCTGCGCACCGAAGCCTTCAATCGCGGCGGCGTGGTGCTGACCTCTGCCTTCTACATGCCGTCCACCGGCGCGACCGAGGCGGCGAGGTCCGTCTCGGGCATCCTGAAATCGGAGATTGCCACCCGCCCCCGCAACAAGGTGGCCGTGATGATCCCGGAGCGCGGCGTGAACCTGCTCTCCATCGCGCCGCTGCTGCCATATAATGGCGTGGACATGACCCATATCACGCTGATGGGCACCAGCCTCTGGAGCGACAGCTCCATCTGGCGCGAGCCGACGCTGGACGGTGCCGTCTATCCCGCGCCGGACCCGGAAAACCTGACCACCTTCCGCGAAGCCTATCGCCGCATCTATGGCAAGGCGCCGACAGACCTGGCCGCCGTCGCCTATGACGCCGCCGCTGTCGCCGTGCGCCTCGCTGCGGAAGACAACCTCAAATACAATGGCATCACCGATCCCGACGGCTTCTTCGGCGTGGATGGCCTCTTCCGTTTCCGCATCTACGGCACGTCGGAGCGTGGGCTCGCTGTGATGCAGATCCGCCCGACCGGCGCCGAGCTGATCCAGAAGGGCGCGAGCCAGTTCGGGCCGGGCGCTTTCTGATTCCGTTAATTCCGCAGGCGGTTTGATTGGCTTTCAGCCCCACTCCGCCTGCATCCGTCCCTTGCGCCTGTGTAATTCGCGCCCCACATGACGCGCAGGGCACAGGACTAGAGAGAAACGGCGAGCCATCATTCCATGAGCAAGCGCGACTATTACGAGGTTCTTGGCGTCTCACGCGATGTCGATGAGAAGGCGCTGAAATCCGCTTACCGCAAGCTGGCCATGAAGTTCCATCCGGACCAGAACCCCGGCGACCACGAAGCGGAAGAGAAGTTCAAGGAAGTCGGCGAGGCCTATGCCGTGCTGTCCGATGCGGACAAGCGCGCGGCCTATGACCGGTTCGGCCATGCGGCCTTTGAGAACGGCATGGGCGGCGGTGGCGGCGGCAATCCGTTCGGCGCGGGCGTCCACCCGGAAGACATTTTCCAGGACCTGTTCAGCCAGGTCTTCGGCGCGGGCGGTTTCGGTGGCGGACGCCGCCGTGGCGGCCCCCAGCGCGGCGCAGACCTGCGCTACGATCTCGAGATCACCCTGGCCGAAGCCTATACCGGCAAGGACGAAACCATTCATGTGCCCCAGGCGGTCGACTGCAAGACCTGCGAAGGCTCTGGCGCGGCACCGGGCACAGAGCCCGAAACCTGCGACACCTGTGGCGGCGCAGGCCGCGTGCGCGCCCAGCAGGGCTTCTTCACGATGGAACGCAGCTGCCCGCGCTGTAACGGGCGCGGCAAGATCATCAAGAAGCCGTGCAAGGATTGCGGCGGCGCTGGCCAGGTGCGCGAAGAGCGCAAGCTGAACGTGAAGATCCCGGCAGGTGTCGAGAGCGGCATGCGCATCCGCCTGGCGGGTGAGGGCGAAGCCGGTGCCAATGGCGGCGGCAAGGGCGACCTCTACATCTTCGTCGATGTCGTCGAGCATGACATTTTCGAACGCGACGGGCCGAACCTCTACTGCCGCGCGCCGGTGCCGATGGTGACGGCGGCCCTTGGCGGCGAGATCGAGATCCCGACCATTGATGGCGGCCGCGCCCGCGTCGTGGTGCCGGAAGGCGCCCAGACCGGCCGCAAGCTGCGCCTGCGCGGCAAGGGCATGCCCTCGGTGCGCCAGTCCGGCCAGACGGGCGACCTGTTCGTCGAGATGTTCGTGGAAACCCCGCGCAACCTGACGCAGCGCCAGAAGGACATCCTGCGCGAATTCTGCGACTGCTCCGGCGCCGACTGCCACCCCGAAAGCGAAGGCTTCCTCGGCCGCATCAAACGCTTCTGGAACGGCGACCACGAAGAAGACCGCCCGAACTAGGCTGTCCTCCCGATTGTGGCCGCGAGTTCATTTGCCTGACGGGCAGGGCGCACCCATCTGAAGGCCATGTTCAAGCGCATCCCATCCGCCCCGCCGGGGATTGTCGCCTTCGATGCCGAGGGCAAGATCACCGATTCCGATTACAAGACGCTCCTCATTCCTGCCATCGACGCGGCGAAGGCGGCGCATGGCAAGGTGCGTGTCCTGCTGCGCTTCGGCCCGGCGTTTGAAGCCTATGACGCTCACGCCATGCTGGACGACACGATGCTCGGCCTGACGCACTGGAACGATTTCGAGCGCCTCGCCGTCGTCACCGATATCGACTGGATCCGCCACGGCGTGCACCTGTTCGGCCCGCTGATCCCGGCGAAGGTGCGCGTGTTTCCGGTAGGTGAAGTTGCCGCTGCCTTACTCTGGGTCAAAGACTGAGTTCACCCGAGTGCATCATAGGGAATGGACAGAAGCGGGCTGCCCATCTGGCGCAGTTCCGTCTCGTATTCCGCCTCACTCAGGCGGCGCAGTTCGCACAGGCACCAGATTTCTCCGCTGGCGGAGATATGCGGCGTGTCCATGCCCCGGAAGAAGACAGGCCCGCTGGGGGAGTGGATACGGTTGAGGGACACTGTCATTGCCAGTTCTCCCGAAAAGATGCCTGACAGCTCCCACGCATGTACCTGCTCGTCAGCCTCATCGCCGAAGCGGCCATAGAGGCTGGTGCCCGGCAGCAGGCCATCGGCAGAGACTTCGGCGGCGGCGGCGCGGCTGATCTCCACAAAAATGGCACCCCGGCGCAGCAGGGTGGCCGGCCAGGACGACATCTGTACGCGCAGCCGCGTCAGCGCATCCAGGCGGCTGGTCGCGGTCTTCCGCATCATGTCGCGCATGTGGCGCCGGTGGCTGGCGCCGGGCAGGTCCTTGCCGCGCTCCCAACGGGAGATTGTCGTTTGATCTACCGAAAGGTGCTCTGCCAGGGCGCGTTGGGAAAGCCCCAGATCATGGCGCAGGCTCGTGACCATCATGGCCCAGTTGGTGGATGGGTGCCGGTCCATCGCGCGGTCTCGCCGGAACAGGTTCGGGGTGGAAGTCTGCTTCTCCCATAGGGGCGGGCGCTATCAGTTTTATGACGTTGAGGTGATTTGAGGTGCGCCGGTGACGGATTCTTCAAATAACCGCGAAAACCATGTCACACCGCAGGGATAGTGCCGCTTCAGACATCTGATGCGGGGTTTATCATGTCCAGTTTCTCTTTCCGGAATTCGCTTTTCTGCGCCATCTCGGCAGCGGCCTTCAGCCAGGGACTTGTCGCCCATGCGGAGGAAGACGACGCGCTGAAGATGGACGAGGTTGTCGTCTCGGCATCACGCTCGGCCGTGCCGGTCAGCCAGCTTGGCGATGCGATCAGCATTCTCGACGCCCAGGAGATCGAGCTGCAGCAGCTGACCACGCTGGACGAGGCGCTGGAGCGCACGCCGGGCGTCTCGATCACACGGTCCGGCGGCGTCGGCCAGAACACGCAGGTCCGGATGCGCGGCTTCACCAGCAAGCATGTGCTGGTCATGATTGATGGGGTGAAGGTCAACAACCCGTCTGAGGGTGACAACCAGTTCGGGATCGACCACCTCTTCCTCGACAATATCGAGAAGGTGGAAGTGCTGCGCGGGCCGCAGTCCGGCGTCTACGGCGCCGATGCCGTGGCTGGTGTCATCAACGTGGTGACCAAGCGCCCGGAAGGTCCGCTTCAGGTGCGCGGCTCTGCCATGGTGGGCGAGAACGACACGTATGAAGTCAGCGCTGGCGTCCAGAAGGGCACGGACCTTTACGGCTTCTCCGGCACGGTCTCCTATTACGACACGGCGGGCATTTCGCTGGCCAGCCGCCCGCCGGGCAATGTCGAGCGGGATGGCTACAACAATTTCACCGCCCAGCTGCGCGGCGAACTGCGCCCGACCAGCGATACGGAGCTGAGCGGCTGGCTGCGCTACACCGATGCGACGAACGACATCGACGAAGGCTCTCTGCCGGCGGACAATCCGCTCGGCCTGCCGGGCTATATCTTCCAGGACTCCGACGGCCATGTCGACAGCGAGCAGCTGTTCGGCGCCATCAAGGGCGAGTGGACGACGCTCGGCGGAAAGCTGACGCACACCGCACAGCTCTCCTATGTTGACCTGCAGGGCCTCTACGCCACGCCGACGGCCGAACAGGACAGCGAAGGCAAGACGCTGGAAGCCACCTATTACGGTACATGGCGCCCGAACGAGCGGGTCACGCTGACGGGTGGGGCGGAATACCGCGACGAAAAGGCCGTGTTCGAACAACCTGTGGGTTATGCCTATGCCCTGGTCGATGAAAGCATTTCCAACTCCGCCGTGTTTGCGGAGGCCAATCTGGAAATGGCCGAGGGCTTGTTCCTGTCCGCCGCCGCGCGCTATGACGACAATGAGAAGTTCGGCAGCCAGTTCACCCATCGCCTCACCGCCGCCTACAATCTGCCGGACACGGTCAGCATTCCCGGCGTGGAAACCAAGCTGCGCGTCTCCTATGGCGAAGGCGCCGAGGCACCGGGCCTGCGCCAGATGCTCGGTTCGTCGGCGACCTTCCAGGGCAACCCGAACCTTAAGCCGGAAACGAGCTGGATGGCAGACGCCGGCATCGACCAGCGCCTGAAGAGCGGCAAGGCCTCGTGGAGCTTCACCGTGTTCACCGGCGAGGCCGATGACGGCATCTTCTCGATCTACGATCCGGTCACCTGGATCAGCACACCGCAGAACATCGACAGCCCGGTAGAGATGAAAGGCGTGGAAGTGGACGCGGTCTATTCGCCGTTCCACTGGCTGGATTTCAGCGGCACCTATACCTATCTCGAAGCGGAAGAGAAAGCCGCCCGCACCCAGCTGTTCGGCCGTCCGAAGCATGAGGCGAGCGCTGCCGTCACTGTCCGCCCGATCGAGGATCTCGCCCTGACAGTCGACACCTACTGGCGCGACGAGTTCTTCAGCGATTATCCGTCCACCTACGTGATGCCGGGCTATGCCCTGTTCAACGTTACCGCCGTCTGGGACATCACCGACACGATGACCCTGTCGGCCAAGGTGCAGAAC
>JAWKUR010000009.1:0-126452 GCA_041398445.1 Hyphomonas sp. | reverse complement strand
CGTCTGCGAGCGCTGGCTGCGGCACGCCGCCGGTTCGGTTACCGCCGGCTGGGGATACTGCTCGACCGGGAGGGGCTGGGCGCCAACCACAAGAAGATCTTCCGGATCTACCAGGAGGAGGGTCTCGCCGTGAAGCGCCGGCGCGGCCGCAAGCGCGCGGTCGGCACCCGCAGCCCGATGCACCTTCCCGAGGGACCGAACCAGAGATGGAGCCTCGACTTCGTCTCCGATGCCCTGAGTGATGGCAGGCGGTTCAGGACGCTCTGCGTGGTCGATGACTTTACACGCGAGGCCCTGGCGACGGTTGTCGATGTCTCGCTGTCGGGCATCCGCGTCGCCCGGGAGCTCTCGCGGCTGATCGACCAGCGCGGTCGTCCTCAGATGATCGTCTCTGACAACGGCACGGAGCTGACCAGTCACGCAATCCTGAAATGGGTCAAGGAGGCCCGGATCGAATGGCACTACATTGCGCCCGGAAAGCCAACGCAGAATGCGTTTGTGGAATCATTCAATGGCCGGCTGCGGGACGAATGTCTCAACGAGCACCTGTTCGACCGTCTCAGCGAGGCTCGCAGCATTATCGAAGCCTGGCGGATCGATTACAATACCGTCCGCCCTCATACATCCCTCGGCGGCCTCGCTCCGGCGAGGTTCGCTGATAATGTCAGGCGAGCCCGGCCCGCTTCGCCTGAGCTACGCAAGAGCTCCGCTCAGCGGGCCTTGACCACCACCACCCAACCAGAAAGAAAGGCGAACGGAGTCTCCAAATAAACGGCCCGGATCAGGGGGCTGGGTCAGGACTGAGATCAAATTTCCATATTTGACGGTGCCATCGTGGTGGAAGGACGGATCTATATTGTCCTTTCTGCTGTTAAGATCTCAGAACGGGGCGATGAATTTGGCAGCGCCCGCATCCCTGCATCGTATGACGGCAGAAGAGAAAAGCGAGTGGTCGTCCGAGCGATCAAGGGCAAGCCGCGTTGGGCGCTGGATTGAAACCACGCTCTGGTCAGCGGTGATGCTTGTCTTCTCAGCAGCGAGCACAGTAACGTGGCCGGTCCGGCTGTTGGCGGGTAAAACAATTGGAAAGCTCGCCAGAGATACAATAGGCGGAGCTTTTCAGTTGGGTATCCTATACCTCGTACACGACCTTGTTGTTGCCGCAAACACTGCGAAGTTTAGCTCAAGGTTCGCGATGGGTCATAGGAGATTTATCGCGATTATGACGCTGTCTCTTGCCGCAGCTTTCCTCGCGGCTATGGCGTTTCTATTCGTCAACGGATCTTTCTCTCCAACGTCGCCTAGCGAGCCCTAGTAGGCATTGTGGCGTTGCTTATTCCGCGCGATATCCAATTTGGTAGAAGCGAACACGATTGCAGTTTTTCACGAAACAGACTAATTCCTTATGTATAAACGATAATATCAGGACTCCAACCCGTATAGCCCGTCGAAAATATGGTACGGCGTATGGTACTTTTGGGTACCATACTTTGAAAAAATCCAAATTATTTCAAAGGCTATTTAGTTAAGTCGAGTCCTCTTCTGGCACCAAACTCTGCTTCGGCAGGGTTTTTTATTGTCCGGAATTCAGGCTGGTACGGGATGGCTGGTGTTGAACCAGTCCGTGAAGGCTGCCTGCTCCTCTCCCGTCATGTGCAGGTAGAGCTTCGAGCGGCGGTGGAGGATGTCATCCGCGCTGCGGGCGAATTCCTGTTCGACCAGCCAGCCGACCTCCCGCTCGGTGAGCCCGCCGCCAAAGTCCCGGCCGAGGTCCGCCAGCGTCTCCGCCTCTCCCAGCAGGGCGCGCGTGCGCGTGCCATAGGCGCGGGCGAGGCGTGTCAGCAACTCGACCGGCAGGTGCGGATGGCTCAGCACGAGGCCGGAGAGATAGGCGTCGAAATTTGCCGCCGGAATGTCGCCACCCGGCAGGCTGGCTTTCTTCGTCCAGGATTTCGGCAGGCCCTCGAACAGGGGCGCAAGTTCGGCGACGGCTTCTTCGGCAAGCTCCCGGTAGGTCGTGATCTTGCCACCAAAGACCGAGAGGATCGGCGCGCCGCCATCGGTCTCGTAGTGCAGCACGAAATCCCGTGTGACCTTTGATGCCGACGCCGCATGGTCGTCATAGAGAGGGCGGACCCCCGAATAGGTGGCAACCACATCTGCCGGGGTGATGGCCCGCTGGTAATATTCGCTGGCACCTGCGCAGAGATATTCGATCTCTTCCGGGCTGATTTCCACCTTGTCCTTGTCGGCGGTGTACGGAATGTCGGTCGTCCCGATCAGCGTATATTCGCCCCGCTCATAAGGGATGGCGAACATGATGCGGCCGTCGGCATTCTGGAAGAAAAAGGCGTGCTCGCCCTCATGCCATTTGGGCACGATGATGTGGCTGCCTTTGACCAGGCGCAGATGCGTGGCTGTATCCTTCGGGTCGGCAAGATCAATGATCTCGTCCACCCAGCCGCCCGCAGCATTCACGACGGCGCGGAACTGGCGCGTTTCCGTCCCCTGCGCGGAAGCAAATTCGGCGTCCCAGTGATCCTTGTGGCGCACGAGCTTTGTGCAGGCGGTGCGCGTACGCACCTCCGCGCCGCGCTCTTTCGCATCGACGGCATTCAGGACGACGAGGCGGGAATCCTCCACCCAGCAATCGGAATATTCGAAGGCGAGCCTGAATTCCTCCTTGAGCGGAGAAAGCTTGTCCGTCTTCCCCCGGCGTAGCACCTTGGTTGGCGGCAGCATCTTCCGGCCGCCCAGATGGTCATACAGGAACAGGCCGAGCCGGATCAGCCAGGCGGGGCGCTGGTCCTTGTCATGCGGCAGGACGAACCGCATCGGCCAGATAATGTGCGGCGCAGCGCGCAGCAGGATTTCCCGCTCGATCAGCGCTTTTCGGACAAGCGCGAAATCATACATTTCCAGATAGCGAAGCCCGCCATGGATCAGCTTCGTACTGGCAGAACTTGTATGCTGGGCCAGGTCATCCTTTTCCACGAGTACCACGTCGAGACCACGCCCGGCGGCATCGCGGGCAATGCCCGTGCCATTGATACCCCCGCCGATGACAAGCAGGTCGTGCACCAGGCGCCCTACCCTTTCATCAGGCCGGCGGCCTTCAGGAATTTGCCGGCACGCAGTACCCGCTGCAACTTGTCTTCAGAAGAACGATCGCCCTGGTTCGAATCCGGGTGGAAGCGGCGCACATATTCGGCATAGCGCACGCGGATCTCGTTCGGCATGGCATCGGCCTCCAGATCCAGTTCCCGCAGCGCCCGCACCTGCAGGCTGGACCGGCGGCCGGATGTGGCATTGCCAGTCGCTTCGGCGACATCATCCATGTCGAAGAAGCGGCGCCCGGCCCAGCGGCGCGGGTCGAACTGGTCTGCGCTTTTCTTGCCCGCCATCGGGCCGGTGCCGAAACGCCAGGTGCGCTTGTGTCCGAATCGCTCGGCCCGGGCGAACGCGGCCGCCTCAGCCTGCGACATGCCTTCGAAGAAATTGAAGCTGCGATTGTATTCGGCGATATGCTTGGCGCAGAAATGGTGGCGCCCCTTCCCGCCCCGCTTGGGCGCCGGATGGCTGCCTTCCAGGTCGCAGCCCTTGTGATCGCAGACGCGCGTCTTGCGGGCACGCGCACGCGACACCTCGTCGGGCGGCGGGTTCACCCTTATATCGGTGAACTTGACTCGGTAGGGGAATGGATCGCCATCGGACATGACCCGGGATAATAGGGAGTGCGCGTTAAAGATGCCACAACTGACTGACAGACTGTCGCGGATTCATGAACTCCTGACGGAAGCTTTTGAGCCTGTTGAGCTGGAAATCAACGATGACAGCGCCAAACACGCCGGCCATGCAGGCGCCAGGCCTGAGGGTGAGACGCATTACAGCGTGAAAATCGTCTCCGCCACCTTTGAAGGCCTGTCACGCGTGCAGATCCAGCGCACAGTCATGCTGGCCCTGCAGCAGGAATTCGACACCGGCCTGCATGCGCTGGCCCTCAAAGCCAGCGCACCGAAGGCCTGATTCTCAAGAATGTTCGGAACCCCTTTGCCTACCTGAACGTATTCTCCTCAACACCTTCGAGGAGAACGGGTGATGGTAATCAGGATGATCATGGCGGCTCTGGCCGCAGCCGGCTGCGCGTGCGCGGCCTCCGCAGAAGACACGGGGCCGCGCTCCGACCAATGGCAGTTGCAGGAGATCCGGGACACTGTCTGCGCAGCCAGCGACCAGGTGCTGTTCATCCCCGTCTCCAACGACCTTCCCTCCCGGGAAACAACCTACGCCCTCGTGCCGGCGGATGATCTCGATGTGATCAGCGCCCATGTCGTGACCCCGGACCACCGCAAATGGCTGATCCGCCACGGCTGCAACAGCCCGGCCTCGCGTCAGCAGGCGGCAATGAATGTGTCGACCGTGACACCGGCTTCAGGCGGGCTCGATTACTGAGATATTCAGCCCGGTCACCTGGTTGCGCTGGCGGCGCAGCACGTTGAACCGGTATCCGTGGAACACGAAACTCTGCCCGGCTTCCGGAATGGTCTGCGCTTCGTGAATGACAAGGCCGGCCACCGTGACGGCTTCATCGTCCGGTAGGTTCCAGTTCATCGCCCGGTTCACATCGCGGATCGGCACCCAGCCATCGACATTGACGGAGCCATCCTCCTGCGGGCGCACGCCCTGCACGGCGATATCATGTTCGTCATGGATGGAGCCGACAATCTCTTCCAGAATGTCTTCCAGCGTGATCAGGCCCTGCAATTCGCCATACTCGTCGATGACGAGGGCGAAGTGGCTGCGTTCTTTCAGGAACGCGTCGAGCTGGTCCTGCACGGGCGTCGTTTCCGGCACGAACCAGGGTTTGCGCATGATCGCATCGAGATCGAGACTGGCGAGGTTCCCGCCCAGCGGAATGATGGCCCGCAGCAGATCCTTGGCGTGAAGGATGCCGACGATCTCTTCCTTCTCGCCGCGATAAAGCGGGATGCGCGTGTGGGGGCTTGCCAGTGCCTTCATCACCATCTGGCGCGGATCGAGATCGGCGCTCAGCATCTTGATGTTCTTGCGGTGGATCATCACGTCTTCGACGGTCAGCTCCTTGAGATCGAGCGCGCCAACCAGACGCTGGCGGTCGGCATCGCCCACCCCGCCTTCGGAGGCATGCAAGTCGATCGCGCCGCGGATTTCCTCATCCGCCGTGATCGCTTCGGCCGGTGCGCCAAGGCCCAGAAGCTTCAGCGTCACCGAGACGATCGCCTGGATCGCCGTCACGATCCATGAAGCGAGCGCTACCAGAACGGAGATGATGCCCGCCACGCTCATGGCCATCGCGTCCGGACGGCCGATGGCATAGGTCTTCGGCATGACTTCGGCGAAGACGAGCACGAGGATCGTCATCACGCCGGTGGCCATGGCCATGGCCACACCGCCCTGACCGAAGAGTTGCGTGAACAGCGACGTTGCCAGGACCGAGGCCAGAATATTAACAACATTGTTGCCGAGCAGGATGGAGCCGATCAGCCCTTCCCGATTCGAGATCAACCGGTTCACGGCAGCAGCGCGCTTGTCGCCTTCCTTCTCCAACGCATGCATGCGCGCCCGCGAGGCCGCCGTCAGCGCCGTCTCGGAGCCCGAGAAAAAGCCTGAAAGCGCCAACAATACGAAGATGGCGATGATGTAACCGGCGATCATGTCAGCCCGTCTGCCCCTGTTATCCCTCTAGAGTTTCACTGCGCAGGAATTTTTCCACGGCGGCAAGGTCTGCATCGGGATGAATGTAGGCCTGTCCGATTCCGCGGGCGAGGATCAGCGGCACTTTCCCGCCGCTGGCCTTTTTGTCCTGCTGCATCAGCCGGACCAGTTCCGCTGCTGTATACGCCCCACCTTGCCGGCCGGGAATAGCCGCCTGCAGCCCGGAGGATTCCAGCATGCGCTTCACCCGCGAAGCATCTTGCGCCGGCGTGATTCCTTCGGCGGTGCCATAGCGGAAGGCGAGGGCCATGCCGATGGCGACAGCTTCACCGTGCAGGAGATCCGGCCGGTAATTGTTCGCCGCTTCCAGCGCATGGCCGAATGTGTGGCCAAGGTTAAGGAGGGCCCGCACGCCCTTCTCAGTCTCGTCTTCGGCCACGATCGCCGCCTTCGCCCGGCAGCTGACAGCGACGGCATAGGTGATGGCATCCGCTTCCAGCGCCAGCACGCGCGCGCCGTTCGCTTCCAGCCAGTCGAAGAAGGCCGGATCATTGATCAGGCCGTATTTGACAATTTCGGCATAGCCAGCCCGCAGCTCCCGTGCCGGCAGCGTGGCGAGCAATTCAGTGTCGGCGATCACCAGCCGGGGCTGGTAAAACGCCCCGATCAGATTCTTGCCGCGCGCGCTGTTCACAGCGGTCTTTCCGCCAACGGAGGAATCGACCTGCGCCAGCAGCGTCGTCGGCACCTGCACGAAGCCCATGCCGCGCTTCATCAAGCTGGCCGAGAGACCGGCGATGTCGCCGATCACCCCGCCACCGAGTGCCACCAGAATGTCGGACCGGTCGGCCCCGCCTTCCAGCAGCCAATCGAGAATGGCTTCGAGATTGGTGAAGCTCTTGGTCTTCTCACCGGGCGTCAGCGCCAGCCAGCTGGACCGGATACCGGACGCCTCCAGCACCTCCTCGACGCGCGCCCGGTGGGCGGCTTCGACATGTTCGTCAGTCAGCACGAAAACGCGCTTCTGCTTCAGCATCGGCAAAAGGCGCGGACCCAGCTCCGCCAGGGCGCCATGCCCGACAAGAATGTCGTAGGACCGGGCGCCGAGATCGACAGACACGGTTTCCAGTTCGGGGGCCGTTACACTCATTGGGGTTTCCAGGTCTTCAGAGCCTTCAGGATGGCATTCACCGTGTTCGTGTGCGGACCGTCCTTGGATCGCACGACGAGGTCGGCCTGCGAATAGATCGGCTCGCGTTCGGCCAGCAGGTTTGTCAGCACGCTCTTGGCATCGTCGCGCTGCAGCAGCGGGCGGGTGTCGCGCTTCTGGACGCGCTTCCACAGGGTTTCGAGATCGGCATTCAGCCAGACCGTGATCGCATGTTCGCGCATCAGGGCCCGCGTCTCTTCATTGAGGTAGGCCCCACCCCCGGTCGCCAGCACATGCGGCGGCATCGCCAGCAGGCGTTTGAGCACCTGCTGTTCGCCGCGCCGGAAGTCTGCTTCGCCATGCAGGGCGAAGATGTCGGAGATCGACAGGCCGGCGGCCTTCTCGATCTCTGAGTCGCTGTCATAGAAAGGCCGGCCCAGCTTCTCCGCCAGCCGCCGCCCGACCGTCGACTTGCCCGCCCCCATCAGGCCGACAAGCGCAATCGTGCGCGACTCATAAGGCAGAGCCGCCGGTTTTTGTTGCGCTGGACTGTCGCTGTCAGAAGGCATTCTGGACTTTCATGGCCGGTTCGGTTCATTTCCTATAGAGACGGTGAGGCCTTCGCAATTGGTGAAGGTGGACCGCAAAAGTCTGAATACAACCCAGAGGTGTGATCTCATGCGCAAATTCCTGATCCTGCTTGGCGTTTTGGCGGTGATTGGGCTGGCAGGCCTGTGGTGGCTGGGAACCAAGGCCGAACAGGGCAAGCCTGCTCCGGGCGAGATCCGGATCGAGGTTGAAGATGTGGTCTAGGCACCTCCTTGCCGGCGCGGCCCTGGCCACACTCCTGAGTTGTCCTGCCCATGCGCAGATCGAAGACAGCTGGCTGGAACAGGTCGACCCGTGGGGAATCAGCTACCTCGAAGAGGACGAACCAGCCCTTCGCACCCGCATGTGGCGGGGCGCGCGCGGCGAAGACCTGCTTGCCTTGATGCAGGAGGCCCGGACGAAGGGCCTCAGCCCTGCAGAGCAGATGCTGATGCGCCGCCTCGCCCTGTCAGCGGGACAGGCCCCGGAAGGCGAAGACAGCGACGCGCTTCTGGCAGAACGCGCCCGCATCGCCTTTGAACTGGGCGAAGCCGCCGCCGCCGCTGGCCAGTTTGCAGAACTGGGATCGCCGGATGCCGCCGCCATGGCAGCAGACCTGAGCCTCGTTCTGGGCAGTGAAGCCACCGCCTGCGACGCCCTCACCACGCCGCGCCTTGAGGGCGATTACTGGCCGAAACTGCGTGCCGTCTGCGCCGCGCTTGCAGGCAACACGTCCGGCGCCGAACTCGCCATGGAAATGGCGCAGGCCCAGGGCGTGGAAGACAGCTGGCTGTCCGCCGCGATATTCGCCATGTCGGGCGTTGCACCGAAGCCGCCAAAGGCAAAGTTCGACAACGGCATCGGCTTCGTCATGTCGAACCGCGCCTTTCTGGAAGTAACGCCGGACGCGGTGCCCGAGGACCGCGCCGACATTGCCGCGGCCATGGCCCGGCGCAAGCTGACCCCGCCGGATGTACGTGTGAAAGCTGCGCAGATCGCGGCGGAGGCTGGCCTGATCGACCGGGAAGAATTCCGCATTGCCTACAATTCCGCGCTCGCCGCGGACGGTTTCAATCCGCGCACCTTGCTCAGCGAGGCGAAATTCGCCGATGCCGATGGCGCGCGCTCCGATACCGAAACCTCCGAGGCAATCGCTGCCGCGCTGGAAGAGGCACAGGCGAACCCCGCCCGCTTTGCCGCGACCGCCAGCCTTCTGCGCGATGGCATGGCGCGGCTGCCGCTTGGTCCGGACACAGAGGACAAGGCGCTTCTCTTTGCCCGGGCCAATATTGCTGCAGGTGAATTGGAAGAAGCCCTGCGCTGGGTGACCCCGCCTGAACCGGAGCCGGAACCCGAACCCATCAGCCTCGCTCCGGCCATGCCCACGGCCCTTCTGGAAGACATTGGCCCGGCGCCGGAAGACGACCCTGTGCCCGATGCCACTGACCGTGCCGGACCTGACGACGACTCCGGCCTTGCTGAAGCGGGGAGCGAACAAGACCCCGGTACTTACGAAGACGCGCTCTCACCAGACCCGGAGCCTGAGCCGGAACCCGTTCCGGACCCGCCATCCTTCAGCGCCGCCTGGATCGGCGCGCTCGTGGTTCTTTCGGATCCGGATGCCAGCAAGAGCGCCATACGCAAAGCCGCGGACGACCTGATTGCGGCTGCGGAAATGGAGGGAAAGACCGAAGCCGCTGCCCGTATCTTTGCCCTGTGGACGGCAGCCGGCACGGCCCCGCCTTCCGAGGCGCGGACCTTCCTCTCGCTCGAAAGCCCAGTGTCCGATGCCTCGTCCGCGCCGGGTGACGCCATCGCGGTCTGGGCTGCGGCGCGCTCCGGCACGGCTGCGGAAGTCGTGCTGCGCACCGTCTCGCTAACCAATGGGGATGCGTCGGAACTTGGCCTTGCGGACATCACATTGATCCTGGCCGCGCTGCAGGATGTCGGCGCGGAGGATGCCGCCCGCCTCCTTGCGCTGGAGGCAACGGGATACTGGAAAGAAGCGCCTTAACCTTGCGTCTGACTTGATCTCCGCCGCAAAAGGCAGATGCTGCCCTCACTGAGATGGCCCGGACGAGAGGCCCGAGGGAGGAAAGCATGAAATATCTGGGACAGGCGAGCCTCGCCGTCTTGCTGCTTGCGGCGGGCTGCACCGCTCAGCAGGAAACGACCGCACCACCGGAAACAGCCGCAGCGACGCCCGAGACGCTGGCGGAAACGGCGCCAGCAGAAACATTGCCCCCTGCCCCGGCAGACCGGGTCGCCCTGTTCGGTGACCTGCACGTCCACACCGGCCAGTCCTTTGACGCCTTCATCTCTTCCGTTCGTGCGACGCCGGATGACGCCTACCGCTTTGCCAAGGGAGAGAAGATCACCACCGATGGCGGCTATGACGTCCAGCTGAACGGCCCGCTCGATTTCCTCGCCGTGACCGACCATGGCGAATATATGGGCATCATGCCGGTGATGGCGACGCCCGGTTCGGCGCTCTCCCAGACCGCCTTTGCCAAGACCGTGTTCGGACCGGATGCCGAGAACCCGGCCCAGTCTTTCCAGAATGTTGGCCTGACCATCGTGTCCGGGGACGAGATCGAGGAGATCTATGACCGCGATGTGATCGACTCGGCCTGGCAGCGCGCTATCGATGCTGCCGAACGCCACTATGAGCCCGGCAAGTTCACCACATTTGCGGGCTATGAATTCACAGCCATGACGCCAGTACTGGAATCGGAAATCCCGGCGGCGGCAAACCTCCACCGGAATGTGATCTTCCGCGGCGAAGCGCCTGCGCGCCTCTTCTCCACACTCGATTCTCCGAACCCGGAAGACCTGTGGGACTGGATGGACGCCCAGCGTGCAGACGGCCGGGATGTCATGTCCATCCCGCACAATTCGAACGCCTCCAATGGCGAGATGTTCGCCTCCGAAACCTATGAAGGCGGAGAGCTGACGGCGGACTATGCCGTCACCCGCATGCGGAACGAGCCCGTGATCGAGATCACCCAGATCAAGGGCACGTCGGAAGTTCACCCTTCCCTTTCGCCGAATGACGAATGGGCCGATTTCGAACTCTATGAAACCTTCATCGGCAGCGCCGCGAAATCCTCTCCACATGTCGGCGACTACGCCCGCAATGCGCTTGCCCGCGGCCTTGGCCTGGCGGACACGAAAGGCTTCAACCCGTTCAAGTTCGGCTTCATCGGTTCCAGCGACACGCATATCGGCGCCGGACCATTCATCGAGGAAAAATTCTGGGGCAAGTTCCCGGCAGACGGCGCCGATCCCGCGGCGCGCCATTCCATTCCGCCGAATGGCGCAATGACCTGGGACGCCACGGAAGCCGAAGCGTCCATTCCCGCCGATGGTGTGATGGTGCCGAACATGCGCCGCCTTCTGGCCGCCAGCCAATACAGCGCCTCGGGCCTTGCCGGTGTATGGGCGGACGAAAATACGCGCGAAGCCATCTTCGATGCGATCCGCCGCAAGGAGACATTCGGCACATCAGGCCCGCGCCTGAAGGCCCGCATGTTCGCAAGCTTCGACTTTGAGGACGGCATCCTCTCCGATCCGGACCTTGTTGCCAGCGCCTATGAGACAGGTGTTCCGCAGGGCGGGAACCTGACCGGCAGTGGCGCAGCGCCGCAGATCCTCGCCTGGGCGATGCGCGATCCGGACTCCTATCCCCTGCAGCGCGTGCAGGTGGTCAAAGTCTGGACCGATGCCGACGGCACAGCCCATGAGGCCGTCTATGACGCGGCCTGTTCTGGCGGCGCCCTGCCCGATCCGCAAACCCATCGGTGTCCGGACAATGGGGCCAGCGTTGACCTGACCGACTGCTCCACCAATGACGGCACGGGCGTCGGCGAGATGAAAGCCCTCTGGACCGACCCGGACTTCGACCCGGCACGGCGATCCGCCTACTACGTCCGTGTGCTGGAAAACCCGTCCTGCCGCTGGTCCAGCTGGGATGCCGCCCGCAATGGCACGCCGCCCAATCCGGATATGCCCTCTACAATCCAGGAACGCGCCTGGACGAGCCCCGTCTGGTATAATCCGGAAGATTAATCACTCTGGCCGAAGCCCGGGCTGAAACGCCCGGGCTTCGGCCGGCATCTTGTTCACGCCCTTTCAATGTATGCCTGCCAGACTGGTGGCATGTCTGATCGCGCGCGTATCGAAGCCTTTCTTGAAATGATGTCCGCCGAGCGGGGCGCTTCGCCCAATACGCTCGACGCCTATGGGCGCGACCTGCTGGACGCGTCGGAATATTGCGGCGGAAAGCTGGAGGCCGCCGGGGCGCGGGACCTGGCCGGTTGGCTGGCAGACCTCGCTGCACGCGGCATGGCGCCATCGTCTCAGGCCCGGAAACTTTCTGCCGTGCGCCGTTTCTTCCGCTTCCTGTTCGAAGAGGGCGACCGCAAGGACGATCCGACGGCTAAGCTGGACGGACCGAAGCCTTCCCGCGATGTGCCGGATGTACTGTCTCGCGAGGAAATGGCCCGGCTGATCGATGCTTGCGGGGAAGACCTGCGGCTGAAGGCGCTGGTCGAATTGCTCTATGGCGCAGGCCTGCGCGTCTCGGAACTTGTGTCGCTGACGCTCGGCTCCCTCCCCCGCCGCAAGGGCGAGCGCTGGGTGACGCGCGATGTGATCATTCGCGGTAAGGGCGGCAAGGAGCGGCTCTGCCCGCTGGGCGGCCCGGCACTGGCAGCGCTGTCGGAATGGCTGGCCGTGCGCGAAGAGACCCTGCCCAGGAACAGCCTCGCCCGCACGCGCTCCGAGAAATTCGTCTTCCCGTCACGCGGCAAGGAAGGCCACCTGACGCGCAGGCGCCTCGGCCAATTGCTGGAAGAGCTCGCCATCATGGCGGGCATCCGTCCGGACCGGGTGCACCCGCATGCCTTGCGCCATGCCTATGCAACCCACCTCCTGATGGGCGGGGCTGACCTGCGCAGTGTGCAGACCCTGCTCGGCCATGCCGACATCGCCACCACGCAGATCTACACCCACGTCCTGACAGATGAACTCGCCGAACTGCTGGAAACCGCCCACCCGCTGGCCAGCCGCTGAACCTCGAAACAGCTAAACGCGCTTGCGATCTGGCGGTCATGGGCCGATATTGCCAGCTCAAGATGTGGAGAGAGCCCATGGGCCCGTTGATTAAAGCGATTATCCCGGCCGCGCTGCTGACCGAAATTGCAGCCATCGTGTTCTTCACGGCCACCTGGTCGATCCTGGCAGAAATGCATTTCGGCAAATCGGTCATTCTCGGCGGCGAAGCAGTGACGGCCATTGGCGTTATTGCAATCGGCGTTGCCGTCTTCCGCCGCGCCATCCGCTCCGAAAAACGCATGGCGGCAGGCGAAACAACGGCCGACGCGTAGGCGGCCAAAGCCGCCCATTCATTATATTTCGATTGCGCCCGACCCGCGTGTCTGGACCCAGAAGGCATGGATGACGCCCGGGAGCCAGCCAATCAACGTCAAAAGCACGTTGAGCAGGAGCTGCGTACCAATCCCTTCCTTGAGTGCCACAGGCACTGGCGGGAACAGGATGGTCAGCAGGATCATCAGAATAGACATGTTTTGACCTTTCTCATCAGCTGTTCACCCCCGAATAACGCCTGACCGCAAGGGTCGTTCCCTCTGTTGGTGTCGCGGCAATCTGGGGATTTGACGCGGTGCAACATTCGCCCTAGGCGTATCGGCAAAAGTCAGGGGCAGAGAACATGTCACAGAAAACACCGCGCAATTTCTTCAAGCCGCTCGCCATTGGTGCGCCCGAGCCCATGCGGGACCTCCCCGTCAAGCTGGAGCGGATGATCCATTTCGTACCGCCGCATCTGGACAAAGTGCGCGCGAAAGTGCCGTCCATGGCCCCGGGCGTCGACGTGATCCTGGCCAACCTCGAAGATGCCATCCCGGCAGATGCCAAGGATGCGGCGCGCGCAGGCGCCATCGAGATGGCCAACATGTATGACTGGCAGGGCAACGGCACAGGTTTCTGGAGCCGCGTGAACCCGCTGAACTCCCCCTGGTTCCAGGAAGACGTGTCGGAACTGGTTCTGAAAGCCGGCCACCAGCTGGACGTCATCATGCTGCCCAAGGTCGAAGGCCCGTGGGACATCCACTTCGCTGACCAGTATGTCGCCCAGCTGGAAGCCAAGGCTGGCCTGACCCGTCCGATCCTGTTCCACGCCATCCTCGAAACCGCGCAGGGCATGGCACTGGTCGAGGACATTGCCCTCGCCTCCCCGCGTATGCAGGGCATCAGCCTCGGCCCGGCAGACCTTGCGGCCGACCGCAAGATGAAAACGACCCGCGTCGGCGGCGGTCACCCCTTCTACCGCGTGATCGAGGATCCGAAGGAAGACGGCAGCGCCCGCGCCAGCGCCCAGCAGGACCCGTGGCACTACACGATTGCCCGCATGGTCGACGCCTGCCGTATGGCCGGCATCAATGCCTTCTACGGACCCTTCGGGGACATTGCCGACCTCGACGCCTGCGAACAGCAGTTCCGCAACGCCTTCCTGCTCGGCTGTTCCGGCACGTGGAGCCTGCACCCGAACCAGATCGCCATCGCCAAGAAAGTGTTCAGCCCGGACCCGGACGAAGTGAAATTCGCCCGCAAGATCCTGGCCGCCATGCCGGACGGCACGGGCGTCGCCATGATCGACGGCAAGATGCAGGATGACGCCACCTGGAAACAGGCCAAGGTGATCTCCGACCTCGCCGATCTTGTCGCGAGCAAGGACCCGGATTTGGCAAAAGCCTATTCTGGCGATTAGTGTGGGGAGCGGGGTTCCTGGGGCAACCAAGGAGAAACGCTTTGAAATTTAGCCATCTGCTCGCCGCCGCTGTCTGCGCCATTCCGCTAGCAGGCGCGGCACTTGCTGAAAAAAATTACCATGGTTTCAAGCCGGAAACGGTCGACGCTCTGAATGAGAAGCTGGAAACGCCTTTGAGAGAGACCACTCTGGAAGTGCTGAGCCATTCAACAGAGATCGAGCCATGCGGCGGCACACAGGCCGTTGCAATGAACCCGCCGGAAGGCTGGCAGGACCGGCTCGAGACCGCGCACGCCGCGGGCGGGGATCAGGCGCTGCCCGTGCCGACCACAGGTCTGACACTCGAATATCCGGCCGTCTACCAGCTGTTGGGTGTGGAAGGTGCGTGCGAGGCGATGTTTGACATCACGGCGGGCGGCAAGACTCAGAACATCCAGACAAGCTGTAGCCTGCCCGGATTCGACGAGGCCGCCGCGAACGTGTTCGCGCCCCTCGAATTCGAACCGGCCGAAGGCCAGGACAGCCCCGCCATCAACAATGTGCTCGTCCCGGTCAATTTCTGCCGGACCGAGGAAGACAAGGCCGCGGCGCCCTGATCGGCTCTTTCCCTGCCAGCGCTGCGTGCTAGGTTGTTCCAACGACAAGCGGAGCAAGACCCATGCTTGCCAGACAGGCCCTGATCGCGGCAGCGCTGCTGCTGGCGGCTGGATGTACGGCCCCTGCTCCGGAGGCATCCGGAACGGCAGGAGACCCCGCCATGGCGACTGATCCCGACACGCCCGTAACGCCCGCCTCTTTCGAGGACCGGGACAAGGCAATGACAGACGCCGCGCGCTCAGGCCCGAACACCTATGCCACGGGCTGCAAGACGCTGCGGGCAGAACTGGACAAGACGCCCATGCCAGAAAGCATGCAGGCACGGGTGGATGAAAGCGACGTCGCCAAACTTGGCGGCCCTGCGCATCCGCCAATTACCACCACAGGCCGGGTGCGCCTGCCAGACATCCTCGCCGCCCTGAAACAGAGCGCGGTCTGCGATCTCGTTTTCGACATCGACGAAACCGGCAGCCCCAGCCAGCCCGAAGCCCGCTGTTCTGACCCGGCCTTCGAAGCGCACGCCCTGGCGGTGCTCGCCGAATATCGATTTGAGCCCTACACACTGAACGGCAAGGCCCTGCCCGTGTCGGGCGTCATCATGCCAATGGAGTTTTGCATCAATGACTAGGCAGCATCTTGTGCCAATGACCGGCTATGCCCCGAACCTGCAGCGCTGGTTCGACTGGATGGAGAGCGACCATTCACCGGAAGGCCTGTCAGGCCAGCTGGCTGACGATGTCGTCTTCCGCAGCCCGGTCGTGCACACGCCGCAGGAAGGCAAGCCGGTCACCATGGCCTATCTCACAGCCGCGGGTGAGACGCTGGGCGGCGACACGTTCCGCTATGTCCGCGTCTTCGATTGCGGGGACAAGGCGGTACTGGAATTTGAATGTGTCATGGATGGCATTCAGGTGAATGGCGTCGACATGATCGAATGGAATGCTGACGGCCAGATCTCCGACTTCAAAGTCATGGTCCGTCCCCTGAAGGCTATCCAGACGGTCCATGCTGCCATGGGCGCCATGCTGGCGAAGATGAAGGCCGGCGCGTGATCCCTCCGACATTGACGACAGACCGGCTGATTCTGCGTCCGTTTGAAGAAGCCGACTATCCGCATGCCGTCGCCATGTGGGGCGATGCCGATGTCGTCCGCTACATTGGCGGCGTGACGCGCAGCCCGCAGGATGTCTGGTTCGCCTCCGTGCGCGGACGCGGCATGTGGGACGTGAAAGGCTTCGGCTACTGGACCGTGATCGATCGCGAGACCGGAACCTGGCTCGGCGAAGCCGGTTTCTCCGATTTCAAACGGGGCATGACGCCGGACCTGTCGGAATGGCCGGAAGCCGGCTGGGCCTTCGGGCGCGCCTCCTGGGGCCGCGGCATCGGCAGTGAGGTCGTGAAACGGATGCATGCCTGGCTGGACGAGATCCATCCTGGCAAGAGCGTCTGCATTATCGATGAAGCGAATACCGCCTCACGCCGGGTTGCGGAAAAGGCAGGCTATATGCTCTGGACAATGTCGGCGCTGCGTGACCATCCGGTCACGGTCTATCACCGCCTCCCCTAGCTCGCCTTGCGGGAGGTGGCCGAGCGGGTTTCCCATCCGCGAAGAAGTTCCAGGAACCCCTCCTGCGGCAGGCCCGGGGAGTAGAGGAAGCCCTGCGCCATGGAGCAGCCCCGCCGGGACAGGAACTCTGCCTGACGGTCAGTCTCGACACCTTCGGCAACGGTCTTCAGGCCCAGCGTCTCCGCCATGGCGAGGATCATCTCGACAATCGCGGGTGCCTGACGGTCCGCATCCAGAGCAGAGACAAACTGCCGGTCGATCTTGAACACGTCGAATGGCAGCTGGGTCAGCATGGACAGGTTCGAATGCCCGGTGCCGAAATCATCGAGGGCAAGTTTCACGCCGAGTGCCCGCAGAGGACGCATGACCCGGTCCACCTTGGTCGGATCGGACACAGCCATGCTTTCCGTGATTTCCAATTCCAGCCGGCCGGGCGGCAGGCCCGTCCGCTTCAGGACTTCGAGAACCAGATTGGTCAGGTCGACCGTCATGAACTGGCGCGGGGACACGTTGACGGCGACAGAGACGTCAAAGCCTTCCTTCATCCAGACCACGGCACATTCGCAGGCTGATTCGAGAATCTGTTCGCCGATCTGGTTGACCAGCCCGGTTTCCTCCGCCAGCGGAATGAAGGCAGCCGGAGAGATGATCTTGCCATTCGCGCGCTGCCAGCGGGCCAGTGCCTCGGCGCCGATAATCTTGCCGGTGGCAAAGTCCACTTTCGGCTGGAACACGGCCTTGAACTCCCGCGCGGCGACGGCCTCGCGAAGCTCTGCTTCCAACATGTACTTTCCACGCGCCACACGATTGAGTCGCGGCGAAAAATAGCGGAAGCCCGATGCCGATTCCTGGCGTACCTGCTGCAAGGCAAGGTCAGAATGGCGGAACAGTTTCTGGGCCGAATCCGCATCCTCCGGCGCCATCACGATCCCGCCGGACATCCCGATGCTGACGGACTGGCCGTTGATCTCAAAAGGCTGCGCAAAGGCGACGCGGATGGCGCGGGCAATGTTCGAGACATTCTCCCGGGTCACGGCATTCGGCAGGAAGATCGCAAACTGATCATTATGCAAAGCGGCAATCATCGAGCCTTCGAGGCTGGCAGAGACCGGCGCATCGAGGCGGGCCAGGCAAAGGGAGAGCCGCTCCCCCACTGCCTTCAGCAACGTGTTGGTAGCGAGGCTTCCAAGCCGTTCTGCCGCGCGGGTGAACTGGTCAAGGTCCAGAAGGAAGAAGGCCGCCGGGTTGTCGAACGAGGCAAACGGCAGCTTGCGGTCGATTTCCGCTTCCAGTGCGATCGTGTTCGGCAGGCCGGTGCGCTGGTCGACATAGGCGATCTTTTCAAGACGTTCGTTTTCCCGGCGCAGATGGCTGACCCGGCGCGTCACCGCCACGCGCAGGCGCCGTAATTCCTTGAACATCACCGATTGCACGCCACGCGGACGGATTGAGGTCGTATCGTCCAGATAAGCGAGGAATTGCTGCAGCACGCGCTGGAACGAGCGGGCCACCATGAATGCAGCACCGGCGGCAACGGTCATCGACATTGCCAGCAGCGCCGCCATCACTTCCAGCGGGGAAGCCAAGTCGTTCCACGCGCGCCCTTCGACAAGCACACGGTAAGACTGTTCAATGCTCACGACGGCGCCAAACACGATGACAGCGGCAATCGCGCCGGCACAAGCGGCAAATGCCGGCAGCGTCATCGTGCCGAAGATTCGGCGTATCTGCGACAGCTTGCGCAAAGAAAACCTCGCCTCGCCGCGCCCGTAGACGCGCTTTCCCGATCGCACCTTCTGCCAATATGTTTAGAAATCAGTGAACAAGATGCGCTAGCTGTAGCGCAATCTACACACTATATCGGGCCCCATGACTGAGAACCGCACCGCCACCGTAAGCCGCAAGACCAAGGAAACGGACATTTCCGTCACCGTTGACCTCGACGGCACAGGAAAGTCCGACATCCAGACCGGGATCGGCTTTTTCGACCACATGCTGGAAAGCTTTTCCAAGCATTCCGCCATCGACCTGACGGTGCGTTGCGACGGCGACCTGCACATCGATATGCACCACAGTGTCGAGGATACGGGCATTGTCATCGGCCAGGCCATCCTGAAGGCGCTGGGCGATTTTGCCGGCATCACCCGTTTCGGTACGGCATATATCCCGATGGACGAAACGCTGAGCCGGGCGAGCCTCGACCTCTGCAAACGCCCCTATCTGGTGTGGAAAGTACAGTTCAGCCGCGACAAGATCGGCGAAATGGATACCGAACTCTTCAAGGAGTTCTTCCATGCCCTGGCCGGAAATGGCGGCATGTGCCTGCACGTTGAGAACCTCTACGGCGAGAACTGCCACCACATCGCCGAAAGCTGCTTCAAGGCCACGGCACGCGCCCTGCGCGCGGCGGTGACGGTCGACCCCCGCCTCGGCGGACAAGCCGCCAGCACCAAGGGCAGCCTTTAGGTCCCTCCCCGCTGCTCCCGGCCAGCACCGACCCGGCTGCGGGAGCACGACACGCAATATAGTTCTGAAATGTGAGAGGGGCGCAATTTCTTGCGCCCCTCTTCTTTTGTTCAGAAATTTGTCTCTCCAGCCGATTACTTCCGGTAATCGAGCGGCGGGTCGCGATCGCCCAGCAGGGATTTGTACTGATAGTCCGGGCCGCGCTTCTCATCGAATTCCTTGCGGGCTTCCGCGCGCAGTTTCGGGTTCGTGAAGAGTTCGATCGCCGCCAGCGTCAGCGTCTTGGCCGCCACCTGCGTGCCCTTGTGGCCGATCGAGGTGCCGGACGCGGCAACCGCCTGCCAGGAGTGGGCAGGTGTGCCGGGCACCCAGGTAGCCGTGTTCAGGCCAACCGTCGGCACGGCATAGGACACATCGCCCACATCGGTGGAGCCATAGCCAAGGGACACTTCATAGGGCTGCACTTCGGACTCGGACCCGAGCGCAAGGTCCGGCTTGGTCAGTGTGGCGTAGATCTTTTCGGCGAAGGCTTCTTCTTCGGCGTCATAGGTCACCCCGCCCACTTCACGGAGCTTGGCGTCCATCATCTTCGCCAGCGTCTCGTTCACCAGCAGCGGATTGTTGCCGTGGATGATTTCCCAGTCGACCGTCGTGCCGGTGCCGAGCGCTGCGCCGCGGGCGGCATCTTCCAGACGTGGCCAGATCTCTTCCACGGTCTGTGCCGATGGATGGCGCACATAATAGAACACTTCGGCAAAGTCCGGCACGACATTGGGCGCCGAGCCGCCGGAGGTGATCACATAGTGGATACGGGTCTCCTGGGGCACATGCTCGCGCATCATGTTGACCATCATGTCGAAGGCTTCGACCCCGTCGAGCGCCGAGCGGCCCTTCTCCGGTGCTCCGGCCGCGTGGGCGGAGAGACCATGGAAACGGAACTTGGCAGAGCGGTTCGCAAGCGTCGTGCGCGCGGCGGCGGAGTTGCGGTCCCCCGCATGCCAGTGCAGCGCGATGTCAACATCATTGAAGAGGCCCGCGCGCACCATGTAGACCTTGCCGCTGCCGCCCTCTTCGGCCGGTGTGCCGTAAAGGCGGATGCGGCCCGGCGTGCCGGTTTCTTCCAGCCAGTCCTTGATGGCGATGGCCGCCGTTGTGGACCCTGCTGCGAACAGGTTGTGACCACAGGCATGGCCCGCACCCATGCCGTCGCGCTCTTCCCGGTCAGGGCTGGACGTCTGGTTGATGCCCGGCAGGGCGTCGAACTCGGCAAGGATGGCAATCACAGGCCCGCCCTTGCCGTATTCCGCAACGAAGGCCGTCGGGATGCCGGCCACGCCTGCCTCGATGGTGAAGCCTTCCACTTTCAGCGTCTGCTGGAGAAGGCCGGAGGATTTTTCCTCCTGATATCCGACCTCGGCCCAGTCCCAGATCTGGTCCGACAGGCTGTTCGACAGGTCGGCCTGCTGTTCCACCTGCTTGATCAGCTTCGCATCGCGGCTTTCCGGCCAGGCGGGCCCGGAAATGCAGGCCGCCAGCAAGGCGGTGGAGAGAAGAGGCAGGAAGGGACGCATGAGGCATACTCCGTAAGTGGTGCGAATCTGGCGCGGACATTGGGATAGGCCGCCAGCGGGCACAAGCCCGCGCCGTGCCGCAAGTCCGCCATGCGCAGCAATTGCTCTCAGACGGAGCCTTCGCGCTCGATCACCAGCACCCGGGCCTCGCCGATGGGGCGCGCGACATGCGAATCCCCCACCCCGGCGACAAACATGTCGCCCGCGCCGAGCTGGACGATCTTCTCTGCTCCGCCTTCGCGGTAGTGCATGTCCACCGTGCCTTCCAGCACGACGAAGACTTCCGTGCCGTCATTGACGTGCCATTTGTAGGGCTGGTCGGTCCAGTGCAGGCGCACGCTCGCCCCGTCGATCAGGGCGATGTCGCGCGCGCCCCAGGGCCGGTCAGCGCGGAAGGTGCGCGCGTCCTTGATGATCTCCGGCATGCAACTCCCCGTTCGCACCGACTGTACCTGCAGCAGGTTAGCCTGCTTTCACGCCGGACAGAACCACGCCCATCACACGAAAGCCCTTTCCCAATGCCAGCGGCCCGGTTAACACGCGCGCATGAAACAGGTCGCGCTGATCGATTACGGGTCCGGTAACCTCCACTCGGCCGCACGGGCCCTGCGGGAGGCGGCCGCACAGTCTGGCACGGATCACGAGATCCTGGTCACCGACAAGCCGGAAGACATCCTGGCGGCAGACCGCATCGTCCTGCCGGGTGTCGGCCACTTTGCCGAATGTGCTGCGGGCCTGCGCGCGCGCCATGGCGTGGTGGATGCGCTGAACGAGGCGGTGCTGAAACAGGCGCGGCCTTTCTTCGGCATCTGCGTCGGCATGCAGCTGATGGCGACGGCGGGCCTGGAAGACGGGCACACGCCGGGCCTCGCCTGGATCAAGGGCGTGGTGGACATCATCACCCCCGGCGAGGGCCTGCGCGTGCCGCACATGGGCTGGAACAGTCTCACCTTCCCGCGTCCGCACCCGGTCTTCGCAGACCTTGGCGACGACCCCCACGTCTACTTCACCCATTCCTACGCCATGCAGCCGGACAATCCGGCGGACATTGCGGCCACCACAGACTATGGCGGCCCGATGGTGGCGGCGGTTGCCCGGCGCAACATGTTCGGCACGCAGTTCCATCCGGAAAAGAGCCAGCGCACCGGCCTCAAAATCCTCTCGAACTTCCTGACCTGGACGCCCTGACACCAAGATGACCTTTACGCTCTACCCCGCGATCGACCTGAAAGACGGCCAGTGCGTGCGCCTCCTGCGCGGCGAGATGGACCAGGCGACTGTCTTCTCCGACAGCCCGGCGGCGCAGGCGAAAGCCTTCCGCGAGGCGGGCTTCACCCATCTTCATGTGGTGGACCTGAACGGCGCCTTCGAGGGCAAGGCCGTGAACCGCGCGGCGGTGGAGGCGATCCTGAAGGCGACCGATGCGCCGGTCCAGCTCGGCGGCGGCATCCGGACGCGGGCGCAGATCGACGCCTGGCTGGAGGCTGGCATTTCCCGCGTCATCCTCGGCACCGTGGCCCTGCGCGATCCGGACCTGGTGAAAGAGGCCGCCCGTGCCCTGCCCGGCAAGATCGTCGTCGGCATCGACGCGAAGAACGGCATGGTCGCCGTCGAAGGCTGGGCCGAGACCAGCGACATGAAGGCGACGGAGCTTGCGAAAGCCTTTGAAGGCTGCGGCGTGGCCGCCATCGTCGTCACCGACATCGGCCGCGATGGCCTGAAGACCGGCGTCAATGTTCCGTTCACGGCAGAGCTCGCCAATACCGTCTCCATCCCCGTCATCGCCAGCGGAGGCGTCGCCAGCGTGGATGACATCCGTGCCCTGATGGCGGCAGATGCCCCGATTGCAGGGTCTATCCTCGGCCGCGCGCTTTATGATGGGGATATTGATCCGAGTGAAGCTATCCACATAGCAGCGAGATAACCTGCTATTTGTAAGCGGTGATCGGGACACCGCGTGGTGCTTTTTCCTCATAAAGTGCGCAATCATCGGTAACAATCTCGACACCTTGCCGGACAGCTTCCACAATCTCTACAGCGCTAGACGGACCCGTCTTGCAGGACATCAGCTTCTTGAAGCGCACATCCTCCTGCTCTGCCAGATCAAGCATGAAATACGTCAGGCTCTGCGCGAGAAGGTGTGTGTTCAACTGCTGAGCGCGCTTACGAGCTGAGCGAGACCCAATTCCGCTTTCGGCCAAATTACCGTTACGCACAATCGCGGATCGTTGCACTTCGCCCCGTGTTTCAAGCTGCATGGAAACATAGTTGAGAGGGTTTAGCTGCCCTAACAGGACCAATGCCGGTCCAGAGAGTGCGGATATACCAGTAACCCATGCATATGATTGGTAAGCATCGTTCCACCCACCCTGAGACACCTCATCGATGGCATCGCCACCGAAAAAGTCTTGCAGCTTACTATTATTATTCCAGAGCTCTACAATCCCGCCTTCATAGAGCGTGAACGCACCAAAGGCCTTTGTGGCACCGATCACGCCTCCTGCAGAAACATCATAAGCAAAGCTTGCATCGTCTTCGTTGAGTCCCGGATATTTTGCGATGAACCGGGAGCCAATCTTGTTTTCATATACCGTCTCGCCTGTGTAGCGATCTACCAGCCGATAGATTGCGTCTGTTTTGCCAGCGAAGTTCCGGCCAAACGAGTCGGTATCAAGATCAATGAATTCAATTTGCAGTGCATATCGTGCTCCAGCAGCACTCTTTGCCTGCAAGCCAGATTGCGCCAGCAACGCACCGACCATCGGACGGAACAATTCCTGATTAGGTTCTTCAAACAGATAGTCGCGCTGCGACATGCCTGCGATGTAATCGAGCTCAACCGCATATTGCAGCCGGTCCTCAGCGGACCAACTCACGTAATGCGAGACCGGCAAAGATGCTCGCCGGTAATTGATCGTGTCTTCCTGGTTCATGAATCCGGGGGCATTCATAGCCGACTGTTTCGTGGGCTGATGATTGGCACAAGCCGTGAGGCAAATTATCGAGGCGCTGGCAAGAACAACTTTCAACATAAGGTACTCCCGAGATCATCACCTACGGTTGATCTCATTCAAACCTTAAGAAATCCCATTGTTCCACCTAAGCTTGTGTAGAAGTTCGGCTACATCTCAGCAGACGACTAAAGTGCCACCCCACTTGCTATGCCCTCAAGCCACCGAGGCTGTCTGGACAGGGATATCGCGGTTGGCGAGGGCGCGGTTCTTGCCGGCGCCCTTGGCGGCGTAGAGGGCGGCGTCGGCGCGGGTCAGCATGGCCGACAGGGTCTCGTCCGGTTCTGACAGGCAATAGCCGAAACTGATCGTGACGCGCACGTCTTCCTCGCCGCAGCGATGGGTGCGGGCCTCCACCGCGCGCACCAGCGCATCGGCATAGAGGCGGGCCTCCACCGCGCCGGAGAAAAAGCCCGCGACAGAAAATTCCTCCCCGCCGAGACGCGCGACCAGCGTGTCCTTCATCGCAAAGGCATTGATGGCGGCGGACACGCCCTGCAGCACGACATCGCCCATGTCGTGGCCATACTGGTCGTTCACATGCTTGAAATTGTCGATGTCGGCGATGCCGCACAGGAACACCTGCCCGCGCGGCAGGCCGCCCTGCAACATGGCTTCGGCCTTCTGGAAAAAGGCACGCCGGTTGGGCAGGTCCGTCAGCGCATCCCTGTAGGCCAGGCGGTAGTTCTCTTTCGCGAGGCGCGAGACGCGCACATTCGCCCGGAGGATCAGGAACAGGCAGACCGGCGTGATCAGCACGGGCAGCACCACGGCAGACAGGTAGACATGGTAGGGCTGAATATCGGTCACGTAATGCAGCCAGATATGCGTCAGCATCACGGCATCGAACACGGCGGCGACAGTAATCGCGGCGCCGATCAGAAGGGCTTTCAGAATGTCATGATCCAGCTTCATGCGATATTTTATCAGCATTTCTGCTTAATATGACGTCGAGGGGCCTCGTGAAATTTGATCTATTCACGGTCCTTACATGGTGTGTTCACGGTGTTTTACATGGTGCCAGGCCGGGGAAAAGCGGGGGATAAGGGCGCTTCGCGGTGTTGGACAAGGTGTGGGACAGATCGCGCCTTTGCGGGCGCGCTGATCCCGGCTAAAGCCGTTTCATGACCCTGAAGACCCGCATCATCCCCTGCCTCGACGTGAAAGACGGGCGCACCGTCAAGGGCGTCAATTTCGTGGACCTGAAAGACGCAGGCGACCCCGTCGCGCTGGCAAAGGCCTATGACGCCCAGGGCGCGGACGAGCTTTGCTTCCTCGACATCACCGCCAGCCATGAGGGCCGTGGCACGCTGCTGGACATCGTCTCGGCCACGGCGGAACAATGCTTCATGCCGCTGACTGTGGGCGGCGGGGTACGCAGCGCAGAAGATCTGGTGGCCCTGCTCCGCGCGGGGGCCGACAAGGTGGCGATCAACTCCGCCGCCGTTGCAGACCCGGACGTCATCTCCCGCTGCGCCGCGAAGGCCGGGCGGCAGGCGGTCGTCGTCGCGATTGATGCGCGGAAAGTGGATGATCACTGGGAAATCTTCACCCATGGCGGCCGCACGGCCACGGGCATCGACGCGGTAGAGTTCGCGAAACTCGCCGAAAGCAAGGGCGCAGGCGAAATCCTGCTGACCAGCATGGACAAGGATGGCACCAAGTCCGGCTATGACATCCCGCTGCTGAAGGCGATCACGTCTGTTGTAAACATTCCGGTTGTGGCCAGCGGCGGCGCCGGCAGCGTGGCCGACATGCCGCCTGCCGTGCTGGAAGGCGGGGCGACCGCCGTGCTCGCCGCCTCCATCTTCCATTTCGGCGAAGCAACCGTGGCAGACGCCCGCAAGGCACTGGCCGAAGCCGGCGCCCCCGTGCGCCCGCTCTAGACCCTACTCCGCAAACACGGGCTTCCGTTTCTGCATTTCCGCCATCACCGCTTCCATCTGGTTCGGCGTGCGGATCACCTTCAGCTGTTCGGTGCTTTCCAGCATCAGCAGGTCCGCGTCAGACAGCTCGGCCATCGCATTGCAGAGGCGTTTGGAGCCGCGCATCGCGGCCGGGTGCTTGTTGGCGATGATCTTCGCCAGCGCCAGCGCGTCGGAATGCGGCGTCTCCGAGAGATGCGTGGCAAAGCCCATGGCGTGGGCCTCGGTGCCGCTGAATTCCCGGTTCGTATAGGTCAGCTCGCGGATCACATCGTCACGCGCATTGCCGCGCCATAGCGGGAAGCCCGCCATGTCCGGCACCAGGCCCCACTTCATCTCCATGATGGCGCAGCGCGTATCCGGATGGATAAAACGGATGTCCGCGCCGGAGAGAATCTGGAAGCCGCCGCCGAAGGCCACGCCGTGGGCTGCAGCAATCACGGGCACTTCCAGCTTGCGCCAGCCCCAGGCGACATATTGCGCGAGGTTTGCCTCCCCGTGGGTTCGCGTGCCCAGATCCCCAGTCACGCCGCCCTTCTTGCCGCCTTCGCCCTTGGCGCTGTTGGCCTGCATGGCCGTCAGGTCCAGACCGGCGCAGAAGGCGCGGCCCTCCCCCGACAGGACGACGCAGCGCAGGCCCTTGGTGCCGTTCAATTCCTCGATCGTGTCGGCCAGCGCCTGGAACATGTCATTGTCCAGCGCGTTCATCTTGTCCGTGCGCACCATGCGGACATCGGCGATGCCGTCTTCAAGATGCGTGATCGTCACCCGGTCGTTCATCTGGAGTCCTCCTGCTTTGCGGGGAAAGTCCGCTGCCGGGGGGCCTGCGTCAAGCAGGCAGGCTTCCTCCCCTCGCGGAAGGAGGGTATGGAGGCGCCATGTCTATTCTTGGATCCGCCGAGCGCCTCTCCGCCGCCCTTGCCCACCTGGGCATGACCATCGACACACGCGCCGAAACCGGCGACGCCAGCGCGTCCTGGACGGCGAAGCTGCTCTCCAGGGGCGTCGATGCCTGCGCCGACAAGGCAGAGGAAGAAGCCGGTGAATTCATCCAGGCCCTGCGCGGGGAAAGCGACGACCGCGTCGCCAGTGAAGCCGCCGACATGCTCTACCACGCCCTAGTCGCCCTCCGCGTCCGCGGCGTCAGCCTTGATGATGTGGCCGCCGCGCTTGAGAAACGCCAAGGCACGAGCGGGATTGCGGAAAAGGCGAGCCGCAAGAGCTGAGCCTTACAGCACGCGCTCCAGATAGATAACTTCCTTTTCGCCGGGCACGAAGGCCTGGCTGCCGACCTCGACAAAGCCGAGCCGTTTGTGGAAGCGGAGCGAGCCCGGATTGGGCGGCAGGCGGTTTACCTCGCAGCCAATCGCCGCATAGCGCCCGGCGCAGGTGGCAAAGGCCGCTTCATAAAGCGCTTCGCCGATCCGCTGGCCCCGCGCACCCGCATCAATGGCGATCCGGTCGACATAGTTCACATTGCCGCCGCGCGCCTCGAACCAGCGAAGGTTTGGGCTGGTATAGGCCGCTGTACCTGGCGGCACGAGATTGAGGAAACCGACAGGCTGTCCGTCCTCCCTCACCGCCACAAGGCATTCGGACAGGGACAGCCAGCGCCCGAGATCTTCCGGCGTTTCGCGGCTGACGCCCGGCACCCCCTGCTCGTTGATCGCGTGCAGGGCCGGCAGGTCTGCGGGCACATAGGCCCGGATTGTCGTCACGAAATTTCCTTCGGTGGCTTCAGGCGGCGCTTGGTCTGATGGCTGTCGGCCTTGTCACCGGTCGGCTTTTCGCCGCGCATGTAGTGGCGCTGCCAGCGTTCCTTCATGGCGTTCGCTTCGCCATCACCAAGGCGCTTGTTGAAGTCCGCCCGGCTTTCGGTCCAGGCGTTGTATTCCTTCACCAGTTCCGCATTCGAGCGCAGAAGCTTCCGCTCCGGCTGGATCTCTTCCAGCTTCTTGTGCTCCATCAGCGTGATGAAGGCGAAGGGTTCGCCCTTTTCGAAGATCACGCTGCCCTTGCGGGTCATCTGCCAGTTCATGGTGAAGGGGAATGGCAGCCAGTCGGTCTCGACGAGGCCCGTCAGCGGATAAATGCCATCCTTCGGCCAGTTCGGCGGGCCGGTCACCCACACGCCCCAGCCGGGCGGGGTGCGGAACAGGTGGCCGGTGTGGAAGGTGACGATGCCGCGCATGAAGTGAGAATCGGCAAAACTGGCGATGGCACGCGGGTCGCCGCGGGTCAGCAGGCGAATGTCTTCCTTGCGCGGGCCGCCATTCCACTCAATCTTGATGTCCATCGGGGCCAGCAATTCCCAGCCCGTGGAGTTCGCCATGGTCAGCGGCAGGCAGCGATAGGGATGGCGATCCGTGAAGGCATCCATCCAGTCACGATTTGACCGGGCCGGCACCAGATCGGGCGCGACATCGTAGATTTTGTAGCAATCAAGAAACATGGGGAGGCTCACCGCTTGACGGAGGCCACAAGTCTTGGCCCAAAGGACGCCATGACTGCAACCCCTGACGATCTGTTCGCCCGCCTCGATGAGCTGGGCATTGCCCACACAACACACTGGCATGAGGCCGTTTTCACGGTCGACGAAGGACGGGAGCTGAAAGCCTCCATGCCCGGCGGACACACCAAGAACCTGTTCCTGAAGGACAAGGACGACAACATCGTCCTGATCGCCGCCGAGGCGCATTCGCAGCTGAAGCTGAACCAGCTGCACCGCCTTATCGGCACAAAGCGCTTGTCTTTCGGGTCGCCGGAACTGATGCAGGAGATCCTTGGCGTCACGCCCGGATCGGTCACGGCCTTCGCCCTGATGAATGACACTGAGGGCCGCGTGCGCTTCCTGGTCGATGCGGCACTGATGGAACACGAGCCGGTGAATTTTCACCCGTTGACCAATACCGGCAGCACGGCTGTTTCCCGTGAGGATTTCGAGAAATTCGTCCGCGCGACCGGGCACGACTTTGAAGTCATCGACTTCACGCAGCTGCTTTCGGAAACGCCATAAAAAAAGGGCCACTCCGAAGAGCGGCCCTTACAGTCCTAGAGCCCCCTACGCTCTAGTTAAACGAATAGTTGAACCGTACGCCGATCGTCCGTGGGGCGCCGACATAGGTGTAATAGGTCCGCTCGTAGACTGGGCCGCCATCATCGTCGGTCAGCACCTGGTTGAAGAGATGCGTGCCGACGACACCGGTCTCATAATACTCATCGAACAGGTTGTTGATGAACAAGGTGGCCTGCCACGGACCAGCATCATAGACGCCCGATACGTTTGCCACGCCATACGAGTCGAGGGTCAAGCCATCACCGCGTCCGCCCGTCCGGGAGAGCACATCGCTTTGCCATGCATAACCGCCATTGAAGGTGATTTCCTTCCCGTTCGCCAGTGGCATGACATAGGTTGCAAAGAGCGACAGCTGGTCTTCCGGCGACCCCGGTAGACGGTCACCATCCTGTCCATCCAGCAGTACACTGCCGAAACCGGGCGGGGAGATCGTGCCGACCAGACCTGGCGCCAAAGCGGTCAGCGAGGCTTCGGTATGGCTATAGCTGCCGCGCAGGGACAGGGCATCTGTCACCAGCCAGCTGCCATTCAGTTCAAAGCCCTTGGACTCGGCACCATCCGCATTCACCGTAATCGGAATGGACGCATTGATCGTGGCCGAAGACAGCTGCGGGTCGGTCCATTCGATATAGTAGATCGCACCGTTCAGGGTGACGCGGCCATCATTCAGCGTCGACTTGAAACCAAGCTCGTAGTTGGTGGTCTTGTCCGGCGCGTACTGGGTTTCATCGCGTGTCGAGTAAGCGTTCGTATCGTACTGCTGGCCCGGCAGAAGCGCACAGGCACCCTGCTGGTTATCCGTCGGGTCATAATCAGGGCACACGCCGATACCGTTCGAATTACCGATGCGGTATCCTTCCGACACGGTGAAATAGCCCAGCATGTCTTCCGTGAACTTGTAGGACGTGTTGAACTTGAACAGCGTGCCATTGTCTGACTGCGAGGTGCGCTCGGTGCCGTTCGGGCTGCCTGCAGCATAGTCTGCCTTCAGACTGTCTTCCATTGCACTGATGCCAACGGTTTGCGTAATCCATGTCGGATCATCAAACAGCGGGAAGTCCACATCGGAGAAGGATTCAAGGTCGTACTTGTAGTAACGACCGCCGACCGTCACGCTCCACTTGTCCGTGATGTCGTAGGCGACTTCGCCATAGAGCGCCGACTCCTTCAGCTCCGAGAAGAACTGCGAATAGTATTCCAGATCGTCCGGACGCCAGAAGCCGACATAGTCAGCATAATGCGGCGTGTATTCCTCGGAATAAGAAGTCACATCCGAATTGTTATAGAAGGCCCCGACGATCCAGCTGAGCGGACCCTCGGTTTTCGAAACGAGGCGGAGTTCCTGGTTGAAGGTGTTCTCGCGGGTCTTCTCATGCGTGTAGGCCGTGAAGGTCGGGAACGCTTCATAGCTGTATTCCAGCGAGATCAGCAGGTCGGTCTGGTCACGCTGGCCGTTATCGTCGAAGCGCGACATGCCGGTGGCAGAGGTCAGTTCGGCAAAGCCGAGGTCTGCCGTAACTTCAGCTGCCAGCAGCTGGTTCGTGATCTCGTTCGGCTCCGCCACACGCTTGGCCAGCTCATAATCACCGGCAGGTACGGTGGAGCGTTTGCTCGATGCCTGACGGCCGCCAATCTGTGCCTTCTGGAAGTAATAGGTCATCGTGCCGTCCAGCCAGGACGTCGGCTCCCAGCGCGCGGCAAGACGGCCAGATGTCGTTTCTTCACTGTTGGCATCGGTGATCCGGTGAGTGTTCGCTTTCACGTCTGCCGGATCGGTGAAATCAGGATCAGGATCTGACACGCCGATTTCATTGACGACATAAGGATAGTCGATAAAGCCGGAGTCATTGTCGTAATCGAGCGACCCGCGAACGGCGAGGTTCGGCAGGATGGTCTTGTTGAAGGTGAAGCCGCCCTTGTAGCTAAGCTCGTCGGCCTCGGAATACTGATAGGCTTCCGCGCGCACATCGAGCGTATCGCCATCGAATTGCGGCTTTTTCGGAATGTAGCGGATAGCACCGCCCAGCGTACCGGCACCATAAAGCGTGCCTTGCGGGCCAAGCAGAACCTCAACGCGCTCAAGATCGTTGAGCTTCAGGTCCACATAAAGCGGGATCTCGCCAACATAGGTTGCGACCGTGCCGCCACCATTGTTGTTTCCATCGCCGGAACCCAGCCCGTCAGCATTCAGGCCACGCACGATGATCGGGTTACCCTGACGGCCGCCGCGATCGACGACGTTGATACCCGGCACATAGGCCAGAACGTCAGAGAGTTCGTCGAACCCCTGTTCCTCGATCTGGGAGGCGCCGACAGCAGCAATGTTCAGCGGCACATCCTGCACGCTTTCGGCCCTGCGGGTGGCGGTCACCGTGATCGTTTCCGCGCGCATTTCGCCTTCCGATTCCGGGGCCGGGGTGCCTGAATCCTGAGCAGAGGCGAACAGGGCCAGACTGCCTGCCAGCGCAAGCAGGCTTACATGTTTACTCGCATGTTTTCTGAGAGACGTTTTCATGATTTTCTTCCATTTGTCCCACCTGAGGGAACCACTACGGAAGAAGCGTTGCACGGCTTCAAGCTTTTGCCCGCTTTGACTATCGCTATCGCATCTGGAGACGCAAAAAGCTTGCACGAACGACTAAATAATTGGCACAATGTGCCTGTTCTTCTGGCGAAAACTCAAGGCGGCTAACTATCAAACCGAATCTCGTTGCCGAAGCTTCGCACCGCCTCGCCGAGGGCGACTATCGGGGTGCCCATGCCCTGTGCATGAAGATCCTGGAAACCGATCCTGCGTCGGCAGATGCCTTCAACCTGCTTGGCATCCTGGCCGCAGATCACGGCAATCATGCCAAGGCCATTGAACTGTTCGACCGGGCGCTGGTGTCCAGCCCCCGGCATGTACAGGCCATGGCCTACAAGGCCCGCAGCCTGATTGCCCTGTTGCGCCGGGAAGAAGCGGTTGAAACCGCCAGAGCCGCCGCAGCCCTGATGCCAGCAGAGGCACAGACCCTCGACACGCTGGGGGTCGTCTTCAGCCGCGCCGGGCTGCATGAAGAAGCGGTCCCGTTTTATGAAGCGGCCATCAGGGCAAATCCTGCGCCTGCGAACTATCATTACAATCTGGGTGCCGCGCTTCAGTTTATAGGGGAGATGGACCGCGCCCGCGGCGCGTATGAAGCCTGCCTGCAGCGCGCCCCGAATGATACGCGTGCCTTGTCGGCCATTGTCCAGATCACCCGGCAGACGGCCACATCCAACTCCCTTGACCGGCTGGAAGCTGCCTTTGCAGCAACCTCATCAGACCCGGAGGATGCCCTGCGCATCGGCCATGCCCTCGCGAAGGCGCATGAAGACATGGGGCATGCTGAAGAAGCGCTCGACTGGCTGAAGCGGGCCAAGGCCGGAAAATGGGCGAGCCTGTCATATGATCCTGCGGCGGATGCTGCCCTGTTCGAGACAGCCATGTCGCTTGCCGATAAGCCGCCCTCGCATCCGGGTCATGAGGCCGCCAGCCCGATCTTCATAGTCGGCATGCCCCGTACAGGCACGACGCTGGTGGACCGGATCCTCTCCAGTCACAGCCAGGTGACCTCTGCCGGTGAACTGGCCGACTTCGGAATATCGCTGAAACGGCTAGCGCAAACCCCTTCCCGCTACGTTCTGGATGCGGAAACGCTTGCCGCGGCAAGCCGGGTCGATGCAGCAGCGCTTGGCAGGATGTACATGCAGCGCGTGCAGGCAACGCTTGGCCTGACAGGCCGCTTTATCGACAAGCTTCCCCTGAACGCCATCTATACGCCAGCCATTCTCTCAGCCCTGCCGAATGCCCGTATCATCTGCCTGCGCCGGCATCCGGCCGACACGGTCCTCAGCAATTACCGCCAGCTGTTTGCAACCCAGTTCCCCTATTACAATTACGCTTACGATCTTGAGGCCTGCGCAAATTACTATGTCGGCTTCGACCGGATGATCCGTCATTTCCGTGAGACGCTGCCGCCGGAAAAATTCCGTGAAATCCACTACGAAGACATCGTCGCGGATATTGAGCGAGAAACCCGCAAGCTGCTGACATTCTGCGGCCTGCCGTTTGAACCGGCCTGCGTCGCCTTTCACGAAAATGCCTCTCCCGTGGCGACGGCCAGCGCCGCGCAGGTCCGTGAACCGCTTTACACGCGCTCGCTTGCCCGCTGGAAACGGTATGAGGCCGGTCTTGGTCCTGCGCTGGATATCCTCGAAGCTGCCGGCTGCATTAAGGCTGCCGAGCGCCAGCCAAAATAGTTCGCCCCCGCCTCTGGTATTGCCGCTTCAGGCCGCTAGTGTCGCCACCAGACAGACAGGGAGATCGCCAACATGCAACATCGCCGCCTCGGCCGCAGTGCCATCTACGTATCCGACATCTGCATGGGCACCATGACCTTCGGGTCCCAGGTGGATGAAGCCGAATCGCTCCGCATCCTCGATGCGAGCTTCGATGCTGGCATCAATTTCTATGACACCGCCGAAAACTATCCCGTTCCGCCAGACACCAAATGGGCCGGACGTACGGAAGAAATCGTCGGCAAATGGCTAAAGACCAAGGACCGGGATTCCATCATCCTCGCCACCAAGGTGTGCGGACCCTCGCATGGCTGGATCAAGGGCAGCCAGCGCGCAGGCATGACAGCACTTGACCGTCACAACATCACCAAGGCCATCGAGGACAGCCTCACCCGTCTCGGAACGGACTATGTGGACCTCTACCAGACCCATTGGCCTGACCATGGCACAGCCTATGACGAGACAATGGAGACACTGGACGATCTGGTGCGCGCTGGCAAAGTGCGCATCGTCGGCTGCTCCAATGAAGACGCCTGGGGCCTGATGAAAAGCCTCGAAACCTCCAGCCGTCTCGGCACAGCGCGTTACGAGACGATCCAGAACAATTTCAGCCTGAACAATCGCCGCTTCGAAGATGCGCTCTCCAAAGTGTGCCGGCAGGAAGGCGTCAGCCTCATCCCCTATTCCCCGATCGGCGGCGGCGTGCTTTCCGGCAAGTATCAGGACGGGGCCCGGCCGGATGGCGCGCGCTTCTCCCGCTACCTTGAAATCGGCGGACGTCAGGCCACGATGGCAAATCGCTTCGTGAACGAGAAAACCCTCGCCTCCACGGCCCGCTTCATGGAGATCGCGAAGGAAGCCGGTATCAACGTCGTCACGCTCGCGACCGCCTGGTCGAAACAGCATGACTTCGTCGCCTCCACCATTGTCGGCGTGTCGGGCTTCGATCAGCTGGCCGACATCTTCGCTGCGGCAGATCTTGTCCTGCCGGATGATGTCATGAAGGCCTGCGATGCCGTGACCAAGGATATTCAGTATCCAATGGGCTGAGCGCACCATGCTTAGCCTGTTACAGGCAAGGCCTCTGATGTTGCACACCCCTCCAGCCAGACATCGCGGAAGGATGCCGGTTCGCACTGTCCTGCTACAAGGCGTGCGATCCGGCTAACCCTTGCTTCATAGTCGTCACCTCGGCGGATCGGGTTCAGAACCCCTGGTGCGATGGGCACGGCAACAAGCTCGATAAACTCCGCCTCCGTCAGTTCCGCAGGCGGCTTCCCGAAATAGGCATCGCTAGCGGTGAAGAAACCTGTGACCCATTTGCCGTCAGGTCCATGTCCCATAGGCACGGTGTCCAGCCACAGGGTCAGGATCTCTTCTTTGCTGAGGCGGGATTCGAGGCCCATCGCATATCCGGTCTGGCGGATCTTGCGGATGCCCGGCCGGAACGCCTTGAAACCCAGCCGCTTGGCCAGGCTCTGTGTAAGGGTCGTCATCCCTGCACCCGGACTATGCAGGTCAATGCCCCGATGCCCCTCAAAGGCTGGGTCTTCCACCAGGATCAGTATGCGCAGCTTTTCCTGGCCCAGCGCATCCACCCCCCGCCCATCCGCCTTGAGCGAGGCTGCGCGCAGCTTCAGCTCCGGCGCGGCCCGACGCGCATCCGCATATCCCTTGTAGCCCATCGCTCCCGCAGCGAGGCACGCTGCAACGACAATTGCCAATATCAGTCCTGTAACAGCGCGCATGCCTGTCCTCTCGCTTACGACGGAATGTGCATGCCTTGCGAAACAGGCCGGAGAAGTGCCGCAACGAGGCCATATCAGGGCAAATTGAAACCCCCGCCCGATTTTCATGTCGAGCGGGGGCTGCCCCTATTGCCCACCTTAGCTGGGTGAGATTGTTCAGGCGACGCTCATTCCGGTGACGGACGCGCGTTCGCCAGGACTTCGCGTTTACCGGCATGGTTCGGCGCTGAAATGATGCCCTCTTCTTCCAGCCGGTCGATGACACCTGCGGCCTTGTTGTAGCCGATCTTCAGACGGCGCTGCAGGTAAGAGGTCGAAGCGCGCTGGTCGCGGACCACGATGGCGATCGCCTGGGCGAAGAGATCGTCTTCCTCGTCGCCGGTCGACGTGCCGAGCATCGCATCCATCACGGCCGATCCGGTGGAACCATCATCCGGCGCTTCCAGAATATCCATCACATAGTCCGGTTCGCCCTGTTCGCGCAGCCAGTCAGTGACGGCGCCGACATCCTCATCGGAAACAAACGGGCCATGCAGGCGCTGCGATTTCTGGCCCGGTGCCTGGTACAGCAGGTCGCCCATGCCGAGCAGCTGTTCAGCGCCCTGCTCGTTGAGGATGGTGCGGGAGTCGATCTTCGTGGTGACCATGTAGGAGATACGGGTCGGGAAGTTCGCCTTGATCGTACCGGTGATGACGTCCACGGACGGACGCTGCGTGGCCGTGATCAGGTGGATACCGGCCGCACGCGCCATCTGGGCGAGACGCTGCACACAGCCTTCCACTTCCTTGCCTGCCACCAGCATCAGGTCAGCCATCTCGTCGATCACGACGACGATGTTCGGAATATGCTCGGTCGGCAGGATCTCCGTCTCGTAGACCGGCTTGCCGCGATCGTCAAAACCGGTCTGTACCTTGCGCATCAGATGCTCGCCCGCATTGCGGTATTTCGCGGCCTTCTCGTTGAAGCCGGCGAGATTCCGCACGCCCGCCTTCGACATCAGCTCGTAACGGCTTTCCATTTCACGCACAGTCCACTGCAGCGCGTTCACGGCTTTCTTCGGATCGGTCACAACCGGCGCGAGCAGGTGCGGAATGCCCTCATAGATCGAGAGTTCCAGCATTTTCGGGTCGATCATGATGAAGCGGCACTGTTCAGGCGTGTGGCGGTAGATCAGCGACAGGATCATCGCGTTCACCCCGACCGACTTACCGGAGCCCGTCGTACCGGCGATCAGCAGGTGAGGCATCTTCGCGAGGTCGACCACCGTCGGAACCCCGCCAATGTCTTCGCCAAGCGCCATCGGCAGGCTGGCGCGCGAGCCGGTATAGGCATCGGACTGCAGCAGCGTGCGCAGATAGACTGTGTCGCGGTCATCGTTCGGCAGTTCGATACCGATGGCGTTCTTGCCCGGCACAACCGCAACACGGGCGGACTTGGCACTCATGGAGCGCGCGATGTCGTCCGCCAGGGAGATGACGCGGGAAGATTTGACGCCGGGGGCCGGCTCCATCTCGAACAGGGTGATGACCGGGCCGGGGCGCACTTCTTTCACGCGGCCACGCACGCCGAACTCCTTCAGGACGTCCGACAGTTTGGCAGCCTTGGCCAGCAGCGCTTCCTCGTCGATCGAATCGGCGCGCTCGGTTGTCTGCTCCAGCAGGTCGATCGACGGCAGGCGGCCAGCCTTGCGGCGGCGCTCGACCGGCTTGGCAACGCGCGGGGCGGCCGCTTCCGGCCTGGCCTTCGGCTTCTTCGGCAGGGTGAACAGCGGCTTGCGCGCCTGCTCTTCATCCTCGTCGTCTTCGTAATCGTCGGCCTCGTCGTCGATCTCGTCTTCATAGTCGTCGTAATCGTCTTCGGCGTCGTCGAGATATTCCTCTTCATCATCGAAATCGTCTTCTTCCTCGATCTCGATGACTTGCTTGCCGCGCTTGCGCAGGAAACCGGGCGCCGCATCATCCTCGGTCAGCACCACGCGGGCACGATCCTCGCGCTCGGCAGGCATCGCCTCTTCCATCTGCGCCGTCCGCTTGGGCGCCAGAGCGCGGGCGATCCCCAGAAGCAGGCCGCCGACACCGCTAGCCTGACGTGCCGCGCGCGCGCCGGAGGTGGCCGCGGCTTCTTTCAGGAGGCGGGCATCGCCGCGGCGGAAGCCAAGGGCAGACAGGCCAGCCCACAGCGCCAGCATGCCGAGCAGGCATGCCGCCCAGGTTTCAGCTGACGGCAGCATAAGGGCGCGGAATGGCATGGCCGCGAAGTGGAACAGGCCATCGCCGATCACACCGCCCAGCCCGGCGCTCAGCGGCCAGGACTGCGGCACAGGCCAGGCAGCGAAGAAAGCCGCCGAAAACGGCACGAACAGGAAGCCTTTCACCCAGCGGTGCACGCGCGGCGCGCCGATCAGCACGGTGCGCATGGCGCCGCCGATCATCAGGGCCAGACCTGCCGTCCAGGCCGACCAGCCAAGCGACTGGCGGGCAAGGTCTGCAAACACGGCGCCGGAGCGGCCGAACAGGTTCTGGACATCCGAATCGGTCGCAGCATTCCAGGATGGGTCTGTCGCAACATAGGAACCGACACTGCCACAGATGAAAACGCCGATCGCAAATGCGGCAGCACCCGTCAGGATGCGCCAGACAGGATCGCTAACGCTGAAATGGGTTGCGTCATCATCATAAGCATAGTCGGTCATGAAGGGGGACGGCTCCGTGTTGTCGGTGGAGCGGCCAATCTGGCCCATCAACCTTAACTCTGGGCAAATGCGCTGAAGACTTTTTCAGTGGCGAATTAACGATTTCATCCGGCGCATTCCGGGCAGTTTTTGCCAGAATCCCTCCCCCGGCCCTGACCTTCCCGCCCACGGCTCCTGACCGCCGGAATGCATTTAATTCCTGTAATCCCGGAACTTCCCGAGGGGCCGTGGATTGAAACAGGACAGTCAGGAAACCGGAAAGGAGCCATGACATGAAACGTGTACTGATTATCCCGGCAGCTTTTGCGCTGTTAACTTCTATGTCCGCAAATGCACAGGAAGTGAATGAAGATGCCCCGGCAGTTAACGCCTCCAGGGCAGCAATGTTTGACGAAATCCCGGCCGATCAGGCGGGGATGACCATTCAGGACCTGAACGAGCTTCAGCGGGCCCGCCTTGAGCAGAACGCGATGGAAATCTCGGAAATGACCGGCAAGGCCCCTGTGATCGTGGCCGACACGCCCGAACCGGAGGAGGAAATCGTCTTTACGGTCGCCCGTGAGGAGGTTGTCGTCCCTGAAGACAGCACGGCCGAAGTCGCTGTGGGCGGGCCTTATTATGAAAGTGAAGCCGAAGCCGTCATGGATGGGGACCTGAACGCCCCACCGGCCGATATGTCGTCTGATACGCTGTCCGATACGCCGGATAACGAGCCTCAATAGGCCCCTGTCCTGCCCGGCAAAGAAAAACCCCCGGCAGATCCTGCCGGGGGTCTTCTTTTCGGAGAGCCGCAACCTCAGGCGTTGGTGAAGTCCGGATAGGCTTCGAGACCAACTTCGGAAACGTCCATACCGGCCATTTCCTCTTCCTCGCTGGCGCGCACGCCGATCGTGACCTTGAGGGCCATCCACACGATCACGGAAGCGACCGAGACGAAGACACCCGTCAGGAGCACGCCAACCAGCTGGCCGACATAGCTCGTCTGAAGCTCGCCATCGATGGTCACCGGCATGATGTGGTTGCCATAGGAGGCTGCCACGATCATCGTGCCCCAGATACCGCACACAAGGTGCACCGGGATAGCGCCGACCACGTCGTCGATCTTGAGCTTGTCGAGCAGCGGAACCGTCAGGACAGCCAGGACACCGCCCACGCCTCCGATCATGACCGAAGCGCCCATGGACGGAGCCAGCGGCTCAGCCGTGATGGACACGAGGCCGCCGAGTGCACCGTTGAACACCATGGTAGCGTCCACTTTGCCTTTGTAGAGGATCGCAGTGGTGGCCATCGCGAACAGCGTGCCGCCGACAGCGCCCATATTGGTGTTGGCGAAGATCTGGGCGACCGAGTTGATGTCGGTCACGGTGCCGGCAGCAAGCTGCGAAGCGCCGTTGAAGCCGAACCAGCCGAACCACAGGATGAAGGTACCGAGACCGGCCAGCGGGATGTTGGAACCCGGCATCGGGTTTACCTGCTTGCCGAAATACTTGCCGGTACGCGGGCCGATGATCAGCGCGCCCATCAGAGCCGCCCAGCCGCCAACCGAGTGCACCAGCGTCGAACCGGCGAAATCAGAGAAGGCCCATGCGGAGTCGAGGTAACCGCCGCCCCACTCCCAGGACACAACAATTGGATAGATGAAAGAGGTCAGGATCGCCGTAAAGATCAGGAACGGCCAGAGCTTAACACGCTCCGCCACCGTACCCGAAACAATCGAGGCTGCCGTCGCAACGAACACCATCTGGAAGTACCAGTCGGAAGCCGGAGCGTAACCCGCATCGCTCATCGCTTCGAGGTCGCCGCCGCTCCAGATGAATGACGGAATACCGACAAGACCACCAATACTGTCACTCGGATAAGCCATGTTGTAGCCGATCAGCCAGAACATTAGACCGGACACAGCATAAAGAACAACGTTCTTCATTGCCTGCATGGCGGCGTTCTTCGAACGCACCAGACCGACTTCAAGACACATGAAGCCAGCTGCCATGAACATAACGATCAGGCCGCCGATGAGGAACAGGTAGGAGTTGTCGACATAGGAGCTCGCGCTGCCGTTAACCGACTCTTCCAGCGCGGCAAGGCGTGCTTCCAGATCTGCGTCCTGTGCGTATGCGAGCGCCCCCGTGAAGGCGAAGGCCGGCAACAAGGCCACCCCGCGCGTCATTCTTTTCAGTAACTGGCCCATTCGGCCCCTCCATGTCGCAGTTTCGGAGCTCGGGACCCCCCGCGCTCTCCCACTTCCGATTTGATTTCGGGTGCCCAAGAAAGTCGCTTGGCGCGCCTGTTGAGAGGCCTATTCTGAAGTCGAGTGGTCAAAATCTGTGCAGCGTTGCGGCTAATCGCCCAATTCCTTAGCGCCAGTAGACGATGCTTCAGGACAGGCGTACCTAGTCATCATGTCGAAACCAAACGCCGTCCCACCTGAGATCGCCGACCTCGTCATTGTCGGGGCCGGTCCCGTAGGCACTTCACTGGCCATCCTTGCAGTGCAGCGCGGTTTCTCCACCATTCTTGTAGATGCGCGCGATCCATCTGCTGAGCCTGCAATGGATACACGCACTTTCGCGATTGTCCGCGGCAGCTGGCGCATGCTTGGCGCGACGGGTGTGCATCCGCTTCTGGCCGATGTCATCGAGCCGCTGAACGGTCTGGAAGCCATCGATGGCGGCAGCCACGTCTTCGGCGCCCCCGGCGTGATCTTCGGAAATGACGACCTTCCGGAGGATGATGACGGCCAGCCGCTGGGACAAATGGTCCCGTCCGCAGACCTTCAGAGGGCTCTCGACGAGCTTGCTGGTCAGATTGCAGGCACTGATCAGGGGCTTGTTATCCTTAAGGGCGCCCGCTTCCAGTCCCTTGAGGACGGGCCCGGACCGGCCACAATTGTGCTGGCAGATGGCAGCCGGATACGCACCCGCCTGGTCGCCGCCTGTGACGGGGTGAACTCTTCGGTGCGCGATGCACTCGGCATCGGTACGGAAGATCATGACTATGGAAAATCGGTCTTTGCCGCGAATGTGAAACTGGACCGGCCGCATGAAGGCATCGCCCGCCAGCTTTTCATGCCGGAGGGCCCCTTCGCGACCCTGCCCATGCCGGACAATCGCGCCAATCTCGCCTGGTACATGAAGCGCGGCGCCGCCGAGGCGCTTGCCGCCATGCCGGTGGAAGACATCGAGGCCGAGCTGAATGCCCGGTTCGAGAAATTCTCAGGCCACATGACGATCGACGGGCCTGTCATTTCCTATCCGCTGAAAATGCGCCTCGCCCGCGCCATGACCGGACCGCGCGTTGCCCTGCTGGGCGATGCGGCACACCGGATCAACCCGCTGGCCGGCCAGGGCCTGAACCTTGGCTTCAAGGACGTTGCCGCCCTGATCGACATCATGGTGGAGTCGCGTGAAGTCGGCCTCGATCATGGCGCGGCCCCTGCACTTGAACGCTACCAGCAATGGCGCCGTTTCGACATGACGAGCGTCGCCCTGTTCATGGATGTCATCGACCGGGCCTTCTCAAACGATAATGCCGTGCTGAAACCCTTGCGCGGGCTGGCCCTGACAGCTGCCAACAGGATCAGGCCGCTCCGCCGGGCCATGGCGCGCCAGGCAAGCGCCGACCAGACCCATCTGCCGAGTCTTATGCAGTAGCGGCCGTGTCGCCCACAGTCAGCTGGCGGATCTGGTCCCAGGTATACAGCCCGCTGTCATGCCCGTCCGAGAACATGATACGTAGGGCGTAGCGGCCAACTGGGTCCGCGCGCAGCACACTTATGTCGTCCGGCACGGGCGCCTGTGGCGGGGGCGGACCGCTGCCATGCCCGCGCACTTCGGCGGACGGCGACTGTTCCCGGAGGCGCTTGTAGCTGACCATGCCGGACTTGCCGTCGTCGAACTCGGCATGGAGCGCGCCTTCCGACTTGCGGAAAACAAGCTTCACCGGCCACGCCATGCCGCTCATCCCCTGCCCTCTTCCATGTCCAGATCACGCGCCTCATCCGGCAGCATGATCGGAATGCCGCCTCGGATCGGATAAGCCAGCCGCGCCTTGGGCGAGACCAGCTCATCTTTCTCTGCATCATAGCGAAGCGGCTGGCGCGTCTGCGGGCAGATGAGAATTTCAAGGAGCCGGGGATCGACACCGGAATGGGGCCGGCGGGGACTGGAAGGATCGTTCGTCATGGGCGTCCTATTGCAGGGTTCCGCCGTCCGGGCCAGCGGAATCCATTTTCAGAATTGTCATCAGCATGTCGGCGCGATCCTTCAGGGTCGGCGCCTCCAGCAGGGCCTGCTTTTCCATCACGGAGAACGGACTGCCAGCGGCCAGCGCCTGAACCAGCGAATCCAGCGGGGCAACTTCCACAGCGTCCCAGTCCGCCTTCATGTCATGCGTGCCGACATATTTGCGCAGGGCTGCGATGAGGTCTTCCCGGGCAGGCAATCCAAGGATCGATTCCGGTTTCAGATCATTCGCATAGGGGGCCCAGTTGGCCCGCACCTGCCGATAGGGCGTCAGCACGTTCAGCTCTTCCAGAATCCGGAACCGGGCAATGCCGGTCAGCGTGATCAGGTAACGTCCGTCATCGGTTTCCGAATAGGCGGTGATCCGCCCGGCGCAGCCGACACCGATCAGGTCCGGTTTCTGACGGTCGCCCCCGACGCTCTGGATCATGCCGATCAGCCGGTTTCCGGCCATCGCATCATCCACCATGTTCAGATAGCGCGGCTCGAAGATATTCAGCGGCAAATGCCAGTGGGGAAACAGCACGACACCGGGCAGCGGGAACACGGTAAGCGTGCCCGGCAACTGATCTACCGAGTGATAGGTCGCACTGCCCATGTCGTCTCCGGGGCGCCATTGCCCCCTCGCTTCACAGCATTATGCGGGAGGCAGCCGCCTCAGGCAAACATAAGTGAAGCCAGACGCCGGCGCCCTTCCACCGTTGCCGGATCGGTCGGGCCTGCGGCCTCGAAGACCTGCAGCAGTTTTTCCTTCGCCTTGCCGCCTTCCCAATCCATCTTGTTGCCAAGAATGATCAGCAGGTGATCCACCGCATCGCCATAGCGCTGGGCGCCGGCATATTTTTCGGCAAGCTCGAACCGTTTGGCATTATCTTCCGGCGCCGCCATGACGGCATTCAGCAACTCGTCGAACTCATCGGCAGCCGGAGCATCTTCCATCATCTCGATGGCCATGCGCACGCCTTTGACAACAGTGTCGTTCTTCTTGTCTTCCGGCACCATGTCGAGCGTCGCGCTGGCGCGTTCCTTGTCGCCATTGGCAAGATAGCAGCGCGCAAGGCCCGCAATGGCCGTGACATTCTCAGGATCGTGCTGGATCACGGCGGCGTAAATCTGGGCGGCTGTGCCGATATCGCCCGCCTGGCTCGCGGCTTCGGCCTGGGCCAGCGCATCGGCGATTTCCTTGGCCGAATCCGTGCCGGTGAGCAGTTTCTCGATAAAGCTGCGCACCTGGCCTTCCGGCAGGGCGCCCATGAAGGCGTCGACCGGGCGGCCCTTGTCGAAGGCGTAGACCGCCGGGATCGAGCGCACGCCGAGCTGTCCGGCATAGCCCGGGTTCTCGTCGATATTGATCTTCACCAGCTTCACGGCGCCCTTGTGGCCCTCGACCACTTTCTCGATCACCGGGCCGAGCTGGCGGCACGGGCCGCACCAGGGGGCCCAGAAGTCGACAATCACGGGCTGGGTGTTGGACGCCTCGACCACATCGGTCATGAACTCCTGGTCGGTGCTGTCTTTCGTGTGCAGCGCTGCGGCATCAGCCATGGCGGTATTCCTTCAAAAATCTGCCGGGAAGATGGGCGCTCAGGGCGCACTTCGCAAGCGGAAGCACGCCGCACCTGCGCGTTCATCTGCGAACAGGCCTTGCGCCGCGTACAGCCGGAAGCTGAATGACAGCCAACGAAAAGCGGCCGAAATACCTTGTTCCCGCCCTGTTTAGGCAGGGTTCAGGCGACTAAGTGTAAGCGCAAGGTCACGAAAAGGAGACCCGTTCGATGAAGACCAAACTCGCTGCCCTGGTTGCTGCCGCCGTCCTGACCGGCGCCCCCCTTGCGCTGGCGCGTCAGGGCACACCCGACGGCGCCCCCACGAACATTACCTCCAGCCCGGCCACGCTGAGCCCCGCCCAGCGTACGGCCCTGCTGAAGGAACTCTCGGCCTCCATGGAGGATGTGAAAACAGCCTCTGGCCGGTTCGAGCAGTTTTCGCCCGACTTCACCACGACCAGCGGCACGTTCGCCCTGTCGCGCCCCGGCAAGGTGCGGTTCGACTATGACGACCCGTCCCCGCTGCTGATCGTGTCCAATGGCACCACAGTCGCCATGCAGGATTCCGAACTGGAAACGACGGACCGCGTGCCGCTCGGCTCCACCCCGCTGGCCCTGCTGCTGGACGACAAGCTCGATTTCGCAACTGAGGCAGAGATCGTCGATGTCAGCACGCAAGGCGGCAATGCCGAAGTGACCCTTCGCGATCCTGACGGCGAAATGGATGGCACGCTTACCCTGCTGTTCTCCGGTCCGGAGCATACGCTGATCGGCTGGCGCACCCTCGACAGTGCCGGGAACCTGACTCAGGTCGCCCTACACGATGTTGTGACCGGGAAGAAACTGAACCCGCGCCTCTTCATCGTGAAAGACTTCGACGACGAATAGTGCAGCAAATACTACAGGTTTCAAAATCGCATTGCCCGGAGGGTCTTCCCTTCGGGCAATTGCTGCAGCGCAACATCCAAGCACTTAACACATATTTTACTTGAAATTTTTGGCCGGAGTGACATCTTTGCAACTGTCGACACACGGCATACCCCGCGCAGCATCCGACCCCCCGCTGTGAACCACCGTGTTGTCGCCGCCGGAGCCTTCCCCTCCCGGCGAGACGTTGGAAACCGCGTCAGGCGCGCCCGAACTCCCCCGCGTTCGGGCGCGTTGACGTTTCAGGGAACAATGCTACGCAGCGCCCATGCCCAAGCCTCTCAAGATTGTCAGCTGGAACATCAACTCGGTCCGCCTGCGTGCGCCGAATGTCGAAGCCTTCGTCGCGCAGGAGCGGCCCGATGTGGTCTGCCTGCAGGAGACCAAATGCCAGGACGGGGAATTCCCTGAAAAGGCTTTCCGTGAAATGGGGCTGCCACATCTGGTGCTGAACGGCCAGAAAGGCGGCCATCATGGCGTGGCCATCGCCTCACGCCTGCCGCTTGAGCGGATCGAGGCACCGGACCTCTGCCGGGAAGGCCATTCGCGCGTTATCGCTGCGAAGGTCGCTGGCATCGAAGTGCACAATATCTACCTGCCCGCGGGCGGTGACGAACCGGACCCGGTGAAGAACGACAAGTTTGCCCACAAGCTCGACTTTCTCGAACGCCTCGGCCCTGCCTACAAGAAGCAGACGAAAACACCGCGCGTTCTGGTCGGGGACCTCAACGTCGCCCCGCACGAGAACGATGTCTGGTCCCACAAACAGCTTCTGAAGATCGTCTCTCACACGCCGGAAGAAACCGAACGCCTGGAAGCCTCTCGCAATATGGCAAAGTTTGCGGACATCGCTCGCCTCGCGGTTCCGGAAGATCAGAAGCTCTACACCTGGTGGAGCTATCGCGCGAAGGATTGGGCGGCGAGCAACAAGGGCCGGCGCCTGGATCATATCTGGGTCAATGCGGCTGGCCTGCCGGAGACGCTCGTCGACAGCTACAGGATCCACCTCGGATGGCGTGGCGGCTGGAAACCCTCCGACCACGCCCCGCTCAGTGTGCAGATCAAGGCCGGTTGATCACGGCTGCAGGCGATAACCGCCCGCATCAGTCAGCAGCAGCCGCGCATGCGCCGGGTCCGGCTCGACCTTCTGGCGCAGGCGATAGATGTGGGTCTCCAGCGTGTGCGTGGTCACCGCTGCATTGTAGCCCCAGACTTCCGCCAGCAACTCGTCCCGCGCCACCGGCTTGCCGCCCGCGCGGTAGAGATATTTCAGGATGTTCGTTTCCTTCTCCGTCAGGCGGATCTTCCTGTCTTCATTCGTGACCAGAAGTTTCATCGCCGGGCGGAACTCATACGGGCCGATCTTGAATGTGGCGTCCTCTGACTGTTCGAAGCTGCGCAGGTGCGCCCGCACACGGGCCAGCAGCACGGAGAATTTGAACGGCTTTGTCACATAGTCATTGGCGCCGGACTCAAGGCCCAGGATCGTGTCGGCATCGCCATCCTGTCCGGTCAGCATGATCACCGGGGCGCGCACACCCTTCTGCCGCATGATCTTGCAGGCCTCGCGGCCGTCCATGTCCGGCATGTCGACATCCAGCAGGATCAGGTCGATGCGCTGCGTCGTAGCCTGGTCGATGCCCTGGTTCGCATTGGCCGCCTGCAGCGTTTCGAAACTGTCGTGCAGCTCGAACTGCTCAGCCAGGGCCTCGCGCAGGTCTTCATCATCATCGACCAGAAGGATGGTTTTCTTGGCGGCCATGCGACTCTCCAGTTCCGTGTGAGTGCTGCATTTATTCATCTCGCTTCACGATGCCATAAGAATGTAACGCACGCTCGTTCACAAGAGCGGGAGGTCTTCGTGAGCTTGGGACCTGACAGCTGCCGTAGCCTGACAATTTCGCCTATTTGGCGAACAGCCGGGAGATGTCGGCAAAAGCCTTGATCTCGATCGCGTTGCCTGACGGGTCGGTGAAGAACATGGTCGCCTGTTCCCCCGGCTCGCCCTTGAAGCGGATATACGGCTCGATCAGGAAGTCCACCTCCCCCTCCAGCCTCTCGGCCATGGCCTTCCAGTCCTCCATTGGCAGGACGATGCCGAAATGGCGGACAGGGACATTCTTGCCGTCCACTGCATTGGTTTGCGGCCCGGCGCATTCCTCCGGCGCGAGATGGGCGACGATCTGGTGGCCGCGAAAATCGAAATCGACCCATTCATCAGAGCTGCGCCCCTCCGGGCAACCGAGCAGGCCGCCGTAAAAGGCTCGCGCCGCCTCAAGGTCGTGAACCGGAAAGGCAAGATGGAAAGGGGACATCGGCATGGGATACTCTTTCTTGTTTCAGGAGCCGCTATCGGAACAGTTCGGCAGACCTTCGCCGCGACAGTGTGCACAATCAACGGCCGGGGCACCATTCCGCTCACCCCTGCTTGCCAGAGCGCCCGCCAACTGGTCAAACCTGATCTCCGGCAGAGCAGGAGATAACCCGTGAGCGCTGATTTCATAGCCCATGCAGATGGCCGTCTCCTGCTGGCCGGACGACAGACGCGCTGCTCGGTTGGCCGCAGCGGCGTGATCGCGGCAGACGACAAGCGCGAAGGCGATGGCTTCTCCCCTGCCGGCATCTGGCCGATGCGCCGTGTCTTCTACAGGCCGGACCGGGTGGACGCGCCGAAAACCCTGCTGCCCCTCGTGCCGCTGACCCCGGAAGACGGATGGTGCGATGCGCCGGAAGACCCGCTCTACAATCGCTGGGTCAAACTCCCCTATGCGGCCAGCCATGAGAAGCTCTGGCTGGAAGACCATGTCTACGATGTGATCGTGGAGCTCGGATACAATGACGATCCGCCCGTCCCCTTCCTCGGCAGCGCGATCTTCCTGCATCTGGCCCAGCCGGACTGGGGCCCGACGGCTGGCTGCGTGGCCGTAACGCTGGAAGACATGCGGGAAATCCTGCGCCTGTCAGCACGCGGCTCGGAAGTCGAAATCCGCCTCTAGCGTCTAGGCGCGCGGTCCGAACAGGGCAGAGCCGACCCGTACATGGGTCGAGCCGAAACGCGCGGCCGTCACATAATCCGAACTCATGCCCATGGAGAGGACCGGAAGCCCTTCTTCCTGCGCGAGCTTTGCCAGCAGCGCGAAGTGCGGCCCGGCAGGCTCATCCACTGGCGGAATGCACATCAGGCCCTGAACGTCGAGGCCCCTCTCACGCGCATACTGTAGCAACGGCTTCAGTTCAGACGGAACAACCCCGGCCTTTTGCGGCTCCTCTCCTGTGTTCACCTGGATCAGGACGGGCAAGCTGCGGCCCACTTTCTCCATCGCCTTGGCCAGCGCATCGGCCAGCTTCGGCCGGTCCAGCGTCTCGATCATGTCGAACAGGCGAACGGCCAGCTCGGCCTTGTTGGTCTGCAGCGGCCCGATCAGGTGCAGGTCCAGATCCGGATAGGCGGAGCGGCGGCCTGCCCAGCGGGTTTCGGCTTCCTGCACGCGGTTCTCGCCAAAGACGCGCTGGCCCGTGGCGAGGATCTCCTCGATCGCCGCGTCAGGCTGGGTCTTGGTCACCGCCACCAGCTGTGGCGGCGGGGAAGCAGCATCGGAAAGTTCGGCCAGCACCGCCTCGCGGCGCTTGGCAATGGAGAGTGTGTCGGTATCAGTCATCACGATGATGCAGGAAGACCGAAACCGCGCCGAACGCAAGCTCCGCACCGCCGCACGTGTCGCGGGCCGGCATCTGCCCGCCGGCCTGCCGCCTCTCCTGTACCTGACGGATCCGGCCCGGACGCCCGATCCAGTAGTCACGGCTAGTCGGTTATCGTCATGCCATGGTCTGGTTTACCGGCATTATGGTCAGCCGGGGCACGCCATGATCGCGCGTAAGCTGGCTGAAGTCTGCCGCCAGCGGCACGTGAAGCTGCTGATCGCAAACGACCCGCGGCTTGCCATGTCTGTGAGGGCCGATGGCGTCCACTGGCCGTTTGCTGCACGGGCAGAAGCCCGGCGCTGGCGTACCCGCTTTCGCCTGATGACCGTCAGCGCCCACACGCCGGATCAGCTGCGCCAATTACAGTATGCGGGATTCGATGCGGCCCTGCTGTCGACCGCCTTTCCCTCCGCCAGCCCCAGCGCCCGGAACCCCCTCGGCCCGATCCGCACCCGAACCCTGGCACGCAACAGCCTGCTGCCTGTCTACGCGCTCGGCGGACTCAACGCGCACACGGCCGCACAGGTTGCGCCTGTTGCGGGTATTGCAGCAATCGAAGGAATTGAAAGTGTCTTCGGCCCGGAAAACCGGCCTTAGAACTTGAAGGCGGACTTCAACCGGATGCCGGTTTCCACGTCGCGCTCTTCCCAGGTCGACACAGCGTTCAGATCGTCTGCACCCACGCTGACTTCACCGCCAACGGAGAAGCGCGGCGTAATCTTAAACGTCGCCCCGGCCTGCATTTCTTCCCGCGGCAGCGGCGATATGCTGGCGGAAGGGCGGGACAGTCTGTCGATGCTGAATTCCCAGCGGTCGCTGCCAGCAAATTGCATCGAGAGATCTTCAGTTGGCTCAGCTTGCCAGACAGGGCGGGCCTCAGCTGGCTTGGAAATCGCGAACTGGCGATACCAGTCGATTTTCCCGGCCTGCGTTTCGGACAGCTGCGGTGCGTCGATCGTCACGGACGGCACGCGCGAATCTTCCTGCGCGGCCGCTGGCATCGCCAGTACCGTCGCCGAGATCACACAAGTGAGCAAAAGCCCAAGCCGCATCGTTCGCACCTTTCCCTCACCCAACATTAGGGGTCGGGTTCCATAAACAGAAGATTAATATTCCGACATGGGTGCTAAACTAATGCGATAGTGTGATTTCTATCACAACTCCCTCGCCTCCAAGGCGACGAGAAACGGCATTTGCCCCCATATCCAGCTGATCAGACCGGTATCCGAACGCTATGCGTGCAGTGTCAGTCACCGAACGGGCGAGTCCGGCACGCCACGATTCCCCTTCCACGCCGGCTGCATCATCGCTGGCCTCACCATATTCCGCGCCCCAATCGAAGCCGAACGCCGTATGGGTGATACCTGCCGTCCAGGCCGTGTAGTCTCCGGGGCGATCTTCCAGTCCATTGTCGCTGGTCTGCCAGCTGGCACCGATCACCGTGTTTTTCCATTCCGCATTCGCGCCAAAGGACCAGGTTTCAACGGACCCATAGGGAACCGGCGCTGTTGGGGCAGCGTCCACATCGGCCCGGCTCCAGGCCGTTGACGCGCGCAGCCGGACTCCGCTCTCACGGAAGCGATGATTGAAACTCAGGCTGGCTTCACCTGCATTGCTCAGCACAAACGCCGCCGTTCCCGGCAGGATCCGCACCGGATCCCGGTCCAGACCGCGCACATCCGCTTCAGGCGTATAGGAAATGCCGCCCTTGAAGCCCACGATCCGGGGGGTCGCGAAAGAGACCTTTGCTGCTGGGCCTGTCAGATCGTGATCGGTCCGTATGATCGCTCCGCCATCAGGGTCCAGGCGCGGCGCATGCAGGGAAATGTTCGCGAAGAGTGACGGCGCGCCCTGCGCAAAGCGTTTCGCAACGCCCTCATCGCGCCCGAGGCGGACTTCACCATAACCGCCTTCAAGATAGACATAGGCTGTCTGCAGCACGGCGCGCGCACCATCATCTTCCATGGCGGGTGACCTGGCGAGCCCGCTGAAGGCGCCCGTCAGAGCCGGCGTTCCGGCGGCGGGATCTGCAACAATACCTGAAAATCCGGAACGCGCGGCGTGGTCCAGTTCGGCATCGACCTGAAAGGCTGCGCCAAGCTCCAGCCCATTCTCCAGAACCCGGTTCGTTTTAAAGCCAAGCCCCAGCCGGTACAGCGCCGGATCTTCAGCGCCAGGCGCGACCAGCAGACCCGCCTCGCCCGTCCAGTCCGACTCCCAGACATCCCAGTCTTCCTGTGCATATGAAGGCAGGCAGGCTGCAGCACATACAAAAGCCAGCAGGATCGGACGTCTCATCACTTTCTCCCTTCCCGGCCCTGCACACATCGGTACTGGCGAGCCCAGACTCGTGTTGTTATACAAACGCCGGTCTACAAGGTATTGCGCTCGGGAACTTTCCTCATGAACAAATATGTCTTCTCCGCGGCAGCTGCTGCCCTGTTTGCACTGGTCGGGTGCCAGTCCGGTGGGAAGCGCGCCAGCGCCGATGCCCAAGTGACCGCGCAGAATGTCGGTACGGTGAACCCATACCTGTGGCGCGCCTCGCTCGACACCTTCTCCAACATGCCCGTGCAAAGCACCGATCCGATCGGCGGCCTGATCGTTTACGACTGGAAGAGCTTCCCCGGGTCGGAGAACGAGCGCGTGAAGGCAACTGTGTACATCCTCGACACACGGCTACGCGCTGATGGCGTCAAGGTTTCCGTGTTCCGGCAGGTGAACCAGGACGGTACCTGGGTCGATGCACCTGTTGATCCGGAAACGGGGATCCAGCTTGAAAATGCGATCCTTGACCGCGCGCGGAACCTCAAGAATTCGCAACTCGGCTAACAGCCGCTTCAATCAGACGACAATCAGGGGAGAGGCCAATGGCCACCCGGTACGATCCGCAAGCTGCGGAGCAGAAATGGCGTGAAGCCTGGGACAAGGCGGATCTGTTCAGGACGAAATCGCCCAAAGAGGCCGGCGATGCGCCGAAGGCCTTCGTGCTGGAGATGTTCCCCTACCCGTCCGGCCGCCTGCACATGGGCCATGTGCGTAACTATGCGATGGGCGATGTCGTCGCACGCCACAAGCGGGCCAAGGGCTATAACGTCCTGCACCCGATGGGCTGGGACGCTTTCGGCATGCCAGCAGAAAACGCCGCGATGGAGAAGAAGGTCCACCCCGGTAAATGGACCTACCAGAACATCGCCGCCATGAAGGCCCAGTTCGCAAAGCTCGGCTTGTCGCTGGACTGGAGCCGTGAATTCGCAACCTGCGACCCGGAATATTACGGCTCCCAACAGGCGCTGTTCCTGAAGATGCTGGATAAGGGCCTGATCTACCGGAAAGCCTCCAAGGTGAACTGGGACCCGGTCGACAATACGGTTCTGGCGAACGAGCAGGTGATCGACGGACGCGGCTGGCGTTCCGGAGCGCTGGTTGAACAGCGCGAGCTGACCCAGTGGTTCTTCAAGATCACGCACTATGCCGAAGACCTGCTGAACGAAGTGCACAAGCTGGAGCGCTGGCCTGAGAAGGTGCGCACCATGCAGGCCAACTGGATCGGCCGGTCTGAAGGCCTGCAGATGCGTTTCGAATGGGGCGGCGACGCGCCCGCCAATTTCGCTAACGGCATCGAGATTTTCACGACCCGCCCGGACACGCTGTTCGGTGCAAGCTTCATTGCCCTGTCGCCGGATCATCCACTGACGATCCAGCTGGCTGAAGCATCGGAAGAACTGAAAGCCTTCCGCGGGAAATGCGCCCAGGTCGGCACCAGCGAGGAAGCCATTGAGAAGGCCGAGAAGCTGGGCTTCGACACTGGCCTGACGGTGAAGCACCCCTTCGTGGAAGGAAAGACCTTGCCCGTCTGGGTCGCGAACTTCGTGTTGATGGGTTACGGCACAGGCGCCATCTTCGGCTGTCCGGCACATGACCAGCGCGATATCGATTTTGCCCGCAAATTCGGTCTGGACGTAACACCCGTCGTGCTGCCGCCCGGCGCTGACCGGACAAGCTTCACGGTAGGTGACGAGGCCTATACAGGCCCCGGCTCCATCTTCAATTCGGACTTCCTGGACGGTCTCGGCATCGACGACGCCAAACGCACAGCAATTGATCGCATCGAGGGCATGGGTCTTGGTGCCGGAACGGTGAACTACCGCCTGCGCGACTGGGGCGTCTCGCGCCAGCGCTACTGGGGTTGCCCGATCCCGGTCATCCATTGCGAAGACTGCGGCATCGTAACCGTACCGGAGAGCGACCTGCCTGTGCGCCTGCCGGATGATGTGACCTTCGACCAGCCTGGTAACCCGCTGGACCGGCACCCGACATGGAAACATGTCGACTGTCCGAAATGCGGCAAGCCTGCGCGCCGGGAAACCGACACGCTGGACACGTTCGTTGACTCCTCCTGGTACTATGCGCGCTTCGCCAGTGCCGACGATCTGGAAGAACGCGCCTACTGGCTGCCGGTCGACCAGTATGTCGGCGGCATCGAGCACGCGGTGCTACACCTGCTCTATTCCCGCTTCTTTGCCCGCGCGATGCGTGACATCGGCCTGCTGGACCTGCCGAGCGGCGAGCCCTTCGCCGGCCTGTTCACACAAGGCATGGTCACGCACGAAACATACAAATCCGCTTCCGGACAATGGTTGCAGCCTTCCGAAGTTACGCAGGAAGGCGACACCTGGATCGAGATCGCCACCGGCGGCCTGGTCACGCCGGGCCCGATCGAGAAGATGTCAAAATCCAAGAAGAACACGGTCGATCCGGATGCGATCATCGCCCAGTTCGGTGCAGACGTCGCACGCTGGTTCGTCCTGTCGGACTCTCCCCCTGAGCGCGATGTGGAATGGACGCAGGCAGGTGTCGAAGGCGCCGCCCGTTTTGCACAGCGCCTGTGGAGTGTGTTCGATGCGCTGGGAGATCTGGACAAGATTGCCCCTGCTGACGATGCCGCTTCTCTCACCATTCGCAAGGCCAGCCACAAGGCCGTCGTCGCGATCGACAAGGCTATCGAGGAGTTCCGCTTCAACTCTGCCGTTGCCAGCATCCACGAATGGGTTAGCGCGCTCAAAAAGGCGGAGTCGGCTGGTGAAGCTGTTGGTGCCCGCTTCGAAGGGGCCTCCATGCTGGCCCGGTGCCTTACCCCGTTCATGCCGCACCTGGCCGAATCCTGCTGGGAGCGGATCGGTGGCGAAGGTTTTGCTTCCGCTGCCCCATGGCCAGTGGCGGACAAGGCGCTGACCGAAGACGATTCGGTTACGATGGCGGTTCAGGTCAACGGCAAGCGCCGCGGCGAAATCACTGTGCCGAAGGGTGAATCCAACGAAGTGGTGGAAGCAGTCGCCCACGCCCTGCCCGAAGTTGTCTCCTTCATCGAAGGCAAGACCGTGAAGAAAACCATTGTCGTGCCGGGCCGCATCGTGAATATCGTGGTGGCATGAAACGCTTCCTGATCGCGCTCGCTCTTGCCCTGCCCGCCTGCGGCTTCCAGCCTGTCTATGCGCCGGGCGCCAGCGCGTCCTTTGCCTCTGGTAATATCACGGTGAAGGAAATCCCGGGCCGCACAGGTTACATGCTTCGCCGGGCGCTGCAGCAGGAACTCGCCGCGGGTCTGCCAAACCTCGATACGCCAGTCACGCTTGAAGTCCGCGTCAACGACCGACTGAGCCGGCTTGCCTTCAAACCGGATGGCGCCGCCTCACGCTCATCTTTCACAGCCACCGCCAGATATGCGCTGGTCGGTGAAAATATCAGCGTCAGCGGACAATCCGATGCTGAAACCAGCTTTGCCGTGCCAGATTCCCCATATGGCGACATCTCCGCGCAAACCAATGCATCTGACCGCGTGATGCGAATACTGGCTGGCCGGATTGTCGATGACCTGCGGCTGCAGCTCTCCACGTCAGACTGATGCTGCTTCAGGGCAAACAGGCTGCCTCTTTTGCCCGCAAGCCGGACCCGAAGGTCTGGGCTGTCCTGGCTTTCAGCGATGATGAAGGACTGGCCAGCGACAACGGGCAACTGCTGATCTCGGCCTGGGCCGGTAAAGGCGTGCATGCAGACGTCAGCCTGCTCGATGATGACGCAATACGGAAAGAACCTGTCCTGCTGTTCGATGCACTGGAAGCCGTTTCCCTTCTCGGTGATCCCCGCGTGGTTCGCGTCAGGACCAGCGGGGACAAGATCGCCAAGCTGCTGATCGAGGCCATTGAAGAAGGTGACAAGAGCACATCCCGCTTCAGCGCACACCTTCTGATCGAGACGGGCAGCCTGCCGAAGAAATCGAAACTGCGCGTTACTGCCGAAGCCGCGAAGCACACAGCCTGCCTCCAATTCTTTGCCGATGAAGGCGTGGATATTGAGCAGCGGGTGAAGCAGGCCCTGAAGGCGTCCGGTGTCGAGATCGACCCGGACGCCCTGCGCCTTTTTGTAGGTGACCTGCCCGGGCACCGGCTGGCTGCCAATTCGGAAATCGAGAAACTGGCGCTGTATTCACGCGGACTTGGCCGGGCTGTGTCTGTGGCTGACGTCCGGGCCCTCTGCGCGACCGAATTCGAACAGACACTTTCCACCGCCATTTCCGCCACGCTGGACGGACACCCGGCTGCAGCCAATGCCGCATTCGAGAAACTGGCCATGGCCGGTACGGCCGGCATCAGCGTGCTGCGGTCCCTTCAGTTCGAAGTGCGCCGAATGCTCGACGCGCATGTCCGGATCGAGGAAGGCCAGCACAGCCCAAACATGAAACTGCGCCCGCCGGTATGGCAGAGCGAGTGGCCAGCCTATCGCGCGCGTCTCAACAAGTGGCCGGTCAAACGGCTCACCCGCGTACTTGAGCGGATCTACGATGCAGAGGCCCAGGCCAAGCGCGCAGGTGGCAGCACGGATGCAGTTGTACGTGTACTGATGAATGATCTGGCGCGGGCAGCCGAAGCCGCCCGTTGATGATCAGCCCTTGCGGCGCGTCAGCCTGCGGCAAACATCGTCCAGCTGTTCCAGATCACGATACTTGATACGCAGCTCCCCGCCATTTTTGCCGTGCCGGATATCGACCTCCAGGCCGAGCTGACGTGTCAGGTCCGCTTCCAGCGCTTCGGTATCGACATCCTTTTCCGCAGCAGCAGGCCGGGCAGATTTGGTTTCCAGGCCACCGCCATCACGGGCACCCTTCGCCAGCGCCTCTACTTCCCGGACGCTGAGCCCCTTCTCCGCAGCCATTTCGATCAGGGCTTCAGGATCTGGCGAACCAAGGGCAGCGCGTGCATGACCGGCACTCACCTTGCCTTCACGCACATAGCTGCGTGCAGCCTCAGGCAGTTGAAGCAGCCGTAACGTGTTGGTGATGTGAACCCGGCTTTTGCCGACACTGCTGGCAAGGCTTTCCTGTGTCCGGCCGAAACGGCTCATCAGGGCTTCATAAGCCTCAGCCTCTTCGATTGGGTTCAGATCCGCGCGCTGCACGTTCTCGATGATACCGATCTCGAGCAGTTCCAGCTCATCCAGATTCCGCACGACAGCCGGGATGGCTTCCAATCCAGCCAGCCGGGCAGCACGCCAACGGCGTTCGCCTGCGATGATCTGGTACTTGCCCGCCTCTTTCGGATCGGGCCGGACAAGGATTGCCTGCAACACACCCTTCGTACGGATTGAGTCCGCCAGTTCCTGCAGGGCCGTTTCATTAAACGTGCGGCGCGGCTGGTTCGGGTTCCGCCGGATGCTCTTGATCGGAAGCTCATCAACCCCGGTGGAAGTTGCTTCCGCGCCAGGCTCCGGCTTGGCCGGCGTAGAGGCCTCGACCTCCCCCATCAGGGCAGACAGCCCCCTGCCGAGACGACTTGGCTTTTGCTTGGGTTCGTTCGCCATCTCGATCAGGCCGCCCGTGCCTTCTCACGCTGAAGCACTTCCGATGCGAGCCGGATGTAGGCTTCGCTACCCGGACAACGGTAATCGTAGAGTAGCGCCGGTTTGCCGAAAGACGGCGCTTCCGAGAGACGTACATTGCGCGGAATGACCGTGTTATAGACCTTGTTTCCGAAGAATGCGCGCACCTCATCGGCAACCTGGTCTGACAGATTGTTGCGGCGGTCATACATGGTCAGCACGACACCCTGAATCTCAAGGTTCGGGTTTAGGCCCTGACGTACGACATCCACAGTGCGCAACAGCTGGCTGAGGCCTTCCAGCGCAAGGAACTCGCACTGCAGCGGAACCAGAAGCGCATCGGCCGCCGTCATCGCGTTCAAGGTCAGAGACGAAAGCGAGGGTGGGCAATCGATCAGGATATAATCGTAGCGCGGCAGGCCCTGCTCTTCGGCACGATCGATATAGGAGTGCAGCGCATCGCGCAGCCGGTACGACCGGTGCGGATCTGCCGCAAGTTCCGTCTCAACGCCGGAAAGGTTTTCGTCGCCCGGAACGATATCGAGCCGAGGCACAATCGTGGACAGCACCGCCTGTTCCAGCGGAAGTCGATCAACCACGATATCGTAAGACGTGGTTGAGCGGTCTGTCCGATCGATCCCGAGACCCGTGGAGGCGTTTCCCTGCGCGTCGAAGTCGACAATAAGGACACGCCGGCCAACAGCGGCCAGTGCAGTGCCGAGATTGATCGATGTTGTGGTTTTACCGACGCCACCCTTTTGGTTCACGACGGCAAAGATTCTGGGCCTAATGCCTGCCACCTCGTAGCTCCCTGACAATCAGAATTGTACCTGACCCACCAACCCGGCTTGGAATCGCCTCATTAGCGAAGTTCCATGTTTGGCTGGCCTCCGTCAATTCTTCTTTCCAGCGTTCGCCTTTCAGGAAAAGCCCTGTTGCACCCTGTTTCAGCCAGGGCGCTGCATAGTCGAGCAGCTTCGGGAGAGGAGCGAAAGCCCGCGCTGTAACATAATCCGCAGGGATTGGGCCCACGGATTCCACTCGTTCCTGGCACACAGATGCGCTCAAACCTGCCGCCTCGATGGCTGCGCGAAGGAAGGCGCACTTCTTTCCGACGCTTTCGATCATCGTGACATGGCCGGCCGGACGCGCGGCAGCAATGATCAGACCAGGAAACCCGGCCCCGGAACCAAGATCCACGACCTTTGCGGTTTCCGGAAGATGATCCAGAAGCTGGAAACAATCGGCGACATGGCGCGTCCATATGACAGGCCATTCCCGCGGACCAATCAGATTGCTACGCTTGCGCCAGTCATCCAGCGTACCGATGACCCGGTCGAGCCGGTCCAGTGTTTCACGTGAAACATCCTCTGCGGCCAGAAAGGCCGCGCGATCCTGATTATCCATGACTTAGCCTGTCTTGCGGCGGCGTTTGACGTGACCCAGAAGTGCCGTGAGCGCACCTGGTGTGACACCCTCGATACGCGATGCCTGTCCTAGGGTCGCTGGTCGAATGGCCTCGAGCTTCTGCCGGACCTCATTTGAGAGACCGCCAATCGCCGAATAGTCGATGCCTTCCGGTATACGTAGGGCTTCATCACGGCGAAGGGCTTCGACATCACCCGCCTGACGTTCGATGTATCCGGAATACAGCGCTTCGATTTCCAATTGTGCCGCGATGGCCGGATCGATCTCCGAGAGTCCCGGCCAGACCTTCGCGAGGGTCTCCAGAGAGATGTCTTTATATCCAAGATACTCCCACGCGGTTCGCACGCGGCCGTCCTGATTAACGTTCCAACCTGCCTCGCGGGCCTTCGCGGGGGACAAAGACAGAGTTTGGAGCGTTTTTCGGGATTCAGACAGTGCCAAATGTTTCACGTGAAACATCGCGGCCCGGTCTGGGCCAACGCAACCGGCCTCAATTCCTCTTTCCGTAAGACGCTGATCAGCGTTGTCGGCACGAAGGGCGAGACGGTATTCAGCGCGGGAGGTGAACATCCGATAGGGCTCTGTCACGCCGCGTGTGATCAGATCGTCGATCAGAACGCCGATATAGGCTTCGGCCCGATCCATGATGACCGGTTCTTTGCCGTCCGCCGCGCGCGCGGCATTCAGACCCGCCATCAGCCCCTGTGCGCCGGCTTCTTCATAACCTGTGGTGCCATTTATCTGACCCGCAAGATAAAGACCGGGCAGGGCTTTCACTTCCAGTGATGCATTGAGAGCGCGCGGATCGACATAATCATATTCGATGGCATAGGCGTGCTGGAGGATTTCCACATTCTCCAATCCTGGGATCGTGCGGACAAATCGTTCCTGAACGTCTTCCGGAAGAGATGTGGAGATGCCGTTCGGATAGACCGTATGGTCATCAAGGCCTTCAGGTTCCAGGAAGACCTGATGCCGGTCACGATCGGCAAAGCGGTTCACCTTGTCTTCGATGGACGGGCAATAACGCGGGCCGCGGCCAGCAATGGCACCAGAGTAAACGGCCGACTGTTCGATATTCTCTTCAATGATCGCGTGGGTCTCGGGCGTCGTCCACGTGATACCGCAAGATATCTGAGGGACTTCGATCCGGTCCGTCATGTAGGAAAAGGGCACTGGCTCGTCATCGGCGGGCTGCATTTCCAGCCGGTCCCACGCGATGGTGCGCCCATCAAGCCGTGCGGGAGTACCCGTCTTCAACCGACCCATTGGCAGGTCCAGGCTATAGAGCCGATCAGAGAGCCCGATGGCCGGCGCCTCTCCAACACGGCCCGCAGGGATGCGCCGGGCACCAATATGAATTTCACCCTTCAGGAAGGTGCCCGTAGTAATGACAACTTTCGGCGCGCGATAAAGATCACCCGTCAGGCCAATCACACCAGCAACCTGCCCGTCCTCGACGATCAGGTCTTCGGCGCCGTCTTCGATGACGGTCAGATTCTCATGGTTGAGGATCGCCTCCTGCATGGCCTGGCGATAGAGCTTGCGGTCGATCTGGGCGCGCGGCCCCCACACGGCCGGCCCCTTGGACCGGTTGAGCATACGAAACTGGATGCCGGCCTTGTCGGCCATCCGGCCCATCAGGCCATCCAGAGCGTCAATCTCCCGAACAAGATGGCCCTTACCCAGTCCGCCAATCGCCGGGTTGCAGCTCATTTCACCAATCGTCGAGATCTTGTGTGTCACCAGCGCAGTCTTAGCGCCATAGCGCGCAGCCGCGGATGCAGCTTCGCAACCGGCATGGCCGCCGCCAACAACAATGACATCAAAGCGGGAATTTCCCGTCATGGCTCTGCTCATTCTGTGGATAATGAGCGGGCTATATAACGCCGGGTGCCTCTAAACCCTAGGGGTCATTTGCCGATGCAGAATTGGGAGAAGACAGCACCAAGTATGTCTTCCACCCCGACCGTGCCGATTACCGCCCCCAATTGGCGCAGCGCCATCCGCACATCTTCAGCTGCAAGCTCAGCGCCAAGATCATCTTCCAACATCTGCCGAGCTGCCAGGAGACTGGCAAGTCCAGCACTTAGCTTTTCGCGGTGACGTGCACGCGTGATCACGGGCGCTTCGACCGAAGCAGCACGATCAGAGACGAAACCGGCAATCCAGGACTCCAGCTTCTCGATCCCTTCGCCACTCGATGCAGAAACGGGCAGGGCACCATCCGGTGCCAGACTGGCAGGGCGTTGGTCCACTTTGTTGAAGACGACGATGTCCTGCGCCTCGACTGGGCCTGTCGGCGAAGCCGGGTTAGCTGCATCGATCACATGGATACGCATGTCCGCTTCGCGCGCTGCACGCTCGGCCCGGCGAACGCCTTCAGCCTCAACCACATCTGCCGTTTCCCGCAGGCCGGCCGTGTCTGCGAGCCAGACAACCTGCCCCCCGAGCACCAGCCGGACTTCAACCACATCGCGGGTCGTGCCAGCGATGTCAGTGACGATGGCAGCTTCGCGCCGGGCAATCCGGTTCAGCAGGGATGACTTGCCGGCATTTGGAGGACCGACGATGGCAATGCGGAATCCATCCCGGATTTTCTCTCCGATGCCTCTGTCACCAAGCGCATCTTCAAGCTCAGCAATGATCAGGTCCAGCTTGTCCAGGATCGGGCGGACCGTGTCTTCCGGCGTGTCCCCTTCATCCGGGAAATCGACCATGACTTCGATTAGCGCGAGTACGCCGGTAAGTTCAGCACGCCATCGGTCATAGGTATCTGTCAGGCCGCCAGTCAGCTGGCGCAGCGCCTGAGCTTTCTGTGCTTCCGTCTCAGCCTCGATAATGTCGGCAACACCTTCAGCCTCGGTCAGATCGAGCTTGCCCGCTTCGAAAGCGCGGCGGGTAAATTCCCCCGGCTCAGCCAATCGCACGCCCGGTTGACGTGTCAGTGTTTCCAGTGAGTGTTTAATCACAGCTGGACCACCATGGAGATAAAGCTCCAGCGTGTCTTCCCCGGTGTAGGAATGCGGGCCCGGCATGAATAGCACCAGCCCCTCGTCGATCAGGTTTCCATCTTCATCCCGGAATCGGGTGAGGGTGGCATGACGGGGTTCGGGCAGGCCGCACTCCAGCAGGGCACCGGCTATTTTCCAGACCCTGTCGCCCGAAAGACGCAGAATGCAGATCGCAGCCGGAGGCTGGCCCGAAGCGAGGGCGCAGATCGTGTCGCGCTCCCTCATGGCCTCGCGCCTCCTGCTAGTTCTTCATCGCTTCGAAGAATTCGTCGTTCGTCTTCGTCTGGCGCAGTTTGTCGATCAGGAAGTCGATCGCATCGTTCGTGCCCATCGGGCCAAGGATACGGCGAAGGATGTAGATCTTCGACAGCTGATCCTGCGGCGTGATGAGTTCTTCTTTCCGCGTGCCGGACTTCATGATGTCGATGGCCGGGAAAGTACGCTTGTCGGCAATCTTCCGGTCAAGCACGACTTCGGAGTTACCTGTACCTTTGAATTCCTCGAAGATGACTTCGTCCATCCGGCTGCCGGTATCGATCAGCGCAGTTGCTACGATGGTCAGCGAGCCACCGTTTTCCACATTCCGCGCAGCACCGAAGAAACGCTTCGGACGCTGCAGCGCGTTAGCATCCACACCACCGGTCAGAACCTTGCCGGAGCTGGGAACGGTTGTGTTGTAGGCACGGCCGAGACGGGTGATCGAGTCGAGCAGGATCACGACATCGCGCTTGTGTTCAACAAGGCGCTTGGCCTTTTCGATCACCATTTCGGCGACCTGGACGTGACGGGTTGCCGGCTCATCGAAGGTCGAAGCAACGACTTCACCCTTCACCGTGCGGCGCATATCGGTCACTTCTTCCGGACGCTCGTCAATCAGCAGGACGATCAGGTAGCATTCCGGGTGGTTCTCTTCGATCGCCGAGGCGATGTTTTGCAGCAGCACGGTCTTACCGGTGCGCGGCGGAGCGACGATCAGGGCGCGCTGGCCCTTGCCGATCGGGGCAACAATGTCGATGACGCGGCCGGAGCGGTCCTTGCGGGTCGGGTCACGCGATTCCATGCGCAGGCGCTCTTCCGGATAGAGCGGAGTGAGGTTGTCGAAGTGAACTTTCTTGTTCGCTTTGTCCGGGTCTTCGAAATTGATGCGGGAAACGCCGGTCAGCGCGAAGTAGCGCTCATTGTCCTGCGGTGCCTGGATCGGACCTTCCACCGTGTCACCGGTGCGGATGTTCGCCTTCTTCAGCACTTCCGGGCTGACATAAATATCGTCCGGGCCGGGCAGGTAGTTTGATTCCGGCGAGCGGAGGAAACCGAAGCCGTCCGTCAGAACTTCCAGCACGCCCTGACCTGTGATCTCGACTTCGCTGTCAGCCAGTTCCTTGAGGATCGCGAACAGCATATCCTGTGTCCGCATGGAGGAAGCGTTCTCGATTTCCAGCTCTTCTGCATAGGCAAGCAGCTCTTCCGGAGACTTCGCTTTCAGTTCGCGAAGTGTGACGCTGGTCAGATTGTCGAGCATCGAAGAGGCCATGCTGATGGATTCCGAATGTAGGGGTCTGCTGGAGACTGGTTTTGGGAGAGCCGGGCGGTCAAAAGGGGGCCGCAAGGCACAAGGACTGTGCGCCGGATTTCCGGGCTTATGGGCTCAGCAGGGCCTGTTCGTCAAGAGTTTCGCAGCAACACGCCTCTGAACAGGCAAATTCAGAATGGGCGCACAAGCACCATGATGACGACCACGATCATCATCAGAAAGGGCACTTCATTCAGCATCCGCAACGTCCTGGCTGAAACTTTGGATGTCCCCCGGTCGATCCGCTTCCCGACATACACATAGTATCCATGCATCGCGGTAATCAGGGTTACGAACAGCAGCTTCACATCCATCCAGGGCTGCGAGAGCAGGGACGGGTTCATCCACAGCATCAAGCCGCCGAACACCCAGATCAGCACAATCGAAGGATTCATCACGATGAGCCGCAGCTTGTTCGCCGCCGATTTCATCGTTTCGAACAGGGGTTCACCTGGCTCGCTTGAAAGCTGGTGAATCTTGTATCGGGGATAGATCATCAGGCTCGACATCGTGGCGATGACGAAAATCACATGCGCAGCCTTGATCCAGTTGTAGAGCATATCAGGCAACCTTGCTGGAATTGGAAACGATCGCCTGACCCGCCTTGCGTGCTGCCTGCTTGTGCGGGCAACCACTCCAGCCTTGCGGACATAGCCGGTCACCAGCGCAGGAGCGGATACTGGTTTTCATCTGCAGCGCCTCAAGTGTCTCATCTGCCAGCATGGAAATGAATTCCGGATGCGTTCCGAGTGCTTCGACACGTGTATAGCTGGCCGCACCATGCTGTTCGGCGACAAGGCGATACTCTTCACCAAGCTCAACCAGCGTTTCGATATGCTCAGAAACGAAAGCGATCGGCGCAATCAGGATATTCTTGCCGGCCTTTGCTTTTTCTTCGACGACTTCTTCCGTTGCCGGGCCGATCCATTTCAATGGGCCGACGCGCGACTGGTAGCAGGCTGTGACCTCCCAATCCCGCGGCACCCGGCCGGTAATCATCTCCGCCATGGTTTCACATTGCCATTGATAGGGATCGCCATCCTTGACGATCTTTTCCGGCAATCCATGCGCAGACAGAAGCAGGGAAACATGTTCAGGCCGGCCAGCTTTTTCCCATGCCTGCATGATCCGCTCAACATGGGCCGACACGAAGGATTCCTCGAACGGATAGCAACAGACTGTGCGGACCGGATCCTTGTAAGCCTTCTTCCAGGCTGTCAGCGACGAGCCCGTCGTTGTGGTGGAGAATTGCGGGTAAAGCGGCAGGAGGATGACTTCATCCGCACCCCAGGCTTTCACTTCCTTCGCGGCTTGCTCAGTAAAGGGATACCAGTAGCGCATGGCGATAAAGCAACGTACATCATCGTCCGGCAGCTGTTTCGAGAGTTCTGCTTGCAAGGCATTCGCCTGTTCCTGCGTCTCCGGCAGAAGCGGAGAACCGCCACCTGCATCCATCATCGCATAATTCTTGATGACGCTCGGCGCGCGGCTGCGCGAAATCAGGCGCGCAAGCACAAAGCGGATCGGGAGAGGCGCCGTGATGATTGCCGGATCGCGGAACAAGTTCTTCAGGAATGGACGAACAGATTCTGCCTTGTCCGGTCCTCCCAGATTGAACAATACGACGGCAATCTTCCGACCCATCTCAGCCTTCCCGCAAAATCTTCAAAACACGCTCAACATTGGCAATCGGCGTTTCCGGCCGGATGCCATGTCCCAGATTGAAGATATGGGGACGGTCTGAATAGGCTGCCATCAATTCCCGCACGCGCGCATCCATTCGCTCTCCGCCCTCAATCAGTAGCAGCGGATCAAGATGTCCCTGAACCGGCATGTCAGGTGGCAGAACGGAATTCACATAGGCAGGTACAGCCGCTGTATCGAGCCCGACAGCGGTAACGCCTGTCTCCCTGGCGTACGCATCCAGCATTACGCCCGCTCCGCGCGGGAAACCGATGACCGGCACCGTGATGCCTTTCTCACGCAGGCGGCTGACCAGCTTCCTGGTTGGCGTGATGATGACTTCCTGGAAAATATTGTCTGGCAGGCCCTCGGCCCAGCTATCGAACAGCATTAGCGCATCCGCACCTGCCTCGACCTGACGGGCGAGATATTCCGCGGTTGCCTCTGCAACCTTGTCCATCACCGAAGCCAGATCCTCCGGCCGGCCATGGGCCCAGCGCCAGGCATCGGACTTGTCAGTCTTGCCCCGTCCCTCGATGGCATAGAGGCTGACCGTCCATGGCGAACCGGCAAAACCGATCAGCGTGGTTTCCTTCGACAGGTTCTCTTTCACCCGCGAGACGGTTTCATAGACAGGCGAAAGCCGGTCAGCCGCCTTGATGACAGGCACACGGTCCAGGTCCTGCGGTGCAGAGATCTGCTCCACCAGAGGGCCTACGCCTTTTTCAAAGGAGACATCCAGCCCCATCGCATCCAGAATCAGCAGGATGTCTGCGAACAGGATCGCCCCATCCATACCGTAACGCCGGACAGGCTGCAGCGTTGCTTCGGCTGCCATCGAAGGCGTGTAGCAGAAATCGAGAAAGTTCTTCGCCCGGGCCCGAAGCTCAAGATATTCGGGCAGATGCCTGCCAGCCTGACGCATCATCCATACCGGTGGCCTATCGAATCGTTCTCCGGAGAGAACCTGAAGCAGTTTTTTCGATCCGTCGGTGCCCATGGCTTTTTCCCAAATCCTTAAAACAAGCCCGTCAGGGCGCTTATGACTATTAAGCGGTGAGTCCGTGGGAAAAAGGGTGATGTGCGGATTTGTCCAGAGAATTCCACACAGGACTCACAGGGTCTGGAACAGGGTTAATGCTTCCTTAAGGCCCGGATTTCAAAGGTTAACCAAACGTAAATCACCCAAGTGGAGTCACAGGATGGAACGGAAGGTGATTCCGCGGAGTCGGATTCCCCGGCCTGTGGGATTTTTGTGATTCATTTTGGACAAAGTGCGTCATCCACAGGCGAGTCACAGGTCTTGTGAAATCCCCAAACCTCGGCAAGACAGGGGAGATCATGACCCGCCCCCAACGCCCAAGCATTTACTTCAATGTCCATCTCGTCTCGGACTCAACAGGCGAAACGCTGAACGCGATCCAGCGGGCGGCCTGTGCCCAGTTCGAGAACGTGCAGGCATTGGAACACAATTATTACCTGGTTCGTTCCGAACGCCAGCTCGAACGCGTGATGCGTGAGATCGAAGCTGCACCAGGTGTCGTCTGGTACACAATATCGGATGAAGGCCTGCGTGGACGGCTGGAATCCTTCTGCCGTGAAAAGGGTGTGCCGACCCTGCCAGTGCTGGATGCCTCGATCGCCATGCTCAGCCGGCACCTTGGCATTTCGGCCAATCAGAAGGTTGCTGGTCAGCACGCGCTGGACGAAGACTATTTTGAGCGCATGGAGGCGATCAATTTCACGCTCGCGCATGATGATGGCCAGAATGTCGAAAGCCTGACCGGAGCAGATGTTATTCTTCTGGGGGTCAGCCGCACATCCAAGACGCCGACTTGTGTTTATCTGGCCAACCGCAAGGTTCGCGCCGGGAATATTCCGCTGGTGCCCGGCGTGCCTCTGCCTGCACATATTGAGAGAATGGGCGACAAAGGCCCGATGATTGTCGGCCTCAAGATCAGCGCGGAACGCCTGGTGCAGATCCGCCGCGCGCGGCTCATCTCCCTGAATGAAGACGAGCACACAATCTATGCCGATGAGGATGCTGTTCGTGATGAGGTGACCCAGGCGAACCGCTTGTTCCAGCGCAACAAATGGCGCACGATCGACGTCTCGCGCCGCTCGGTGGAAGAAACGGCTGCCGCCATTCTGAACCTGTTGAATGAACGCCGGGGGCAATTGTGAGCCTCGAAGTCATCCTTGCTTCCGGCAGCGAAAGCCGCCGTCGCCTGCTGACCGCTGCCGGTGTGGAAGCTTCCGCCGTTCGTCCGAATGTCGATGAAGAGGCAATGAAAGCAGGTCTGCGTGCTGAAAACCTGCCAGTGCGCGACCAGGCGATGCGCCTTGCAGAACTGAAAGCGATCAAGGTTTCCCAGCGCCAGCCGGGCCTTGTCATCGGCGGGGACCAGATGCTGGCACTTGGCGAAGAGGCATTCGACAAGCCGAAAGATCTTGCCGGGGCACGAGAGCACCTGCGCAAACTATCCGGCAAGACGCACACGCTGGAAACGGCGATTGTGGTCTGTGAAAATGGCCAGCCGGTCTGGCGTCATCTTGCGCGCCCGCGTTTGACCATGCGCCCGCTCAGCGAAGACTTTATCGAGCAGTATGTCGAACAGGTTGGCGAGCCGCTTCTTTCGACGGTCGGCGCCTATCAGCTGGAAGGTCTTGGCGCGCAGCTCTTCAACAAGATCGAGGGGGATTATTTCTCGATCCTCGGCCTGCCCTTGCTGCCGCTGCTTGATTATCTCCGTATACGGGGCGTGCTTGTGAGATGACCTGGCTGTTAGGTGTCATCGGCGATCCGGTTTCACATTCCCTCTCACCGGTGATCCACAATATGTGGATCCGCGAACATGGCCTCGATGCAAGTTATGAAGCGCTTCGTGTAGAACGAGGCGATCTTGGCAGCGCGCTTGAAACACTGATCCAGCGTAATGCGCTCGGCTTCAACATCACATTGCCTCATAAGGAAGACGCGCTCGCCTTGGCAGATGAAGCAAGCGACATTGCCCGCCGGATCGGTGCAGCGAATACGCTGATCCGCCGAGAGCAGGGCGGCTGGCGCGCGGAGAACACGGATGCGCCCGGATTTGTACGCAGCCTGCTGGATGCAAATATCGATGTGGCCGGGCGCCGGGTTACGCTGCTGGGTGCTGGCGGATCGGCCCGGGCCGTTGCCATCAGCCTGATGGACCTGCGGGCCGACATCACCATCGCCAATCGTACGCGGGAACGTGCCGAAGCCCTGGTTTCGGAAACGGGTATCCAGGCAAACATCTGTTCGCTGGAACAGGGGATAGAGGAAGCCGCCACAGCAGACCTCGTGGTCAACACGCTCAGTCTTGGCCACTCCGGTGCCAGTCTTGAATTGCCGCAGGCAGCGGGCCAGTTCTTCTATGACATCTCTTATGGCAAGGCCGCCGCCGCGATCCGCGCCGAGGCCCTCGCCAGGAACTGGCAGCATATGGATGGGCTTTCCATGCTTGTGGCGCAGGCCGCCTACAGTTTCGAACACTGGTTCGGCATATTGCCGGAAACGAAAGACGTCCTTGCCCACTGCCGGAAGCTTGTGGAGGTGACGACGTGATCATCCTTGGCCTGACGGGTTCCATCGGTATGGGCAAATCCGCCACGACGACCCTGTTCCGGGATGAGGGCGTGCCCGTCTACGATGCGGATGCCGCAGTACATCAGCTCTATCAGAAAGACGGCGCAGCCGTTGAGCCTATCGAAGCGGCCTTTCCTGGTGTGAAAGTGAATGGCGCAATTGACCGGACGCTTCTTCGGGAGCGTGTGCTGAACGATGCGGCCGCAATGAAACAGCTGGAAAGCATTGTGCATCCTCTGGCCGGCGCCGCGCAGCAGGAGTTCCGCGACGCTGCGCGCAAGTCAGGCGCCGCCTTTGCCGTTCTGGATATTCCGCTTCTCTATGAAACAGGCGGCTCCGGCTATTGCGACTATGTGCTGGTCGTCACCGCACCGCCGGAGGTACAGCGCGCCCGGGTTCTGTCGCGTCCGGGCATGACTGAGCAAACCTTCCAGGCCATTCTTGCCCGCCAAGTGCCGGATGCGGAAAAGCGTGCAAAAGCTGACTTTATCCTGTCGACAGCGCATGGGTTCGAGTTTGCACACGACCAGGTTCGCGCCATAGTGGCCCTGATGAATCGCAAGGCCATAGGGGATAATGCATGACCCAGATTCGTGAGATTGCCTTCGATACCGAGACGACCGGCCTCAATCCCAATGAGGGTGACCGGATCATCGAGCTGGGCGCGGTTGAGATGATCAACCACATTCCCAGTGGCCGCACTTTCCGGACGCTGATCAACCCCGGCCGCGGGGTCTCCGCCGATACGGTCCGAATTACCGGTATCACGGATGATGATCTGAAAGATGCCCCGCCTTTCGAGTCTCCGGATGTGGTCGATGCGTTCCTTGAATTTATCGGCGATGCCACGTTGATTGCCCACAATGCTGGCTTTGACCGCTCGTTCCTGAATATGGAGCTTGGCCGCTGCGGGCGGGCCCCGATCCCAGATGACCGCTGGGTTGATACGGCGGCCATGGCACGCCGCAAATTCCCAGGCGCCCCGGCCAGCCTCGACGCACTCTGCAAACGTTTCGACATCTCGCTCGAAAGCCGGACATTCCACGGCGCTCTGCTCGATAGCCAGCTGCTCGCAGCTGTTTATCTCGAGCTGATGGGCGGCCGGGCGCGCGCCTTCACATTCGAGACAGTCGTGCAAACGGAAATTGTTGGCGAAATCCAGCCTGCTCGCCAACGCCTGAAACCGCTCTCTTCCCGTCTGAGCGAAGACGAAAAAGCCGCCCACGAGGCTTTCGTGGGCGGCCTTGGCGATGAGGCTGTCTGGAAGCGTTATGCTTCCTGAGTTGGCGCTGCCTGGCCAGCCGCGGCGGCAGCTTCCTGTGCGCGGCGGTACTGCTGCTGATACAGCTGTACGAAATCCACCGGATCGATCAGCAGCGGCGGGAAGCCGCCTTCACGCGTGATTTCTGCAACGATGCGGCGCGCGAATGGGAACAGAAGGCGCGGACACTCGATCAGCAGCAGCGGCTCAAGCTGAGCCTGGGCGACGTTCTGCAGCTGGAACAGGCCGGCATAATCGAGCTCGGTGATGAACAGCACGGTGCCGTCGGCGACTGCTTTGGCAGACAGTTTCAGCGACACTTCATAGAGGCCATTGCCATCGGCGTGCGGTGTTGCACCAACATCGATCCCCAGATCGATATTCGGCTGTGACTGCACAGGGGCGTGCCCCGGATTCTCGAAGGACAGGTCCTTCACATATTGGCCCAGAACGCGCAGGCCCGGTACGGGCGCGCCGGGCTGGCCAGCATTTGGTGCTTGCGGAGCACTTGTATCGGTCATTTCTACCTCCCAACTCTACGGGCCGGGCGCTACCATGCGGCCCCTTAACGCGCAATGTATCACTGGCACTACAGGCCCGACGGCCCTATCTTGAGGGCTGAGTGAACACGAATGCAAGGACAAGCACCCCATGGACCCCGTGATGCAAGTCATGATCCTGGCAGCCGTTGCGCTGTTTGTCCTGTCGCGCCTGTATTTTGCGCTCGGCAAGGGCGACAATAACGGACCGGTCAGCCGCCCGAGCCCGGCTGGCGCAAAGGATGATGCGCCAGGACAGGCCAAGCCTGTGGACGATGCCTTAGCCCATGCCGACCGGCCGGTTTTCACCGGACCGGCTGCAGGCGGACTGGAAGAAATATACAATGCTGACCGGAGTTTCAGCACATCTGCCTTCATGAGAGGCGCCCGCGCAGCTTACGAAATCATTGTTTCGGCCTACGCAAAGGGGGAGCGCGAGAAACTGCGCCCTATGCTGGACGACGATGTGTATGAGGCCTGGGACGCTGCGATTTCCGCTCGCGAGCCGGGCCAGCCAGCCTTCGAACTGCTCCGTATCCGCAAGGCGGAAATCGAAAGTGCTGAACTAGATGGCTCCATGGCGCGCGTAGCTGTGCGTTATGAAGCAGAGCTCGGTGATGGGGAAATGGTGCGCACGGCAAAGGAAATCTGGACCTTCATGCGCAATGTCCATGAGAGCGATCCGAACTGGATTCTCGATGATGTCGAGGTCGCCAACTAGGCCTGTAGCGCAGAATTTTGCGGGTGACACTTACGCCGGAAGCACGCCATAAAGCGTGAATGTGGTCGCGTCTTCGCTCGTTTGCTCTCCTGCTCCTGCTGGCCGCCTGCCAGACCCAGCCTGCACCGATCAAAGTCATCACGCCTCAGGGGCCGGAGCCTGCTCCGCCGGTTGCCGAGCCGCCGAGACTGCCCGCCTGGGAAACGCCGACGGCATTTTCCGAGCTGCCGAACTGGAACACTGTCGGCCTCGAGGCAGCTGTCAGCGCATTCAAGCGCTCGTGCGAAAAGTTTTCCGGCCGTGACCTGACTGCGGACCTGTCCTCGTCCGCGCCCTGGGCCGGGCGGGTGGGGGACTGGGCCGAGCCCTGCGGGGCCTTGTCCGCAGCGAGAAGCGATGAAGAGGCCCGAACGCTGATCGAGCAGGTTTTCGTACCACTCGAGGTTCTTCCGCCGGATGGGGCAAGCAAGTTCACCGGCTATTTCGAGCCGACCTATGAAGCCCGGCGCACGCCGACCCCGCCCTTCACGGAGCCGGTTCCGGCCATACCGGCGGACCTGATCCCCAATAATGGCAAGCCGCTGCAACGCTTGTCGAACGGGACGACGCGGCCTTATCCGCCGCGGGCGCAGATCACGACTTCGGGCGTTCAGGCGATTGCCTATGCGCATCCGGCGGATGTGTTCTTCCTGCAGATCCAGGGCTCCGGCCGCCTGAAATTCCCGGATGGGACGACCATGCGGGCAGTCTATGCCGCGCATAACGGGCACAAGTTCCACTCCACCGCCAACTGGCTGATCAGTACCGGGCGTATTTCCCGCGGCGAGGCCAGCATGCAGGGCATCCGCGCCTGGATGGACCGCGCGGGGCCAGCGGAAACGCGCATGGCGATGAACCAGAATCCGCGCTTCGTGTTCTTCCGCGCCGAAGCCGAAGGCGACGCTTCGCTGGGGCCTGCCGGGGCGCAGGGCGTTCCGTTGACGCCGCTTGGCTCCATGGCTGTGGATACGAGCCTTCATCCGCTGGGTGTGCCGATGTTTGTCGAGACCACGGCGCCGGGGCTTGGCGGGGAGTGGTCCGGCCTGCTGATCGCGCAGGATACTGGCGGGGCGATCAAGGGGCCGGTGCGCGGCGATATCTATTTCGGGACCGGGCCGGAGGCGGGCGAGCGGGCAGGCACGATGAATGCGCCCGGGCGGCTTTGGGTCTTGCTGCCGCGGGCGGTGGCAGAGCGGATGCGGGCCGATGGGTATGCCGGCCTCGACATGACCCCGGCGGCGCCTTAAGGGGCGGGCATGAGCCAGCGCCGTCTTACCCCTGACGAGGCCCGTGCCTGGGCGCGCGTTGCCCGGACCGTGAAGCCGATCGGTCCGAAGACGGAGGACATCGAAACCTTCATCGACGCGCTGGAGCATGGCGAACCCGTGCTGCGCCATGGCAAGGCGAAAGCGCCTGCGCCACGGGAAAAGCCCGTGCCCGCGAGCCCGAAAACGCCCGCCGTGCCGCAGAACCGGGCGAACGAGAAACGCGTACGCCGGGGTAAGCTCGAACTGGCCGGGCGGTTCGACCTGCATGGACATACACAGGTTACGGCTGAAGCGGCGCTGCCGGACTTCCTCAGCCGGAAACAGGCGGAAGGCGCGCGCTGTGTCCTGATCATTACAGGAAAGGGAAGAGGCGGCGAGGGCGTTCTGCGCCGCAATTTCCTGCGCTGGCTGGAAATGCCTGCGGCCCGCCTTCTGGTGTCAGGTTATTCGGAAGCGCACGCCCGGCATGGCGGATCCGGTGCCTGGTATGTCTTCCTGAGGCAATCGCCAGAGCGTTAGTATGTTTCCGCCAGCACGTTTGCCCGGCGCGGCGATTGCCGTCCGGTGCAGGAAGCTGAATTCGGATAGAGCTGTGTCTAAGGCGGACCCCGCACGTTCAGGGCATGACCAGGCCGGACTATGGCATGACTAGCCATGACTATACCGGACTTCGACGGATCATGACGGACTATGCCGGACTGCACGCGCACGGCGTCGAGAGCGTCGCTGCAGACGGCAGGGCGTTCCCACCGCGGCACGCGCGGGGCTTCATAAGTGTAGAGATCATCGGGCGGCGGCGGGTCTGACATCCGGACGAAACGGATGTTGCCAAACCGGTCCACCGCCATCAGCGCATCACGTCCCGTCTCCGTGTGCCACCTGGCGACACGGAGCAGGTTCCAGACCAGCCAAGGCCAGAAGATCGGCCAGACGAAGTCGAAATAGATGCGGAGCTGCGGATGCATGGCCCGAAGGATGGAAGCGTGGCCTGCCCGGTTGGATAGAGGCGTCCGGCACGCGCCCCCCTCTCCCTTGGGAGAGGGGCTGGGGGTGAGGGGCAACGCATTCTCCTCATGCGCCGCAACCTGCAGGGCCAACAAGTCATCCAGCCGCCGCGACCTTCATTTCTGAATAGGTGTTCCGCGACCCCTCACCCCTGACCCCTCTCCCGAGGGAGAGGGGGATTGGTCCTGGTCTGTCCCCGGATCAGCATGGCGGGCAAGAAAAAAGCCGGCCTTCTTTCGAAGCGCCGGCTTTTCCGTGTCTGACCGGAAAGGATCAGTTGAAGTCGCGGAACACGTCGTCTGCGGAGATGTCCTTCTTGGAGGCATCTTCTTCTTCCGGCGCGTCGTAGGCGGCGAGGTCGTCCTGCGCCGGGGCGAGGCCGGGGCCTTCGGAGCGCAGGGCTTTCTCGGCTTCCATCTTGCGGCGCTTCTCGGCCGACTTCGCGATCACTTCGTCGAGTTCGATCTGCGAGCAGAGGCCGAGCGTCACCGGGTCAACCGGGCGGATGCTGGCAGAGTTCCAGTGGCTCTTGTCGCGCACATTGTTGATGGTCGACTTGGTGGTGCCGATCAGTTTGGAGATCTGCGCATCGGAAACTTCCGGGTGGTTACGGATGAACCAGGCCACGGCATCCGGCTTGTCCTGACGGCGGATCACCGGGGTGTAGCGGCTGCCCTTGCGCTTCGGCTGCGGGATGTGGGCGATCTTGGATGCCGCCACTTTCAGCCTGTAGCCTTCATCCGCCTCGCCGCGCTCGATTTCCTCACGCGAGAGGATGCCACCAGCAATCGGGTCCACGCCGCGCATGTTTTCGGCGACGTCGCCATCGGCGATGCCTTTGACTTCGAGGTGGTGGAGACCGCAGAATTGCGCGATCTGGGCAAAGGTGAGGCTGGTATTGTCGAGCAGCCAGACGGCTGTTGCCTTCGGCATGAGGACTTCGGACATGAGGCTCTCCCTGTCATTTTTACGCCGCCTGAAATGCAGCCGCCCGGCACGTCGTGCCGGGCGGTTGAGATCAGGCGCGTGCTGAACCTTGAATTTTCATATAGACCAGACGCTCTGCATTGGAAAGGCTATAGCCTCACAGGTCTGTCTTTCGGCCTGTTTCCAGAGTGTTTTCTACCAGGACAGCAGGATTTTACCGGAATGCGTGCCTGACGCCATCAGCTGGTGGGCCTGATCGGCTTCGCTGGCGGGGAACACCTTGTGCAGCACCGGAATGATGGCGCCGCTGGCAACATGCGGCCAGAAATCGGCCTCGACGGCGTCGCGGATGCGCTTTTTCTCCGGCAGAGGGCGGGCGCGCAGCGTGGTGGCGGCCAGCGTCAGCCGCTTCATCAGGACCGGGGCGAAGTTCACATTGGCTAGGAAGCCGTTCTGGTAGGCGATGTTGATGATCCGCCCGTCCGGATTGGCGGCCGAGATGTTTTTCTGGATGTAATCGCCGCCCACCATGTCGAGCGTGACGTCGGAACCGCCCTCGGCCTTTACCACCTCGACGAAATCCTCGGTCTTGTAATTGATCGCGCGGGTGGCGCCGAGACTGGAGGCGAGCTGGCATTTCTCAGGTGATCCGGCCGTGGCGAAGACCTTTGCGGCCCCGGCCACACGGGCCATCTGGATGGCCATCACGCCAATGCCGCTGGTGCCGCCATGGCAGAGGAAGTTTTCCCCCGCCTTCAGGCCCACGCGGTCAAACACATTGGCCCAGACGGTCATCATGGCTTCCGGCAGGCAGGCGGCCTGGTCGAGGCTCATGGCCTCGGGCACGGCAAGGACGGAGCCTTCATCGACGGCGACATATTCGGCATAGCCGCCGCCCGCCAGAAGGCAGCAGACCCGGTCGCCGGTTTTCCAGCGCGTGACGGCATCGCCAACGGCTTCCACCGTGCCGGAAATCTCAAGGCCCAGAATGGAGGAGGCGCCGGGCGGCGGCGGATAGGCACCTGCGCGCTGCACCAGGTCAGCGCGGTTCAGGCCGGAGAAGGCTGTCTTCACCAGGATCTCGTTCGGGCCGGGCTCCGGCCGTGCCACATCGGCCAGGAAAAGCGGCCCATCCTTTTCGATTTCGACAGCTTTCATTGTCTCGCCCATCTGCATGACTCCCGTGTTGAGGAGTCGCATGTAATGGCTGTTTCTGCTTTGATGAACCCCGAGAGACCGATCGGGAGGCGATGATGGCGATTTCGGATGAAGAGCCGATCCTCGTAAATACACCGCAGACGCTGGAGCAGATGTCTGTGACGGAGCTGGAAGCACGCATTGCGCTGCTGAAGGACGGTATTGCCGCCTGCGAACGGGAAATAGAGAAGAAGCGGGCCCAGAAGTCGGCAGCCGAAGCGCTGTTCGGCGGCGGGGATTAAGCGGACATAAAGATCGCTGTGGTAAAGCAGAGATTGATGTCCAGAGTGTCAGGGACAAGCGTATGGCAGCGGAACAGTCGCAGGGCGAAGGCATGAACATGTCCGACGGGTTCACCGGCGGCAAACTGTTCGATACCGTGTTCACGCGCGGCATGGCGCTGGTTGAGGAAACGGCCACCTATCTGGACGGGCCGGGCCGCGAGCATGCGCGCACGCTGGACCGCGAACCGGGCCTGACCTATGCGGCCTGGAGCATGGAGCTGACGACGCGCCTGATGCAGGCGGCGAGCTGGCTGGTCATGCAGAAAGCTGTGCGCGACGGCGAGATGCGCCGCGAGGACGCTGCGGCCAAGAAATACCGTATACGCCGGGAAGAGCCGCCGCTGGATGCCGCCGCGCAGCAGGGCCGCGGCCTGCCGCAGCGCTTCCTGGACCTGGTTGCCCGCTCTGAAGCGCTGTTCGAGCAGATCTGCCGTCTCGATGAAGCGCTCTATGGCTCGCAGGCGAAAGCGTCTGGCGCCAATCCGGTGTCGGAACAGATCGCACAGCTTCAGAAGGCCGCCGAGACGGGCGCCTTCGATCCGCTCATGGTGTGGAACCGGCGCTAGGCGTCCGGCTGGGCCTGTGACGTCAGCAGGCTGCCGCGCTGGGACGAACGGGCGGGCTTCAGCCGCAGGATCCGTGGGCGGACATAGAGCGCGCGCAGCGGTGTTTCCATCGCAAGACGCTGCATGCCAAGTGCGATCATCAGGGTTGCCGCGGCAATGGCGAGGCTGGCTGCGCCTGCGTCCGCAAAGACACCGCTCATCGGGACAAGCGTCAGCAGCACCTGAAGCGGAATGTAGAAGCCAAGGCAGATCGCCATGGACTGGCGGCCGGCATCGCCGATGAAGTGCGCCGCAGGCAGGGCCGACAGGATGACGCCCATCCCGATCAGCGCAAAGCAGCCCGCAAATCCGAGGATCAGCGACACGACCGGCATGTCCGCAAGGCCCATCGCGACGAAGGCGGTGTGTACGGCAAACCAGACGCCAAGCGCCCAGGCGAGGTCACGGCTGCGGCTGGCGGCGCTGCGGGCAAAGTCGAAGACGAGCGGCGCGGCGACATAGCCGGTGTAGAAATAGACGTAATTGGCCGCGAAATGATCCGCGACGCTCCAGCCTGTGTGGAACAGGCCAGCGGCCGCGAGGATCTGCAGCAGGACAGAGGCGGCGAGGACGCGGCGGGGCTTCACCCGGCGGATGCCGCGCGTCACGAGATAGAAGATGGCGAGCAGCTGGATGAACCAGAGCGGGCTGGCCGGGTCGATCCAGCCGGCAATGTAGAGGCGGGCAAGCTCAGCCGGGCCACGGGCAAAGGCGCTCACGTTCAGCAGGACGGTCTCAATGGCGAGCCAGAGGCTGAAGAAATAGGCGAGGCGCAGCACTTTGCGGTCAAAATAGGCCGGTGCAGAGCCGAAGATCGCGCGGTGCAGGAAGAGGCCGGCAATCAGGAAAAAGGCCGGAACCGCAAACGGCATCGCCCAGGCGGTGAGGCCCAGCATCCAGTTCCGCGCCCCGTCAGGTGTGCCGTAGCCAAGCGCGGCAACTCCCATCACCACGAGGATGATGGCCAATCCCTTTGCGTGATCAATCCAGGCAATGCGTCCGGCAGACATGAGGGCTCCTCCCGAGTTGGGGAAGACCTCTGCAAGATTCGTGCTGGAGGCGATCAGCCGGTCAGATTGTCGAATAAATGCGCAGGGCGTGGCGGGCCTGTTCCACGCTGAAACCCTCTTTCACCGGCGCGCGGATCACGCAGATGCGGTGCCAGAGCGGGCCGAGCAGCTGTTCGATCACTTCGTCGAGATCGAAATCGCGCCGGATGACGCGCTTTGTGGCGAGTTCGGCGAGCACCATGCGCATGGGCTGGCGGATGTCGCGGTTCATCCAGGCGCGCCAGGCTTCGCCGGCATGCTTGTCGTCTGCCGCTGCCATCAGGGCGCCGCGCAGCACGGCATGGCCGTTGCCAGTGCGGGCGGCGGCTTCCAGCGGCACGATCAGGGCGGCGATCCGTTCCTGCGGGTCTCGCCCGCCATCCGGACTGTCCGGCACAAGGGCGAGGGCGGCATCCACGCACATGGCGCCGATCGAGGGCCACCAGCGGTAAATCGTCTGTTTCGAGGCGCTGGCGCGCTTGGCCACGGAATCGACACTGAACGTACGCCAGCCATTTTCGGCGAGCTCGGCGCGTGTGGCTTCCAGAATGGCCGCGCGGGACTCCTCGCTGCGCGAAGGGCCCTTGCGGGAGGTCTTCTTCACGCTGGCTTCTGTGGACATTCGCACTGTCTCCCTGGCCGGTACTGTGGGGGCCTCTTTCGTGAACCTAGGTCAAACCGGTAAACAATGTCCGATTCACATTGGCGACTTCTGCACTATGCAATAGAGAGGCGCCGGCAGGAACAAGCCGAAATACAGGATTTGGACCATGAAAACGATTGAAGAGCTGATCGAGGGCTACAGACGCTTCCGCAGCGGCGTTTATGCCGAACAAGCAGCGCTTTACCGCGAACTTGGTGAAGGCCAGAACCCGGCCATCATGCTGATTGCCTGTGCTGACAGCCGTGCGGAACCGTCAGACATCTTCGCTGCCGCGCCGGGCCAGCTGTTCGTTGTGCGCAATGTGGCAAACCTCGTGCCGCCCTACATGCCCGACGGGAAGCTTCACGGGGTCAGCTCGGCGCTGGAATATGCCGTGAATGTGCTGAAGGTGAAGCACATCGTGGTGATGGGCCATGGCGGCTGCGGCGGCGTGGCGGCCTCGCTGAGCGGCGGCGACAATCCGCTGATCGGTGAATTCGTGACGCCGTGGGTCTCGCTGCTCGACGAAGCCCGCAACCGGGTGCTGGAATCCGGCTCGATCAATCCGCAATTCTCGCTGGAACTGGAAGGCATCGAAACCTCCCTCAAGAACCTGCTGAGCTTTCCGTTCGTGGAAAAAGCCGTCACATCGGGCGAGCTGGAGCTGCATGGTGCATGGTTTGCCATCAAGCATGGCGAGCTGCACTGGCGGAAAGCGAAATCCGGCCGGTTTGAAGTGGTCGACCGCTAGCCTCGCGGCGTAAAGGTCGAAACAGCGGCAAACAGGGCCGATGCCAGCATGGCGAGCGCGGCCCCGCGATTGAACCAGCGGGTGAAGGCCGGCGATTCAAAATGATGGTTCATGCCATCGGCCAGCCAGGCATAGAGCGTCAGGCCGGTCATCTCGCATACCGTGATCGTGGCCATCATGATCAGTGTTTGCGGCACGACCGGATGCGTCATATCGAAATAGGACGGCAGAAGCAGGCCGAAGAACACCAGCGCATTGGGGTTCAGGAGCTGAAGGCCGACGCCGCGGGCGAACAGCTTGCCGCGTGGCGGGGCGTCTTTCGCGCTGGCATGGGGGCTCGACGGGTCAGCGGTAGCCAATGACCAGGCCAGCCAGGCGATGAAGCAGACGCCGGCGATTTTCAGGCCATTCAGGATAATCGGGAATTGTGCGGCAAAGGCGGCGATGCCGCCTGCAGCCAGGGAAATCCAGAGCAGGTTGGACGTGGCGACGCCCAGAGCAGGAATGAGCGCCGTCGGTGCGCGATAGCGCAGCGACGTGCTCATCACCAGCATGACAGCAGGGCCCGGTGTCAGGCCGCCCGCCACGAACAGGGCGACCAGCGCGAGCCAGACGGAGACGTCCATTCAATCCCCTGTCCGGATGTCCGGGATCAGCCTTCCTGGCCGCGCTTGACAGCTTCTTCGATCAGCTCGCGTGCCTTCTCGATGCCATACCAGCCTTCGATCCGGGTCCATTTGCCCTGTTCGAGATCTTTGTAGTGCGTGAAGAAGTGAGCGATCTTGTCGCAAAGCGTCTGCGGCAGGTCGTGATAGGTCGCGATCTTGTCGTAATAGGCCGTCAGTTTCGGGTGCGGCACGGCCAGGATCTTCTCGTCCGGGCCCTTGTCGTCCGTCATCATCAGGACGCCGACCGGGCGCGCACGCACGACCGAACCCGGAACCAGCGGACGGTTGCCGACAACCATGACGTCGATCGGGTCGCCATCGAGGCTCATCGTGTGCGGTACGAAGCCGTAATTACAAGGATAACGCATCTCGGTGTAGAGATAGCGGTCGACGAACATCGCGCCGGAAGCCTTGTCGATCTCGTATTTGATCGGGTCGCCGCCGAGGGGCACTTCAATCAGAACATTGAGGTCATCCGGCGGGTTCTGGCCGGAGCTGATCTTGGAAAGGTCCATGTCTGCGCTCGCTTTGGGAGGAGTGAGGTTTGGCCGTGGCGATGGCCTTTTGAGCGCTTGGCGTCAAGGGCAGCGATGCCGCAGACGACTAATGTCTTAGCCCCCGGCCTTAACTTCCGTCACGTCGAAGATCTGCATGCGTGTGCCGCCAGCAGCCAGACGGCGGGCCGTCTTGACGAATTCCCGGCTCTCTTCCAGCGCGAAATGGGCCTCCAGCGCGGTCATGTCACGCCAGTATTCGATGAAGACCAGCCGGGAGGGATCGTCGCAATCGGCATGGACATTATGGGCGATACAGCCGTCTTCCATGCGGGACCGGGCGCAATGCGCGCGGCAAAGGGCGATCAGTTCGGCTTCGGTCTCTGGCCGTGTCTGCAGGCTGCCGGTGACGAGGATCATGGGGGCGCGCTCAGTCGCGGATCAGGGCGTAGTTGAAGCTGATGGATACGCGCGGGTCTTCGGACCGGTTGGGCATCACTTCGTGGCGCAGCCAGGATTCCCAGAACAGGGCGTGGCCCTCTTTCGGTTCGACATAGACAAAGCGGCGGGCGGCTTCCGGGGCATCGTCTGCCGGTTGGGGGGCGCCCATCATGAAGGTGAGGCGCGGGTCTTCCAGCTTCAGGCTGCCCGCGCCATCGGGCAGGGCGACATAATAGGTGCCGGAAATCACGCTGCCCGGATGGATGTGGCCGGAATGGCTGCCGCCCTCGCCGAGGATATTCACCCACAAGGCGTCCAGTTCCAGATGGAAACCGGCCATGTCCCAGTGGAGTTCGCGGGCGAAGGCCTCTGCCTGTTCGTCCAGCATCTGCTTCAGGGCGGCGAATTCGGGGAAGCGCTCCGGCAAATCGTCCAGCGAGGCATAGGACGTGTAGCCGTCATAGCCCTGCTCGTCGCACCAGTCGTTGCCGGCCGTGTCTTCGTCTTCGAGCAGCCAGCAGACGGCTTCGAGTTCGGTGCGCATCGCCTCACTGCCGAGGGCGGCTTCTTTTACCAGGGTGGGGAACAGGGATCTGAGCGTCATGGGGAGAACCATAATCTTCGCCCCGCCAGACCTGCCAAAGGGGCGGGCTGGCGGGGCGGGAAGGGGGATATGACCGGTCTATTCGGCCGGTTTGACGAATTTCAGTGTCATGCGGTCGCTTTCGCCGATCGCCGCATAGACGTCCGGGTTCCAGCCTTCGGGGGCGGCTTCGCCTTCCTTCGGTTGCTGGTTCACCGGCGGCAGGGTCCACACGCCGAAGGGATGGTCGGCCGTATCGGCGGGATTGGCGTTGATCTCGGACGCGCTGTCGAAGACGAAACCAGCCTTTGCGGCCAGCGCCTTCACATAGTCCTCGTGCACATAGCCGGTGGAGGCTTTCGGGTCCTGAATTGCCGTGGAGGGCAGGCGGTGCTCCACCACGCCGAGCACGCCGCCGGGTTTCAGCGCGGCATAGGCGTCATTGAAGAATTTCTGCTCGTAGCCGCCCGCCATCCAGTTGTGGATGTTGCGGAAGGTGAGGATGACGTCGGCGCTGCCGGGTTCGGCCAGCGGGCCGCTGTTCGCGGAAAAGCCGGAATAGGCGATCGTGCCGAACTTCGCGTCGGTATAGTTCGACTTGAAGCTGTCATTGTTGCTGTTGATCCGGGCGACGCGGGCCTCGTCTTCAATGCCGGCCGGATCGAACAGGACTTCCACCAGCTGGCCGCCACCGGAGGCGAGCCACGGCGCGAGGATGTTGGTGTACCAACCGCCGCCGGGCCAGATCTCGACCACGGTGTCATCCGGCTCCACACCAAGGAATTCCAGCGTCTCTTTCGGATGGCGCCAGGCGTCGCGGGCTTTTTCCTCCGGCGAGCGCAGATCGCTGGCGATGGCGATATCGAGCGCGCTTTGCGGGGCAGCTTCATCGGCGGGGGCAGTCTCTGCGTCGATTTCCGCGATGGCTTCAGGGCTGTCTGCCGCGTTGTCTGTGGCGGCCGGTGAACAGGCGGCCAGCAGGGCAAACGCCATGAAGGATGCGGATACGGCGGTTTTCATCATTGTTTCTCCGTCGAAAGGACCTCTTGAACCGCTCTTCTAGGCTCCCACATGTAGTCTTGTCACGGTGCTGCCACGCGGGCTGTGACCGGGTTTCGTGCCGGTGCCACTGAACGGGCCGGGTATTTGCGAAGTCCGAACCCAAAAGGAACCCCGCGTTCAGGGTGTTCCCAGTTGCTTTGAGACAGAGGACTGACACATGTCGAACATTGATCTGACCCCCCTTTACCGCACGATGGTTGGCTTTGACCGCATGGCCAACATGATCGATCAGGCATCCCGCCTGGACGGCTCGCAGGGCTATCCGCCCTATAATATCGAGCGTGTCGACGAAAACGCCTTCGCCATCGAGATTGCCGTCGCCGGCTTTACCGAAGACGATCTCGAGATCGAGACCAAGGAAGGCCTGCTGACCGTGGCAGGCAAGAAAGGCGAAACCGAAGACGCCAGCGGCAAGAACTATCTCCACCGCGGCATCGCGCAGCGCAGCTTCATCCGCCGCTTCCAGCTGGCCGATCACATTCTCGTGACCGGTGCGCATCTCGACCATGGCGTGCTTCGCATCGACCTGGTCCGCGAGCTGCCGGAAGAGAAAAAGCCACGTAAGATCTCGATTGGCACGAGCGAAGCGCCGCAGCCGAAACTGATCGGCAAGAAAAGCGCCGACGCAGCCTAAGCCTGACAGCCATTCGTGAACGGACCTATGCGGCGCGCTCCTGATGGGGGCGCGCCGTTTTCATTCCGGGAATAATCAGGAGTTGGCTTCGGCCAGGCGCTCTGCATGGCGGAAGGCCTGCAGGCAGTGTGTCTCACCCAGGAAAACTTCCAGCTCGCGGGAGTCTTTCAGCGTGCGGCTGACCATGCGATCGACGGCGCCAAAGGCTTCTGCGGCATGCTTCTGGGCAGACTGTTCAAAGGCGCCGCTCTCCAGCGTGGCCGAGAAGTGCCCGGCGCCGACCCGAACGGCAGCTGCATTGGCTTTCGCCCAGCGCAGATAGGTCTTGCCGATTTCGTCGGCGAACAGTGGCGCGAGTGTCGGCTCCAGCGCGGACATCTCCGCGAACGGGCCGCCGGCTTTCGGGTCTTCCATATGCTCGCACCAGGAAACGACGAAAGGCGTGTGCGCCTTCAGCCATTCGGCGGGTGTCGGATCCAGCAGCATCTGCTGCATCTGGGCGGCGAGACTGAAATCGGCAAAGGCCGGGCGTCCGCCGAAAATGAAGAGGTGGTCTTTCAGGTGTGCGTTCAGCCGTTCGGCAAAGCGGCGCCACGAGGCTTCCAGTACCGGCCAGTTTTCCGCTGTCGCGCCAACAAGCGGCAGACGGTCCGCCATACGGTCGGCAACCTGGAGGGAAGGCTTTTTCCAGGCGCGCGGACGTTTGCCGCCCGACAATTGCACCAGGGCGCGCAGGCCAGCCTGCTCGCGATCTGCCTTGTTGGACCAGCGCTGCTGGAACATGCACTTGTTCAGCCACTCGTCGCCATAGTCTTCGAGGATCAGTGAGAGGGCGGCGAGCGCCGGGTCTTCAGGCGTGGCGGACGGTTCGGGATGGGCGGCTTCCAGCGCGAACAGCATGCGCGTCGATTCCTGGCTCACCGGCCGGTCAGGCGAGACCAGCAGGGGCACGGTGGCGATGCGGGCCAGCGCGCGGAAATCGGTTTCGGTCTCGCGCGAACGTGTGACCCATTCGAAATCCACACCCTTGTAGCGCAGGAAAGCACGCACTTTCAGCGAGTAGGGCGAGGTCTCGGCGCCAAAAAGGCGATAGGCTGACATGTCTTCTGGTTCCCGGTTCGGCTCGGGCCCTGCTTAGGCATTTCAGCCCTGACTGCCAACCAGTGTTTGCCGCCACGCCTGTAAATGGCTATTCGCGTGCCAGATAGTCTGACCTGATATGAAGGAGAGGCCGATGCGCGTCATGCACGTCATGGCCGGTGCCCCGGAAGGCGGCGCGGAAAACATCATGCTGGAATCGGTGCTGGCGCTGGCGGAAGCGGGCCTCACCCAGCATGTGGTCACCCGGCCGGACAATCAGTTCCGTGTGCAAAAGTTCCGTGAGGCCGGCATCGGTGTCGATCTTGCCCCGTTTAACAATGCCTGGCCGTTCCCGACACGCCGCGTGCTGGGCGATGCGATCAAGGCCTTCAAGCCGGACGTGATCGAATACTGGATGGGCCGCGCCGGACAGTTCGCGCCGAAGGAATATCGCAACCGCTCGATCGGCTGGTATGGCGGCTATTACAAGCTCGCCCGCTTCGTGAATTGCGAATGGCATGTCGGCCTCACCATCGACCTGCTGCGCCACATCCGCGAACAGGGCGTCAGTGAAGACCGTTCCGGCATCATCCATACCTATGCCGATTTCGAGGGCGCCGATCCGGTGGACCGCGCCAGCCTCGATACGCCCGCCGATGCGCCGGTGGCGCTGGCGCTGGCCCGCCTGCATGAGAAGAAGGGCCTCGACACGCTGCTGGACGCCACCGCGAAAGTGCCGGGCCTTTATGTCTGGATTGCGGGGGAGGGTCCGCTGGAAGCGGAACTGCGCGCCCATTGCAAACGCCTGAACCTGGACGACCGTGTGCGTTTCCTCGGTTGGCGGAACGATCGCGGCGCGCTGCTGGCGGCCTGCGATGTGGTGGCCTTCCCGTCGCGCTATGAGCCATTCGGCACGGTGACGGTGGATGCCTGGGCGGCGTCGCGTCCTCTTGTGGCGGCCGATGCCGTCGGTCCGGCGGCCTATGTGAAAGATGGCGAGAACGGCGTTCTGATCCCCAAGAACGATGTGGACGCGCTGGCAAACGCGCTCACCAAGGTGATCACGGACAAGGCGTTTGCGGCGAAGATCGTTGCCGGGGGCCGTGCCTCTTATGAGGCGCAGTTCAACAAGGCGGCCTTCCAGCGCGACTCGAAGGCCTTCTACGAAAAGATCATCGCCTATGCAGGCCCGTTTCCGGGCTAGGCAATGCTGTTGAAGAAGGCGCGATAGAGGCCTTCGGCGGCGTGCCGGCCGGGGCCGACATCGACCTGTATGCCAGCGCGGCGCAGGCGCAGGATGCCGCCATTTGCGACCGGGTGCGGGTCCAGAACGGAACAGACGACGCGGGCAACGCCTGCCTCTTCCAGTTTCAGCGAACAGGATTTACCGCCTGCGGAACGTTCGCGGCAGGGCTCCAGCGTGACATAGGCCGTGCCGCCGCGGGCTGCGTCACCTGCTTCTTCCAGAGCAACTTCCTCGGCATGCGGGCGCCCGCCGCGTCCGGTGACGCCTTCGCCGACAATATGCCCGTGGGCATCAAGGATCACGCAGCCGACCGAAGGGTTTGCCCCTGTCAGGCCGTGATTGAGACGGGCGAGCGCAAGCGCCCGCCCCATCATGCGCCGGTCGCGACGTTTGCTCACGGCAGGTCCGGCAGGGCCTGGGCGCGGTCTGCATCGAGATAGCGCACAGAGACTGGCTTCAGATTGTCGTCGAGGTCGATCAGGAGCGGGTTGCCCGTCGGGATCTCGACGCCGGTTATCTTGTCGTCCGGCACGTCGAACAGGTGCTTCACCAGCGCGCGCAGCGAGTTGCCGTGGGCGGCGATGACGACATCCTTGCCGGAATTCAGCACCGGGGCGATCTCGGCATCCCAGTAGGGTAGCACGCGCTCCAGCGTCAGTTTCAGGCTTTCCGTGTCCGGAATGTCGATGCCGTGATAGCGCGGGTCGGTGGAGAGGTCCCAGGTGGAGCCTTTTTCCAGCGGCGGCGGCGGCACGTCATAGGAACGGCGCCAGACATGGACCTGATCGTCGCCATGCTTGGCGGCGGTCTCTGCCTTGTCGAGGCCCGTCAGGCCGCCATAGTGGCGCTCGTTGAGGTGCCAGTCCTTGGTGACCGGGATCCAGGCGCGGCCCATTTCGGCCAGGGCCAGCCACAGGGTGCGGATCGCGCGGGTCTGGTAGCTGGTGAAGGCGGCGCGGAAGTCTGCATCGACGCCTTTCAGCAGCTGGCCGGCCTTCTTGGCTTCGGCTTCGCCTTTTTCGGTGAGGTCAGCATCCCACCAGCCGGTGAAACGGTTTTCAAGGTTCCAGGCGGATTGTCCGTGGCGGACGAGAGCGAGCTTCGGCATCGAAATCTAAGGTCCTTCTTGGGTTTCTGCGGCCTTTTCGGCGCAAATGGTGCGGGATTCAAGCATCCATGACTCTCATCAGCTCCGCCATGGCCAGCACGACATGGTAGCCGGTCGAGGCCGGCATGTTGTGGGCCATCGGCTTTCCGGTGGCATCATACTGGTCGATCCAGCCGCCATCGGGGGTGAGATATTCGTCCATCAGCACATCGAAACTGCGGCAGGCGGCGGCCGCGAAGGCCTCGTCCCGTGTCGCTTCGAACATGGCGAGATGGGCTTTCAGCGCTTCGGTCTGCGGCCAGGTGCGGCGGGAGCCGTCGGCAATGGCGCCCTCGCGGGTGACTTCCTGCACCGCGCGGCCTTCCTCATCGAGGGATGCGCAGGCGAAAGTGTAGAGCTGCTGGGCGCGGGCGTGGACCGGCGTATCGCTGGCGCGGGCATAGGCGTGCAGCAGCCAGACCCATTCGAACTGATGGCCGGGCTCCACAATGTCGGCGTCGCGGCCGGTGGGCTGTGTCCAGCCGGGGGCGAAATGCTCGCCCAGCAGGTTGCCGGGCCCGGCGGTGAAGAAACGGTCGAACAGGTCGATGATCGCGGTGGCGCAGCTGAGATGGCCGCCGTCCGGATCGGCCCGGTGCAGGGCGAGGCAGGCTTCCAGCAGGTGCATGTGCGGGTTCTGGTGGCGGGTCTGATCGGCGGGCAGGGTTTCGAAATAACCGCCATCCGGGGCCCGCAGCTTGGCATCCAGGGCTGCCAGCAGGCTTGCCGCGCCGAGGGTGGCTTCTTCCGCACCGCCGAGGGCGATGGCCGCTTCAGCCAGCGCAAACAGGGTGAAGGCAATGTCGTAAAGGTCTGCCGTGTCGTCCGTCAGGCCTGCGCCACCGGCATCCAGCGCGCGGCCGACAAGGCCGTCGGTGCGCCGGGCAGGCCCGGTCAGCGTGGAGAGGCCCATGGCAACATGATCGGCCGCCGTGTCCGGCTTCCAGCCCATGCGCAGGGCCTGGCTGAACACGTAAGTTTGCCGGGCCTGAACACGCACACGCGTCGTCTCCAGCTCCGCTGGCTGATGGTCCAGCGTCAGGGCTTCCCGGAACAGGTCATGGCCCCCGATCCCCCGTTCGGACCAGAGCGGAAAGCAGGCGTCCAGCAGCCAGTGGCGGGCTTCGCGCGCCCGGCGCTTCAAGGCGGACTTTGACATGTGACGCAAACCCCGTAGCAGATGCGGCGGCGAATGCCGCTCGCCAGACCCGACGCGCACCTGCTAACAGGAGCGGGCCCGGTTGGCCAGCGGGGTCCGCCAAACGCTGCGCCTGAGACTGCCGGAGAGAGAAAGGCCCCAAGATGAAGGACAGGATCTTCTTCCCGCTCGCCTTGCTGGTGGCAGCCGGAATGGTGGGGATTGCCATCGCGCCGGGGATCGGCCGCCTGCCGACGGGCGCCGTGACCGGAGACGGGAAGGATTACAGCGTCATCACGATCCGCGATGCCTATCTCAACAAGGTCATTGCGGGGGGCGACGCCAAAACGCAGCTGGTCGACGGTCCGGGCGGACGCAAGCTGCTCTATATCGAGGCCGATGAAGGCGTGCTGAGCGATGCGCCTGAACTGGGGCCGCACTTCCGGCTGGCTGCCGACGTCGAGGTACAGTTCACCGGGTTCAGGATCCGCTGCACCGTGAAGGCACGCCCTGCCGACGATCGTGGTGCCACGCAGATGCAGGCCAATTATTCCGCAGGCCGTGTCGGCGAATCCGGCTGGCAGGTCTTCGATCTCCAGCCTGATTTCGAGGAATTCAGTTTCGAATATGATGTGCCGCTGATCGAGGGCGATCAGGGCGTCGACTATTTCGCTGTCCGGCCGGTCGTGCCCAACAAGACGCGTGCCCTGCTGGTGGAGGAGATCCGGTTCGAACGCCTGAACCGATGGGTCAAGGAATAGGCGATCTCCGCCTCTCCGGCAGGTTGCGCAGGCAGGCCGGACCGCTATGAATGTGGCAAACGAAACATGAGGCAGGCCCGGATAGAGGGCGAGGCCTTTTCCGTCACAGGATTTTTCATGCGCAATATTCTTACCCTGCTGAGTGCCGTTGCCCTTGCGGCCTGCGGCACGACCCAGATTCCGGAGACAGATGTGGCCGAGACCGAAACCCAGGCGTCCGTTGAAACACAAGCTGAAACAGTGGTTCAGGGCGAAGACCCCTATCTCTGGCTGGAAGATGTGGAAGGCGAGGAGGCGCTGTCCTGGGTCCGGTCCCAGAATGCGCGCACGCTGGCCGAACTGCAGGCGGACCCTCGCTATGCCGGCTTTGAAGCAGCCGCGCTTGATGCTCTGAATTCCAAGGAACGGATTGCCTATGGCGCGGTCCGTTCCGGCTACGTCTACAATTTCTGGCAGGATGATACGAATGTGCGCGGCCTGTGGCGCCGCACGCCGATCGCGTCCTACCGCACGGAAGAGCCGGATTGGGAAACCGTCGTCGATTTCGATGCGCTGGCAGACGATGAGGGCAAGAACTGGGTCTACAAGGGCGCTAATTGCTTCGCCCCGAAAGGCTCGGACGCCTACAAATGCATGGTCTCGCTGTCCGATGGCGGCAAGGATGCCGTGATCCAGCGCGAGTTTGACCTGTCGACAAAGACCTTCGTGGAAGGCGGCTTTGTCACGACGGAAGCCAAGCAGGGCCTTGCCTGGGCGGGGCCGGATACGGTGCTGATCGCCACCGATTGGGGCAATGGCACGGTGACGGAGTCCGGCTATCCCTTCGTGGTGAAACGCTGGCAGCGCGGCACCCCGCTGGAGGCGGCTGAGGAAGTCTATCGCGGGGATGTCACCGATGTCGGTGTCTGGCCGATGGCGCTGGAGCTGGAAGATGGCCGCGTCCTGCAGGGCGCAGTCGAAGCGGAAACCTTCTTCACCTCCACCTACTGGTGGTTCCCGGAAGGTGAGACCGCGCCGGTGCAATGGCCGATCCCGCTGAAATCCAGCCCGAGCGGCATCTACAAGGGCCAGTTCCTCGTTTCCCTGCAGGAAGACTGGGCCCCGGAAGGGCAGGCGGAAAGTTTCAAGTCCGGCGATCTCGTCGCTTTCGATGTCGAGGCTTTCCTGCGTGACCGGACATTGCCGCCGGTGACGCTGGTCTTCCATCCGAACGAGGCGCAGGCGCTGGAAGGTGTGAGCATTGCGAAAGATGCGCTGCTGCTGAGTGTCAGCGATACGGCGGTCGGCAAGATCAGGCGGGCGGAACTGGACGCGAACGGATGGCAGATCCGCGATATCGCGCTTCCGGGTGAAGGTCAGGCCAATGTCGCCTTCGCCAGCGACCGGGAAAAGGAAGTCTTCCTCAACTATGAGGACTTCCTGACCCCTGACTCGCTGCTGGAATACGATTCCTCGAATGATGCTGTCATCACGCTGAAAAGCGTGCCGCCGAAATTCGATACGAGCGGCCTGACGGTGGTGCAGAAATTCGCGACCTCGAAGGACGGAACGAAAGTGCCGTATTTCCTGGTCAGCAAGGCCGGCCTTCCCATGGATGGGTCCACGCCGACGCTGCTCTATGGCTATGGCGGCTTCCAGGTGTCAATGAACCCGTCCTACAGCCCGGTCACCGGCCGCCTCTGGCTGGAACAGGGCGGGGCCTATGTGCTGGCCAATATCCGCGGGGGTGGTGAGTTCGGACCGGCCTGGCACCAGGCAGGCCTGAAACAGAACCGCCAGCGCATCTATGATGACTTCATCGCCGTGGGTGAGGACCTGGTCGCTTCCGGCGTTACCAGCCCGGAGCATCTGGGCATCATGGGCGGCTCTAATGGCGGCCTCCTGATGGGGGTCATGCTGAACCAGCGCCCGGACCTTTGGAACGCAGTTGTGGTGCAGGTGCCGCTGCTGGATATGATGCGCTACCACCTCTTGCTGGCTGGCGCTTCCTGGGTGGACGAATACGGTTCGCCGGATGTGCCGGAAGAGCGCGCCTTTCTCGAAACCATCTCGCCCTACCAGAACTTTGATGCGGCGAAGCCTTATCCTGAACCCTTCTTCGTGACCTCGACCAAGGATGACAGGGTGCATCCCGGCCATGCACGCAAGATGGCGAAGAAGTTCGAGGCTGCGGGTCTGCCGTTCCTCTATTACGAGAACATCGATGGCGGGCATGCCGCTGCAGCAAACCAGACAGAACGGGCCAAACGCACTGCGCTGGAATTCACCTATCTCAGCCGTAAGCTGATGGGTCCGGCTGACAGCCAGTAAACATCAGCGCAGTGTACCGGAAACTTGCGTTCCATAGCGGAACGCAAGTTTTTTCTTTCCGTGGCTCTTGTAAAAGCGCCAAGGCGTGAGACCTTCATAGGTATGAAACTGGATGACCCGGGCCTTGAGAATGAGCTTGTCAGCCTGAGAGTGCTGACCGAAGCCGACCGGGAGGTACTGGCCGGTACGACCGCTGTGGAATCCATGTGGCAGTGGATGCCCGTCATTGCGACCGGCACCAATTTTCATTCCTATTTCGACCATACGCTCGAATTGAAACAGACGGGGGACTACATCCCCTTCACCATCTGGCGGAAGTCTGACGGGGCCTTTGCGGGCGTGGTCGCCTATGCAGACATCTCCCGGACACACCGCCGGTTGCGGATCGCGTCGCTCTGGATTGTCGAGGACATGCGCGGCACGGCGATCGTGCCAGCCGTACAGCTTGCGACGATCGAACGGGCCGTTGCTTCGCGCATTCGGCGGATCGAAATCCTGACACCGGAAACCAATGAGCGCTCGGTTCGCTCGATCGAGCGGTTCGGCGCCAAACGGGAAGGCACGCTACGCAGCTACATCCGCATGGCCAATGGAACTTGGGCGGATATGGCCGTCCTGTCTCTGGTCGGTGACGAGGCGAAGGCCGCCATGGCCGTGCTGCAGGATCGCGTGCGGGAGATGCAGCAGGCTTAAAAGCTTGACGCCACGGGCCTTTGCGTGCTTTAGGCGCGCCAAATCTGCGCAAATCCAGAAGCGCGCCTTGACCGTTCCCGTGAGGACAGCGAGGCCCCCCGCCCGGCGAAGTATCGCTCAGCGGGGCTCTTTGGCTTTGCGTTGAACCCATGGAGCGCCCATGTCAGGACGGTTCTGACAGACGGCACAAGGAGTAATGCGATGTTTGATGCCCTCAGCGAACGGCTCGGCGGCATATTCGACAACCTGACGGGGCGCGGCGCGCTTTCCGAGAAGGATGTGTCCGAAGCGCTGCGCGAAATCCGTGTTGCGCTGCTGGAGGCAGACGTCGCATTGCCTGTGGTCAAGGACTTCGTCGCCAAGGTGAAGTCCCGCGCCGTGGGCGAGGAAGTCATCCGCTCGGTGAAGCCGGGCCAGCAGGTGATCAAGATCGTCTATGACGGCCTGGTCGACATGCTGGGCGGGGAAGACGCCGACACGAGCCTGCGCATCGACAGCCCGCCGGCCGTCGTGATGATGGCAGGTCTGCAGGGCTCGGGTAAGACGACCACAACGGGCAAGCTGGCCAAGCGCCTGGCAGAGAAGGGGCGCAAGAAAGTGCTCCTCGCTTCGCTGGACGTGCGCCGCCCGGCAGCCATGGAACAGCTTGCCATCCTGGCAGAGCAGTGCGGGCCGAATGTCAGCTCCCTGCCGATCATTCAGGGCCAGCTGCCGGCAGACATCGCCCGGCGCGCCCTCAACGCCGCGAAGATCGGCGGCTATGACGTCCTCTTCCTCGATACTGCGGGCCGGACCAGCATCGACGAGCAGATGATGGTCGAGGCGGCAGAGATTGCCGACATCGCCCAGCCGCAGGAAACCCTGCTGGTGGCGGATGCCCTGACCGGTCAGGATGCTGTCGAAACGGCGCGGCGCTTCCATGAGCGCCTGCCGCTGACCGGCCTGGTCCTGACCCGGATGGATGGTGACGGGCGCGGCGGTGCAGCGCTTTCCATGCGCGCGGTTACCGGCCTGCCGATCAAGTTCCTCGGCGTCGGTGAAAAGCTGGACGGCCTCGATGCCTTCGATGCCAAGCGCGTCGCGGGTCGTATTCTCGGTCAGGGCGACATCGTCTCGCTGGTCGAAAAGGCCGCCGAGCAGATGGACGCCGAAAAGGCCGAACGGATGGCCGCCAAGCTGAAGCGCGGCGAGTTCGACCTGAATGACCTGGCTGACCAGCTGCGCCAGATGCAGCAGATGGGCGGCCTTGGCGGCCTGATGGGCATGCTGCCGGGCGCCCGCAAGGCCAAGCAGGCCATGGAAGCGGCAAACCTCGACGACAATATCCTGAAACGTCAGGAGGCGATCATCACCTCCATGACGAAAGCAGAGCGCGCCAAGCCTGCGCTGCTGAACGCCTCGCGCCGCAAGCGCATCGCTGCCGGTTCCGGAACGTCCGTGCAGGAAGTGAACAAGCTGCTGAAGATGCACCAGCAGATGGCTGGCATGATGAAGAAAATGCGCACCAAGGGCGGCATGAAGAGCATGTTGGGCATGGCGCAGCAGGCCGGTCTTTCCCCGGCAGACCTCGCCAAGATGGGCGGCCAGCAGCTGCCGGGTCTTGGCGGCGGATCGCTTCCGCCCGGCATGGGCGACCTTCTCGGGGGTAAGAAGAAATGACGACCTCCAAAGTTGTTTGGCCTCTGGCTCTGGTCCTTCTTGCTGGCGCTTTAGCTTTCAATGCGCTGATGCACCGGTATGAAATCACGTCCAATGCTATGGGCCAAATTGTAACACGCTTGGACCGCCTAACAGGCAAGACAGAGTCCTGTGTCCTCACGGACGGCGGTTGGTCGACTCCACGCCCACGACCAAAGTGGTGCAGCGCTGTGCAGCTAGGATGATGCTATGACCGACATCGATACGACGCTGGCCAAGTTCCAGCTAAACCAGTTCCGGGCAAGCATCGACAATATGGATGCGATCCTGATCCACACGCTGGCGGAGCGCTTCAAGCTGACCAAGGAAGTCGGCAAGCTGAAGGCGCAGCACAATCTTCCGCCCGCAGACAAGACCCGCGAGGCCGAACAGATCGAACGGCTCCGCACGCTCGCGCAGCAGTCCGGCCTCGATCCGGCCTTTGCCGAGAAATTCCTCAATTTCATCGTGGCGGAAGTGATCCGCCATCATGAGCAAATCCGCGGTCTCGAGACCGACTGAACAAAACCCCCAAACCTCTTCCAGAGACGCCAGTATACAGGAGACACCCCATGGCCCTCAAAATCCGGCTCGCCCGCGGCGGGTCCAAGAAACGCCCTTTCTATTCCATCGTTGTTGCCGACGCTCGCGCACCGCGTGACGGCCGCTTCATCGAGAAGATCGGCACCTATGATCCGCGCCTTCCGAAAGACTCCGGCAATCGCGTGCAAGTGAGCGCCGAGAAAGCCGCTGAGTGGATCCGCAAGGGCGCCCAGCCGACGGACCGCGTGGCACGCTTCCTGTCGCAGATCGAAGTTGACGGCAAACCGATCGTTACATGGACGCACGGCAACAACCCGAACAAGGGCGAGCCGGGCAAGAAAGCCCAGGAACGCGCCAAAGAGCGTGAAGAGAAAGCCGCTGCGGCTGCTGCCGCTGCTGCAGAGCCGGCCGAAGAGGCCCCGGCTGAGGAAGAAGCTGCTTCCGAATAAGCCGTCCGCCTTCTGGCAGTCCATGGAAGGGCCGGCATCCTTGCGGGTGTCGGCCTTTTCCATGCGCGCAATGAAAGCTGAACACAGCATAACGGGGAACCCTGACGGGGTTCAGGCCGCTTCTCCTAAAAGCGGCATGTCCTGAAAGGAGCCTGTTATGAAGACGACCAAACTTGTTTCCACGCTCTCTCTTGTTGCGGGCTTGGCCCTGTTAGCCCTGCCGGCAAGTGCCGATCATCGTTCTGATCGCGATGGCTATCGGGGCGGTAACGACTGGGGCGGCCAGAGCGGTGCGGTACTGTATGCCGATTCCGGTTTCCGGGGGCAGGCCGTGCAGGTTGACGGTGCCGTGGCCAGTCTCAGCAAGATCGGCTTCAATGACCGGGCGTCCTCCATCGATATCCGCCGGGGTGTCTGGGAAGTCTGCGTGGATGCGAATTTCCAGGGCCGGTGTGAAATCATCAATGCCAGCACAGGACAGCTCAGTGCGTATCGCCTGAATGACAATATCTCTTCCCTCCGTCCGGCTGGATATGACCGGGCCGGGACCAGTGACCGCAAATGGGGTAGCAGTGGGCAGGGCCTCGTCCTCTTCCCGGATTCCAATCAGCGGGGCGCAGCCATGGAGTTCTCGCGGGATGTATCAGACCTCAGCGAGTACCGTTTCAATGACAAGGCGAGCTCCTTCATTGTGAGTTCCGGCACCTGGCAGGTGTGTGAGCACGCGAACTATGCTGGCCGCTGCACCACCCTGACGGTGGGCGCAGGCGATCTGAAATCCATTGGGATGAACGACAACATTTCTTCGATCCGCCGCTATAGCGGTTGGCGTTGAGGTGACGGCAGCTGCCGCTTGCTCTCGGCGCGCGCGCCGCTAGACAGGCGGAATGAGCGAAACGGCTGAAAACAGATTGATCGTGGTGGGCGTCCTGAAGGGCGCCCATGGCGTGCGCGGCGATGTGCGGGTGAAAAGCTTCACCGCCGATCCGGAGGCCGTGTTCGATTTCGGCCCATTGCTGGATGAAGCTGGCAAGGTGATCCTGACGCCGAAATCGGCCCGTCCGGGAAAAGACCATTTCATCGTCCACCCGAAAGAGCAGAAACAGAAGGAAGAGTGGGACGCCTTGCGCGGCACGCTTCTGCATGTGCCCCGTGCCAGCCTGCCGGCGGCAGATGAGGACGAATTCTATATCGAAGACCTTGTCGGCCTGGATGTTTTCACCGGCGGCAGTGAGCGCGCCGGGCGGATCCGCGCGGTTCAGGATTTCGGTGCAGGGGACCTGCTGGACATTGATCTGGCCGGTGGTGGCAGCGTGTTCGTGCCGTTCACTCTGGCGGATGTACCTATCGTGGATCTTGCGGCTCGCCGTGTCATCGTGGCCACGCTGGATGAGTGGGCCGGGGACGAGGAGGAAGACGAAACCGTTCCGGAGCCGCCTGCCGTGTGACCGGCGTGTAACGGTACGTAACGTTATGTTGCGTCCTGTTCAGACAGGATTTGTCATAAACATCGCCAGACTGAGTGAAAGTATGGCCATGATGACAAGAGTCCTGCGTTTCTTCATCGCTCTGGCGGCGCCAATCGCGCTTGCAGGCGCGGGCCATGCCGATACTGAGGCATATGCCTACGACCCCTCCATGGAAGAGGGGCCGCCCATGCTGATCCTCTATAGCGGCGTCGAATATACGGGCGAGGCGAGGGAGATTTACGACCCGATCTATGCCCTGCCGGACCTGCAGTTCAACGACCGTGCCCGCTCCATCGCGGTGCTGTCGGGCCAGTGGGAGGTCTGCCAGCACAGTGATTTCACGGGCCGCTGCGTGTTCCTGCGTTATGACGTGCCGGACTTGGCCTGGTTCGGCCTGTCGGGTGAGGTTTCTTCGGTGCGTCCTGTATATGAATATACAGATGCCGAGCACGGCCTGATGTTCGTGCGCGATGAGAATGGCTACATCCGCTACGTCGACAATGAGCGCTATGGCTATGACACCTACAGCTATGGCTATGGCGCATCGACCGCGATCCAAGTCTATCATTATGGCTATTCGCCGGAGTATCGCCGGTATGGGTACTACGATCCGCGACTTGGCTATGACCCCTACGGATTCGGCTGGAACGCCTACTCAACACCTTATTATTCCTCGTCTTATTACCACCGGGAGCGTCCGCCGCTGCGAGGGCATTATGGAGCACGCGATGCAGCGGTGACGCTGTATGTCGACTCCTATGACCGTGGTGCCTCTCTGGGGCTCAACCGTGGGATCACAGATCTCAGCCGCTACCGTTTCAATGACAATATCTCATCGATCCAGATCCGGTCGGGCAGGTGGGAGGTTTGCGAGCACGCCAATTACCAGGGCCGTTGCCAGATCATCGATGCATCGGTCGACCAGCTGAACGGGCTGCGCCTGAACGACAATATCTCGTCGATCCGGCCTGTTGGCGGCACAGGGAATGAGCGCTGGGACCGGCATGACCGGGATGGCGGCCGTACGGGCGATACCAGCCGGACCGGCCGCACATCTCCGCCGCCAGCGGGTAGCCTGCCGCCTGCACTCAGAAACGCACAAACCGGAGTATCTGCTACAGGAACAAGACCTGTCACGTCGCGCACGATCACGTCTCAGCCGACCCGGCGGCCGGATGAACGCGTGGTGGAAACAGGCCTGTCCGGCGGGCCTTCGGGGCGGACCGGCGGAGATATCCGCAGGTCCACCATCACGCCAGCTGGACAGCCCGACCGTTCGCGTATCGCCACGCCCCGCACGTTGACGCCGACCGGCAGGTCTACAGGTGGGGCTACACCGGCGCGGGACACGCGTCCAGCGGATACAGGCCGGTCCGGTTCGCCGGTTTCGCGTCCTGTGCCAACGCCGCGTTCTGTAGCGCCTGCTACACCTCCGGCCCGGCCTAAAGTGACGCCCACCCCTTCTACACCTGTGTCACGCCCGGCACCCGCACCCGTGTCGCGGCCTGCCCCAGCCCCTGCGCCGCGTGTTTCAGCGCCGGTGTCACGTCCGGCTCCGCAGCCCCCGCGTGCCGCGCCGCCGCCCCAGCGGGATACACGTCCGCCTGCCTTGCGCAGCAAGGAGCGCCCGACGCGTACGCAGGATTAGGCCCCCGGAAGACCATGTAAAACACCATGTAAAGACCATGTATGGACCGTTTATACACGGTCCTGAGGGGCCTGATCCGTGCCCTGGTCGGCGCGCGGATCGTTCCATTCGGCCGCGATGCCATAGCCGCCGCGGCGCACCAGCCAGAACATGCCGATGAGGTCGAAGATCCCGGCGCCGAGCCGGCCGAGGAAGCCGTATTTGGACTCGCCGGCCAGACGGCGGCGGTCGTTCACCAGTTCCTCGCGCACGTCCCAGCCTGCCCGCTTGATGAGGGCCGGCAGGAAGCGGTGCATGGAGGCAAAATAGGGTAGCTCGCGGAAGGCTTCGGTGCGGATCAGCTTCCAGCCGCAGCCCGTGTCCGTTGCATCATCCTGAAGCACGAACCGGCGCACGCCATTGGCGACGCGCGACTGCAGCCATTTGAAGCCGGAATCGTTCCGGCTGTTCCGCTTGCCCGCGATGATGCCCAGCCGCCCCGGTGCGCCGGGCGCAATGATCGCCTTCCACAGGCGGGCCGTATCGCCGGGGTCGTTCTGCCCATCTCCATCCAGAAGTTGGACCCACTCCCCGCGCACAGCTTTCAGCCCGGTGAAAAGCGCGGCCGATTTTCCCCGGCGCCTGATGTGGCTGAATACAAAAACCGTATCTTTGTGTTTCTCCTTCGCCTCGGCCAGTTCCGTGCCGGTGGCATCCGATGACTGGTCATTGACGCAGATGATCTCGAACGGAATGCCGGCCAGCTGTTCGTGTACCTCGTCGATCACGGGGTGCACGTTTCCGGCTTCATTGAAGAAGGGAATGATGACAGAGAGGACTGGGGGCGCGGCCATATTCCTTCCCGTATAGAAGACTGAACCATCCGGCAAACTTATTTGCGAGTGATTTGCAATGGACATCTATCATATCTGGTTCGACCTGAAGCCCGGCACGGACGAGCGGGCGTTTGCCAAGGCGCTGCCCGCCTTCCTGAACCGGATGAAAGCGGATGGCCGGATCGAGGCCTGGCGCATGATGCGCTGCAAGCTGGGCCTGCGCCCTGATACGATCCGCGAGTTCCACATCATGATCGAGACGCGCGACCTCGCTCAGCTGGACGACGCCTTCCGCGCTGCGGCGGCAAGGGAGGGGGAAGTCGACGAACTTCACTTCGCCGCCAATGCGATGGTGACGAATGTGAAGTTCGGACTGTTCCGGGACTGGCCGGACTGGGAAGCCTGTCAGGCCGGGGCGTAGTTGTTCTGTGCCGAAGCGGAGAGCTCGGTGGCGACATCCGTGCCTGCGTGCAGATATTTGCGGCGCACCTGCGAGAGTTCGAACGGGGCGTCCTCACCATAGGTCTTGCGCCAGATCCGGTCGACTTCCGGCTTGGTCAGCTCGGCCACTTTTGTTTCCTTGATCACGTCTGAGGCATCCGCGCGGCTGCGGGGCAGGTAGATCGTGTCATTCCCGAAATCGACCGCGAAAGCGATGATGCCGGGCACGAGGAACAGCAAGAGGCCAATCCCGTCCAGAATGACGATGCTCGGGTCGAGCCGCCCGCCGCTGCCCTGTCCCTTGCGTTCAGGGTACAGAAGAGTGCCGCAACCCGTAAGGCTGGTGGCGAGAAGCGCGGCGGAACCGCCTGCCAGGAGCTGGCGTCTGTGCTTGTCCATTCTGGAAATCTCCCTCAAGTCGGCGGATCTCCGCCATGGAACCTCCGGTCTGAACGCTCGAAGTGAAGAAAGGTTTCACGCGTTCTGTGCCGGCACGCCTTCGACCCGTTTTACGTCTCCCATTCCCGCAATCGCCTGGATGGCGTCCCATTCGGCGGCGATCTCGTCGACATAGGCAACGAAGCTCTTGGCGTAGAAGGCTTTCGATGTCTTCCACCAGTCGCGGATGGCGGCAGAGTCGAGGCTGTCGCGCAGGCGGGCTTCGGTGCCGCCCCACAATTCCTCCTCGAACACGCCGAAGCGTCTGTGTGTGTGCAGAACTTCGTAATGGCGGAAACTGGCCGACAGGAAATTCGAGACGCGCAGGCGTTCAGCCCGGGTCCAGCTATCGGGGGCGCCGTCTTTCGTGATCAGTTCTGCGAGGTCCGGGCTTTCGATGATGCGGCCGAGATTGGTGGACAGGAGCTGTGCGGAGGTTTGCGCGGCGGCCATGCGCGTCAGTTCCGCATTCTGTTTCAGCTGCATGCCAATGAAAACCAGCGTCAGCACGACGGCGGCAGACGCGAAAATATTGGCAATGGTGGCGATTGTATCGAGCATGCGCGTTCCTCCCCAGGACAGGGGCCATGAAGCGCCAGCCGGAGAGAAACGTCAATTCGCCAGGCCTGTGCGAGCAGACCGTTGTCACCAGACTGGATCAGGCCGTGGCGGGTTGCTCGGAATAAGCATCATGGCGCAGGCTGGCGCGGAACGCGTTCAGCATCATCAGGCCAAGGCCGAAATAGGCTGCGACCCATGCAAGGCCGAATGCGCCGTCCTGAATGCCGCCCAGCGTGGCCAGAACCAGAAGGGCCATCAACAGGATGGCACTGAAATAGCCGCGGCCTGACGAGACGCGAAAAGCCAGAAACAGGATGAACGAGACTTCAAGGCCGGTGACAGCCAGTTGGAGTGCAGGCGCGGTTATGGAAGAGCTACCTAGTAGACCGTCGAACAGGACAAGGCAGGCAAAAATCAAACCGGCAACCGCTCCGCCTTTCGCCAGACGCATCACATCTTCGAACGACGTGATTTCCGGAAACAATTTTTCCATCCCCATTTCCCCCTACGCAGAACTCAACTCTACTTGTGGTTTCATCAAAAATTTTGTCAATAGCACTTGTGACCAGGCTGCGGGTGCCGGTGTCAGAAGGCCTCGATACCGTTGCTGGCGACCGTGACGCGCTTGCGTGCGAGTGCCGCCCGGATGCCATTTACGAAAGACACGGCAAGGGCTGCATAGAACAGGATCCAGAGAAAGCTTCCGGGATTGCTCATCAGCTTGAAGACGACTTCAACAAGAAAGAGGATCAGCAACAGGATGCCGCTGACATAACCTTTCCCGGTCCAGACCCGCTAGGTGAAGAAGAGAACCAGCGCGATCTCTATCCCCATGGCAACAAGGGTGGAGGTCCACTCCACCGGATCCATATAGTCGTCGAAGCCGGGCAGGGTGTCGGTGGTGAAGAACAGGATGCCGGCGCTCAGCAGGATCATGCCGGCAAAGAACAGGCCGGCATAGCCAGCCCGTCTTGCCATCTGGCGCACGATGTCTGCTGTGCTGATTGCCGGAAAGATTTTATCCACGACCGATTCCCCCTTCAGTCTTCTGGCCGGTACTCTTGGCGCCGGTGGAGAGACTGGTCAATCGGGGATTGCGATCAGATCCAGCCGGCAGTCTGCAGTGCCAGCCACACCCCGATGATCACGAACAGGGCAGCGGCAATGAAGCGTACGATGTTCAGTGGCACGCGCTCGATCAGCTCATGCCCCAGGAACACGGCCGGCACATTGGCCAGCATCATGCCGAGCGTCGTGCCGGCGGTGACCATGAAGATCTGGTCGAAGCGTGCGCCGAGCGCGATCGTCGCGAGCTGGGTCTTGTCACCCATCTCGACCAGGAAGAAGGCGATCAGCGTGGCAAGGAAGGCGCCGAAACGGGTGGGCTTGTCGTCAAGATCGTCCAGCTGGTCGGGGATCAGGGTCCAGAAACCCATGATGACGAAGGAGGCCGCAATCAGGTAGCGGAACCATTCGCCATCCAGAAGGTTTGCTACGCTCGCGCCGACGAGGGCCGCGAGGAAATGGTTCGCCAGCGTGGCCACCAGAATACCGAGGATGATCGGTACGGGCGTGCGGAAGCGTGTGGCCAGCAGGATGGCCAGAAGCTGGGTCTTGTCGCCGATTTCGGCGAGCGCGACGACGGCGGTGGATGTGAACAGGGCTTCCATGTGAAACGGGTCTCCGTGCCGGGCCTTGTTCGAGTCCAACGACATCGCTCCCCACGCCCGGCAAGGCAGGAGGCGACGTCATTGGTCTCGCCCGAACGGTTGTGACCGTCCCTTCCGCACCATGGCCTCTCGACCAAGTATGTTGACACGGAAGCCCGCCTTTCGGCGGCTGGCTACTCCCCAGATGACGGGCGGTGATTAGACGGGATTGCGGATGGGGGCAAGAGGGCGGTTAGACCACGTTGTCGAGGTCCAGCAGGGTGCGGATCCAGTCAGGCTGCGGCTTCCGGAGGGCGTAAAGCACGATCGGGACGCCGGTCGCGAGTTCGATATGTTTCGGCTCGCCTTCCGTGATCGTGCGGACGATCCAGCCGTTCTCCCGTTGTGCTGTGACCTGGATGAACCTGTCCTTGCCGGCGGTGCGGTTGATCTGACAGGCCACATTGGACGAGGGTTTGATCTTGTCCGGGGTGTCGAACACGGACTCCTTGTATCGTGCCGGGCGGGTGACGAGTTCGATACTCTTCTCGCAGGCGTCGGTTGCTTCCGCATGGGCTTCGGTAAACCCTTTGCGGCTGTAGAGGCCGATGGGGCCGGACAGGGCATCTGCGGCCTTTGCGGGCAGGCCGGCTGCCGCCTGGAAGGCCTGTACCCATAGGGTCATGTCGGCATCATCAGACCGGTAGGTGCAGCCATAGACGGTCTGGCGGTCTGTCAGTTCTGTGCCGTCCAGCGAGTCATAGATGCCGGTCCATTTGAGGTCGAAGTCCAGAAGGCTGGCCGGGCAGACGGGGCCGGCGTCTGTTGCGCCGGCAGACGTGCTGCCCAGATAGGCATTTCCTTTGGTGTCTTTTACCCAGTCCAGCGGCTCTGCACCGGCGGGGCCTGCCAGGGTGAGGCTCGCAAGAACGGACAGGGTGGCAAGCAGACGGGGAAGGGTCATCGGGAGCTCCTGAAAGCGGCTGGGTGTGTAGGGCGCATCACAGGCTTAAGGCCTGTTCGTGAATTGCACCTGCATCTTGCGCTGAGACTCTTTCATGGAACTGCAATTGGACATGGGTTAGGCAGGTTCGCATGTTCAAGACGAGTTTCATTACCCTGTTTCCCGAGGCCTTTCCCGGCCCGCTGGGCGTATCCATCCTGGAGCGGGCCCGGCGCGAAGGCATCTGGGACCTGGAAACCGTGGACCTGCGCCCCTTCGGGATTGGCCGGCACCTGAATGTCGATGCCACCCCGGCCGGCGGCGGGGCGGGCATGGTTCTGCGCCCGGATGTGGCGGCGGCGGCCATCGACAGCCTGCCGCGCGACGGGCGTCCTCTTATATATATGTCACCGCGCGGGCGGCCCTTCGATCAGGCCATGGCGCGGGAATATGCCGGGGCGCCGGGTCTCATCCTGTTCTGCGGCCGCTTTGAAGGCCTCGACGAGCGGGTGATCGAGGGGCGGAACATGATCGAGGTCTCCATGGGCGATTTCGTGCTCGCCGGGGGCGAGGTCGCGGCCATGGCGCTGACCGAGGCTGTGGTGCGGCTGCTGCCCGGTGTTGCAGGCAATGAAGACTCCCTGAATGAGGAATCCTTCGAGACGGGGCTGCTGGAACACCCGCAATATACACTGCCGCGTGAGTGGGAAGGACGGGGGACTCCGGATGTCCTGCTGTCTGGCGATCACAAACGCATCGCAGAATGGCGTTTGAACAGCGCAAAGGCGTTGACAAAACAACGTCGCCCCGATTTATACGCCGCTTACTCCGAAACCCACGATATCCAAGCGCCGGAGACAGGCGATGAACATTATTGAACAGCTGGACGCAGAAGAAGTTTCCCGCGTCCTCGGCGGCAAAGAAATCCCGGCTTTCTCGCCCGGCGACACGCTGGCCGTGAACGTCAAGATCAAGGAAGGCGACCGTGAGCGCGTGCAACGCTTTGAAGGCGTGTGCATTGCTCGTTCGGGCGCTGGCGTGAACGAGAGCTTCACGGTCCGCAAGATCTCCTTCGGTGAAGGTGTGGAGCGTGTGTTCCCGCTGGTTTCGCCGATGATCGAGTCGATCGAAGTGAAGCGTAAGGGCCGCGTTCGTCGCGCCAAGCTCTACTATCTGCGCGGTCTGCGCGGTAAGGGTGCCCGTATCGCTGAGCGTACGACGGGCCACGGCATTGAGCAGGTCGAGATCGCTGTCTCGAAAACCGAGCGCCGCCGCCAGAAAGACGCTGAAAAAGCTGCCCGCAAGGAAGCGGCTGCGAAAGAACGCGAAGCTGCTGCAAAAGCGAAAGCAGAGGCTGAAGCCGCTGCCGCCGCTGCAGAGGCCGCTGCTGCTGCAGAAGCTGCTGAAGGCGCCGCCGAGGAATAGACCCCTCTGCCGCTGGCAAGCTGACAAGCGCCCCTGCCGAAAGGCGGGGGCGTTTTCGTTTGCGTGGCACTTGCCAGCGCTGTTCCTGACGGGGGCGCCGAAAGGCATGAACTGTCTGGAGGACCGAGAAATTCCGCCGCCCGCAGGCAAATTCTTCCTGCGCAGCTAAGGCTGACGGCACGGATGGTCTTCCCTCAGCCGCAAGTGCCGCTATTGTGCGCCGCGCAATAGACAAAGGAAAAGGCCCGATGGCTGGCAAGACACTCTACGACAAGATCTGGGATGCCCATTTGGTGCACACCGATGAGGCGTCGGGGGAAAGCCTACTCTACATCGACCTTCACCTGATCCATGAAGTGACGACCCCGCAGGCTTTTGCGGGCCTGAAGGCGGCCCATCGCGGCGTGCGCCGGCCGGACCTGACGCTGGCCACGGCCGACCACAATACGCCGACAGAGAACCAGGCCGCGGGCCTTGCCGGCGTGCAGGATCCCGAGGCGCGCAACCAGCTGGAAACCCTGTCGCGCAACGTGGCCGAATACGGCATCAAGTTTTTCCCGATGGGCGACATCAACAATGGCATCGTCCATGTGGTCGGCCCGGAGCAGGGACGCACCCAGCCGGGCATGACGATCGTGTGCGGCGACAGCCACACCTCCACCCATGGAGCCTTTGGCGCGCTGGCCCACGGCATCGGCACGTCCGAAGTGGAACATGTCCTGGCGACGCAGACGCTGCGTGCCCGGAAGATGCAGAACATGGCGATCGAGGTGTCCGGCAAGCTGAAGCCGGGCGTCACCGCGAAGGACCTGGCCCTGCACATCATCGCGCAGATCGGCACTGCCGGCGGCACGGGCTGCGTGATGGAGTATCGCGGCGAGGCCATCCGCGATCTGACCATGGAAGGCCGCATGACCCTCTGCAACCTGTCCATCGAGGGCGGCGCGCGGGCGGGCCTTGTCGCGCCGGACGAAAAGACTTTCGCCTATATGAAAGGCCGCCCCTCCGCGCCGAAGGCTGGCGCTTGGGAAGTGGCCGAGAATTTCTGGAAGACGCTGTACACGGACGAGGATGCCGTGTTCGATCATGTCGTCGAGATCAATGCCGAAGAGGTGGAGCCGACCGTGACCTGGGGCACTAGCCCGGAACAGGGCATCCCGGTCTCCGGCATTATTCCGAAGCCGGAAGACTTCACAGACCCGGTGAAGGCTGCCGCGTGTGAGCGGGCGCTGGCCTATATGGGCCTTGAAGGCGGCAAGCCGATTGCGGGCACGCCGGTGCAGCGCGTGTTCATCGGCTCGTGCACGAACAGCCGGATCGAGGACATCCGTGCAACTGTGGAAGTCGCGCGCGGCAACAAGGTGGCCGAGGGCGTGCGCGCCATGGTGGTTCCGGGCTCCGGCCTCGTCCGTGCACAGGCAGAAGCCGAGGGTCTCGACCAGATCCTGATCGAGGCTGGCTTTGAATGGCGCGAGCCCGGCTGTTCCATGTGCCTTGGCATGAACCCGGACATTCTTGCGCCGGGCGAGCGCTGCGCCTCCACCTCGAACCGCAACTTCGAAGGCCGTCAGGGCCGGGGCGGGCGGACTCACCTGATGAGCCCGGCCCTCGCCGCAAAAGCTGCGATCACGGGTGTGATTGGCTAGAGCCTCAGTCCAAAACGTGGGCCGACCCAGCTCATCAGCAGGTAAAGCGCCACGGTCAGCGCGCAGCCTGCACTGAGTGCCAACCAGAATGGCCAACCCTGTTTCAGAAGGGCAGGGATCAACAGAAACATTGGCAGGCTGGGCAAGACATACCAGAATGTGGCGGACGAATGCGCGGCCATGTTCTGGACGTCAGGCTTGTCACGCCACAGCCAGATCATGCCCAGCACGGAGACCAGTGGCAGGGAGGCAACCAGCGCTCCCGCGCCAGGATAGCGTTTAGAGATTTCGGAAACGATCGCAACGATGATTCCGGAAATCAGGGCTTTCAGAAGTAGATAGGCCATTCGCCTGTGTTCCTAAGCATTGTTTGTATCACGCAGTATGCTTCGTCTTGTCAGGTCCGGCCAAGTACCCGTTCGCGCATTGCGAGGAAAACGGGCAGACCGAACGAGACGCCGACACTGAAGGTGCAGAGAATCGGCAGCCAGAGATGGCCGAGACCGATCCGGCGTCCTTCGATCAGGATAAAGACGGTCAGTACAAGCGCGGAAACGATCACGTCCCAGCCGAAAAAGCCACCGATACGGGTGGCAAACAGGTCAGAGATGAAGCGCGGAATATCCAGCCCATGTTCGGCAATCCATGGCAGGAACTGGGAGAGAGGCAATGCCGCGCCCAGCAGGGCGAGGGCGGCGTAAAGCAGGATGGCAGGTTTCATGTAGTCTCCACACTCTCTGGCGGCAGGGATGCGTGGTGTTACATCGTAAACGGGCAGGATCACATCACGCACATCCGCCCAGCTAAACCGAGCTTTCAGTTGCGTCCTTGTGGCTTGCGGAAGATAGTCCGGGCCAAATCCATAGGAGGACATGATGGCCGGAACCGTGAAACTTCCCGGGAATGTAACGCTGGATGGCCCGCGCGGGCGGACTTATGCGTCCATTCTTGAAACTGTTGGCTCGACGCCGCTGGTCGGCGCGCCGAAATTCGCGGCCGAGACAGGCATCAAGGCGAACCTGCTGTTCAAATGCGAGTTCTTCAATCCGCTGGCCAGCGTGAAGGACCGGATCGGCCTGAACATGATCCTGGACCTGGAAGCGTCCGGCAAGCTGAAGCCCGGCGGTACGCTGGTGGAGCCAACCTCCGGCAATACCGGCATCGGCCTCGCCTTCGTGGCGGCGTCGCGAGGCTACAAGCTGATCCTGACCATGCCGGAATCCATGTCGATCGAACGGCGCAAGATGCTAGCCTATCTGGGGGCACAGCTGGAGCTGACGCCGAAAGAGAAGGGCATGGGCGGCGCCATCGCCAAGGCGCAAGAAATCCTCGACGCGACGCCGGGCGCCGTGATGCCCAGCCAGTTCGACAATCCGTCCAACCCGGCCATTCACGAAAAGACGACCGCCGAGGAAATCTGGGCGGATACGGATGGCGCCGTGGATGCGCTGATCGCCGGTATCGGCACGGGCGGCACGTTTACCGGCTGCGGCCGGGTGCTGAAGGCGAAGAAGCCCGGCCTGAAAATGATCGCGGTGGAACCGGCAGGCAGCCCCGTCCTCTCCGGCGGGGAACCGGGGCCGCACATGATCCAGGGCATCGGCGCAGGCTTCGTGCCGGGCAATGCAGATACTCGTCTGATCGATGAAGTCGTGATGATCACGAATGAGGAAGCCATGGAGACTGCGCGCAAGCTGGCCTCTCTGGAGGGCATTCCGGGCGGTATCTCTTCCGGCGCTGCGGCGACGGCCGCCATCAAGGTGGGCAGCCGGGACGACATGACGGGCAAGACGCTGGTCGCCATCCTGCCGAGCTTCGCAGAGCGCTATGTCTCGACGGCCCTGTTCGAAACCCTGTAAGCAGGGCAGGCAAGATTGCGGAGAGACGCATGACCCGATTTACCCTGCACGGCATGTTCCTGTCGGGGCCGACCTACAAGGTTGGCCTGATGCTGAACCTCACCGGCACGCCGTTCGATTATGAACATGTCGACCTGCGCTCCGGCGCACACAAGGCCGACGCCTTTCTCGCCAAGAATCGCTATGGCCAGGTGCCGGTGCTGGACGATCGCGAGAAGGATGAATGCCTTTGCCAGTCCTCTGTCATTCTGGACTATCTCGCCGATGAGACGGGTCAGTTCGGCGGCAAGGACCGATCCTCCCGCCTACGGGCCCGTGAATGGCAGCTTTGGGGTGCAGGCGCGCTGACGACCGGCATCTATCGTTCCCGCGCCGCCAAGCTTGGCTTTTTCGCCTTCCCCGAACAGGTGGCGGAAGCGAATTTCCAGATGGGGCTGAATGCGCTGAAAGAACTGAACATGCTGCTGGACGGGCGCGACTGGCTGGTCGGCGCCGGGCCCACGATTGCAGATGTGGATCTCTACGGCATTGCGGCCTATGCCCCGCAGGCGGGGATGGACCTTGGCCCTTATCCGGCCCTGCGCAAATGGATGGCGAAGGTGGAGGCGCTGCAGGGCTTCCGCGATGTCAAAACCTGCCTGCCACAGCAGACCCTGAAGGCCTCGTGATCGCGCTTCACACGATTGCCCTGTTCTTCCTTGGCCTGGTCATGCTGGCCATGGCGGTGGGCCTTGATGTGATGATCCGGCTGGATGTGTCCGGCTGGGTGCAGCTTCTGGTGGCTGGTTTCGGCGTGTATCTCATTGTCATGTCGTGGTTTTCGCTGCGCTTTGACCGGCGTAGGGCGCATGTACTGGGAACCGGTATTTCGCAACCTGTTCTGTTCGAGATCAATCGCACCTCAGACGGGGAATCGGCGGCTTTCCTTGCCGAGGTGAAGATTGGCGAAGAAGTGTGGATCACGCCGCTGCGCATCTCGCGCCGGGTACGGAAGCTGAGGAAGCAGGGCGAACTGGAGGGCGAGGCCTGGCTGGACAGCGAGGGCCGTCTGGTCGCCCTGGCGCATGAAGGCGAGCAGCTGCGCGTGATGCCGTTCCCGCGCCGCAAGCGGTTTGGAAGAAAAGAGAAGAAGAAAAAGGCATGAGCCAGATTATTACCGGCCTTGATCATATTGTTCTTGTCGTGCCCGAGATCGAATCCGGGGCGGCCGTCTATGAAAGCCTGCTGGGGCGTGCGCCTGTCTGGCGTGCCCATGGCGAGGCGGGGGAAGGGACCGCGATTTTCCGCGTGGCCAATACCAGCCTTGAACTGATGGCGCCGGCCGCAGAAGGACCCGTGGCGGACCGTCTGCGTGAGATCATCGAAGTGGAAGGCCCGGGCCTGAAGAGCCTCGCCTTCGCGACGGCGGATATCGAGACCGCGCATCACAAGCTGACCCGGCGGGGCATGGGCCCGCATGAAATCGTGCCGGGGGAGAGCACGAACACGCTGGATGGCACGCTGCGCAGCTGGAAGCGCTTCCGCTGCGCGGATGACCAGACGGCCGGCGTGAAGACCTTCCTGATCCAGCCGGATACGCAGCTGCCGCAACAGGATACGCCGGACGGCGCCGTTGTTTCCCTCGACCATATCGTGATCGACACACCCAATCCGGACCGGGCGCTTGGCCTGTATGGCGCGCGTCTGGATCTCGAATTGGCGCTCGACCGGAATGCCCCGCAATGGAAGACGCGCTTCCTGTTCTTCCGCACGGGCGGGCTGACCTTCGAGGTCATCCATCGCTTGGGCGAAACGCATGATGCCGCCAGGCCGGACAGGATCTGGGGACTTACATGGGAAGTCCGCGATCTGGCTGCGGCCCATGCGCGCCTGACCGGTGCAGGCTTCAATGTTTCGGAGATGCGCAAAGGCCGCAAACCGGGCTCAAGTGTGTTCACGGTGCGCGATGGCACGATGGGCGTTCCGACGCTTTTCATTGCGCATGAGCCGCAGTAAGAACGCCGCCATGACACCGTTTACCGAAATCACCGGAACCGCCGCGCCGCTGCTCGAAAAGGGCAAGCCCATGTCCAATGTCGACACGGACATGATCATTCCGAAACAGTTCCTGAAGACGACCGAACGCACCGGCCTGTCGAAAGGCCTGTTCTATGAGCTGAAGACACTGGCCGATGGCTCGCCGAACCCGGATTTCGTTCTGAACAAGCCCGCCTTTGCGAAAGCAGGTATCCTGATTGCAGGCGAGAATTTCGGTTGCGGTTCCTCGCGTGAGCATGCGCCCTGGGCGCTGGCAGATCAGGGCATCTCGGTCATTATCGCGCCGAGCTTTGCCGACATTTTCCATAACAACTGCTACAAGAACGGCATTCTGCCCGTGCGCCTGCCGGCGGATGTGTGCGAGAAACTGGCCCAGCAGGCCGGCGGCTCGAACCATGTGTTCTCGGTGAACCTCGAAACCCAGACGGTGACTGCGCCTGATGGCGAGGTCTACACGTTCGATGTCGATCCGGGCCGCAAGTCCAACCTGCTGCAAGGGCTGGACGAGATCGGGGCCTCGCTGCAGGCCGAAGGCGAGATCGGCAGTTTTGAGGCTGCGCGCAAGGTTTCGACGCCCTGGCTCGAAACCGCAGGCTGACATGCGGCCTGTCGGCACGTGAGGAGCCTTCGATGCTGGACAGACTGAAAGCCGCTTTTCTTGTGCTGGGCCTTATCGGCCTTGGCGCCTGTCATAACGATCCGTTCTCCCTGAAGCCGGAGGTCAATGTGACCTTGCCGAAAGACCCGCCACCGGAAGCGGTGCCTGCCGGGGAAGGGGACGATGCGGGGGCGGATGAGGCCAGTGAAGAGGCGGGCGCATCATGATCGTGATCGAAGGCACGGTGCGCTTGCCGCCGGACAGGATCGAAGCGGCCCGCCCGGCGATGGAGGCGATGATCCGTGCCAGTAGGGCCGAAGCCGGATGTCTCGATTATGCCTACAGCCTGGACCTGATGGATCCGGGCCTGGTGCGGGTGACGGAACGCTGGGAAAGCCGCGACGCATTGAAGGCGCATTTTGCGACCTCCCATATGGCGGCCTGGCGGGCAGAATTTGCCACGCTTGGCATAACCGAACGCTCCCTGCGCCTTTATGAGGCCATGCCCGAGGCTATTTGAAGGGGCGAAAGCACCCTTGGGTTTAATGTCGTGTCATAAACGTTGTGCCTGTGATATGTAGGGTTTAGGCATATCGTACAGTGAAAAGGGATTTCTTTATGAAGCGCACAGTTTTCATCGCCGCGATTGGTTTCACAGCTTTCGCGACTGCCTGCACGACACCTGCTGGCGGTAGCCAGATGGCAGCCAATGTTGGTCCGGATGGGGAGCCTCTGGTTTGCCGCAGCATACAGGTGATCGGTACGCGCTTCCCACAGAAGGAATGCAAGACTGCTGAGGCGTGGGAGCAGTACGACGCCTACACAAAAGATAATGCCAAGGAATCCACGGACAAGTTCCAGCGGATCCAGTCTGGCGCCGCAACAAATGCTGGCGGCTGACGGGTCAACAGGCTTTTTTGCTGGCTGCGAATTCGCGGTGGGCACTGTATTCAAGGTGAAAAGATATGAAGCAGCTTTTGTTTGTTGCCGCAGCAGGCATCGTTTTGACGGCTTGTGTGGGTACGCCCAAGGAAGAAATGACCGTTGCCGAAGGTGCGGAGATGGAATGCCGGAGCGTGTACGAATCCGGCTCAATCCTGCCGAAACGGGTTTGCAACAACAAGGCGACCTGGGCCGCCATTGAAGAGCGCGACAAGGAAGCCGCCAAGGACGCCATCAATGGTGTCCAGTCGCAACGCGGCTACACGCCTCCGAAAACCGCCTTTGGCGGCTGATCGCCAAGCGGCTGCGTCAAAAACCATGGGTGACATGGCGGCTCTGCGGGAGTAGAGCCGCCCCAGTGGTATTACGCAGCAAATAGGTCAGAACATGCAGCAGACACTCCTCTTGCTCCCGGGCGACGGGATTGGTCCTGAAGTCATTGCCGAAGCCCGCCGCGTGGCAGAGATCGTCGCGCCGGACCTGAAGGTGGAAGACGGTCTGGTTGGTGGGGCATCCATCGACATGCATGGTGATCCGCTGACGGAAGAAACGCTGGAGCGCGCCCGCCGCGCCAGCGTCGTCCTGCTGGGCGCTGTCGGTGGCCCGAAATGGGTTGGCGCGGCGCGTGACAAACGGCCGGAAGCCGGCCTGCTGGCCCTGCGCAAGGGGCTCGACGTGTTCGCGAATTTACGTCCGGCTTATTGCTTCCCTGCGCTTGTCGAGGCCTCCAGCCTGAAGCAGAGCGTGGTGGAGGGGCTGGACCTGATGATCGTCCGGGAGCTGACGGGCGGGGTCTATTTCGGCCAGCCGCGCGGCATCGACGAGACTGCCGGTATCCGCCGCGGCTATGATACGGCCGTCTACACGCATCCGGAAATCGAGCGCGTGGCGCATGTGGCGTTTGAAATCGCGCGCGGCCGTCAGGGCCGTGTCTGCTCGGTCGAGAAATCGAACGTGATGGAGTCCGGCCTGTTCTGGCGTCAGGAAGTGACGCTGGCGCATGCGGAAATGGGCGCGGGCGTGGCCCTGTCGCACATGTATGCCGATGCCTGTGCCATGGAACTTGTGCGCGCGCCGAAACAGTTCGACGTGATCCTTGCGGACAATCTCTTCGGCGACATCCTGTCGGACGAGGCCGCAATGCTGACCGGGTCGATCGGCATGCTGCCGTCGGCTTCGCTTGGCACGCCAGGCACGCCGGGCCTCTATGAGCCGGTGCACGGCTCCGCGCCTGACATTGCGGGGCAGGGAATTGCCAACCCGTGCGCGGCGATCCTGTCTCTCGAAATGGCGCTGCGCTGGTCGCTCGGCCGGGAGAAGGCGGCAGACATCCTGTTCGCGGCTGTGGGCAAGGCGCTCGACCAGGGTGCACGTACCCGGGATCTTGGCGGCAGTCTCAGCACGCGGGAAATGGCAGACGCGGTGATCGCCGCCCTCTGATCCTGCGCTGACGCAGGGGCAAGATTGCCCCGTCCCATACGACATGAGAGCATTCCCCAAAAACATAAGGGAGGAATGCCATGTCGTATGCTGCCGGACGGCTGATCCATGATGCCGACAGCCATCTGATGGAGCCGGTCGATTGCCTCGATCCGTATTTTGACAAACGCCTGCTGGCCCGGTTCCAGGCCCTGCCGCAAGTGCAGGCACTGCGGGCGGAAAAGTCAGGCTGGATCGACGAACAGCTGAGCCAGCAGAAGGATGAAGGCTTCCGGGCCGAGGCGGATGAAAATATCCTGCTGCGCAAGGGCTATGAGGCCCATGGCGCCTGGTGGCGGTCTGACCGGCCGCACACGATGGACCTGTTGGGCTTTGCCAGCCAGCTGGTCTTCACCACGCATTGCCTCGGCAATTTCGGACTGGATCAGGGCGACGACATGGAGCTCTGCTATGCCGCAGCCGATGCGCATAACCGGATGATGACGGACTTCTGCAGCATCGACCGGCGCCTTCTGCCTGTCGCCTATGTGCCGCTGGAAGATTTCAGCCGCTCAGCTGCCACGGCGAAGCTTGCGATCAAGCTCGGCGCGAAGGCGCTGATGGTGCCGAGCCGTTGCCCGCAGAAACATTCGCCCAGCCACATTGCGCTGGACCCTGTCTGGGCGCAGGCACAGGAAGCGGGCCTGCCCGTGGTGCTGCATGTTGGCGGGGAGACGAAGCTGAACCCGGCCTACAAGGAAAACGGTCTGCCGCCGGTGCCGGATTTCCATGGCGGCGACGACAATTTCACCTCCGTATCCTACATGCCGATCCCCGAGGCGGCGATGCAGACGCTGGCAACGCTGATCTTCGATGGCGTGTTCGACAGGTTCCCGGACCTGAAATGGGGCGCGATCGAGCTGGGCGCGAACTGGGTGCCGGGCTGGATGCGCGCCATGGATTCGGCAGCGCATGCCTTCATGCGCAATGAGGAGCGGCTGCAGAAGCTCTCGGCAAAACCGTCAGAGATCGTGCGCCGCCAGTTCCGCGCTGCGCCTTACCCGCATGAGGATGCGGGCTGGATCATCCGCAATGCAGGCGAGGAAATCGCCATGTTCTCATCGGACTATCCGCATGTGGAAGGTGGACGGAATCCGTTGAAACGGTTCGATGAAACCCTGCAGGGCCTGCCCGATCACGCCGTGAAGGCTTTCTATTCGGGTAATTTCATCGACATGATGGGGGAGGGCCTCGCGCCGGACCTGCGCGTGCCGGAACTCGCGCAGTCGGCCTAGCTGTAGTCCGCGATGCGGCAGAGCAGGTTGCCGCGGAACTCGAAGAAGCTGGCGCCGCGCACTTTCACGGTCTCGCCAGCCTTCACGCCGTTCGGCAGGTCGACAGCCGCCTTGCCTTCAAACTCGATCTCCGCGGCGGCCTTGCCGCTGCCGGAGACGACATTGATCAGGCGCTGACGGCGATAGGAGAAGGCATTGCCGGAAAGCTCGGCCACCTGGCGCATCATGTCCTTGCCATCGAGGCGCATGGAACCGCCGGCATTGGAGATGTTTTCGAAAACGACATCATCGGTGACGCAGTCGAGCATGCCGTCAATGTCACGGGCATTATAGCTTTGAATATAACGGGCAATTATGTCGTCGAGCATGAGGCAGGGGCCTCCATCCGGGTCTTCAGAAGCCCATTCGTGTTGCCCGACAGGCGGGTGAATGGCAACAGGCTTTGCGCATTCCACAAAAATGCGTCATAAGCCCGCCTCGATTTGCGAGGAGCTTGAGAGCCATGGGCACACGGATTGCGATTGTCGGAGCAACGGGAAATGTCGGGCGTGAACTGCTTGCCATTCTCGAAGAGCGCATGTTCCCGGCAGACGAAGTCTATGCCGTGGCATCGCGCCGTTCGCTGGGCAAGGAAGTGTCCTTTGGCGACCGTACCCTCAAGTGCCAGGACATCGAGAGCTTCGACTTCTCCAAGGTCGATCTTGTCCTGATGTCGGCTGGCGGGTCGACCGCCAAGGAGTGGTGCCCGAAGATCGCCGCTGCCGGCGCCATCACCATCGACAACTCGTCCGCCTGGCGGATGGACCCGGACGTTCCGCTGGTCGTGCCGGAGTGCAATGGCGAAGCGGTGATGGGCTACAAGAAGAAGATGATCATCGCGAACCCGAACTGCTCGACCGCGCAGCTCGTGGTGGCGCTGAAGCCGCTGCACGATGCGGTCGGCGTGAAGCGCGTTGTCTGCTCGACCTACCAGTCCGTTTCCGGCGCCGGCAAGGACGCCATGGACGAGCTGTGGAACCAGACGCGCGGCATCTATGTGAATGACGAGCCGGAGCCGCAGGTCTTCCAGAAGGAAATCGCCTTCAACGTCATTCCGCAGATCGACGTCTTCATGGATGACGGCTTCACCAAGGAAGAGTGGAAGATGCGCGTCGAGACGAAGAAGATCGTCGATGAGAGCATCGAACTCGTCGCAACCTGTGTGCGCGTGCCGGTTTTTGTCGGCCACTCCGAGGCGGTCAGCGTGGAACTCGCCGCGCCGATGAGCGCGAAGGAAGCGCAGGAATTGCTGCGCGAAAGCCCCGGCATCATGCTGGTCGATGATCCGGAAGAAGACCTCTACATCACGCCGAAAGAGTGCGTCGGTGACTGGGCAACCTTCATCAGCCGCGTGCGCAAGGACCCGACCGTGGAGAACGGCCTGATGTTCTGGTGCGTCTCGGACAACCTCCGCAAGGGTGCTGCCCTCAACGCCGTTCAGATCGCTGAAGAGCTGTTGAACCGCGGCGTGCTGGTTCCGGAGAAGCAGCCGGTTGCAACGGACTAATCCGTTCCTGAATCGAATTTGGCCTGATTGGCTTTTGTTTGGCGGGTCTCGACGGTGACGTTGAGGCCCGTCGCGCTTTTGAGGTGCAGGTCGCGTTGCGGGAAGGGGATTTCGAGCCCGTATTTTTCCAGCGCGGTATGTAGCGCCCAGTTGTAATCTGCAACCACGCGGGCCGGGCGGCTGACGGCGGCATCGGTCAGCCACACGACGAGTTCAAACTCCAGCGCGCTGTCGCCAAACTTGGTCAGCCAGACCTGTGGCGCGCGGCCCGGCAAACCCTTCAGGGTCCACTCGATTTCATCGGCTGCTTCCAGGCCGGCTTTGCGCACCAGCTCCTTGTCGGAACCATAGGCCACGCCAAACGGCACGCGCACCCGGCGCCGCGCATCGCGCAGGGTCCAGTTGATGACCTGCGCCTTGATGAATTCCTCGTTGGGGACAAGGATATCGACATTGTCGTTCGTCGTAACGAGGGTGGAGCGGATGTTGATCTCGCGGACAAGGCCCGTGACGCCCGACTGAAGTTCGATGAAGTCGCCGACCTTCACGGATTTCTCGATCAGGATGATCAGGCCCGACACGAAGTTAGAGAAGATCGCCTGCAGGCCAAAGCCGATGCCAATGCCCAGCGTACCGGACAGGATGGTCAGCGCCGTCAGGTTCACGCCGACCACCTGAAGCGCGATCAGGATGGCGACGATGATGAAGGAAATCTTCAGGACCTGGCCCAGAAGCCCGGCCATGGAAGGGGTCAGCTTCTTGGAGCTGCGCAGCTGCGCCTGCGCCGCATCACCCGCAATCCGGCCAAGCCAGAGCGCAAAGGCCGCCACGGCCAGGCTGGTCAGCAGGCGCAGGATCGAGAATTTTACTCCGCCAAACTCGATGATCGTGGAATCGAGCGATTCCGTCACCGGCTGCAGCAAGCGCAGGATATAGAGCGCGGCGATCAGCCAGGCGAGCAGGGCCAGCGTATTCGCGACGAGGCCATCCCGGATATTCGAGGTAATCAGGCGGACGATGATCCAGGCGTTCAGAAGGCTGGCGGCGATACGCAGGATTTCATTGGGCAGCCCGAACTGCTTGAAGGCGGGAATGGCAATCCAGAGCACAATCGCCGTCAGCACAGGCCAGACAATGCGTGAGGCTGATACGGCAGCGTGAAAGAGGATGTCCGGATGCTTGCGGCTGCTGGCCAGCTTCTTCAGGCGTGCGGCGGGTACACGTGACAGGAAAAACCCGATGATCCCGGCGATGACGATGGCCAAGATTTGCCAGAGCGACTGATAGGACAGAAACTCCGCCGCCAGCCGCGTCATGTCTTCCTGAACGGAACGAAGCACATCTTCGAACTTCAGCGTATTGAGCAGGGACGGTGAGGTTTCATCCATCGGGCGTCGACATTTCCTCTTTGTTGCGCAGGGGATTGGCCTGAAATTCACACACAGCCCTGCCATGACAGAAGACGACGGTTTTCGTGACTGTTCAAGGTGGGGGGAGGCTGATAGAGCGCGCCGCATGTCTCCCAGCCAGCGTTTCGGATTTTTCGTCGGCCTCGGTGCCTATTTCATCTGGGGCAGCCTGCCGCTGTATATCCGGGCGATGCGGCATGTCCTGCCGCAGGAATTGCTGGCGCACCGGGTGGTCTGGTCCGTGCCGACGGCGCTTGTTCTGATCGCGCTGGCTGGCAACTGGCATGACATCCGCGCGGCGTTCCGCTGGCGGACGGCAAAATGGCTGATGCTGTCAGGTCTGGTGATCGGGGGGAACTGGGGCGTCTATATCTGGGCGGTCAATGCGGACCGGACGATCGAGGCATCGCTCGGCTATTTCATCAATCCGCTGGTGAGCGTGCTGTTCGGCATGCTGTTCTTTGCCGAGAAGCTGCGCCCGGCGCAGTGGGCGGCTGTCGCGATTGCCGGGATTGGCGTGGGTATCGTGACCTTCGCTTACGGGCATGTGCCATGGGTCGCACTTTTCCTGTGCATGAGCTTTGCTTCCTACGGGGTGATCCGGAAGAAAGTGGCGATCGACAGCCGGGCAGGCTTCCTGATGGAAGTCATCGTGCTGGTGCCGCTGGCTGTGGGCTGGCTCGCCTGGTTCGCTCAGCAACCGGATGGCCGCCTGGTGGGGCAGGGTGGATGGGACATCCCGCTCCTGATGCTGGCTGGCCCGATCACGGCATTCCCGCTGATCCTGTTTGCGCTCGCTGCAAAGCGGCTGAAACTGTCGACCATCGGGATGATGCAATATATCGGGCCCAGCATTCAGTTCCTGATTGCGGTGCTGATCTTCCGTGAACCGTTCGGCGCCACGCTGGCGATTGCGTTCGGCTTCATCTGGCTGGCGCTGGCCGTTTTTACCGTCGATTCCATGGTGGGGGAGGCGAAAGCCCGCCGCCTGGCACGCGCGGCGCGGATCGTCTGAAGTACCGGCACAAAAAATAACCCCGGGCCAGAGGGATTGGCGCCGGGGCGTGTCAGTTTCTAACAGATAGTGATGGGACTCTCTATCTGATGGCGTGTTCTGCAATGAACAGGCCAGATCGCGGCATTTGAGGCCAGGCGCTCAGGGCCGGGCCGTCGACATGGCGATCCACAAAGCCACCAGCGCCAGTGTCAGACCAAAGCCGAGCCGGGCGACGAAAGAGGTACGCCACTTCTCCAGAAGGCTGCCCATCCTGTCAGCCACGAGAACAATCGACACATGGACAATGAGTGACACAAGGATGTGCAGGCTGCCGAGCAGCAGGATCTGCAGCCAGACATGTCCGGCCATCGGATTTGCGAACTGGCCGACGACCAGAAGGTAGAACACCAGGGCCTTCGGGTTGAGCAGGTTCGCGATGAGTCCGCGCTGGAACCCGGCCAGCTTGTTGGCAAGGGCAGGCGCGGCCGATCCGTCGTCGCGGAACGCTTCCCAGGCGAGATAGAGCATGAAGGCCACTCCGCCCCAGCGAAGCGCTTCGTAGAGCGTGATGGACCCCGCCAGCAGGGCCGACAGGCCCGTGGCTGCGGCAAGCAGCTGAACGGCGAGCCCCAGCGTGATCCCTGCGACTGCCTTGAAGCCATGTTCCCGGCCAGCCTTTGCCGACAGGGCTGCCAGCCACCCCATATTGGGGCCAGGCGTCAGTTCCACAGCAAGCATGGCAACAAGAAAGGCAGGCCAGTCGAGCGAGGCAAACATGTCAGAGGGCAGCGTAGACGGCTTCGACCAGGCGGACAGCGCGCGGATCGCCCACCAGAACGTTCGATTGCCGGTTCATGACATAGGCACAGGTCAGTTCCGCATCCGGATCGGAAACGGCCATGGACCCGCCCCAGCCGGAATGGCCAAGCGTGACCGGATTCGGCCCGAACAGGCCGTGCGTGTTCAGCATGATGCCAGCGCCGAAACTCGTTTCCATCGGCAGGACGAGGTCTGGCCCATGGGTGCGTGGGCGGATCAGTTCCTCGAAAATGCCGGGGCGCAGCTTGCCGCCGCCGCTGCGGGCATAGTGATGGTAAATCGCGCCGACGCTTTCGGCGGTGCCATGGCCATTGGCGGAGGGAATTTCGATCTCCCGCCAGATCGCGCCGCCACGATTGGGGGCAGACCATTTGTAGACGAAGGCGGCCTTGCGATAGTCGTTCAGCTCTCCCAGGTCCGCCATCGCATTGGGGCGTTTGATGTCAGCGCAGCGCGCATGCTCGCTGGCAGGCAGGCCGATATGGAAGTCGATCCCGCCGAACAGGCTTTTCAGCGTCGTGCCCAGCGTTTCGCCGCTGATCCGGCGTGCGATTTCACCAGCGATATAGCCCCAGGTGAGGGGGTGGTAGCCATGTGCCGTGCCGGGCGGCCACATCGGGGCGAGCCCTGCAATCGCCGCGGCGCAGGCAGGCGGGTCCAGCCACAGCTCTGGATCAATTTCCGTTGCAAAGCCCGGCAGGCCGGCCTGGTGGCTTACCGCCTGGCCGATAGTGACGGCCTCTTTCCCGTTGGCGGCAAATTCTGGCCACACGTCCGCGACCGGGGTTTCATACCCATCCGGCAGCGTATCGACGAGCGAGGCCAGCACGAAGGCGGCGATGCCTTTGGTGGTCGAATAGACCGGGACCAGCGTGTCTGCGCCCCAGGGGGTCGTCTTCTGGCGATCGGCCCAGCCGCCCAGCAAGGACGCGACAAGCTCGCCCCGGTGATACACGGCAAACCCGGCGCCGAGTTCGTCCATCTCGTTGAAATTCGCCTCGAAGACGTCACGCACGCTTTCAAGACCGGCGGCTGTGAAGCCGGAAATCGGCGTATTCGTCATACTCCGGCCATACGGCCTAATCCGCGCTGTTGTCGAGGACGTTTGCTGCCAGTTTGTCTGTCTCGGCGTCGTCCATTTCCTGAAGGAAGTCCTCCAGTTCGATCTGCCATTCGAAAATCTGGTTCAGGCCGAATTTTTCCTCGCCCGGAAATTCCTGCTGCAGCCGGATGCAGATCACCTGGCCGAACCATTTCTCTTCGGCATAGGCTGTTGCCTTGCCGTAGCCGGTATTGTGCGTGTTCGCGATTTCGAGGGTCTCGATGCGGGAGAAATCCGGCATTTCACGGCAGGAGACGTATCGCACCGCCTGGCAGGCTTTCTGCGGACCTTCGCATTCACGCAGGACCGCATCGAAGGTCTGCCCCAGCATCTCACCGGTCATGACGGGGTGTCCGTCGAAATAGGCGACATCCAGCGCTTCGGTGCCGCGTTTGGCAAATTCATCGCGTAATTGGGTGACGGTGATTGGCTCCGCTGCGGACATGAAGGGAAGTGCCGCAACCAAAAGGAGCAGGGTGGGCGTAGCGCGCCAGAACATTTAAACTTACCGGAATATTTGAACAGGTAAGGGAGGAAAGCGCTTTGTGGCCGGGAAGCAATTGCCGCAGTTGCACCTGTTGCAGTGCAAGGCGATAGTCCGCGCGCTTTAAAAGGGATGAACGACCATGGCTTCACAGACGCACCGCCCGCGCCGCTCCTGTCTCTATATGCCGGGTGCCAACGAACGCGCCCTCGAAAAGGCCCGCGGCCTGCCGGCTGACACGCTGCTGCTGGACCTGGAGGACGCTGTGGCGCCGGACGCGAAGCTTGCCGCGCGTGAAGCCATCCTCAGCGCTGTGAAACAGGGCGGTTATGGCCATCGCGAGATTGTGGTGCGCATGAACGGGCTCGCCACCGAATGGGGGCAGACGACCTGAAAATGGCTGTCGCCAGCGGGGCGCAGGCGGTTCTGGCGCCGAAAGTGGAATCCGCCGCTGATATCGAAGCGCTCGACAAGGCGCTGACCGAGGCGGGCGCACCGGCCGGGTTCGGCCTCTGGGTCATGATCGAAATGCCGAAGGCGATCCTCCACATCGAGGAAATCGCCGCCGCTGCACGACGACCCGTCTGACTACGTTCGTGATGGGCACGAACGATCTGGCCAAGGAATACCGCGCCCGGATGACGCCGGACCGGATCGCCTTCCAGGTGGCGCTGCAGCTTTCGGTCGCCGCGGCCCGTGCCTATGGCCTGACCGCCATCGACGGCGTGTTCAACGACATCAAGGACGAGGAGGGCCTGATCAATGAGTGCGAGCAGGGCCGCGATCTCGGCTTTGACGGCAAGACGCTGATCCACCCTTCGCAGCTGGAAACGGCGAACCGTGTCTTCGCGCCCAGCCATCACGATGTGGAACAGGCGAAAGCCGTGATCGAGGCTTTTGCGGACCCGGCCAATGCCGGCAAGGGCGTGCTGAAGGTGAATGGCAAGATGACCGAGCTGCTGCACCTCGACGAGGCACGCCGCACCGTGGCCATGGATGAGGCCATCCGCGCCTTCGAAACCGCCTGAGCGCAGGAGCCGTCATGACTTACACGATCCTGCACAATCCGAACTGCTCGACTTCCCGCAAGGGGCTGGACCTGTTGAAGGAAGCCGGTGTCGAGCCGGACGTGCGCGCAAACATGAACGCGACCGAGCGCCTATCGGTGGAGGAGCTGAAGGAGATCGCGAAAAGATGGGCGGGGTTTCTCCGCGCGTCTTCCTGCGGGCCAAGGATGCTCCGGCAGCCGGGATCGATGCGGACTCAGCGATGAGGCCATTTTCAGGCCATGGCGGAGAATCCGAAGCTGATCCAGCGCCCGATCGGCATCAAGGGCAAGAAGGCTGTTCTCGGCCGCCCGCCGGAAGACCTGCTGAAACTCGTCTGATCGAATCGAAATCACTGCAATTCGGCCCGAAACGGGCCGATCGATCAAATTTCACCGATTTTCGTTGCCGGATGTCAGCCATCTGACGCGAGACTGGCGTCATGATGATGACCGTTCTTCTCGCCACTGCTGCGCTGTGCCTGGCTTTCGCCGGCTTCTGCTTTTTCGGCCTGCCTTACATGATTGCGGGGCCGCGCATGCTGGACCAGCTGCGTGAGCGCGCTGACCGACAAGGTGGCGCTGGGCGGTCTTGTGGCTGCGGCGATTTCGCTCGTTTGGGTCCTTCAGGCGTCACCGGCCTTGATTTCCCATGGGACGGACGTGCAGGTAGTCGCCGATCAGATGACGGGCAGCAGCTGGCAGGTCTAGGGTAGACCGAGACAGGCGGCAGCCCCGGAAACGAGGCTGCCATGACCGCACAGACAAAATCCAATCCCGGCAATTATTTCGAGGATTTTCGATCGGCATGGAACTGGTCCATGCCACGCCGCAAACGGTAACCGAGGGCGATATCGCGCTCTATCGCGCTGACCGGGAATCGTTACGCCCAGTATTCCTCGGCCGAGTTTGCAAAGGCCGCCGGCCTGCCGGGCCTCGCCCTCGACCCGATCCATGCTTTCCACGTCGTCTTCGGCAAATCGGTGCCGGATATCTCCCTGAACGCGGTTGCAAACCTCGGCTATGCCGATGGCCGCATCCGCCGCCCGATCATGCCGGGTGACACGCTGAACACCGTGTCCGAAGTCATCGGCATGAAGGAGAATTCCAACAAGCGCACAGGCGTTGTCTGGGTCCGTACGCGCGGCTTCAACCAGAACGGCATCGAGGTCATGTCCTTCGTGCGCTGGGTGATGGTGAACAAGTGGGAAGAGGACGCCGCTGTGCCGCCTGCCCATGTGCCGGACCTGCCGTCCGCCGTGCCGGGCAGCGAGCTGGAAGGCTTCGCCCCCATGGAGGACTGGGACTTCACGCTCGCCGGTTCCCCCTATGGCTATGAAGATTACGAGATCGGCGAGAAGATCAATCACGTCGACGGCATGACCGTGGAAGAGGCAGAGCACCAGATTGCGACGCGCCTCTACCAGAATACTGCGAAAGTCCATTTCGACGCGCATGGCCAGAAGACCAGCCGCTTCGGCAAGCGTCTCATCTATGGCGGCGTGGTGATCTCTATTGCCCGTTCGCTGGCCTTCAACGGCCTCGCCAATGCCGGCCAGGTGCTGGCCATCAATGCCGGTACGCATGCAAGCCCGCTGTTCGCTGGCGATACGATCTATGCGTGGAGCGAAGTGCTGGACAAGGCTGAGCTGTCCGACAAGGCAGGGGCCCTGCGCCTTCGCCTCGTCGCGGTGAAAGACCAGGACCCGGCGGCCTTCGCCTACAAGACGGCTGATGGCAAATATGCCGACGGCGTGCTGCTGGACTTCGACTACTGGGCCGCCATCCCCAGGCGGATCGGGCGCTGATCTTCCTGCGGGGCCAGACCGTGCCTATATGCACGCCATGAGCGGGTATGGCCCTTTTGACGGATTTACGATGGTGGCCATCGCGCTTGCGGTGGTCCTGTCCAGTCTTGTCAGCCTGATCGGCACATCGTCGCGCAAGCGGAACATCGCGCTGGGCGAGGCGCAGGTGGGCGATCTTGCCGAAATGACCGGCATTCGTGATCCGAAACGCCTTCAGGAAGTCTTCGGTCCGCCGGACATGGGCCGTGTGTGGCGCAGTGTGACGCTGCTGGACGTACGCCGCGCGCGGACGCCGGAAGGCTGGCTGATGTCATCGGACCTGGTGGACTATGCCTGTATCGCCGCGGCGGTTCTGGCACTGCTGGTTCCGTTCAGGCTGATGCCGGGTTTCCTGCTGGTGGCGCTCGGCATTCAGGTGGCAGGCTGGATCGTCTCGACGCGGCTCCCGCGATAGGGCAATAGAGCCCGCTACGCCGAAACCCGAAACCGGACAGGACATCGCGCATGAAAATCTGGAAGATGAACGGGGCTGGCAACGCATTTGCCATTTTCGATGCCCGCTCTGTGCCGTTCTCTCCGACGGCGGACCAGGTGCGCCAGCTGGCTGAAGAAATGAAGGCCGATCAGGTGATCGCGCTGGAACGGGATGCCACGCGTGATGTCTTCATGCGCATCTGGAACATGGATGGCACCGAGGTTTCCGCCTGTGGCAATGCCAGCCGCTGTGTCGGCCGCCTCCTGCTGGACGAGACCGGCAAGGACCGGATCACAATCCAGACCGAGGCAGACATGCTGCGCGCCTTCCGTGCCGAGGATGGCCTGATCACCGTGGACATGGGCTCGCCCCTGATGGGCTGGGAAGACATTCCGCTGGCGGAAAAGATGGATGTGCGCGGTGTCGACGTGAAAATCGGCCCGATGGACAACCCGATCCTGTCCCGCCCGGCGGTGGTTTCCATGGGCAACCCGCACGCCGTGTTCTTTGTCTCCGATGTCGATGCCTATGACATTCCGGCGCTCGGCCCGCTGGTGGAGTGGCATCCGCTGTTCCCGGAAGGCACCAATGTCGGCTTTGCGCAGGTGATCGATCGGCACACGATCCGCCTGCGCGTGTGGGAACGCGGGGCAGGGCTGACCAAGGCCTGCGGCACGGGCGCCTGCGCGGCGCTCGTCTGTGCGGCCCGCGCAAAGCTCACCGAACGAACGGCAAAACTGATCCTCGATGGCGGCGAATTGCTGATCGAATGGCGCGAAAGCGACGACCGCGTCTACATGACCGGCCCGGTCGAGCTGGAATTCGAAACCGAGATCTGAGGCTGTCAGGTCCGGCGCCAAATCATCCGCACATCAGGCGTTTTTTCCTCGTTTCGCCCTCCATCCGTAAATTCGACTTCATCGAAATGGAACCGGGCATAGAATGCGCGTGCAGTGGTATTGCGTTGGAACGCCCAGAGTTGAAGGCTGTTGGAAGCCGCTTGGACCTGATGCAGCAATTGTGAGCCGACACGGCCACGCCACGCGTCCGGGGCCACATAAAGATGGTGTAGCCACCCATCTTTATATGCGGTGAACCCAGCCATCTGGCCCAACTTGTCGGCAACGATTACGGTCTGGCTGGGCAATACCCGGTCGCGGAAGAATTCGAGAACTTCTTCCGGTGAATGGATGACGGGCAGCCAGGGCATCGCGGCTTCACGTGAGGCTCTGTGAAGCTTTGCAATGGCTGGCGCATCTGAAATGGACGCTTCTCTCAACACCAAGGAATTTGCCTCGCTTGATCTGGCAATATTGTAGCCTCTTTGTGTGCTTCCTCGACCCACGAACTGGTCGAATATCTTGATTCCCGTTCCATCTGGCGCGATGTGCGCTGAACGAGTTCGCCATGACAGACCCGAAACCGCCTTCCAGCCCGACGCTGATTACGCTCGGATGCCGCCTCAACTCCTATGAGTCCGAGGTGATGCGCGGCCATGCGGTGGAGGCAGGGCTGCAGGATGCGGTGATCGTGAACACGTGCGCGGTGACGGGGGAGGCGGTGCGCTCCGCGCGTCAGGCCATCCGCCGTGCGGCGAAGGAACATCCGGGCGCGCCCATTCTGGTGACGGGCTGCGCCGCCCAGATCGACCCCGACATGTTCGCGAAGATGCCCGAAGTCACTCGCGTCATCGGCAATCATGAGAAGATGAAGGCCGAGACCTGGAAACCGGTCGACCTGCTGGGCGGGCACGAGAAAGTCCGCGTCAACGACATCATGTCGGTGAAGGAGACGGCCGCCCATCTGATCGACGGCATGGACGGGCGCGCACGGGCTTATGTGCAGGTCCAGAACGGCTGCGACCACCGCTGCACCTTCTGTATTATCCCCTATGGCCGCGGGAATTCCCGCTCTGTCCCGGCGGGTGAGGTGGTGGAGCAGGTGCGACGTCTCGTGGAGACGGGCCATTATGAAGTTGTGTTGACGGGCGTGGACCTGACGAGCTGGGGCGCAGACCTTCCGGGCACGCCACAGCTTGGCAATCTGGTCCAGCGTATCCTGAAACTGGTGCCGGAGCTGAAACAGCTGCGCATTTCCTCCATTGATGCCATCGAGATCGACCATGCCTTGTTCGAGGTGATGGCTGAGCCGCGCCTCGCGCCCTTCATGCATCTCTCGCTGCAGCATGGGGACAATCTGATCCTGAAGCGGATGAAGCGCCGCCATTCCCGTGACGACGCGATTGCGCTGGCGGAGAAGCTGCGTACTCTGCGTCCGGATATTGCACTTGGCGCCGACATCATCGCTGGATTTCCAACGGAGACTGAGGCCCATTTCGAGAATTCGGTCCGTCTTGTGGAAGACTGCGGCCTCGCCTTCCTGCACGTCTTTCCCTACAGCCCACGTCCCGGAACACCGGCGGCACGGATGCCGCAACTGGACAAGGCCGTGGTGAAGGAACGCGCCGCGCGCCTGCGTGAAACGGGCGAAAACGCCCTCAAAACCCATTTTTCGCGCCATATTGGCGAAATCCGGGAGGCTCTGGTCGAGCGGGGGACATCTGCGCGCCTGCCGGATTTCACCCCGGTGAAACTGTCACACGACCCCGGCCAAGCTGGACGCCCGGTGCGTGCCCATATAACCGGGCATGACGGCAGGCAGCTGATCGGAGAAATAGAAGAATGATCCTCTGGTTCGGGAAGAAAAAGAAAAAAGACGAACTGAAGGCTGCCGGCGCGGAGATGGCCGCGCCTGAGCTGTCGGCGGAGGAACTTGCCGCGAAAGAAGCCGCTGAGGCCGAAGCGGCTAAGGCAGCTGCCGAAAAGGAAGAGATCGAGCGGATCGTTGCCGAGGCCAATAAGGCCTGGGAAGAGCGTCAGGCCCGCGAAGCCGCAGAGGCTGCCGCAGAGGCACAACGTCTGGAAGAAGAGGCACGCCGCGCGGAAGAGGCGGCGGCTGCGGCCAGCGCCGAAGAAGCGGCCCGTCTTGCCGAAGAGGCTGAAAAGGCCCGCAAGGCGCGCGAAGAGCGCGAGGCCCAGAAGGCCAAAGCCGAAGCCGAACTGAAACTGCTGGCAGACCGGCGCGAGGCAGAGCGCCTGCGCGCCGAAGCCGAAGCTGCCGCCCGCGCCGCGATGGAGGCGGAAGCCAACAATCCGGGCTTTGTCGCCAAGCTGGGGCAGGGCCTGTCGCGGTCTTCCTCCCGCCTGACCGAAGGTCTTGCCGCGCTCGGCCGCCGAAAGCTGGACGATGACACGCTGGAAGAGCTGGAAGATCTGCTGATTGCGTCGGACCTTGGCGCAAAGGTTGCCGCGCGTGTGGCCGGCAATCTGTCGAAAGAGCGTTTCGACAAGGAAATCAGCCCCGAAGAGATCAAACTGGCCCTCGCCAGCGAAATCTCGGACGTGCTGAAACCGCGCGAGAAGATCGTGGATTTCTCGGAAGGTGCGAGTCCGCGCATCGTTCTCTTTGTGGGCGTCAACGGGTCCGGCAAGACAACGACGATTGGCAAGATTGCCTCGAAACTGAAGGAGCAGGGGGCCAAGGCCCTCCTCGTGGCGGGCGACACGTTCCGCGCTGCCGCTATCGAGCAGCTGACCGTGTGGGGCGAACGGGCCGGAATCCCGGTCATGTCGAAGCCGACCGGCGCCGATGCGGCTGGCCTTGTTTATGAGGCCATCGAAAGGGCGAAGGCGGAAGATCTGGACCTTGTCCTGATCGATACGGCCGGCCGCCTGCAGAACAAATCGGAGCTGATGGCGGAGCTTGAGAAAGTCGTCCGCGTTATCAAGAAGCTGGACCCGACGGCGCCGCACGATGTGATCCTCGTGCTGGATGCGACAGTCGGCCAGAACGCGCTCAGCCAGGTCGAAGCCTTCCGCAATACGGCGGGTGTGACAGGGCTCGTCATGACGAAGCTGGACGGAACGGCCAAAGGCGGCGTGCTGGTGGCGATTGCCGAGGCGTATGACCTGCCGATCCATTTCATCGGCATCGGTGAAAAGGCAGAAGACCTCCGCCCATTCAGTGCGGAGGCCTTCTCGAAAGCCCTTGTGGGCGTCAGCGCCTGAGGCCTGTTCGCAACCTATTCGGCCGCTTCGGCGGTCTCCATTCCGTCATCGAAGACTTCCTCGATGCTGCGCCTGAACAGGCGGGCAATGGCGAAAGCGAGCGGCAGGGACGGGTCGTATTTCCCGGTCTCGATGGCGTTCACAGATTGGCGTGAAACATCCAGCCGGTCGGCCAGTTCGGCCTGACTCCATCCCTTTTCCGTACGCAGGATGCGGAGAATATTCTTCATGATGGTTCAGACTGTACGGCCAAAGCAATTCGTCAGGCGGGCCAGGCCAAAGGCAAAGAAGAAGAGTGGTCCGAACCAGAATACGTCAATGCTGCCCAGAACGTCGAAGATCTGCAGGAAGCCGAACAGAAAGGTGATCCCGGATGTGATGAGCCCGGCATCCCGGAGGGCCTGCAGATACCGCATGCGCGTGTATTCGTCCGTTTCATCTGTCTGCCGGCGGATCGCATAAAGAACGATTAGGAGCGGCAGGGTCGCGGCAATAGCGCAAGCGGCATTCAGCCAGACCGGGGCTGTGTTTTCGTCGATGAAGAATTTTGCGCCAAGAATGACCGCCACATAGATGGCCATCATCGGCCAGAAGAGAAATTTGTACCGGCGCTCTGCTGTGCGAAAGCCGCGTGTCTGGGCCATGATGCCTGCTCCTTGTCAAGTTACCATGACAAGATGACAAGCAAACTTTACTTTGTCAAGCTCGCTTGACAATTTGCTCTATTCTGCAGCAATTGCTGCAGTTTGCAGGTGCTGTGCTCCCCGCACCATCCGGCCGGGTTTTGCGCCGGTCGGTTCTCCGTCGCGATGGGTGATCTCGCCCTTCAGGATTGTCGCCGTATAGCCGGAGGCGCGCTGCATCAGGCGCCGTCCGCCTGCGGGCAGGTCATATTGCACTTCCGGCAGGTGCAGCTTCAGGTTCAGAAGGTCGATGACGTTGAGGTCCGCGCGGTAGCCGGGCGCGATCACGCCGCGATCGTGCAGGCCCATCCATACGGCCGTGTCATGCGTCTGACGGCGGACGAGATATTCCAGTGGCAGTTTCGGGCCGCGCGTCCGGTCCCGCACCCAATGGGTCAGCATGGTTGTGGTGAAGGACCCGTCGCAGATCATGCCGACATGCGCCCCGCCATCCGACAGGCCGGGCAGGGTGGCCGGGCTTTCCATCATGGCGCGGATCGGTTCGAGGGAGCCTTGCGCATAATTGAGGAACGGCAGGTAGAGCATGCCATGTCCGTCGCGCTCCAGCATCAGGTCTAGGGCAAGCTTTTCAGGGCTGACGTCCCGTGCCTCGGCCATGTGTTCCAGCGTGCTTTCCGGGCCGGGTTCGTAATTCACCGGATCGGTCAGCTGGAACATCTTGCCGAAGCTGCGCAGCATCACCTTCAGGAACGGATTGTCCGTTGCCGGTTCCTCCGACAGCAGCTTGGCATGGAAGTCCGGATCGCGCAGGGCCGTAACCCGTTCGGCCAGCGGAAGGCTGGCAATCGCGGCATAGGATGGAT
>JAWKUR010000008.1:0-144526 GCA_041398445.1 Hyphomonas sp. | reverse complement strand
TCGCCCTTCATGACTGGTTCGCCTTCCGCAACGTAACGGATTTCGCCGCAATAGCAGCCGCCTGTTATGGTCATTTCCAACCCTCCTTTTCTTTCCCCGGCATTCTGATGCGTCAGGCGCTGTCGGGCAAGTCAGAGTTAATTGGAACGCTTTTCCCGGTTTACGCATAGGTTCAGTGGAGGGAGTGATGCGTAAGGGATCGGAAAGCGCTTCCTATGGTTTGGAACTCCTCGACACGACGCCAAATCACCGCCACATCAGATGTATCTGTTGATGATGCAATTGCCCGCGCACTGAGCATCGCCAGAGCGGGCTACAAGGAACCGGCCTGGTTCGACGTACTGACCGCTCGAGGGTTCATCTCGGATGGGCGGGTTACCCATTACCAGGTCACTCTGGATTTAGGCTATGAAACGAGCAATCCGACGCATGATGGGATATGCAGTAACGAATTCTATTTCCAGCGCGCGTGCGGAGGCGCCCAGCATTGTGATGCGCCTCACACGATCGAGACACGGATTTAATTCATCTTTTTTGATTTTAAGTCCCCCTTCAGCCCTACTTTAAAGGGGATTTTGCTCGAATTTTTCTGTGCCAGATCAGGATAACCTGACAGGACAGTTTGGTTGCCTCTTCGGGCCAGCCCAGACCAGCAGCAGCCGGTACCTATATAATATGTCCTGTTTACAGGGGATTCAGCAGCAATAGCTGCGCTGTGGCCCGGGATTTGCCCGTTCCCCAGGTTGTAAACAAGCAATCCATAGGCAGGTTGAAACACGTGCGGGGCTTTGGTCGTCTAAAACTCACTTCTGTCGGGCTGATGGATTACATCGCCTCGCAGCAGCTGAAGAATACGCTGTTGATCAACGGCTTCTGGCGGAGTGGGACGACCTGGCTCCAGCAGACGCTTGTGCAGGCGCTGAATGCCAAATCCCTGTTCGAGCCCTTCTCCCCCGCTGCCGGCCAGAACTGGACCCAGCTGGGTCCGGAGGCATCAGACGCCAGCCGCAACGTATACATGCCTCTGTCTGCGGACTGTCTGACGGCGCGTGACCAGCGCAAACTCCGGCTGGCGCTGCGCGGTATCGGCACCCATGGCTATACGCATTTCCTGAGGACATCAGAATCCAAAGTTTGGTCTGATAACCTCGTGGTGAAGTTCACTCAGCTTGGATTTCTGCTGAATGATGTCGCCGGCACACACAATGTTCCGATCATCCATATCCGCCGTAATCCGGCAGCCGTGTTTGCGAGTTTCAAGGAAACGGATTGGAGCTGGCGCTTCGAGGATGTCCGCCTGGCTGAGATGTACAAGCTGGACGATTTCACGCCCGGCACACCGGAGCATGAACGTGCGGCAGCTCTCCTGCAGTTCGATCAGTCCCCTGCCCACAGGCTTGCGGCGCTGTGGAGCCTGAGTGAGCAAGCAGCACAGAAGAGTATCGGAAGTGGCCGGGCGCACCTGATCCTGTACGAGGATGTCCTGCGTCAGGGGCCTGCTATCCTGAACCAGCTGCACATATCCTCCGTGAACATTGCATCCAATGATACGGCGAGCCCTGTGACCACTACCGGCCGGGAAAGCCTGTCGGTGACCCAGCGCCTGAATGACTGGCAGTCACGCTTGAGCGATGAGGAAATCGAGACGATCATCTCAGTCAGTCAGACTCTGTTCCCGGAGAACGACTACTTCCGCGCCACTCCCGGCACGGATGAGGCAGAACGGCCCAAAATCGGCTGAGCTATGCGCTCATCGCCCTTTGAAGCCCTTGGCAACGACAAAGATCTCCGGGCTGCCCGCACGGCTTGCCGGCGGCTTGATATGCTTCACGCTGGTGAAGTTCGCCTTCAGAAGATCCAGCACTTCCTTTGTGGCACCGCCCTGGAAAACCTTTGAGCAGAAGGCCCCGCCAGGCGCGAGGTGTTCCACCGCAAAGGCGGCGGCCATTTCGGCGAGCGCAATCGTCCGCAAGTGATCAGTCTGCTTGTGGCCGGTCGTATTGGCCGCCATGTCCGAGAGGACGAGATCCGGCGCGGCGGTCAGGCCCTTCATGAGTTCGGTGACGTCGTCCGGATTGTTGATGTCACCCTGCACGATATGCACGCCTGCCATTGGCTCGACCGGAAGAAGGTCGATCCCTGCGATTTCGTTGGCGCCTTTGATCTGGGCGACCTGCATCCAGCCACCCGGCGCACAGCCAAGGTCGACCACGCGCTGGCCGCGACGGAACAGGTTCAGTTTCTCGTCAATTTCCAGCAGCTTGTAGGCCGCACGGGCGCGATAGCCTTCAGACTTGGCTTTCTGGACATAAGGGTCCTGCAGCTGGCGTTCGATCCAGCGCTTGGAGCTTTCATTCTTTGCCTTGCGGGCAATGATCTTGCGCTCGCCCATCCGGCGGCCTGAGGAGCCGCGGCTGTCAGAGGGGCCTTTCCAGCGGCGTTTGTCATCATCCGTCATGGGACATCTCCGAACCGGATTGCTTCTCTTCAGCGGGTTTGGTGGTGGCATCACCGTCCTTCGCGCCATGACCGGACCGGCGGCGGTTACCACGCCGACGCTGCCCCTTGCCGCCATACATCATGGAGAGGAGCAGCCCCTCGCGCAGGCCGCGGTCTCCAACACGCATGCGTTCGCCCGGGAAGGCATCCCAGACCGATTGCATGATCGCGCAGCCGGACAACATGAGGGCAGCCCTCTCCTCACCAATCGTTGGCAAGGTCGCACGGCCCTCAGGGCCAAGGTCCCGCAACAGCGTCACGGCCGCGTCGGCTTCTTCCCGGCTCATCCAGCTGCCATCCACCTTGTCCCGGCGGTAGCGGTCGAGCTTCAGGTGCACGCCGGCAAGGCAGGTCACCGTTCCGGACGTGCCGATGAGGTGTGCCCCTTCCTGCTCCATGGCGCGGCGGACGCGCTCTGTGCCCTTCCAGGCCTCAATCACCTGACGGCAATATTCCAGCATGGCCGGAAACGCCTCTTCTTCCGGCAGGTGGCCGAACCGTTCATGCAAAGTGACAACGCCAAGCGGAAGGCTGGTCCAGTCCTGTATCGGCGCTCGCTTGACGAGACCGTGCGAGCCGCCCTCCCGGGCCACCTTCGCGTTCACCCAGGACAGCTCTGTTGAGCCCCCACCGATATCGATCACGAGAACAGTTTTGGCGTCATCACCCATCAGGTCATGACAGCCGATCGTGGCGAGGCGCGCCTCTTCCTTGGCATTGATGATCTTGAAGGTCAGGCCCGTTTCCTCATGGACGCGGCGGATGAAATCCGGGCCATTCTCGGCCTGGCGGCAAGCCTCTGTGGCGATGCAGCGAACCCGGCCGACGCCATGATTCTTCAATTTGCGGCGAATCGCTTTCAGGGCGTCCAGCGCCCGCTCAATGGCGGCGTCCGAGAGACGTCCGGTCTCGTGTAGCCCCTCTCCCAGGCGGGCAATCTGCGAATGTGAGTCAACGACGCGGAAGGATTTCCCCCACGGCTCCGCCACAAGCAGGCGGCAATTATTCGTTCCAAGGTCAACGGCCGCATAAAGCGGTCCGTTACGCCCTTTGCGCGAACCACGCCGGTTTCCCCGGCGGTTCGCCGCTTTTTTGTCAGCCATGATGTGGCCCAAACTTAAATCTTGGGGCAATCTCTATCACAGGAGACGCAAATGACCAGTAGACGCGGCCTGTTTGGATGGTTGACCGGGGGACGTAGCCGCAAGAGCACGCAGCCCGCCGAAGCGCCTTATGTGCTGGACCGGCCAGTCGACCGGAATATCAGCTACAACGCCGTCTCTACTTTTACGGCAAAATACCAGATCGGTCAGGTCGTGCGGCACCGCCACTTCCCTTTCCGTGGCATCATTTTCGATGTCGATCCGCAGTTTGCGAATACCGACGAGTGGTATGAGGCCATTCCGGAAGAGGTTCGCCCCCGCAAGGACCAGCCCTTCTATCACCTCTTCGCCGAGAATGAGCGCACACACTACATCGCCTATGTGTCAGAGCAGAACCTCGTTCCGGATGACTCGGCGCAGCCATTGAGCCACCCCGATATCCAGGAGTGGTTCAACCTGACCTCACGCGGCACGTATGAGCTGAAAAAGGGCGTCGCGAACTAGGCGTCGCTGGACGTTCCAGCCTTTGCCCGCGCAATTGCCGCTGTGGTCGATTGGCCGTTAACGGTCTGCACGATATGCACTGTGCCGCCACGTGCCAGCACAACATCTGCGCCGACAATCGTATCCAGCGTATAGTCACCACCTTTGACCAGAAGGTCCGGTTGAAGCGCGTCGATCAACGCGGCTGGTGTGTCTTCTTCAAAAACGACCACAGCATCGACCGCAGTCAGGCCGGACAGGACGCGTGCGCGTGATTCTGCATCATTTACAGGCCGGGTTGGCCCTTTCAGGCGGCGTACGGAGGCATCCGAGTTCAGGCCCACGATCAGGCGCCCGCAACGGCTTTTCGCCTCCTCCAGCACTTTCAGGTGGCCGGGATGCAGGATGTCGAAACATCCATTGGTGAAGCCAACGGTCAGCCCGGCATCGCGCCAGATGGCGACCTGCGAGATGGCGGTCTCCAGCGGAATATGGCTCACCCCGCCATGGTCGAGCCCCATTTCCAGCGCACCGCGTAGTTCATCGGCGGAAACCGTCGCCGTACCGGACTTCCCGACGGCGATACCAGAGGCCGCGATGGCGAGGTCCACCGCCTGGCTGAGCGTTCCACCGCCTGCCAGACCAAGGGCGAGCGCGGCAATCGATGTATCGCCTGCCCCCGATACATCATAGACCTCGCGGGCCTTGCCGGCGCGATGGGTGATTTCTCCCCCCTTGGTAATGAAGGACATGCCTTTGGCGGCGCGGGTAACGACAATGGCTTTTGCCGGCAGCAAGCGCGTTGCAGCCTCAAGTGCGGCGGCGACATCCTGGTCCGTCTCTGTCGACATGCCGAAGGCATGGGCCAGTTCGTGCCCGTTGGGCTTGATCAGGTCGACAGCGCCATAACGCTTGAAATCACGCCCTTTCGGATCCGCGATAACAGGAATGCCATGAGTCTCGCCCGCGTCCAAAGCCGCCTGAATGACGTTTTCGGTGATGGCGCCCTTGGCATAATCCGACAAGATGATGAGGGCGGCTTCAGCCGCAACCTGATGGATGGCCGCAACGAGTTCGCTTTCAATGTCCCGGTCGATCGTGGCGACTTCTTCCGCATCGACGCGCAGCAATTGCTGCGATCCCGCCACGAAACGGGTTTTCAAAGTGGTTGGCCGCCCGCGCATGGCGATCAGATCGGCTTCGACATTTGGCAACTTACCCAGCAGGGCGGCCAGTTCCCGGCCTTCAGTATCGTCACCGACGACGCCGATCAGGGCCGTGTGAAGGCCAAGAGAGGCCAGGTTGCGTGCCACATTCCCTGCGCCGCCCGGCATGGATGCTTCGCGTGTGCGGCGCATGATCGGAACCGGCGCTTCCGGAGAGATGCGCGAGACATCGCCATAGACGAAGCGGTCCAGCATGACGTCGCCGACGCAGACAATCTTCCGGCCAGCCGCCGCCGCGATAAGGTCGATGAGGGATGCCCGCGCCATCAGCCCTGCATTGCTCCGGTCATGAAGGAATCTGTCATACTCTGCTCCGGTTTTTTCTGGATATAGCCGCAGGCGGGGGTACGTAAAAGGCGAAGCCGCAGGCTACACAGAACCAAACGCCTGTCTGGGCCGTATACTATCCGTAAATACATAGAACTGGAGCTTCCCCCTGTCTGACGCGCTCAGCCCTGTAATTGTCTGGTTCCGTGAGGACCTGCGCCTCGCGGACAATCCAGCCCTTGCCGCTGCAGCGTCAAAAGGGCGGCCTCTGATTTGCCTCTACATCCACGATGATACAGCAGCTAGCCGGGCCATGGGCGGTGCGTCCAGATGGTGGCTGGACAAGTCGCTCAAATCGCTGGGCAAGGATATCGAAAGGCTGGGAGGCCATCTGACTCTCCGGATTGGCGATAGCGTAGCCTGCCTGGATGAGCTGATTGCCGATACGGGCGCCGAAACGGTGTTCTGGAACCGCCGCTATGAGAAAGGCGAACGCGCCACCGACGCTGCGATCAAGGCCCAGCTCAAGGAGCGTGGGATAGACGTGCAGAGCTTCAATGCGCGCCTTCTGGTCGAGCCATGGGTGCTGAAAACAGGCTCTGGCGGTTTCTACAAAGTCTTTACTCCATACTGGAAGGCCTTGCGCGCTTCATATGAACCTCCGGCAGCCCTGCCTGCCCCGAGGTCCCTAAAGGGACCGAAGCCGACTTCCGTTCCATTGGCCGGGCTCGGGCTGCATCCGGGTGAGCCGGACTGGTCGAGCGGCTTCGACGCGATGTGGTCACCTGGCGAAACTGGCGCGCAACAACGCATGCAGGACTTTCTTGCGGGCCCGGTCAACACGTATCCTGATGAGCGTGACTTGCCGGGAAAGGAGGATGGCACATCCGGCCTCTCCCCTCACCTCCGGTTTGGTGAGATCGGCCCTGCGCAAGTCTGGCGAGCAGTCACCGCCGCCATGGAAGCCGGGCGGATCAGCGAGGCCGGCGGCTGGAAGTTCCTTTCGGAAATTGCCTGGCGTGAATTCTCCTATGTGCTGCTCTATCATTGCCCTGACATCTCCACGGAAAACTACAATCGTGATTTCGACCATATGCCGTGGCGGCTGGATCCAGCAGCTCTGAAAGCCTGGCAGCGGGGGCAGACCGGCTTTCCGATTGTGGATGCAGGTATGCGGCAACTGTGGGCGACAGGCTGGATGCACAATCGTGTACGAATGATTGTGGCATCCTTTCTGACCAAGCACCTCCTTCTGCATTGGCGTGAAGGTGAAGCGTGGTTCTGGGATACACTTGTGGATGCAGATCCGGCATCCAATCCCGTGAGCTGGCAATGGACCGCAGGTTCCGGCGCTGATGCTGCTCCCTATTTCCGCGTCTTCAACCCCATCACGCAGGGGCAGAAGTTTGACAAGGATGGCTCATATGTCCGGCGCTGGTGCCCGGAGCTGAGGCGCATGCCCGACAAATTTCTTCACGCCCCATGGGCTGCGGACAAGGTCATTCTTGAGCACGCGGGAATACGGCTTGGCAAGGACTATCCGAAGCCGATCATTTCTCATGAAGACGGCCGCAAGCAGGCGCTGGATGCCTATGAAACTCTGAAAAGCCAACGTATTAGCGGGTAAAGACACATCTCATCCATGGCGCCGTATTCGGTGCGCTTGGACTCTTTCGTGCTTTCTGGCACAATGCTGGCAATTCCCTAACCCCTAAGGGAGCCAACATGACCGAGACGATCCTTGCGTCGACCAGTGCGATCCGGACCCTGAGCAATGTTCCGGCGAGCTTCCGGATTGCCTGTTTTGCACTCCTAAAGACACAAAGCGGAACGCTTCTCTTTCGCTTGCCTGATGGACGTCAGATCCGGTTTGCCAATGAAGAACGCGGTCCAGGCGCAGTCATCCACATACATGACTATAACTTCGTGAAACGCGCCATGGCGGGAGGCGATGTCGGGTTTGCGGAAGCTTACATGGATGACGAATGGTCAACACCTGACCTGACAGAAGTCTTGCGCTTCTTCTCAGCGAATTTCGAAGCCACGGGAAAACTGGCCGTTGGCGGCGCCGTTGTGCGTGGGCTGAACAAGATCCGCCACTTTTTTAACCGCAACTCCCGCGAAGGCGCCAGAAAGAACATCAAGGCCCACTACGACCTAGGGAATGATTTCTATTCACTTTGGCTGGATCCTTCGATGACATATTCCTCGGCCGTTTTTGACAGCCCGAACATGTCGCTTGAGCAAGGGCAACAAGCGAAATACCGGAACATCTGTGATCGGATCGATGCTGCCCCCTCCAGCAACATTCTTGAGATCGGCTGCGGCTGGGGCGGGTTTGCAGAATACGCCGCCAAGCATAGAGGCGCAAAAGTCACCTGCCTGACGATTTCCCCTTCTCAACGTGAGTACGCCTTGCAACGCATGCAGCGTGAAGGCCTTGGCGAGCGGGTCGAAATACGTCTTGAAGACTACCGGGATCACAAGGGGCAATATGACGGTGTCGCATCGATTGAGATGTTTGAAGCTGTCGGCGAGTCATACTGGCCGAGCTATTTCGGCAAGATCTTTGAATCCCTGAAGGACCGTGGAAGAGCCGCGCTGCAGATTATCACGATCGATGACCAGTTGTTCCCCAGATACCGCAAGCGGGTTGACTTCATTCAACGGCACATATTCCCGGGCGGCATGCTTCCCAGCGAAAAGGCGCTGAAAGAACAGTTCCAGCTCGCGGGGCTGCGCCACGACGGCGTCACCTATTTCGGCCGGGACTATGCCCGGACCTGCCGCGAGTGGTCCCGCGCCTTCAATGGGGCTTGGGACCAGATCGCCACTTTGGGTTTCGATGAACCATTCCGCAGGATGTGGAACTTCTATCTCGCGTATTGCGAAGCCGGTTTTACGGATGGCCGCATCAATGTGGGCCAGTTCCAGCTGTCTAAATCCTGAGGATCAGACCAGACGGCTCTGCTTCACGGCCGCGTCGATGAAGCTCGCAAACAGCGGGTGCGGTTCGAACGGCCTGGATTTCAGTTCCGGGTGGTACTGCACACCGATGAACCAGGGATGCGACGGGATTTCGAAGATTTCCGGGAGTGTGCCGTCCGGCGACATGCCCGAGAACAAACCCCCGGCCTTTTCCAGGGCGTCGATATAGGCCGCATTGACCTCGTACCGGTGACGGTGACGCTCCGAGATGTCCAGCGTGCCGTATATCTCGGCAACTTTGCTGCCCGGTTTCAGGCGTGCCGGATAGGCCCCAAGACGCATTGTGCCGCCCTTGTCGGTGTTTTCGTCGCGGGTGACCTTCTCGTTGCCCTTGGTCCATTCCTCCATGAGGCCAACCAGAGGCGATTTCGTCGTCGGGTCATTTTCAGTTGTGTTGGCGTCTTCAATGCCGGCCATGTGACGGGCCGCCTCGATGACGGACATCTGCATTCCGTAACAGATGCCGAAACATGGCACGCGGCGCTCACGCGCAAAGCGAGCCGCGCGCATCTTGCCGTGGGCGCCACGCTCACCAAAGCCGCCTGGCAGGATGATGCCGTGGACACCTTCTAGAATGTCCAGCGGGCGGTGCTCGTCATCAAATTCCTCGGAATTGATGAGTTTCACCGACACTTTGACATTGTTGGCAAGGCCGCCATGGCTGAGCGCCTCAGCGACGGATTTATAGGCATCCGGCACATCGGTGTATTTGCCGACGAGGCCGATACAGACTTCTCCATCAGGATTGTGGATCGTATTTGCGATCCGCTGCCATCCGGAAAGGTCGGGTTCCGGTGCGTCCTTGATGGCGAAATGCGCGAGCACTTCCCGGTCGAGCCCCTGCTCATGATAAGCTTCCGGCACATCGTAGATGTGGCGCACATCGCGTGCTTCGATGACGCTGGACGGCCGGACGTTACAGAAGCTGGCGATCTTGCCCTTCTCGTTTTCCGGAATCGGGCGGTCGCAACGACAGAGCAGCACTTGTGGCTGGATACCGATGGAGCGCAGTTCCTTAACCGAGTGCTGGGTCGGTTTGGTCTTCATTTCGCCAGCCGCCGGAATGTAGGGCAGCAGCGTCAGGTGAATGAAGCAAGCGCGTTCAGGGCCGAGTTCCTGCCCAAGCTGACGGATTGCCTCGAAGAATGGCAGCCCCTCGATGTCGCCGACCGTGCCGCCGATCTCGCAGAGCACAAAGTCGACGCCCTCACCGGGATCGGACAGGACGAAATCCTTGATCTCGTTGGTGACGTGCGGAATGACCTGGATTGTCGCACCGAGATAATCGCCGCGGCGCTCTTTCTCGATGATGTGCTTGTAGATGCGGCCGGTGGTAATGTTGTCCGACTGGCGCGCAGAAACGCCGGTAAAGCGCTCATAGTGGCCCAGATCGAGGTCTGTTTCGGCGCCATCGTCGGTGACAAAAACCTCGCCGTGCTGGCGGGGGCTCATCGTGCCGGGGTCGACGTTCAGATAAGGATCAAGTTTGCGCAGACGGACGCCATAGCCGCGAGACTGCAGCAATGCGCCGAGGGCGGCGGAAGCGATACCCTTGCCAAGGGAGGACACCACGCCGCCTGTAATGAAAATATAGCGGATCATGGGAACACCCTGATGCCGTGATTCGGTTTTGCGAGACGCATCAAAATCAGATGCAAGCGAGATTATTGGGGATTGCCGCTTTCAGGTGCAGGCGTTTCCGATTCGGATTGGGCCGTATCCGCCGCATTGTCAGTCGCCGTTTCCGGGGCTGCCTCAGGTGTGGCTTCCGGAGTAGCGACGCTGTCATCCGACAGGCCTGCCTGACCTGACAGCAGCGGAGCGGACGGATCGAACAGGTCAGCCGGGTTCGTTACAGGCGCGATGCCCTCTTCCGGTGCCAGCACGCGCTCAACATCCGAACGGCTATCACGACCGCGATTGGCAAGAGTGGTCAATGCAAGGCTGGTGATGAAAAAGATCGCACCAAAAATAATCGTCGAGCGCACGACAGCGCCGGCTGCGCCACGGCCTGACAGCAACGAGTTGGTGCCACCGCCACCACCGCCGATACCAAGACCGCCGCCTTCCGATTTCTGAACCAGCACCAGCCCGATCATGACCAGGCAAGCGAGGATGTGAATCACGAGGATAACGTTCTGCATGACAAATCCGATACGTTTCGTCCAAGGCGCCCGCATATAGGCAATGCGGTCGCAGGCCAAGTGCTGCCTTCAGTCAGACTGGGAGAATTCAGGCTTCTGCGTAGATGGCGAGGAAATCGGCCGCCTTCAAGCTAGCGCCGCCAATCAGGCCACCATTGACGTTTTTAACAGCCAGAAGGGCTGCTGCATTATCGGGTTTCATGCTGCCACCATAGAGGATCGGGATAAGCTCTGCCTTCGCGCCAAAGACCTCGACCAGGCTGCTGCGCAGTGCGGTGTGCATCTCATCTACGGCCTCAACCGTCGCGACATTGCCCGTGCCAATCGCCCAGACGGGTTCGTAGGCGATGACGAGTTTCTCTGCCGGAGCCCCCTCCGGAAGCGATGCCTGTAGCATGCTGGTCACGACTTCAATGGCTTTGCCACTGTCGCGTTCGGCTGCCGTTTCGCCTACACAGATGATCGGTTTGATGCCGGCGCGCAGGGCCGCAGCTGCCTGCGCAGCCACGATTTCACTTGTTTCCGCATGATCTGCCCGGCGTTCGGAATGGCCAACAATGACATAGGATGCACCGGCATCTGCCAGCATTTCGGCAGAGACATCGCCCGTATGCGCGCCCTTTTCGTTCGGGTGACAGGTTTCCCCGCCGATCTGGAGCTCGCTTTCACGCGCCTGATCAGCCGCCTGCATCAGCAGCGTGGCCGGAACGCAGATCAAGGCTTCCACATTTTCCTTCGCTGGCGTCACCCCACCGGCAATGGCCAGGATCTCCACAAGGGAGGCGCGTAGCCCGTTCATCTTCCAGTTTCCGGCTATCAGTGTCCGTGACATCAGCGTTACCTATCTTGATTGACTTAGCCGGGTCGCCTAGCAAGCACTGAGCCATCCTGCAAATAGTTGAAAGTACACGCCTCATGCTCGCGCTCATGAAAAGCCTGACTCAGTCCTTCCTGGGCAAGGCAATCCTTATGATCATCGTCGCTGGCATGGCTTTCTGGGGCGTAGATTCTTTCATCAATCAGGTCCGTAATGGCCTAGGCTCTGACCTGATGGCAGCCGGCAGCGCTTCCGTGCCCGTCGATGCCTTTGACCGCCGGATCGAAGTGCTCCTGCGAAACGTGAATCAGCAGTCCGATAGCCCAATCACCAAGGAAGAAGCTGTGAATCGCGGCATGGTGGACCAGGTGTTCCAGCTGCAGCAGTCGCAAACGACTATGCTCGGCTTTGCCTCCAAGATCGGCATTGAACCTTCAACGGATGCCGTCGTGGCAGAACTCAAGAAGGAAGACGCCTTCAAGAATCCCCTGACCGGCGAACTCGACCTTGCAACATATCAGCGTGTCCTGGCGCAGAACCGCTTTTCCCAGGCTGAATTCGAAGACCAGCTGAAAAGCGATCTCACCCTCAGGGCGCTTCAAACCGGCACAACGGCCGGTCTGATGATGCCGGAGGCCCTCAAAGCCATCCAATCACGGTACCTCGCCGAATCGCGCGATGTGGCCTGGTTCATCCTGGATGCTGCAGACGTTGAGAAGCCCAAGGCGCCGACGGAAGAAGAGGTTCTCGCCTTCTACAATGAGAATCTGGATGCCCTGAAGCAACCTGAGCGGCGCGCCATTGACGTCATCAAAGTGTCGGCAGACGATTATCTGAGCCAAGTCGAGGTAGCCGAACAGGAAATCGCGACTATCTACGAAGCGGGCAAATCCGAACGCTTCTCCGAACCTGAACAGCGCACCTATGTCGAATTGATGTTCGGGACCCGCGACGCGGCGCGTGATGCATTCGCAGCGCTTGCCGGTGGTGCGGACCCCTCCACCCTGCAGGGGGTTGTAACGAGAGAGTCCAAAACGGCTCTGGCGGCAGATATGGAAGACCCTTTGCTGCGCGATGCCATATTCGGGCCGGGTAAGCAAAGCGGCGCACTCTTCGGCCCCAAGGATATGGGCGATGGTCGCTGGCTGGTTGCCCGCCTCGTCTCTATTCAGCCCGGTGCAGTCTTCCCGATCGAAACCGTGTCGGAGCAGATACGCACAGATCTTGCTCGTGAGCGTGCCACACAGCTCCTTTATGCCAAACTTGAAGAGCTGGACCGTTCGATCAATGCCGGTTTCGATCTCAACCAGATTGCTGGCGAGTTGAATGTGCCGGTCATCTCCTTCGAACCTGTCGATCAGAATGGCTACACGAAAGATGGGCTGCCCATGATCGGGCTGCTGGAAGCAGGCGATGCTTTCAAACAGGCATTCGACATGAATGTGGACGAAACATCGAGCCAGTTTTCAACCAATGACGCGACCTATGTCGTCTCCACACGCAACATTGTGGCACCTTCAACGCCCAGTTTTGACGAAGTGAAGGATGACGTACGGGCGGCCCTGATCATGCGGAATGAGGGTGAAGCCGCCCAGACCATGGTGAACAGCATCAAAGACCGGATCGATACGGGCGCCTCCACACTGGAAGCCGAGGCAAAAGCGGTTAAGGCCGCAATTGAGGCGCCTCCTGCCGCCATAACACGCATGAATGCTGAAGAAAGCGGCCTGCCGAATTCTGCAATTGGCGGCGTCTTCTCCGGTAAAGTTGGCGATGTGTTCGTTTATCCGAACCGTACGGGCGATAAATACATGATCGTTCAGCTGAAAGCCGTGAACGACCCTTCCCCGGCGGATCTGGTCGCTGCAGATGGCGTTGCTTCGAGTAATGTCATCTCTTCACTGAATGCCGATCTGGAAACGGCAACAGAGAACGAAATGGCCAGCGCCATCAAACTCAAGGTCAACAGCGCGGCGTATAACGCCTACAAAGCTTCAATAACGTCAGATCAATGAGCCAGGCAAAACTGATTGTCCGCCGGCGTATCGGGGATGTCGAAACCCCTGTAGGGGCGATGCTGAAGCTGGGCGTGGATGCACCGGGTAGCTTCTTGTTCGAGTCGATTGCAGGCGGTGAGCGGCTTGGCCGCTATTCCTTCATCGGCGTCGCTCCTCAGGTCTGGTTCAGGATCTCTGACGGTGTCGCCGAAACGGCCACCACTGCTGACTTCGCCGATGCCAGGCGCATGGACGGAACACCCGTCGAAGCTCTGAGGGCCTTTGTGAAATCTGCTCAAGCTGAGACCGATGAAGACTTGCCGCCCATGGCCTCAGGGGCCTTTGGCTATGTCGGCTATGATATGATCCAGCACGTCGAGCCTGTGTCGATTACGAAACCGGATGTATTGAACGTGCCGGAAGCCCTCCTCGTGATTCCCGGGATCGTGATCGTCTTCGACCACATCTACCAGCAGCTACTCCTGATTGGACGGGTCGAAGGTGGCAATGAGGATGAAATCAACAGGCAACTGGATGATGTCGAGCGGCGTCTTCAGGCCCTACCGGTGCTGCCTCCTGCAGACCAGGCCGCTGAACCTGTGGAACTCGTCTCGAATACAAGCAAGGAACGCTACTTCGAAATCGTCGAAGCATGCCGGGAATACATCAAGGCGGGTGACATCTTTCAAGTCGTCCCCAGTCAGCGCTTTTCAACGCCCTTCAGCAAGAGGTCGATCAGCTTTTACCGCGCTCTGCGCCGGCTTAATCCGTCCGCGTTCATGTTTCACATGAACCTTGGTGATGTTCGCCTTGTCGGTTCCAGCCCGGAAATTCTTGTGCGCGTGCGCGATGGCCGTGTGGCCATCCGTCCGATCGCCGGCACCCGTCCCCGCTCCGGAGATCCGGTGGAAGATGCGAAGCGTGCGGAAGGCTTGCTGAACGATCCGAAAGAAATTGCAGAACACCTGATGCTGCTGGACCTCGGACGTAATGATGTGGGCCGCGTAGCTGCTTTCGGAAGCGTTCAGGTCACGGAACAGTTTATCGTAGAGCGCTACAGTCACGTCATGCACATCGTCAGCCATGTCGAAGGGGACCTGCGCGAAGGGCTTGATGCGGTGGATGCACTCTTTGCTGGCTTTCCGGCAGGCACTGTTTCCGGCGCCCCGAAGATCCGTGCCATGCAGATCATCGACGAGATGGAGACCCACGCCCGCGGCATTTATGGCGGCGCGGTAGGCTATTTCGGCTGGAACGGCGATCTCGACACTTGTATCGCTCTGCGCACTGCGGTGCTCAAAGATGGGCAGCTGCACATCCAGGCCGGCGGCGGGGTCGTGCTCGATTCAGACCCGCAATACGAATATGATGAGACCCAGCACAAAGCCGGCGCCCTGAAGCGCGCGGCCGAACTGGCGGCAGCCTATGAGTTCGACCAATGAGCCGGAAGAAAATCCTCGTCATCGATAATTACGACAGCTTCACCTGGAACCTCGTTCACTATCTCGAGGAGCTGGGTGCGGAGACGACCGTTGTGCGCAATGACGAACTGACGGTGGAAGAGGCGCTCGCAAGCGGGGCTGACGGTATTCTTCTCTCCCCCGGCCCTTGCACCCCGAACGAGGCTGGCATTTGCGTCGACCTCATCAAACAGGCGCCGGAAGATATGCCCATTCTGGGGGTTTGCCTCGGGCACCAGTCCATCGGCGCAGCCTTTGGCGGAAAAGTCATAGGCGCCAAGGAAATCCGCCACGGGAAACTGTCTGATATCCACCAGAAGGGCGGCGACCTTTTCGAGGGGCTGCCTGAAACCTATCGCGTGGTTCGCTATCACTCGCTGGCCGTGCGTCCGGAGGACCTGCCGGAAGACCTGGTGGCTGACGCCTTCACCGATGACGGTGAGATCATGGCCCTACATCACAAGACACGGCCCGTGTATGGCGTACAGTTTCACCCGGAAAGCATCCTGACAGAGCACGGGCATGCCCTGCTCAGGAACTTTCTCGCAAAGGTCCCATCTGCGGAATAAGCCGTACGTTCCGGGAATATCGGAATGAGTCAGGCTTAGCAGCGCCCTGCTCGCTCTCGCCCTTCGCATTATTGCAGGGGTGCTGGCCTTTCTGGACTATTGAGCGAGCGGCACAAGCCCGCTATCGGTGACGGCCTATGACCGATACTTCTCTCTCCGATGCGCTGAAGGCGCTCGCCCGCCGCCAGCCTCTTGAAGCAGACATGCTCGAAGGTGCGTTTGATGCGCTTCTCTCCGGCGAGGCCTCGCCAGAGGAAATCGGCGCGTTCCTGATGGGGCTCGTGGTTCGGGGCGAAACTGCTGAAGAACTGACTGCCGGGGCGACGATCATGCGCAAGCATGCGCGGAAGGTGTCTGTCGAGGGTCCGCTGCTCGATACATGCGGCACGGGCGGCCTGCCCTGGAAGAGCCTCAACACTTCCACAGCATCCGCGATCGTTATCGCTGCCGCAGGTGGCCGAGTCGCCAAGCACGGCAATCGCTCGGTTCCACCCAAGACAGGCTCCGCAGATGTTCTGGAAGCCCTCGGTGTGAATCTCGAAATCAGCGAGGATGAGTTCCGGGACTGCCTGGATGGTGCGGGCGTGGCCTTCCTCTATGCGCGCACACACCACAGCGCGATGCGCCATGTGGCGCCGGTGCGCGCGAAGCTTGGTATCCGCAATATCTTCAACCTGCTTGGGCCCCTCACCAATCCGGCAGGCGCCTGCCATCAGGTGCTGGGCGTGTTCGCGCCGGAATGGGTGCGTCCCATGGCCGAGACCCTGGGGCGGCTCGGAACAGAACGGTCCTGGGTTGTCCATGGTCTCGACGGTATTGACGAACTTTCCATCGCGGGCCCCAGCAAGGTGTGCGAAGTGACAGAGGACGGCGGACTACGCGAATTTGAGGTCCACCCTTCCGACGCCGGTCTGGATACGCACCCCCTCTCTGCACTGGAAAGCGAGGATGTTGCCGGAAATGCCATGGCCATCACGGAATTGCTCGACGGCCATGAAACACCCTTCAGGGCTGCCGTCCTGTTGAATGCTGCGGCGGGCCTGCACGTGCATGGCAAGGCAAATGATCTGAAAGCCGGAGCCGCAATGGCAGCCGAAGCAATTGATTCCGGCGCCGCAAAGCAAACGCTGCGCAAGCTGGTGACTTTGTCCCGAGGCGAAGGCCTGTAATGGCGACAGCGCTCGACCGGATTATAGAATACAAGCGCGATGAGGTCGCAGACCTGAAGCGCGCGACCAGCTTTGCCGATATGGATGCCAGGGCACAAAGCGCAGGCAAGGTGCGCGGTTTCGCAGCTGCTCTGGATGCCGTGGCCGACAAAGACCAGAATGCGCTCATCTGTGAACTGAAGCGGAAAAGCCCTTCGGCTGGCGAAATCCTCCCCGGTGCGGATCCGATTGCAATTGCACGAGAGTATGAGGCCGGCGGGGCAGCATGTCTTTCCGTCCTGACGGATGGCCCGAGCTTTGGTGGCAGTCTTGATGACTTTGCCGCCATCCGTGATGCCGTGAGCATTCCGATGCTGCGCAAGGACTTCATGATCGATCCGATCCAGGTAGCTGAAGCGCGGGCTTGGGGGGCGGATTGCGTTCTGGTGATCATGGCGAGCCTTGAGGATGTTCTCGCAGCCGAGCTGACCGATTGTGCGATGGGCTATGGTATGGACGTGCTGGTCGAAACGCACAATGAAGCCGAATTGGAACGGGCCCTGCGCCTTCCCTCACCCCTGATCGGTGTGAACAACCGGGATCTCAAGCGGATGGTGACGGATCTCTCTACAACAGAGCGTCTGGCACCCCTGATTCCGGCTGACAGGCAGCTGGTCGCTGAAAGCGGCATCTCTTCGCCCGAGCATATTGCGCGCCTCAGGAAAACAGGCGCCCGGCGTTTCCTGATCGGCGAGAGTCTGATGAAGCGCGGTGACCATCGGCAAGCCGCAGTGGCAGAGTTGCGCGGCACCGTCGGCGATTGACCCGAAGCGTGAACACATGTAGAACACATGTGAACACAGATTCGGACCAGAGGCGGCCCAACATGTTGACTAGCAAGCAGAAAGAGCTCCTGCTCTTCATCAATGAGCGGATCAAGGAAACGGGGGTTTCCCCTTCCTTCGACGAGATGAAGGAAGCGCTCGATCTCGCATCCAAGTCAGGTATCCACCGCCTCATTACAGCCCTTGAAGAGCGCGGCTTTATCCGCCGCCTCGCTCACCGCGCACGCGCGCTTGAAGTTCTGAAGCTTCCGGAATCAGCCGTGGCAAGCGCCACACCGCGCGGCCGGAAGGATTTCCGTCCGGCGCTTGTCTCCGCAGGGCGGCCTGCGCCTGAAGCCACACCGCGCACCGTTCCGCTGATCGGCCGCATTGCCGCTGGCCTGCCTATTTCGGCAATCCAGCAAGACAATGGGCACGTAAACGCGCCAGATGGTCTTTCTGACAGCGAGGAACATTTCGCGCTTGAGGTTCAGGGTGACTCAATGATCGATGCCGGCATTCTTGAAGGTGATATCGTCATCTGCCGTCGCACGGAATCTGCCAGCACCGGGGACATCGTCGTTGCGTTGATCGATGGTGAAGAGGCGACACTGAAGCGCTTGCGCCGCAAAGGGGCGTCAGTGGCACTCGAAGCGGCGAACCCGGCCTACGAAACGCGTATTTTTGGACCGGACCGTGTCGCCATTCAGGGACGTCTCGTCGCGCTGGTCCGTCGCTACGACTAGGGACAGGCCCGCCAGGGGCGGTTCCCGCACGCAGATACTTTTTCCAGCGTCATGCCCTTTCGGCCTGCTTTTACAGTCAGGCCACCGCTATCCTGCGTATCTTGCCAGCTCAGGCGTATGGACTGCTCTCCGCTGGTAATTGTGACATGGGGCTCAGCCGTGTCATTTATGACGGCTTCAGCGAACTGGCCCGATCGCCCTGCGAGCGGGATAATGCATGTCACCTCCATGCACTCTTCCCCGGTCATTGCATCCGAATAACGCAATGGGGCAAGCCCGTCGCCGTCTGCCAGTTCGTAACGGGACATTTGCCCTCTTTTGTCCTTCAGGAACAGGTCGCCGGATGGGGCCCAATGGGCAATGACATCCGGGGCAAGAAGCCAGCCGATCCCGGCAGGGATCAACAATATGCTGGCCAAGGCGATACGCGCGACACCACGCGCGGCCATAGCGCAGGCGATCGCTCCGGAACAGAGGAGCAGCGTCATGGGTGGCATGGCTCTCGGAAGCGTCATGGCGGCGCTCGGCAGGCTGGCGCACCAGTGCGCAATCGCCAGCACAGCTTCCAGAGAGTAGCCAAACAACCTTAGCCCCATATCCCCCAGACCAAAGGGGGTAAGGATCAAGGACAGCGCGGCAAACGGCGCGCTCACAAAAGTCACGATCGGCATCGCCAGAAGATTTGCGAGCAAACCAAAGGCTGCCACACGGTCGAAGTGATAGATCGCAAAGGGAGTAGTCGCGGTCCCCGCGACAAGGGATGTCACGAACAAGGACGCCCAAGTGTAGCTGGTCGCGCCGAGAACCCGCTCCTGCTCCGCGCGGCGCCGGGACCAGGCATCATAAGTCGCAATTAAAGCCCCGGATGCCGCAAAGGACATCTGGAACCCGGGTGTCATGACGCTTTCCGGCTGCAACAGCACAACAAGGATCATGGCAATGGCATAGGAGCGCAGGCTCAGCGCCGCCCGGTCAGCCAGGACTGCGCCAAATACGACAGCCGACATTATGAAAGCCCGCTGTGTGGATACGCTGTCGCCTGAGATGATGAGGTAGATGAAGCTCGCGATGAGCGCAGCGACGGCTGCCGGCTTCTGTACGGCCACACGTAAGGCCAGCGGCTCGATGAACGCCAGTGCTCGGCGGACAAGCAAAAAGACAAGACCGCCGACCATGGCCATATGCAGGCCGGATATTGCGAGCAAGTGCGACAGGCCAGACGCTCTGAGCGCCTCTTGGTCGTCTGTCGCCATGAAACTCCGGTCTCCGGAGACGAGCGCCGCAGCAAAGCCCCCCGCACGCTCGCCCGCCGCATCTTTCACGCGCTCTGCAAGCCGCCGACGAAATGATGAAACCTCCAGAGACAGCTGCCTCAGTATCCCTTTGGGTGCCCCGAGCGGACCACCGCGACAGCGGCCCATGACGTATCCAACGCCACCCAGCTGTTCGAACCAGGCCTGACGGCGAAAATCATAGTCCCCCTGGAGGGAGGGAGATGGCGGGGGACGCAAGACCACAAAACATCTCACAAACCGCCCAGGCGCCACGTTCAGGCTTAAACGATGTGTTACCCTCACATATACCGGCGTTTCATCAGCGCTGAGCCCCGACAAGGCGTGCACTTCAATGCGTAACCTGTCTCCCTTGGTGCCGGGCTCGACCTCCCTGACCCAGCCTTCGAGCATCAATGGACGCGTTTCGGATAGAATGACCGGTGCGGCCACAGTGGCCGTCCGGACCGTTGCGGCAGTGTAGCCACCTGTCAGCCCAAGCAGGATCAGGGCTGGCACATTGAGACGGGAAAGCCGCCAGACCCAACGCGTGAACAGAAAGAATATGCCCGCACTTATTGTCGCAACGAGGCAAATCCCCATCGCAGGTTCGTTTTGCTGGGAAAAATAGACCACAACTCCCGCGCAGAGGGAAAAAGCGAACAATAAAGGGCGCGAGTCGATAGCCGCTATCGACCAAAGGCTGGTCCACACTGCTGCAATAGCTGGTGCCAGCCCCTTGCCTTCCGGAGCAACCTTGTGTTTCTCCCAGCCGGGACGCCTCATCTGTAGCATTAACCGGAGCCCTCACGAGACATGGACGTCGTCACGCGATTTGCCCCCTCTCCTACTGGCATGCTTCACATTGGAGGCGCTCGCACGGCACTTTTCAACTACCTGTTTGCGAAACATCACAACGGGAAGTTCCTTCTGCGTATCGAGGATACTGATCGCGAGCGCTCCACACCGGAAGCGACGGCGGCGATTCTTGAAGGCATGGAGTGGCTTGGGCTCACCTCCGACGAGCCGCCTGTGATGCAATTCGAACGCGCCGGTCGGCATGCGGACGTGGCTGAAGAGATGATCCGCCGCGGCACGGCCTTCCGTTGCTACGCGACCCAGGAAGAGCTGCAGGCGCGCCGCGAACTTGGTGAGGAAAAGCGCGCCGCTGCCAAGGCGGAAGGGATTTCCGAAGACGAGAAGGCCGCCCTCCTGGCAGAAGCGCACGCCCTGCTTGCGCCATACCGTTCGCCCTGGCGCGACGGCGCTCCGCCGCCTTCACCAGAAGCGCCATATACGGTTCGCCTTCGCGCGCCGGATGACGGAGAGCGCGTGCTGGAAGATGGCGTACAGGGCACGGTCCGCATTCAGGCTAGCGAGCTGGATGACCTGATCCTTCTGCGCGCTGATGGGACGCCGACATATATGCTGGCCGTTGTGGTGGACGATCATGATATGGGTGTGACCCATATCATCCGCGGCGATGACCATCTGCGAAATGCCTTCCGCCAGATCCCCATCTATGAAGCCATGGGCTGGGATATTCCCCAGATGGCGCACGTTCCGATGATCCACGGTTCCGATGGCGCCAAGCTTTCCAAGCGGCATGGCGCGCTGTCGACCCTTGCCTATCGTGAAATGGGCTACCTGCCAGAGGCCATGCGCGCCTACCTGCTCCGTATTGGCTGGAGCCATGGGGACCAGGAAATCTTCACGGATGAAGAGGCGATTGCCGCCTTTGATATCTCCGGCATCAACCGTGCCCCGGGACGGCTGGACCTGGACAAGCTCGGTCAGGTAAATGCGCATTTCATGCGCCTCGCAGACGATGGCCGCCTGTTTGATCTGCTTAAGCCCTATTGGGAAGCAGAAGGTCCGATCGGCGAAGCGGAGCAACGCCTGAGGGCCGCCCTGCCGCACATGAAGGACCGGGGCACGACGCTGCCGGAACTGGCGCAGTCTTTTGCATTCCTGCTGGCAAAACGGCCACTGGAGCTGAACAAGAAGGCCCGCAAGGCCGTCTCAGGTGAGGCACTTGACCGATTGCGCGGCTTGCGCGACGAACTGCAGCGCCTGCCGGAATGGACGGCAGATCAGATTTCTGTGACGATAACTTCGTATTGCACTGCACAAGACCTATCTATGGGGCAGATAGGTCAACCACTACGCGCTGCGCTCACAGGCGGCCTTCCCGCACCGGATATTGCGCCGGTACTGGAGTGGCTCGGCCGGGACGAGGCGCTTGGACGAATTGATGATCAACTGGCGCCGGAAACCGCTCCGGGCGCCTGAAGAGCAAGAAGGTTTGAAGGGTAAGGCTGATGGAAAACAAGACGAAACCGCACGGCACAGCAAAACTGGAAGTGGCTGGCAATTCCTATGAACTGCCGGTTCTCTCAGGAACGCACGGACCGGATGTGATCGATATTCGCCGTGTTTACGGCGAAACGAACCATTTCACGTTCGACCCGGGCTTCACATCGACCGCAAGCTGCGAAAGCCAGATCACGTTCATCGACGGTGACGAAGGTGTTCTGCTGCACCGCGGTTATCCGATTGGCCAGCTGGCTGAGCAATCGACCTTCCCGGAAGTCTGCCACCTGATCCTGTACGGTGAGCTGCCCACGACCTCCGAATTGGAAGTGTTCAACGACACCATCAAGCAACACACCCTGCTGCACACGCAGATGGACCGCTTCTTTGAAGGCTTCCGCCGTGACAGCCACCCGATGGCCATGCTTACGGCGACCGTTGGAGGCCTTGCCTCTCTTTCTATCCGGGCGCCATGGACAGCGAAGACCCGGAAGAACGCCGTCTGAGCTCCATCCGCCTCCTCGCCAAGATGCCGACGCTCTGCGCACGCATCCTGAAGTACAATCTCGGACGAGATTCGTCGATCCGCGCAACGAACTGTCCTACGCCGAGAACTTCCTGAACATGTGCTTCTCGGTCAGCGCTGAGGATTACAAGGTGGATCAACCGTACCAAAAACCATGGATCGCTTCTTCATCTCCATGCCGATCACGAGCAAAATGCCTCGACGTCCACCGTGCGCATCTGCAGGCTCTTCAGGTGCACACCCGTTTGCTGCTGTCGCAGCAGGCGTTGCCTGTCTTTGGGGCCCGAGCCACGGCGGCGCCAATGAAGCATGCCTCAACATGCTGCATGAGATCGGCAGCGCGGACCGCATCCCTGAATACATTGAAAAGGCGAAGGACAAGAATGACCCGTTCCGCCTGATGGGCTTTGGTCACCGCGTCTACAAGAACTACGACCCCCGCGCGAAAGTCATGCGCGAGTCGGCACACGAAGTACTGGACCTGCTGGGTCTTAAGGACACGCCGATCCTGAAAGTTGCTATGGAGCTGGAGCGTATCGCCCTGGAAGATGAGTACTTCATCGAGAAGAAACTCTATCCGAACGTCGACTTCTATTCCGGTATCATCCTGGATGCGATAGGCTTCCCGAAGCAGATGTTCACGGTTCTGTTCGCCCTCGCCCGTACCGTGGGCTGGGTTGCACAACTCAACGAGATGATCGACGACCCGACGCAGCGGATCGGCCGTCCGCGCCAGATCTGCCCGGCGCGCAGCAATGCGGGACTATGTTCCGATCGAAAAGCGCTAAGGCGATTTGATATGACACTGAAAACGCCACCTGCCTCAAACAGGTGGCGTTTTCTTTTCTGCTGTTCTTCCGGAAATACCCCGTTCCCTTTTGCCCCGACTCCTTGCTAAAGGCTGCGCCATGAAAACCGCTGTCATCGTCTTTCCCGGTTCGAACTGTGATCGTGACGCTCACGACGCGCTCCTGAAGGTGACAGGCAAGGCGCCGGCCATGGTCTGGCACAAGGATGGAACCATTCCTGAGGGCACCGATCTGGTCATGGTGCCAGGCGGCTTTTCCTATGGCGACTATCTGCGTTGCGGGGCAATTGCTGGCAATTCGCCGGTAATTTCGCAGCTGAAAGCCCATGCCGAGCGCGGTGGTTATGTGCTGGGCGTATGTAACGGCTTCCAGATCCTTTGTGAAACGGGCCTCCTGCCCGGCGCTCTCATGCGAAACGCCTCGCTTCATTTTGTCTGTAAGCCGCAGGCTCTGACGGTTGAGACCTCGAACACTGCCTTCACCAGTGCCTATCAGGGTGACAAGGAAATCGTGATCCCGATTGCCCACCATGATGGCAACTACTTTGCCGATAGCGAGACGCTCGACCGCATCGAAGGTGAAGGACATGTCGCTTTCCGTTATGCACCCGGACAGAACCCGAATGGTGCGGCGCGCGACATTGCCGGCATTCTGAGCCCAAACGGACGCGTGCTCGGAATGATGCCCCACCCGGAGCGCGCCATTGGCGGGCATGAGGGCGGCAATGACGGCCTGGCCCTGTTCGAAAGCCTGCTCGGCGCAGCCTGAAGCGCTGGCCAGCCATAGCGGCGGCCGCTAGACTTTTCTGATGTCCTCAGGTGTCGATCCGGCCAGGTATTCAGCCCGTCTTGCGGAAGCGTCCGCCCTGCGCAATTCCGGACGCATCGCTGAAGCGATAGCGGCTTACCGCGATGTTCTGTCGATAGAGCCCGATCTTCCTGACAGCTGGTACAATCTTGCCTGGCTTCTGCGCCGGGCGCGGGAACCGCTGCAGGCCCTTGCTGCCTATGACCAGGCGCTCGCACGTGGCGTCCAGGGGGCTGAAGAAGTGTGGTTGAACAAGGGTGTCATTCACGCTGATGACCTTCTGGACTCCGAAGTCGGCGATCACTGCCTACACAGAAGCCCTGAAACTGAACGCGGACTATGTTCCAGCGCTCTTCAATCTCGGCAACACCTATGAAGACCTTGGCGACCGGGAGGCTGCCATTGCGCAGTATGAGCGCGCCCTGGCGCTCGCGCCCCAAGAAACTGAACCTCTGGCCCGCATCGCCAATCTGTCTCGTCCCAGCGCCAGAGAAGACAGCATCGTCAAAAGGGTGGAAGGCGCCCTGAAGAGAGCTGACCTGACACCCGCTGCCCGCGCAGGGCTCGAGTTTGCTCTTGGCCACCTGATGGACTGTGTCGGGGCTTACGACGAAGCCTTCTCCGCCTATGCGAGAGCAAACAGATTGAGTGAGGCCGCCGGCGCAGGGGTTTCCCGCTTTCGATGCCGCGCGGCATGATGCCGTAATCCAGAGCCTTATGGGCCTGCCCACCGATGGGGCGGACCAGACAATATCTTCCGCCCCTTTCGTGCCGGTCTTCATCCTCGGCCAGTTCCGTTCCGGATCGACCCTCCTTGAGCAAGTGTTGTCAGCCCATAGACAGGTAGAGACACTGGGTGAGTTGCCGCTGCTGCCTGCCATTGGCGCCAAGCACTTCTCTCCCTATCCGGCCGCGCTCGCGACGGCATCGCATCAGCAAATTGCCGATGCCCGGGCTGCTTATATCGAAGGTGTCGCGCAACGCAGGCCAGAGCTGACCGGTTTCGTGACCGATAAGCGGCCTGACAATTTCTATCATATCGGCCTCATCCTGCGCCTCTTCCCAGAGGCGAAGATCCTGCACACCGTGCGAGATGCCCGCGATGTCTGCCTGTCGACCTGGTTCACACACCTTGATCACCAGCAGCTACATGCGACCGATCTCATGAGCATAGGACGACAATACCGTGCTTATGAGCGACTCATGGCGCATTGGAAGACGATCGCCCCTGACCGGATCCAGGACATCTCCTATGACGCGCTCGTTACCGATGCCGATGCGGAGATCCGCCGGGCGCTGGACTTCATCGGGCTGCCCTTCGAGGCCGCTTGCCTTGACTTTCACAAGTCGGCGGCGCCTGTGAAGACAGCGAGCGTGTGGCAGGTACGGGAGCCGCTTTATACGCGTTCGTCCGGCCGCTGGCGGCTGGCTGTCTTGGCCCACTTGCCGGGAGATCCTCAATGGCGAAACACGCTGACCTGATCGCCCGCCTGCCCAAGGCCGAACTTCATTTGCACATCGAGGGCAGTTTCGAGCCGGAGATGATGCTGGCCCTTGCCGAGCGGAACAAGATCGACATCCCGTTCAAGACGCTGGAACAGGCCAAGGCGGCTTACGATTTCTCGAACTTGCAGGAGTTTCTGGATCTCTACTATCAGGGCATGAACGTGCTGCGCACCGAGCAGGACTTCCATGACCTGACATGGGCTTATCTGACCCGCGCCAAAGCCGACAATGTGCGCCATGTGGAGATGTTCTACGACCCGCAGGCCCATACAGAGCGCGGCGTCGCCTTTGGCACTGTGACTGATGGCATTCTGTCCGCGCTGGAACGCGGCGAGAAAGAGCTTGGCATCACCTCGAAACTGATCATGAGCTTCCTGCGCCACCTCTCCGAGGCAGATGGCTTCGCCCTGCTGGAAGAGTCAAAACCCTGGCACGACAAATTTGTGGGCGTCGGGCTCGACAGTTCGGAAGTCGGCCATCCGCCGCTGAAGTTCGAGCGCCTGTTTGCCGAGTGCCGCAAATTGGGATTCAAGCTCTGCCTGCATGCTGGCGAGGAAGGCCCTCCGGAATATGTCCGCGAGGCCCTGCTGGATATCGGCGCAGACCGGATTGACCATGGCAATCGCTCCATGGAAGACCCGGCCCTGATCGAGATTCTCCGCGATACACAGACGCCGCTGACCAACTGCCCCCTGTCGAACCTCGCCCTGTGCGTCATTGATGACCTCAATGACAGCCCGGTCAAAGCCCAGCTGGATGCGGGCCTTCTCGTCACCGTGAACTCCGACGACCCGGCCTATTTCGGCGGCTATATCGGTAAGAATTACGAGGACATTGCAGACGCGCTGGACCTTGAAGGCGACGACATGGTCCAACTGGCCCGCAACAGCTTCACCGCCAGCTTCCTCAGCGAGGCAGACAAGGCGGCACATCTGGCCGAGATTGATAAAGTCGTTTCCGGCACGCTTCGGCCGATGTGATCCGGGCGGGCTGGATTTCCGGTCTTTCAGGGGCCTTACGGGAACAAGTGGCTGGCGACTCGGCGCTTTTGCGGTTAAAGGCGCGCCATGACTGATACGACTGCGATCCTCGCCCACCTTCAGGCTGAACAGGACGAGGCTTCTGGCCTCGAACATGGCATCAAGCAGGATGAATGGGAGCGGCTTGTCAGCCGCCTCGGGCGCAAGCCCAACCTGGTCGAACTGGGCATCTATTCGGTGATGTGGTCGGAGCACTGCTCCTACAAATCCTCGCGCCGGCACCTGTCCAAATTCCCGACCAAGGGGCCGAAAGTCATTCAGGGCCCCGGTGAGAATGCAGGCGTCATTGATATCGGCGATGGTCAGGCCGCCATCTTCAAGATGGAGAGCCACAACCACCCATCCTACATCGAGCCCTATCAGGGGGCGGCGACCGGCGTTGGCGGCATCCTGCGGGACGTGTTCACCATGGGCGCGCGCCCGATCGCGCTGGTCAACGCCCTTCGTTTCGGCTCTCCCGATCACCCGAAGACCCGCAGCCTCGTCGCTGGCGTTGTGGCGGGCATCGGCGGTTACGGCAACTGTGTCGGCGTGCCGACAGTCGCTGGCGAGACCCAGTTCGACGAAGGCTATAACGGCAACATCCTCGTCAACGCGATGGCCGTGGGCCTCGCCGACCAGGACAAGATCTTCTATGCGCGTGGCGCGACCCCAGGTAACCCGATCTTCTATGTCGGCTCGAAGACCGGGCGCGACGGCATTCACGGCGCCACGATGGCCTCGGCCGAATTCTCTGAAGGCGACGAAGAGAAGCGCCCGACAGTTCAGGTTGGCGATCCGTTCACGGAGAAGCTGCTGATCGAGGCCTGCCTGGAACTGATGGCGACAGACGCTATTCAGGCCATTCAGGACATGGGTGCAGCCGGCCTCACTTCATCCTCCGTCGAGATGGCCGCCAGCGGCGGCGAGAACGGCGAAGGCATCGGTGTGATGATGGACCTCGACAAGGTGCCACAGCGCGAAGAAGGCATGACTGCCTACGAGATCATGTTGTCGGAAAGCCAGGAGCGCATGCTCATGGTGCTCTATCCGGACAAGATCGATGTCGCGAAGGCCATCTTCGAGAAATATGATCTCGATGCCGAAGTCATCGGTGAAACCACGGATACCGGCCATCTCGTCCTGAAACAGTTTGGCGAAGTCGTCTGCGACATTCCGGTGTCGCCGCTTGCTGACGATGCACCAAACTATGACCGCCCGTGGAACGAACCGCCGAAACGTGCGCCACTGGATATTTCGAAATACCCGGCGCCTGAAAATTATGGCGAAGTTCTCCTGAAACTGATGTCCTGCCCGGACATGGCATCCAAGCGCTGGGTCTGGGAACAGTATGACCGCCACGTGATGGGCGACACGATCGACTCCTCCCAGTCAGGTGGTGACGCGGCCATCGTTCGCGTGCACGAGACAAACAAGGCGCTGGCCATCTGTTCCGACTGTAACCCGCATTATGTTGCTGCCGATCCTTATGAAGGCGGCAAGGCGGTCGTGGCTGAGGCCTATCGGAACCTGTCGTCGGTTGGCGCGATGCCGATTGCGATCACCGACAATTTGAATTTCGGCAACCCGGAAAAGCCGAACACGATGGGCTACATCGTCAAGGCGATCGAAGGCATGGCGGAAGCCTGCCGCGAACTCGATTTCCCGGTCGTTTCCGGCAACGTGTCCCTCTACAACGAGACCGATGGCGTTGCGATCCCGCCTACCCCTGTGGTTGGTGGCGTGGGCCTGATTGAAGATCTGTCCAGGACGGCAACGCTGAAAGGCGCGGCCCCCGGCGAGACGATCATTCTGGTCGGTGACAGCAAGGATGAACTGGGCGCATCCCTGTATGCCCGTGAAGTCCTGAAGCTTAAGGGCGAGGCCCTTGGCGCGCCGCCCTCCGTGGATCTCGCTATCGAGAAACGCAATGCCGGCTTCGTTCGTCAACTGATCAACAAAGGCCTGGTCACCGCCGTGCACGATGTGAGCGATGGCGGCGTTGCATGTGCTGCCACCGAGATGGCGTTGGCCTCAGGAACTGGCATCTCACTCTCTTTCGCCGACGATGGCGGAGTTTCTGCCCGCCTCTTCGGGGAGTCTCAGGCGCGCTATCTCCTTTCCACGAAACTGGATGAGGCAGCCTTCCTTGAGGCGGCCAAAGCGATTAATCCGGATGTGAAGTATCAGATAATCGGGTATGTTTCAGAAAACAGCTCTGCTCCGGCCATCACTGTTCAGTTCGGGGCATCCGAAGTCATGAACGTGTCGCTGGCGGCCCTTCGTGAAGCCAATGAAGGCTGGTTGCCGGGCTATATGAACTCTGTGGACTGATCCGCGTCTGAGGCTCAGTCAGCCTCCGGCCCGGCCTCTTTCTTCCGAAGGGTCAGATCCAGCGTATCGAGTGACTTGTCAGCCGCGATTGCGGCCATGACGAGCGTGTCAGCAGAATTGACGTAGAATTCAACCGGTATCTTGTCGAAATCATCCGTGGGCTGGTGATAGTCCGGGTGATCCTCGACACCGAAATACAGGAACGGAATGCCTGCTTCGTAAAAGGCGGCATGGTCTGACTGCAGGGTCCAGTCATCATGTTCCTGCTCCGGCCTGTCATGTCCCATGATCAAATTGACGGGGGCGTTGGCGGCGACCTGCTCAACCAGCGGAATGAGGCCGGGACTGTGATAGGTGCCGGAGACATAAAGCTCATTCACCTCAGACCGGCTGACCATGTCGAAATTCAGGTCCAGGGCCACACGCGCCATGTCGACCTCGCCGGAACGGACCAGCTCCCTTGAGCCGAGAAAGCCATGTTCCTCCCCATCAACAAGCGCAAACAGGATGTCATGGTCAGGCTTGTGCCGCGTGAACCAGCTCGCCACCGCAATCAGGGCCGCCGTGCCTGAGGCATTATCGTCAGCGCCGTTGTAAATTTCCCCGTCGATGACGCCGAGATGGTCGTAATGCGCCGTGATCGCCAGCATTTTGCCCTGGCCGGGCGTCTTGCCTTCAATGATGCCGATGAGGTTCGTGCCGTGCGTGGGAGCGCCCTCTTCCGCATCTGCCGGCGGCAGGACCGTAAAGGGGTGCTCGTAGGACTCTCCGATCTTTGTCAGGCCGAGAGTCTCGAACCGTTTGCGCAGGAAGCCTTCCGCCGCTTCACCGCCAGGTGTGCCGATCCCCCGGCCTGCCAGGGCATCGTTGGACAGCACTTCTGTCAGATGCAGCAATTCCCCGGCATCGACATACTGTCCCTTCGGCACAGGGATGGAGACTTCTTCCGTAACCGGGGGCTTGTTCAGATACCAGAACAGGACCAGCGCCAGAAATGCGGAAAGCCCGGCGAGAAAAGGCCAGATCTGTTTTCTCATGATTTGTCCTGCATACGGTGTTGCAGAACGGTAGAAGCCAGCTCCGCGCGGTGCAAGGCACCCAGTGTCGCGCTTGACGGGTGGCCCCGTGCCGCCCAATTGAACGCATGGAATGAGGAGTAAGCCATGGGCATGCCGCGCGATGAATTGATGGAACACCTGACGGAAGCATTTCCGGAGGCAGACATCACGCTTACCGATCTCGCAGGCGACAATGATCACTGGCAGGCAGAGATTGTGAGCAGCCAGTTTGCCGGCCTGCCACGGGTGAAACAGCACCAGATGGTCTATGCTGCCCTGAAGGGAAAAATGGGCGGCGAACTGCATGCCCTCGCCCTCAAGACACGCGCGCCCTGAACTTCAGTCATGTGATTGACCTTACGAATGGTTCACGGTCTTCTCCGCCACAATCGGAGAAGGAAATTCCCATGTCCAAACTTACCCTGACCGTCAGCGTCGTGGCGCTCTGCGCGGCGCTTGGCGCATGCACGCATGAGTCGACCGAAGCCACTGAAACGGCCGTAGCAGAAGCCGTGACCGAAACGCCGGCTGTCGATCCTAATGCTGCAGAGATCGCCGAGGCGACGGCCTTTGTTGAGCGAGCCGAGAGCGAGCTGGCCGCACTCAGCAAGGTCACAGCGCTCGCCTACTGGGCCAATGAGACCAACATAACGGACGAAACTGACGCGGCCGCTGCCGAAGCTGGCGCCAGGATGACCAAGCTCGCCGTCTCGCTCGCCAATGAGTCGAAGAAATACGACGTCGACATCATGCCCTATGATGTCGCCCGCAAGATCCGCATCCTGCGCAGCAGCATCACAATACCCGCCCCATCCCGCGAGGGTGCTGCGGAGGAACTTTCCGCGATCACCACCAATCTCAGCTCGACCTATGGCAAGGGCAAGTTCGAGTACAAGGGCGAGATGATCAATCTGGATCAGGCGTCCACGATCATCGAAACATCCCGCGATCCGGAAGAACTGAAGGCCGTCTGGGAAGGCTGGCGCACTGTGTCGCCGCCGATGAAGGACGAATACGCAGAGATGGTCGCCCTCGCCAATGAAGGCGCTCAGGAGCTTGGCTATCCGACGCTGGATAAGATGTGGCTGTCGAACTACGACATGCCGGCTGAAGAGATGGAAGCAGAAGTGCAACGCCTCTGGAGCCAGGTGGAGCCGCTCTACAAGGACCTCCACTGCTACGCCCGCACGAAGCTGAATGCCCAATATGGCGACGAGGTCCAGCCGAAGACCGGTCCGATCCGGGCGGACCTGCTCGGCAACATGTGGGCCCAGCAATGGTCCTCCATTTATGACATCGTGAAGCCGGCTACGACCCCGGTCAGCTATGACCTGACCACCCGCCTGAACGAACAGGGCTATACGCCGATCAAGATGGTCGAGACGGGCGAAGGCTTCTTCACATCCCTCGGCCTCGCCCCCCTGCCGGAAACATTCTGGGAGCGGTCCATGATCGTGCGTCCGGAAGGCAAGGAAGTCGTCTGCCACGCATCCGCGTGGGACCTGGACGATGAAGAGGACGTACGCATCAAGATGTGTACCGAGGTAAACTCGGAGGACTTCTTCACCGTTCACCACGAGCTGGGGCACAATTTCTACCAGCGCGCCTACAAGGACCAGCCATACCTCTACAAGAACGGCGCCCATGACGGCTTCCATGAAGCCATCGGTGATTTCATCGCCCTGTCGATCACGCCGGAATATCTGGAGCAGATCGGCCTGATCTCCGACGAGGAAAAGCCCGGCCCTGATGCCGACACGGCCCTGCTGATGCAGACTGCCCTCGACAAGATCGCCTTCCTGCCCTTCGCGCTCACCGTCGACAGCTGGCGCTGGGATGTGCTGAACGGCACGACGCAGCCGGAAGACTATAATCAGGCCTGGTGGGACCTGCGCCTGAAGAACCAGGGCATCGTGCCGCCCGGCCCGCGCCCGGCAGATGCGTTCGACCCCGGTGCGAAATACCACATTCCGGGCAACACGCCTTACCTGCGCTATTTCCTGTCGTTCGTGATGCAGTTCCAGTTCCACAAAGCGGCCTGTGAGCAGGCTGGCTGGGAAGGCCCGCTGCATCGCTGCTCGATTTACGGGAACAAGGAAGTGGGCGAGCGCTTCAATGAAATGCTGGAAGCCGGCATGTCCCGCCCGTGGCCGGAAACGCTGGAGAAGTTCACCGGCACCCGTGAAATGGATGCGAGCGCCATGGTCGAGTATTTCGCCCCGCTGACCGAGTATCTGGAAGAGCAGAATGAAGGCCAGTCCTGCGGTTGGGACTAGGCTTTGACTGAACCGGATGGGGCGGCACGCTTGACGCCGCCCCATTCCCACCACACATCACGGGAAATCTGGAGACTCCCATCATGACCGACCAAGCCACGCTCGACGCCATCAAACAGGCCGTAGAAAGCAATGACGTCGTCCTTTTCATGAAGGGCACGCCAACCTTCCCGCAGTGCGGCTTCTCTTCCGTTGTGGTGCAGGTGCTGGACTATCTGGGCGTCGAATATGTCGCCACAAACGTGCTGGAAAACCAGGCCGTCCGTGAAGGCATCAAGACCTATTCCGACTGGCCGACCATTCCCCAGCTCTATGTGAAGGGCGAATTCGTCGGCGGCTGTGACATCGTGAAAGAGATGTTCGAAAGCGGCGAGCTGCGTGAGTTCCTGAAGGAAAAAGGCATCGAGCTGGAAGAAGCCTGATCGCTTACGCCAGGAAATACAGGCCGATCAGGATCAGGACCGGCACCAGCGACATGCCGAACAGGTTTCGCGTGAACGCATAGGTGCCGATCCATTTGTCGATTTCCGGATCGCCGCTGGACGCCGTTTTCGTCACCATCTCGACATTGTCACCCTTGATGACCGTTTCGTCTGACAGGATGTATTTCTGGAGCGATCCTTCCAGCAGCAGCGCGCCGAAATAGAAGAGACCGCTGAAGCTGATGCTGGCAAAGGCGAACGCCATGACGATCGGCGCCAGCTCGGGCTTCCGGAACTGGCCCATCAGCCACAAAGACAGGACGAGGACGCCAGCGCCCACAAGAAGCGCGCCAATCTGGATGAGTCTCAGACGCCCGAAGTTCGGTTTGGTATCCGTGTTGTCAGCCATGCGGTGCGTCCTCCCGCTTTTCTGTCCCACACTTTCAATATAGCAGAGCGGACATGGACACGACCACCCGCCCCGCCCCGATCCGCCGGACGCAGCCGAAAGTCGGCATCGTCTCGCTTGGCTGCCCCAAGGCCCTGGTAGATTCCGAGCGGATCATCACGCGCCTGCGCGCTGAAGGATACCAGATCGCCCCGGACTATTCGGGCGCCGACCTCGTGCTCGTCAACACCTGCGGCTTCCTCGACAGCGCCCGGGATGAAAGCCTGGACGCGATCGGTGAAGCCATCGAGGCGAATGGCAAGGTGATCGTCACGGGCTGTTTGGGTGCGGAACCAGACGTGATTGAGAAAGCGCACCCCAAGGTGCTCGCCATCACCGGTCCCCATCAATATGAGGCCGTCATGGACGCGGTGCATACGCACCTGACACCGCCGCATAATCCGCATCTGGATCTGGTGCCGGAGTCCGGCCTGCGCCTGACGCCGCGCCACTATGCCTATCTTAAGATTTCCGAGGGCTGTAACAATCGTTGCAGCTTCTGCATCATTCCGAAGCTCCGCGGCGACCTCGCCTCCCGGCCGATCCATCATGTGCTGACGGAAGCGGAAAAGCTGGTGAATGCCGGCGTGAAAGAGCTGCTCGTCATCAGCCAGGATACGTCAGCCTATGGCCTCGATATCCGCTACAAGCCGGAAACATGGCGCGGCACGGAATATGAGACCCGCTTCCTGGATCTCGCCAAGGGCCTCGGCAGTCTCGGCGTGTGGGCGCGGATGCACTATGTTTACCCCTACCCGCATGTCGATGCGGTCATCCCGCTGATGGCCGAAGGACTGATCACGCCTTATCTGGACATCCCTTTCCAGCATGCCTCTGCCAACGTGCTGAAGGCGATGAAACGCCCCGCAAAGCAGGACAAGGTGCTGGAGCGTATTCAGCAATGGCGCCGCGATGTCCCAGAACTGGCGATCCGCTCCACCTTCATCGTCGGCTTCCCCGGTGAGACCGAGGAAGACTTTGAGATCCTGCTCGATTTCATCCGCGAAGCGAAGATCGACCGGGCGGGCTGTTTCCAGTACGAAAACGTCGCCCATGCTGAAAGCCGCGCCCTGCCGGGTCACGTTCCGGACGAGGTCAAGGAAGAGCGCTGGCACCGCTTCATGCAGGTGCAGGCCGAAGTCTCCGCGGCCCGTGCCGAAGCACAGGTCGGCACGGTGCAGGATGTCATCATCGACGGTCCGGATGAAGAACCCGGCGTCATGATCGCGCGGACCAAGGCAGATGCCCCGGAAGTCGACGCGGTGGTCTATCTGGAAGAGGCAACGCACCTGAAGGCCGGTGATATCATTGCGGCGAAAATCACAGGCGCAGACGATTACGACCTTTACGCCAAACCGGCCTGAGCTCGCATCCGCTCGCCCGCCTCACGGGCCTCTTCCTTGCGCTCCGCCATGAGCGGCTCCATCCGCGCATTGTAGGCAGATAGGGTTTCCGCTTCTGCCAGCTCCGGCCGGCCACCCGGGAATGGCGGAGCCGGCGCATATTCATAGCCGAGCGTCAGCGCCTTGGCATACGCCTCCCCCGCGATTTCGGCGACCATGGTGAGTGCGAAGTCGATACCGGCAGTCACCCCGCCCCCTGTGAACGTGTTCCCGTCCCGCACGACCCGGCCCTCGTCCACGATCGCACCGAACTCGGTCAGCAGGTCACGCCACGCCCAGTGGCAAGCCGCACGTTTCCCCTGAAGCAGACCGGCCGCACCGAGGATAAGGGATCCTGTGCAAACGGACGTCACATAGGTTGCCTCACGGCCGAGGCGGCGCACCTCGGAGATAAACGCCTCGTCCAGAGCCACCTGTGTTGCCGTGACGCCTCCGGGCACACAGATGAGATCGCAGCGGTCGATGTCCGCCAGTTTCGCGGTACGGCCGATGACCAGATTTCCCTCCGCAACGACATCACCTCCATCGCGGCTGGCAATCATGGTCTGAGCCCCTGGTAGTCTGCACAAGACCTGGTGTGGTCCGGTAAAGTCCAGATGAGTCATGTTATCGTAGACGGCAAACACGGTTGTGAAGCTCTTGCTCATAGCTGTCTCCTTGCTGACAAGCCGAGCTTCGCCTAGGTTCGGTTTGGCAGAAAGGACATAGTTCCCATGGATTCCGCCAAGCAATGCGTCCGTGAAATCGGCGTCCTGATATTTGAGGACTTCCAGCTCCTCGATGCGGCCGGGCCGATCTCCGTTTTCGAAATGCCAGTACGCGGGATGCAGCCACCGCCCTATCGCTTGCGGTTACTCTCGCTGCACGGAGGCCCCGTTAAGGCATCCTCGGGTATCCTGATGCACACAGATGCCCTGCAGGCGGCGACTGTACTCGACACTCTGATCGTAAGCGGCGGCGAAGGCACGCGTCAGGCGATGCATGACCAGGCGCTTCTGGATGCCATCCGCAATATGTCAGGCAAGACGCGTCGGACGACATCAGTCTGCTCTGGCTCAATCCTCCTCGCGGCGGCAGGATTGCTCGACGGCAGGCGTGCTACGACGCACTGGCGCCGGTGTCAGGACATGGCCCGCTATTTTCCCGCCGTTACCGTCGAACCGGACAGGATCTTCGTGCAGGATGGCAAGTTCTGGACATCTGCAGGCATTACAGCCGGCATCGATCTGGCACTTGCACTGGTGGAAGACGACCTTGGCGAAGACGTTGCCCGTCATGCCGCGCGTGAACTGGTGGTCCATCAGCGGCGGCATGGAGGCCAATCGCAGTTTTCGGTGATGCAGGATGTAAGGCTCGCATCCGGCCGCTTCGACGGCCTCATTGAATGGGTCAAGACGCGTCTGGCGGATGAGCTGAAGGTAGAAGAGATGGCCCAACAGGTCGGCATGAGCCCGAGAAATTTTGCGCGCGTTTTTCGGGCCGAGACAAGCACAACACCCGCCCGCTTTGTTGAGAAACTTCGCCTGGAAGCCGCCAGGCAACGGGTTGAAACGACGGGCATTTCTCTGACTCAAATTGCCCGGGAGACCGGCTTCGGAGAAGCGGAACGCATGCGCACCGCCTTCATGAGGGCCTACGGACAGCCGCCAATGGTCCTGCGGCGGCAGGTGCGAGGCTAAACCAGAGATCGCTGTAAAACGCCTGAAATTATCGAAAAACAACGATTGACTTATCGCAATTCGATAATTCATAGTGATTTCACTTCGAGGAGAACACTATGAACCGCACCACGGCCTGTTTGGCTGCCCTTACTCTTCTGGCCACTCCCACCGCGCTGGCCGAAACGAAATCCTACGCGGCGCAGCCGTTCGATGAAATTGAAGCGGGTGGCGCGATTGATGTCATCTACGAGCGTGCCGACACGCCCAGCATCCGTGTCGAGCAAGCTGACGGAGACTTCAGCGACCTCTATCTGGATTTCGATGGAGACACGCTTGTCGTGTCCCGCAACAGTGTTCGCGACAGGTCCGGCTGGTTCAAGAACGTTTCCATTCGCGTCAAAGACAATCGCAAGATTGTGAAAGTGAATGGCAAACAGGTTCCATACTACCTCGTGCGGGTCTCGGGGCCTCGTCTTGATGGCGTCCAGGCAAAATCATCTGCCAAATTGGTCGTGAATGGATTGGAGAGTGACAACTTCAGCGCGCGCGCCTCCTCCAGTGGCGACCTGGAGCTGAATGGCATGGCAGCCAAAGCCCAACTGCACGCCTCATCGAGTGGAGACATTCTCGCAAGAGACCTCACTACAGACTTCCTGGACATTCATGCCTCTTCAAGCGGAGATGTTGAGGTTAAGGCGCTGGGTGTGAGCCGTGTCAAAATCGAAGCCTCTTCCAGCGGCGATGTGGAACTCGAATCCCGAGACGGCGCCGAATACACAATCGAGGCATCCTCCAGCGCAGATGTCGAACTGGAGGGAAGCTGCTCCAGCATCAATGTCGAAGCATCTTCCAGCGCGGATGTCGATGCGAACGGACTGCAATGCAAAGAAGCCAATGTAACCGCCTCCAGCAGCGCAGATGTCAGTGTTTATGCTTCTGACTCAGTCACCGCACAGGCTTCCAGCAGTGGCGATATTTATGTCGTCGGCTCACCTTCCATCCGAGATGTTACCAGATCGAGCGGCGGCGACGTCGATTTCGGCAACTAAGAAAAGGCGAAAACGATGACAAAACGCTTCATTCTACCAGTATTGCTGATTGCCACTGCGAGCGGCATGGCCTGGGCCGATACTTCAAAGACCTATGACTTTACCGGCTTTGATGAACTCGACATCTCAGCAGGTGTCGAAGTTGAATATACGGCCTCAGATACAGATAGCGTCATTGCCGAATTCAGCCTCGGCGGGCCGGAAGACCTGAAACTCCGACAGGATGGTGACCGCCTCTATATCTCAAGGAAGATGAAGTCAGGCTGGGGCAACAAGGTGCGTGCGGTCATACGTGTGACTTCGCGAGAATTGAGCGAAATTGAAGCCAGCTCGGGTTCCTCAATACAGGCTAGTGGTATCCAATCTGAAGACTTCACGCTGCGAGTCTCAAGCGGCGCCTCTGCAGACCTGTCCGGCACATGCGAGGCACTGACCGTCAAAGCTGGTTCCGGCGGGTCTGCAGACTCGCAGGCGCTCAAATGCAAGGCCGTTTCAGCTGCTGCAAGCAGTGGCGGTTCCGTGCGCGCCTATGCAAGCGCAAACGCCTCAAGCAAGACTTCCAGCGGCGGAAGTGTCGACATCTGGGGCGAACCTGCGCAACGCTCTGCCAATCACTCGATTAGTGGCGGCAGCACCAATTTTCACTAGCTGAAATCGAAGTCTTCCAGCTTGTGTCCGGGGTCAGGCCAGCGAAGGTCCATATCTTCCAGCGCACCCCGGACCAGGCGAGCGATCATCGCGCTACGGCGCGTGCGGCTGTCGGATGGAATGACATACCAAGGGGCATGCTTGGTTGAGCACCGTTCCACAGCCGTCTCGTAAGCTGCCATGAATTCCTTCCAGCGTTTACGGTCGTCCAGATCCGATGGATTGAATTTCCACAATTTGTGCTGCTCGGTCAGACGCTCCTTCAGCCGGATGCCCTGCTCTTCATAACCGATATTCAGCATGCATTTGACGAGCGTGACGCCATTCTCGGACAGGTGCTTTTCGAATGCGTTGATCTGGTCATAACGCTTCTCAATGTCTTCCGGGCTCGCAAAACCACGGACTTTTACCACGAGCACATCTTCATAGTGTGAGCGGTCAAAAATACCGACGTGGCCCTTTTGTGGTACGGCATTATGGACGCGCCACAGATAATCCCGGGCAAGCTCGTTCGTGCTTGGTGCCTTGAAGGCCTTCACTTCCATGCCGAGCGGTGTCGTATCGGCGAACACGGATTTGATGGTGCCAGATTTTCCAGCGGTATCCATGCCCTGAAGAACAACCAGAACAGACCGCTTTTTTTCTGCGTAGAGGATGTCCTTCATCTCGTTGATGGCAGCGGCATCCTGCTTGAGACTCATGCTTGCGAGGGACTTGTCCTCGAATAGCGAACGATCTCCGCTATCGTGCTTGGTCAGGTCGAAGGGCTTTCCCGGCACTGCCGCCAGGTGTTTTCGGACCGCAGAAATGCTGGGAATGCTCATCGGTTTGAATCTCCAAAAAAAAGGCCGCACCAGTCTGGCGCGGCCTTTCCGAATGTTCAAGAAAAGCGACTGTCTTACGACGAGTAGAATTCGACCACCTGAGACGGTTCCATCTTCACCGGATACGGCACGTCAGCCAGTTCAGGAACGCGCGTGTAGGTTGCGGACATCGCTTTAGGATCGACTTCCACATAATCCGGCAGGTCGCGCTCCGGGCTGCCGAGTGCTTCAAGCACAAGCGCCATGTTGCGGGATTTTTCACGGATCTGAACCACATCGCCCGGTTTCAGGCGAACGGAGCCGATGTTGCAACGGCGACCGTTGACCATGACATGGCCATGGTTGACGAACTGACGTGCTGCAAAGATCGTCGGCACGAACTTGGCGCGGTAAACGACAGCATCGAGGCGCGATTCCAGCAGGCCGATCAGGTTCTCTGCCGTGTTGCCTTTCATACGGGCTGCTTCTTCATAGATGCGAGCGAATTGCTTCTCGGTGAGGTCACCGTAGTAGCCTTTCAGCTTCTGCTTCGCCATCAGCTGCATACCGAAGTCGGACGTCTTGCTGCGACGGTTCTGGCCGTGCTGTCCGGGCTTGTAGTTGCGCTTGTTGACGGGGGACTTCGGGCGGCCCCAGATATTTTCACCGACGCGACGGTCGATCTTGTACTTCGCGCTATGGCGACGTGACATGGTAGTACCTCATTGTCGACGCGGGCCGGCGGACAAGCTCATCTTGCCCACGATTTCAACGGCGGCTCCGCACCACCCCGTAATTAAGCGGCGGGTAAAACACCAAACTGGTACTTACGTCAAGCCGCGCACCTGCTACAGCTGTAGCAAACCATAAGGGAGGAAAACATGGGTTTGCTGAAGGGCCGCGTGGCCGTTGTGACAGGAGCCGGAAGCGGCATCGGACGTGCTGCAGCTGTTGCACTGGCAAAGGAAGGCGCCGCGGTACTTGCTACAGATATTGATGAAGCCGGCCTCAAAGAGACCGCTGATGCGATCTCTGCAGCAGGCGGCACGGTAGAGACGCTTCCCCAGGACGTAACCGATGAAGCCGTATGGGATACGGTCATGGAAGTAGCCGAAACCCGCCTGGGGTTGCCATCAATCCTGGTGAACAACGCAGGAATAGCCATCGGCGGCGCCATTCCAGAGTTTTCACTCGATGACTGGAAGAAGCAGATGTCCGTCAATGTCGACAGCGTGTTCCTGGGAACACGCGCCGCCATTCGCAAAATGCATGAAACCGGTGGCTCGATCGTCAACATCTCATCAGTTGCGGGGCTTCGTGGTGCGGCCGGGCTCAGCGCTTATTGTGCGTCGAAAGGCGCAGTCCGCCTTTTTACAAAGGCTGCAGCAGTAGAATGTGCGCGTGCAGGATGGCCGATCCGGGTCAACTCAGTTCATCCGGGGATCATCGACACGCCGATCTGGCAAAAATCGATCACCCGCCTCGGGGAAGGCATGCCGGCGTCGCCAACCATGCCTCAAGGGGCCAACGCAATGGATGCGGATACGCTGGGGGCGCAGGCCTCCCCTATGGGCCGCCCGGGACGTCCGGAGGAAGTCGCTGACCTGATCGTCTTTCTCGCATCCGATAAATCCAGCTATATCAATGGCCAGGAACATGTCGTCGACGGCGCGATGACTGCTGGCGGCTGAAACAGCCCGCGCTCCACCTAAAGGAGTGCGTCTTGCCCGATTGCAGCAGGAAGTGAGAACGATGCCATTTCGTTCTCACTTCCTGCTGAGCTTATGCACATCAGCCAGTCCAAGCATCGGATTTCTTCCTGGGGCTGCACCCCGGGAATTCATCTCCCACAGAGTTTCGCAACTTCGATTCGCCCAGCGCACCTACTGACACACTCCGGATCGGAACGGGACCGTGGCTGAAATCCGGTCAGACCCGCAAAAACCATATGCTTAATCTGCCCGAATCCGTTGTTATGGACGCGCTGGTTTCTCGTACTGAGTGAATATCTTTGCGCCCATTGATTTGGGTGAGTAAGTGTGAAGTGTAGAAAATACTGCAGGTTTGGGTTTCGCACGCCAGTAGACATACGTGCAACAAACTGTGAAAGCCGGGTTTTCGACAGCGGGCGCATTCCGTTGGCATAGTTTTAAATAGCGACTGCATAGAATTGTGCAGTGAGATGGCAAGAAGTGTCTGAACAGATGAGCGTGTGCTCCACGATCATTGAGAATCCGCGCCTTCCGGTCAGCCTGGAGGTCTCCGCGGGTGAAGTGAAAGCGTCAGCTGCCGGGGCGGTTTCGCCTTCGGACGCCATGACGCTACCTCCTGTTTACCCGGAATGGCTGGGAGATCGCGCCTTCGCCGCAACTCATGGCGCCCGTTTCAACTATGTTGTCGGGGAGATGGCACGCGGGATCGCCACGCCACTTATGGTTGTCGAGGCAGTTCGCGCTGGCTGCCTGGGTTTCTATGGTAGCGCGGGCCTGCCAGTAGACGAAATCGAGCGCGGCATTCGTCAGATCAAGGCTGACTTGGCAGCGGACCAGATCGCCTGGGGCGCCAACCTTATTCATACACCGCAGCAGCCGGGTTATGAGGCGGACGTGGTGGATCTTTTTCTGCGCGAAGGTGTGAGACGCGTTTCGGCCTCTGCGTATATGCGGCTTTCACCGGAGATCGTCAGGTATACCGCCTTGGGGCTTGAACGGTCCCGCGATGGTCGGATCACACGCGCCAATCATGTGTTTGCGAAGGTTTCCAGAGCGGAAGTCGCAGAGCAATTCATATCCCCTGCACCTGAGGGCGTCCTGTCTGATCTCGTCGCTTCTGGCGCTATCACGCCGGCTCAGGCCGGATTGGCCGCTCTGGTGCCGGTCGCAGCCGAAATCACAGCGGAAGCAGACAGTGGCGGACATACAGACCGGCGTGCTGCTGCGCCTCTGTTTGCCTCCATCTGTGCTGCGCGGGATCGCGTGGCTCGCCGGACCGGCGTAAATCCTGACATGATCCGCATAGGGTTGGCGGGAGGCATTGCCACACCGCATGCTGTTGCTGCGGCATTCAGCATGGGGGCGGCCTATGTTCTGACCGGTTCGATCAATCAGGCTGCAGTCGAGTCCGGCCTGTCCCTCCCCGGCCGTAAGTTGCTGGCCAAGGCAGGCCCAGCCGACGTGGCGATGGCGCCTGCAGCAGATATGTTTGAACAGGGCGTCGAAGTTCAGGTGCTGAAACGTGGCACCCTGTTCGCCATGCGCGGGAAGAAACTGTTCCAGCTTTACCGCTCCGGCGCCGCATTCGACACATTACCATCCAAAGAGCAGGAATGGGTCGAAGATGTTCTGGGTGAACCCTTTGACGCAGCATGGCGGGCCACTCGGGACTACATCCATCGCGTGAACCCAAAAGAAGCCGAGCGCGCAGACAAGGATGGCAATAAGCGATTTGCTCTCGTTGCACGTCGGTATCTGTTCTCCGGCGCCCAGCTTGCGCGTGAGGGCAACCCTGACCGCCTGGCAGACTATCAGATCTGGTGCGGGCCAGCGCAGGGTGCGTTCAATGAATGGGTGGCCGGCTCATTCCTGGAAGACCTGTCGAACCGGACAGTTCGGCAGATCGCCTGGAACCTTATGGAAGGCGCGGCACGTATAACCCGTGCGGCGCAATTGCGCGCTGTTGGCGTCGCCGTACCACCCACAGCCTTTAACGTCACACCACAAATGTTCAGTGAATCGGAGGCTGTATAATGTCGAAACAAACCGTCGCTCCGATTGCCATTGTTGGTATGGGTTCGGTATTCCCGGGAAGAGGCGACGTTACCGGATTCTGGCGGGACCTCTTTGAAGGACGCGATCTGATCAGCGATGTCCCGCTCAGCCATTGGCTGGTTGATGATTATTATGATGAAGACCCGAAAACGAAGGACCGCACATACGGCCGACGTGGAGGTTTCATAAATCCAATTGCTTTCGATCCGCTTTATTTTGGTATTCCGCCAAAGGCCATGGAAGGTACGGATACGGCGCAGCTTCTCGCCCTGATCGCCGCGCAGATGACTCTGGAAGACATTGCGCAAGACTCCGGCGGAAAGATCGACAAGTCCCGCACCAGCATCATTCTTGGTGTCGCATCCGCGACAGAGATGACAGCTCACATGGCTGGCAGGCTACAACGTCCCGCGTGGATCAACGCCATGCGCCAGGCTGGACTGCCTGAGAGCCAGGTGCAGGACATCGCGCACCGGATTGAAAACCACTATGTCGACTGGCAGGAGGCAACTTTCCCAGGCCTTCTGGGCAACGTCATTGCCGGGAGAATTGCAAACAGGTTTGATCTGACCGGTAGCAATTACGTGACCGATGCCGCTTGCGCATCCAGTCTGGCTGCAGTTCAGATCGCCCTGCATGAGCTGCATTCGGGTGACAGTGACACAGTACTCACAGGTGGTGTGGACGCGCTGAACGATATTCTGATGTTCATGTGTTTTTCGAAGACACCAGCACTGTCTGTGTCAGGCGACTGCCGCCCCTTCTCAAGCCGCGCGGACGGTACGATGCTGGGTGAAGGCATCGGCATGGTCGCACTGCGCCGGCTGGAAGACGCAGAACGTGACGGCAACAAGATTTATGCCGTGATAAGGGGGCTCGGCGGCGCATCTGACGGCAAGGGCACCGCCATCTACAGCCCAGTTCCGCATGGACAGGCGCGCGCCCTACAGCGGGCATACGAACAAGCCGGATATGATCCGTCAGCGGTAGACCTGGTCGAAGCGCACGGCACAGGCACCAAAGCTGGCGATAAGGCCGAAATCGAAGGACTTCACCTTGTCTTCGGTGAGCATGCGGGCGAAGAGCCATGGTGCGCTGTCGGGTCTGTGAAGTCCCAGATCGGGCATACAAAGGCTGCCGCAGGTTCAGCCAGCCTGATAAAGATGGCGCAGGCACTTAACCGGAAAGTATTCCCTCCTACCATCAAGGTCGAGGAGCCTGCTGATGCGATCAAAAACAGCCCGGTATTCTATCTGAATACAGAAGCTCGTCCCTGGATTTCCTCGAAGCAGAGACCGCGTCGCGCTTCGGTCAGTTCTTTTGGCTTCGGGGGGAGCAATTTCCACGTCACGCTGGAAGAGTACACTGGACCGAATGCTGCCAAACCCTGGAGGACGCTGCCGTCAGAACTGTTCCTGTTTTCTGCAGACACGCCTGCTGCGCTCGCGGAAAAACTGGAAACAAGCATTGCGGACATTCAGGAAAGTGATTTCGCATACCGCGCCTCGGAAACTCATGAGGCATTTGATCCATCTGCAACTACTCGCGCGGCGATCGTTGCGGAATCACCTGAAGATCTTGCCGCAAAACTGACGAGCATTGCTGATACGATCCGGAATGGCGAGATCGGCAAACGGCCCCTAAAGGCGGGTTGTCACGTATCCCTGGATACCGCGACAGATGGCAAAGTGGCCTTCATGTTTTCCGGGCAGGGAAGCCAATATGTCGGCATGGGTGCAGATCTTGCCATGGCCTTTCCGGATGCAAGGGCCGTGTGGGATGAAGCAGCCGGACACAAACGCTGGCTCTCTGAAGCTGCACCGCCTCGCTTTCCCGCCTGCCGCCTTCGATCAGGTAGAACATGGCGACCAGACCGACCGGCTGAAAGCCATGGAACATGCCCAGCCAGCGATTGCTGCTGTCGCGCTGTCCCAACTCGCTTTGCTGGCCGAAGCGGGCATTGAGGGTGATATGGCGGCCGGGCACAGCTTTGGGGAAATCATGGCGCTACATTATGGCGGCTCCATGAATGGCACCGCCGCACTGACTGCCGCAGTTGAACGCGGCGCCCTGATGGCTGATGCGGCAAAATCAAGTTCCGGCTCCATGATGGCCGTTCAGACATCGTCGGACAGCATCAGGGAAATTCTGTCACGTTTTGAACCTGAACTTGTTCTGGCTAACGACAATGGACCAAGTCAGGTTGTTCTCTCCGGCCCGTCCAATATTGTGAGCGCAGCAATCGAGGCCTGCACTCAGCGCGGGTTGAAAGCACGCCTTTTGCCGGTGGCAACAGCCTTCCATTCGAAGATCGTCGCATCAGCTGTCGCGCCTTTCGAAGCCGCGTTGAAAAAGCTGCGTCTTCGTAAGCCCGCTCGCGCAGTCTATGCCAACGCATCGGCAGCCCCCTACGCCTGCACTGCGGTTCAAATGGCGAGTGAGATCGCCAACCAACTGGCATCACCTGTTCGCTTTCGTGAAATGGTCGAGCAGATGTATGATGACGGCGCACGGATCTTTATAGAAATCGGCCCTGGTTCCGTCATCACTGGGCTCGTGGATGATGTTCTTGGGGATCGTCCTCATAAAGCATATGCGCTGGATAACAAACGCGCCAATGGCGTGACCCAGTTCCTGTCGACGCTAGGCGCATTGTCAGTAGCGGGACTTTCCATAGATTACGCTGCCTTGTTCCAGGATTTGCCTGCTGAGCCGCCACGCCCCGCACCGCCGAAACACGCTGTCGAGATCTCAGGGGCCAACTATGGCAAGCCCTATCCACCCCCCGACGGGGCAATTGGCCGGGCGCCACCCAATAGCAATATCCCGAATATCGCTCCGGATAGCATCCAACCGTCGCAACACATTCCGAAGCCCTCACCTCAGCCCTCCTCAGCACCAAGCCTTCAGGAAAAGATCATGCCGGATTCATCCTACTCATCGTTCCCTTCGATGCCGTCCTACGAGCCTTCCGGATCCGACGGGGAGACGGCGGCCGAACGAATCGTGATGGAAGTTTCCCGGCGGCATTCAGATTTTCTGAACATGGCCTCTGCTGCGCATGCGGCATATTTGAACACTGTTGCGCAGGTCATGGGTGGGGCTGGTGTACATACAAGCGCAGTCAAGCCTCTGCCTAGGCCGACACCGCCTCCTGCTCCAGCCCCCGAAGTGGCAGCTGTCGCTCCTGTTCCGGCTGCCGCTTCCGTTGCGCCACGTGCGACACCTAAACCGTCTCCGCAGCCAGCCGTCGCAACTGCGCCTCTGGAACACACCGCCGTGGCAGAAGCCCCGAAGACCGCACTGCCCCGCGCAAGCACAGTCACGCCCTCCCCAGCGCCAGCTCCGGTGAGCATGGATGCCATTGCCTTGGTGCGCGGGATTATTGCCGACAAGACAGGGTATCCAGAGGACATGCTCGACGCAGAAATGGACCTTGAAGGTGAGTTGGGCGTTGACTCCATCAAACAGGTTGAGATCCTGTCTACTCTGCGCGAGCAACTGCCCGAGCTACCCGAAATTGACCCGGAACGCCTTGTTGAACTGCGCACCATTGCTGCGATTGCCGACATGGTTTCTGGAGCAACGAGTTCGCCAAAGGTTGCCACTCCTGCAGCAAAGACAACTCAAGCTGCTGCCCCTCAACCCAAAGCTCCAGCTCCGGAAAAGAGTGGCGCTATCACAGCAGACGTTGTCCGTTCCCTGATCGCTGAGAAGACGGGATATCCGGAAGACATGCTTGAAGACGACATGGATCTCGAAGGCGAACTGGGTGTCGACTCCATCAAGCAGGTCGAGATTCTTTCAGCACTACGGGAACAACACTCCGGCTTACCGGAAGTGGATCCGGAAGCCCTCGTCGAACTTCGAACCATCCGGGCTATCGCTGATTTTTTTGCTTAAGGGACGGCGCGCCTGAAACGGCGAACCGTCCCAGCGTGAGAAGCGCAGGGCAGCCCGAATACGACAATGCAGTGAGAGTACTCACATCCGTTCAAGTGGCGGAGTATGTGGATAATATCTCTCTCGCCGGATTTGACGAAATCGAGGTTACCAGCGCCGCGCCAGCTCATGCGGAAGCCTTGATTTCAGCTATTCAGTCGTGTGGTGGCCACGCACGCCTTGTAAGCCAGCCAACTGATGCAAAGATTTGCTTGCTGACGGAAGGCTTAGCCAGCCTCTCTCCCACAGAGCGTTCATTTGCGGCGCTTGAGGCCCTTCGAAAGTGCCGTACGGGCATACATGCCTGTCTGCTCGGGCTGGACGCTTCAAGCCATCTCGATGCGATTGGCGGAGAAGCTGGGCTCTGTCGCTCTTTCCGGATTGAGAAACCCGAAGCACGAACGTTTGCGTTCTCACTGGAAGAGTGCGCGAACCTCAAAATATTTGCTTATCATGTGCTGGCAGCCCTGTTGCTGCCAGATGGGGACTACACCTTACGCAATGATGCCATCTGGCAAGACGCCTTCAGTCAAAATCTGAAGCCACCAGCAGGCACTAATGAGCTACCTTGCTCTCCTGTCTGGCTCATCTCTGGTGGCGCGCGTGGCGTGACATCGGATTGCGCCATGGAACTTGCGCGGCGAACCGGGGGCACCTTCCTCTTGCTGGGACGTTCTGACCTGACAGAATGGCCCGACTGGTTACCAGCCGAAGCAGACCTCAAATCGCTACGTGGCAGCCTTGCAAGAAATGCAACCCGCCCCGGCATGCCGCAAAAACCTGCAGACATAGATCGCCTTGCCCGTAAGCTATTAGCGGGTGCCGAGATACTCTCAACTCTGAACGCGATCGAATCCTCTGGAGCAAAGGCCCGCTACATACAGGCGGATATCGGCGACCAGGCCGGTCTCCAAGAAATCCTTGCCTCTATCATGAATGATGAGGGAGCAATTACTGGGATAGTACACGGCGCAGGCGTATTGTCAGATGGGCGTGTCGACGACCTCTCATTGCAGGACTTTCAAAACGTTTTTGCACCAAAGGTCGAAGGCTTTGAAACACTCCTGTCCTGTCTGGACGCTTCGAGACTGAAACACATTGCTGTATTTTCGTCCGCATCCGCAGTATTTGGCAATGAAGGCCAGGCTAACTACGCCGCGGCGAACATGTGGCTGAACAATGTTTCGGAACTCCTTGCTGCATCCCTGCCGGATGCTCAGGTAAAGTCATTCTGCTGGGGCCCTTGGCACGGCGGAATGGTGGACGACGCCCTTGCACGTATGTTTGCCGAACGCGGGATTGGGCTCATATCCAGATCTGAAGGGGCCAGGATATTCTCAGACCAGCTGCTTCTCTCACCACACGAACAAGTGCGTTTCGTCATTGGTGATGAATGGGGCGCTCAATGAACCTGTTTGAGCCTATAGCCATCATTGGGCAAGGCTGCGTATTGCCGGGGGCGCATACTCCGGGTGAACTGACAGATCTCGTCATGCACAGACGGATTGTCTACGGCACGGTCCCGCCGGAAGGCCTTGGGCTTTGCGGTGCAGCGGCAGAGGGCAAAACTTTTGTTTCGGGCCGGGTAAGTGGCTTCGAAAATACGTTCGACACCAAACGTGCCCGCCTGAAGACCATTTCGGCTGAAGAACTGGATCCGGTCTGCAGCTGGCCACTTAAGGCCACACTGGATGCCTGGGAAGATGCATCAAGCCCGAAGGCAAAGCCATCTGCCATCGGCGTATTTGTTGCAAACCTCTCCTATCCATCCGCAGGGCATGTAGATTACGCGTCAAAAGTTTGGACCGGAGAGCCCCCGCGACACCCCCACGCCATTTTCAACTCTTCCCTACCCTCACGCCTCATTGCAGAAGCCTTGAGAGCAACTGGCCCCTGCTTCTCTCTCGACGCGGCTTGCGCCTCCTCACTTTATGCCATCGATATAGCATGCCGAAAGCTGCAAGACCGGCATATAGATTGTGCCGTAGTCGCTGGCGTAAACGCCGCTGACAATCTGATCCTCCATATTGGTTTTGATGCCCTGAATGCGCTCAGCCCGACAGGACGCTCCCGGCCATTCGTCAAAGGGGCGGATGGCCTCATCCCCTCTGAAGGGGCTGCGGCTATCGTGCTGAAACGTCTTTGCGACGTTGACGCGAAAGATAAGGTATATGGGATCATCTGCGGCAGTGGCCTCTCAAATGATGGCCGCCGCAAAGGTCTTCTGGCACCCGCCTCAGAGGGCCAGACAGATGCAATGCGGCGCGCCTTGCAAGGCAGCGATATAGATCCGCAGACGGTTCAATATCTGGAGTGTCATGCGACTGGAACACCTGTTGGAGATGGCGTCGAAGTCACGTCCGCGAGTTCGATCTATGCCAGACGAGAGCATCTGCCTATTGGGTCACTGAAAGCGAATACCGGTCACCTGATCACAGTGGCTGGCTTGGCAAGCATCCTGAAGTTGACCGGCGCGATGGAGCGCGAAAGCCTGCCGCCCACACCTGTCTCTGGTATTTTGTTGGAGCAAATCCAGCATTCCAATCTGGATGTCTTATCCGCCCCCTCACCCTGGCGCAGTAACAAGTCCCCCAGACGTGCCGCGATCAGCAATTTTGGATTTGGCGGCAACAATGCGCATCTGATCCTGGATGAATATCGCCCGGTACAACGCACTGGGCGGAACCAGGCGTTCAAACCGCAGCCCATGCCGGAAATTGTAATTTGCGCCGCAGCAATAATGGCAGGAGGTGATCGCTCTACTGAAGCCGTTCTGAGACGGCTGATGAACCAGCCAATCGCGCAACCTTCAAAAGCGACGGTGATTGGGGCTCATGCCGCGAATGCACGCACGCCACCGAAGGACCTTACGCAAGCTGAGCCGCAGCAACTCGCCATCCTGCAAACGGTCAGTGAGGCGCTCGGCAAGATCACCGCCGCCGCCCCTGATCAAACTGGCGTTTTCACAGGCATGACGTGCGCTGCAGATTCTGCCCGATGGGCCCTGCGCGAACGGACCAAAGCCAATCCCGCGCAATCTCCTGATGATATCGCCCCGCAACTGGATGCCTCGATGGTGCTCGGTTCAATGGCCAACATGACCGCAAATCGTGTCACTTTTGGCCGAGATATCAGAGGAATGGGCTATGCTGTCTCTGCGGGTAAAGCGAGCGGACTGGCCGCGCTGGACCTGGCCATTGATGCGCTGACTTCAGGCCGCCTTTCGATGGCTGTAGTCGCTGCTGCAGATTTCGCTACCGAGCCTGTTCGCGCAAAAGCCCTGAAGGCAGTCTGCGGGATTAACAATCCCGGTGATGCAGCAGCGGCCCTGGTTCTGAAAAGGCGGGAAGATGCAGAAGCCGCTGGTGACCCCATACTTGGCACAGTCAGCCCTGTTGAATGGAAGAACCGCAAGACAGAAGATATCGGGGGTCTGTTTGATGAGGTCTACGGACTGGCGCCAGATGCACAGGCACTCGTAAACGTTGCTCTTGATGCCTTGCTAGAGGCAAACAGTCATCAGTTGGGCGAAGAAGGTGCCGTCCTGTCGCTAGCCCCCCGACACAAACAGCGTCGGTTTTGTTTGCCTTCGGGACTCACGAATGTGGGGGCATCGGTCAGGCTTTTGCCAGCAGCCCCCCTTGTCATCCCCGATCCGCTCAGGCCGACACCTTCCATCTTTTACGCCTCCGCTGGCAGCAAGCAAAAGCTTAGCGAGGCACTGCTGGCAGGAAAATCAGGCGGACGAGGCCAATGCCGCATAGCGCTTGTTGCTGCTCCCGGAGTGGAAATGGAAGTACTCCGCGCCAAAGCAGCACGTGCGCTTTCCAGTGACAACCTCCCCGAAGGCGAAGGCATCCATTATGGGGAAGGCAAACCGGCAGGTGAGCTGGCTTTCATGTTCACGGGCTCTGCTGCTGTCTACCCTCGTATGGCGCGGCGCCTTCTCATGGCTTTCCCGGAAATCCGAAACGGCTTGTCCAAACTTTCCCGGGCGCAAGAGATCGCGCACCTGCTTTCTCATGCCAGTCTGAGCGAGTTCGAGCAATTGTGCGCCGGAACGCTGGTCAGTCAGGCCCATGCAATTCTCTGGCTGGACCTTTTGAAAGTGAAGCCTGACGCGGCCATTGGTCTTTCTCTAGGGGAGTCCAATGCCCTGTTTTCGTTTGGCTACTGGAAGGACCCCGGGGCGCTTCTCGATGAGATATCGGACGCCGCAATGTATGAGCGGCATATCGGCGGCGAGTTTGAAACAGCCAGGCAAGCCTGGGGACCGAACGTTCCCTCAGACTGGACGAACTGGCGCCTGCAGGCGCCTGTCGATCAGGTAAAGGAAGCGCTTGTCCGACACCCCGGCGTCGAGATCACAATCATCTACACCGACGAAGACTGCATGATCGGCGGCCCAGCCGAAGCCTGCAGACGCCTTTGCGAGAAATTCGGCAAGGGCGCAGGCGTGAAGATGAACCAGCATCTGATCGTGCATGCAAAGGCGATGGCGCCGTTTGCTGATACGTGGCGGCGGCTGCATACGCGTGAAGTGTACAAGGGCTCGAATGTGCGCCTCTACGCAAATGCCATTCATGCCGCGTATGAGCCTGAGACGGATATCGTGGCAGATATGCTTACGCGTCAGGCCGTTGATACGGTGGATTTTCCGAAGACCGTGCGGCAGGCCTGGGAGGATGGCGTTCGCACTTTCCTGGAACTGGGGCCGCGGGACACGCTGACGAGCAGTCTTTCCAGTACATTGAAAGATAAGCCTTTCCGCGCCATTGCCACAGACAGGATCGAGGCGTCTGATCTGGGTCAGATTGCGCAGGCAGCCGCCTTCCTGTTCGCGGACGGCCGTGAAATAGACCTGGCGCCGCTGATCGAAACTCTTGCCGCCGCACAGAAAAACGAGGCCGCCCCAAGCGGCCAATGGAATGCAACCAGACCGGTGCCTTACCCCATGCCCAAGATCGCAAAAGCCCCTGCAAAGCCGACTTATGCCGGACTACCGCCTGCGCCACACCTGCGCATGCCGGACTATGCCATGACTATACCGTGCCAGGAGACGACTATTCCGTGCCGGAAATCGGAGCCTGTTCCGGGCAAATGCCAGGAGCCCCCTCAAAAAGTGGTCAGCGGAACGACGGCCCTTCTCCCCCGCTCTCCGACAGGGCCACAACGGAACAGGCTGGAGATCGAGGCGTCCACGCGCGGCCGGATGTCCGACTTTTTCGGACCGAGCTTCGAGGCACAGGACGCGTTCGCGCGGCAGGTGCGCCTGCCTGCCCCGCCCCTTCTGCTGGTGGACCGTGTGACCGGCATCGACGCAGCCCCGACTGAAGAAGCCGGCGGCGTCATCTGGACGGAAACCGATCTCGCCAACCACACAGATTTTGTCCACGACGGCAGGATCCGTCCTGGCCCGCTGATCGAGTGCGGACAGGCAGACCTGACCCTCATCGGCTGGATGGGGGCAGACCTGCGCAACCGGAATGACCGGGTCTATCGCCTGCTCGGATGTGAAATCACCTTCCATGAAGGCGGCCTTCCGGCAGAGGAAGATACGCTGGGCTTCCAGATCGAGATTACCGGTCATGCCGAGCTTGGCGGTGTCCGGATGTTCTTCTTCCAGTATGATTGCCGCACGGGCGACAGGCTGGCCTTCTCAGTCCGGAACGGACAGGCTGGCTTTTTCACCGACGAAGAACTGGCCAACAGCAAGGGGGTAATCTGGGACGCAACCCGGGATGCCCCGCCGACGGCAGATCCGGTCCTGTTCGAACCGGCACGCGTCAGCACCAAACGAAAATTCACGAAAGACGACATCAACGTCTTCCGCAAAGGCGATGCCTATGCCTGCTTCGGTGATGGATTTGAGTTGTGCGCCGCTCACTCAAACCCGCCGCATATCCCGGATGGAAAACTCGCCCTGTTCGACGAAGTTATCGCCTTCGACCCGCATGGCGGGCCATGGAAACGGGGTTACCTGCGGGCACGCGCGGCGACACCGAAGAACACATGGTTCTATGAAGGCCACTTCCACAACGACCCATGCATGCCAGGCACGTTGATGGCCGAGGCGGCCGTTCAGACACTGGAGTTTTATGCCGCGGCTGTCGGGCTGACGGTTGAGCGTGATGGATATGTTTTCGAACCCATTCCGGAGCACACGGCGAAGTTCGTCTGCCGTGGACAGGTTATTCCGGACAAGGATCATGACGTTACGTATGAAGTCTTCATCGACGAGATTGTCGATGGGGAAACGCCGGAAATCTATGCCTCCCTGCTTGCGCGCTGCGACGGCCATAAAGTGTTCCACTGTCCCCGTTTTGGCATTCGCCTGCGCCGGAACTGGCCTGCCCCGCGCGTGGATGAACATCCGCTTCTGATTGGCCCCGAGAAGGAAAGCCGGGGCGATCAGGCGGCGCTGCTCGATTGTGCCAATGGCGCACCATCCGCGGCCTTCGGGGACATGTACAAGCGCTATGACGATCAGGGAAATGTGCCGCGCCTGCCGCAGCCGCCCTATCATTTCATATCACGCGTTACCTCGGTGACGACGCGCCCGGCGGAGGAGACGCTGGGTGCCACGATGACTGCGGAATACGATATTCCGGCAAACGCCTGGTATTTTGACGATAACGTCAACGGAACGATGCCGTTCGCCGTACTGTGCGAAATCGCCCTCCAGCCCTGCGGTTGGCTGGCCAGCCATTCCGGGTTCGCCCTCGTTGGCACGCTGCGTTTCCGGAATCTTGAAGGCGACGGCTTCCTCCACATGGAAGTCGGCCGAAATGACGGCATGCTGAAGATACGCAGCACGCTTACCAGTATTTCAAAGGTCGGCCCGATGACGCTCGTATCCTTTGATGTCGACGTCACGACAGGCGATGGCCGGCACGTCCTCGACCTGAAAACGCAATTCGGCTTCTTCCCGCCGTCCTCCCTTGTTCGTCAGGCGGGTCTTCCGCCGAAGCCGCATTTCACGGAAGCCTTCGATCTTCGCCCTGCCGCCACACAGATCAACATGCAGGAGCCCAAGGCCCATGGCCGTATGAAGATGATCGACGAGGTCGACTTCTGCGATCCGAATGGCGGTGAAGCCGGGCTTGGCCTGATCCGGGCACAACAATATGTCGACCCATATGCCTGGTACTTCAAGGCGCACTTCTATCAGGACCCGGTGCAACCCGGCTCTCTTGGCCTCGACGCCCTGATCCAGGCCCTCACACAGCTGGTGTGGAAAAAAGGCCTGCACAAGGGAATGACCCAGCCGCATCTCACAACCCTCGCCCCGAATGCGCAGATGAAGTGGAGCTATCGCGGTCAGGTGACGCCTGAGCGCAAGACGGTCACCAGCGTGATGGAAATCCTCTCCATTGAGACGCGTAAGGACGATATCCTCATCACGGCGCGCGGCAGCCTCTGGCGTGATGGTTTGCGGGTCTATGAGGTTGGCCCGATGAGTGTGTCCCTGATGGATCTGGGCTAGACTTGCATGGCCCGGGTCAGGATCACCTGCCCGGCCATCACCGTCTCGACCTCCAGGCTGAGCCCGTCATGCATCAATTCGAACGCATCTGAGCGTGCGTCGATATAGCCTGCCGGCAGAAGGATCCGTGGGGCCCCGCCCTTCAGGCCTGTTCCGGCTGCTTTCAGAATGGCTTCCTTGGCTGTCCAGCAGCGGAAGAATGGCTCGGTTGAGCCATGGCCATTCACACTGTCACGGATCGCGGGCGCTTCGCCTTCACTCGCCAGCATGGGCAGCATTGGCTCCCAGGTCAGCTCTCGCAGCTGTTCCAGATCGATGCCAATTACGCCCGTTCGGGAAAGGGCAAGCGCATTCCAGCCCTCACTGTCGGAAAAGCTTATGGCCGTATCCGGATGATCTGGCAGATAGGGTCGTCCGGCCTCATCATGCGCAATCGACAGCATACGTATATCACAGTCCAGAAGCCGTGACAGAAGGCAGCGGCGCTCCACTAGACTGGCGGCCAGCGCGTCTTGTTTTTGACTGGAGACCAGGCGGCTTACGCGCGCCTGCTCTTGTTCGGGCAATTCCTGCAGCGCGGCGGCATTCGGATAAGAGCGCCAGAACCATACGCCAGTCTCACCGGCTGCCGCGTCGCGCGAGCCGAAAGCTGGCAGAAAGTCACTGAGTATTTCCATATACGATGTAACGGCCTCTGCAGTCGTCACTATCGTTTAGATGGATGCCCTATCAAGGCAACAGTTTTGCTGTCAGGGATAGGGCATCCATCTGATCTGTGGCGGCGTTAGTAGCCGAGCGCGAGGCCGTCTTTGCGCATCTCGCTGGCGGCGCCGTAGCTTTCACCTGTAAACATGGTCGCCTGATAGCCGCCGAAGCCTCCATCGGTGCCACCAACCGTCCACCCCATTTTCGCGAGCAGGGCTTTCGTGGTTTCCGGCACACCTGTTTCGAGCTTCAGGGTTCCAAGCCCCGGCGTGTAGACGCCTGTTGGCTCTGACGACCCCTCATGGCGCCAGCGCGGACAGTCGCCAGCCGCCTGAAGGTCAAGATCATAGTCGACCATGTTGACGATGATCTGCGTCTGTCCCTGCGGCTGCATCCCGCCGCCCATGACGCCGAAGGCCAGCCACGGCACGCCATCCTTTGTGGCGAAGCCTGGAATGATCGTGTGAAACGGACGCTTGCGCGGGGCATAGATGTTCGGTGAACCGTCCTGAAGGCTGAAACCTGCGCCGCGGTTCTGGAAGCTGAAGCCCAGCCCGTCCGGCATCAGGCCGGAACCCATGCCCGCGAAGTTGGACTGGATCAGGCTGACCATCATGCCGCTGGAATCGCTGACCGTCAGGTAGGTCGTCCCGCCCTGGTGCGGCGCATCGCCCGGGAAGGCACGGTCCATCGGACGGTCCGGCCGGATGAGCGCGGCGCGCTGCTGGCCGTAGGCGTCCGACAGCAGCATCTCCATCGGTATTTCCGCAAAGTCCGGATCGGCGAACCAGCGGGCGCGATCTTCGAAGGCAAGGCGTTTCGCTTCGGCCTGAAGGTGGATCGACAGGGCGGACATGAGCCCGGCGTCCCGCATGTCGAAATTCTTCAGGATAGAGAGCATCTGAAGTGTGGTCGGCCCCTGGCTGTTCGGCGGCATGCCGTAGACCGTCACCCCGGCGCGATAGTCGACATGGTTCGGTTCGACCCATTTGGCATGTTGCGCGGCAAGGTCTTCGCGCGTCATCCAGCCGCCGATGCGTTTGAAGTAGGCCTCAATCGTGTCCGCGATCGGGCCGTCATAATAGGCATCCCGGCCACCATCGCCGATCAAGCGCAGCGTGCGGGCGAGATCCGGGTTGCGGACGATCTCGCCTTCCTGCGGCGTGCGGCCCCGCGTGTAATACACGCTCTTGATGTTCTCGAGCTCCTCAATGCCGGAGTCTGGCCGCATGAAACCGGCCATGTCGCTTTTCATGCGGGCAGCGATCATCAGGCCGATCGGCATGCCTTCCTCGGCCACATCCGCGGCAGGCTGCATCAGGTCTTTCCAGGGCAGCTTTCCGTAGCGCTGGTGCATCGTCCACCAGGCATCGACAGCGCCCGGCACGGTCACAGCTGCCGCGCCGTGGAATGGGACGCGTCCTTTCGGCGATTTCGCCCGCAACGTCTCAAGCGAGAGGCCGGCAGGCGAATGACCGGATCCGTTGAGGCCAACGACTTTGCCGAGCGCCGGGTCCCAAAGGAGGCAGAAGGCATCGCCGCCGATGCCGTTCGCCGTGGGCTCCACTACGCCCAGCGTGGCGTTTGCGGCGATCGCCGCATCTACTGCGGACCCGCCTTTGCGCAGGATGTCGATAGCCACCAGGGTCGCCCTCGGATGCGAAGTGGCGGCTACACCACTCATGCCCCACACGACAGAGCGCGATGCAAAGGGTGATCCCGCAAGGCGGTCACCTGAATATATCGTGCTGCTCAGTGGATTTGTCGGGGCTTCCGGTGCCGGTGAAGGCGCCGCGACAGAGGTAGAGGTCTGTGCGGAGGCACAAGAGGTAAGAGCCAGGGCTGCCGTTGCAGGCCCGGTCAGGAGAAATTGTCTGCGCTTCATGATATCAACTGACTAAGTGGGAGGATGGAACAGTTGCGGCAGACCACAAGCCGTCACGCCCGTAAGCTCAAGTGCAAGTTCCCCAACAGACACACCCGTGCCCTATCTGCCCGAATGTTGCCGCCTCAGAGAGGCCACCGCCAACAAATCTGGCACCATCGGAAACGCCTCCGCGCCGGCAGATGAAGCGCAAGAGGCAGAATACGGGAAAAGCAAAAGCGGCGTGGCGGTGGAAGCGATCCTAAGATCAAAAGCTTTTTTGCTTTTTCTACCGCGTGCGATGCCCCCGCCATAGCTCTTGCCTGGAGAATGCAGGTATCTCCAAAGCCGTGAATTCAAAAAGGCACCTCCTGCTTCAAGAATTCAGTGAAGACGGTCGGCCGACAATAAGTCCAACAACCATTGTCGCATCGAGGCGGGATCTCACCACTCCTCCAAAAGGGGAAGACATTCTTCAATTGCTAAATCCCACTCCTCTTTAAGGTCCCGTCTGGTTATCGACGCCAGAAAAGCGCGTGATCAAACTTTCGCGGACTTTCAATGGTTGACCGTACGACTCGAGCCAGATCTCGTAGGTAAATTGCGTCATCACCCCATGTGTCGAATTAATATGATCAGTTGACGTCATCTCTGGCATATATTCCTGCAGTCCCTCAATCAGCTGGATATCTTCGAGATTATTGGTTTGGAGTGTTGGCGCTTTCACCGGTAGTAAGGCTCGCTGACGAGCGAATAGTTCCAGCTCGACCCCACTCGCAGCAGGCACGACAATGTTCTCTTGGGGACAAGCCTGCCCCCTTCTACGAACCAGAATATCCCATAAGATATATTTTTGGTCTTCGCTCGATAACACAAATGAGTGTTCTGATTTGCCGATCAGCAAGGGACTATTCGAGCCATTGGCAACAAACAGATTTGCGTGAGCATAAAATCGAGCATCAGAATACACATCATTGAATGCAAAAAGTCGAAGATCCAAACCCCGTGGGAGAAAGACTTTCACATCCTTGGAAGCCCACCGCCAACTTGCCTTGTTGAGACTCGACCCGCTGACAAAAACGATGGCCACTATTGGGAGTATGATTGAAGCAGCGGCCAATATGGCTAATCCATAGCTGGCAGCGATCCCTATCACATTTCGTGGTTTTATCTGAGAACGCCAAATCGCCATTAAAATCACGATCACCGGTACAAGTATCGCTAAGACGTGGAGCAATACCTTTATCACTAGCATGGGGCGCACTAGCCCAAGGCTTCGAGGATCTTCAAAGATCAGCCAAAGAAAGCTTGGTCCGCCTACACTCATTCCAATAAATAGCGCATGGTAAGCTACCGCATAGATCGCAATGTTCGCGAGATTCCGCCTTTGAGCCGGCTTTGCTTTATAAGAAAGGGTCCAGGCAAACGCCCTGGCACTAAGTTCCACTCCCAAAATAATTGGTGCACCGCAGGCAAAAAGCGTCAGCAGGTCTAATGTATGTCCGGAATCGAGTAGGTAGCTATGCACCGCTTCATCTGCTTGCTGCACAAGAAGGGCAAAGCGCCCATAGGGCTCGACTATTAGATAATTGTCCAATCCTACTGGAGAGATAAGCAAAGCTGCCGATAGTACATATGAGGCGACAAATAGAATCGCATGAGGAGATAATATCTTTTGCGCCCGCCGCCAGGCACCATACCGCCTTTGAAAATTCAGCGGATTGATAGTCAAGTATAGAATGGTCCTCAAAAACATCGCGGTAAAATCCGCCGCCGACGAAACTGCAAGATCCAGCAATTTCGTAATAGGATTAGTGTTCAGAGACATTCGACGATCCTTATACCAAGGGGCAGCTAGCAACTTCATTCCAAAAAATTGCTATTGGAAATCTCGGTGAATCATTCACTTGGAATCCATCGGCTCAAACACGAAGCTCGGCAACACAACTTCCCAAGACTCTTGTTTGAGATTCCACCTCCATTCCTCAGAAGTGTCGAGCTGATTCCTACGAATGACCGCAGCGACCTCACCGCGGACAAAGCCACCACTTCTCGGTGGTCCAAATCGCTTCGCCATTTTGGCCAAGGCCGCCCCCTCAGTGTTCACAATGTACCAAGTTTCTCCATCGAGCTTCAACTCAATCGGATCGCCGACACTTGCGTTTGAAATCGCCGAATGTGCAGTATGTGTGGAAACTAGCCGACCGGCGAAGGACAGATCGACCTCATTCATTTCTGCGGTCTTGTAGATGCGATTGCATTGAGAAAGAGAACTTGGATTAGGTGAGATTGACCGCTCAAGTACGTTGTTCGGCGAAAGATCCTGCAAATATGGATTTTGACTTCCCATCGATATAACGACGAGACTCTTTCGTGCCCGGGTCATAGCCACATAGTACAATCGACGTGGCGCGTCCGGGTCCTCCCCCTTTGAGGCGCTAGACCACCCTCCATCAAGTACGATAACGTGATCGAACTCCAGACCTTTGGTTCGATGAGCAGAAACCAGCGCCAACCCCTGGGGCTTTTGCTTAGCTGAGCGAAGCCATTCAGCGAACCACTCCATCGCTTCCGCTGCCGGCAAAGGCTTTCCCCCTGTTTCGTTGCCTAGATCTCCGAGAGCTTCAGAAATCATCAGCCACCAGCGGTTGCTGTTCTGTTTGGAGATAAAGTCGCGCAAATCATCGACCGAAAGCAATTTCTCTGGACGGCTCCGTATGTAGTCCAGCAGAGATTGAACTTCACGCAGCCTCCAGAGATTGGGCAACGCCTCGTTCGCCATATCAACAGGAATACCCAAGGCCTCACAATAGCTACGCACCGGATCAAGAAGCCGCCACTCGCGGGCAACAATGGCAGCATTCTTCCAATCCCAATCAGGAACCAGCAACGATAAGCGAACAAGCTCTTCGACTGCGGCCACCGCTTGCGCTTTTTCATTTCCTTGAACCGCTAATACTTGAACTCGGCCATGTGCGACCGGATCCAATGACTCGAGATCCCCTCCCTTCGGGTGCCTCGACCGATCACGGTTTATGGTTATATCATGCCCGCTCTTCATTCGACCTTGCGCTTTTGAAACCACGCTGTTGGCGGCATCAATGATGTTTTGGGAAGACCGGTAGTTCTCGATCAAAAAGCTTGGCTTGGCATTATAGTCTTGTTCAAACCGACGAATGAAATCGACGGATGCGCCAGCAAATGCGTAGATGTTTTGGTCATCGTCACCGACGGAAAACAAACTCAATCGCTGATCTGGATCAGCCTGTCTTCTGCCAGCCACGGCCCCGATAAGAGCATATTCTTCCGGCCCAATATCCTGGTATTCGTCCACCAGGATCCACCGGTAGCCTTGAACCAGAATGTCCCTCTGCGCTTCTGCCTCATCCGGTGAGAGACCATCACCATTCAACAATTGGACAGCCTCCAAAACGACGCGGTCGAATTGTTCGGTAGTTTGCAGGTCCGCTTTCCCGAGAAAGCTCGCACCAACCAAGCGCATAGCCAACGCGTGGCAGGTTAAAATCGTTACACCGATAGCATCGTCACCAATGAGAGATTTCAAACGCACCCGAATTTCTGCGGCAGCATGCCGATTGTAGGCGAGTACAAGAATACCTCGCGGATCTTCACGACGGATCCGAATGAGATAGGCAATGCGATGTACGAGAACGCGCGTCTTTCCTGAACCTGGCCCAGCAAGAACCAAAACATTGGTTTGTTCACGGTCGTCCGACACTATGTCGGCTTGGACCTTGTTGCCTAAGCCATCGACGATCAGATTCCACGATTTTGGCGTTGTTTGCCTGCGTATTTCGGATGTTTTTCCTGGCAACCACCGCCTCAGGAAAGCTTCTCGTTCTTGGGTGAAGTAGTCTCGTGACAAAGCAAGTGCATCGTCGATAGACCCCAGCCCTCTACGCGCAAAGGCTGCCATTATATGTGTTTGAACGGTCTGCTCTGCATAATGTTGAGCAAGTGGTTCAAATTCCTTTTGTGTGAACTTCGCTGAGCCTGGGCGAACTTGCAGTGTGATTGCTTGACGAAATATTGTAAGCCCACGCCCGAGCGTGATAACACTTTGTTCGTGCAGCCAAAGAAGCGCCCTATCAAGAAGTTTCGGTAGGTTGCTGATCGAGTCCCGCAGAAGGACGTCCTGGGCAATGGCCGACAGCAATTCGCCCAACGTAACCTCTACCTGGATGTCTTTCCCTCGAGTCCTGGGGGGGATTTTCTCGATGATAAAATTGAGCATAAGCTCGGCAGCGCGCCGCCGCACATCTGCCGTTTCCGAAAGGCTCCTCCAGGTTCTTTGCAACTGGACTGACAAAGTCGCTCGATTGAGCTTTCGGACCCGTAGGCTCCCTTTCCCGCCCTCGTCATCACGGCCGTCCTGTGCAATTCCTCTTAGAGTCGCTTCAACAATATCTGGCCGAGCAATTTCGTGACCCCGGTCACGCAAGAGCTGGCACAAGCTCAGCAGGTGTATGAGGGACCAATCATTTTCTCCAAGATCCGGTGCCAGTTCCCGCAGAACACCGATTAAATCTCGTTCCAACTGAATCGCCTGTTGGAACCTCTGTGACGATTGACCACTTACGCCGACATGCGCGAATACCGTGATAATTGTGTCATTGGTCGCAATTCCAAGCGTTTCGAGATCCGCAAGCGCTTTCCGAAGTGATGCCCCCGTGAGGCCCGTAATCCCTGATAGCGCGTCGGTCGTGATGCCCGCGTCAGGCGGCGAGACGATTATGTGCCGCACAATAGCAAGAAGCTTTTCACGATGGGCCAGAGTTATGTCAGCACGGCCGACAATCTCTTCCGCTTCTTGAATGGTGCGCACCTTAAGAGACGAAGGAAAAATATTGGTTCGATTTTCTTCGCGGGTGAGAAGACTAGCTTCTTCCAACCAAGCGACTGCAGTTTTAATTCGCGTGTCATCAGTCGCGCTGTCTCTCTCAAATTCCTGATCTCGCTCCTCCCTCAGAATTTCTCCTGGAGTAGCGACCACCTCACCGTTTCGTTTAAATCGTTTGTCCAACCTCCGAACGGCTTTCAAAACCGCGCCTATTTCTCTAGCGTCCAATCTAGACCGAGCAGAAAGACTGAACTGCCGTTCAACATCCTCCTCAGCGAACAATAAGACACATGTCGCAGGCTGACGGTCACGCCCTGCCCGGCCAGCCTCTTGCATGTAATTTTCCAAAGAGCCTGGAATATCGCTGTGAATGACAAGCCGTATGTCCGGCTTATCGATCCCCATACCAAATGCATTCGTCGCAGCGATGATGCGTGTCTCACCCTTCGAAAACCTATCCTGGACGTCGCGCTTTTTTTCCGGAGTAAGCCCGGCATGGAAGTACTCGGCTTCGAACCCTTGGCCTGCTAGAAAATCGGCCATCCTTTCCGTTGCCGAACGTGTCGAACAATAGACAATTGCGCCGGAACGACCTTCTTTTGGGAGATGATTGTTCAGCACCTCCATGACGTCTGCGGACTTTTGACCACGCGAAGTTGGCAGAACGTGAAACGTCAGGTTCGTTCGAACCGACCCGCCATCCAAAAGTTCAAGATCGACAGACAGCTTTGTCTGAAAGTGTGTCCGGATATCCTCAACAACATCGGGCTTCGCTGTCGCTGTCAGGCAGATAATAGGCGCCGGCGCTTCTTCGCCGGAATATTCCCGAATGAACCTTGAGACGTAGCGATAGTCCGGACGAAAATCATGCCCCCACTTCGAGACGCAATGCGCTTCATCGAGTACCCAATAGCCAATTTCACGTTGCCGAAGCGCTGCCCTAACGGATGGGTTCCGCAATTGCTCGGGAGCGATCAGCACAATAGCGGCGTCACCTAAGCGAATTGCATCCAGGGCTGCCTGGCGTTCCGGAAGCGACAACATTCCATTGATCGTATAGCAGCTACAGACGCCGTGCCCTTCCTTCAGACCCCGCACCTGGTCTGCCATCAACGCCACAAGCGGCGATATAACGACGGTAAGTGCACCGATCCTCTCAAACTTCGAAAGGGCCGGAACCTGATAGCACACAGACTTCCCAGTTCCGGTCGGCAGAATGCCAAGCACGCTGGTGCCCGCCATAGCTTCAGCAACGATCCGCTCCTGCAAAGGAATGCCATTTGCGTCGGCCGGCTCCGGGCGGAAGCTATCAAATCCAAACCAACGTGTGAGTGTTTTCTTGGGATCACTCTGCTCTGAGCACCAGACGCACCCTGGATCGTTGCATTTCGTATCCCGCAGGTCCCGAACAATGCGGCTCGCTTCAGGAAACTGCGCACGCACCCAAGGCGGCATGACAGATTCCCCACCGGCAACAGTTATCCAGGACAAGGCATAAGCGAGCGACCAGCCACGATCGGGGGAATTGATCTGCTCCAACGCCTTCTCGACCTGCACAGTACACGCCTTGCGGTAGAGAAGGTGCCGAATAGTTGCCTCAACTCGCCGCACATCAGGCCTGGAGGCATTGCGAAGGCTGGAAAAGAAAAAATCAAACCCGTCCGAGTCGGGACGTGTCGTAGCTAAAAAGTGATAGACGAGAAGTGTATCTGGATAATCACTTTCTATTGAAGAAAATGCCTCGACCTGGTTCTCCAGAACCTCGAAAACAAGCTTTGCATCAAGTTCTGGATCGTTCTTGTGACCCGCCTGTAAGCGGCCATCCTGATAATGCTTCACCAGGTGGTGATATGGATTTTTTGGGAAGGCGAGCGGGTTGAGCCACAACGTGTCGATCAACCGTCCAGAAAATCGCGCAAGCCTTGGTCTGGCAGCCACCAGCTGCGGGAGATCGAACCTGAGGATATTGTGGCCAACTATGAAGTCTTGATCGTCGATTAGCGCTTCCAACTCATCGAGCGCTCGATCCAAGCCAGCCGGCGAGGATTCAGATGATTTAGTGCTTTGATAGACGACTTTTTCGCCGGTATCTCCCCGCACACCTGCAAGCTCAAATATTCTAGCCTTATTGGGATCGACTTCGAGATCTATGGACAGGCAGCGGGAAATGATTTCTGTCGAAATTGCCGCTCTCTACCCCCCTGCTTTCACGGTTCTTTTTATGAGAATTGAACCCAATCGCGGGGGTGGGTCAATCAATTACAGGAAGCAATTGGTTAACCAGGCACAGTAATCAAATGCGGATTGCTAAGCGGCTTTAGGTGGTAAGAGGTAGTTGGCCCAAGCAAGTCGCAATGACTCAGGCCCCACGCGTGATAGCGTTCAAAATAGACTACTTTGTCCACCGCTTCCGTCATCGCGAATAGTCGCCTTTCTCTCGACGCTTAGAAAGGCTTCCCGCGACGAAATTGAGGATTCTAGTTCGCCTGTTCGAACCAGCGCCACATAGAGAGCTAAAGCACCGGCTTGGCAATTGATCGACTTGTCAGGATTGAAAGCAATATCGGTGAAGATGTCATATTGTGATGCAGCTTTTGCGAGTTCCGGCTTCTGGTGCAAGGCATTTATGTAGATCCAATCATAGAACGCAGTAACAGGCTCGTTCGGCCATTCAACGTCTAAGAATCGAAACCCCGTCAAACGTCCTGACTCTCTCAGACGTTCATCACGTTTGGCATCAGCGGGAGTCACCTCCATCAAGTCGATAAAGGGACCTCCCCGTTCAAAAACCTTTGAGGCTTGGAATGCACACTCAAGCGGCACCTCTATATTCTTGTCGGGGAGCCTAAGTGTCAGATTGAAAGCGCTCAGTTGCCTTCCGAGGGGATGATCGGACATGCGTGACGCTTCAAGAATTCTCGCATCAGGATGAAGTATCTGCGCCGCCTCGTGCAAAGATCGCATACACAATTGCCTGCGTGACATTGCCATACCTGCATACCACGTAAACTCAACAGATTGCACACGTACTAAATTGTGCTCGATTGCCTCTGCTATAAAAATGGGACGCTTTGCCATGTATATGCCCTGCCTCAGACTCCACGGACCTGTGCTCTAGTGCCAAAAAGCCCTTTTCCATGTCCCGCACAAATGGTGTCGATTCCACCGAGAACATGCGCCCATTTTTCCGTGGCTGCTTCAGTTTCAAAAGCCACTGTTTCGATTAGGGATGGCTCGATGCTGCTATAGACTATGACCTCCGCCTGCGGATCACTTGGATCGTATGAACGCAACCAACTTTTTCTAGGCTCTTCGAAATCTTCAAACATCTCTCGCAACGCCTGCGGAGTCATTGTTTGCTCACGAGGGAGTGCACGCATACGTGAATCTGCTGCATTATTCTTAAAAAACCCACACTCTTTTTCCCATATAATTCTGCTGGACAGGATCAAAACAGCCCAATCTGCAGACTTATCTAGTTGGCGATATTTGTAGAACATCCGATAATTTGGGAATGTCACAGACAGTGAGGTTCCATCTAGCTTCCCATCTAACCTGATCTTGTCATTTCGAAAGGCATCAATTCCCATCGCACGACAGCCGGCAACAGAATGCAAGCCGTGCTGGACAATAGACGAGAGATTTTCGCACCGCGTAAAGTGAACCAAATGTGGAATTCCACGCTTTCTCGCTTCAGATTGAATCTCCGTTACATTTAATGCACGTTGCCGCAGAGGATCCGGTGTTAGGCCCCTCTCAGAATTCTGAAACTTCTGGTCCACCTGCACCTTTTGGGGTGTTGCTTCGGCTATAGATTCGTCAAGACGCGGAAACCTTACAATCTCGTCTCTACGCGTAAGCTGTACGGCATCTGATGCTGAGGGCTTCTTGGGTCGAATGAGATTATAAGTCCCCCAAATGACAATTAGCTGCAATCCGATAAGAGGCGGCCAGAATAGATTCACTAAGGTAAGGATCGTCCATATAACACACGCGGCGACCAGGTGTTTTGGAGATATAATCCGTACCAAGACTAGAGTGAGGAAAATCAAACCCTGATAGAAGAGTACTTCCACGACAGCTCCTGCGAAATCCACTTAATTGACGCTTTTCAAAGCTATGGCAGTCACCGAACAGTGACAACGACTTGAGTAAACCCATTCTGTGCGTGGCAGCCTGCAATCGATTTGTCTTAATCTTACCTTCCTAATTTCCCTCATCTCTCTGTTTTTGAGAGCAGTGCTGTTTCCTGACTGGAATTGCTGGTCTCTCGCCCAGACTTCAAACATCCCGTAGGTAGAAGGCGCTTTTGCCTAGAAATTAGATAATGTGGGGTTGGTGGACCCAAGCAAGGCGCAACGCAACGCCATCGACCGCCTTTGGCTCACTTAGGCGACCAACTCCTGCTCCTTGAATTCCGATCGCATCCGCAAATAACAAGAAGTCTTCGACCCAGCTAGGTTGCTCACTGAAATCGTGCACCAACATCACAGCGTTGGGTGCATGGTAGCGTTTGGCTTCCAGAACGGCAGACGCGGTCCTATGGAACAATTGCCAACGCAGATTGTTAGACGCATTCAGATCCGCACCGAGCAAGTCACACGCCCAAGCCAGTCTTGCCGACTTTCCAGGCGTCGTATTCCAAACTGATACCAATTCCCCAAACGTCTCTCCTGCCTTGGCTTCGACCGCCATGACGCCCAGTGCCTCTGCCAGACGACAGACAATCAACAAATCGCTGTTGGAAGGGCCGACCAGAGTATCTAGCGGTGTAGCGTGCTCGAAAAAGCCGGTGACGAGTTCGGCATCACTCCATTCCGGCGCGCCATTCAGAACATCGCGAACAAGTGGCGGAAGGCCGCCATCCTTTTGAAGGTTTCCGTCCAGCCAGGCGTGTGCCGACTCGTATGCGGAGCGCCCCTGTTTCCAATGGAGTTGCGGATCCCGCAGAAGGGATTGAACGGATTCAGGTTGCATCAAAGGTGCGCCGTACAGGCGGGGGTAATTTTTCATAGCCATGTTCCACCTTTAAGGGGAACCAATGCCTGGAAGCAATGATCTTGTCGGCTCCACCAAATTCGATCCCAATAAGTGAGCGAGCCTGGCGCTCGCTCATATCAGATCCCCCCTCCATGGCCTTTTGCCCTACAGACCGACGCAGTCCGCAATTCAAAAGGCACCAGGAGGATACGTACCTTGGAGCGTCTCTATGCCTGAAGATTACCGTCCCTACGCCATCAGCTCACTCATTGCAGAACACGTGAAAAGCCCCTCTCTTCGGCATATTCGCGACCCATATTTCATCGACAAACTTGCCAAGAAAATTCTGCGAGCGGTCGACCGCAAGCCGCCTCCATGGACCAAATGGGACAGCTTGAGAGAAGCACAGCTGACAGCTGCAGCTACGACCTGGATTCCGATTGAAGATCTACGCACATATCTCACCCAACTTCCTGGGGAGCCACTCACTCAAACAGATGTCGCCCAAAGACTTCGAGACATTCGAGAAAATGGATTCGGTCTTTATCCAAATGATGAACTGCGTGAGGCTTGCCTGGATCGATATAAGCAAGAACTGGACATGGGCACAGAAATGGCGGCCATCATCGGCGCCCTCGAGGAGTTTGTCGAAGATGAGCGTGAGCGAATGCGGATTGAACATGCCCAAAAGCTTGAGATTGCCCGCGCTCAAGAAAGAGAAGCCGCGAAGCAGAGATTGCTTTCCGGGGCTGACTGCAAATGGACACCGCTGAACAATTCGAATGAGTTCTACTGTCGGACCAATGGGCGGCTCTTTAAATTGAATAGAGGCAAAGAAAAGAGGTGGGTCTTAAGTCGAGTTCAATCGTTCACTGAGGAAGGCGGCGCGGTCTTAGGATCATATAGTGGACGCGGTGACGCTACCAAAGCTGTCGCCCAAATTGCCTATCAGGCCGAGCCTCGATATTGAAGCAATTCCATGCTTAAATCTGTACCCTATGGACGACGAAGCAGAAGAAAGGCGACTGTGACCTGAGCCCCACGCGTCCCGCGTTTATTTCGAGAGTCTGACCCTTTCATAGTCCATGGTTTGAGATATGGCGAGTGCTGTGACCCCCGACCTTCATCCAGTCTGATCCAGAACCGGCGCGTTGATGTTGCTCAAGCGAGCGGTTGATGCAACGGGCTTGTCGGCCCCGTGCGGTTGGCACGTCGCGGCGAACGCGGCGGGCGTCTGATAGCCGAGGGCCGAGTGAGGCCGCCGGGTGTTGTAGTCGGTGACCCATGCGCCGATCAGATGCCGGGCATGGGCTAGATCCCGGAACAGGTTTTCGTTCAGGCATTCATCCCTGAACCGCCCATTGAAGGCCTCGCAGAATGCGTTCTGCGTTGGCTTGCCGGGAGCGATGTAGTGCCAGTCGAAAGTCCTGTCCTGAACCCACTCGAGCACGGCGTTCGACGTGAACTCCGTCCCATTGTCAGAAACAATCATCTCGGGTGCACCGCGCCGGGAGATGATGTGGTCGAGTTCGCGGATGACCCTTCGGCCAGACAGCGAGACATCTGCAATGGCGCCGAGGCATTCCTTGGTGACGTCATCAACAATGTTCAGCACGCGGAACCGGCGTCCGCAGCTCAGCTGGTCGTGCACGAAGTCCAGGGACCACCGGGCATTGGCACGGGCGATGACCGGGATCGGTGCACGGGTCCCGCGTTCCCGTGGCGCGTTTGCGGCCACGGCGGCGCTTCACGGCCAGCCCCTCGTCTTTGTAGAGGCGCCTCAGCTTCTTATGGTTCATGGTGATGCCCTCCCGTTCGAGCATCAGGCCGATGCGGCGATAACCGAACCGGCGCCGCTCGGATGCGATCTCACGCATGCGGCCCCGGACCTCCGGATTGTCCGGTTCCGGCTCACGCCTGACAGTCTTCGGATCGACGCTGACCAGCCGGCAGGCGCGGCGCTGAGAGATATCGTACTTGTCGATCACTCGTCGCGCCGCCTCCCGCTTTGCATGGGGCGTCGTCAGTTCTTTCCCAGCAAGTCTTTCAGGATCGACACATCCAGCATGCTGTCCGCCAGTAGCTTTTTCAGCCGGGCGTTCTCCGTCTCGAGTGTCTTCAGCCGACGCGCGTCCGAGACATCCATGCCTCCGAACTTCGCTTTCCACTTGTAAAAGGTGGCCGAGCTGGACGCTTTGACGCCGGCAGACCTCCGAGGTCGCCATCCCGCGCTCCTGTTCCGCCAGGATCGCGATGATTTGTTCTTCGCTGAATTTGCTCTTCCGCATTGTCTGTCTCCTTGCGACAGACTCTCCATTCAAATGCGGGACCAGACGGGGCTCAGGTCAATTGTATGCCACCATGTAGGCGTGTCCGAAGGACGCAATCTCACCAAACATTCCAATTTTGTTGCTTAGCCTGGTACCCGGTAGGGATAGGTTCTGATCGGACACATTTTGCCAACTTAGTGGCCTCAACTCGTCCCATCCGATTTCACCGATAAGTAAATCTATCCTATCCCGCTCAACCGACCCTTTCAGATACCTTGAACCAAGCAGGACTCGATACTCGTCTTCCGACAATGCCGACAACTTGACTTGCAGTTGTTGGCAAAGCTTTCGGATATCGTCCAAAGCATCTCGAACATCGGCGGGCTTTCGGCTTTTGCTTTCTCGATCCAACTCTGTTTCGTAAGCTGAAAGTATCCGCTCACAAGCAGCGATGAGCTCTTCTCTCGTCTGCGTTTCGAAGGACGACAATTTATAGACACTAACCTTCAGAAGATTTCTGGCGGGAATCGAATGCACTTTGTCAGCTTCTGGGGCAGTCATCAGTAACTCGACCGCCTTCAGCAGATTGGCATTCCTCGCTTCATCATCGGTAATCGACTGTTTCATATAATTTTTTCCAGAACGGTCGAAAATCGGGTTTCTAGAAAGACGACCTATTTCGAAAATTGTTGCACCTGCTTGCAACATGACGAACCAACTTTCTCCCAAACACATGAGCCCTGAAGACCGGCTATCGGAAGCGCACAAGCTGTTTGCGTCCGCGATCCTTCGACTACGTGATGCGACCAACCATCCCATTTCTGAGAACGAACTGGACAATTCCTTCGTGCAGAGCGGTGCTGGAGAACCGTTCGAGTCAGGAGAATTGTGATGGTCAGTTCAAGAGTTTGTCGTGAGTCTTCTTCGCAATCAAACGTTACGCTTCACAAACTTCTATCCCTCTCAGGCATGAGCATGAGCGAGCTTCGCGACGAATGGCGAAAGGTGTTTGATTGCGATCCGCCGGCCTTCAATCGAAACAACCTGGAAGCCCGCCTTGCTTATCGGATCCAGGAGCTGGCCTATGGCGGTCTGTCTGATGCGACACGGGAACGATTAGGCGATCTCGGTGACCGCCTCGACGGCGGCAATCCCAGGAAGCGGCGAGTACGTGTCGACAAGCGCCCCGTGGCCGGCACCCAGTTGATCCGGGATTGGCGGGGTGAAGAGCATGTCGTCACCGTGAGGCTCGAGGGCTTCGAGTGGCGAGGTCAGATCTACAAGTCGCTGACCTCCGTCGCGCGGGCGATCACCGGCACAAAGTGGAATGGCTGGATCTTCTTCGGCTTAACGCGAGGAAGCCCACGCAAATGACCCAAGCCGAACACCGCCCACTCCAAAAGAAGCGCTGCGCGATTTACACTCGTAAATCCTCAGAAGAAGGGCTCGAGCAGGATTTCAATTCCCTGGATGCGCAGCGAGAAGCCTGCGAGGCTTATATTGTCAGCCAGAAGTCTGAAGGCTGGATCCTCTCCGATCGCTTCTATGACGATGGAGGCTTTTCCGGCGGCACGCTCGATCGCCCTGCCCTCAAACGCCTCAGGGCTGATATCGAAGCGGGCCTGGTCGACGTCGTGGTCGTCTACAAGATCGACCGCCTGACCCGCGCGATCCATGACTTCGGGAAGCTTGTTGAAGTCTTTGAAAAGCACAATGTCACTTTCGTCAGTGTCACCCAGTCCTTCAATACGACGACCTCCATGGGACGCCTCATGATGAACGTGCTGCTCTCGTTCGCACAATTCGAACGCGAGGTTACGGGCGAGCGTATCCGGGACAAGATTGCCGCCTCCAAGCGCAAAGGCATGTGGATGGGTGGCCATCCGCCCTATGGATATTTTCCGAAGGATCGGAAGCTCGAGGTCGTGGAATATGAGGCCCGCAACATCCGCAAAATTTTTCATCGCTTTGTGGATCTGGGATCCGCCACGTTGGTCGTTCGGGAATTCAGAAAGGAAGGTCTGCTCACACGCGCCGGCAAACCGTTTTCCAAATCCTTTATCTACCGTGCGCTGAACAATCGCACATATCTTGGCCAGGTCGAACACAATGGCCAGATCCATGACGGCCAACACAAGGCCATCATCAGCGAGCGGATCTGGGATGAGGCACATCTCATCCTGGCAGAAAGCCCCCGAAAGCGAGCTGCAAATACCAGAGCCAAGACGCCTGCATTGCTGAAGGGTATCGTCTTCGGACCGGATGGCGCCGCCATGTCGCCCCATCACACGCGCAAGGATCAGAAGCTTTACCGTTATTATGTCAGTCAGACGGTCCTGAAGCACGGGGCTGGAAGTTGCCCGGTCGGAAGAGTTCCGGCTGAACGGGTGGAGGCGCTCGTCATTGCGCAGATGCGGGAGCGGCTTACGGCCAATGAGTTCATCGTCGGCACCTGGCGCCAGGCCAGGCTGATGAATGCCGACATCAGCGAAGAGTACGTCCGCAATGCGCTCATGGGCTTCGAGGCGATGTGGGACAAGCTGTTCCCAACTGAACAGTCCCGCATTCTCCAGCTGCTAGTGGAGCGTGTCGATGTATTGGAGGACCAGTGTGACATCCAATTCAGGCCTGGCGTTCCTGAATTGCTGCCATCGCTCATGCGGGAAGAGGAAGATGACCCAGCCCTCCTCTAATCATAGCAGCCGCCACCTTCCCAGTTCGACCCGTGTCAGCATTCCAGTAAAATGGAAAAGATACGGCGGTCGGAAAATCATTATCGTTCCGGACAGCCCGTCCGCTGCAGCCCTGCCGGCACCGCGTGATGAAAGTATGGTGAAAGCCATCGCCAGGGGCTTTCGCTGGCGCCAGCTGATCGACGACGGCACTCACGCCACGATCGACGATCTCGCTGCGGCTGAAAACATCAACGCCTCTTATGTCAGCCGGTTGCTGCGGCTGTCCCTGCTCGCCCCTTCGATCGTGACGGCGGTCCTGGACGGGACACAGCCACCCCTTCTGCAGCTACAGCACCTGCTGAAGCCATTCCCGAGCAATTGGGAGGAGCAGCGCCGGCATTTTGGATTTGATGGCGCGTCCGCTTAGCGGATCTTTTTTATCTCGGTTAAGTAGGCGATTAACGCGAAGCCCATATCATTTCGGAATCATAGTTTGTGATTGTAGTGTCACGCGGTGCCTGAGTGGGGGTGGAGATGCTCGGACCTGAGAACGCGATCTGGGATGATGGCGAGTGGATAGGCTGGGACGAGATCAACGCGCAGATCCAGCACAAGGAATGGCGCGCGAAATATCCGAATGCCGACCTATCTCTGCTTCCAGTTTTCGAAAGCCTGCTTCTGACTGCGGAAGAGTATTTCCAACTGACCGGCAGACACCTCCAGGTCTATGGCGACATTGGCGAGCTCTACGGCGCAATCACGCATGGCATCAAACTCCATCGCAATTACGCGGAAGGCTCTGACGGGCGCCTCGGCAATGACTTCGTGGAAGTGAAGACCATCACCCCATTCAAGAACAACGACGTGGTCACGCTCAATCTCAATCGGCACTTCAGCAAAGTGTTGATTGTGAAGATCTCTTCCGACTTTGAAATCCAGAGTCGGCTACTCGACCGCAAATCCCTGCCCAAAGGGAATGGTGATAAGCTTCGTTTGAAGTGGCCCGCTGAATGAAATCCGCCGGCCCGGTCTGCCTCTGACTTAGGTGGTTTGATACAAAGGTCGTCCAGGCTCACTTCGGGTTGGAAGGATTCGAAAGGCGCACCATCAGGCACCTGAAAAAAGCTCATGAATTCAATTCATGGAACGCCCGTACAGTGGTCCGGGAGTCATGAGGTTTAGAGAATATCGGGCAGTAGAGAATGAATCCGGAGCGTCACAGGGGATCCGGAGTCCTGAGCCCCCTCACAATGTCCCCTGAACACGGGGCAATTTAGCCCGATAAACTGAGCCCTGAGAGCGATTTTCAATAGGGACTGGCGGAGAGGAAGGGATTCGAACCCTCGATACGCGTTAACGTATACGCCCTTAGCAGGGGCGCGCCTTCAGCCACTCGGCCACCTCTCCAGCGCGGACTGCCGGTCTATTGAAACCACGCTGCAATCGCAAGCCCTCATCGTCTTGTGGGCTGCGGTTGAGGCGCCTTTGGCCGCATTCCAGCCTGCTCTCCGGATGCCTTTCACTGTATCCCGGCTACGCTCCTGTGATACTTACGTATTCACGTAGGAAATAAGCCGGTTAGGCAGGCACAATGACTGAATATTTCAAACCCGTTCCCTTCCCCCTCTGGCAGGAAGACAAGCAGGCATTCGCTGATGCGCTGGGGCAGTCCTTCCGCGAAACCGGCTTTGCCGTGATTTCCGGGCACCCGGTCTCCCAAGCTGTGATCGATGCCAATCTGAAGGCGACGAAGGACTTCTTCGCCCTGCCGGAAGACGTGAAGCTCAAATATGATGGGCGAGCCGGTGGCGGCCAGCGCGGATATACGGCGTTTGGCGTTGAAAATGCCAAGGGCAAGTCCGAAGCAGACCTGAAGGAGTTCTGGCACACAGGGCGCCTGCTTCCGCCTGACTCCCCTTATCGCACGACCATGGCGGATACGCCCTCGGTCGCGGAAGTCCCGGAGTTCGATTCAGCCACACACGCCCTCTACGATGCGCTGGATACATTCGGGCGCCAGCTGCTGCGAGCGGTGGCGCTTCACCTGAAGCTTGAAGAGACCTGGTTTGACGACAAGGTGAATGTCGGCAACTCGATCCTGCGGCTGCTGCATTACCCGCCGCAAACAAATCCCCCGCCGGAAGGGTCCGTCAGGGCCGGCGCGCATGAAGACATCAACGTCATCACGCTGCTGCTCGGCGCGGAAGAAGCAGGCCTTGAAGTGAAGCACCGGTCAGGCAAGTGGCTCTCCGTAAGCCCGCCCCTCAACGCATTGGTGATCAATTGCGGTGACATGCTGCAGAGGCTGACAGGCGGGGTTCTGCCCTCGACGACGCACCGTGTGGTGAACCCGTCACCGGAGCGGTCACGCTTCCCACGTTACTCGACGCCCTTCTTCCTGCACTTCAATCAGGATGTCATGATCGAGGCCCTGCCGGGCTGCGTTGCAGAAGGCGGGAAAGCCGAACCACCCATCACGGCGCAGGACTACCTTATGGAGCGCCTGCGCGAGATCGGCCTGGTCAAGGCCTGACGCCGTAGCGAAGCCAGCTGGCCTGATTTCAGATCAGGCCGGCAAGCGGCGAACTCGGATCCGCATACATTTTCTTGGGCATCCGGCCAGCGAGATAGGCCTGACGGCCCGCAATGACCGCATGCTTCATCGCGGAAGCCATCAGAATCGGATCTTTTGCCGCGGCGATCGCGGTGTTCATGAGAACGCCGTCACAACCGAGTTCCATGGCGATCGCGGCATCGGACGCCGTGCCAACGCCAGCATCCACGATAACTGGCACGCGCGTCTGCTCCACGATGAGGCGGATGTTCACCGGGTTCATGATCCCGAGCCCCGACCCGATCAGTGACCCAAGCGGCATGATTGCGCAGCAACCAGCCTCTTCGAGCATCTTTGCGTATACCGGATCATCGGAGCAGTAGACCATGACTTCAAAGCCATCGGCGATGAGCGCCTCGGCAGCTTTCAATGTCTCCGGCATGTTCGGATAAAGCGTCTTCTGGTCGGCCAGAACTTCCAGCTTCACGAGGTTCCAGCCACCAGCTTCGCGGGCCAGGCGCAGCGTGCGGACGGCTTCGTCAGCCGTGTAGCAGCCAGCCGTGTTCGGGAGGTATGTGAACTCATCCGGTTTCACGAAATCCGTCAGACGTTCTTCGTTTGGATTCGACAGGTTCACCCGGCGCAGGGCCACCGTCACGATCTCTGCCCCGGCCGCTCGGGCGGCGTCTGCGTTCTGCTGGTAGGAAGCATACTTCCCGGTGCCCACGATCAGGCGTGATCCATAGGTTTTACCGGCAATAATCAGGGGATCGTTCAAGGGTCATTTCCAATTCTGTCGAGGCGTTTCTGGTACAGCAGCGGGGTTTCAGCCGCCACCGACGAACTGCACAACTTCGATCCGGTCACCGTCCTCGATCATGGTGGAAGCGTGTTCGGATTTCGGAATGATTTCAAGGTTTCGCTCTATCGCGATACCGCGTGGATCCCGCCCTTCATCACCGGACAGCATGACCACCAGCATGGCCACAGTCGTGCCCGGCTCGATTTCGCGCGCTTCTCCGTTCAGGGTTATCATCATTCGCTGCAACTCCATGCGTCAGCAGGCCTTGCCTTGCCCGGCGTTACAGCGCAAGACAACTCCCCATGGTGAAGCCGATATATGTCCTCGGGGGCCCGAACCTCAACCTGCTCGGCACGCGCGAGCCGGAGATTTATGGCCGGGACACGCTTGAAGATATTCACAACCGCCTGAAGGCATTGGCGGACAAGACGCCTGTTGAGGCGCGTCAGACCAATTCGGAAGGTGCACTCGTGACCTGGGTGCAGGAAGCCTCCCGGGAAGGATCGGCCGTGATTCTGAATGCGGGCGCCTACACGCATACCTCCGTTGCACTGCATGATGCGCTGCGTGCGTGTTCGGTGCCGGTGATCGAAGTACACTTGTCGAACCCTGCTGCGCGCGAGGCTTTCCGGCAGGTCAATTATGTGGCGCCTGCAGTGAAGGCGTCGATTGCGGGCCTTGGCGCCTATGGTTATGAGCTTGCCCTGATGGCTGCGCTAAAGCTGTCGGGAACATAAAGGACGATAGAATCCATGAGCACTGGCAAGAACAAGCTGGATACCGGTCTTGTCCGGGAACTTGCCGCCATCCTTCGTGAGGCGGACCTCGGAGAGATCGAAGTTGAACATGAGGGCCTGCGGGTCCGTGTCAGCAAGCCGGCAGCCCCTGTTGTGCAAGCTGCTGTTGCTGCACCGGCACCTGTTGCCGTCGCTGCAGCCCCTGCGGCGGCTCCCGCTGCTTCTGCTCCTGCAGAGGCCGCACCTGCAACACCTGACAACGCCATCAAGTCGCCCATGGTCGGCACCGCCTACCTTTCGCCCGAGCCTGGCGCCAAAGCCTTTGTCGTTGTTGGCGACAAGGTGAAAAAGGGCGACACGCTGATGCTTGTCGAGGCGATGAAAACCTTCAACCCTGTCGAGGCTGACCGGGCTGGCACCGTCAAGGCGATCTACGTTTCCGACTCCCAGCCAGTGGAATATGGCGAACCGCTCATCCTGATCGAGTAGCATGACCGAACAACGCACCATCCAGAAGGTCCTCATCGCGAACCGCGGTGAGATCGCGCTGCGCATTCACCGCGCCTGTAAGGAAATGGGCCTGCAAACGGTCGTCGTGCACTCAGAGGCAGACCGTGATGCCATGGCCGTCCGGCTGGCAGATGAAAGCGTCTGTATCGGCCCTGCCCCCTCCTCTCAGAGCTATCTGAAAAAGTCGCAGATCCTTGCGGCGGCCGAAATTACTGGCGCAGATGCCATTCACCCCGGTTACGGCTTCCTGTCCGAAAACGCCCAGTTTGCGGAAATGGTGGAAGCGCACGGACTGGCCTTTATCGGACCGACCGCCGATCACATCCGCATCATGGGCGACAAGATTGCCGCCAAACAGGCGATGATCGAAGCTGGCGTGCCCTGCGTGCCTGGCTCTGATGGCGCTGTGACCTCGATCGCAGATGCCAAGAAGGCGGCCAAGAAGATCGGCTTCCCGGTCCTGGTGAAGGCCTCTGCCGGCGGCGGCGGCCGCGGCATGAAGCTCGCCAAGACGGAAGCGGATCTCGAAAACGCGGTCCGGACGGCCAAGACCGAAGCCAAGGCCGCTTTCGGCGACGACGCTGTCTACCTGGAAAAGTACCTTCAGGGTCCGCGCCACATCGAGGTTCAGGTCATTGCCGACACGCATGGCAATGTTGCCCACCTGTGGGAGCGGGACTGCTCTCTGCAGCGCCGCAACCAGAAGGTCTTCGAAGAAGCCCCCTCACCGGCCCTGAACCAGGCCCAGCGTGAAGAGATCGGTACGATCTGCGCGAAGGCCATGGAGAAGCTCGGCTATCGCGGCGCGGGCACGATCGAGTTCCTCTATGAGGATGGCCGCTTCTATTTCATCGAAATGAACACCCGTCTCCAGGTGGAGCACCCGGTGACGGAAATGATCACCGGCATCGACCTCGTGCGCGAGCAGATCCGGATTGCAGAGGGCAAAAAGCTCTCCTTCCGCCAGGAAGACGTGATGCTGGTTGGTCATGCCATTGAGTGCCGGATCAACGCAGAGCACCCGGAAACCTTTGTGCCCTCGCCGGGTCTCATCACAGACTTCCACGCACCGGGCGGCCCGGATGTGCGGCTCGATAGTGCGGCTTATGCCGGCTACCGGATTCCGCCTCACTACGACTCACTGATCGGCAAGCTGATCGTGCATGGCCGCACCCGTCGTGAATGCCTCATGCGCCTTCGCCGGGCCCTGTCGGAAATGGTCGTGGGAGGTGTCTTCACCACTCTGGATCTGCACCGGCGCCTTGTGGAGAATGAAGATGTCCAGAATGGAAACTACAATATCCACTGGCTCGAAAAGTTCCTCGCAGAGAACAAGATCGTCGTAGAAGACGAAGCCTGAGATAATCGCTGACGCGGCGCAGCGTCCAATGGACACGCGCCGGTCAGCATCCCCATATTAGGGCCATGTCTTCACGGTTCGGCTCCAATGATCTGCTTGCCTGTTATCGCCGGGGTGTTTTCCCCATGGGCGATGCACGCGACGATCCGAACCTGTTCCTTGTGGATCCGGACCTTCGTGGAATCCTGCCGCTTGATGGGTTTCACATCCCCAAACGCCTGAAGCGGCGCGTCAAACAGGAACCCTATCGCGTTACGGCTGACACGGCCTTCACGCGCGTCATGGAGATGTGCGCGGAAAGCGCGGATGGCCGGGAGACGACCTGGATCAATTCGACCATCCTGAACCTCTACAGTACCCTGCACCGCGAAGGGCACGCCCATTCGGTGGAGTGCTGGGAGAATGGCCAGCTTGTCGGCGGCCTGTACGGCGTGGCCCTGGGCGGCGCCTTCTTCGGTGAAAGCATGTTCTCCCGCGCAACGGATGCATCAAAGATTGCGCTGGTGCACTTGGTTGCACGCCTACTGGAGGGGGGCTTCGTGCTGCTGGATGCGCAATTCCACAATCCGCACCTGGAACAGTTCGGCCTGATCGAAATTCCGCGATCGGATTTCAAACGCCGCCTGAAGGCCGCGCTTGAGGTCAAGGCAGACTTTTACTGCGGGAGATCGGGGTCGGCAGGAAGCTTCACCGGGTCCGGGGCGCTGCAGCGGATCACCCAGACATCATAGACTGGATGCTCAAGGGCGCTGAGGCCCGGGGATGAGGCAAACATCCAGCCCGAGAAGAGTTCCGGATTTTCCTCGCTCACCGTCTCCACGTCATTCGCGTCGACAGCCGCATCCATGGTCTCGACCGCAACAGGCTGGGTCGAGAAAATCTTCAGAAAGGCCGCGCTCTCCGGCGCTTCTTCAGGAGGGGTCTGGTAACAGACTTCCAGCTCCACTTTCAGGGAACCGAAGACCACCGGCTGCCCGACATGGACTTCAATATCAGTGGACCGGCCAGTAATCTTGTCGAGCGCCCGCAGCGTTGCCTTGTCTTTCTGGACATAGGTCGCGGCATGAGCAGCCCCGACCAGACCAGCGACAACGGCGACAGCAGCGAGCACACGATACATTACTGGTCTCCATCCAGGGGGTAGGCATCATCGCCCGCGTTTGACTCGCTGGACGAAGCATCCGCTGCGCCATCACCATCGCCATTGCCGCCACCTGCAGCAAAGGATGCGAAGAGGGTCAGCAGGTCCACGCTACCGCGGGTATACTGGACTTCACCGGAGCCATCCTGCGGAATGTTATCGAAGCTGCCGCCCGGCTCCAGCGCCACATAGGCGCCACCCAGCAGGCCATCCGTCGAGATCCGTGCGTCTGTGTCGTCCGGCAATTGCCATTTCTTGTCGAGGCTCATCGTCAGGACAGCCTCAAAGCGCTTGGGGTCGCCTTCGATTGTCTTCACAACACCTGCCTTCACACCGGCAATGCGCACATCTGCGCCCCGCTCGATACCGCTGATATTGTTGAAACGGGCCTTCAGATCGTAGCGATCCGGACCGGCTGAGGCCTCTCCACCGCGCGCAATCGCGAACCAGAGGAATACACCTGCAACGGCAACGACCAGCGCGCCGACCAGGGTTTCAAACAGCGACTCACGCATCCGGGGACCAGGCCTCGTAATCGCCCGTGGCTTTCTGACGGTGACCGCCGCCGGACAGGCTGCCTTTCGGCTTGGTTGCGTATGGGGTGCCCGTCATGTTCGGCTTGTGATCGGTTTCCCAATCCCGGCGCGTCAGCGGCGTTTTGGTCGGCGGCTCGTCCACCGTGTGGTGCAGCCAGCCGTGCCAGTCCGCAGGCACCTTGGAAGGCTCAGCCAGCCCCTTGTACATGACATAGCGGCGGCGACGCCCCTCAAGTGAAGGCTTGCGCTCTTCATAGTAGCGATTGCCGTATTCGTCCGTGCCAACGGAGGTTGCGCGCCGTCCGATATCGAACGCAGCGCCAACTGTGTAACCGCTCCACCAGGTAAAGAGTTGCTTCAGCATCGTATCGCCTGTCCTGCCGTGTGTTGGTGGCCGCAATATGGCGGCTCAGGGGCAACTAATCCATAGCAGCGCCGCAGACAATGCGGCGCACACCCCTGTGTGCACAAGGCGCGAGAATTGTGCCTCAACGCTTGCCCCATGGGTGTTGGCGGGCCACGCTTGCACAAGTGATTCGCTGGGGAGATACGGCATGGATGAAGCGCTGGTGACGGAAATCCTTCGCGCGGCCGAATCAGACGGCCTCCTTTCAGAGCCAACGAGGTTATCCGATATCTATCGGGCGGCTGGCCAGAATCGCCGCCCAATGACACCGGAATCGCTGAAAGCAGCGACAGCCGCCTGCTCTGCTGCCGCTCTGGTGAGCGTGTCCCAGCTGGCCTCAGCGGAAATCCTTGAGCGGTTCGGCGATGCACCTCGCAATGCGGACCTCGCTGAAGCCATCGCAGCCGGCCTGCCTCAGGATATTCTGGAAGAAGCGCTCCGCCAGCCAGGCGGTTTCCGCCGCACAGCAGATGCCCTGCGTGCTGCCGCCGTCACCGCGGCGGCCCCTGCGCCGGCGGTCTTTGCGCCACAGCCGCTTGATCCGGTGCTGGAGCAGCTTCTGATCGAAGCCTTGAGCGAGGGCGCCGAAATCATCCTTGCGACCGAAAGCCTGCCATCGGCGGGCAGCCCGGCTCGGATAGTCGACATTGCGATGGCCATCGGGCCTGACGGGATTGAGGCTGATTATCTTTGCGAAGCACTGGAAGCCGCAGCGAGCGAGATGCCCGACGGCACGATTATTATCGCAGGCCTCTCAGCGGCCGTCATGTCGCTCGGTATCGACTATGCGTCACCGGATGGGGCAGCCGCCGCAGCAGCCCTCTGTGCGCTGGTAAAAGCAGGGGTTACGGGGGCAGCTTTCCCCGCAACACACGCAAAAACCCTGAACATTCAGGCGCGCAAGGCATCGGGAAAACGCAGCTGCAGCGCATTGGTCCTGCCCGTGGCAGATCTTGGTGCGTTCCTGCCGGATTGCGAAAGCAGCGGCACCGCACCGCTCGCGACTGTGCTGGCCTATGGCGATGAAGCCCCGACCCTGTCTCGCGCCGGTCGACTCGGCATTGCCCATCACGCGCCAGAGCGCCTCCCCATGGCTCTTGAGAGAATCGCAGCTTCAGGCGAATCGGACCTGGACCGCGCACTAGGCCTGGACCGGTTACGGGACCGGGGGTTCACAGATCTGGCGATCGACAAGGTATCCCGCGCACTTGGAGAAGGTCTGCCCCTGAATGCCGCCTTTTCGCGCTGGGTGCTGGGCGACGAGATCATCTCCAGCGATCTCAAGCTCGCGCCAGAAGAATTTGATGCAGACGGTGGCGGGCTCCTGTCGGCCATCGGTTTTTCCCGGAAAGACATCCAGAACGCGGAGATCACGATCTCCGGCGAAAACGGCGACTCAACTGCCGAGATCATGGCCGATTGCGGCCTGCAGATCGGCGCCACGCCTGAGGCTGAAGTTGCCTTTGCGGCTGCATGTGCCAAGGCGCTTGGCGGCGGTGTGACTGTATCGGTTGGCAGCCATGGCGGCCTCGATATGGCTGAAGCCGCACTCGATGCCGGCCTCTCGGTGCAACTGATCGGCCACCGCGCACCAGCTTCTGACGAAGTGCAGGAGCGCATGGAACACATCGCGGCCCTCGCGGAGGAAATCGCGACAGAGGCTGATGCCCCCGCCTCTACCGGGTCCTATGGCCTTCCCGCCACGGATGGTGCCGCCCGGACGCGCCTGCCGGACCGCCGTAAGGGGTACATTCAGAAAGCCTCTGTCGGAGGACATAAAGTCTACCTGCACACTGGCGAATTTGAGGACGGATCCCTCGGCGAGATCTTCATCGACATGCACAAGGAAGGCGCCGCCTTCCGAAGCCTCATGAACAATTTCGCCATCGCGACATCCATTGGGCTGCAATATGGCGTGCCCCTCGAAGAATTCGTCGATGCTTTCGTTTTCACCCGCTTCGAGCCGGCCGGCGCTGTGACAGGCAACGACCGGATCACGCGGGCAACGTCCATTCTGGACTATATTTTCCGGGAACTGGCCGTTTCCTATCTCGGACGTGACGATCTTGCGGAAGTGGATGTCACCCATGACGGCCTCGGTCGCGGTGCAGGTGACGGCACACGGACTCATCCCGCCCCCTTCACGGAAGAAGCCGCGCAGATCATCTCCCGTGGCTTCTCCAGAGGCCAGCTACCGGACAACATCGTGATTCTGGACCGGAAACGCGCCCAGAAACTCGCGGACGAAGAGGCGGAAGCGGCAGAGAATGCCGCTGAAGAAGCCGAGTCAGAGGTCCTGGACGCCCCGGACTATCTCAGCGACGCCTGCCCGGTTTGCGGTAGCTTTACCCTGTTTGAGATCAGCGAAGACGGCGATATCGAGTGCGATACGTGCGGTGAAGAATCCCTCAAACAGAAATAACTCCGGGCATTTTCAGCCGGAAAGCTGGTCTCCATGCTCCCGGCTGTAACAGTCATGGCAATTCTGCAACACCTGTGACCATGAAACAGTCGTTACAGCTTGTTCAGTTTTGGCACGCAAAACAACGCGCTATCCAAGTAGGCATGATCAGAGCCCTGTTCAGCCTGTTTTCTCTTGCTTCAGTTACTGCCCTTGGGGCGGTAGCTCAGGAGCAACCGAAACCGAGCCAGCCGGTTGCCTGGGCTCCGAGTTATGTCGGCTCGTGCAGCGGTTGCAATCTTTCTGGCAGGAATCTGACGGGCTGGACCCTCAGTGGCGCAAACTACCGTGAAGCAAACCTCGAATATGCGTACATGCGCGGAACCCTCGCCAAGGAAACAAATTTTGAAGGGATCACTGCAAGCTTCGCAGATATGCGCGCTGCAATCCTGACATCTGCGAAACTCTCAAATTCGAATCTTGCCAATGCGCGCTTGCAGGCAATTCAGGCGAGTGGCGCAGAATTCAAGCAAAGCGTTCTGGTTGGGACTAACCTGCAGCGCGCAATGCTGGTTGGCGCCAATTTCGCGGGGGCCAACCTCTCCACAGCTTCTCTGGAAGGGGCTGACTTCTCCGGCGCAAACCTGACCAGCGCAGATCTTAGCCACACTGTCATGATGGCCGCTATCTTCAACGGAGCCAATCTGGCGCTCTCCAAGCTGGATGGCGCCGATGCGCGTGGTGCGTCCTTCAAGGATGCCCGTTTTGTCGATGCGAACCTGACGGGCCTTATCGGCTGGCAGGATGCTGACTTTGAAGGCGCCTGCGCGTCACAACGCACCCTGCTGCCACGCGGCCTGCATCTTCCGGAATGCCAGTAACACCCGGTTATCATTGAACAATCAAAGCCCGCCCGGACATCTCATCCGGGCGGGCTTTTGTTTCAGGACTTCACCTGCGGTGCGAGGCGGATGTTCAGTTCGCGCAGCTGGCGCTCATCCACCGGGCTCGGCGCACCCATCATCAGGTCCCGTGCCTGCCCGTTCATCGGGAACAGGGTCACGTCGCGGATATTCTCGGCGTCTGCCAGCAGCATCACGATCCGGTCCACACCCGGCGCGATGCCACCGTGCGGAGGGGCGCCATGGCGGAAGGCATTCAGCATGCCACCAAACTCGGCTTCCACAACCTCCGGTCCATAACCCGCCATCTCGAATGCCTTCAGCATCAGGTTCGGGCGGTGGTTACGAATTGCACCGGAAGACAGCTCGATGCCGTTACAGACGATGTCGTACTGGAAGGCCTTGATGTCGAGGATCTCGTCATCCGTCTTGGCCGCTTCCAGTGCTTCCATGCCGCCTTGTGGCATGGAGAACGGGTTGTGGCTGAAGTCGATCTTCTTGTTGTCCTCATCCCATTCGAACATCGGGAAGTCGACGATCCAGCAGAAGCGGAACACGCCCTGCTCGATCAGCTCCAGTTCGGCCCCGATCCTGTTGCGGGCGGCGCCGGCCAGTTTGTAGGCGTCGCCTTTTTTGCCGGCGGAGAAGAAGACACCATCACCGGCGCCAAGCCCCATTTTCTCCAGCAGAGCGGCCAGATGGTCTGGCGCGAAACCTTTCAGGGCCGGGTCCTGGCTGTCCACACCACCGCCATCGGCGTCTTTCAGGCGCGCATAGCCAAGGCCAGGAGCCTGCATCTCCTTCTTGGCCCACTTGTCCATGTCGTCGAAGAACTTGCGGGATTTCTCGGCAGCAGCCTTGGGCGCCGGAATTGCGATGACCTTGCCACCACCCTTGATGATCTTGGCGAAGATACCGAAGCCGGTCTTCTCTTCGTCCACGAAGAACTCGGTCACGTCCACCAGCTCCAGCGGGTTACGCAGGTCCGGCTTGTCGGAACCGTATTTAGCCATCGCTTCGGCATAGGGAATGTGCGGGAACGGCTCTGCAGGAACCGTACGTCCCTTGCCTTCCCAGTCCGCAAACTCCTCGAAAACACCGCGCATCACAGGCTCGATCGCGTTGAACACGTCGTCCTGGGTCACGAAGCTCATCTCGATATCGAGTTGGTAGAACTCACCCGGCGAGCGGTCTGCCCGCGCATCTTCATCGCGGAAACACGGCGCGATCTGGAAATAGCGGTCGAAGCCGGAAACCATAAGGAGCTGTTTGAACTGCTGCGGCGCTTGCGGGAGGGCATAGAACTCACCGGGATGCAGGCGCGACGGCACCAGGAAGTCTCGGGCGCCTTCGGGACTGGAGGCGGTCAGGATCGGCGTCTGATACTCAGTGAAGCCCTGCTCAAGCATGCGGCGGCGAAGGCTGGCGATAACATCGCTGCGCAGCTTCATGTTCTTGTGCAGCGTCTCACGACGCAGGTCGAGATAGCGATGCTTCAGGCGGATATCTTCAGGATAGTCAGGCTCACCGAACACCGGCAGCGGCAGCTTTTCAGCAGCGCTTTCGATGATGAGGGACTCGGCAGGAAGCTCCACTTCCCCAGTCGGCAGTTCCGGATTTACCGCCTCGGCATCGCGCGCAATCAGCTTGCCTGTGACAGTCAACACGCTCTCTGCGGAGGCGCGCTTCGCGTCCTCATAAAAGGGCGCATTCGGGTAGACCACGACCTGCGTCAGGCCGTAATGGTCGCGCAAATCGATAAACAGGGCACCAGCATGCTCGCGGCGGCGGTGAAGCCAGCCGGAAAGCTTGATGGTTTCGCCAACATGGGTCTTGCGAAGCTCCCCGCAGGTGTGGGTGCGATAGGCGTGCATCGGATCAGTCTCCGGAAAGGTCGGTCCAGTAAATGTTTACGGGAGGCATTCGCCTCTCGCATTTGTTCTGGCGATGCGATACGCAAGCCCGCGATGACTGACAACACCCTGACTCCCATTACTGAGCAGTCGGCCCTCGAAGATTTCTGCGGAAAGCTGGCCGAAAGCGACTTTATCTGCGTTGACACCGAGTTCCATCGGGAAACGACCTATTGGCCGGAGCTCTGCCTTGTGCAGGCTTCTGCCCCCGGCGTGGAAGGCCTTGTCGACCCTCTGGCCGAGGATCTGGACATTGGTCCATTCCTGAACCTCATCGCCGCCGACAATCGCGTGAAAGTGTTCCACGCAGCCCGTCAGGACATCGAAATATTCAATCGCCTGATCGGCCACCCGCCCGGCCCGATTTTCGATACACAGGTCGCCGCCATGGCGCTCGGCTATGGCGACTCGATTTCCTACGACAATCTGGTCCAGCGCGTGCTGCGGCGCCAGATCGACAAATCCAGCCAGTTCACGGACTGGATGCGCCGGCCGCTGTCACAGAAGCAGCTCGTTTATGCCCTTGGCGACGTCACTCACCTGCGCGACGCCTATCTGATCATGCGGGAAAAACTGGAAACCAGTGGCCGCCTGCCATGGGTGCAGGAGGAAATGGCCGACCTGGAAGATCCGGCAAAGTACGACACCGACCCGGCAAAGGCCTGGCAGCGCCTGAAATTGCGGACGCAAAAGAAGGACTATGCGGCCCTGATCGTCGCGGTTGCAGCATGGCGGGAACAGCTCGCGCAGGATCTGGACAAACCACGCCGTCGGATCCTGAAAGACGACGCCATTCAGGAGATCGCCAGCCAGAAGCCACGCAGCGAGAATGACTACAATCAGCTGCGCGCCGTTCCGAATGGCTTTATCCGGTCCAAACATGGCCAGGGCCTGATCGAGGCGGTTCAGGCCGCCCTGGACAATCCCTCTGATTTTGTACCGGATCTTGAGCCCCGCAAACAGAACGCCCAGATCCCGGCAGGCGCCCCCGAATTGCTGAAAGTGCTTCTGAAGCACGTTTCAGACGAAAACGATGTCGTCCCCCGCCTGATTGCGAACGCCGCCGACATCGACCGCATTGCCCGAGGTGAAACCTCAGAGGACATTCCGGCCATGAATGGCTGGCGATACGAGATGTTCGGCCGAAAGGCGCAAGCCCTTCTCTCCGGCAAACTGGCCGTGTCTTTCGAAGGCGGTCAGGTTCGCCTGTTCGACGTCTGACCTAACCGATCCGGATTTCAGGCTGAAGGCGCAGCGCATTGGCCGTCTGTGCCAAACGCCGTGACACAGTTTCCGAAACCATGGCCTGATCCGCTTTGCTGACATTGAGGCACAGTTTGTCCCCATCGCGGGAGAGTGTCGCCCGGCGAAGGATCGGCCCAGAGCGTCCGGAAAAGACGGCACCGAGGCGCATGGCGCTGCCAAGCTGCTTGGCTCTCTCTGCCTGCGGTTCGGATGTCAGGCCAATATACTCACCGGGGCGTTTGAAATCCTTCTGGTACCGGCACCCTACGGAATAAGCGATCATGGCACGCTCAGCATGAGTGACCCCATGATAAGGCGCGCGCAGTGCCTGGTCGTAGGCCATCAGAGCGCGATGATCCGGATGGAAACGGCCTGCGCTATCGGCCATCATGCAGGCGGCGCGCTCAATTCGCAGGTCAGCCGCAGGGGATCCGAACAGATCCGCTTCCGGAGCGAATGCAGGCGCAATGAAATCATGCAGAGCCTGCCCGAAGGCGATCTGATTGTGATCAAGACGGACAAACGCGATCACGCCATCGAGCAGCGGGTCTGAAACCGCTGCGCCCGTGAGATCGGTCAGCACGCCTTCACGCAAGCCGGCGGAGGAAACCGACATTCCCTCAAGTTTGCTAGCAGCCAGAACTTCCTCCAGCACAATGGCGGCAATCGGCATATGGCGTGCTCGCCTTTTGTCGATGGATTCCAGCGTTGAGCGCGCAGCCGCATTGTTCAGCGAGTCGATGCAAAGTTTTGCTGTCCGCGCAATCTGCCCCTGGTTCATCTGGTAGCCATGCAGGACCTGGAGCGCGTAATTCTCCACCTCCATGTTGATCTTGGCAAACGTCCTCCACGCACCGCCGACGGCAAAAAAGCGCCCTTTCGCACGCGGCAGAACAGCGGATTTCTTCAGTTCGGAACGGACGGCCTTGCGAAGTTCTTTTGCGTCATTCCCGATCTCGATCAGGGACAACGGACCGAGCATCAGGCTCTCTCCTTTCGCCTTGCCCTTCCCGATCTGCATGAACTCGAGACTGGAACCCCCAAGGTCTCCGATAATGCCCTGCGGCTCATAGAAGCTGGCTTCAACGCCAAGGGCCGACAAGCGCGCCTCATCCTCTCCGGACAGGACAGAAACTGGCCGCCCCAGCACACGGTTCGCCTTGCGGATAAAATCAGGCCCATCATCAGCAGCACGCACAGCCGCTGTCGCGACGGCCAGAAAATTACGCAAATTGAGGGCCTTCAGGATTGCCCGGTATCGAGCGAGTGCAGATAGGGCTGCCTCTTGCCCCGGACCTGACAGTTTTCCGGTCTTGGACAATCCCACCCCCAAACCGGCCATGACCTTTTCATTGAACGTCGGCAGCATCGATGCGCCGAGCACATCGAAGATCACGAGGCGCACGGAGTTGGAGCCGATATCAATGACGGCGGCACGGTGTGAGTTCGGGAAAGGCATCAGCCCTTGCTCCCCTTCGGTTGCAGGCGGGGCGGAAGGCTGACTTCGAGAGCGCTGCCGCGGCCCGAGAGGCTGGGATTGTTCATGAAGTATCGGTGCGCAGAGAAACCTGCCCCATCCGGGTCCGCTTTTGCCCGGACATAGGATCCGTCTTCGTGCATTAGCCAGCTCTGCATCTCATCATTCAGGTTTGCGACCATGATCTGGTTCAGGACCTGCCGGTGAACTGTCGGGTTCTCGATGGGCACAAGCGCCTCAACGCGACGGTCAAGGTTACGCGGCATCCAGTCAGCCGAGGAAATGAACACTTTCGCATTCGGAGACGGAAGCGCTTCACCGTTAGCGCAGCAGAGGATACGCGAATGCTCCAGAAAACGCCCGACTATACTCTTGACACTGATATTATCGGACAAACCTGGCACACCCGGACGAAGGCAGCAAATCCCCCTGACGACAAGATCGATAGGCACACCCGCCTGGCTCGCCTTGTAGAGCGCATCAATCACATCCCCATCGACCAGAGAATTCATTTTAGCCCATATCCCGCTGGGCTTCCCCTTCCTGGCGGCACTTGCTTCTGCCTCAATCATCCTGAGGAGGTTTGACTTCAGGTTCAGTGGCGACATTGAGATCTTTTCGAGCTCAGGCCCAACCGCCGGCGGCTCCCGGTAAGCTGTAACGAAGTTAAACAGCCTGTTGGCATCCCGGCCCAGCGCAGGATCAGCCGTGAACAGCGAGAGGTCGGTGTAGATCTTGGCATTTACGGGGTGATAGTTGCCCGTGCCGAAATGGGTATATGTCCGAAGTTCACTGCCTTCCCGGCGCACTACCAGAGACACCTTGGCGTGCGTCTTGTACTCTATAAATCCGTACACGACCTGAACGCCCGCGCGTTCGAGGTCCCGCGCCAAGCGGAGGTTCGCTTCCTCATCGAAACGAGCTTTGATCTCGACCAGGGCCGTGACATTCTTGCCGTTCTCCGCGGCCTCTACCAGCGCTGCAACGATGGGAGAATTGTTCGTAGTCCGATACAGTGTCTGTTTGATCGCGACGACCTGAGGATCCGATGCTGCCTGTCGGATAAATTCCACAACCACGTCGAAGCTCTCGAATGGATGATGGACCAGGATGTCCTTCACCCGGACAGCCGCAAAGCAATCGCCGCCCATTTCACGGATCCGCTCAGGATACCTTGGTTCGTAAGGCGGGAATTTCAGGTCCGGGCGATCATCGACAATCAACTCCGACAGCTGTGCCATGCCCAGGATGCCATCATAGAGCACGACATCGGCATTCTCCGCGCCAATCTCGCGCGTAATGAACTCCCGCAAGTGCTGGGGGGCACTGGACTGCATGCGGAGCCTGACAATTCGCCCGCGCCGGCGCTGTTTCAAAAGCACTTCGAATTCGCGGATCAGATCCTCTGCCTCTTCCTCGATCTCGATATCGCTGTCGCGCACGATGCGGAACAGGCAGCGGCTTCGCTCTTTGAAGCCCGGAAACAGATCGCCGATGAACAGACCGATGACATCTTCCAGCGGAATGAAGCGCAGGACGCCCTTGTGCCGGCTTGGGAGACGGATGAACCGTCGTACGAACGCCGGCAAAGGCACAATACCGATATGCCCCTCATCGCCATGCATGGAGACCAGGTCCAGGGCAACCGAAAAACCGAGGTTTGGAATGAAGGGAAACGGATGGGCCGGGTCGACCGCCAGCGGCGTCAGGACCGGAAAAATATGACTCCGAAAGAACTCATCAAGATCAGCCAGATCTTTCTTGCTAAGATCCGATGCTGAAAGCACCCGGATATTCTCGCCTTCCAGTTCATCCTTCAATTGCCGCCAGCGCGCCTGCTGTTCGGCAATCACTTTCAGGGACAGATCCTCGATAAGCTGCACCTGCACTGCAGGTGTCAGCCCCTCCTGGCTTTGCTTGGTGACACCCGCGCGCACTTGCTCACGCAAGCCAGCATAGCGGACCATCTCGAACTCATCGAGATTGCTGGCAGAAATGGAGAGAAAGCGAAGCCGCTCAAGAAGTGGATGGTTCGGATTGGCAGCCTCCTCAAGGACACGCCTGTTGAACTCCAGCCACGACAGCTCCCGGTTCAGGAACCGCTCCGGCGAGGCCATTAATTGCTTCACGGTCTTGGCGACACCCTCCGGCATGGAAATCCCCTTCTGTCGGCCCCGGTCGTTTCAGTTCGATGGCGGCTCATCCGGAGACGCCAGCCCCATCGCCTCCAATACCTCTTTTGCAAGAGGAACTGAAGGCGCGCGTCCTGTTGTTGTGACACCATGACTTAGCTTTTCGGCGAATGCCTCAATCGCTTCGTAGGTAAGGTCAAGCCGCGGGGAAAGGTAAGCGATAACTTCAGGTTCCAGTTTCAGGAAATGACGCGCCGCTGCCGCCTGAAGCCTGCCAACCAGCATGGGTTCATCTGGCGGCAGCACCTCCGCGATTGGCATGGAATTCAGACGGGATTTGAGGTCGGCCGAAGTAACGTGCCATTGTGACGGGCTGTTTAAGGAAGCCAGCAACAGACGCCCGCCTTCCTTGGCCGTCTGGTTGATGAAGGTCAGCAACTTTTCATGCGCCGCGACCTTGTCGGCATCGTCCACGGCCACGAATTGCCCAGCCAATTTGTCCAGCTGTCCAGATTTCAGCTTTGAGAATTCAGACGCCGTGAAATAGGTGCCGTCTGTCTCCACGCACCAGGCGCGCAGCAGCGTGGTCAAGCCACTGCGATACGGCCCTGTTACGCAAAACACGGGCGTAGGCCATTTGTCAGGCTGCCGGATGATGCTCACCGCCGCCTGATTGGATGGTGTGACCACCAGTTGGCCAAAGCGCAGCGGCCCAGCCGGAAAGGCAAAGCTCAACTGGTCTGGCTGTCCGGTTGGTACAATTGGCCGCTTGCTCACGGAACCCCTGCAGCAGAAACAGCCGAGCGGAGCACCCATCCCGCCTGCGGCTCATCGCCAAGTGCCACGCCACGCTGCAAGAGATCGTTCTGCAGGCGTTGCGGATCGCCCAGATATGCGAAAGTCACGACAGCCCCGTCGCGCGCGACCGCCGTTGTGCGGAAGTCGGAGACGAGTGGCGAACGCGCCAATGCGCCCCGCAACGTGTTCCACTCAGCCAGTGATGTGTAACGAACGGTCGCCTTGGCCTGTGTCCGCTCGCCCCCGCGGATAATCGAGGCGCGCTTCCAGTTCTCCTCGAGAAGGCCGACCATGGCTGCAGCAGCCTCCTCAAGTGTAGGAACAGGAGCTGTGATACCAATCGCCTCCGTGCCAGCAGCGGTGACCGTCGACACGCTAACGCGCCAGGCTCCATCACGCCCCATGAGTTCCGCCAGCACGCCGCGCCGCGCCCGCAGGCTTCCGGCCTCCGGAGACAGGGCATTCCAGTCGCTATAGGCCGAATAGCCGGCAAGATTGGCCGTGACATATGGCGCGAGCGCGCCTGTATTGGCGGGGCCCAGCACCTCACGCCATTCCGCCTCAAGATCGGCAGATGAGGCGAGCGGAACCATGAGGCTGAGCGGGGCCTGAGAGTCGACATAAGGCACATTCAGGCCATCCAGATGGGCCCGCACCATGCGCGGATTGTAGACGACGCGCAGAATGCCTTTGTATCGCCCTGCACCGGCTGCCTCTTCCTGGACATCCACTGCTGCAGAAAGGCGGTTAGCCAGCTCACCATCCACCGGAACGCCACCTGCCGCGATACGGTCCTCAGCAAGGGTAATCTTGTTAATCAGAACGTGTGCGCCAGCGAGACGCGCTGCGGCCATGGCCTGCTCCCGGGCCTGAATCAGCGTCGGCGCCGTTTCGTCCACTTCGAGATTGGGGATCGTATAGACATCCTGCGTATCCGCGGCGGCACCAAAAACAGCAAACAGTGCTGCGAGCGCAGAAGCAAGAAACATACGAATCATGGTCAGAGACCTCCTCGGTTGGCGACCTTGTAGCAAGTCCGGCCCGGAGCTGAAACCGCGCACGGCACTGGCAGAGTCGAATTCCCCATGCTAACGCGCGAGGCATCATGAGCGACCCTTCCAAGACTTCTCTTTCTTATCGCGACGCTGGTGTCGATATTGAGGCAGGCGAACGCCTCGTCGACGCTATCGGCCCGCTGGCCAAAGCAACCCGCCGCGCTGGCGTCATGGGCGGCCTGGGCGGCTTCGGCGCCTTGTTCGACCTGAAGGCCGCCGGCTACTCGGACCCGATCCTCGTGTCGGGCACGGATGGGGTCGGCACCAAGCTAATGCTGGCTTTTGAAACCGGCATCCACAACACGGTCGGTATCGACCTGGTTGCGATGTGCGCAAACGACGTTCTGGCCCAAGGCGCTGAACCCCTGTTTTTCCTGGATTATTTCGCAACAGGAAAGCTGGAGGAAGGGATCGCCGAAGCGGTCATCTCCGGTATTGCGGAAGGCTGCCGCCAGTCCGGTTGCGCGCTGGTCGGTGGTGAAACCGCTGAAATGCCCGGCATGTACCCGCCCGGCCATTACGATCTCGCTGGCTTTGTTGTCGGCGCTGTGGACCGTGACAAGGTGCTGCCCCGTATGGACACCATGGCTGCCGGGGACCTGCTCATCGGCATCGCCTCCTCCGGACCGCATTCCAACGGTTACTCCCTGATCCGCCGGATTGTGGAGCGTGAAGGCCTTTCCTACGAGTCCGCGTCTCCATTCTCGAACACGACTCTTGGAGAAGCACTGCTCACCCCGACCCGGCTGTATGCAGGTGTTGCGCTGCCGTTGATCCGCAAGGGACTGGTCAAAGGTCTCGCCCACATCACAGGTGGCGGCCTGACAGAGAACACACCCCGCATGTGTCCCGACCATCTGGTTCCGGTCATCGAGCGCAAGGCCTGGACACCGCCGCCCGTCTTTGAGTGGCTGCAATCTGCAGGGAATGTAACAGAAGATGAAATGCACCGCACCTTCAACATGGGGATCGGCGTGGTCTTCGCCGTCTCTCCGGAAGATGCTGACACGGTCTGCGCCGTCCTGCAGACAGCGGGCGAATCCCCCGTCATTCTGGGGCGTCTCGCCGCCGCATGACGCGCCTCAAGCTTGCCATTCTGATCTCAGGCCGTGGCTCCAATATGGAAGCCCTGTTGCAGGCGGCTGAGGATCCCGACTACCCCGCACAGCCTGTTCTGGTTGCTTCAAACCGGCCGGATGCGAAGGGGCTGGAAACGGCGGCTTCTGCTGGGATTGCTACAGCATTCGTCGATCACAAACTCTACGGCAAAGACCGCGAAGCGTTTGAGCGCGCGCTGGATGCCATCCTCGAGGAAGCCGGTACGGAGATCATCGCGCTGGCCGGATTCATGCGCGTTCTGACGCCCTGGTTCGTCGACAAATGGGCCGGGCGGATGATCAACATCCACCCCTCTCTTTTGCCTAAATACAAGGGCTTACACACGCATCAGCGAGCCATTGATGCGGGTGATGCCGAAGGCGGCTGCTCGGTCCATTGGGTTTCGGCCGGTGTGGACGATGGCGAAGTCATTGCGCAGGCACGTGTGCCGATCCAGCCAGGCGATACGGAAGACACACTGGCGGCGCGCGTCCTGGTCGAGGAGCACAAGCTCTACCCGCAGGCATTGGCCATGGCTTGCCAGCGATTACTGGCGACTAAACCGGACTAAAGAAAAAGCCCGCCGGATCACCGGCGGGCCAATTCGGACTATAGCAGACTATAGCGTGCTTCAGCCGGCGATGTCGGCTTCCGAGAAGAATTGCGCGATTTCGATCGCGGCGTTCTCTTCGGAGTCGGACCCGTGAACAGAGTTCTCGCCGATCGATTTTGCGTAGAGCTTGCGGATCGTGCCTTCGTCAGCGTCGGCCGGGTTCGTGGCGCCCATGACTTCGCGGTATTTCGCGACAGCGTTCTCGCCTTCCAGGACCTGGACGACCACCGGGCCGGAGGTCATGAATTCGACCAGCTCACCGAAGAACGGACGCTCGGAGTGGACAGCGTAGAAGCGCTCGGCTTGTTCCTGGGTCATCTTGATGCGGCGCTGGCCGATGATGCGCAGGCCGGCTTTCTCGATGACGGCGTTGACGGCGCCGGTCAGGTTACGCTCGGTTGCGTCAGGCTTGATGATGGAAAAGGTGCGCTGGACAGCCATGGGAGGAGTTCCTGTTGTGCGGAAATTGGAGTGTTGGCGGGCCTATAGCGGCGCGCGCTCCTAGGGGCAAGGACAGAGCGCCGCCTTGCGCAATCCGATTGCAGAGACTAGGGCGCTCGGAGCACACAATCCGTAAGGTTCCGATCATGAGCACGCTGCCGCCCTGCCCGAAATGTGGCTCCACCTACACCTATGAAGACGGCACGATGCTGGTTTGCCCCGAATGCGCCAACGAATGGTCTGCCGCCGAGCCCGCCGCATCGGACGAGAAAGTCGTGAAGGACTCCAACGGCAATCCGCTGGCCGACGGCGACACGGTGACGGTCATCAAGGACCTGAAGGTGAAGGGCAGCTCTCTAGTCGTGAAGCGCGGTACCAAGGTGAAGAACATCCGCCTCGTCGACGGCGACCACGACATCGATTGCAAGATCGACGGTATCGGCCAGATGGGGCTGAAATCGGAGTTCGTGAAGAAGGCCTAAGTGCCCGCTTCTTTCCAGGTGCCGCTTCCGGTCTGCTGGAAGTATCGCGTGATGAGACCGGCATCCTTCGCGGCTTTGAACGCCTCACGGGCTGCGCCGCGGGCGTCCATGTCGCCATCGTCGAACATCATCATGCAGCGCGTATAGGGTGCGTCGACAGGCGCCTTCACGCCGTCCATCAGGAACAGCGCGGATGCGCCGTTCACATTGTCGGCCCTGGCAGAGATCAGCACCGGCTGGCGTGAGGCATCGAGGCCGGGCGCCTCGGCCTGGCCATGTGGCAGGAAGGACGCCTCGTCATAGGTCCAGAGGGCCGCATCGAGTGCGGCCCGCCGGTCGGCATGCGGGCTGACGGCAAGAACGCGCCAGCCTACTTCCAGGCATTTGGACATGAGGGGCGCCGCCGCCTGCTCCAGCGTGGTGCGGGAGAGGTGGTAAAACCACCATTCCGGCTTCGGCGCCTCGCTCAAATCCTATCCCTCGTAATTGTCCGCGATCCAGCGATCCAGCAGGCGCGGGCCGTAGCCGGACGCCCAGCTGACATCCAGAGCCGCCTTTTCGCCCTCGACCCAGGCCGTGCCTGCGATGTCGAGGTGGGCCCACTTCACACCGTCTTTCACGAAGCGCTTCAGGAACTGTGCAGCCGTGATCGAACCGGCTGCCCGGCCACCGATGTTGCGCATGTCAGCGAACTTCGACTTCAGCAGCGAGTCGTATTCCGGGCCCATCGGCAGGCGCCAGACGCGCTCACCCTCAGTCAGGCCAGCCTTGGTCAGCTCGTCAGCAAGATCGTCACTGTTCGTGAACAGGCCTGCATGGTGATGGCCGAGCGAGATCACGATGGCGCCGGTCAGCGTGGCCAGGTCAACGATTGCCTTCGGCTTGAAGTGCTCCTGCGCGTACCAGAGCACATCGCACAGGACGAGACGGCCTTCGGCGTCAGTGTTCTGGACTTCGATGGTCTGCCCCGAGGCCGACTTCAGGATGTCACCCGGACGGATGGCATTGCCGTCGGGCATGTTCTCAACGAGACCGATCAGGCCAACGACGTTGACCTTGGCCTTGCGCTCGGCCAGCGCCTTGATCGTGCCGGTCACGGCGGCTGCACCGCCCATGTCACCGCGCATGTCTTCCATGCCCGGGCCCGGTTTCAGCGAAATGCCGCCCGTGTCGAAGCAGACACCCTTGCCAACCAGGATCACCGGATCCTCGCCGGCCTTGCCGCCATTCCATTTCATGATGCCGAGCTGGCTTTCACGGACAGAACCCTGACCGACGCCGAGCATGGAGTTCATGCCAAGCTTGGCCAGTTGCTTCTCGCCGAGCACTTCGACCTCGACGCCGATCTCGGCCAGTTCCTTGATCTTTGCCGCGAAGCTTTCCGGGTAGAGGTCGTTTGGCGGCATGTTGACGAGGTCACGCGCCAGCTTCGTGCCTTCAGATGCGGCGTCCAGCGGCGCAAAGGCGGCCTTGGCGCCCTTCACGTCATCCACAACGAAGGACACGGCGGTGAGGCTCGGCTTCTGGTCGGCCTTCAGCTTGGTGAAATAGGTATCAAAACGGTAGGAGGCGAGTTTCGTGCCGACAGCCATGCGGGCCGCGTCTTCAGCAGAATCAGCATGGATCGCCAGGGATTTGAAGCCGCTCATGCTGAACGCCTTGACCAGGTTGGCACCCAGTCCTTCCAGCACGCGGGCATCCCGCTTCTTGGGCTTGCCGCCGCCGATCAGGATGGCGCGGCGCGCGTCTGCGCCTTTCGGCAGGACGACAACGGCCTGCTGGTCTTTCTTGCCGGTGAAGCGGCCGTCGATGGCCGCGGTGAGCAGACCGCCTGTCGACTCGTCCAGAGAAGCCGCTGCAGATGGCAGGCCGCCGTCTTCATCGACAATAAATGCGAATACGTCAGCCTTGGCGGCGTCAGTGAAGGTGATTTTCATGTGAGGAATCTCCATTTGAGACGGAAACTAAGCATCGACGCGCGCAGCGCAACTCGTTAGGCAGGGAAAATATGCCCTTTAACTGCCAGTTTCTGCTTTATTTCCCGGCACGTGCCCCCCGATGACGAAAGTACAGTCCTATCTGTTCTACGAGGTCCTGCGGGCGGTTGCGATCATCGTCGGCGGCCTCGCCCTGCTCGCCCTTCTGGCGCAGGGCCTGTCGCGCACGGACCTGATTCTGGAGAACCGGCAGTCGGCGCTGACCTATTTCTATATCGTCATGCTGGGCGCGCCGCAGATCATCGCCCTGCTCACGCCGCTCGCCCTGTTTGTGGCGGGTGTCTGGTCCTTGAACCGAATCCACAAGGACAGCGAGATCGTGGTCGCGCAGGCCGCGGGCATGACACGCTGGCAGATTGCCTCGCCGATCATGCGGCTGGCCGTCTTCTGCGTGATTGCGCATCTGGGTGTGAACCTGTGGGTTCAGCCGATGGCGCAGCGCGCAATGCGGGAAACCGTCGCCGTGGCGCGCGCGGACCTTGCCGCCGCACTGATCCGGCCCGGCCAGTTCACGACAAATGGGGAGCGCCTCACCTTCTATGCCCGGGAACAGGTCGGCGGGGAGCTGCGTGGCGTGCTCATCTCCGACATGACGGATCCGGCAAACCCGACAGACATCCTGGCCCGCAGCGCCGCACTGGTCGAAGTGGACAACCACCCGACCCTTCTGCTGCGCGATGCGCTGAGCATGCAGCTGGATGAGAACCAGCAGCTCGCCATCCTGGAATTCGCCCAGTACCCCTTCGACCTCAGCGAATACATGAAAGAGGATTCCGATCTGGCCCTGAAGGCCTCGGACAAGTTCCTGCATGAACTCATATTCGTCGACCGGACGAACTATTTCGAGCTGAAGGATGCCGACAAGCTGCTGGCGGAAGCGAATACGCGCCTGACCTCGCCCCTGCTCAATATCGTCATGGCGCTCATCGCCATTATTGCCGTGTTGGGAGGCGACTTCAGCCGCAAGGGCTACGCCAAGCGCATAGCGGTGGCATCCGGCGCGGCCATCATGGTGCTTATCGTACAGCTGGCCGCACAGTCGGCCGCAGAGGACGACCCGGCGATGAACATTGTGCTCTGGATCCTGCCCATCGGCGTCACGGCGGGGCTCAGCTATGTCTACTTCTCGCGTGGGCGCCATCTGGGAAAGGTAGAGCGGCCGCATATTGAGCTGTTCCGCGGTGCCGGGGGAGCAAACGCCTGATGCCGTTCGGTTCACGCATCCAGTTCTATATCCTGCGCGAGTGCCTCTCGGGCCTTGCGCTGGTGCTGGGCATCCTGCTGGTCGCCATTCTCATGATCGACGTGGTCGAGCAGCTGCGCACGGTCGGCAGTGATGTGAACCTCACCCTGTTCAGCGCCCTGCAGCTGTCCCTGTTCAAACTGCCGCAGATCCTGGAGCAGACCCTGCCTTTCGGCCTGCTGGTCGCGTCCATGATGGCCTTTACGCGCCTCAACCGGCGGTCTGAGCTGTCGATCATCCGCGCGAGCGGTATTTCGGCCTGGCGCTTCCTGGCGCCGGTGATCGCGCTGGGGCTGGTCGTTGGCATTGGAACCACGACGATTCTGAACCCGATTGCGGCCAAGCTGACCGAATCCTTCGAGGTCACCCGCGCCCAGATCCTGGACAAGGGCCGCACCGCAATGGCCGTGTCGGACACAGGCGTCTGGCTGCGTCAGGGCGACGACACGAGCCAGATCGTCATCCATGCCGAGCATGTCGACCAGGGGGGCGTCGTGTTGCGGAATGTGAAGATGATCGAGGAAGAGCGCCTCTATTCGGGCAGCCAGCCGACCAGCGACTTCGCCTTCGCGCGCCGGATCGACGCCGAACGGGCGACCCTGCGCGACGGCTTCTGGCAGCTGGAAAACGTCATCGAGAACATTCCGAACCACGCGCCGGAGCGCAAGGCGAACCTCGCCATTCCCTCCTCGCTGGATGCGGTGACCCTGTTCGATAAATTCGCCTCGCCCAACACGATCGGTTTCTGGCGGCTGCCGCGTTTTATCCGCCAGACCCAGTCTGCCGGCCTTGATGCCTCACGCTACCGGATGCGCTGGCACGCCCTCATGGCGACACCTGCCCTGTTCGTCGCCATGTCCCTGATCGGGGCCGTTGTGTGCCTCCGTTTGCAGCGCATGGGGGGCACATCGCAGCTGCTGGCCATTGGCGCCCTTGCAGCCATCGGCCTCTATTTCTTCACCCAGTTTTCGACCAGTCTCGGGGCCACAGGTGCAGCACCACCTATTGTTGCAGCCTGGAGCCCACCGCTTTTTGTGCTGTTCTGCACGCTGGCATACATCGCTTACCGGGAAGACGGCTGACGCGCATCCAGCCTTGACATGGCCTCACCGACGCGGCCATCACTCGCGCCCTTGGAGAGGTACCCTCAATGAAGCTTGTCGTCGTCGAGTCGCCCGCGAAGGCCAAAACGATCAACAAATACCTCGGCAAGGACTATAAGGTCCTGGCCTCGTACGGACATATCCGGGACCTTCCCTCGAAGAATGGTTCCGTCGACCCCGACAATGATTTCGAGATGGTCTGGGAGGCTGACTCCAAGTCCTCCAAGCGGATCTCCGACATCGCCAATGCGCTGAAAGATGCCGACACGCTGATCCTCGCGACCGACCCTGATCGCGAAGGGGAAGCCATTTCCTGGCACCTTGTGGAAGCGCTGAAGAAGCGCCGCGCCCTCAAGAAGGACATTCAGGTCGAACGGGTCGTCTTCAACGCCATCACCAAGAATGCCGTCACGACGGCCATGGAGCATCCGCGCCAGATTGATGCGGAGCTGGTGGACGCCTACCTCGCCCGCCGGGCGCTGGACTATCTGGTCGGCTTCAACCTTTCGCCGGTCCTCTGGCGCAAACTGCCGGGCTCTCGCTCGGCCGGCCGGGTGCAATCGGTTGCCCTGCGCATCGTCTGCGACCGTGAGAACGAAATCGAGATGTTCAAGCCGCAGGAATACTGGTCCGTTGCGGCTGACCTGCGCGCGCCCGATGGCACGGATTTCCAGGCCCGCCTGCACGCGCTGGACGGCACGACGCTGAAGAAGTTCACGCTGGGCGACAAGGGCGCAGCAGACAAGGCGCTCGAAGCGGTACGCGTCGGCGGATATTCCGTCACCTCGGTTGAGGCCAAGCCCGTCAAGCGTAACCCGGCCCCGCCCTTCATCACCTCGACGCTGCAGCAGGAAGCCTCGCGCAAACTTGGCTTCAACGCCAAGCGCACCATGCAGGCCGCCCAGAAGCTCTACGAGGAAGGCCGCATCACCTATATGCGTACCGACGGTGTCAACATGGCTGAAGAAGCCTATGTGGCAGCCCGCTCTATGATCCAGTCGAACTATGGTGCGCGCTACCTGCCGGAAAAGACGCGCTACTATTCCTCCAAGGCCAAGAACGCCCAGGAAGCGCACGAAGCCATCCGCCCGACGGACTTCAACCTGCGCCCCGAACAATACAGCGGCGACGATGACCTGCGGAAACTTTATACGCTGGTCTGGCGCCGCGCCGTGGCCTCCCAGATGGAAGCCGCGATCTTCGAGCGCACCACTATCGACCTGATGTCGAAGGACAAGCGCGCACAGCTCCGCGCCAGCGGCCAGGTCCTCGTCTTCGACGGCTTTATCAAGCTCTACACCGAAGGTCATGACGCAGGCGACGATGACGAGGATGGCGAGAACCGCCTGCCGAAGATGGCGGAAGGCCAGCATGCGGACCTGCTGAAAGCCGATGCGGCACAGCACTTCACCACGCCGCCGCCGCGCTATACCGAGGCGTCTCTGGTCAAGCGCCTGGAAGAACTCGGCATTGGGCGCCCGTCGACCTACGCTTCTACACTCTCGACGCTTGAAGACCGTGGCTATGTCCGTATCGAGAACAAGGCACTGGTCCCGGAAGACAAGGGACGGCTGGTTACGGCCTTCCTTGAAAACTTCTTCCAGCGCTATGTCGAATATGATTTCACGGCCGGTCTCGAAGAGCAACTCGACGTCATTTCAGATGGCAAGCTGAACTGGAAAGTCTTCCTTGAGCAATTCTGGAAGCAGTTTGCATCCGACATCGAACAGACCAAGGACCTGCGCGTTTCCCAGGTTCTGGACGCCCTGAACGAGGCCCTTTCCGCGCACGTCTTCCCGGATCATGACGCGGATGGAAACCTCATTGCAAATCCGCGTCTTTGCCCGCTTTGCAAGGAAGGTGAGCTTTCCATCAAGGTGGGCCGTTACGGCGCCTTTGTCGGCTGCTCTCGCCACCCGGAATGCAAATACACGCGCCAATTCTCCTCCGATGGCGACGACAGCGCCGGCTTCATTGATCCGGATGGAAACGAACTGGGCGTCCACCCGGAAACGGGCGAGACCATCTGGCTGAAATCCGGACGCTTCGGGCCTTATGTCGAGATGGCGAACGGCGAAAAACCGAAACGCGCCTCCCTGACAAAGAACGACACGCCGCAGACGCTAACGGTAGAGCGAGCCGTTGAGCTGCTCTCTCTGCCACGCGAAGTCGGTCCGCACCCGGAAGATGGCGAGATGATCTACGCCAATTTCGGCCGCTTCGGACCGTATGTGCAGCACCTGAAGACCTATGCGAATCTGAAGGACCCCGCCGATGTCTTCAATATCGGCATCAACCGTGCTGTGGCGCTCATCGAGGACAAGAAAGCCCGTGGCGCGAAGCGCGGCGCGGCAACTCCGCTGAAAACGCTGGGCGATCACCCCGATGGCGGCGCGATCGAGGTCTATGAAGGCCGCTACGGTCCTTATGTGAAGCATGAGAAGACCAATGCCACGCTTCCAAAGGAAGTGACGCCGGATACTGTGACGCTGGAACAGGCGATCGAGTTGATCAACGCCAAGGCATCCAAGGGCGGGACCAAGAAAAAGGCCCCCGCCAAGAAGAAAGCGCCAGCGAAGAAAAAGGCTCCTGCAAAGAAGGCCAAGAAGTCCGACGAAGGCTGATCAGGCCTTCAGCAGATTTCAGAGTCTGACCCTTGCGCCCCTTTCCTTTCGCATCCCTGATGAAGCGTGTTGCTGAGACACGAGCGCTCATCATGAGTGACGCAGGAAAGTTCCTGTTCATCAGCGCCATTGCGATCTGCGTGCTGGGAACATCCCTGACGCTCAGGGCGCGTGCGGGCATGAAACCCGCCGAAGCGGCCCTTCCGCAAACGGTATCTGTCATGACCATGACAGCCCGCCCGGATGCAATAACCGCCACACCGAAAGTGTTTGTGGCGAAGCCTGCGCCCACAGGCTTCCTGAAGCAACTTTCCGCCTGCCCCGGTCTCTCCACGGCAAGGGCCGCTGATGTCGATCCCGATCTCACAGTTCGCGACTTCAAGCCCTTTGTGGAGGCTGCAGGGTCCGTCAGGCTGGCGACAGCGCCCGTCGGTGGCGGCTGCTATTCCTCCGCCTTCGGTATGCGGAACGGTCGCCTGCACAAGGGCGTCGACTATTACAGCAATGAAGCCGTTCCCGTTTATGCCGCCGCCGCTGGCCGGGTGCGCACCCGGACGTTCCGGGGTGACTATGGCAACATGATCGTTATCGAGCATGGGAACGGCGTATATACCCGCTACGCGCATCTGGAATCCTTTGCCGGGCCTGACGTGGGCGATCTTGTGAACCCCGGCGATGTGCTCGGCATCATGGGGAACACCGCTGTCTCCACGATCCCGCGCCACCTGCACTACGAAGTCCTGACAGGCACCTGGCAGCTCCGCCTCGGCTCCTTCGCCCTGACACCAGTGGATGTGATGACGCTGCCCGAAGCGGAGTAGAGACGGGATACCGCAAATCCTGCGCGCAATTCCCGCCGATTCGGCCTATATGGGCCGTATGACATTCCCTGATCGCCAGACTGTTCTGGACTTCCTACGTGAAAACCCGAGCGCGACCACCAAGCAGGAAATTGCCCGCGGCCTGAAGCTGAAAGGCCGGGAACGCGCCATCCTGCGTGAAATCCTCCAGGAGATGGAGGCCGACGGCACACTGGAGCGCACCGGCAAACGTGCCTGGGCGCAGGCTGACCGGCCCCCGCCAACAGGAGTCGTCGAGTTCACTCATCTGGACGATGATGGCGAGCTGATCGGCAAGTCCGTCGGCGACAATGGCCTGTTCGGGCCGGAGATCCGGTATGCTGGCCCCTCCGGCAAACCGAAAGCCAAGGCGCCCGCTATTGGGGACCGCGCCCTCTGCAAAATCTCCGAACGGGATGGCGAGTGGCTGTGCCGCGCCATTACCGTGTTCGAGAAGAAACTCTCGAACCGCCTTGTCGGCCTCTACAGCCAGACCAATCGCGGCGGCAAGGTCACCCCCTCATCCCGCAAGGAAAAGCGGGAGTTCGTGATCCAGGAAGCGGACCGGAAAGGCGCGCAGGATGGCGATCTCGTGATCGCCGAGCCGAAACCTGTCGGCCGCCGGCAGTACGGGCCGGCCTTCGGCGTTGTGGTGGAGGTGATCGGGCATATTACCGATCCGCGTTCTGCCAGCCTGCTGGCGATCCATGCACATGACATCCCCACCGAGTTCCCGGAAGACGCACTCGAACAGGCCCGCAACCCGAAACCTGCGGCGACGGAACGCGAAGACCTGACCGCTATCCCGCTGATCACCATCGACCCGCACGATGCCCGCGACCATGATGATGCCGTCTGGGCAGAAGAGCTGGACGACGGTTGGCGTGTCATTGTCGCGATTGCCGACGTGGCAGCTTATGTCACTGAAGGCTCACCGCTCGACAAGGAAGCGCTGAAGCGCGGCAACTCCACCTACTTCCCGGACCGCGTCGTGCCCATGCTGCCCTTCGAGCTGTCAGCAGATGAGTGTTCCCTGCGTGAGAACGAACTGCGCCGCTGCATGGCGGTGGAGATGGTCTTCGACAAGTCCGGCACCAAGCGCACGCATCGCTTTATCCGTGGCATGATGAAATCTGCCGCCAAGCTGTCATACGAGGAAGCGCAGGCGGCCATTGACGGAAAGCCCGGCGGTAAGGCCGGTGAGTTGCTGGAGACAGTCCTCAAACCGCTCTGGGGCGCGTACGCTGCGCTTTCCAAGGCGCGCGACAAGCGTAGCCCGCTTGACCTGGACCTGCCGGAACGCCGGATCATCTTTGACGACAAAGGCGAGATCCAGGGCATCATCGCGAAGGAGCGGCTGGATGCGCACCGCCTGATCGAGGAGATGATGATCCAGGCCAACGTCGCCGCCGCCGAAACGCTGGAAGCGAAGAAGAGCCCGCTGGTCTACCGCGTCCACGATGTGCCCACGGAAGCGAAGATCTCGGCCTTTGCTGAGTTTCTGCAGACCATCGACATCAAGTGGCATATTGGCGAGCGCCCGCAGACACACCGTTTCAACAAGCTGCTCGAAGACATTCGCGGCGGCGTTTATGATGAAATGGTCACGCAGATGGTGCTACGCTCTCAGGCACAGGCGATCTATTCGGAAGAGAACCTTGGCCATTTCGGCCTGAACCTCGCCAAATACGCTCACTTCACTTCGCCGATCCGGCGCTATGCTGACCTGATCGTGCACCGTGCCCTGATCCGGGCACTGAAGCTTGGCCCCGATGGTCTGAGTGATCAGAATGCCGTGCGGCTCGAAGAAATCGCAGAACACATCACGACCACGGAACGCCGCTCCATGGCGGCTGAACGCGAAGCCACCGACCGCTACCTGGCAATCTTCCTGGCTGACCGGGTCGGCGCAGAGTTCGAAGGCCGTATCATGGGCGTGACGACCTCAGGCCTGTTCGTCGCGCTCGCTGGGTCCGGCGCAGACGGCTTCATCCCGATCTCGTCGATCTCTGACGATTACTGGGTCTTCGATGACGCTGCCATGGAGATTTATGCTCGCGGCAGCGGCAAGACTTACTCGATGGGGCAGACGGTGCGCGTGCGCCTGAAGGAAGTGACGCCGCTACAAGGCGGGCTCTTGCTGGAAATGCTGTCGGAGCCGCTCCCGGCACCGAAAGGCCGGGCAGCTGCACGCAAGGCGGCTGATGCAGGCGCACGTTCCCCTCGCGGCAGGGGTGGACCTCCACGCCGCGGCAAGCCCAAATTCAATAAAAAGACGCTTCCCAAGCATAAGCGGAGGAGCCGGAAGTGAGTCCTGACGGTGACAAGCCAAACCGCGATAGCGGCCAGCAGATAATTGCATCCGCCTTCGACAAGGAAGGCGATGATGATGTCATCCTGAAGAATCAGCGCTCTCCCCGGCCGAAGGATGCCGCGACACTCATTCTGGTACGCCGCGATGCATCGAAGCCCCGCGTCCTGATGGGCAAGCGGTCTGGCGGGCATGTTTTCATGCCTGACAAATACGTTTTCCCCGGCGGCCGCGTGGATCCCGATGACGGCCGCGCTGTCTCATGGTGTGAACTGACGCCTGAAGTCGAAGCCAAGCTTCGAATCAATTCCCGGCGCCAGCCACGGGCGTTCGCCCTGACGGCGATTCGCGAAACCTTCGAGGAGACGGGCCTACTGGTCGCCCGGCCGGCAGAAATGCCCGTGACGGCCCCCAAGGGCTGGGACCGTTTCCATGAGCTGGATGCCGCCCCGCATCTCTCACCGCTAACACTTATTGGCCGGGCTATCACGCCGCCCTATCGGCCACGCCGTTTTGATGCCCGTTTCTTCATGGCTGAAGCCGAAGAGGCCCTGATAGATGAGCGCCCGCCCGTGGATGGCGCTGAATTGTCCGATCTTCAATGGGTCACCCTGGACGATGCGCAAAGCCTCGACCTTCCCAGCGTCACGCGCTTCATGCTGGGCGAGATCGACGCCCGGCTGAAAACCAGGAACTACAAGGAAGGGCCGCCCTTCCTGCGCTGGACCCGGACCGGCCACAGCACCGAAAGGCTATAAGCAGCAACGGGTGCTTGACTTCGCCCGCGCACCCCGCCATTAAGCCGCTTTCCGATTTCAGACGCTAGCACAAGCGAGCCCGAGCCATGGCAAAACCCGCCACCATCAAGATCCGCCTCAACTCGACGGCAGACACCGGCTTCTTCTACGTGACCAAGAAGAACCCGCGCAACATGACCGAAAAAATGGTGAAGCGGAAATATGATCCGATCGCCAAGAAACACGTCGAGTTCAAAGAAGGCAAAATCAAGTAATTACTTGATCCTTATGGACTTTTGAAAAGCCCGCTCCTCACCGAGCGGGCTTTTTCATTGCACCTCATCCCGGTGCAGATAGCGCGTCTTGCGAATAGCCGGGAACAGGAAGGCCCACGCGGCCGCCACGCCGATAGCGGCAGCGCCGCCCGCCACGACCGTAAAGACGGCACCAAGGAAGTGCGCCATGAAGCCTGCCCGCGCTTCACCCAGTTCGTTTGAGGCACCCAGGAATACGGAATTAACGGCATTCACACGACCGCGCACCTCATCCGGGGTCCACAATTGCAGCAGGATTTCGCGGATATAGACCGAGACCATGTCAAACGCGCCGATCAGGGCCAGGGCGAAAATGGAGAGCCAGGCCAGCGTCGAAGCCCGAAAACCATCGTGGCAAGCCCGAACAGGGCAACACACACGAACAGGATGATCCCGGCATGATCACGGATAGGAAACGCCGTGATGATCCCGATCATGATCACAGCACCGACACCGGGCGCTGCCCGCAGGAGCCCCAGGCCTGAAGGACCAAGCTCAAGGATGTCCCGCGCATAGATGGGCAGCAAGGCCACAGCCCCGCCCAGCAGGACTGCGAAGAGATCCAGCGAGATGGCGCCCAGCACCACCTTTTCCTTCCAGACATAGGAGAAGCCGCCGAGGAGCGTCCGAAGTGTTGTCGGCTCCTTGCTGCTCTTCTGCGCCGGTTTGGGAATGGTCAGGATCATGGATCCGGAAACGAGGAACAGGCCTACGGCCGTCCCATAGGCGATTGGCGCCCCGACACCATAGAGCAGCCCGCCCAGCACCGGGCCCAGAATGGAGGCGAGCTGCCAGGAGGCCGTAATCCAGCCGACAGCATTCGCGAAGTCCTCCTTGGGCACCAGATTGACCGCCAAGCTTGACGAAGCGGGGGAATAAAAGGCCCGCGCAACGCCGAACACCGTCAGAGCCGTGAGCACCCAGAACGGGTTGAAATGCCCTGACAGCGCGAGGCCCAGAATGGCGATTGCGCACCCCATCTCGACGAAGACGGCCAGCCCCATCACATTCCGCCGGCCGAACCGATCAGCCGTCACGCCCGTCACCACCACAAGCACAAGTGCAGGCAGGAACTGGACGAGGCCGATCCAGCCCAACAGGGCCGCATTCTGCGTGAGGTCATAGATCTGCCAGCCGACCGAGACCGACACGACCTGCGCCCCGAGCGAGGTGCAGAAGCGCGAAAAGAAATAGCGGCTATAGGCCGAATACCGGAACGCCGAAAACCTGTCGGTCACGCCTTATCCCCAAAGCTGTGCGCCGTCTGTGGGCACAGCCGGACGCCAAGTCAATCAGGCGGCTGTGCTCTCGACCCGGTTCCGGCCAGTTGTCTTGGCCTGATAGAGGGCCTGGTCAGCCCGCTTGGTAAGGTCGGCAATCGTATCCTGCTCGCCGGCAATCGTTGAGACGCCCACGCTGACGGTTACGGGGATCTTGAGGCCAGCCCTGCCGACATCGAACGGCGCCGCAGCCACTGCCCGGCGGATGCGCTCAGCGGCCGCACAAGCGCGATCCCCTGGCGTTTCCGGCATGATGACCAGGAACTCTTCGCCACCAGGCCGGCAGACAATGTCCATGGGGCGAACATTCTCACGCAGCCGGTTGGCGATTTCCTGAAGCACCTCGTCACCGGCATCATGGCCATAGGTGTCGTTCACGGATTTGAAGTGATCGATATCGGCCATCATGACCGAGACAGGCCGCCCGCCCATGACCGCCCGCTGCATGTACTGGTGCAGCTGGCCCATCATGTAGCGCCGGTTGTACAAGCCGGTCAGCTGGTCGATCATCGACAGCTCCAGCCCCTTGTCCACACGGCGGCGAAGCATCTCGATATAACGGGCCCGGCGCGCCTGCGTGCGCACGCGGACCAGCAGCTCCTGTTTGTCGACCGGCGTCAGGATCACATCGCTTGCGCCAATCTCCAGCCCTTTGGCCGCACGTGCCCGGTCGTCTGCATCGCAGATCAGGAGGATCGAAATGGCCCGCGTTGCCTCAGTCACCTTGAAGTGCGCGCATAGCTTCAGGGCATCAAAGGATTTGCTGGTCAGAGAAAGGATCAGCAGGTCCACACCGAGACTGGACAGATCGCCCATCGTCCCGGCCTCGGCGAGCGTGACGACGGTGTGCCCCGCTTCACGTAGAACAGCCGCAAGGCGCGCCGAGGCGCGTGGGTTGTCATCGACGATGAAGATCCGGGCGGGCTGGTCGGATTCATCCTTGGTAGACTCGAAGTCGAGCCCTCCTCCAAGGCCATTCGCCTGCCGTTGCCTCAGTTCAGACGCCACGGCGTTATAACGCATCAGGGCACCGACACGTGACATCAGCGCGAAATCATCGACAGGCTTGGTCAGGAAGTCTTCCGCGCCAGCCTCCAGGCCGCGCACCCGGTCTTCCGTATCGCTGAGCGCAGTGACCATGACGACAGGGATAAAGGCGGTCTTCGGATCCTGTTTCAGGAGACGGCAAACCTCATAGCCATCCATCCCGGGCATCATCACATCCAGCAGGATGATATCCGGCAGCTCAGCCTTGGCCACTTCAAGCGCCTGAGGGCCATTTTCAGCCTGGATGACCGTATAGTACTGGGCTTCGAGCTTGGCCTGCAGCAGGCGGCGATTGGCTTCAATATCGTCGACGACAAGGATCCGCGCGCTCATGCGGCCTCCTTGGGCATGAGCGACTCCACCGCCTTGATAAAGGTCATGATCTGGATCGGCTTGGAGAGATATCCCTCACAGCCGGCTTCGCGGACACGTTGCTCATCCGCGCGCATGGCGAAAGCCGTGACGGCCAGAACCGGAATATGGGCGACCTTCTCGTCATCCTTGAGCCAGCGTGTGATATCGAGGCCAGAAACCTCAGGCAGCTGGATGTCCATGATGATGAGGTCGGGCTGTTCCCGGCGAGCAATTTCAACCGCCCTGGCGCCATCCCGGCACTGGTAGGTTTCATAACCGTAAGCGTCCAGCAGGTCGCAAAACAGGCGCATGTTGAGTTCATTGTCCTCAACAACCAGCACTTTCCTGGTTTTTGCGTCCGTCATTTTTCCCCACATTTACGAGCGATTCGGGCCGGTACTTACCGTACCAGACCAGCTATACGCTAAAAGCTTAACGGGTGTTTACGGATGCTCCCGATTGCCCCCAGATGCAGAACATGGCATGAACATAGCCGTCATGACACTGCTCTGCCGGGACTGTTTTCACTTCGATCATCTGGACGGAAGCGCCTGCCCGGCCTGTCACAGCTGGCGTGTCGTCTCCCATCCTGCCCTTCACCGGCTGGGCGTCGCACACATCGATTGTGATGCCTTCTTCGCCGCAATCGAGAAGCGGGACAATCCGGAGCTGAAAGACAAGCCGATCATTGTTGGCGGTGGCGAGCGGGGCGTCGTGCTCACCTGCTGCTATATCGCCCGGCTGTATGGCGTGAGGTCAGCCATGCCGATGTTCCAGGCGCTCAAGCTCTGCCCCGAAGCGACCGTCGTGAAACCCAGCCGGCACAAGTATTCCGAAGCGGCCGCATGGGTGAGGAACAAGATGGAGGCCCTCACCCCGCTGGTCCAGCCGGTCTCGATCGATGAAGCCTATCTGGACCTCACGGGCACGGATACGATCCACAAGGCCCCGCCCGCCGTTTCCCTTGCCCGTCTGGCCGCCGAAATCGAGCATGACCTTCAGATCACCGTCTCCATCGGGCTTTCGTCGAACAAGTTTCTGGCAAAGACGGCCAGCGAACTCGACAAGCCTCGGGGATTTGCCATCATCGCCCCCGAAGACGCGGAAGCACTCCTTGCGCCCAGACCCGTCGGCTTCCTTCATGGCGTCGGCCCAAAATTCGCTGCCAAGCTGGAACAGGACGGCTTCGAAACGGTTGGCGACCTCCAGCAAGCCGAGCTCAAGGCACTGATTGGGCGCTATGGCGAAACCGGCATGTGGCTGAAACGGGTCGCGCACGGGCAGGACAATCGTCCAGTGCGCACGGACGAAGAGCGCAAATCCGTTTCCACGGAAACCACTTTCCGGACAGACATCGCAGACCATGCGACGCTTGAAGACCAGCTCTGGCAGCTCTGTGTCAAAACCTCCGACCGCGCGAAAGCGATCGGTGTCGTTGGCGGCGTCGTGACGCTGAAACTCAAGACATCGGATTTCAGGCCGCTGACCCGGCGCATCTCCCTGTCCGAACCGACACAGATCGCCCAGACAATCTTCAGAGCCGCCCGGCCACTGCTGGCAAAGGAAACGGATGGCCGGAAGAAATACCGCCTGATCGGCATTGGCCTGTCTGAATTGGCGGACCATCGCGCCGATGAGGCAGACCTGCTCGATCCCCGTATTGCACGTCGTGCCGCCGCAGAGAGAGCGTCAGATGCCGCCAGGGCGAAGTTCGGCAAGGATGCCGTCATCACCGGGCGGGCCGCACGTATGCATAAAGAACCCGGCCAATAGACGTGTTGCGCTTGCGGCCCAACGCGGCGTGCGGCAAGTCTTCGGCTGAACCAATACCGGAGACAAACTCATGAGCACACCAGAAGCACGCCTCGACGCCCTCGGCATCGCCCTGCCGGAACCGATGAAACCTGTCGCGACCTATGTTCCCTATGTGATCACCGGCAATCTCCTGTTCATCTCCGGACAAGTCAGCGCGACGGCAGAGGGCCGCATGCTGGGCCGTCTTGGTGAAAACATGGAGCTTGCAGCGGGCCAGCACGCTGCACGCCAGTGTGGGATCAATATCCTCTCGCAGTGCAAGGCCGCACTGGGTGACCTCTCGCGTGTGAAGCGGATCGTAAAACTTGGCGGCTTCGTCAACGCACACCCCGACTTCACAGACATTCCTCAGGTCATCAATGGCTGCTCCGACCTGATGGTTGAAGTCTTTGGCGATGCAGGTCTGCACGCCCGGTCCGCAGTCGCCTGCCCCGTGCTGCCGCTTGGTGTCGCTGTTGAGGTGGATGCCGTCATCGAGTTTGCCGACTAGCCATGGCCACCCCGTTCGACCCCCGCAAGTTCCGGTATGCGCACCGCGGCCTGTGGTCGGCGAACGGGCCGCCTGAAAACTCGCTGGAAGCCTTCCGGCGAGCCCGAGCGGCCGGGCTGGGCATCGAATTCGATGTCCGCCCGGCGCGTGACGGCACCCCCGTCGTCTTCCATGACGATGCCCTTGACCGGATGACGAACCGCTCCGGCAAATCCGAGGACCTCAATGCAAAAGAGCTCGGGCGCCTTGCACTCGCGGGCTCGTCCGAACACGTACCGACGTTTCTCGAACTTCTGCGGATCTGGCCTTATCAGCTGCCCTTGCTGACAGAGCTGAAAATCGACGGCAAAACAGATCCGGAAGCCTTTGCCCGGCGCGTCGGAGATCGCCTCTCCCATTGGAAAGGCTTCGCCGCAGCGATGAGTTTTTCCGAGAAAGCCGTTCGCGCCCTGCCGATGGGATTGATGCGAGGGCAATTGATCGCCTCCTCCGCAAAGATTGGCGAAGACAATTTCGACGGCGTCCTGCAACGCGCAATCGACGACCGGATCGACTATCTCGCTGTCCATACGAGCGACATCGAACGCGCTGCACTGAAATCGCAGGGCAGCAATCTTCCCATCGTGGTCTGGACCGTCCGGACCGAGGACGATCTCGATCGCTGCAAAACGCAGAACGCCGCCGTGATCTTTGAACATCTCTCCCCGGATCTGGTTTCGAAGCGCCTGAACACCTAGATTGGGAGCCATGGACGAGACGACATTCCGCATCGACATCGTTCCCGGGCTCGCGGACGTTACGCCTGATGAATGGAATGCCGTGGCAAACCCGCCCGGCCTGCCGCGCGATCCCTTTCTCAGTTGGGAGTTTCTGGAGGCGCTTGAAAGCTCCGGGGCGGCGACACCAGACACTGGATGGATTCCCCGCCATATACTTGTTCGCGATACCCACGGCGTCCTGCGCGGCGCCATGCCCCTTTACGGCAAGACACATTCCCAGGGCGAATTTGTCTTCGACCATTCCTGGGCCGATGCTTTCGAACGCGCAGGCGGCTCCTATTACCCGAAACTCCTGAGTGCAGTTCCCTTTACGCCGGTCACCGGCCGCCGACGTCTTGTTCCCCCCGGTCCAGATGAGGCCCGCATCAAGACTCTGCTGCTCAATGCCGCTGTCAGTTTCGCAGAACAGAACAAACTGTCGTCCCTACACATCAACTTCATTGATGAAGATGATTCCGCATCCCTCACCCTCAACGGCATGCTCTGCCGTACGGATCAGCAATTCCACTGGTTCAACAATGGCTATGAGAGCTTCGAAGATTTTCTGGCGGAGCTGTCTTCTTCAAAGCGCAAGAATTTGCGGAAGGAGCGGGCCAAGGCACAAGAAGGGCTGGATTTCGTCCACATTACCGGCAGCGACATCACTGAAGAGCATCTGGACCGCTTCTTTGAGTTCTACATGGACACGGGCAGCCGGAAATGGGGCTCCCCCTATCTGAACCGGAAAACCTTCTCGCTTCTGCGCGAACGAATGGCTGAAGACATGCTATTCGTGTTTGCCATGGAAGGTGGCGAGGCGATTGCCGGTGCCTTGAACATGATCGGCTCTGACACGCTCTATGGCCGCTACTGGGGCACGATCGACCCACGCCCGATGCTGCATTTCGAAACCTGTTATTACCAGGCGATCGATTACGCCATCGAGCACGATCTGGCCGTTGTGGAAGCCGGTGCACAGGGCGGGCACAAGCTCGCGCGCGGATATGTTCCTGTACTGACATATTCAGCTCACTGGATCGCTCATCCCGGACTGCGGGATGCCGTTGCGGACTATCTTGAACATGAGCGAACCGCCGTGGAGCAAGACCTGGGCTACCTGACTGACCGCACGCCCTTCAAGAAAAGCGAATAACCGTGCGGGCAACCTTCGGCACCTATTTCATGATAGAGGAAGCGCTCGTCGTCGCATCACTTCTGACCGATGGCGGCTTCGATGTGTCCGTCGACAATTATGGTCACGCCACCATCGACCCGATGATGATCCCGGCGCTCGGCGGCATTCGGCTCAGCTTGCCGGCAGCTCAACTTCGCGAAGCCCGCAGCTATGTGGCTGATATGATCCATTCATCACAAGATCGGCTGGAGCTGGAGTTTGGCGCCCCCTTGCCCGCTGCCATCGCAGAACACATCCGGTGGCGCACATGGATCATGGCGGTATTGAGCGTCCCCACCCCGGTTCTGATGGCTGGCCTGGCGTTGATTTGGGGGCTGCGAACGCGCAAACTGGGAGCCCTCGCAGACGATAATCAAGGAAAGGCCTCTTCCTCTTGACCCTCCACGACACTTACGATCCGAACAACATCTTCGCGAAAATCATTCGCGGGGAGATGCCCAGCATCAAGGTCTATGAAGACGACGTCGCGCTTGCCTTCATGGATGTCTTCCCACAAAGCGAGGGCCACACACTGGTCATTCCGAAACTGGTCCAGGCGCGCAACTTCCTCGACATGCCGTCAGACTATCTCGGCCAGTACATGCTGAAGGTCCAGAAGGTGACGCGTGCCGTCGAGGCGGCGCTGAAACCGGACGGTCTGCTGGTGACCCAGTTCAATGGCGCACCGGCCGGGCAAACCGTCTACCACCTGCACTTCCACATCATTCCGCGCTGGGAAGGCAAGCCGCTTGGCCGCCATGCCGAGGGCGGCATGGCGAAACCGGAAGACCTGGCTCCTATTGCGGAAAAAATCCGGGCAGCGCTCTGAGGCTTAAATCCCGAGCTTGGTTCGCAGGATCTCGTTGACGGCTTTCGGATTGGCCTTGCCACCGGAAGCCTTCATCACCTGACCGACGAACCAGCCGAGGGTCTGCGGCTTTTCTTTCACCTTCTCGGCCTGTTCCGGATTGGCGGCGATGATCTCGTCGACAACCTTCTCGATAGCGCCGGTGTCCGTGACCTGTTTCAGGCCATGTTTCTCGACGATGTCTGCAGGCTTGCCCTCACCAGCAATCATCCGCCCAAAGACATCCTTGGCGATCTTGCCGCTGATCGTATCATCGGAAATCAGCGCGATCAGGCCGCCAAGGTCCTCGGCAGAGACCGGGCTCTCAGACAGTTCGAGACCTTCCTTGTTCAGATAGCCGAACAGTTCCTGCGTCACCCAGTTCGCGGCGAGCTTGGCATCGCGCCCCTTCGCAACCGCCTCGAAGAAGGCAGCCTTGTCGGCATCTGCCGTCAGAACACCCGCATCATAGCGTGACAGGCCGTACTCGCCTTCAAAGCGCGCGCGTTTCTCATCCGGCAGTTCAGGAAGGCTCGCACGGATCTCGTCGATCCAGGCCTGCTCCACCTCCAGCGGAAGAAGATCCGGGTCCGGGAAATAACGGTAATCGTGCGCGTCTTCCTTGGAGCGCATGGACCGGGTCTCACCCTTGTTCGGATCGAACAGGCGTGTCTCCTGGTCCACTTTGCCACCCGCCTCGATGATCTCGATCTGGCGGCGGGCCTCATACTCGATTGCCTGCTGGATGAAGCGGAACGAGTTCATGTTCTTGATCTCGCAGCGCGTACCGAGATGGCTGAAGTCACCGGTCTCGCGGTACTTCTCGTATTGGCCCGGCTTGCAGACCGACACGTTCACGTCGGCACGAAGGTTACCCTTCTCCATGTCACCGTCGCAGGTGCCCAGCGCAATCACGATGGCGCGCAGCTTCTTCACATAAGCCGCAGCCTCTGCCGGGGTACGCACATCCGGACGGGAAACGATCTCCATCAGCGCAACGCCGGAGCGGTTCAGGTCCACATAGGTGGAATTCGGATCCATGTCGTGGATCGACTTGCCCGCATCCTGCTCAAGGTGCAGCCGCTCAATCCGGCAAGTGAAGGAATAAGCCTCGCCGCCATGCGCCGGCTCGACGTCAACCTCGATCTCGCCCTCACCCACAATCGGATGTGCGAACTGGCTGATCTGATAGCCCTGCGGCAGGTCAGGATAGAAATAGTTCTTCCGGTCAAACCGGCTGTAATGATTGATCTGCGCCTTGAGGCCGAGACCCGTGCGGATCGCCTGCTCCACACAAAAACGGTTCAGGACGGGCAGCATGCCGGGCATCGCGGCATCAACGAGAGAAACGTTGCAGTTCGGATCGGCGCCAAAAGCGGTGGCAGCCCCGGAAAACAGCTTGGCGTTGGAAGAAACCTGAGCGTGGACTTCGAGGCCCATCACCAGCTCCCAGTCACCCGTGTCGCCCTTGATCGTGTAGGGGGTGCGTACAGACATCGTTCCCTCGATTAGTCACAGCAGAATCCGGTCCTTCTACCCCCCTGCAGCCAGCCCTGTCGAGCCATGCTGACACTGTGATTCACGTTGAAGACGCGGTGGGCCGGGCCATCCGAAAAACTAGGGGGTTTTCCTTAGCCTCAATGTGCGGCAAGTTGACACGATTGCTTCGGGGAGGAAGCAAGAAGGGAAAAGAGAACAATGCTCTTCAAAATGATACTTGATAATGCGACTGAGGACGAACGCCACATTGCCCGCGGGTTCCTTCGTCACATCGTTGCGGGGTTCACAATCGGGCTGATCTTCGGGGGCGGCATGTTCGGGGCGTTGTTCCTGACCCTCGGCAAACTCGACATGAACATCCCGATCCTGTTCATCCTCGCGATGCTGCTGCAATTCGGCCCGATTGGCGGTCTGATCGGAGCCGGCATTCACGTCACCCGGATCACGGATCGCGGCGAGAAAGCCAGCGAGGACGATGATGAATCGCAGGGCGGAACCAAAGCGCCTGTGACGCTGAACACGATAGAAGCGGCCCCGGCTCGCCGGAATACGCCTAAAGCTTCCCCTGTTCCTTCGCCCGCCTGACACGTTCTGCCCTGGCAGCCATCCGGTCCTTGATCGGTGCGGCCTGCGAAACGCGTGTCGGGGCGCTTCCCTCTTCGGAGGGCTTTTCAGGCTCGGGCTCTGCCTCCAGCTTGCCGTCGGCAATCAGCTGCTTGCGCCGTGCCGCAACCCGAGCAGCCCGCGCTGACTGCGCGGCGGAGGGCTTGGGCGAGAAAAAGCCGCCGGACTTTCCGGGAAGATCCGGATGGTCGATGCGGGCAGCATCCCGGCGTTTCAGGATGCCATCGATTCGCCAGGATACGTAGGCCGCCACAAGAACCGCCGCGAAAACGATCGGCGTCATCTTGGGGTCCATCAGGCTGTAGCCATTCTGCGCCAGCAGACCAGCCATCAGCAAAAGGGCAATCAGCAGGAGTGCCCCGAAAAGGGCGAGAAAACGGGTCATGGCGGAAATCCTACCACCATTTCTCCGGTCTGGCCACGAAACCGGCTGCGCGTTCCAGTTCCCCACCGACCCGGAAACAAGCAGACTCATCCAGCACCTTCCCGATGACCTGCAGGCCAAGCGGAAGACCATCAGCCGACAGGCCGGCAGGCACGGAAATCCCCGGCAGACCAGCGAGGTTCGTCGTCACGGTGAAGACGTCGTTGAGATACATTTCCACCGGATCGCCGCTCTTTTCGCCAAAGGCAAACGCCGGCGACGGGCAAGTCGGCGTCAGGATCGCATCGCAGCTTTCGAATGCCTCGACAAAGTCGTTCAGGATCTTCATGCGAACCTTCTGGGCACGGAGGTAATACGCATCATAATAGCCGGACGAGAGCACGTAGGTGCCGATCATGAGGCGGCGCTGAACCTCGCGGCCAAAGCCGTTTGCGCGGGTAGCCTCATAGGTCTGCGTCAGGTTGTTGCCGTCAACGCGGGCGCCATAGCGCATGCCGTCATAACGCGCGAGGTTCGAGGAGGCTTCGGCCGGCGCCACGATGTAGTAAGCTGGCAGCGCGTATTTTGTGTGCGGCAGGCTGATGTCAACGATCTCTGCGCCAGCGGCCTTCAGCCACTCAATGCCCTGGTTCCAGAGCGCATCGATCTCTTTAGAAAGACCATCCATCCGGTATTCCTTCGGGATACCGATGCGCATGCCTTTAACGCCTTTGGAGACGTCGGCGCGCCAATCCGGCTGGTCGACTTTCAGGGACGTCGAATCCTTGGGATCGTGGCTGCACATCACGTCCAGGAGGATCGCAGAGTCCTCAACCGTCTTAGCGATCGGCCCTGCCTGATCCAACGAAGATGCAAACGCCACCATGCCCCAGCGGCTGGCCCGGCCATAGGTCGGCTTGATGCCCACCGTGCCGGTGAAAGCCGCAGGCTGGCGGATGGAGCCGCCGGTATCCGAAGCCGTCGCCGCCAGGCAAAGATCGCCCGAAACAGCAGCAGCGGATCCGCCGGACGAACCGCCAGGTGTCAGGCCTGCATTGTCGCCGCTGCGGCGCCAGGGGTTGATCGGTGGCCCGAAGCGGGAAGTCTCGTTGGATGAGCCCATGGCGAACTCGTCCATGTTGAGCTTGCCCAGCATCACGGCGCCTTGGTCCCACAGGTTCTGCGTGACGGTCGACTCATAGGTTGGCGTGAATTCGCCCAGAATGTTGCTGCAAGCGGTCGTACGCACGCCCTTGGTGCAGTAGAGATCCTTCACCCCAATCGGGGCGCCCTCCAGCTTGCCACCTTCGCCTTTTGCAAGGCGGGCATCTGCTGCATCCGCCATCTCCAGCGCCTTTTCCGGCGTTTCGACAACATAGGCATTGAGAACGCGAGAAGCTTCGATTGCCTGGACAAAGTCCTGAGTAATCTCCCTGGACGAGAATTTCTTCGCCTTCAGGCCATCCAGGGCGTCTGCAAGGGTCAGCTTCGTCAGGTCGGTCATCGTAGCGTGTCTCCGGGAATTCTGCCCGCCTGCTATGACGGCTTGTGGCGAAAGTTCAAGTCTCTGTGAGAGTGCTTGTCAGCGAGATATCAGTTCGGCACACCATAGTGTGACTGGATTTCACCAGAAGGAGATGGCCATGCGCCTCAGTCTGACACTTGCCGCAACAATGCTCGCCCTGGCTGGCTGCGCCTCCACAGCTGACACCGAACCCAAGCCGAAAGGCGTGGCAAAATACGAGAATGACCCGCGCCTTGGTGAGCAGGTCGATAAAATCTGTTTTGCCAACAATATCGACAGCTTCGGCAATAACACCCGCGATACCTTCACGTTGCGCGAAGGCAGGGATTACTATCTGGTCGAGATCTTCGGTTCCTGCCCGGCGCTTGATAATGCCGTCACGATGAGAATCGACAGCTCCATGAGCTGCCTGCGTGATGGCGACCATGTCATCGTGTCCGAAAGCCTGACTGGCGGCAGCAATCAGCCCTTCAGCACGTCCCGCTGCCTGGTGAAATCCATCTACAAATGGGATCCCAAGGCTGAAAAAGCCGAGGACGCTCAGGATGGCGACGCCACGGAAGCGGAAACGAGCGAGACCGACACAGAATCCTGATGCCGACGGGCGCGCGGCATGCTATCTGGCGGCTATGCTACCGGAAAAACAGGCCTCGTTGGTCGAGGTGAAGCAATCCCCCCTGCACGGCCGCGGCCTGTACGCGGCCGCCAGAATTATATCAGGCTCACAGATCGGCAGCTGGCCCGTGCTGGTGCTGGACACGGCGGATACGGCGCAGCTGAAGAACACACGCCTGTACCACTATGTCTTCTATGTCGATGAGACGGCCGACGGCGCCATGCGGGCGGCCGTCGCCTTCGGGTCGATATCCATGTGCAATCACAGCGCAGCACCGAATGCGACCTTCGAAGTCCATGGTAATCAGGCCATAGTCACCCTATGCGCCGCCAGAGACATCCAGGCGGGCGAGGAAATCCTGATCGATTATGGTGATTTTGCCGCCGAGGCGGTCTGAAGCCTATTCGACAGACTTGGGCACCACGAAGAAGCCGTCTTCGGTACGCGGCGCATTGGCCAGAACCTGATCCTGAATGTTGCCATCCGTGACCACGTCATCGCGCATCGGCAGCGTTGTCTCGACGACTGACGTCAGCGGCTCGACATCCGACACATCGACTTCGTTCAACTGGTCAATCCAGCCGAGAATGCCGTTCAGTTCACCTGCGAGCTCTTCCAGATGCGCCTCATCGACAGCGATACGCGACAGGCGGGCGACCTTGCGGACATCATCCTTGGTGACACTCATGGAACTCTCCGGAATTGCTGCGGCCGGAATACGCCATAGGCAACGCCCCATCAAGGCGCTATGTGGGCTGCCCATGCCAGTCGTTGATGTCGCCAATTTTCCTTCTGCCGGTCCCCTGCTCGGGTTGGACCCCGGGACGAAGACCATCGGTGTGGCCTCCTGCGATGCCCTGCGCATGATTGCCAGCCCTGTCGAGACTATTCCGAAAGGCCGCAAACTGGCGCCAGTTCTGGAACGCCTGTTTGCGCTCTACGACGATCGCAAGGCGGTTGGCCTCGTGCTCGGGCTGCCATTGAACATGGATGGCAGCGAAGGCCCACGCGTCCAATCCGTCCGCGCCCTTGCCTGGAACATCCTGAAGTATCGCGACGTACCGATTCTCCTGCAGGACGAGCGGCTTTCCACTGCCGAGGCCGAATGGGCCATGCTGGAGGCAGACCTCTCCCGCAAGCGCCGTGCGGAAAGAATCGACGCCTCTGCTGCGGCCATCATCCTCAAATCAGCCCTGGAACGCCTGGAACGTAGCGCATGAGTGGCTTCCTCTACGCCCTTCTCCCCGTCATTGCGATTGCAACCCTCGGCCATGTCCTGTCTGTCCGGAAATGGATTCCGACGGAAAGCTGGCGGGCTATCGAACGCCTGTCCTATGTGGTCCTGTTTCCGGCACTGATCGTGCGGACGCTGGCGAATGCCCCGTTTGAAACAGCACCCTGGCGGCTGGCAGGGACGCTTATTCTGGCCCAGTTCGCTCTGGCCGGGGTTGGCCTGCTCGCCCGCTTCCTGCCGGGTATGCCCCGGCCCGCCATCGGCTCGATCATCCAGTCCAATGTCCGCTGGAACACGATGATCGGCCTGTCCATCGGCAGCCTCCTGTTCGGACAGGAGGGCCTGGCTCTGGTGACCATCGCAGCAGCCGCCATGATCCCGACAGCGAATGTCCTCTCCGTCTATGCCCTCATCGCGCATGCAGACCAACCACATGGCCCCGCTCCGAATCCGCTGCTCGCGCTCCTCAAGAACCCGATTGTCATTGCGTGCATTGTCGGCCTCTGCGTTGCCGCTGCGAATATCGAACTGCCAGAGCTGCTGGACGACAGCCTGCGTATCCTTGGTGATGCCGCGCTCGCGCTCGGCCTGTTGTCAGCGGGCGCAGGCGTAGATCTGTCCGCCCTGAAACGAGCCGGGCCGCGAACGCTCGTCTGGTCCCTGGTCAGACTTATCGGCCTACCAGCGTTTGCGGTCGGCTTCGGCCTCCTGCTCGACTTGTCAGGTATCCCGCTCACAATCGCAGTCATCTGCGCAGCCACGCCGACAGCGACTTCGTCCTATATCCTCGCCCGGGAACTTGGCGGAGATGCGCCGCTTGCGGCCAACCTGATCGCTGTCGAGACGGTTCTGGCAATGCTCACAATGCCGCTTCTCTACTTTGCGGTGATGCACCTTACCGCTGCCTGAGGGCTTGAAGCCCGGCAGAATCGGGCCTAAACCGCCAAAAATCGAAAGGGCCTCCATGACCAGGGCGGCATATCACTACAGCTTCGATCATGAGCACCTGCTCAGTATTGAAGGGCTTTCTCCTCTCGATATCACCCACATTCTGGATCTTGCAGACAGCTACGCCGAGGCAACTCGCGCAGGCATCCGCCCGGATCCTGTCCTCAAGGGCAAAGTGGTCGTGAACCTGTTCTTCGAGAACTCTACACGGACGATGAGCAGCTTCGAGATTGCCGCCCGGCGTCTGGGCGCGGATGTCATCTCCATGCCTGTTGCCGCCTCCAGCGTCAAAAAGGGCGAAACACTGATCGATACGGCGATGACGCTGAACGCCATGCGGCCGGACGCCCTGATCGTAAGGCACTCCGCCTCCGGTGGCCCGAAGCTCCTTTCCCGCAAAGTAGACTGCGCCGTCATCAATGCGGGCGACGGAACGCACCAGCACCCGACGCAGGGCCTGCTCGACACGCTGACAATCCGGCGTACCAAAGGGCACATCGAAGGCCTGAAAGTCGTCATCTGTGGTGACATTGCCCATTCCCGTGTCGCCCGGTCCACCACGCAGGCGCTTCACCTGATGGGAGCGGAAGTACACCTCTGCGCACCGCGCACCCTGCTGCCGTCCGGCACGGAGACCTGGGGCGCAGCCAGTGCGACAACCGATTTTGACAAGGCCTTGAAAGGCGCCGACATTGTCATGATGCTGCGCCTGCAGCTGGAGCGCATGGACGGTGCCTTCCTGCCGAGCCGGCGCGAATATTTCCGTTTCTTCGGTCTTACCCAGGAACGCCTCGCCTTGGCCAAGCCGGACGCGACCGTAATGCACCCTGGCCCCATGAACCGGGGTATCGAGATCGAAAGCGCCATCGCCGATGGCGAACGCTCTGTCATTACGGAGCAGGTCGAAATGGGCGTAGCTGTACGTGAAGCCGTGCTCCACCTGCTGGCAGGAGGCCGCGCATGAGCCTCAGCATCTACAATGCCCGTCTGTTGGACCCGGCAACCGGCCTCGACGAAGTTGGTGCGATCTTTGTGGATCGCGGCAAGATCAGGGAAGTTTCAAAGGGCCAGACCAAGCCCCATGCCGACGCAAAAGTCTCCATGGACGCGGGCGGCCTGTGCCTCGCGCCTGGCCTGGTGGACCTGCGTGTCAAAACCGGAGAACCCGGCGACGAGCAGAAGGAAACGCTGGCCACGGCATCGCGGTCGGCAGTCGCTGGCGGCATTACAAGCTTCGTCGTCATGCCGGATACGCGTCCGGTCATTGATGATGTGGCGCTCGTCCGCTTCATCGCTGACCGCGCCAAGACAAGTGCCGCAGCACGGATCTATCCGGCTGGCGCGCTGACGACAGGCCTCAAGGGCGAAGCGATGGCCGAGATTGGCCTGATGTCCAAGGCTGGCGCGGTTGCCTTCTCGAATGGCGACTTGCCGGTTGCCAATGCCTCGATCCTGAAACGCGCGATGGCGTATGCCGCGAGCCTCGGCGCGACAATTATCTCCAGGCCCGACGAACGCACGCTCGCAGGATCAGGCGCCATGAACGCTGGCGAACTTGCCGGACGTATGGGGCTGTCCGGAATCCCCGTCGAGGCTGAATGGATCGGAGCCATGCGTGATACGGCACTTGCCGAAACGACCGGTTGCACGCTCATTCTCGATCAGGTGTCCACCCCACGCACGATTGCCATTGCTCAGGCCGCCCGCGGGCGCGGCGCAAAGGTCTTCACGACTGCAGCGGCACATAGCTTCTTCTTCAATGAGCGCGATGTCGGGGATTACCTCACTTACTGCAAGGTCAATCCCCCTTTCCGGAACGAAGAGACGCGCCTTGGCCTCATCGACGCGCTGAAACGTGGCGAGATTGATGCCGTCGTCTCCGCACACGACCCTCAGCCGCCGGAAGAAAAGCGCCTTCCCTTTGGCGAAGCGGCCTTTGGCGCGGCCGGGCTTGAGACTGTCCTGCCGGCCATGCTCAGCCTCGTCCATGACGGCCCGCTCAGTCTGCTCGAAGCGCTCGCCCCGATCACTTGCCGTCCTGCTGACATGCTGGGCCTCCCGCAAGGCCGCCTTGCCGTAAATACGCCAGCAGACCTGATCCTGTTCGATCCCGGCAAGCCCTGGCTCTGTGAACGCGAACATCTGCGGTCACGGTCGACCAATTCCCCCTTCGACGGGCGTAGGCTGCAAGGCCGGGTATTGCGCACTTTTGTTGGCGGCGAAGAAGTCTTCACGCACGAAAGCATCGCCTGAGAAGGCTTGCCCCGATCCCTATCCATGCCTACCACTTAGGCGCGATTCTGGAGTAAGGCATGGCCGCGTATCTCGTTTTTCCATTTGCCGCCGTGATTGGCTATCTGGCCGGATCCATCCCGTTTGGCCTGTTACTGACCCGGATGGCCGGGCTGGGCGATATCCGCGAGATCGGTTCCGGGAATATCGGCGCGACCAATGTGCTGCGGACAGGCAGAAAAGATCTCGCCCTGGCGACCCTGCTGCTCGACAGTTTCAAGGCGGGCCTGGCCGCCTTGGCCTTTAGCGCGATTGGTGGACGGGAAATGGGCCTCGTGGCCGGCATGGCCGCCTTCGTCGGGCATTGTTATCCGGTCTGGCTGGGCTTCAAGGGCGGTAAGGGCATTGCGACTTTTGCAGGCCTATTGCCTTTTGTCTCGCTTCCCGCATTCGCGGTTGCCGCATCCATCTGGTTCCTTGTTTTTGCGTTCAGCCGGATCTCTTCACTCGCCGCCCTAACCGCCGCCGCACTTGTCGCCCCAGGCACGTGGCTTGTCGAAACCCTGATGCACCAACAGCATAACTGGTTCATCCTAAGCGGCTTGGCAGCATTGTCCGCCTTCGTCTTTTGGACACACCGGGCCAATCTCGGCCGCCTGTTCAAAGGAACTGAACCCCGTTTCGGCGCCTCCAAGGCGAAACCTGGCGCATGATTTCAGAGACAGAACGGCTCAACTGGATTCGTCTCGCCAGAACACACGGCATAGGTCCCGTCAGTTTCTTTCAACTACTCCGCCGGTTCGGTTCAGCCGGGGTCGCTCTTGAAGCTCTCCCCGAACTCTCCAACCGCTCCCGCAGCAGCCGGCGTCTGCAGCCGCCAGCTCCGGAGGAAGTGGAACAGGAACTGAAAGCCGTTGAGCGATACGGCGCTCGTATCGTTTTGAGTTCAGAGCCGGATTATCCGCCCCTTCTGACAAATCTTGAACCGCCGCCCCCTGTTTTGACCCTGCTCGGCAAGGCAGAGCTTGCAACCCGTCCGACTGTCGCCCTCGTAGGCGCCCGCAATGCCTCTGCAGCTGGGCGCAAAATTGCGCGGGACATGGCGGCAGAGCTTGGGCGCAACGGCTTCACCATTGTTTCAGGGCTTGCGCTCGGGATCGATGGAGAGGCCCATGCTGCCAGCCTCCAGACCGGTACCGTGGCCGTTCTTGGCGGCGCTATCGATCACGTCTACCCGCCTCAGCACCAGCGCCTTTATGCCGAGATTGCCGCTGCAGGCCTGATCGTGTCTGAGAGCCCTTTCGGATACCGCGCCAAGGCGCAGGATTTTCCCCGCCGCAATCGCATCATTACCGGCATGTCCATTGGGGTCGTCGTGATTGAGGCCGCCGAACGTTCCGGCTCCTTGATTTCTGCCCGTGTTGCAGGAGAACAAGGGCGAGAAGTCATGGCCGTTCCTGGTTCCCCCCTAGATCCACGCGCAGCCGGGACAAACAGCCTTCTGCACCAGGGCGCCACTCTGGTTCGCCATGCAGATGACGTTATGGAAATCCTGACAAGCCTCGATCGTCGTCAGGTGTCAGCGCCGCCACCCCGTCCGTTTGAATATGCCGACGAAGCCAGCGAACCTGATGATTCGGAAATCGAGAGGGCTCTCTCCGCTCTCTCCCCACATCCGATGCCAATCGATGAGATCGCACGCGCCAGCAGCCTGCCGGCAGCGCGGTGCGCGGCGGTCTTGCTGGAGCTAGAAATAGCCGGTGAAGCTCAGACTTTACCAGGCGGTCTTGCCGTAAAAGCATTCTGACGCATTATTCCGCTGTGGCCATGCTGCACCGGGCTGGTGATGAAAGTTCAGACATCCGCGCTCGGTGGCTGGACGATACCGGGGACAGCCTCTAAGCCTCGGAAACCGAGACAGAATTCCGTAATCCGCAGCTATAGTGCTGCCGGGGCAAAACCGAGGTAGCCCGATTTGGCCAACTGGTATCACTACGCCGCCGCTCTGGCTCTTGCAGCCACGCCCTCTTTGGGGGCGATGGCGCAGGAAGACAGCCAGGCACCTGATACCAGCACCCCTTCCGAGCAAGTGGTGCTTGAGGCGGATTATGTTTACGAACTGCGGGAAGAGAACTCGATCGTCGCGGAAGGTAATGTTGAAGCCCTGTACGATGGGCGGATCCTTCGTGCAGATAAGCTAATCTACAACCGGACAACCGAACGTGTCCGGGCGTCCGGCAATGTCGTCATCATCGACAAGGACGGCACGCAACAATTCTCAGACGAAGTCGAAGTCGGTTCCAACCTGTCAGACGGTTACGCAATCGGCTACTCGGCCCGCCTTCCGGATGGCGCCACCATTGTCGCAAATTCTGCGATCAGGCAGACCGATGGCATAAATGCCATGGATCAGGTCATCTATACGGCCTGCCCGATTTGCGAAGCAAAAGGTGGAACGCCAACCTGGTCCCTGCGTGCCCGCCGCGCTGTCCTGGACCAGGAAACCCAGATGATTTCCTACCGGGACGCTGTTCTGGAAGTCCTGGGCATTCCGGTTTTCTATTTCCCCTATCTCGCACACCCGGATCCGACTTCCGAGCGCCGCTCCGGTCTGCTCATTCCGTCAGCCGGCTTTTCTTCCAAGCTGGGGGCATTCTACCAGCAGCCATACTATTGGGCACTTTCCGACTCGTCAGACCTGACCATCTCCCCGATGCTGTCAGAAAACGTCAATCCGATGCTCGAGCTGGATTATCGCAAGCGCTTCTACTCCGGCTCCATCAACCTCAATACAAGCATTACCCGCGAAAAGGACTTCGACAGCGACGGGGTCAAATTTGGCGAGGAGAAATGGCGCGGACACCTCTATGGCAGCGGCCGTTTTGCCCTGACAAGCGAGTGGCAGTGGGGCTTTGGTGTCGAAACCCAGACCGATGATCTCTACGACCGCCGATACGACATTGACGGACAAGGGCAAAAGCGCGGCCTCTATCAAAGTCAGCCGCGCCGCCTGCTCTCACAGCTTTACGCCGTTGGACAAGGTGACAGCTATTACACCGACGTAGCCCTTCTATCCCTACAGGGACTTCGGGCCAGGGATAGGGACGGAAGCCTGCCGACGGTTACACCGTTGATGTTCAGTGAAAAATACTGGGACTTCGGCAAATACGGCTTCGCCAGCGTGAATGCGTCTACAGCAATCATCAACCGCGATGTCGGAGAAGACAGCCAACGCGTTACAGTCGGTGCCGATTGGTCGACTTACAAAATCCTTCCGGGCGGCTTCACATTCGAACCCTTCGCCGAACTACGCGGTGATTATTACAACCTCGATGAAACTCAGTCTGGTGAAGACAATGTCTCCCGTGTCGTCGGCAATGCGGGAACGCGTATCGCCTATCCAATGATCCGTCCCGGCAAGACAGTCGACATCATGCTCGAACCGGAAGTGATGGCGGCTTGGGGAACATCGAACTCAAACGACCCCGCGCTACCTAATGAAGACGCACTGCTCTTCGAAATGGACGAAACAGTCCTGTTCGATGCGAACAGTGTTGCCGGCTACGATCTTTTTGAAGGTGACGGCAAGATATCGGCCGGCCTGACGGCACGCGCGGTCTGGAAAGAAGGCCCCGAACTGTCAGCCACTTTTGGCCGCCGCTGGCGGTCGCGCTCGGATGATACGTTTGACGCGGTCTCAAACATTGACGGCACAACATCAGACTGGGTGGCTGCAGCAACCGCAGATTTCGGTAGCCCCCTGCGTATCGACACACGGGTCCGCCTCGATGACGAAGGTTTGGAGCTGAACCGGATTGATGCACGGGTGATGACAAGCACCAACCGTTTCCGCGCTTCCGGACAGTACTACAAAGTCAGTGACCGCCTGAACTCATCAGGAACCGAGGACGAGGGCATTTTCCTGAATGGCGAGTTCCGCGTAACCAAAAACTACTCGGTTCTGTACGGCCAATTGCGCGATATTACCGACAACCGGAATGCCAAGAAGCAATTCGGCATCGCCTACGAGGACGAATGCTCTCGCCTGGAACTCATTTACAGCCGTTCGGAGCTCAGAGACCGTACGCAAGGCCCATCCGAGAACATTCAGATACGCTTCTCGCTTAAAACGCTGGGGCAGTTTGGGTCACGTCAATTCGATTGATTCGCTCTAATTGCCCCGAAAACGCCGCTAACACTAAATATCCGTAAGATATCAGGGCCGACTGCGGGCCTGCGTTGCGCATGGCCGCTGGATTAGTATGGTCAACTCGGATACCTGCCTGATGGTTCACAGGCACGAATTGGAGACCTTGGATGGTTCGCAAACTCATCGCCGCTACAGCACTTCTGGCCCTGCCCTTTGCCGGATCTGCCTACGCGCAGGACTCCACAACAGATGGCAGCCTCACGCTGGAAGCCGTCGCAGCCGTGGTAAACGACCAGCCGATCTCCTTCACCGATGTGCGCGGTCGAGCCCGCATGCTGCTGCTCAGCCTTGGCGGGCAACAACCGACACAAGAACAGGTGCAACAAATCACTGGCCAGGCGCTGGAGCAGCTGATTGATGAGCGCTTGCAGCTGGAAAAGGCCGCAGAATTTGACCTGACGATCAGCAAGGAAGAAATCGACGGTGCCGTCGAGAACATGGCGTCACAGTCAGGCATGACGGGTGCGGATCTGAAATCGCAGTTGCTGGCTGCTGGCATCGATCCCTCCAGCCTTGAAGAGCAAATGCGCGCTGAGTTGGCTTGGAACCATGTCATGAGCGGGCTTTACGGCTCGCGCATCCGGATTTCCGACAACCAGGTGGATGACCAGATCGAGCAGTTGCGCGCTGCCGCGAAGAAAACCCAATACCGGATCTCAGAAATTTTCCTTTTTGCCCCCGATCCGGAAACCCGGGCACAGGCTGAAGAAGCAGCGCATTCTATCATCGAACAGCTGAAAGCTGGCGCTGACTTCCGCGTAGCAGCTCAACGCCTTTCCTCCGCCCCCACCTCGGCAACCGGGGGCGATATGGGGTGGGTATCAACATCTGACCTCCCGTCAGACCTTGCTCCTGCGATCGAAGCAGCACCCGGACCAGGACTTCTGGAGCCGATTGTAGTCGAGAACGGCGTCTACATTCTCTACGTCCAGAACAAGCGGGAGCCAGCAGAAGCCACCACCAAGGTCGACCTGATCCGTCTGATCACGCGCGATGCCACAGATGAAAATCTGAAAGCGGCGATGGAAAAGATCAAATCCTGCGATGACGTGCAAAGCATTGCCAACACGACGCCCGGCCTGCGCGCCCAGCCGCTGGAAGACATCAATATCGACGAGCTCGGACCAGAAGGAAAATCAATGGTCGAGAATGCCGAGATTGGACAACCAACCGACATCTTCGCCGTCAGTGGTGGTCTCGGCACCATGTATGTCTGCCGCCGTGAAGAAGGTGCGGAAGCGTTACCGTCACGGGATGACCTGAAAAGTAGCCTCAAGGGGCGCGAGCTGAGCATGATTTCGGAACGCGAGCTGCGCAACCTGCGCCGCGACGCAACGATTATCTACCGCTAAGGCTTGCGCACGGGCACTTTTGGCGCGACATCCCGCCCGTGAGCGAGCCAATGCCTCTTCCTCTTGTCCTTTCAATGGGTGACCCTGCAGGGGTAGGTCCAGCCATTACGGCTGCGGCCTGGCAGGCCCTCAAGGACGATTCTTCGCTCGCTTTTTATGTGATTGGAGCCCCGGAACTTTATTCCGGGCGCTGTCCAGTACAGGTCATCTCCACCCCAGACGAGACGGCAACCGTATTCAACACGGCCCTTCCCGTTCTGCCAGTTGGCGCACTACCCCCTATTACACCCGGACAGCCAGCCTCGGACTCAGCGACCGCAATCATTGCCGCCATCGAAACTGGAGTGGCGCATGTGCGCGCCGAAATGGCCGCCGGGCTTGTCACGAACCCAATCAACAAGGCCCTGCTCTACCGCGCGGGCTTCAAACACCCAGGTCACACGGAGTTCATCGCCGAACTATGCCGTCCGCAAGGGGGCGAAGCGCTTCGCCCTGTCATGATGCTGACAGGGGGTGGCTTGCGTGTGGCCCTGGCGACCATTCACCAGGCGCTTGCGACGGTGTCTGAAAGCCTGACACAGGAAGGCCTGATCGAACTGGGTACGATTGTCCATGAAGCCCTGAAATCTGATTTCGCCATTGCTTCACCGCGCATTGCCTTCACGGGCCTCAACCCGCATGCAGGCGAAGGCGGCGCACTGGGGCGTGAAGAGATCGACACGATCAACCCGGCAGCTGCAGCCCTCCGCTCCCGGAACATAGACATTACAGACGCCCGTCCCGCTGATACCGTATTCGCAGAAGCCCTTTCCGGGGCTTATGATGCCGTTATCGCGATGACGCATGATCAGGGACTGATCCCAGTCAAGACGCTGGACTTCTGGGGCGGAGTCAACATGACACTTGGTCTGCCCATTGTCCGCACAAGTCCGGATCACGGCACAGGTTATGACGCGGCCACCGCAGGCACCGCGCGCCCCGACAGCTTGATCGCCGCCATACGGTCGGCGGCCATGGTCGCAAAAAACAGGCAAACAATATGAGCGATCAGAACGATCCCGAACTGACACAGGCCCCCGCGCGCAAGGCGCTGGGCCAGCATTTCCTTTTCGATCCCAGTATCCTTCACCGGGCCGCAACCGCTGCAGGCTCGCTGGAAGGGCGTACTGTCATCGAAGTCGGCCCCGGCCCCGGCGGGCTTACACGCGCCATCCTGAAGGAAGGTGCTGCCAAGCTGATCGCAGTCGAAACCGACCCGCGCTTTGCCACGGCCCTGCAGGAATGGCCAGAAGCCCAAGATGGGCGCCTCATGGTCATCGAAAAAGACGCCCGCAAGGTGAAGTGGGAAAAGCTTCTCTCGGAAGCGGGCGCAGAAACGCCCGCCATGATCATTGCCAACCTACCCTACAATGTCGGCACAATTCTACTGATCGACTGGCTGAAAGCCGGCTCATGGCGCGGGGAAATGGCGCTGATGTTCCAGAAAGAAGTTGCCCAGCGGATTTGCGCTGCTCCGGGAACGGAACATTATGGACGCCTGGCTGTGCTCGCACATGCCGTCACCCGCCCGCATATCGCTTTTACGCTTCCACCCGGCGCCTTCAAACCGCCGCCGAAAGTGGACAGCGCCGTAGCCGTACTGGAGCCCTTGCCGGAAGGTGAACGCTTCCCGCATCTGGACAAACTGGAACAGGTTGCGGGCGCGGCGTTCGGTCAACGCCGGAAGATGCTGCGCGCTGCTCTCAAGCCAATTGCCAAAAAGCATGGCCTGAAAGCGGATGAATGGCTCCAGGGCCTCGGAATCGACCCGACGGCCCGAGCAGAGACCCTGACTCAGGAAGAGTTCCAGCGCATGGCCTCTTCACTGGTCAAATAGCACGCAAAAAAGAAACGGCGTTCCGGTTTCCCGAAACGCCGCTTCTGTAATGAGACAATCGATCAGATATCGAAACGGTCTGCGTTCATCACCTTCGTCCAGGCAGCAACGAAGTCCTTCACGAACTTCTCCTTGTTGTCATCCTGAGCATAGACTTCAGCGTAGGAGCGCAGGACGGAGTTAGATCCGAACACCAGATCCATACGGGTTGCCGTCCACTTCACCGCATTGCTCTTGCGGTCGCGGATTTCGTAAGTGCCATTACCGGCCGGCTTCCAATAGTTTGCCATGTCGGTGAGGTTCACGAAGAAATCGTTCGTCAGAGCGCCCACCTTGTCCGTGAACACACCATGCTTCGTGCCGCCATGATTGGTGCCAAGCACACGCATGCCGCCAACCAGAACAGTCATTTCAGGCGCAGTCAGCCCCATCAGCTGCGTGCGGTCCAGCATCAGCTCTTCCGGGCTCACGACATAATCCTTCTTGAGCCAGTTGCGATAGCCGTCATGGATCGGCTCCAGCGGCGCAAAGGAGTCGCCATCCGTCATCGCGTCGGTTGCATCGCCGCGCCCGGGGGCGAACGGTACACTCACATTGACGCCAGCCGCCTTGGCCGCCTGCTCAATGCCGACATTACCAGCCAGGACGATCACATCAGCAATGCTTGCGCCTGTCTCAGCAGCAATTGGCTCCAGCACACCGAGCACTTTCGCGAGACGGGCCGGCTCGTTGCCTTCCCAGTCTTTCTGCGGCGCCAGGCGGATACGGGCACCATTTGCACCCCCACGCTTGTCGGATCCCCGGAAGGTCCGTGCGCTGTCCCATGCCGTGGACACCATCTCACCGACGGAAAGACCGCTCGTGGCAATTTTCGCCTTCACGGCATCAACATCATAGCTGGTGGAACCTGCCGGAACCGGGTCCTGCCAGATCAGTTCTTCCTTCGGAACATCCGGTCCGAAGTAGCAAGCTTTCGGCCCCATATCGCGGTGGGTCAACTTGAACCAGGCACGCGCAAACGCGTCCTTGAAGTATTCCGGATCGGCCATGAACTTCTCGCAGATTGCGCGATAGGTCGGATCCATTTTCATGGCCATGTCCGCATCCGTCATGATCGGGTTGTGACGGATTGAAGGATCGGTTGCATCAACCGGCTTGTCTTCTTCCTTGATGTTGACCGGCTCCCACTGGTTCGCACCAGCCGGGCTCTTTTTCAGCTCCCACTCATAGCCGAACAGCAGCTTCAGATAGCCCATGTCGAAGACAGTCGGGTTCGTCGTCCACGCACCTTCGATACCTGACGTGATGGCGTTGGCGGCTTTTCCGCCCATGGCCGGGTTCGACCAGCCAAAGCCCTGCTCTTCCACAGGAGCGCCTTCAGGATCCGGGCCCAGCTTGCTGGCATCCCCATTACCGTGACACTTGCCAACCGTGTGGCCACCGATAGTCAGCGCCGCGGTTTCCTCATCGTTCATCGCCATACGGGCAAATGTTTCACGCACCTGGCCCGCCGTCTTCAGCGGGTCGGGAACACCGTTCACACCTTCCGGGTTCACATAGATGAGGCCCATCTGCACAGCAGCGAGCGGGTTTTCCATGGTTTCAGGTTTGGAAACATCATCATACCGACTATCGGACGGCGCCAGCCACTCTTTTTCGGAGCCCCAGTAGACGTCGATTTCCGGATGCCAGATGTCTTCCCGGCCAAAGCCGAAGCCAAAGGTTTTCAGGCCCATGGTTTCATAGGCGATAGTTCCTGCGTAAGCGATCAGGTCGGCCCAGCTGACTTTGTTGCCATACTTGCGTTTGATCGGCCAAAGCAGACGACGCGCCTTGTCGAGGCTCACATTGTCCGGCCAGGAGTTCAGCGGCGCGAAGCGCTGGTTGCCCGTTCCAGCACCGCCACGGCCATCCGCAATACGGTAGCTACCGGCAGCGTGCCAGGTCATACGGATCATCAGACCACCATAATGACCCCAGTCAGCAGGCCACCATTCCTGACTGTCCGTCATCAGGGCCTTGAGATCAGCCTTCAGTGCTTCGACGTCGAGCTTCTTCAGCTCTTCACGATAGTTGAAATCCTTGCCGAGCGGGTTCGTCTTGGTGTCGTGCTGGTGCAGAATGTCGAGGTTCAGTGCGTTCGGCCACCAGTCCATCACTGTCCGGCCAACAGCTGTCATTCCACCATGCATGACGGGGCATTTGCCGCCGCCCATATCATTGCCATCCATATCCTTCTCCCTTTGCGCTGAGACGTCTTCAAATTCGAAAGAGGAGTGCCGGGCACTCCGTCAATTGCAGGGCCACGCGCGGAAGACTGAACTAAAGCTCCCCCGGCACGTTGCGATGCGAGCACCGTACGCCTTGAAAGAGAATAGGACCAATTGATTGCAGAACTGATTGATATAGAATTTTCCTATGTTTATTTTTTCCAGACAAAACAAAGGCCCCGAAGCACCAGCTCCGGGGCCTTCAACAAAATTTCATCCAGGCTACATGCCGGCGAGAACAGCCAGCAGAAGCAGCGCTACGATATTCGTGATCTTGATCATCGGGTTCACAGCAGGACCAGCCGTGTCCTTGTAGGGATCACCGACCGTATCGCCTGTCACGGCAGCCTTGTGGGCTTCAGAGCCTTTGCCGCCATGATGGCCGTCTTCGATATACTTCTTGGCATTGTCCCATGCGCCACCACCCGATGTCATCGAGATGGCCACGAACAGCCCCGTCACGATCACACCAAGCAGCATGGCACCGACAGCCGCAAACGCTGCGCCCTTGCCCGCAATCGCCAGGATCACGCCGAACAGAACGATCGGTGAGAGCACCGGCAGCAGCGACGGTACAATCATTTCCTTGATGGCTGCCTGGGTCAGCAGGTCAACGGCGCGGCCATAGTCCGGCTTCACCTCGCCCTTCATGATCCCCGGCATTTCACGGAACTGACGGCGGACTTCCTCGACCACAGCCTGGGCCGCGCGGCCCACAGCCATCATCGACATGCCACCGAACAGGAACGGCAAGAGGCCACCGAACAGCAGACCGACCACGACATACGGATTGGCGATCGAGAAATCGACCGACACGCCCGAGAAGAAAGATCCTTCCGTGGCGCGTGCCGAGAAGTATTTCAGGTCTTCCGAATAGGCCGCGAAAAGGACAAGCGCCCCAAGCCCGGCCGAACCGATGGCGTAGCCCTTGGTAACGGCCTTGGTCGTGTTGCCGACAGCATCCAGCGCATCGGTCGTGTTCCGGACTTCCGACGGAAGCTCGGCCATTTCCGCGATCCCGCCGGCATTGTCCGTCACCGGACCAAATGCGTCGAGCGCCACGATCATACCCGCCAGGGCCAGCATGGTCGTCGTCGCGATGGCAACGCCATAAAGGCCGGCAAGGTTATAGGTCGCAATGATGCCTGCAATGATCGTCAGCGCCGGTAGCGCCGTCGACTCAAGCGACACGGCCAAACCCTGGATCACGTTCGTGCCATGGCCAGACTCGGAGGCTTTTGCCACTGAGCGCACCGGGCGGTATTTCGTCTCCGTGTAGTAAGCCGTGATGACGACGATCAGACCCGTTACAGCAAGGCCGAGGAGACCACAGAGGAACAGGTCCATCCCGGTGATTTCGCCGGAGAGGCCGAGCGCCGCAGCTGCGCCGTCGAGCGCACCGAAGCCGGCAGGCAGAACCTGGCTGATCACCAGTGCCAGTGCACCGATAGACAGGGCTCCTGTCACGATCAGACCCTTGTAGAGCGCGCCCATTACGTCCGTCTTGCCCGGGCCGAGATTCACGAAATACGTACCGATAATCGAGGTGATGATGCACACGCCGCCAATAGCGAGCGGGAGCAGCATCAGGTCACCGAGATAGGTGGTATCCGCAAAATAGATCGCACCAAGGACCATCGTCGCGACCAGCGTCACCGCATAGGTCTCGAACAGATCGGCCGCCATGCCGGCACAGTCGCCGACATTGTCGCCGACATTGTCAGCGATGGTTGCGGCGTTGCGGGGATCGTCTTCCGGGATACCGGCTTCGACTTTGCCGACCATGTCACCGCCGACATCCGCACCCTTGGTGAAGATACCGCCGCCGAGACGAGCGAAGATCGAGATCAGGGATGCGCCAAATCCAAGCGCCACGAGAGAATCGATAATCTCCCGCTTCTCATGCTCAACAGACAAGCTCAGGCCCATGACCATGGTCAGAAAGCCGTAATATAGAACGATACCGAGCAGCGCGAGACCGACCACGAGCATGCCGGTGATCGCACCAGACTTGAAGGCCATTTTCAGGCCCTCATTCAGACCTGACCGCGCAGCCTCCGTGGTGCGGACGTTGGCCTGCACGGAGACTTTCATCCCGATAAAGCCAGCCGCGCCCGAAAGGACAGCGCCGATAACGAAACCGAGCGGCGCCTGCCAGCTACGGAAGGCAATTCCGAGCAGGATGACGACAACCACGCCCACAATGGCGATGGTCCGGTACTGGCGGCCCAGATAGGCGTTCGCGCCTTCCTGAATGGCCGAAGCGATTTCGCGCATTCGCGCGTCACCCGCGGGGGCGGACTGGATCGAACGGGCCTGAATGAACCCATACAAAACCGAGATTACGCCCGCTGCGAGAGCGAGATAATACCACATGAACCTTGTTTCCTTCCCTAGCCAAATCGAACCGGTTTTGCCCGGTTTCTTCCTGAGCTTTCGTTATTATGGGTACTTTGCTGCCACCCCCTGACGTTACGTGCAAGATGCCTCACGTTTGAAGCGAGTCAGACCGGACCCAGTTCAGCCATGCTCGAAGCCGAGAGTTTCCGGTAAGTTAACAGGCTTCCCGTCCAGGCTCGCCGTCAGGCCCTCCCCAGCGAAGAAATGCCCGATAGACACGGCCATGACGCCAAGTTCCGCTGCGTCAACTTCAATCTGGGATGTTGCCGACAATGGGGCAGCGAACAGGACCTGATAGTCATCCCCCCAGCTTGCGAGCGCGATCCGCTCCTCAAGGCTGTCCGCCCCGCCAGCATAGGGAACCGCGCCCATATCCATCGAGACAGCCACACCGGAAGCCGCAGCAAGCATGCGGGCGTCACCTAATAGTCCGTCGGAAACATCCATTGATGCCGTCGCGTGTTTCTGCAGGAGGTCAATGATGCCAGGTGGAGCCAATGCGGGCTCTCTGTAGCGCTCCACAAGTGGATCATCCATCTGCCCCGCCTTTAGAGCCCTGAAACCCCTGCACGCAGCCCCGATCTGCCCCGTTACCCAGAGCACGTCACCAGCTTTTGCACCGCTACGCCGGACCGGCCCCTCCGGACCGCAGGTGCCCGTTAGTGTAAGAGACAGAAACAGGCCTTGAGGACTGGCGGTCGTGTCCCCACCGATGAGCGAGGCACCCCAGCGAGCCATCTCCTGCCCCAAAGCCGCAGCGAAACGGGCCAGCTGAGCCTCGTCACGGCCTGTTGGCCAGCCCAAAGTCAGCAGGGCCTCATGGGGCCGCCCGCCTTTTGCGAGAATATCCGAGACATTAGTCCGCACCAGCTTGCGTGCCACACTCTCAATCGGATCATCGGGCAGGAAGTGTACGCCTTCCACCAGCGCATCCGTCGTAATGATCATGCGGCCGCTGGCCGATAGCTCCGCCACATCATCACGCAATGCCGCCGCCCCTGGCGCAGACACCAGAGGCACAAAATAACGGGAGATCCAGTCGCGTTCGCTCACGTCAACTTAGCCATTTTCAAGAAAGCGTGACGTGAGGCTCGCCTGAACGCAAGGGCGATCAGAGCCCTTCGCGGCCAATGGCGTAGAAACGTTCTGCCCGCTGGCGGCGCAATTCAGCCGGAGACAGCCCATCCAGCTCTTTCAGCGCTTGCTCAAGCGCCTTGGATGCCGTCGCCATGGCCCGCTGAGGGTCACGGTGCGCGCCCCCTACAGGCTCCTTGACCACGTCGTCGATCACCTTCGTGCGCAGCAGGTCCGGCGCAGTGATCTTCATGGCATCCGCGGCGTCCTTGGCCTTGGCTGCGTCACGATACAGGATGGACGCACAGCCTTCCGGCGAGATCACCGAATAGATGGCGTGCTCCATCATCAACACCTTGTTGGCCGCCGCGATGCCGATGGCCCCGCCGGACATGCCCTCACCGATGATCAGCGTAACGAACGGCACACCCAGTGTCAGGCCGCGCTGCGTACCACGAGCGATTGCCTCGGCCTGACCACGCTCTTCCCCACCTTTACCAGGATATGCCCCGGCGGTGTCAGGGAAACTGAGGACAGGCAGATTGAACTTCTCGGCAAGGTCCATCAGGCGAACGGCCTTCCGGTAGCCTTCCGGGTGAGCCATGCCGAAATTGTGCTTCAGGCGCTTTTCGGTCGTACGGCCCTTTTCATGCCCCATGATGACGACAGGACGGCCCTTGAACCGTGCCAGGCCACCGATCACGGCCTCATCATTGCCATAGACGCGGTCGCCGGCGAGTTCCTCGAAATCCTCAAAGACATTTTCGATGAAGTCGCTGAAATGAGGCCGGTCCGGATGGCGGGCCACCTGTGTCTTCTGCCAGGCGCTGAGATCGGAATACGTATCCTTGAGCAGCTTCTGGGACTTGGCCTTCAGCTTTGTCAGCTCATCCGAAAGCGACGGGCCATCCTTGCGGCCCGACAGCGTTTCCAGCTCGGCGATCTTGGATTCAAGCTCCGCAATCGGCTTTTCGAATTCGAGATATGAAACTTTCATGGGCTGCAAAATAGCAATCACCGGCTGACTCGCCTAGTGCCGACGTCAGAACAAGATGCCCTGCATTTTTGCAATCGCCGGCAGGATCAGAACGCCCAGAAGGACCGGAAAAACGAACAAAATCAGTGGCAACGTCAGCTTTGCCGGCAAAGCCATTGCTTTTTCCTCTGCCAGAAGGATCCGGCGCTGGCGCATATCTGCCGAGAAAATGCGCAATGTGGCCCCGAGACTCGTCCCCATTTCCTCCGCCTGACGCAACATTGTGGCCAGCGACCCCGCCTCCTCCAGATTCATCCGGTCGGCAAAGGAGCGCCATGCCTGTTTGCGTGATTTACCCGCCCGCAGCTCCAATGAGAGGGTTTTCATGTGTCCGGCAATGATTGGGTGACGCATCTCCAGTTCCTCACCCACCCGCTGTACTGAAGCATCGAGGCTGAGCCCCGCCTCCACGCAGGCAACCATCAGGTCCATCATGTCCGGAAACCCGAGAGAGCACTGGCTCTGCCGGGCAGAGATCAGATGATCCACATAAAACGAGGGTCCGATCAGGCCGATGATCAGGAGTGAGACACTTGTCATCAGGGGAACAGTTGTCGGCATATCTGCGAAATACGGTAACGCAAACAACAGTCCGACTTGCGGGACGATCACGCACACAAGACGCGCCAGGTAATACTGACCAACCGCACTCGGATGCGTAAGGCCTGCCAGCGCCAGGCGCGCGCGCGCCTCGCTGACCTTCTCTTCATCCGTCGGCGCCACCTTGCTGGAAACCTGCAGGACCAGATTGTCCACCGGGCTGATATGCTTGCGCGGCTCCATGAATTGCGTACCGCGGCGCTCCAGCCGGCGTTCCACCTCTTCCTTTGCCTTGGCGTTTTGCCAGACAGACAAGAGGCCGGGTACGGCTATCATCACCGCCACGCCCAGCATGAGCGCTGGCAACCAGATGTCAGACAAAGGAAGATCGGAAAACATACGACCAGCTCACATCTTGAAATTGATCATTTTGCGCATGACCAGATTGCCGATGAACATCCAGGTAAACAGGCCCGCAAAGGAGTACTGGATCAGTGGCTTGTCGATCACGTCGCCATAGAAGGTCGGCTGCAACAGATGAATGGCCAGCATCACGATAAATGGCGCGGAGGTCAGGATCATTGCCGACGTCCGTCCTTCTGACGAAGCAGCTCGAACTTTCAGGCGCATGGTCTGCCGCTCACGGATCGTTGAGGAGAGCGCCTTCAGCAACTCGGTCAGATTACCGCCAGTTTTTTCCTGAAGCCTGACGGTGGCCGCGAACAACTCGACATCCGGGTCACCACCGCGCTCCGCCATCCGTTGCACGGCATTCGTCAGTGACATGCCGTAGGACACCTCATCTGCCGCCATGCCGAATTCGGTTCCGATCGGGTCAGGCATCTCACGTGCAACGAGCGCAATAGCCGTGGCAACCGGATGCCCGGCCTCAAGGCTGCGGCAGGCAATCTGCATCGCATCCGGCAGCTGCTTGGCCAGTTTGGCTAGGCGCTTCCCGGCGACCATCTTCAATGCAATGAGGGGCGCCAACGCAAAGATTGCACAGGCAATGGCACTTGCTGTCAAAACACCGCCAGCCAGCTTCCAATAGGCAAATCCCGCAACAAGACCCGCGACACCTGACATCGCGAACCAGCGCGCAGGCTGGTATGGCAGGCCAGACCGAACAACCAGCTGGTTGAACCATTGCAGCGGCATTGCAAAGTTGCCCAGCTCGTCAAGGCCCCGGCTCTTGCGCAGCTCGATCATGGCCTCATTCGTATTCTCGAACCGCTCCTTGAACTGAAGGCGCTGGTTGACGATACGCTGGGTCTGCGCCGTCGTGAAAAGGCTCATAACAGCCTGCAACGCCAGAAAGATTGCCCCGACCGCCATGACCATGGGGATCACAAGCGTCAGACTCATACTGGAGAGATCAGGCAGACCGAGCACCTATGCCTCCTAAAAGCGCGTCGATGGATCGAAGAGACCCGGCGGCATGTGCACACCGCGGCGCTCCATCTCGTCCAGGAATTTCGGCCGCAGCCCCGTGGCAGCGAAGTGGCCTTCCACTTTGCCCTCATCGGATGTGCCGGTCCGCACAAACTGGAAGATTTCCTGCAGCTGCACGACCGAGCCTTCCATGCCGGTAATCTCGGCGATGGACATCACGCGACGCGAGCCATCAGACAGGCGCGACGCCTGAACGATAAAGTTCACAGCAGATGCAATCTGCCCGCGGATTGCCTGCTCCGAGATCTTCATGCCGCCAATCATCACCATCTGCTCAAGACGCGTAAGCGCATCGCGCGGATTGTTGGCGTGGATTGTCGCCATGGAGCCTTCGTGGCCTGTGTTCATGGCCTGAAGCATGTCGAACGCTTCCTCGCCGCGCACCTCGCCCAGGATCACCCGGTCTGGCCGCATACGCAGGGCGTTCTTCACCAGTTCCCTCTGGCGAATCTCACCTTTGCCTTCAATATTCGGCGGGCGGGTCTCCATCCGGGCCACGTGGGGCTGCTGCAATTGCAGCTCGGCAGCATCTTCAATCGTGATCAGGCGCTCGTCCGGACTGATGGCGGAAGACAGCGCATTCAACAGCGTCGTCTTGCCTGAACCCGTGCCCCCGGAAATCACTGTTGAGGCCCGGCATTTCACGGCCCCAAGAATGAAGTCGGCCACCGGCCGGGGGATAGCCCCGAACTCGACCAGCTTGTCGATTGTCAGGGGGGACTTGGAGAATTTCCGGATCGACACCAACGGCCCGTCGATCGCGATCGGCATCACGGCCGCGTTCACACGGCTGCCATCTGCCAGACGCGCATCGACCAGGGGCTGGCTCTCGTCCACCCGGCGCCCGACGGCCGACACGATACGCTGCACGATCCGCAACAAGTGATCATTGTCGGCAAAACGCACAGGCGCGACCTGCAGCTTACCATGCCGCTCCACATAAACCTGATCGCAGCCATTGATCAGGATATCCGCGATGGAATCGTCTTTCAGGAGAGGCTCAATCGGGCCGAGTCCTGTCATCTCGTCCATCACGGCATCCGCGAACGAAGCCTCTTCCGCGGCGGACAACGCCATGTCTTCCTTGCGGATGATATCCGCGATGATACCTCGCACACGGCGGCGCAGTGTTTCATCATCCAGCTTTTCAAGCTTCGAGAGGTCCAGCTCGTCGATCAGCTTGGCGTGGATCTTCAGTTTCGCCTCAAGCAGGTCAAACCCGCCTGCTTCCTGCTTTCCGCGCGCTGGAGCGGCTTGCGGCTGTGGCGCAGGGGTTTGGACCTGTGCCTGCGGCTCCGGCATTGCGGGAGCGGCATTAGAGAAACCAAAACGGCTCATCCGCGGCGCCTCCGCTTACCTTCCACCGGTTTGGCAGTCTGCATCTCTTCCGGAAGCATCATCTGAACAAGCTTGGCCACATCAGCGACCAGCGGGCTTTTCTGCACGACTTCAGCAATCGGACGGCCGAGATTGACCGCCGTGCGTGCAGCATCCCAGTCTGACGTGATGGTACTATCAATCTTGCGATCGATGGCCCCCTCCGCCTTGTCCAGAGCGAACTCCGCCCGCAGGCGTTTCTTCTGGAACATGCGGTTCAGGACCAGTTTTGTCGGCGCCCGGTCCCGGCGAAGGACATCAACCTCGCGCGCCATGTCGGCAGCGGCATGAAGACTAGGCACTGTCAGCTCACTGATCACAACGGCTTCATCCACTGCGCCCAGCACAGCCTTGGTCCACGGCATCATGTGACGTGGCATATCCAGTATCGTGAACTCAAACACGCCACACGCCACATCCAGCAGACGCAGGATAGCAGGTTCCGACGCCAGGGCGTCGCCATCCGGATCGCGCGGCGCGGCGATGATCGATACGCCACTTTCATGCTGGTAGCACCATGCCGCCAGCAGGCGTGGGTCAAGCCGCTCAGGCGATGCCGAAAGGGCCGTCAGGTCCAGCTTGGGCACAGCCTCCAGGAAGGAAGTCGTCATGCCATCGGCCACGTTCAGATCCACCAGGCAAACACGGCCCGGCCCGAAACGGCGCGCCAGTTCAAACGCACTTTCGATTGCGATCGTGGTGACGCCCGCGCCACCCACAGCACCGCGAAACGCCCAGCAGACGCTGGACCCGCCTACGCCGCCAGTCGTGACCTCACGAAACCTTTCCACGGCCTCTGTGATATCCGAAGGGCTGGAAGAGACTGGCAACACATCAGACATGTCCAGCTTCATGAGTGCACGCACCATGTTGCCGGGAATCTGGTCTGAAAGGACAATCACCGCCGTTGACGGACGGTCCATGGCAAGCTTGAGCAGAAGCTCATCCCAGCCCGGGACGCCCTGCTCCAACAGCATGACGCCGCCGCCATACTTCATGGCTGCCTCGGAAGCGGATACCCGGCTGAGGTCAGCAAGCTCCACGCAATGCGGCTGCAGCGCGACGCGACGAGCATCGCTGACCAGCGCAGCAAGATGCGGGATGACATAATCTGAACCCGTGCGCGGGGCTTCGGCGGGGACTGGCTGTGTCATGTTATGAATTCTCCCCGCTGCTGCCGAGACCGGATGCGGGCAATTCCTTGCGTCTGCCTTCATTCAGTGCCCGAACGGCATTGGCCGCACGCACACCAGAGGAAGACTGGTTCGCCTCGGAATTCGGAACCGTTACATCACGGATGGATTGCTCGGCGATATTGGCCACATTGGCGCCGCCCAGCAGATACTGGTCCTGATGATCGTAGGATGCACAGGCCGGCAGAACACCCAGAAGAATGACTGGAAGGCCGTATTTGAAGTGTTTCAACATGGTCGTTCCTCTCAACTCAATAGCCACCCGGCGGGATCACCGTCTTGTTCATCACAAGGAGTTCCGCCTCAGTCGGCTCCGCAAAGGCATCGAGCGGCGATGCCAGCATGTCCGGATGAGCGGCCGGCTGAACCAGGCGCGGGGTTACGATGATCACCAGTTCACTTTCATTGCGCTGGTAGCGCTTGGATGAGAATAGGGCCCCAAGCACCGGCACATTGCCCAGCCATGGCGTCTGCCGCACATCATTGGAGTAATCGTTCTGCAGCAATCCGGCGACGGCGAATGCCTGACCATCACGCAGCTCGATTGTTGTGTCTGCACGGCGCACCGAAATCCCGGGGATTTCTATGTTAGAGGCGCGGATACCGTTATTACGATCCAGTGCCGACACTTCCGGACGTACCCGGAGATTGACCAGTCCGTCACCGAGAACGGTTGGCGTGAAGTCCAGCCCGACCCCGAATTTCTTGAACTCCACCGTGATCTCGCCATTGCGCGATGAAACAGGGATCGGGAATTCGCCGCCAGCCAGGAAGCTGGCTGTGTCCCCCGACAAGGCAACAAGGTTTGGTTCTGCCAAAGTCCGGACGACGCCCTTTTCCTCAAGCGCACGCAGGCGGATATCGATGTTTTCGTTTCCGACATTAGTGAACAGGGCAACTGTCTTCTCGGTAAGACCGGACACCGTGCTGGACTCAGTTGAAGAGACCACATCATTGGCGTCGATCGTGTTGCCGAAGCCGATCTCTTTCACCGTGTTGCGGCTGGCTTCCAGGAAGCGCACTTCCAGCAGGACCTGCTGGCTCTGACCGATGGACAAACCATTCGCCACACCGCCCGGCACATAGCGCTCGGCTACCTGAAGGGCCATCTCTGCCGCGGCAGCCGTGGTGATCTTGCCATCCAGGAAGATGCCATCGTGTACCGGGTAGACCTGAATATCTTCACCCGGCAGCAGGTTGGTGAGGTCCGTCCGCAGCTCATCCAGCCCGATTTCGACCTCTACATTGATCAGCTCCGCAATCTTTCCGCTGGAGCCGTAGATCAAAACGGTGGTCGATCCCGGCTGCTTGCCGCGCAGGAAGAATGACTGGTTGGACGTGGCCATTGCCTCGGCGATGTCCGGGTCAGCAACCACGAGTGTCGTGAAGGGTTCATCGGCCTCCACAACAGCGGAGCGTCCCTTTTCGACGACCAGCATGTCAGCATCCGGCCCCGCTGTACGCTGTGTCCATGCTGCCGCCTGCAGCGATGCGAACATCGCGGCCAGGCAACCGGCCAGCATCATGCGATTGAAACGTCCCATCAGTCCGTCACCTTCTTCGGAGGATTACCCTGGCTGACAGGAGCCGACACTTCCGTCTCCTGACTGCCATTGATGACGCGCACCTGCGTCGTGGTCCTGCGCACCGGGGAGCGAACAACCGCGGGGGATGGTTTCGTCTCCTGCGTCGCAACGATCAGTTCAGCCTCTTCATCCCGACCGATTAGGGAAAGCCCGAGCGCACCGCGCTGACTTGCTGCGCCAAGTGCCAGCGCGCCTTCCGGTGTCACTTCCAGCGTGACCGTGTTCGACGGCATCGCCCCTTCAAGATTCGGGTCGAACGTCTGATCTACTGCCAGCACAAAGACGCTCTTGAGGACCGGGCGCGCGATCAGGTCTCCCGAGATCCGCATGTCTTCATTACCACGGGCATATGTGTCGCTCCGCCCTTCGCGGGGAATGAACTCGTTCACATCCACGCGGTCCCCGGGCAGAACGAAGCCCGCAACGCCCGTGTCGCTTCTCACAACAATGGAAACCGCACGCATACCCGGCTTGATAGACCCCGCCAGTGTCAGCGTCGCGCCGCTCATGTCCAGCTTGCTGACATTCACGGGCTCTCCCGCGATGATCAGTCCGCGCGAATAGGCCTTCTCCGGCAGTGTATCCTCAGCGCTCAACGTGCCTTCCGGCACAATGTCCTGCGGCCATTCCACGCGCTTCAGCATAGATGGGTCGATCTGCTCTCCGGTCTCGATTGTCCGTGCCGCGACCATAATGCCTGCCACCTGCACGGCTGGCGCGCCCATTTGGGCTTCCGCGCGCGTGCCATTGTCCGACATGTAGTACCTGCCAAGCCAGACAGCGCCTGCCCCAAGCACCACGGACAATCCCAGACTGATTAAGGGTGTTGTCTTCATTGCTCCCTCACTGCGCCGGTCAGCGCAACTGCTCCGTCTGTCATGGATAGGACGTAGACGGTAAGGTCTCTTGAAGACGTGCTGAAAAATCTGGAAATCCGCCGGAAGGGCGCATTAACCAAAGAACAAGGTGAATTAACCTGCCGCAAACCATAAAGGCAAAATTGTCAGGCAAGTGCCGTATCGGTCGCGCACACCCAATGGGTGCTCGCCTTTCAATCCATTGGCGTATCCGGCAGGAGGGCCTAGCCCTCCATCAGCACCCTGGCATAGTCCGCCGTGTCGACATTGCCACCGCTGACAACAACGCCGACGGCTTTGCCCCTCATCTCATCCGGCAGGCAGGAGAGCGCCCCGGCCAGCGCAGCTGAACCGCCCGGCTCAGCCACAATCCGAAGGTAACGGAAGGCGGCCCGCATCGCATCGGCCACCTGAGCATCGGAAACGACCAGGCCGCCCGAGAACAACCGGCTGCCGATCGCAAATGTCAGGTCACCCGGCGCCTGGGTCAGGATGGCATCGCAGAAAGAACGCGTTCCCGGCGCGTTGCGCTCGATATGGCCGCTCTTCAGCGAACGGGTCCAGTCATCGTGTCCCTCGGGCTCGGCGACCCAGATATTGGTCTCGGGCGACCGCCCCTCCATCGCCAGCGCGATACCGGAGGCAAGCCCGCCGCCGCCCGCCGGGATGACGACATGGTCAAGCGTCACGCCCGCTTCCGCCATCTGATCCGCGAATTCGAGGCCAGCGGTCCCCTGCCCGCTGATAATGTCCGGATCGTCGAAACTGGGTACCAGCACCGCTCCGCGCTCTGCAGCGATCTGGGCGGAGATCTCTTCCCGGCTCTCGGTGTTGCGGTCGTAGAGGCGGATTTCAGCCCCGTCCGCCAGCACGCCTTCCACTTTCACCGCAGGGGCATCGGACGGCATCACGATCAGGGCCGGCATGTTCAGGAGGCGCGCCGCACGGGCCACGCCCTGCGCATGATTGCCGGACGAGAAGGCGACCACACCTGCGGCACGCTGCGCCTCAGGGATCTGCCGCAGCCGGTTGGTCGCCCCGCGGATCTTGAAGCTGCCGGTTTCCTGAAGGCATTCGGCCTTCACATAGACACGCGCGCCCGCAAGCGCATCCAGAGCGTCATGGCGCAGGATGGGTGTCGTGCGAACAAGGCCGCGCAGCCGCTCGGCAGCAGCAACGACGTCGGAATATGCAGGAAGGGAATCAGAAGCCATGGCGCTCCATAGCGCGCCATGGCTTTCAGGAAAATCGGCTTAGAGCGAGGCGGCGAATTTCTTCACCAGCGCGCGCGCACCTTCGGCAGTTTCCGCATTGTCGACCGCATGGGCAAGCACGGCTTCGAAATAGCCAACCTTGGACCCGCAATCATATGGCGCGCCTTCGAACTCATAGGCGTAGAAGTCCTGCGTCTCCATCAGGCGGGCCATGGAATCGGTCAGCTGGATCTCGCCGCCCGCGCCCTTGCCCTGATCGGCCAGCAGGCCGAAAATTTCCGGCTGTAGGATATAACGCCCGGTGATGGCCAGGTTCGACGGCGCAGACTCGACCGG
>JAWKUR010000007.1:0-147333 GCA_041398445.1 Hyphomonas sp. | reverse complement strand
AAAAATTCGTTCCCGGAAAAATGACGCCCGGCCTGATGATCACCCCGATGTGATAATCGTAATGTGTTATAATCATTGCAGGCATATTGTTTTCGCATTAATGCTGCCAATAGAAAAACCATGAGTACATGCCGACTGACCATCGACAGGGTATTGCAACCGAAAAGAATCCGGGTGCAGTCACATTTCACCCTGCTCCCGAAGGCAACGGAAGTGCCTCACACAGAGACAGATAGCCTGGCAAATCCGGTAAGCGTTCTCATGAAGTCTAGTTCTCAGGACAATAACCGTCACGAACCATCGGCGGATCCACGCTCGGAGAGCACGGCCGAAACGGTCACTTCTGCGCTCCGCAAAACCTTTGAGTCGATGCTGGAAGAACCCGTCCCCGAAAGACTTCAGGATCTGATCGAACGCATCCGCGCCGAAGAACTTAGCAAAACGCAGAATAAGGACGGCAGCGGACAGTAATCCGCCATTCTTCCTGCTTCACAAAACCAGAGCAAGCTGACCGCCAAAGCCTCCGGCAAGACCTGACCGGTCAGGAGCCACCCACGCCACGGATTGTCAGACGCCCGCCGTCTCTTTCAGCCATTGCGTATGAGGCCCAAGATCCATGCCCTGCGCCTTGATCCATTCCGGGTCGTAATAGGTATCGAGATACCGCTCCCCGCTATCGCAGATCAGGGTCGCGACCGACCCGGCCTTTCCGGCCGCCTTCATCTCGCACATCAGCTGCAGGGCCGCCCACACATTCGTGCCGGTGGAGCCGCCACATTTCCGGCCGAGAACAGTCTCCAGCCAATGAACGGTCGCAACGGAGGCCGCATCCGGCACCTGCATCATCCGGTCAATCACGCGCGGCTGGAACGAAGCCTCGACGCGCGGCCGGCCAATGCCTTCGATCCGGGACTTCGCAGCGATCTTCAACGACGGGTCTCCCGTCCGGTAATAGTCGTAGAAGACGGAATTCTCAGGGTCCGCCACGCAAAGGCATGTCTTCGCCGCAAGGTCGCAACGGTAGCGGATAAACCGGCCGATCGTGGCCGATGTGCCGCCCGTGCCAGCGCTCATCACCACCCAGTCCGGAATGGCATGGTCTTCCAGCGCCAATTGAGCAAACAGGCTGTCAGCAATGGAGTTGTTACCGCGCCAGTCCGTGACGCGCTCGGCATAGGTGAACTGGTCCATGAAGTGGCCGCCCTCTTCCCGGGCAATCCGCTCGGCCTCGGCATAGATCTCCCCGGGCTCCACCTCATGCGGTTCGCCGCCATAGAAGGTGATCTTCTCGATCTTGCTGCAGGCCGTGCCCTTCGGCATCACCGCGATGAAGCGCAGGCCCAGAAGACGCGCGAAATAGGCTTCCGATACGGCGGTTGAGCCGGAGGAACATTCCACAATCACCGTATCCGGACCGATATGGCCGTTGCACAGGCCATACAGATAAAGGGACCGCGCAAGGCGATGCTTCAGGCTGCCGGAGGGGTGGATCGACTCGTCCTTCAGGTAGAGTGTCTGGTCCGGGAAACCCGGCAGGTCCACCTTGATCAGGTGCGTATCGGCGGAACGGTTGAAATCCGCATTGATCTTCTGCACCGCCTCGCGCACCCAGGCGCGATCCATGATCGGCACCGAACAACCTTCCGCCATACCAGCCTCCTGTCTTCCGAACTGCAGCGCCCTCAATGCGCCAGAAGCACCAGCGCCACAACACCGGCTGCCACAAGCAACACACCTGCAATCTCTCGCAGCGTGACCTTTTCCCGGAAGAACAGGATCGAGATGGCGAGCGTGATGATCACCTCCACCTGCCCCACGGCGCGCACATGCGCAGCATTTTCCAGCGTAAACGCCGTGAACCAGCACAAGGAGCCGAACATGCCGCTGATCCCCACAAGGGAGGCAACCCGCCACGCCTGCAGGAGACGCGTCACTTCCCCCCGCTCACGCCAGGCCAGCCAGCCCAGAATCGCAAGCGCCTGAAAAACGGTCACGAATGCCAGCGTCACGGACGCCCGCACCAGTACACTCCCCTCTGCCAACGACAGGGAAGCCCCGCGATAGGCGACCGCCGACAGGCCAAACAGGCCACCGGAGAGAACCCCGATCCAGACCTTGCGGTCGAGCTTCCAGCGGCGCGTCCCCTCGTCCTGCGGCATGGACACGAGGACCACACCCACAAGGCTGATCACGATGCCGATGGCGGCCCCCGCTGTCAGCCGGTCGCCCAGCAGCACGATCCCGAACAGCGCAGTCTGCAACGGTTCCGTCTTCGTGAAGGCGGTCGCAACGGCAAAGTTTGTGTAGGAGAACAGGTGGATCAGCAGGCCCGTCGCCACGATCTGCGCCAGACCGCCCGCCATGCCCCAGAGATAGAAAACATGTGGCGGCTGGCCAGCACGCTCCCCTGTCGCCTGCAACAGGACCAGGCAGAACAGCACGGCCAGCGGCGCCGCGAAAACAAAACGGCTGGCCGTCGCGCCCCAAGTGCTGAGGCGCCCTTTCAGCGTTTTCTGCAACGCATTGCGCACATTCTGGGAGAAGGCCGCCACAAGGGTGACCGGAATCCAGAGTTCCATCAGACAGCCTCGTCAGCCCACGGCATACCCACCTCCCCCGCGCCGGACGCAGGAGAGAGGGAGACCGGTTTCAGGTAGGTCAGGCCGCCTGGCGCTTGGCCTTGCGGTTTTCCAGCTTGTTGACGGCATGGAGATAGGCCTTGGCGCTCGCCACCAGCGTGTCCGGATCGGACGCACGGCCGGTTGCCATGAAGCCATCGGCATCATTGAGACGCACGGACACGGTGGCCTGCGCATCCGTGCCGCCGGTCACGGCATGCACCTGGTAGAGGTCCAGCTTGCCGGAATGCGGGATCAGCGAGCGGATAGCGTTGAACACCGCATCCACCGGGCCGTTGCCGCGGGCGATGGCGAACTTGTCCTCGCCATCCATGACGAGGTCGATCTCGGCCGTCTGCGGGCCTTCCGTGCCAGCCACAACGCGCAGGCGCTTGAACATGGCACGCTCGCCATCTTCCGCCAGCTGATCGTCGACCAAAGCCACGATATCGTCATCGAAGACATGCTTCTTCTTGTCGGCCAGTGCCTTGAAGCGCTTGAAGGCATCGTTCAGCGCGTCCTGTTCCAGCGTGTAGCCGAGCGATTCCAGCTTGTCGCGGAAGGCGTGACGGCCGGACAGCTTGCCCATCACCAGGGATGTCTTGGCGACGCCGACATCTTCCGGCTTCATGATCTCGTAGGTTTCCGAGTTCTTCAGCATGCCATCCTGGTGGATGCCGCTTTCATGCGCGAAGGCGTTCTTGCCGACGATGGCCTTGTTGTACTGTACCGGAAAGCCGGTGATCCGGCTCAGCATGGCAGAGGCACGCGAGAGATATTCGCTCTTCACATTGGTCGTGTAGGGCAGCGTATCCTGACGGACCCGCAGCGCCATGACCACTTCTTCCAGCGCGGCATTGCCAGCCCGCTCGCCGAGGCCGTTGATCGCGCATTCCACCTGGCGCGCGCCATTGGCGACGGCGCTGATGGAGTTGGCGACCGCGAGGCCGAGGTCATTGTGGCAGTGCGCCGACCAGATCACCTTGTCGGAATTGGCGACATTCTCGATCAGACGCTTGAACAGGCGGCCATACTCCTCCGGATGGGAATAGCCGACCGTGTCCGGAATATTGATCGTGGTCGCACCGCTCTGGATGGCGACATCGATACATTTGCACAGGAAATCGAATTCGGTCCGGGTCGCGTCTTCCGCGCTCCATTCCACATCGTCAACCAGGTTGCGGGCCTGGGCGACCGAGCGGCCGACGGCTTCCAGCACGGCATTCGGCCCCATCTGCAGCTTGTGCTTCATGTGCACAGGGCTGGTGGAGATGAAGGTGTGGATACGCGGGCGCGCGGCATTGCGTACGGCCTCGCCGCAACGCTCGATATCCTTCTCGGTCGAGCGGGACAGGCCACAGATGATGGCATTCTTCGAACGGCGGGCGATTTCGCTGACGGAGGCGAAGTCGCCTTCGGAAGCGGCGGGGAAACCGGCTTCGATCACGTCGACGCCCATGTCTTCCATCAAGGCGGCGAGTTCGAGTTTCTCGCCATGGGTCATGGACGCGCCGGGCGATTGTTCGCCGTCGCGCAAAGTGGTGTCAAAGATACGGATATGTTCTGGCTTGGTCATGGCAGGCTGCCTGGATCTGGGGGAATTTCGGGAAATGGCTGACTCAATATCCCCTGACCGTGCGCCTGCCCCCGATTAGTTCGAGGCAGCCGACACCGGCCAGGGGCCGGTAAGAAGCAGGAGTAGAGGCATATTCTTGCGCATGGTGCGGTTAATCCGGCAGATCGCCCGAATTGTCAACCGCGCTTGTACCGATCAGGGCAACAGATTGCCCCGATTTCCTGACCCTTTGGCGCACCCAGACGGCAATCGCAGCATAAACGCCCACCGCCGCCAAAGCCGCGAGCAGTGCCGTCACCGGATTGCCCGAAAGCGCCGCCAGCAGGCTGCGCCCGGCAAACGCAATCAGGATGATCTTGGGAAGCGTGCCAACGCCCATGCCTGCCCAGAACGGCAGGAAGCGCGCATGGCTGACGCCGAATGCCATGTTCACCAGCAGCAGCGGCCCGGTCGGCACGTTGCGCACCACGGCGCTGGCGATGAAGGCATTACGCCCGATAAAGCCCGCCAGCCGGTTTGCCGTCTTGCCTGCGTAGCGGCGGAACGCCTGTTCCCCGGTCAGGCGGCCGACATAGAAGGTCAGCGCGCCGGACACCATGGTCGCAAGCCAGGAATAGGCCGCCCCCGCCCATGGCCCGAACACGGCCACAGCAGCCGCAATCAGAACGAATTGCGGCACGCCCAGGAAGGCGGCGACACAGAAGACGAGGATCAGCGCCGGCAAGCCCCAGGGGCTGTCTGCCATACCGTCCATCCAGGCAGTGACGGCCGCGCCACTGGGCAGGAAACCCAGCTTGCCAAGGCCAAACACGGCGAGCACCACGACCAGCATCACACCGCCCAGAACCATGGCGCGGTGCGCGGGCGTTTCCGTCTCCTGAGGGGGCTGGACCGTATCGTTCATACGCGCAGCGTGTGGTCTGGCAGGCCTGTTTCGTCAAGCATCCACACTCGTGAAAACTGGTGTTCAAATCTGGGCACAATCATTTTCACGCGGCCCCCAACCATCCGATCTCACTCAGCCGCAAATGCGCGCTGGCGATGTCTCACCGCCAGCTCAACAATAATCGTTGCGAGGCCATGGCCTGCCACGCCGACCGTCCACCAGATCATCGGCCATTTCATGACGAAAATGCTGCCGCCGATGCCGAGGCTGATCCCCGCAAAGAGGATCATGCCGAAAACATAGCTGGCGGCGGAAATGTAAAACCCGAGACGCATCCCCGCGATCAGCTTGGCGTCCTTTTTGCGCACGATCTCTGCGGCCTCGGTGCCCGGATCGACCGCCAGTGCCATGACATCGACATTGAAGGCAGCAGCCAGCGCTTTCATGGTTTCGCGCGAGGCAGGCTCGCCCTTCTCGATCCGCTGAACGGTCCGCAGGCCGATCCCCGCAAGATCCGCGAGGTGTTCCTGCGACCAGTGACGCTCTTCGCGCCAGCGTTTGATCTTGGCTGCGTCAGTATTGAGTTGCATGGCAATCTCCTTTGATAGGCCAGTTTAGTGCCTCCAAAGGAAATGGGGAAATCGGCTGGCTGGCCACGCCACGAGGACGCCAGGCACCCGCCAGCCGCACGCCATGGGGCCGCCAAAGCGGCCTCCATGGCCTGTCATTACTCCCGTTCAGCCGCACTCGCGTCGCGCAGGCCCTTGAACTCGGAGGTCGGCTTCAGTTGCGGCCAGTCGTCCGAGTTTGCGAGGTCGCGGGTCATGTCCAGGAACAGTTCCACATCCTGCGCGGCGCCGCGCAGATCCCAGTCGGCGCTCCAGGCGTCATTCTGGTTGTGGTACTTGTTGCCGATATAGTCGGCCACCCAGGCATCGCCTGCCTCACGGCCGCCATCGACCAGGTCAGAGCCGCCAGCGATGCCCATGATGAGGATCACCGGAACGCCGCGCCGGGCCAGCGAGAAATGGTCTGCCCGGTAGAACAGGCCGTTCTCCGGCAGCCCCTCGGGAGACACGGTGCGCCCCTGCTTTGCCGCAGCCGCAGCCATGCGCTCTTCCAGGTCGCTCTGGCCTTCGCCGACCTGGATCACATCACGGGCCGGACCGGCCGTCTGCAGGATGTCCAGCGTGAAGTTCGCAACCGTCTTCTCCAGCGGGTAGATCGGGTTCTGCGCATAGGCTTCAGAGCCGAGCAGGCCGCTCTCCTCACCCGTCCATGCCGCGAAGACCACGGTCCGTTCCGGAGCGGGCTCAGCTTCCAGGTTGCGGGCCACTTCCATGATCCCGGCAAGGCCCAGCGCATCGTCATTGGCGCCCGGCATCACGGTACGGCCCAGCTCATCCGGCGCCCCGATGCCATAGGCATCCCAGTGGCCCGACAGCATGATCGTCTCTTCCGGCCGCTTCGTGCCGGTGATCTTGCCGATCACGTTCTGGCTTTCGGCAGCTTCCACCGACAGGCCGAGATCGGCATTGAAGCGCAGATCGCCCAGCGCGAAGGCCTGGAAGTCCCGCTTCCGGGCCGCAACCCGCAGCGCGTCCAGATCGTAACCCGCTTCGGCCAGCCATTGCTTCGCCATGTCCTCCTGCAACCAGCCCTGCAGGTCGACAGCCGGCTTCGCGGCACCGGCCACGGCATAGTTCTCGCCCGGCGAGGAAGACGCGACGTTCCAGCCATAACCGGCCGCTTTCGTCTCGTGGATCACCAGCGCGGCAACCGCGCCGCGGCGGGCGGCTTCTTCGTATTTATAGGCCCAGCGGCCATAATAGGTCATGCGGCGGCCACCGAACACACCCGCCACCGGGTCATCCTCTGCCACACCGAAATCCGGGTCGTTCACCAGGAACAGCGCGACCTTGCCGTGCAGGTCCATGTCGCCATAATCGTCCCAGTCGCGTTCCGGGGCGCTGGCGCCAAAGCCGACGAACACGACCGGCGCGTCTTCCACCTTGATGGTCTCACGCGGATTAGCTGAGCTAATCTCGATATCGCGGGCCTGTTCCATCGGAATGACCTCGTCACCGAGGGTCACATTCAGTGTACGTATATCCGTAACCTGCGAGTGCTTGAGCCTGACCGGATCGGTCCATGCGCCATCCCGGCCGCCGGGCTCAAGCCCCAGTTCCTTGAAGCGCTCGATCAGGTAGGCGACCGTTTTTGTCTCGCCTTCGGTGCCAGGCGCGCGGCCCATGAACTCATCAGAGGCGAGCACCTTTGCCGTCTCGGACATGTTCGCCGTGCTGATCGGGGAGACCTCAGCAGCAACTTCCGGGGCTGCCTCGGGCGCGACGGTCTCCGCAGTCTCTACTTCAGGCGCCGAGGCACAGGCCGCCAGAACCATGCCCGCACTTGCTGCTACCAATACCGCTCTGAACATCTGCGCTACCCTCATTCTGCCTGTCGCCGGAAATCTCACCATGGAACAGGGGGCACGCCCCTGCCGCGCGCAAACTCGCGCCCCGGAGCGAACGGGTCAACCGGGGCGAGACATGTGGATTGTCGCGGCAGCCGGCTCAGTCCCGCCGGCGATCCTTCAGGCTGGCGTGCCCATTGCGGGGTCGGAGATGGAGTGCGAGCCCGTTTCCATCCGCCCCGCCAGGCGGCGTTCGAAGCCCTCGCCGGTCAAGGCCAGGTCATACCAGTTGCCAGCCCCTTCCAGCGAAATCTCGCGTTGGACGCTGGCGCCAGGCGCCAGTTTCACATGGCCAGCCTCTTTCACCCCATACATGTCCGCAAGTGACAGCTCGCAGGCCTGCTTGCCGCCATTGCTGAGGTTCAGCTTCAGGCGGCGGCGGTCCGGCTCATACTGAACCTCCACTTCCGGCATCGCTCCATCGCACACGAGAGACCCGACATAGGTACGCATGAAGCCGTTCGGGCCAAGCACGAACAGGTCATAGCGCCCGGCATCCTCCCCCGTCTCCCAGACGTCCGACAGGGACTTGCCAGCCTCGACCGTGTAGCGCCGCGGAATCCGGTCGAGGTGCAGCCTGTCATAGACATGGAACACGGCTCCCGCCGTCCCTTCATTCGCGAAGGCCAGCGTCACATGCCCCGTGCCTGCATCCGCATCAGCCTTTGTCTTCAGGACGTAGGGCAAGGCGCGCGACGGGCGCATGCCGGTTTCCTGATACAGCGACTGCGGCGTTTCCGGCGGCTGCACCTGCGGCTTCTGGATATGGGCCAGCATCGCCGCAGAGGAGCCGGTCATGTCCGGCAGCTCCGGGAAGCTCGGATCGTTGGGCGAGACGAAATCAAACGCGGAGGTCAGGTCCGAACAAACCGCCCGGTGCCACGGGCTGATCGCCGGAATGGTGACATCGAAGCGCTTCTCCAGGAACTGGCCGACGGAGGTATGGTCAGCGACTTCCGAACTGACCCAGCCGCCACGCGACCAGGGGGAAATAATATACATAGGCACGCGCGCCCCCAGCCCCCAGGGGCGGACCGTTCCGCTGATCCTGTCATCCGCTTCCTGATACTTGCGCTCAGGGTCGGAGAAGTAGAAGCCCGACAGGTCCAGCGTGGACTTGCCCGCCAGCGTGCCATCCGCATTGTAGGAAGGCGGCGCAGACGCAGGCACATGGTCGAACTGCCCGTCATTCTCATCGAAGGTGAGGAAGAAGACCGTCTTTGCCCAGACATCCGGATTGGCCGTCAGCGCATCCAGAACCCGCGCCGTGAACTCGGCGCCCTGGATCGGGGTAGAGGCCGACGGATGCTCGGACCATTCCTTTGCAGGCAGGATCCAGGACACCTGCGGCAGCGTGCCTTCCAGCACGTCTTTCTCCAGCTGCTCCAGCGACCAGTGACGCATCCCGCGTTCATACAGCGGATCGCCCGGCTTGCAGTTCCGGAAGCTTTCAAAGGCGAGCCCGCCATGCATGGCCCCGGTCCAGTTATTGTTCGGGTCCTGATAGATCCGCCAGTCGATACCGGCAGCCTGCAGCACATCCGGGATCGTCTGCCATGTCAGGGCCGAGCCCTGATAGGTATAGCCCGGATCCGGCAGGCGTCCCTTGACCCAGCTACGCAGATTGTTGGGCTCTGAATTCTCTTCGGTTCCGTTGATCCCCTGCGCGCGCAGGACAGGATCGTGATTGGAGCCCGACCAGAAGACGATCCGGTTCGGGTCGGTCCCCGTGGTGATGGAACAGTGATAGGCATCACAGATCGTGAAGGCTTCTGCCAGCGCGTACTGGAAGGGAATGTCCTCGCGCCGGTAATACCCCATCGAGAAGGGGTTCTTGTATTTCGGCCAGTAGCCGAACTTGCCCTGATTCCAGGCCGCCTGGCTGTCGGAGAAGGAGTGCGGCGTGCCCGGCACCTGCATGGCAGATGTCTTCTCCGTATCGAGATGATAAGGCGGGATTACACGCTTGCCGTCAGACTGGCTCCATACGGGCTTGCCGCTTTCCATGGGCACCGGATGCCGGTCGCCGAAGCCGCGCACGCCGCGCATGGCCCCGAAATAATGATCGAAAGAGCGGTTTTCCTGCATCAGGATCACGACATGTTTCACATCCTGAATCGTTCCGGTCGATTGCGCGGCCGGCAGGGCAAGCGCGCGTGAGATACTGCCCGACAAGAGCGACATGCCAGCGGTGGTGCCCGCCGCGCCGCTGGCCAGTTTCAGGAAATCCCGTCTTCCAAAATTGGTCATGTTCGTCTTCGTCTCATTGTCAGGGGCAGACATGTGCCGGATAAGCGGAGGGGATCGGAGCCATTGCAGCCCGATCCCCGTAACGGCCCTATACCGGCGGCATGACACCGGAATGACGAACCGGTCACGTCACCATGACAGATTGAGTCGTGCAGGATGTGGCCGGCATGGGCACGCCTGCAATGGCGCGACAACGGGTTGCGGTCGCCCCGCTTTACTCCGCCGCAGCGGCGCCGCTCGCCCAGGCCCATTGGAAATTGTAACCGCCAAGCCAGCCGGTCACGTCCACGCATTCGCCGATGAAGTGGAGGCCCGGCACGTTGCGGCTTTCCAGCGTGCGGGAAGAGAGGCCCCCCGTATCCACACCGCCTGCCGTCACTTCCGCCGTACGATAGCCTTCGGTCCCTGCCGGGTGCACCTGCCAGTTGGTGAGAGCCCCGGCAAGATCATCCAGTGTGGCATGTGACAGGTCCGCCAGCCGCGCCGCCGGATTGAGCCCCTGCCGCCGCAGCACCAGCTCTGCCAGCCGTTTCACCAGCAGGCTCTCCAGGGCCGTCGCCAGCGTCTGCATCGGCCGCTCGCGCTTTGTCTCTTTCAGGCTCGCCGCAATATCCGTTCCCGGCAGCAGGGTGAGCTGCACCGTCTCTCCCGGTTGCCAATAGGACGAGACCTGCAGGATCGCCGGGCCGGACAGGCCGCGATGGGTGAACAGCATCGCCTCTTCGAACGCCGCCCCGCCTGTCACCGCCCGCACATCGCAGGCCACGCCGGAGATCGAGGCGAAGTCTTCATGATCCGTCCCGGTGAACACGAAGGGCACCAGTGCGGCGCGCGTCGGCACGATCGCATGGCCGAACTGGCGCGCGATGTCATAGGCAAGGCCCGTCGCCCCCATTTTCGGGATGGAGAGCCCGCCCGTGGCAACGACCAGCTTCGGCGCTGTGAACACGCCGGATGACGCCTCCACCGAGAACAGGCCATTGGCATGGCTGACAGCGGTGATCCCGGTGCCGAGGCGCAAATCTCCCTGCCCGGCCGCCAGCTCGTCCAGCAGCAGCTGGATGATCGCGCCGGATTTCTGGTCGCAGAACAGCTGGCCCAGCGTCTTCTCGTGCCAGGTCAGGCCATGCTTCGCCATCAGGTCCATGAAGTCCCACGGCGTATAACGGGCGAGCGCCGATTTCGCGAAATGCGGGTTCTGGCTGATGAAGCGGTTCGCTGCGGTTTCGAGATTGGTGAAATTGCACCGCCCGCCGCCGGAGATGCGCACCTTTTCTGCAGGCTTAGCCGCATGGTCCAGCACCACGACGCGCTTGCCCGCCTGTCCCATCCGACCGGCACAGAACAGGCCCGCCGCCCCGGCGCCGAGCACGATGGCATCATATCGGGAAGAAGGCGCCTCAGACATCAGCGGCCTATGCCGCAGGTCGGCAGCCCGGCGCAAGCGGGCGCGGCGGCTGCCGGGGCGCTCCGGTCAAACCCCTCTGTAAGGTTACGTATTGATTTTTCACGGAACCGGGCCGACCCTGCGCGCCAGCATTCGCAACACACGGGAGGCAATTATGGGGAATCTGACCGTCGACAATCTGGCCATCTACGCATTGATTGGCTTTGGCTGCCTCATCGCAATCATGATCGGCATCACGACCTGGGTGGTCCGCAAGGCGTTCAGCGCGCCTGTGACCCCGCCGCAGGTCGAGCCGCCGAAGGAGCAATAAGAGCGCCATGACGGACGCGATCCGCCGTTCCGGCGAGGAACGGCAGGCTTCGATCGAGCAGAATGCTGCCGCCCTCGGTATCGACGAGGCACTGGTATCCCGTCTGGTCGACACATTCTATGCCCGCGTGCGCGAGGACGACCTGATCGGCCCGGTCTTCCTGACCGCGCTGGGGGATGACTGGGACGCACACCTCACCAAGCTCAAGGATTTCTGGTCGGCCATCGCGCTCGGCACGCGGCGCTATAATGGCCGCCCCATGCCCGCGCACCTGCGCCTGCCGGGGCTGACCGAGGCGCATTTCGGGCGCTGGCTGGGCCTGTTCCGCGAAACCGTGGACGAGCTGATGCCGAATCCCGCCGCCGCAGACTTCTTCTATGACCGCGCCAGCATGATCGGACGGAACTTTCAGGCCATGATATTCGCGCTGAACTCGTGAGTTTCATGACAGTCTTATGACATCTACAGCCTGATCTTTCGAAACCGGTTGAAAATTCCTCCGGCATACGGCTGATGCGGCTCATCGCCTGTAAGCGAAGGGGCTCTTATGGCTGACGGCAAGGAACCGACACTCGTCAAGGAAACCCTCGACAAGGACCTTGTGAAATTGCGCAAGGCCGAAGTCGCCGTACAGGCCACCGCGCGCAGCGTCGTGGCGCCCGGCCTTGCCTTTCTCTTCCTCGCCGCCATCGTCGTGATCGGCAGCGCCCTGATGGGCGGACAGGACAATGGCCTCCTCATCATCGCCGCAGCAGCCATCGGCGGCTACATGGCGCTGAACATCGGCGCCAATGACGTGGCCAACAATGTCGGCCCAGCCGTCGGCTCCAAGGCGCTGACCATCGGCGGCGCCCTCGTCATTGCCGCCATCTGCGAAAGCGCCGGCGCCCTTCTGGCGGGCGGCGATGTCGTCTCCACCATTTCCAAGGGCATCATCGACCCGTCCACCGTGCCGACGACCGAAACCTTCGTCTGGCTGATGATGGCCGCGCTGATCTCCTCGGCCCTCTGGGTGAACCTCGCCACCGTGCTGAACGCGCCGGTCTCCACCACCCATGCCGTCGTCGGCGGTGTGATGGGCGCAGGCATCGCGGCCGCCGGCTTCGGCGCCGTTCACTGGCCGACCATGGCCTCCATCGCGGCCAGCTGGGTGATCTCGCCCGTCCTCGGCGGCATCATCGCCGCCAGCGTGCTGGCCTTCATCAAGATCTTCATCATCTACCGGGAAGACAAGATCGCCGCCGCGCGCCGCTGGGTGCCTGTGCTGATCGCGATCATGGCCGGCGCCTTCGGCACCTACATGTCGCTGAAGGGCCTGAAGCACCTGCCATGGTTCGACCATATCGGCCTTCCAAAGGCGCTCCTCATCGGCCTCGGCGTCGCCATCTTCGCCTGGATCGTCACCCACCCGCTGATCAAGCACCAGTCGCGTGACATGCCCAACCGCAACCAGTCGCTGCGCCAGCTCTTCGTGTGGCCGCTGATCTTCTCGGCCGCCCTCCTCTCCTTCGCGCACGGCGCCAATGACGTCGCCAACGCCATCGGCCCGCTGGCCGCCATCGTGCACGCCGTGCAGGCCGGCGAAGTCGCCTCCAAGGTCCACATCCCCCTCTGGGTGATGCTGATCGGCGCCGCCGGCATTTCCTTCGGCCTCGTCCTGTTCGGACCGAAACTGATCCGCATGGTTGGCGAGTCGATCACCAAGCTGAACCCGATGCGCGCCTATTGCGTCGCGCTCGCCGCCGCTGTCACCGTGATCATCGCCAGCTGGCTCGGCCTGCCGGTCTCCTCCACGCACATCGCCGTGGGCGCCGTGTTCGGCGTCGGCTTCTTCCGGGAATGGTTCACGGCGAACTCACGCACGCGCCTGCGCTACATCCACGCGACCGCGCCGAACGCATCCAAGAGCCAGTATGCTGGCGTGCAGCGCCGCAGGGCCGCCCGCAAGCTCGTCCGCCGCGCGCATGTCAACACGGTCGTCGCCGCCTGGATCATCACCGTTCCGGCCTCGGCCGTTCTGGCCGCTGCCATCTTCTTCGCGCTGGAACACCTGTTCGGCGTGGTCTGAGGCCCTTAAGCCCAGTCCAGCCTCCAGTCCAATCAGGCCAGGTCCAGCGCCCGCAGCACCATGCCCTGGTCGAAATAGGGCCGCTCGCAGATGATGCGGTCGCTGCCCGGCGCGAACTCGAACGTCGCCGCCATCCGCACACGGAAGCTGCGCCCGGTCGGTTCGATCACCTTCCCGTCCACGGTCAGCGGCCCGGTATGCGTACCGGTCAGCCAGAACTCGACCAGCACCTTGTCCGTCGCCTCGTCCGCCGCGATGGAAATGATCTCATTGTCCTGGTCAGGGAACGGCGTGCGCGACAGTTCGAAATACCGCCGCACCGCCGCCTCCCCATCGAACACCTGCCCACCACCATGCATCTCGTAACGCGGATGCTCAAACGTCGCGATCACCGCATCCCAATCATGCGTGACTTCGAGCGCCATATGATTGCGAACATTCGCAAGACGGGCTTCAGTAAGTGTGGTCATGGCGTTTCCTACTTTTTGTTGCAATGATGAAATTCACTACGTTAGTCTACAAAACAACGTAATGGGGGGAAACTGTGATGCAGACGCAGGCAATCTTAAAAGAAGTCGCCAACTGGAAACTCGAAGCCAAATTGGAAGACGTACAGCGATATTTTTTCGACACAACCGAATATGAAGCCGTCAAGAGCGGTGGGAAAAGCTTTCTAATAGGAAGAAAAGGGACGGGGAAAACCGCAGTAGCGCAATCGATCGCCAAAATTCATGATCACTCAGTATTCAGCGAACAACTGAGCTTTAAAAACTTCCCATTTAACGAACTTTATAAATTAGTGGATGACAGATTTTCCCAGCACAACCGGTACATCAGTGTATGGACATTTGTCATTCTCAATTATGTGGTCAGCATGATGGCCCGCAACGAAGGCGTTGCACCCGAGGGCAGGCAAATCGCTTTAACAATCCACCCACAACAAATGGCAAGACGCCTTGAACGCCTACTCCCGAAGTGGGTCACCTCAACAATTGACCTAAAAGTACTTGGAACAGGGTTTGCAGGCTCTAGAACCAAGATCAACCCCGACTCCCCACTCCAAGAAAGAATTGAATTGTTAGAGGATATTATCGAACAGTATGCTGACAGTTCGATATACTACATCATATTCGACGAACTAGATGAAGACTACCGAGATATCCTCACGAACTTCCACTCAAGTGAGTACTTGAGCTTAATTGTGGGGTTGTTCAAGGCCGTTCAGAATGTGAAGGCAAATTTTACCCAGCTAAAAATCCGGCCGATAGTTGTACTCAGAGATGACATCTATGGCCTCCTCCAAGACAATGACAAAAACAAATGGTCGGACCTAAAGCTGGACATTGAGTGGCCTCCTGAAAAGCTTCAAAGAATGCTTGCTCATCGCATATCCCGAGCGAATGGCGCAGACGCACCGATACTAGATTTCCCCGATGCCTGGGCTCTCATTTTTGACAAGCGGCAGGTTAGATATGGATTCCGGCAAAGCAAAAGAATGTATGCGTTCGATTTTATGGCTCGTTCGAGCCACCTACGCCCACGAGACTTTATATACTATTTGAAAGTTTGCGCCGAAAGAGAAATTCTCAACGGCAGGGACATAATCGATCCGGAAACAATTCGAGCTCAAGATAAGCCATTTTCCAATTATCTGAGAGATGAGCTGATTGACGAAGTTGGCGCGGTATTACCCTACATAAACGAAGTATTCGGTGTACTGAGCAAAATCAATAAGCAGTCATTCTACGCGGATGATTTTATCACGGCTTATAATTCGCATGTGGTTTCCGGAAGTGAATCTCGCCTCGCCGCAGAAGATGTATTGCGGCTTTTATTTCATTTTAGTGTTATCGGAAACGGTCGACGAGGCAGATCAGCACTTGAATTCTTTAAGTACAAAAACTCAAGCGCGGAATTAAATCTCGAGGACCCTATACTCGTCCACAGGGGCCTTTATAAATCTCTTCAAATAATCTAACCCGAACACAACAAGAACACCCTAGACACGCTCCCTCCCCCGCTCCATATCTGGCGGCATGGCTCGGTCTCCCTCCAAAGGCGTATCTGAAATGCCCATGATGTTCGGGGCGGATGGCTTCGCGCGGGATGCGGCGGGGGCGCTGCCGTCGGACAACTGGACGCCCCACCGGCCGGACCGCAACTGGGTCAGCGTCGACGATTCCCGGCCGCTGCGCGTCGCCTCCCCCTATGAGCCGGCGGGCGACCAGCGCACCGCCATTCAGGAACTCGTCGAGGGCATCCAGGCTGGCGAGCGCGATCAGGTCCTCCTCGGCGCGACGGGCACGGGCAAGACCTTCACCATGGCCAAGATCATCGAGGCGACCCAGCGCCCGGCCCTGATCCTCGCCCCCAACAAGACGCTCGCCGCGCAGCTCTATGGCGAGTTCAAATCCTTCTTCCCCGACAATGCGGTGGAGTATTTCGTTTCCTATTACGACTACTACCAGCCGGAAGCCTACGTGCCGCGGTCGGACCTCTATATCGAGAAGGAATCCTCTATCAACGAGGCGATCGACCGGATGCGCCACTCGGCCACCCGCGCCATCCTGGAGCGCGACGACGTGATCATCGTCGCCTCGGTGTCATGCATCTACGGCATCGGCTCGGTCGAGACCTATACGTCGATGACGTTCAAGCTGGAGGAAGGCCAGCGCATCGACCCGCGCGCCGTGGCAGAGCGCCTCGTGGCGAACCAGTACACGCGCAACGACATCAACTTCGTCCGCGGCTCGTTCCGCATGAAGGGCGACGTGATGGACATCTTCCCCGCCCACTATGAGGACCGTGCCTGGAAGCTCTCCTTCTTCGGCGACGAGCTGGAGAGCATCACCGAGTTCGACCCCCTCACCGGCCGCACGCAGCAGAAGCTGCCCGCCATCAAGATCTACGCCAACAGCCACTACGTCACGCCGCGCCCGACGCTCAACCAGGCCATCGAGCAGATCAAGGCGGAGCTGAAATCCACCATCGCGCACTTCCAGAAGCACGGGAAACTGCTGGAGGCCCAGCGCATCGAACAGCGCGTGCAGTATGACATCGAGATGCTCGCCGCCACGGGCAGCTGCAACGGCATTGAGAACTATTCCCGCTACCTCACCGGCCGCAAGCCGGGCGAGCCGCCGCCGACCATGTTCGAATACCTGCCCGACAACGCCCTCGTCTTCGCCGATGAGAGCCACCAGACGATCCCCCAGATCGGCGCCATGTTCAAAGGCGACTTCAGCCGCAAGTCGACGCTGGCCGAATACGGCTTCCGCCTGCCCTCCTGCATGGACAACCGGCCGCTGAAATTCGAGGAATGGGACGCCATGCGCCCGCAGACGGTGCACGTCTCCGCCACCCCCGGCCCGTGGGAGCTGGAGCGCACCGGCGGCGTGTTCACCGAACAGGTCATCCGCCCCACCGGCCTGCTCGACCCGCCGGTCGAGGTCCGCCCCGTCTCGAACGACGGCGCCAACCAGGTGGACGATGTCATGGCCGAGGTGAAGGCCGTCGCCGCAAACGGCATGCGCTCCCTCATCACGACGCTGACCAAGAAGATGGCGGAAGACCTGACGGACTTCCTGCACGAGAACGGCGTGCGCGTGCGCTACATGCACTCCGACGTCGACACGATCGAGCGGATCGAGATCATCCGCGACCTGCGCCTCGGGCAGTTCGACGTGCTGGTCGGCATCAACCTCCTGCGCGAGGGGCTCGACATTCCGGAGTGCGGCTTTGTCGGCATCCTCGATGCGGACAAGGAGGGCTTCCTCCGCAGTGAGACCAGCCTCGTGCAGACCATCGGCCGCGCGGCGCGGAACGCCGAAGCGCGCGTTGTTCTCTATGCGGACAAGGTGACCGGCTCCATGCAGCGCGCCATGGACGAGACCGACCGCCGCCGCGCCAAGCAGATGGCCTATAATGAGGAACACGGCATCACGCCGACCACGATCAAGCGCGACGTCGCCGACATCCTCAGCGAGCTCGGCGAGAAGAAGGACGTCTCGGCCAAAGGCCGGGGCCGCGGCAAGGATGCCGGCAAGTCCCGCGGCCGCACCCGCGCCGTGGCGGAAGAAAAAGCCTTGCCACTTGCAGGCGAAAAGGGCCACAATCTCAAGGCTGTGGTCGCCGACCTCGAAAAGCAGATGCGCGAAGCCGCCGCGAACCTGGAGTTCGAAGAAGCGGCCCGCCTGCGGGACGAGGTGAAGCGGCTTAGGGAACAGGAGTTGGGGCTTTAGCGGGCCAAAAAGAGAATGAGAAAAAGGAAGTCATCGCTCCGCTCTCGCCAAGCACGCAAAAACTCACTCAACAAAAAAAGGGCACTCCGCCGGACTGCTGACAACCGACTGCGACCCGCCCCACCTGCCGAGCCGGGCCAAAACGCTAAAGCCATTCAAGTCAAGCTGTATGCATTTTGGTTTTCAGGATTTTGCGCGGCAATCACACTTATAGGCAACTATTCTCATTTCCTAACCGCCACTAGTTGGGTGAGATACTTCGTCAACGAATGGCAACATATTCTTGACGGCTTTTGGTTCAATATATGGATGGCCATTGGAATAAACCCTCCCCGATGGCTGCGAGGGTTATCCTCCATATTTGTTTTTCTTTCGGTTTACCTGTCAGGCGCCAGGATCCCTAAAAAAGAACGAAAGAATTATGATCCTTTGTCTGACTATGTCGACCTCGGATTCTCGTTGAAGAGCAAGTGGGGACGTCGTATTTCCAGCTACATAAGTGACTTCTACATTTATACTGGACTAAAATACATAATGATCGGCATTTCCTTCAGCGCAGGATTCCGAGATTTTTCATTCACCTCAACCAGCTTTCTTTTGGTTTCGGTGTTGATCATATGCACGGTAATGATGGCCCCGTATCTCAAGATATACTACCGAGGGCGAATGGCATCCAGAATGATGTATATCGTTTTTTCGGCATTGATATTGTTTGCACTAAGCAAGATCCCTTTTATGCAGTTTGATCCACAGAACGTTCCCCACACCAACTAAGCACATAAGTGTCTGGCGTGGGATGGCTTGAAGCTACCGCACCTCAAACTTAGGAGCACCAATGCGGATTTAGCATCCGCTTTTCGGAACTTCACCCTCGACTCGTGATTCTTATGTGGGCTAGAGATTTCAGCATTCAATTCCGGAAACAACCCAGTTGGGTGATCTGCGTACGGCTGTTCCTCTAAGGCGCATTCTGCTAAGGTTGGAAGGAATCAACGATAGGGTTGGACCACCACTCATGTTCAAAAAAGGCGATAGTACCTTTAAGTGCAAGAACTGCGGAGCCAAGTATAAGGCTCGCTATACCGACTACCCAGAAAGGGATCGTGGATCTTTCAACTGTGAACGTTGCGGCAATGAAGTTCATAGCTGGAAGGGGACGCGCGATTACCATGACTGGGAGCTTCTGGAATAATCACTCAACGAGCGTAGGGTGGGTTAAACGAAGTGATACCCACCAACACTGCTCGCCGCGCGCCCGAACAGCGGGTATCGCTTTGTGTTGGCCCACCCTACTGGGGTTTCCGCTCTCCCCGCTTCATCCTTCGACTTCGCTCAGGATGAGTCCCGGTCGGGCAGGTCATTCGGAGCGCTCATGCTGAGCGAAGACGAAGCACGGGCGGGGTCAGGGTCCCCATCCTGCGACTCCCTCACTTCCCGCTCCCTCCGCCGCACTTCCACCAGCTCCGCCCAGTAGTCGCGGTTGCGGTTTTTCTCGCGGAGCTGGGCGTAGAAGGCGTCGACCTCTTCCTTTGTCCAGGGTTTGGCGTCCGGATCCGGCAGGGGCGGTGGCAGGGGTGGCAGGCCCGCGGCTTCGCGGGCGGCGGCTTCGGCCTCTTCTGCCTCCTGCTCCCGCCGGAAATTGAGCATGATTTCCTTCAGGCGCATCTGGCGCAGCAGCACGGCGGCCTGGTTCTGGAATTTCTCCATATCGCTCGTGCCCGCGCGGCTGAAAGAGAGAATCCGGGCGAGGCGGCGGACAGAGGCGATCTCTTCCTCCGCCGCATCGAGATAGCCCGCCTCTGCCAGGGCGAGCGTGCGGGCGCGGGCGAGGTCCACCTGCCGGCGGGCGCCCATTGTGGGCCGGTCCTGCATCTCCTCGCACATCTGCCATAGCTCGTCTGCCTGCTGACGGATGGCCTCGATGCTGTCGGCCCCTTCCCCGCGCGCGGCCTCGCGCTCTGCCTTCGCCTCTGCTGCAGCCGCCTTCCGGGCCTGCAGGTCCTGCTGGCGGTAGCCGTCCTGCCGGGCCCAGACGGTAAGGGTCGGCTCCGGAATGCGAAGGCGCGCCCGGATGCTGGCGAGGCTTTCGCCGCGCAGGGCGGCCTCCCGCGCGAGAAGGCGCAGGGCCTCGCTCTCTGCCTTCGGGCGGCGGGGATGGGTCTTTTCCGGTCTGGTGTCTGTGTGCTCTGTCATGGGACAGAGACTGCCACGGGGCCTTATCAGACGAATTCAGATTCCGGGCGGGCGCCTTACATGGTGTATACACGGTGTTTGCACGGTGTTTTACATGGTGTTCCGGGCCGGTCTATCCACCCCCCAGTCCGACAGTTCGGCCCCCAGCCCGGAACCCGACCTTGATCCGTGTGCGCCGCAACAAATTCACAGGCAAAACGGAAGCTGTGGAATTCTTCGCGTGGTTTGCGAAAATTTTTTGACAGGGACTCGACTCACACGAAGTTTTTTGAGATCGTTTCGTTAAGCCAACGAAACCCGGCGGGAGCAGACCCGCCAACGGACGGAGGCCAAGTACGTCGCCCCCGGATCAATCCGGGTCAGGAGCGGAGCTGTGAGAGCAGCCGAGCAAAGGGCCCGGCGGGATGAAGGGACAAAGCAGGCGGCGTATTCCGGAGGGGAGCTAGACCCCGCAAGGAAAGGCTGTAGGCCATGACCGGAGCGCGATCCGAAACATGGCGGCAAAGCTGAAGCACGGATGGAAATCCGCCAAGGAAACTTGTAGGAAAACCTGAAGGATATCAGTGGCGTACAGGTGACGCAACGCATCGCCCGAGATGCAGCGGAGCCGCGGACCTTAACGGCCGCCCTCAAGGGCTAAGGGCGCCAGCGCGTTCCCAAGACACGCAGGCGACCGGCCGGGTCCGACAGGGGTGAAGTAAGCCTGTTAGCGCAGGCTGAAACCGCCCCGGTGTGGAAGATGACCGGCGACGAGTGCTAGCACAGTGTCTCGGTAGTCCGATTCGAAACACCAGGAAAGGCGTCCTCCCCTGGGAGGGCGCCTTTTTCTGTTGTGGCGTGCTGTGTACGGATCAGCTGAGCGCGAGGCCCGCGAACAGGTAGATCACAGCGGTGACAAGGCCCGCCACCACCGCATAGGGCAGCTGCGTCGCGACATGGCGGACATGGTCGCATCCTGCTGCAAGGCTTGCGATCACCGTCGTGTCGGAGATGGGCGAGCAATGGTCGCCGAAGACGCCCCCGCCGATCACCGCCGCCAGCATCAGTTCCGGCGGGAAGCCCACGACCTGCGCCACCGGCATCGCGATGGGCACCATGATCCCGAACGTGCCCCAGCTCGTCCCGGTCATGAAGGCTGTGATCCCCGCGACGATGAACACCGCCATCGGGACAAACGCCGCCGGAATGAAATCCGAAACAATTCCAGCCATGTAGGCGCCCGTGCCCAGCGCCTTCAGGCTCGCCCCGAACGCAATCGCCAGCAGCAGGACGGTCACCGGGGGCACCATCTCGCCGATGCCGCGGAAGAAGCGCTCCTGGATCTCCGCGCCGGTGAAAACCTTGCTCACGCGCAGCATCACCGCCGCCAGCGCAATCGCCACGCACACGCCCCACAGGATCGACAGGCTGCCATTCCCCGCCAGCATGTTCCCCTTCCCCGTCCACGCCATGAACCCGATCGCCCCCACCACCATCACCAGCAGCGGCAACCACATATGCACCGCTCTGTTCGCCGGCGTATGGTCGACGGTTTCCAGCTCAGCTGCACCGGGATGCGCCGCAAGATCTGCCGTGCGCATGGGACCGAAGGTGCGGTTCAGGAGGACGGTCAGGTAGACACCCGCCACGGTCAGCAGCGCGTAGGCGTTCCACATCACCGTGCCCGCCACGACGCCGAGACTCTGCTCCCCATAATAGGGCTGAACGAGCGTCAGCACGTAAGCACCCCAACCGTTCAGCAGGATCAGCGCGGAAACGGGCGCAGAGGTGGAATCGATCACATAGGCCAGCCTTTCCCGGGAAAGGCCGTGCGTATCGAACAGACGCCGCCCCAGAACGCCGGAGCTGAGCAGGCTGACATTGGTTTCCACGAAGACCAGTGTGCCCGCGATGGCAGGTGCGAGCCCCGCGCGACGCGGCGTGGAGGTCAGGCCCTTGCGGTCCAGCAGGCCGACCGTGGCGTCCACCCCGCCGGATTCCCGCATGAACACGATCAAGGCGCCGATCAGCAGGCAGAAAACCAGCACGCGCGCATTGCCCGCATCCGTCAGCACCTGCACGGAGCGCTCTGCCGACATCAGAGAGCCGAAAACGGGATTGCCCCCCGCAATCAGGGTTTCGGATGCGATCAGGCCAAGGCCGAGCGCGACATAAACGTTCCGCCACAGCGCAGCCACGACGATCGCCAGCACTGGCGGCAACAGGGTCAGGATTTCCAGGGCTCAGCCCCCCTTTGAATCAGCTTCAGGCAACCTCACCCGGTCCGGCCGGTCTGGCAAGGCGCGGGTCGTCATCCGGAACGCATGCAGGTCAATTCGCTTGCTTTGCGGGCAAGGCCTCTCCCCCTTGCATTTCCGCCCGGTCAGGGCTTGTGCGCCGCCACGCCCCATGCAAGTTCCATAAAAGAACTTTTGGAGCCTGCTGATGACCTATCTCGTACCTGACGAAGCGATCTCACCCGAATTCATCAACCGGCGGAATGCCGGTACGCTGCCCGGCCACCTTGGCATCGAGCTGACAGAAGTCCGCCGTGATGGCACCGCAGGCGGCTTTGTCATTGCGGCCCACCACATGGCGCCGAACGGATATCTGCATGCCGGCAGCCTTGTCACTTTGGCAGACACGCTTTGTGGTATCGCCTGTTCTGCCAGCCTTCCGGCAAGGGCAGCCGGTTTCACGACAATCGAACTGAAATCCAACTTTTTTGCCACCGCGACTGAGGGCCATGTCGAAGGGATCGCAACCCCCGTCCACCTGGGCGGCACGACCCAGGTGTGGGACTGTGAAGTCAAACATCGTGAGACCGGCAAGCGGATGGCGCTGTTCCGTTGCACGCAAATGGTTCTGTCACCCCGCACTTAGGCGAGACCGCTGGCCGCAAGGGCCGGCATATGCTTAACTTTCTCCAGTTTCGTGGAGGGAGACACCGGGATGACACGCCGTTCCTGCGCTTTTCGGGCCAGGGCGTTGCTGGCCGCCAGCACGCTGGCATTGGCGGCAGCCTGCGCCAGTACGACCAAATCCTCCCCTGCCTCGCAGGACAGCACAGGCGAAAACTGGCTCGCCGCCGCCTGGCACTGGATGTTCCCGCCGGATGTTCCGGCGCCCCCCCCACCGCCACCACCTCCTCCGCCGCCTGCTCCTCCACCTCCACCGCCACCGCCGCCTCCCCCACCGATTGTGTCGCAAACGGTGGCCGGCTTTCCGGTAGGAGAGTTGTACGGCGTCATCCAGTCGACCGGTCTGGACCCTTACGATCCGGCCAATCACGAAACGATCCGGATGCGGCTGGAGACACATGGCGTCCCGGCAAGCGAAACGGATAGTGTGCTTCGCTTTTTCGGAATGGGCGGCGCTCCTGCCGAAAAACCCGGCACCTCGTTTCCCGGAAACACAGGCAGCATCTCGTCCCCCAACAAGACCCGGCCCGGGGCCTCTCGGGACGAACCCGGATCAGATGACGACAGGTCCCCGGAACCTGAAGAAGAATTCCCCGGAGGCTCTTTCATTGAGGAAGGTGCCGTTCTGAGCACCTCGGACCTTATTGAAGCGCTGCGCATGAGCGGCGTCGAAGTGCCCGATGATGCAACCCCGGAACAGCTGGAAGCCCTTTTCTGGGAAACCCTGAACGACGCGCCTGCGGCTGCAGCGGGCCCGGGTAGCTATTCCCACTGTCAGGCCGAACTGAAAGATCCGGATACAATCAGCCTCGTGTGTGAAATGTTCGGCCTATCCTCAAACAGCGGCATCAAGACAGCCAGCATCCCCGCCGGGGACGATCTGGGCGCCACTCTGAACCGGATTGCCATTCAGGTTGGTGGCGGCCGCGAGAAGCTGGACATTGGCGTACCGGACGCGACGCTTTGTGCCTGGGACATCGACCCCGACCTGCCCGTGGAAGGCTACAAGTATTTCCGCGAATGCATGCCGTGGAACGAGAAACTCCAATCCCTCGCCGATGCCGGCGCTGGCAATTTCGACACTGGCCGCGTGGCCCATCAAGCCCCGAACGAAATGGTGGTGGGCCAGGCCTATTTCCTGGAAATCGCCATCCAGCCCCTGACACAAACGATTTCCGTCGCAGCCGCCGACAGCATGCTGACCAGCACGCTTGGCACCGGCCTCGCCCCCGGCAGTACGGAAACGCCCTTCGCCATCGAGTTCGACACGGTGAAGGCCTCGAAGATCATGTCAGCCACGCTGGAAGGCGATGACGAATTCCAGATCCGCGCCATGACTCCGCAGGAACAGGCCGTCCTGCCGGACGCGCCGACTGTCTGGCGCTGGCGCGTGGTGCCGACGGAGGATGGCGACAGCTCGCTGCGCTATAACCTTTCCCAGAGCCTGGAAGTGGACGGCGAGCGCTTCGAACGTTCCGTCAAAACGATCTGGCAGGATGTGGAGATCTCCACCATCGATGATCTGCTGGAAGACGACACGCCCGCCGCACCGCGCGATACGTCCACCCTGGTCAACACATTTGCCGCCCCTGTGTCCGGCGGCGGTGCGGAAATTGCCTCCGCGTCTGCAGAGGCCGGTTGCAACTGGATCGAAGGCAGCGATCCCGACCGGTTTGCCATGGTCCTGTCGAACCTTGCCTACAACCCGCCGATCAGCCGCCTTGCCGTGACACATGAGGATGGCGACCGGATCACCGAGGCGCTGACTGAAACCGGCTTCAGCGTGCAACGCTGCCGCGATGCCAGCCGCGGCGAGACGCTGAGTGCCCTGCGCGAAGTCGGCCGCAAATCCCTCGCACGCAAGCAGGCGGGCGCCCACCCGGCGACCTTTTTCTATTATTCCGGACACGGTGTGAATATCGACGGCACGAATTACGTCCTGCCGGTGGACCTGCCGGGCGCGAGCACGGCCGAGATCCAGGATGGCGCCGTCAGCTTCGAGCAGATCTTCAACATCGTCTCGACAACGGTCGCCTCGACCAGCTTCATCGTGTTCGATGCCTGCCGCACCGTGATGGACGATGAGACGCGCGGCATGCTGCGCAGCTACCAGCCCGTCACATGGTCAACCGGCGTCTTCCAGGCCTATGCGACAGAGCCCGGCAAGACCGCAGCCGATGACGGCGCCTATTCGGAAGAACTTGCCCAGCGCCTGCCTGCATCCGGTGTGCCGGCCAATGTGCTGTTCAAGCGCGTTCAGGATGCCGTCGCCCGCCGCACCAATGAACAGCAGCACCCGAACTATATCGACCTGACGACCGGCGGGGATTTCTATTTCCAGCCTGAGTAGGCCGGGTTTCTGAAAGCGATGCTCCTGAAACGAAGAAACCGCCTGCTCCCCCTACGGCGCAGGCGGTTTCCGCTGTCAGTCCCAGCCCCCTGGGCGCAGCGATCAGTAACGCAGCGGCGACTCTTCCTTCGCCGGCTCTTCCGGTGCCGGCATCGGATCTGGCGTGCCCTTGATCAGCGTATCTTCCGGCGTCACGCCGGAGCTGGCCGCCGCGCAGCAACGCACCTGCATCTCAAGCACCTTGGTGTTGAAGCGGCACTGCTTGTCATTGATTTCCCGCATGATCGACATGCCACCCGCGCGATAGGTGTAGCGCGTCTGGGTACAGCTGGTCAGCGTAAAGCCCGGACGGCAGGTGCCAACATCCGAATTCTGGATCGTGCGCGTTTCACAGACGACTTCGTCGCTCTTGTTTGCCGCTTCTTCGGCGCGCGCCATGGCCGCAGCGGCCATTTCCTTCGCCTCGGCAGCCGCCGTTGCAGCCCCATCCGCCACATTGCGTGCCTGGGAAAGCCGCATGTCCGTGTCAGCCAGCGCGACGGACTGACCGTCGATCTCGACCTTCAGCTTGCAGACGCCTTCATCCTGATGATCGGCGACCGCACAATACTGCGCGACGGTCTGTTCCTTTGGAATGCCCTGGCAGGCAGCTACCACAGCTGCGAGCGCCACGGCGGCGAAAAGTCCTGATTTAGCCATCTATGGCCTCCGTTTCCGTTCAGCCCGGGCGGACTTTGGGCCCTAGATGGCGACAGGGTCAACCTCACTCGCGGCAGAGGGGAGTCTCAGGCCTTGAACTTGTAGCCCGAGCGGAACAGCCACCAGACCGCCAGAACGGAGATCGCCGACAGGATGCCCGTATAGGCCATGCCCGTCACGATGGAGGAGTTGGCCACACCCAGGAACCCGTAGCGGAAGCCATCAATCATGTAGAAAAACGGGTCCAGATGCGCCATCAGCTGGAACGGCGCCGTCATCACCTTGATGTCGTAGAACGTACCGGACAGGAAGGTCAGCGGCACGATGACGAAGTTGCTGACGGCCGAAAGGTGGTCGAACTTGTCCGCCCAGATGCCGCCAATCGCACCAAGACCGCCCAAAACAATGGCAGATGTCATGCTGAACCAGAGGATGGGCCAGACATGCGCCACGGACAGATCGGCAAGGCCGCTCAGCTGGATGCCGATGCCGGAAATGAGCGCCACCAGCAGCCCGCGCACGATTGCACCGCCCAGGAAGCCGGCTGTCAGCTCCAGCGGCGACAGCGGTGGCATGAGAAAATCGACATAGGTGGAATTGAACTTGGCCTGGACGAGACTGGAACTGGTGTTCTGGAAAGCGTTCTGGAGGATCGCCATCACGATCAGGCCCGGCGCCAGAAAATCGTTGTAACTCAGGCCTTCGAAGTCCCCGGTCAGGTTACCCCGGTCACCAAAGGCCAGCTTGAAGACGGTCATGAACAGGAGCGTGGTGACCACTGGGGCGAGGATGGTCTGCATCCACACCTTCATAAATCTGCCCACTTCCCGTTTGAAAAGCGTCCACAGGCCCAGACCGTTGACCGCCCCATACTGGCGGACCTTCCGGCTGGCTGAAGTGGAAACGGCCGGTGCGGAAACCGGTGCGACGGAGGAGTCGGTCGAAGTCATGGCGGTGTATGTAGGCGCATTCCGGGCAAGGTGCGAGACCCGATAACCGAGTTTTTCTGAACCCAGCGATCAGGGCCACGAACAGAGCCGTTGCACGGCCGGCAACCCAGGCAGGAATTCCACAGGCGCCGTGTTTTTAACCACAATATGTAGAAAGCCTGTGGAAAGGCCGTCCCGCATGTTGTGTTTCGTTTCGCCTTGGATACGATATGTAGGTGCTGAGCGGGGTGGCGTGTAACTGTCATCTCAATATATAGGGGCTGACGGATCTGGGTATCAGGTCTGTACCAAGCAGGAAGGTGAATTCATGTCCTGGACTGACGAACGCGTGAGTGCGCTCAAGAAACTCTGGGCCGAGGGCCATTCGGCCTCCCAGATCGCGAAGCAACTTGGCGGCGTGACCCGCAATGCCGTGATCGGCAAGGTCCACCGTCTCGGCCTGTCGGGCCGTGCGACGCCCTCGCGTCCGGTCAAGCGCCCGCCGCGCCTGGCCCGTCCGAAGCCCCGCGTGATGCCGGACGGCAGCGTCAAGGTGCCCACACCGCAGGTGCCGGAGCGCCCCGTGGAAGCGCCGCGCACCGTGATCGAGCGTCAGGAGCCGCTGGCCCCGCTGCCCCCGCTGACCATGGCCGATGGCGAGCCCGCCACCATCCTCACCCTGCGGGATTCCATGTGCAAATGGCCGATCGGCGACCCTGCCGATCCGAAATTTGCCTTCTGCGGACGCAAGGCCGACTGCGGCCCCTACTGCGCAGAACATGCAAAAGTCGCCTTCCAGCCCGCACGCAAGCGGGACTCCAAGAAAGGCGAGTATGATTATGTTCGCCGTATTGCCGGCTGATCAGCCCCGGCCGCAACGGTGAACAGAGAAGCCCCCGGATCATTTCCGGGGGTTTTTTCATGCTGCCGAGATAAGCTTGCAGCCACAAGGCCGCGCAATTAGTTTGCCCGCATGACGGATTTCAACGCCGCTTCTTTCCTGGACACGCTGGGCCTCAGGGCGACACGCCCGCGGCTGGCCATTGCGCACATCCTGTTCGCGGATGGGCAGAACCGGCATGTAACCGCGGAATGGCTGGCCGAGAAAGTTGGCCAGCAGGGAGAGCCCGTCGCTCTGGCCACGATCTACAACACGCTGCACAGTCTGGTCGATGCGGGCGTGCTGCGCATCGTGCGGGGCACCGGCAAGGACAATATCGTCTTCGATACCTACACCCGCCCGCACCATCACTTTCTGGATGAACGCACCGGCGAGCTGACCGATATTCCGGACGGCCACCTGACACTGGGCAACCTGCCCACAGCCCCGGACGGCCGCACCATCGCTGGCTATGACATCATCATCCGGTTGTCCTGATCCTGCCACTCCAACTCTCCTGAGCAGTTCAGGAATGAATAAGTGATTTCCTTGACAACCAATGGTATAATTTAATTGTCAACCAAGCCTAATCCTGTTGTTCCAGCAACAGATTGCGCTTTCTTGATCCAATTGTTGTGCTTCCCATCTGCACACTGTTGAGTAGAGTGCGACACGGGCTGCAATACAGATTCGGGATATCATTACGTGCTGGCTGATCTCATATCGGGTGAACTCCCTTATTTGCGGCGTTATGCGCGCGCACTGCTCGGCACACGTAGCGCAGGCGATGCCGCCGTCGAGACCATGCTCGAAACCAAGATGCTCCTGCTGTTGAGTGAGGGGCAGACCATCGCCCAGCGCAAGGACCTGTTCCGCGCCCTGGACGAAACCATCATGGAGGAGCTGTCAGACGGCAAGCTCAATCAGGAAGTCGCCAAAATCCTGCGCAGCATGACCACCGACGAGCGGCGCGCAGTCATGCTGACGGCTGTCGAAGGCTTCAGCATCTTCGAAGCGGCCGAAATTCTCTGCACATCGACCAATTTCGTCGAAGACGCCCTGGTAAATGCCGAGACATCCCTCAAGTCGGCCCTCTCCACGACCGTTCTGATCATTGAGGACGAGATTCTCATCGCCGAAATGCTGGCCGGGATCGTCCTGGAGGCCGGCCACTCGGTTCTCGGCATCGCAACAACACATCGCCAAGCCGTGGAACTGGCTGCCTCGAATGAGTTCGGCCTGATCCTCGCCGATATAGCGCTGGCGGACAACTCTTCCGGGGCAGACGCCGTGCAGGACATCCAGTCGAGCCTGCCGCATCCCGTGCCGGTCATTTACATCACCGCCTTCCCCAAACGGCTGCTGACGGGTGACAAGTCCGACCCCGCCTTCCTCATCACCAAGCCCTTCCTGCCCCGGCAGGTGCGCGCCATGGTCGAACAGGCGGTGATGGCAGCCTATCTGGAAGAGGCACACTAGAAGCGCCTCCCGGGCCTCGCCTTCCCCGGCAAAGACCGCTAATCCCCTTGTGATGGCTGGCCCTGTTACGCAAACACCGGAGAATATCTACGCTGCCCCTGCCCGCTGGGTGGCAAGCGGCACCGGTGCGCAGGGCAACCTGTTCCTGACAGGGCGCGCCGGGACCGGCAAGACGACCATGCTGCGCAAATTCCTGGCCCAGGCCGGTGACAGCGCCATCGTGCTCGCTCCGACCGGTGTTGCCGCGATGAATGCCGGCGGGCAGACGATCCACTCCTTCTTCAAATTCCCGCCGCGCCTGATCGAGCCGACGGATATCAAACGCCTGCGCTCCACCCGCCTGATCAAGGCCATCGACACGATGATCATCGACGAGATCTCGATGGTCCGGTCCGACATGCTGGATGCGATCGACAAGTCGCTGAAACTGAACCGCGCCTCCAAGCGGCCCTTTGGCGGGGTACGGATGATCCTGTCGGGAGACCTGCACCAGCTGCCGCCAGTGGTTTCCGGCGAGGAAGCACCGATCCTGAAACAGCGCCATGGCGGGCAATACTTCTTCAATTGCGCCGCTTTCCAGGAGGCGGAGTTTGCCCTGCTCGCGCTGAAACATGTCTTTCGCCAGGAAGACCCGCGTTTCCTGGCGCTGCTCGGCGCGTTACGCACGGGCCGTGTCACGCCCGCCGACGAAACAATCCTGCAAAGCATTGTCTCACAGCGCTCGGCTGTCGATGCCTCCGAAACCCATGTCGTTCTCACGCCGAACAATGCGAACGCCTTCCGCATCAACCAGGCACGGCTCGACGGGCTGACCAGCCGTTCCCAGACATATTATGCCGACGTGCAGGGCCAGTTCGAGGAGCGCGCCTACCCGACCGAAGCAGACCTGGAACTGAAGGAGGGCGCCCGGGTGATGCTGATCAAGAACGATCCGGAGGGCCGCTGGGTCAATGGCTCTCTAGCGACAGTGGTCGGTTTCTCCGGCAAGGGCGTGATCGTCGAAATCGAAGGCAATGCTTACGAGATCGAGCCATCCGCATGGGAGAAGTACCGCTACGAACTGGACCCTGAAACCAAGAAGGTGACGCGGGAAGTGGTCGGCACGTTCAAGCAGGTGCCTCTGCGGCTTGCCTATGCCGTCACCATTCACAAGGCGCAGGGCCTGACGCTGGACAAGGTCTATATCGACTTCGACCACGGCATGTTCGCACACGGACAGGCCTATGTTGCCTTCTCCCGCGCCCGCACGCTGGAAGGGCTGGAAATCAGCCGCCCCCTGCGCCCGAGGGACCTGGTGCTGGACCGCGATGCCTTCGCCTTCGGCAAGCTGGAGACCATCGAAGATACCGATGCCTATCTTCTGGCGAAGTTTGCAAAATCGGACCAACAGCTTTTGTAGGGAGGGCTTCCATGCTGAAATTGCGCCTGACATTTTTCTATCTGGCCCTGTTGAGCCTCGGGAGCGCCTGCATGACGACACCCCCTGCCCCCTCCACGCCGGGCGATATGGCCCGCGCCCCGGTTGGCGATGTCTGGACACATGAAGACGGACGCACACGGCTGAAAGCCTACAGGTCCGGTAGCGGGCCGGAGATCGTCATGTTCGCCAGCGCCGGACGTGAAGCCAGCGATTTCAACGAGCTGGCCGGCAAGCTGGCCGCCGCAGGCTATAGCGTCACCCTGTTTGAAGCCCCGGCCATCAATGGAACGCAGGCATCAGCCGAAACACCGACCCTGTTCGACCTGGCCGACGATGCCGCGATCTATCTGGAAACACGCGACGCGCCAGTCGTCGTGCTTGGCCACGCTTTCGGCAATCGTCTCGCCCGCGCGGTTGCCACCCGTCATCCGGACCAGGTGCGCGGCGTCATCCTTCTGGCGGCAGGCGGGCTGAAACCCATCGCGGAAAAGGCAAACACCGCCCTGCAGCATAGCTTTGACCCGGGCCTGACGCCGGACGCCCACCGGGAGGCCGTCCGCTATGGCTTCTTTGCCGAAGGCAATCCGGTCCCGGATTACTGGCTGCGCGGCTGGCACCTGGAAACCGGCCGCCTGCAGGGCGCCGCAACCCGCTCGGTCGACTCGTCCCTCTGGTGGACAGCCGCCGGCAAGCCGATGCTGGTCATCACAGGTCTGCAGGACACGATTGCCCCGCCTGCCGACACGATTGACCTGTTGGAAGCTGAACTGGGCGATCAGGTTACAGCTGTCCGCATCGACGGGGCAGGCCATGCGCTGCTGCCGGAAGTGCCGGACCAGCTGGCCGTCGCAATCACGGACTGGCTTGCGGACCTGCCTGAATAGCTGGCCTCAAAGGCCGTCGAACTTCCGGCGCAGGTCCCGGTCTTCATCGAGAACGAGGCGTTCCAGTGCGTCCACACGTTCCCTCAGCCGGGACAGTTCTTCCTCTTTCAGGCTGGCCGTTTCCTGACGGGCCGGGCCGCGCACCAGCGTGGCGAGGATCAGCAACAGGAGAAAGATCACGAAAGGGTACAGCAAGGGCATGGTCTCATCTCCTGTTCAGGGGTGTGGAATATCTGTTGCGGGCAGGCTCATGCGAGCCGGGAAATCTCCTCACGCAGGCGCTGGTCGCCATCGGTCACGATCTTTTCGAGCACGCGAACACGCTCTTTCAGCCGGGCGACTTCCTGCGTCATCCGGTCAAACTCCACATCGGAGGCCCGGTCATTCGCCCGCATTTCCTTGAAACGCATATGGTCCCGCCAAGCTTTTGTACCGAATACAATCGCCACAATGACGACGACCATCTGAAACGGATCCATAGACCCCGTCCTCCTAATTCATATCGACAAACGATATATGGTATTCCCTGAACACCTGTTCAAGGAAAATCGCACGGAATTGGAAAAACAGGAAGGTCGGCTGAAACCTAGCGGCCGGTGGAACCGAAACCGCCCGCCCCGCGCTTCGTCTCATCGAGAGCATCAACAGCCTGCCAGGCAAGGCGCGTCACTGGTGCCAGCACAAGCTGGGCAATGCGTTCGCCGCGCTGGACAGTGAAGACATCCTGGCCAAGATTGATGAGGATGACCTTGATCTCACCACGATAATCGCTGTCGATGGTGCCGGGCGTGTTGAGGCAGGTCAGGCCGTGCTTGGCCGCAAGGCCGGACCGCGGGCGGACCTGGATTTCATACCCCTGCGGAATCGCGACACTGAGGCCGGTCGGCACCATGGCGCGTTCCCCCGGTGCCAGCACCATCGGCTCACCTTCCGGCACAGCAGCGCGCACATCCATCCCGGCAGACCCGGCGGTTTCATAGGCGGGCAGCTGAAGCCCTTCGAAATGGGGGAGCGGCAGGACCGCGACATTAACCTCGTTCATGGCCGCAGCGGTTGCGGGAGTCGGAGGCGCAAGTCAAGCGCCAGCCGCGCCAGGATGAATGCATCATTAATGTATTCTTTATGGAACCTTCAGGCTGTTTGGCGCTTAAGGCCGCCACCATTAAAACAGGAACACACCCAATGAGAAAACTTCTGATCGCATTCACGGCCATCGCTTGTGCCGCGGGGACAGCACAGGCTGAAGACGGCGCAACAGATGGATGGAGCGGAGAAGGCTCACTGAGCGCGGGCTACACCACCGGCAATACAGACACCAAGGATTTCGGGCTCGGCCTGAAACTGAACAAGAAGAGCGGCCTCTGGGATTTCGGCATTGAAGCATCCGCCGACTATGGCGAAATTGATGGCGAGGAATCCAAGAACCGCATCTACACCGGTCTGAACGCAGACCGCCTGATCAATGATCGCCTGTTCGGATTTGGCCAGGTTTCCTACGAGCGGGACGAGTTTACCGGCTTTGAGTCGCGCACATTCGTCGGCGGTGGTCTTGGCTATCACATCTTCGATGGCGACAAGACCAAGTGGACCGTCCGTGGCGGTCCCGGCCTCAAGATCGATGAGGTCCGCGCCTATGAGACTGTCGATGTGAACAACCTGCCGATCACCGTCCCTGACGAAACCGTAAACTCCTTCGGTGCCGTCGCATCCTCGGCATTTGCCTACAAGTTCAATGAGAATGTTGGTTTCAGCAACGACACCAGCGTGATCTATGCGGAAGAATCGACCCAGCTCAGCAACACCGCAGCTCTGACGGCTGCCCTGACATCCAAGATGTCGGCCCGCGTTTCCTTCGATGTCCGCCACGACACCAACCCTCCGGCCGGCTTCGAGTCGACGGATACGGCGACCCGTGTTTCGCTGGTCTACGCGTTCTAAGCTCTTTTCACGGACTGAAACCGGAAAGGGGCGGCGCATCATGTGCGCCGCCCCTTTTCATGTTCCGGTACAAGGCACCCGCGTCCTATTTCGCAGTGACAACCCCGGCAATCTTCAGGGCAAGACGCCGGGCGACTTCCTCCTTGCCCATGCGCGGCCAGCGGTCGATGCCGTCGCGCGTCACAAGGGCGATCTCGTTCTCTGTGCCACCCATGACATCGCCGGACACATCGTTCGCCACGATCCAGTCACAGCCCTTGCGCTTCAGCTTTGCAGCCGCGTGTTCCTCCACCTCATGCGTCTCGGCGGCAAAGCCGATTACGAGGCCGGGGCGGTGCTTGCGCTTGTTCGAGATGGTGCGGAGGATGTCCGGGTTCTCGGCCAGCTCCATGGCGGGCGCCGTGTTGCCGCCGCCCTTGATCTTCAGCTTCTTCGTCGCCGCCTTGGCCGGGCGCCAGTCCGCCACCGCCGCGACGGACACGAACACATCCGCCGGCAGCGCCTCTTCCACCGCCTTCAGCATCTGCCGCGCGGTTTCCACCTTCACCAGATCCACCCCTTGCGGCGGCGCGATCGAGACCGGGCCGGAAACGAGCGTCACGCGCGCGCCCTCTGCCGCCAGCGCCCCGGCGATGGCATAGCCCTGACGGCCGGAAGAATGGTTCGACAGGAAACGGACAGGATCCAGCGGCTCCCGCGTCGGACCTGCCGTCACGACACAGTGCACGCCTTCCAGCGCGCCGCTTGCTTGCCCGGCGAACTGGCGCTCGATCTCCGCCACGATGGCAGGCACCTGAGGCAGGCGGCCCGGGCCGAACTCCCCGCACGCCATGGCGCCTTCGTCCGGCTCCATGACGGACACACCATCCGCGCGCAGCTGGGCCACGTTCCGCTTCGTCGCCGCATGCTGCCACATGCGCACATTCATCGCCGGCACCATCAGGACGGGCGTATCGGTGGCCAGCAGCGTGGTGGAGGCCAGATCATTCGCATGGCCATGAACGGCCTTCGCCATCAGGTCCGCCGTGGCCGGACAGACCACGATCAGGTCTGCAGACCGCGAAAGCTGGATGTGCCCCATCTCCGCCTCGTCATCGAGGTCGAAAAGCTCGGTGAACACCTTCTCGCCCGACAGGGCCGACACGGACAGCGGCGTGACGAACTGGGATCCGCCCGAGGTGAGGATGCAGCGGCAGGCAATGCCGCGCCGGCCAAGCTCGCGGATCAGCTCAAGGCTCTTATAGGCAGCAATGCCGCCCCCAATGATCAGCAGGATGCGTTTGTCGCTCATAGGTCCCGGGTCGTCTTTCCGGGTATCGTCTTAACCCAGAAACCTTGCGCTCCCGCCATGAAATTCGCGTGAAAACGCAGTCAACGTTAAGGATTTATGCGGATCGTCGGCGGCCGTACGGGCACCTCTTCCGCGCGCTCTGCCAGGTCGATGCCATAGCCGGTATAGGTCATCCGCGGGCTGGCCCCGATGCGGATCAGCTTCATCTGGCTGCGCCGGGAAGATGCCTTCTGGACAGAAGGCAGGCGGCGCATCCCCGGCCGGACGACGGACACACGATCACCGCGGAACACCCGTACGCCGGATGTGCCATACATCCGCCGGACAGCCTGAACATCCACGATCCGCATTGTACTACCGCCCTTCCCGGCTTGCGGCGCCCCGCTCAGCTTCGGCACGGCACGCGGCGAGGAAACAGGCGCAGGCGGCGCCTTGCGGGCCTTCGCCAGCTGTTCTTCCGCTTCCTGTGTCCGCTGGCCGGAACCGGCAATCTGCGCCGCCACTGGCAGGGCCAGCAGAACGCCAAGCAAAGCGGAGGCAATGAAGCCCTTCATGGCAGATCCTTCCTTCGGGAACGGTTGCCAGTCTAGGTCATGGCCGGTGCGGGCGTTAACCCTTTACTCCCTTAAGGAGAGTTCAGGCCTGGTTGGACGTCAGATCCGCGAGAAATTCGCCTACCGCAGGCGTATCGCCCGTGCGTTCGCCTGGCACGTCCTCGCAGAAGGTCACGAAAGGCAATTTCGATTCGAGCCCGAACTGGTGCGTGATGGGCGCCTCTTCCGGATGGTCGAGGCTGCCGATGGTCACATACTGGCGGGCATCGGGCAGGTTGTAGGTAAAGCCCAGCGGCGTGCCGCACGCCTTGCAGAAGGCCCGCCTTGCGAGGTTTGAACTCTCGAATTCCTCAGGCGCCACACTTGTCCAGCGCATCTGGTCTTTCTTCGCGCCGACAAGGGCCGCGAACAGGCCGCCCGTTGCCTTCTGGCACATGCGGCAATGGCAGACATGCGCATATTCCAGCACGTCCATTTCATAGCGCACGCGCCCGCACTGGCATCCGCCTGTATGTGTCATGAAGTGGGCCTCCTATTGGGAAGCCCACACTGCCAGAGCGGCCAGGGCCACGACAAGCCCGAACCAGCCCCACCAGGGGGCGAACGGTTTCTTCTCGGGCGGTGGCGCAGATGTCTCATGTTCCATGAAGGCTTCGAAACGGTCCATCACTTCGGGCAGGCGTTTCAGGCGGTTCGTCACTTCACGGAGGTTTTCTGCCACCAGCTTTGCTGCGCCCTGCGGGCCGAAGCTGCGGCGGATCCAGCCTTCCACGACAGGCTCCGAAGCGTTCCAGATATTGTGGGCAGGGTCGATGGCGCGCGCGACGCCTTCCACCTGAACCATGGTCTTCTGCAACAGCACCAGTTCGGGGCGCAGCGCCATGCCGAACGTATGCGTGTAATCGAACAGCTGCAGCAGTACCCGGCCCATGGACACTTCTTCGGCAGGCTTGCCGTGGATCGGCTCGCCAATCGTGCGCAGGGCCTGCGCAAACTCACCGACAGACTGGTTGGCCGGCACATAGCCCGCCTCGAAATGCACTTCGGCAACGCGGACATAATCGCGCTTCAGGAAACCCCAGAGGATCTCCGCCAGAAAGCGGCGCTCCGTCATGCCGATCCGGCCGATAATGCCGAAGTCGATGAGGGCGATCTTCCCTTCCGGCGTCAGGATCAGATTGCCTTCGTGCATGTCGGCATGGAACACGCCATGCTCAATGGCATTGGTCAGGAAGCCACGGGTAATGTCGTTCGCCAGCGCCTTGCGGTCGATGTCCGGCCGGTCCAGTGCCGTGGGGTCGGTCAGTGACTTTCCTTCCACCCAGTCGATCGTCAGCACACGGCGGCCCGTCCGGTCCCAGTCGACCTTGGGCACATGGAAATAGCCGTTCTTCTCGCTGAGCGCACGCATCTCGTCGGCCCCGCCCGCTTCAAGGCGCAGGTCCGTTTCGCGCATCATCGCCGTGGCGATGGTCTCGGTGAAGGCAACAGGCTTCAGGCGGCGGCTTTCCGAGGAAATGCCCTCAATCGTGCGCGCAGCCCGCTTCATGGCGGAGAGTTCCCTGGAAAGCTGCGTCTCGATCTTCGGGCGCAGGATCTTTACCGCACGCGCCCCGTCCGGCAGGTCCATCCGGTGCACCTGCGCCAGAGACGCGGCTGCAACTGGCTCAGACAGGTCCGGAAACAGACGATTGGCCTCTGCATCGCCAAATTCGGCAACCAGCGCGGCGCGCGCGGCCTTCATCGAAAAGGGCGGCAGCTTGTCTTTCAGGTGATCGAGATCGGAAGTGACTTCGGAACCGAACACGTCCGGCCGCGTGGCCAGGAACTGGCCTAGCTTGATATAGGCAGGCCCCAACCCTTCCAGCGCCCGCGCAAGGCGCTGGCCCGGGCGGCCGCGCGCCCCGCCCGTGAAGATGCGCAACGTGCCACCGGCAATGCGGGCAGCCAGCGGCAGGCGCGACTGGTAGTCCGCCGGCAGGATCACATCATGCCGCGCCAGCGCGATACCGGCGCGCATCAGACGCCTGTAGTCTCCGATCAGCCCCAAGCTGCACTCCTGAATTCGCTGGAACCGGACATAGCCGCAGTGCGTTGAGAAATCACGAAACACTCTGAAAGGAGGCTGTCATGGCCAAGATCACAGGTTCGTCCGGCAACGGGCTTCTTTATTTTGTTGCAGGTGTTCTGATCGCCGGGGCGGTCGGCTTTGGTATCTATCATTTCACCGAAGGCGATGGCGCCAGGAACAGTGCCGACTTTGAAATCTCGGTCAGTGAAAACGGCATCCGGATCGACGAAAACTAACCGGAGGAGCATCAGACGGCCCAGCCGAAATGCAGGGCCGCGATGCCGCCGGAATAGTTCGTGACGGACACGTTCGAGAAGCCCGCCCCTTCGATCTCCTTCCGGAAGGTTTCCTGATCGGGAAACTTGCGGATGGACTCGACGAGATACTGATAGCTTTCCTTGTCGCCCGCCACGAGGCTGCCGAGCTGCGGGATGACGTTGAAACTGTAGGTGTCATACGCCGCCTGCAGGGCGGGGGCCGTCATATGGCTGAACTCCAGTACGGCGAGGCGCCCGCCCGGCTTCAGCACGCGGCGGAATTCCTTCAGCCCCGCCACACGGTCGGCAAAATTGCGGATGCCGAAAGAGACGGTGACGACATCGAAGCTGCGGTCGGCCCAGGGCAGGTTCTGACCGTCGGCGCAGACCCAGTTCAGCCGGTCGCCCCATTTCGCATTGTCGGGCCGCGCCTTGCCGGCTTCCAGCATGGCGTCATTGATGTCGGACACGATAGCGGTCGCAGGCATGTCAACGCCGCGACGCTTGCCCGCCTTGTCGGCCAAATCCAGGAAAGCCCGGGCCAGTTCGCCCGTGCCGCCAGCCACATCCAGATGACGTTCGCCCGGCTGGGGGTTCACGCGGTTCATCGCGTCATGCTTCCACAGGCGGTGCACACCGGCGGACATGAGATCGTTCATCAGGTCGTAGCGCGACGCGACCGAGCGGAACACGGTTTTGACCCGTGCCACCTTCTCGCTCTCGGTCACCTCTTCGAAACCGAAGGAAACCTTCCTTTCGGTATCCGGGCGTTGTGTTTCAGGCTCTGCAGACATGCGCGCCACCATAGTTACCCCGTACGCCCTAGGCTATATGCCATAACCATGCCTGAATTACCCGAAGTCGAGACAGTTCGCCGCGGCCTCGCCCCCGTCATGGAGGGGTGCACCATCGTGTCGCTCACCCAGAACCGGGCAGACCTGCGCTTCCCTTTCCCCGAACGCTTCGCAGAACGGGTCTCCGGGCACAAGGTGGTGCGTCTTGGCCGCCGCGCGAAATTCCTGACGGCGGAACTGTCATCCGGCGAGGTGCTGGTGATGCATCTCGGCATGACCGGCCGGTTCACCGTCAGCGGGCAACGGACAGGCAGCTACAAGTACGATACTGGCACGGATCCGGCACACGATCATGTCGTTATAGTCTTAGATAGTCATGACATAGTCACCTATAATGACCCCCGCCGGTTCGGGTTCATGGAGCTCTGGCCTGCGGAGCAATTCCAGGCTTATCCACGGTTAACCGCCATGGGGCCGGAGCCGCTGAGCAACCATTTCTCCGCCGCCTATCTGGACACCGCCCTCAAGGGCAAGAAGGCCCCTATCAAGGCCGCCCTGCTCGACCAGTCCGTCATCGCAGGCCTTGGAAACATTTATGTTTGTGAGGCGCTGTGGCGGGCCAGGATCTCACCGAAACGCCTGTCGCAGAGCATCCCCGGCCAGCGCGCCGCCCGGCTTGCCCCCGCCATCAATGACGTGATCGCAGAGGCCATCGAGGCCGGCGGATCCTCCATCTCGGACTTTGCCAGCGCCAGCGGCGAGCTTGGCTACTTCCAGCACCGCTTCGCCGTCTACGACCGCGAAGGCGAAGACTGCCGCGCCTGCGGAACGACCATCAAGCGCCTCGTGCAATCCGGCCGTTCGACATTCTATTGCCCCTCCTGCCAGCGATGATCAGGCCTGTTTAGCGCCACTTCATCGTGAGTTCCCTTTACAAACTCACTATCCTGCGCAAGCGTCTTCTGAACGATGGAGGAAACGCAAAATGGCAAACAGTACGGGCGCAGCCCTGATCATTGGCGCAGGCGATGCCACTGGCGGCGCCATTGCAAAAGCCTTTGCCCGCGAGGGCCTGACGGCCTGTGTCACGCGCCGCCCACGCAATCTGGCAGACCTTGATACGCTGGTGGCAAACATAGAAGCAAATGGCGGCAAGGCCCGTGCTTTCGGCGTCGATGCGCGCAGCGAAGATGAAACCATCGCCCTGTTCAATCAGGTCGAAACAGAAGTGGGCCCGATCGAAGCCTGCATCTTCAATATCGGCGCGAATGTCCGCTTTCCGGTGACGGAAACGACCAGCCGGGTTTACCAGAAAGTGTGGGAAATGGCGGCATTCGCTGGCTTTCTGGCAGGCCGTGAAGCCGCCCGCGTCATGAGCCCGCGAGGGCGCGGAACGATCATCTTCACCGGTGCGACAGCCGCCATACGCGGCGGTGCAGGCTTCTCGGCCTTTTCAGGCGCAAAGCACGCCCTCCGCGCGCTCGCCCAGTCCATGGCTCGGGAACTTGGGCCCAGAGGGATTCATGTCGCCCATGTCGTGGTCGACGGCGCCATCGATTCCGCCTTCATCCGGGAGACGCTGCCCGATACAGATGAACGCCGCGCACGCGACGGGCTGCTGATCCCCGATGAAATCGCGAAAAACTATGTCTGGCTGCATAACCAGCACCGCTCGGCCTGGACACACGAACTGGATCTGCGGCCCTGGTGCGAAACCTGGTGACCCTCAGACGCCGACTGCTGTCGCGGCCGCACCATTCCTGGAATTCATCACCAGCTGTTTGACGAATTCGACATGACTGCGCAGGCGATACAGGTCGTCGGTATAAGACAGCGGCACCTCCACCGTGCCGATTTCATGCTGCAGATCCTCCAACTCCTTGAGGATCTGCGTGCGTTCCTCCGGTGCCGGAGAGGCGCGGCCGCGCGCTTCCAGCTCGCGGATGTCCTTGTACCAGACATAGATTTTCCGCCGCACCCGCCAGCGATAAATCGGCGGGGCTGCCCGCACCAGCGGAACAAGAAGTGTCAGCAGCGGGATCGCCAGCACCCAGGCACGATCCAGGAAGTTCGCGACGTCGAATGAGAAATACCGGCGCAGGAAGGAAGGCCCGTTCTGATAGTGCCGCCGCACAGAGTTCGGCACAGGCAGGTCTGTCGCATCGGGATCGGGCCAGGTTCCGGGCTCAGAGATCAGCGAGCCATTGCCATGAATTGCAATGGCCGAGTCGATCAGCAATGCCTCAATTGCGGGATGAAGATCCTTGTTGACGGCAAGCTGAGCCACCGGTGCCACCAGCGGGACATCCGAAGACGGAATATCGGCGCCAATGTCGACCACGCCGTGCAGCAAGGTCACATAAGACAGGGCCGCCTGCCGTCGCGCCAGCGCCGGAGCGCGCTCGAACGGCAATAGGCTGACGCCGGGATCGCGCAACAATTGCTGCACATATGACGCGTCAACAGACGCCGCGAAGGCAACGGCATCCACCGTTCCCGCCCGCAAGGCATCGGCAGCCTCTGTGCCTGACAATGGCAATTGCGCACTGGCGGGCCATGTGCCGCCGAATTCCCCCTGAAGAGAGAGGGCGAGCGAGCGCGTTCCAGATCCTTCCGCTCCGATGGCGAACCGGTAGCCACGCAGGTCCCCGAAGGAATTTATGTCATTGCCGGCATGCACGAACACCCAGAACGGCTCCGGGAACAGGCCGCCGAGAGAGTGCAGTTCCTCGCGGTCCTGCCGCGAAGCCAGACCGCCCTGCACGAGCGCGGCATCAACTTCCCCCTCATCCAGCAGACGCAAATTCTCGATCGAGCCAGCCGTATCCACCAGGTCGACCTCTACCCCCTGCTCTGCCAGGAGACGCTGATACCGCTCCGCATAGGCATGATAGGCCCCGCCAGGGGAACCGGCGGCAAACCGGATATGCTTCGGCGGCGCCGGATCCATCAGCAGCAGGGCAGCCCCCAAGCCAACTGCGGCAACCGCAACCAGCGGCCAGTACACTTTCAGGAAATCCCGCCAACCGGACACTGTCTTGTCTCCCGCACCTTCATTCGTCCGGCTCAGGTCTAGGCCGGGAAGCAGGCCGGATCAACAAGGTGAACGAGCCGTCATGACTGGCCCGGAAATTGCCTCATTCACGCCGCGCATGAAACCCATTCCGTTTAGAAAGTGTTCATCATGCGAAGCCGCCCCATATCGGGCGCATCAGAGACGGTAGACAGGAAGGACACCGGAGATGAACGCCACACCAGCCATTTCCCGATGGGTGTCGCTTGCGACCCTTGCGGCCTTTGCCGGCCTTCTTTTCGTGCTCGCCCTCGGCCCGCAACCATCGCTCTACGCGGGCTGAAAACCCTCCGGAGGCACGTAACTCACGCCTTGTGATAAGGCGTTCCCGCCAGGATCGACACCGCCCTGTAAACCTGCTCGGCCAGCATTACGCGCACGAAACGGTGCGGCCAGGTCTGCGGCCCGAAGGCCAGCGTATCCGGGGCCGCCTTGCGGACTGCGTCGCCATAGCCTTCCGCGCCACCGATAAGGAAAACAAGGTCCGGCACGCCCTGGTCGCGCCAACCGGCCAGCTTGTCTGCAAAGTCGGTGGAACCCATGGACGGGCCAAACTCATCCAGGCGCAGCACACGGGCCCCAGCCGGGATCTTGTCCAGTATGCGCTCGGCTTCGGCATCCAGCCCGCCGCCGCTGGCGACTTCGACTTCCTCGATCCCGCGGAAGCCCAGTCCCCGCGCAACCGGGCGTGCACGTTTTACATATTCGTCGACAAGGTCCCGCTCCGGGCCGGACTTCATCTTGCCGACCACCAGGAAAGTCAGGCGCATTGCGCCTAATGGGCCTTGCTGCGTGCCGGGGCGGTTTCAGGCGCCCAGATCTTTTCCAGATTGTAGAATTCGCGGACTTCCGGCCGGAACAGATGGACGATCACATCGCCGGTATCGATCAGAACCCAGTCCGCATTCGGCATGCCTTCGACGCTGGCCGGGCGACCGGTCAGCTTCTTCGCTTCCTGCGCAATGTGATCGGCAAGCGCAGCCACATGGCGGCCGGAACGGCCAGACGCAATGATCATGAAATCGGCAAGCGAGGATTTGCCCTGAAGGTCGATGAAGAGGAGATCCTCAGCCTTGTCGTCTTCAAGGGACTTTGCGAGAGCCTCGGCCACGACGCGGATATCTTCAACGGTGGCCTGCTTTGCGGCCTGGAGCCGCGGAGCGCTGGAAGTCAGGGTTTTCGTTCCTTCTGGTTACTTATCTTCGCATAATACCACGCAAGGCGCTTCACAACCAGAAGAAACCCGTATTGTGTGCCACCGTCGCATCTGTTGCAGTGAACAGACTGCACACGAGCTGCGTTGCCAGAATTTCGCCCCAACGCGGCTGTAGAAGTCGCCCGGAGTGTCCGCCGAAGACCTGACCCTGTGCCGGAGTTGTCCATGAAGTTGCCTGTCGCCGCCCTTGCCCTGTCCTTCACCCTGTTGCTCCCGCTAGGGGGATGCGTGGTTGCGGCAGTCGGCACAGCCGGCGCCGTCGGGCTCACGGCGGCCCAGGACAAGACCATGGGCGAAGCGCTGGATGATGCCACCCTGTCCAATCAGATCAAGGCGAAGCTCTTGTCGGAAAACTCCGAGAAATATGCCGAAGTCGACGTCGAGGTGGCCAACGGGCTGGTCCTGCTGAGCGGCCGGGTTAACAATCCGGAAGACCGCGTCCGTGCTGAAGGCATCGCCTGGAGCGGCGCACTGACCAAGGATGTCGCCAACGAGATCAAGATCGAACCTCCAGGCGGGTTCATTGCCAATGTCTCTGACGAAGTCATTACCGGACGGGTCCGCGCTCGCCTGATCGGCTCGAAGACCGTCAAAAGCGTCAATTTCAATATCGAGACCTATGACGGCGTCGTCTATCTCATGGGCACCGCCCGCACGGCCAAGGAACTGAAAAAAGCGGCCGAAGAAGCCAGCGTGGTTGCCGGGGTAAAACAGGTTGTTTCCTATGTCCGCATCCGCGAACCGGAGGTTCATGCACCTGAACCGGCACTGACGGGCCAGCCGACCTCTTACCAAAACGGCTCCGATACCTCATATGGGTCGGACGCCGAACTGATCGGCGCAAGTTACTGACGGGACGCCCTGCCCGCGTTCCTGCAAGGGGAGCGCCCAATGAGCCTTCGCGTCGCGATCCAGATGGATCCGCTTGAACTCGTCAATATCAATGGCGACACCAGTTTTGCCTTGGCCGAAACGGCACAGGCGCGCGGCATGGAGATTTTCGTCTACCAGCCGCACGACATGAGCCTGGAAGGCAAGCGTGTCACCGCGCGGGTTCGTCCGGCAAAGGTTCAGCGTGTTCCCGGGGCACCGGGCATCTTCGGCGAGACCGTCACACTCGATCTCGCGAAGGATGTCGATGTCATCCTGATGCGCCAGGATCCGCCCTTCGACCTCTCCTACATCACTGCCTGCCACATGCTGGAACTGGTGACGGGAGAAACCCTGGTCCTGAACGACCCGGCCGGCGTGCGCTCCAGCCCGGAGAAAATCCTGCCGCTGATGTTCCCGGACCTGATGCCGCCCACCCTTGTCAGCCGCGACCCCGCCGCCATCGAGGATTTCCGCGGGCGCTACAAGGACATCATCGTGAAGCCGCTCTACGGTCATGGCGGCGCTGGCGTGTTCCGCCTGAAGGAAGACGATTCCAATCTAGACTCCCTGCTGGAGCTGTTCTTCTCCAAATCCCGGGAGCCCGTGATGGTGCAGGCCTTCCTTCCGGCCGTCAGCGAAGGCGACAAACGAATCATGCTGGTCGACGGCAAGGCTGTCGGCGCGTTGAACCGCCGCCCGAAATCCGGTCAGGTCCGCTCCAACCTGGTCGTTGGCGGGACGGCAGAAAAAACGGACCTCAGCGATGCCGACAAGCGTATCTGTGAGGCAATCGGCCCGGAATTGCGCCGCCGCGGCCTTGTCCTGACGGGCATCGATGTGATCGGCGGCCGCCTGACCGAGATCAATGTCACGTCACCAACCGGCGTACAGGCCATCAAGAAACTGAGCGGCATTGATATCCCTGCCATTTTCTGGGACTCTGTGCAGGAGAGGCTTGCAGGCCGCTAGTCTCAGGGACAAGATCAGGCACATGAACATGAAACTTATGACCGTCTTCGCCGTTGCCTCGCTCGCCATTGCAGGTGTGGCCTGTTCGGAATCGAATTCGAAGGCATCTACTGAGAGCACTGATACGGTGGCGGTCGAAGCGGAAACGGGCGGCACGCTGAACCTCTCCCTGCCCAGCTCGCTGAGTGACAATCAGACCGCAGGCGGGACCCTGAACCTGAATATCGGCGGCGCCTCGAATGAACCGAGGCTGATCGGATCGGACCAGCTAGGCTCGGTCAATTTCAACAATGACGCGCCTGGCGCCGTGTTCGCAACCGGCCCGGACGAACCGGCTGCCAGCACCGCGGATGACGATATCATCCGCCTCGATCCGAAATAATCCCGGACACCCGAAACCAGATCCCGAATGGTAGGACGCCCGCTGGTCATGTGACTCTGTAGGCACAGCACCGCCATTTGGGAGAATAAAATATTCCCTTTAGGGTTGTTTTTTGGCCTGTCTTTTGCATTTCTGCACAACCAAGGGTTCGAAACCGGGAATGCGAACATGTCCAATCAGGCCAGTTCCAACGGCCGCGAAGTGCGAAAGCCAACAGACGCCGATCGCTTTGTAGGGAAGAAAATGCGTCAGGCACGGCGGGAGCTGAGCCTGACACAGGAAACACTCGCCGTGCTGCTGGGTGTCACCTTCCAACAAATCCAGAAATACGAAGCCGGCCAAAGCCGCCTCTCCGCAGGCCGCTTGCGGGAAGTCGCGATCGCCCTCAGAAAGCCGATCGACTATTTCTATGAGCCACTTCCGCTTCACCCCACGGCCTCAGGCAATGCCGCTCAGGAACTGAAACTGAAAAATCTGCGCCGGGATGGGAAACTGCTGATCGACAGGATCAAAGACGACCACTCGCTCAGTGCCGTCATCCAGATTCTCACACTCCTCGAAAAGTCCGCCTAGGATCAATCCTCTTTCCCGGCTTCGTCTTTCAGGCGGTAAAGCAGGCTGAGCGCCTCTCTTGGTGTCAGCGCATCCGGATCGATCCCGTCAAGCAGGGTCACGATCCTGTCTCCAGCAGCGGACGATAGAGGCGCATCCGCCGCATCCTCCTCAACCGCCATTGGCACAGCTGCAAACAGAGGCAAAGTCTCTGCCGATGAAGGGTCGGACTCCAGCCGCTTCAGGATCTGTGCTGCCCGCGACACCGCCTTTTTAGGCAGGCCGGCAAGACGCGCGACCTGAACGCCGTAAGAACGATCTGCAGGGCCAGGCTGCACCTCATGCAGGAAGACGAGGTCATTCTTCCATTCCCGCGCCTTGAGCGAAGCATTCGCAGCCCCGGACAGATCGTCGGCCAATGACGTGAGCTCATGATAGTGCGTGGCAAACAGGGCCCGGCAGCCATTGGTCGAGTGAAGGTGCTCAACAGCTGCCCAGGCAATCGCGAGGCCATCCCAGGTGGATGTCCCGCGGCCAACCTCATCCAGAATGACAAAACTGCGGGACGTCGCCTGCGTAAGGATGGCGGCCGTCTCCACCATTTCGACCATGAAGGTCGAACGTCCACGCGCAAGATCGTCCGATGCGCCGACGCGAGAGAACACCCTGTCGGCAAGTCCCAGCCGGATGCTCCGGGCAGGAACGAAAAGTCCGGCCTGCGCCAGAATGACGGCGAGTGCGGACTGGCGCAGATAAGTCGACTTACCAGCCATGTTCGGTCCGGTCACCAAAAGAAGGCGTGGCGCCGCTTCGCCGCGGGCATCCAGGGTCAGGGCATTGGCAGTAAAGCCCTGGCCTTCCTTTTTCAACGCGGCCTCGACTACAGGGTGGCGCAACCCCTCGGCTTCGAAAACAGGTTCGGGTTCTATCCGTGGCCGGATTGCATCCCCTTCCAGCGCCCAGGCTGCTGTCGATGCCGCAACATCCAGACTGGCGATCGCCTCTGCGCTCGCCGATAGCGCCCGGCTTGCAGCGGACACCCGCGCGGAAAGGTCTTCAAAGATAGCCAGCTCGCGGGCCTTGGCTTCCTCCTCGGCACGTGAAATCCGCCCGGCGAGTTCGGCCAGTTCGCTGGTGGAAAACCGCGTATTTCCGGCAAGGGTCTGCCGATGAATAAACGTTTCCGACCAGGGCGGCGCCATCAGCGTGTCGCCATGCTTGGCCGGCACATCGACAAAATAGCCAAGCACATTGTTGAACTTGACCTTCAAAGCAGAAATGCCGGTCTGTTCGGCATACCGGGCCTGCATCTCGGCGATGATGCGGCGGCTGTCATCTCTCAACCCACGCACTTCATCCAGCGCAGCGTCCCAGCCCGGCGCAACAAAGCCGCCATCACGCGCCAGGGTTGGCGGGCTTTCATTGATCGCTCGGGCAATATCGCCCGCCAGAGCGGCAAGGTCCGGCTGGCCGGACAGGTCCAGTTGTTCGCAAGCGCGCTCCAGCCTCTCCGGCAGCGCACCCGCCTGCTTCAACAGCCCTGACGCATCACTCGCGGCCTGCAAGGCATTTGAAATGGCCAGCAGGTCCCGCGGCCCGCCCCGGCCGAGATTGAGCCGTGTGCGTGCCCGCTCCAGATCCGGTGCCTGCCGCAAGCGGGCGCGAAGGTCTTCCAGCGCAGATGTGTCGTCCACGAACCATGCTGCTGCATCGAGACGCGCCTCGATCTCCGCCACGTCCAGCGACGGACGGGCAAGCCGTGCGGACAGAAGACGGGCCCCAGGCGCGGTCACCGTACGGTCGACAGTGCCGAGCAATGATCCTTCGCGCGCGCCATTCATCGCCCGGTCGATCTCAAGACTCGCCCGCGTAGCCGGATCAATGGAGAGGTGCCCTGTCGGGTCAGGCCGACGAGGCGGATCGAGGCGGATCTCGCTACCTGCCTGTGTCAGTTTCACATAGTCCAGCAACAAGCCGATAGCGGCGAGTTCCGTGCGGCTGAAATCGCCAAGCGCGTCGATGGCAGCAATGCTGAAGGCTTCCTTCAGCAGGGCTTCGCCCGTCTTGTGGGTCGCGGCACGCGCCGGACGCCAGGTAACCGGCGCAGCAGATGCTGCTGTAGCCGAGATGATCGGCGGCTTGCCACTGTCGGCATCGGCAGCCAGAAGTTCCGACAAGGGCCAAGCCAGCAGCATGTCCGCCAACGCCGTGGGGTCCACGGCCGCGACATCGAACTTTCCGGTCGAGACATCACAGACGGCAATCGCGCTTTCCGTGCCTCCTGCCCCCAGTGCGATGGCAGCCAGCGCCTGCCCCTGCCGGGCCGGCAGCAGCGCCTCCTCTGTCAGGGTTCCCGGAGTCACGATGCGGACGATTTCACGGTTAACGATTGCTTTTGAGCCGCGCTTCTTTGCTTCGGCAGGGCTTTCGGTCTGCTCGCAGACAGCAACCCGGCAGCCTGCCTTGATCAGGCGCGCCAGATACCCTTCCGCAGCGTGGTAAGGAACGCCCGCCATGGGAATGGGCTTCCCGTCATGCTCTCCGCGCGATGTCAGCGTGATATCGAGGATCCGCGCTGCCTCGACGGCATCGTCGAAGAACAGTTCGTAGAAGTCCCCCATGCGAAAGAACAGAAGCGCATCAGGTTGCTGATGCTTTATGGAAAGATATTGCGCCATGAAGGGAGTGGGCGCAGAAGTCTTGCTCATTTGGGAAGGTGTCGCAGTGTCAGCCATGGCGCCCGGACGCTAGCCGTTTGCCAAGGGATTCGCAAAGCTTCAGGCCAGCCATGCCTGAAAGGTATGCATTTGGACAATTTAGACAGTTGGCAGCCCCCCCGGCGCGGCATAGGGTCCCGCGCCAAACCCAGAACCAGAACAGACCCTTTGTCATGACGTCCAAGCGCCCCAGCTTCACCGACCAGGAAGCCCTAGATTTCCACTCAAAACCGACCGCCGGCAAGATCTCGATGGCGCCGACCAAGCCCATGGGTACCCAGCGCGATCTGTCGCTGGCGTACAGCCCAGGCGTTGCTGTACCCGTGCTCGCCATCGCCGAGGATGAGGACAAGGCCTACGACTACACGTCGAAAGGCAACATGGTTGCAGTGATCTCGAACGGTACCGCCATTCTCGGCCTAGGTGACCTAGGCCCGATGGCGTCCAAGCCGGTGATGGAAGGCAAGTCCGTCCTGTTCAAACGTTTCGCTGATATCGACAGTATCGACATCGAGGTGAACACGAAGGATCCGGACGACTTCATCCGTACCGTCCGCAACATCGGAGACACCTGGGGCGGGATCAACCTTGAGGACATCGGTTCGCCGGACTGCTTCGTGATCGAAAGCCGCCTGCGTGAAGAACTCGACATTCCCGTCTTCCACGACGACCAGCACGGCACGGCGATCATCGCAGCTGCCGGCCTGATCAATGCCTGCATGATTACGGGCCGCGACCTGAGTGACGTGAAAGTGGCTGTCTCCGGTGCCGGCGCCGCCGGCCTTTCCTGTGCCGGCCTGATCCGCCATCTCGGCGTGAAGGCGGAAAACATCCTCATGTGCGACTCCACAGGCGTCGTCTATGAGGGCCGCACGGAGCGGATGGACCAGTTCAAATCTGCCTTCGCCGTGAACACCACGAAACGGACCCTCGCCGAAGCCATGGAAGGCGCGGATGTCCTTCTGGGCCTGTCGGCAAAAGGCGCCGTGACTGCAGACATGGTCAAATCCATGGCCGCAAACCCGATCATTTTCGCAATGGCCAATCCGGACCCGGAAATTACGCCAGAAGAGATCAAGTCCGTGCGCGATGACGCGATCATCGCAACCGGCCGGTCCGACTATCCGAACCAGGTCAACAATGTGCTGGGCTTCCCCTACATCTTCCGCGGCGCGCTGGACGTAAGGGCCCGCAGCATCAACGAAGAAATGAAAGTCGCTGCCGCCTACGCCCTAGCTGAACTTGCCCGCGAGGATGTGCCGGATGAAGTGGCTGCCGCCTATCACGGTTCGCGTCCTTCCTTCGGCCGCGACTATATCATCCCGACACCGTTCGACCCGCGCCTCATCTCTTCCATCCCGCCTTTCGTCGCGCAGGCCGCCATGGATACCGGCGTTGCCCGCAAGCCGATCGCGGACATGGACGCCTACCGCGCCCAGCTGAAGCGCCGGTCCGACCCGGCCGCAGCCTTCCTCGAAGGTGTGCAGGCCCGCTGCAAGGAAGTTCAGCGCCGCATCGTGTTTGCGGAAGGCGAAGAGCCGTCTGTCGTCCGGGCCGCCTACAGCTTCAAGAACCAGGGCCTTGGCCATCCGATCCTGATCGGCCGCGAGGCCCAGGTCGAGCAGACCATGGAAATGATGGGCGTTCCGAGCGGATCGCTTGAAATCATCAATGCCCGCCTTTCGGACAGCAATCCGATTTATACGGACATGCTCTATGCCCGGCTGCAGCGTGAAGGTTACCTCAAGCGCGACGTACAGCGCCTAGTGAACAATGACCGGAACGTCTTCGGTTGCTGCATGCTCAAGAATGGCGACGCCGACGGCATGGTCACCGGCGTAACCCGGAATTATGACGTCGCCCTTCAGGATGCGCAGATGGTGCTGGACCCGCTGCCGGGCCAAGCCGTGATCGGCATGTCCATGGTGATCAACCGCGGCAAGACCGTGTTCATCGCAGACACCAGCGTCACCGAACTGCCGCAGGGCCCGGAACTTGCCGATATCGCCATCGAAGCGGCCCGTGCTGTCAGCGCAGTCGGCTTCACGCCGCGCGTTGCATTCCTCTCCTACTCCACCTTCGGCAATCCGATGGGCGAGCGCGGCGAGAAAGTCCGCGAAGCGGTCGCCATTCTCGACAAGATGGAAGGCATCGACTTCGAATATGAAGGCGACATGGCTGCGGATGTGGCGCTCAACCCGAACCACTGGATGCTGTACCCCTTCTCGCGCCTCAGCGGCCCGGCCAATGTGCTGGTCATGCCAGCCATTCATGCGGCCTCGATCTCGACCAAGCTGCTGGAATCGATGAGCCGCGCGACGGTCATCGGCCCGATGCTGCTTGGCCTCGAGAAGCCGGTGCAGATTGCGTCGCTGGGCGCCACGGTCGGCGACATCGTGAACCTTGCGACACTCGCCGCCTATGACGTGGACAATGTCCACGGCTGATGGCCGGTTACGATAAGGACATATCGTAGGGTCAGGACTCGCCGCTGGCGAGCCCTGACCCTATAGTTATGCCAGACAGACAACCTGCAGGGAGGCCCGAGTGGCATGAAGGAATACCTGAAATTCTATATCAACGGTGAGTGGGTCGATCCCGTGACGCCGCGGACACTCGAAGTCGAGAACCCGGCCACGGAAGAAAACTTCGCCGTGATCTCGCTCGGCTCGCAGGCAGATGTCGACAAGGCCGTTGCCGCCGCAAAGGCCGCCTTCCCGGCTTTCTCGCAAACAAGCGTGGAATACCGCGCCGACCTGCTCGACAAGATTGCAGCAGGCATCCAGAAGCGCCTGCCGGAACTGGCAGAGGCTGTCTCCACCGAAATGGGCGCGCCGATGTGGCTTGCCAATGCAGCCCAGGTTCCGTCCGGCATGGGCCATTTCGCCACCACGGCCCAGATCCTACGCAATTATGAGTGGGAAGAGCTGAAAGGCTCGACCCTGCTGCGCAAGGAGCCGATCGGCGTTTGTGGTTTCATCACGCCATGGAACTGGCCGATCAACCAGATCGCCTGCAAAGTGGCCCCTGCCATCGCAGCCGGCTGCACCATGGTGCTGAAGCCGTCCGAAATCGCCCCGATCGATGCCATGATCCTGACCGAGATCATGCATGAAGCCGGTGTGCCGAAAGGCGTGTTCAACCTTGTGAACGGTGACGGCCCCGGCGTCGGCTCCTCCCTGTCCTCGCACCCGGATGTCGACATGGTCAGCTTCACCGGTTCGACCCGGGCTGGCGTGCTCGTGGCCCAGGCTGCAGCCCCGACCGTCAAGCGCGTCGCTCAGGAACTCGGCGGCAAGAGCCCGAACATCGTCCTGCCGAACGCAGACCTCAAGAAAGCGGTTGCTGGCGGCATCATCCAGATGATGACCAATTCCGGCCAGTCCTGTAACGCGCCGTCCCGCATGTTCGTGCAGAAGGACCAGCAGGACGAAGCCATCGCGATCGCGAAAGCAACGGCCGAGTCCGTCAAGGTGATGATGCCGGCAGAAGCAACGCCAGGCGCCATCGGCCCGATCTCCAATGGCAACCAGTACCAGAAGGTGCAGGACCTGATCGAAACCGGCATCAAGGAAGGCGCTACGCTCGTCGCCGGTGGCCCGGGCCGTCCGGAAGGTTTCAACAAAGGCTACTTCGCCCGTCCGACAGTTTTCGCAAACGTCACCAACGACATGACCATTGCCCGCGAGGAAATCTTCGGGCCGGTTCTGGTCATGATCCCCTATGAAGACGTGGACGATGCCGTCGCCATGGCGAACGACACGGTCTACGGCCTTGCCGGTTACGTGCAGGGGCCGGAAGAGGACGCCCGCAAGGTGGCCAACCGCATCCGCGCCGGTCAGATCCAGATCAACGGCGCACGTCCGGACTTCACCGCACCGTTCGGCGGCTATGGCCAATCCGGCAATGGCCGTGAATGGGGCGAAGAAGGCTTTGAGGAATTCCTCGAAATCAAGGCCGTGATCGGCTACAAGGCAGGCTGATCGTAGCTCGCACCAAAATAGAAAGGCGGCCCGGAAAGGCCGCCTTTTTTATTGTTTGATGCCTGGCCTGCCGCACAACTTTTCGTGATGATGTGTAGCAAGGACGACATATTGCGACCGCATTCAACTGGCATTCATCTGCGTCAGCCTTATATCAGTCAGGTATGTCATAAGGCTGGCAGGCCCAATTCAGGACCGATCCTTTTGCGCCGGAGGTTGAAAACCCATGCCCAAGTTTAGATTGATCGCAGGTCTCGCCGCTCTCTCCATCCTCGCCGCCTGTGCGACGGCGACTCCTTATCAGGCCGCGCTGGATTCCTCGAGCCGCGGATATTCCGAACAGCAAATCGAGAACAACCGGTTCCGTGTCCAGTTTGCTGGCAACAGCCTAACGGATCGCAAAACGGTCGAGACTTACCTGCTCTATCGTGCTGCCGAGCTGACCAAGCTCAACGGGTATGACCACTTCCGTGTCGTACATCGCGATACCGACGCGGAAAGCCGGATGGTGCCGATCGGCGGTGGCGCCTACTCGCCTTACTACGATCATTTCTATCTCGACTATTATTACTACGGCCCGCGCTCGTCCTATTACCGGACCCGCCCCTACGGTTATGATCCGTTCTGGCCGCGCTGGGGCTACTATGATCCCTACTGGGGCCCTGCCGAATACCGGGAATCGACGCGCTATATCGCATCGGCTGAAATCCTCATGGGCAAAGGGGCCAAACCGGACGACGCCGCCTATTTCGATGCAGATCAGGTGATCATGAACCTGTCAGGCAGCATTGTCCGCCCGCAGCCCTGATACGCTTTCCCTCAACTGGAAACGAAGAGAGCCCTGCTGAACCAGCAGGGCTCTTTGCTTTTCTCACAGTTTTTTCCCCGCAGCTCTGGTAATGCCTGTCTGACGGGTCCAGATAGCTCTTCCCTGAAACCCAACGGCTTGAGAGGCGCACGCGGTGCCCGATTCTGAAATCAAGGCACCCTCGCCTGACCTGCAGCCACACCCTTCCACACCCGGAAAGTCTGAACTGGTTGTGATGGTTGCCGGGCTCATGGCGCTGAATGCCCTGGCCATCGACATCATGCTACCGGCATTGAACCAGATTGCTCATGCTGTTGGGCTGACGGCTGAAGGCGTCGAAAGCGACAATCGCCAGCAGTTGATCATCTTCTCCTATGTGCTGGGCTTCGGTGCCCCGCAGATCCTGTGGGGGCCGATCACTGACCGGTTCGGACGGCGCGGCCCGCTCTTCATCAGCCTGATCGGCTATATCCTGATGGCGATGTTGTGCATCACTCTGCGCGAATTCCACGCCCTGCTGGCTGCACGCTTCATTCAAGGCGTCTTTTCATCGGGCGCACGACTCGTCGCCGTATCGATTGTGAGGGACTTGTTTGCCGGACGTCAGATGGCCCGCTTCATGTCTCTCGTCATGACGATCTTCATGATCATCCCGATCATCGCCCCTGCGGCAGGTCAGGCCATTCTGCTCGTGGCACCATGGGAATGGATCTTCGGCGCACTGGTCGTGTTCGGCATTTTCATGCTGGGCTGGACATGGTCGCGCCTGCCGGAAACCCTTCCGGTGGAGAACCGCAGGCCGCTGAATGTCGGCAATGCGCTCGGCGCCTACATGCAGGTTATACGCACCCCGGTCACATTCGGATATATGTGCGCTTCGGGCATCGTCTTTGGCGCCCTCTTTTCTTTTATCGCAACATCCGAGCAGGTCTTCCGCGAAGTTTTTCATCGCGGAGAGGATTTTGTCCTCTGGTTCTCCGGAATTGCCGGCATGCTGGCCGTGGCGAACTTCACAAATTCGCGGCTTGTCGAGAAAATCGGCATGCGCCGGATCAGCCACACGGCCCTTTTCCTGTTCACCGGACTGTCTGCCCTATCCGCGCTGATCACGCACTTCTTCGGAGAAAACCTGCTCTGGTTCTACCCCCTGTTCATCCTGACCTTTGCGTGTTTCGGCCTGCTGGGGTCGAACTTCTCGGCACTGGCCATGGAGCCCTTAGGGTCCATCGCAGGCACGGCATCAGCTGCTTACGGGTTTGCCACGACAACTGTGTCCAGCCTGATCGGCATGCTGATCGGAAGCCAGTACAATGGGACGACCGTTCCGCTGATGCTGGGCTTCGTCGCGCTCGGCCTCTCATCACTTGTGATCATCCTGATCACGGAGAAGGGAAAGCTGTTCAGTTCACGTTGACGCGCCGGCTGCTGCGGGCATTCGTTTCACGGTCCCTGGACAGAGGGCGAACCTGACGTTCCAGATGCTCGATGATCATACCGGCAATATCCTTGCCGGTCGTGCTCTCGATCCCCTCCAGCCCCGGCGAGGAATTGACCTCCAGAACCTTCGGTCCGTCCTTTGTCTGCAGCAAGTCAACTCCTGCCACATTCAACCCCAGAACCTTGGCAGCAGCGCGAGCTGTTTCCCGTTCATCCGCCGTCAGACGGATACTCGAAGCCGTCCCGCCCCGGTGCAGGTTGGAGCGGAACTCCCCCTTCTGGGCCTGCCGCTTCATGGCGCCCACAACCTTGTTGCCGATGACGAACGCCCGCACATCGGCACCGGCCGCCTCTTCCACGAATTCCTGAACCAGGAAGTTCGCATCAAGGCCGCGGAAGGCATCGACCAGGCTCTCTGCCGCCTTGCGTGTTTCAGCCAGCACGACACCGCGCCCCTGTGTCGAAGTCAGCAGCTTCAGCACAACCGGCGCGCCATCGACAAGGCCGATCAGGTCTTTGGTATCCTTCGGGCTGTGAGCAAAGGCCGTCACCGGCATGGCGATCTTTGCACGCGCCAGCAGCTGTTGGGCCAGAAGCTTGTCACGTGAACGGCCAATGGACCCCGCCCCGTTCAGGCAGACGGCACCGGTGTTCGAGAACTGGCGCAGAACCGCCATGCCATAATCTGTAATCTTCGCACCAATCCGTGGAATGACGGCATCATAACGCGGTAGCGCCTTGCCATCATAATGCACCTGCGGATCCAGCGTGCCGATCTGCATGTAGCAACGCGCCGTATCGATCATCTCGATCACATGCCCGCGCTCGCGCGCAGCTTCGACGAGACGCTGGCTGGAATAATTGTGCGGCTCCCGCGTCAGCAAGGCGATGCGCAGCGGCCGCCGCACCGGCTTCTTCTTAGGCAGGCCCTTGTAGAGCTTGTAGGAAAGCTCCGGCATGTGGAAGGATTCATTCGGGTCCACCACCATGTCCGGCTGCATGGCTCCGCGGCCGAACAGCATGCGGTACATCATGTTTTCCCGATTGGTCAGCGTCAGCTGGATCGGCCAGCGCCGGTCGCCCATCTGCACATCGGTCTCGATCACATAGCGCAGCTCTGTCTCGCCATTGGAGCTGGTGACCTCACGCCGGTCCACCACAGGCGCCGAACAGGTGACCTCCAGCGCCGGATTGTTCGGGTCTGGCTGGATCAGGAAACGCACCTGCGGGCTGGTGACCGGGCCGAATGGCTCGATCACGCTGGCATGCAGGGCCGAGGTCTTCGCCCCTGTGTCGATCTTCGCCTTGATCGCAGGCAAGCCCAGGTCTGGCAGCGCCAGCCACTCTTCCCAACCGAGTTCAAACGGGGCGCTTTTTGGCATGTCCGGCGTCCTTGTGGAGAAGGATCGCTTATCCGGCCTGCACGCGTCCCGCAACTCAGCCTTTCACAAGCCAGGCCTTCTCCACGATACCGACCACATCACCCATGATGCCGGTGATCTTGAAATCCTTCGGCGTGTAGATGCGGGCGACGCCCATCTGGCGCAGGGCTTGGGCATCTTCCGGCGGGATAATGCCGCCAACCACGACGGGCACATTCTCCAGCCCGGCCTTGCGCAGCTCCGCCAGCGTTTCGCGAACCAGATCCAGGTGACTGCCCGACAGGATGGATAGACCGACAACATGTGCATCGGCTTCCTTGGCCTGCGCAGCAATCTCGTTCGGTGCAAAGCGGATGCCTTCATAAATGACATCCATGCCGACCTCACGGCCGCGCGCCGCGATCTGCTCCGCCCCGTTGGAGTGGCCGTCGAGGCCCGGCTTGCCGAGCACATAGGTCAGCCGACGGCCAAGCGCCTCGGACACGCGGTCCACTTCCTTGCGGACGGCTTCGGTATCTTCATTGCTGTCGGAATTGATGACGATGGCCACGCCCGTCGGGCCGCGATATTCGCCGAACACGTCACGCATCGCGGCGCCCCACTCGCCTGTGGTGACACCGGCCTTGGCGCAGGCAATGGAGGGCTCCATGATATTGGTGCCCTCTGTCGCGGCTGTTTTCAGGCTTGCCAGAGCAGCAGCGACAGCCTCATTGTCACGCGCAGCACGCCACGCCGCCAGCTCACGAACCTGCATCATCTCTTCAGCCGGATCGACGGTCTGGATTGCGCCATCGCCGCCGCCCAGCGGGCTTTCTTCCGTCTCTGTGTAGCGGTTGACGCCAACCACGGTCAGGTCGCCGGACTCGATCGCCTTCACGCGCTCGATATGTGCGCCAACCAAGCTTTCCTTCATGAAGTCGATGGAGTTCGTAGCGCCGCCGCGAGCGTCGATCTCGGCCAGCGTGGCGCGGGCCAGTTCCATCAGCTCATTCGTCTTGCCTTCGACCACATGGCTGCCGTCGAACAGGTCTTCATATTCCAGCAGGTCCGTCTCGAAAGCGAGGATTTGCTGGAGACGCAGCGACCATTGCTGGTCCCACGGGCGCGGCAGGCCAAGCGCTTCGTTCCAGGCAGGCAGCTGCAGGGCCCGGCAGCGAGCCTTCTTGGACAGCGTGACGGCCAGTGCCTCGATCAGGATGCGATAAACATTGTTCTCCGGCTGCGGCTCGGTCAGGCCGAGGGAGTTCACCTGCACGCCGTATCGGAACAGGAGCGCCTTCGGATCGGTCACGCCATAGCGCTCCCGGCCGATCTCTTCCCAGAGTTCCACAAAGGCACGCATCTTACAAAGTTCTGTAACGAAACGCACACCCGCATTCACAAAGAACGAGATACGACCGAAGACAATCTCAAAGTCCTCTTCCGGAACTTTGCCGCCAGCCTTCACCGTGTCGAGCACGGCAATCGCCGTCGCCAAGGCGTAGGCCAGTTCCTGTTCCGGCGTCGCGCCTGCTTCCTGGAGGTGGTAGGAGCAGACATTCATCGGATTCCACTTCGGCACCTCGGTGTAGCACCAGGTAACCATATCGGAGATCAGCTTCATCGACGGCTCCGGCGGGAACACATACGTGCCGCGGGAGAGGTATTCCTTGACGATGTCGTTCTGGGTCGTGCCGCGCAGTTTCTTGCGGTCGTCGCCGCGCTCATCTGCCAGCGCCACATAGAGCGCCAGCATCCATGAGGCTGGCGCATTGATCGTCATTGACGTGTTCATCTGCTCCAGCGGCAGCTCCGCCATCAGCTCGCGCATGTCGCCGAGATGCTTGACCGGCACGCCAACCTTGCCGACTTCACCGCGCGCCAGAATGTGGTCTGCGTCATAGGCCGTCTGTGTGGGCAGGTCGAAGGCGATGGACAGGCCCGTCTGGCCCTTGCCCAGATTCATCCGGTAAAGCTCGTTCGACTTCTTCGCCGTCGAGTGGCCGGCATAGGTCCGGAAGATCCACGGCCGGTCCGGATTGTGCTGAAATGTCGTGTGGCTGTCGGCCATGGGGCATGCGCCTCCCAACGCAGGATTTTTGTTGCGGCGCAACATGCCCTCGCAAAACGATGCTGACAAGCCGCAGGATGGAGCGTCTTGCGGCCGCAGGCGGGCAGGGCCACATTCAGCTGATGATACACATTTCGTCCGCCAATACGACAGATGGCCTGTCACCAGCCGCCCTGCAGCTTGCACTACGTCTGCGGCTTGCTTCGCTGCTCGCTTTTCCAGCGGCGGCGGCGCTTGCAGCCGTCCTGCAACGCAGCTTCCTTGTCCTGCTGCTTCTGGCAGGGGGAATGATGCTGGCCTCCTGGATTGAGCGCATCCGTTTCCTGCGGGCCGCAGGGGAAACGCGCATGCCCGATCCCGGCGCCTTCTGGCCGGGCTTTGCTGTGCGCACGGGCCTCTTGCTGGGCATCTTCATTATCACGCTGGGCGTGCTCGCCCTCTTCCGGGACACGTCCCTCGCACGCGGTTTCGGCTGGCCGGACCTGCTGATCGCCGGGGGCACGACACTGGCGGTTTACCTGATGAACCTCGCCAGCGCGCGCATGGCCGCAGGGCAGGCAAATATTGTCGCCACGCAGCTGAACGCCTCGTACCAGGCCCGGACAGGCCCGGTCGGCGGGTCCGATGACATCATCGAAGGCGAGTTTACCGACCTGGATGATCGCTGACCCATCGCCCTTACAGCGGTGACGCCTTCAACAAACGCTCCCCAAATCCGTCGATTTCACGTATGAGGCGACGTCTTCCGGCGGAGTTTCGGACCCATGATTGACGTGATCGGCATCATCGCCGCCTTCCTGACGACTCTTTCCTTCGTGCCACAAGCGATCCTCGTGATCCGCACGAAACGGACCGAGGGCATATCACTCATCATGTATGCCATGTTCACGGCGGGCGTTGCCGTGTGGCTGGTCTACGGCATTGCCCTCGGCGCCCTGCCGATCATCGTCGCAAATGTGGTGACGCTGGTTCTGGCCAGCATCATCCTCACCATAAAGATCCGCTCAGTCCTGCCGTCTCAGCCCAGCGCCCAAGGCGCCACGGCCGCGACATCGGCGCCCATCGCCTCATAATAGAGACGCTGGATCCGCCGCGTGACCGGCCCCGGCTTGCCACTGCCAACCGGTTTGCCATCCAGCGCGATCACGGGAGCGACCATGGCGCCTGCCGATGTCGTGAAAGCCTCGACCGCGCCTGCGGCCTCTTCCGGCGTAAATGCCCGCTCGACCAGTTCGATCCCCGTCCCGTCCAGCAGGGACAGGACACCTGCCCGGGTGATCCCCGGCAGGATGGAGTGAGACAATTCGCGCGTAATAAGCCGCCCCTCTGCATCGACGATCCAGGCATTGGCCGAGGCGGCCTCTGTTACAAGTCCGTCTTCCACCATGAAGGCCGTGTCGGCTCCAGCCTCACGCGCGGCGCGGTAAGCGAGGGCCTGGGAGAGCAGCTGCACCGTCTTCATGTCACGCCGTTTCCAGCGCGTATCGCCGAGCGTGATGGCCTTGATGCCGTCCCGTGCTGCTTCCCCGATCAGCGGACGGGTGTCTGCATAAAGAAAGACAGTTGGCGTGAACGTCTCGGGCCCGGCAAAATCACGCATGCCGTAAGCACCGCCCGTCACCTCAAGATAGACAAGCCCCTCTTCCACACCGTTCTTGTCGATCAGGTCCGTGTGGATTTCCGCCCATGCCTCATCGCTGTAAGGATTGGAGATGGATATGCCCTCCAAAGTCCGCCGGAGACGCGAAAGATGCCCTTCAAGATCAATAAAGCGGCCATCATAGACCGCCGTTACTTCATAGGCCGCATGCGCAAAGAGAAACCCCCGGTCGAATGGGGAAATGGCGGCATCTTCCACAGGGCAGAATTTACCATTGAGATAGACGGTCCGGCCGATTGTCATTTTTGTCACGCTCCTGAGACTTGCGTTTGTGCACCGCAACAAAACAACTTGCATCGGGGCAACCATGACGCCAAGGTGGCGCGCGCCGAGGGCCTTGTGAAGCTGCGCTGAGATCGCACCACCGGGTTTTTTGCAGAAAGTACAAAGGAGGAGGGCATTTCCGCCATGAGCCGGGAAGTCAAAGACATTTACGAGATTGGCGAGATTCCGCCAGAGTTCCACGTTCCGAAAATGATGTACGCCTGGGCGATCCGCCGGGAACGTCATGGCCGCCCGGCAACTGCCATGCAGCTGGAACAAGTCCCTGTGCCGGAGATCGATTCCGACGAAGTGCTCGTCCTCGTGATGGCCGCTGGCGTCAACTATAACGGCATCTGGGCCGCCCTTGGCGAGCCTGTGTCCGTGTTCGACGTTCACAAGCAGGACTATCACATTGCCGGGTCCGATGCGGCCGGCATCGTCTGGGCCGTTGGCCGCAAGGTGAAGCGGGTGAAGCCCGGCGACGAAGTTGTCATCCACTGCAACCAGGACGATGGCGACGACGAGGAGTGCAATGGCGGCGATCCGATGTTCTCGCCGTCACAGCGCATCTGGGGTTATGAGACGCCGGATGGCTCCTTCGCCCAGTTCTGCCGCGTGCAGGCACGCCAGTGCATGCCGCGCCCGAAGCACCTGACCTGGGAGGAGAGCGCCTGCTACACGCTGACGCTCGCCACCGCTTACCGCATGCTGTTCGGCCACCGCCCGCACATCGTGAAGCCAGCCGACAACGTACTTGTCTGGGGCGCCTCGGGCGGTCTCGGCAGTTTCGGTGTCCAGCTCTGTGCCGTCACAGGCGCGAATGCGATCGGCATCGTTTCCAGTGACGACAAGAAAGAGCATGTGCTCAGCCTTGGCGCCAAGGGCGTGCTGAACCGCAAGGACTTCAATTGCTGGGGCCAGCTGCCAACCGTCAATGGTCCGGAGTTCAAGGACTATATGCGGGAAAGCCGCAAGTTCGGTAAGGCGATCTGGGACATCACCGGCAACAAGGATGTCGACATCGTGTTCGAACACCCCGGTGAAACGACCTTCCCAGTCTCTGTCTTCGTGGTGAAACGCGGCGGCATGGTGGTGATCTGTGCCGGGACGACCGGCTTCAACCTGACCATGGATGCGCGCTTCCTCTGGATGCGCCAGAAGCGCGTGCAGGGCAGCCACTTCGCCAACCTGAAACAGGCGTCTGCCGCCAACGAGCTGGTGATCAACCGCCGCATCGACCCCGGCATGTCCGAAGTCTTCCCGTGGGAAGACATCCCGGCCGCGCACGAGAAGATGCTGGATAACAAGCACCTTCCGGGCAACATGGCTGTCCTCGTGACATCGCCCAAGCCGGGCCTGCGCACGGTGGAAGATGTGCTCGCCGTGAACGGACAGGCCAGCTGAACATGCTGAGCCGCGCTTTCGCGGAAGAGTTCGCCAACGACTGGCTGTCAGCATGGAACGACAGGGATATTGACCGTATCCTGTCGCACTATGCTGACGATGTCGTCTTCCACAGCCCGCGCATCGCTCTGGTCATGGGAAATGAGGCGAATGCCGTCCGTGGCAAGAAAGCGCTGCAAGCCTATTGGACCGAGGCCCTCTCAAGGGCCCGGTCCCTGTTCTTTGCGATAGACGACATACTCGTCGGCTCTGACGCAGTTACAATTCTCTACACAAACCATCGTGAAGAGAAGGTCGCGGAGACCTTCATCTTCAATGAGGATAGCGAAATCAGCCTGTCGATCATGGCCTATAGCCCGATCTAGCCAGGCCCTAGTTTTCGAACGGATCGCGCATGAGGATCACATCCTCACGCTCCGGGCTGGTCGAGACGAGCGCGCAGGGCTTGCCGACCAGCTCTTCCAGACGCCGGACATATTTCACCGCTTCTGCCGGAAGATCCGCCCAGGAACGCGCGCCAGCGGTTGAGCCTTTCCAGCCCGGCATCGTCTCATAGACAGGCTCCACAGCGGCCTGATCGGTCAGGCCGGCAGGATAGTGGTCAATCTCCTGCCCGTTCAGCTTGTAGGCAACGCAAACCTTGATCTCGTCGAACCCGTCCAGCACGTCCAGCTTGGTCAGTGCGAGACCGTTGACGCCAGAGGTCGCACAGGCTTGGCGCACCATGACGCTGTCGAACCAGCCACAGCGGCGGGCGCGCCCTGTGTTCACGCCCACCTCGCGGCCCACCGTGCCGAGACGTTCGCCAATTTCATTGTCCTGTTCGGTCGGGAACGGGCCGGAGCCCACGCGCGTTGTGTAAGCCTTCGCAAGACCCAGCACGTAAGAGATCGCCCCCGGGCCAACACCTGAACCAGCCGACGCATTACCCGCCACGACATTCGACGAGGTCACGAACGGATAGGTGCCGTGATCCACATCCAGCATCACACCCTGTGCCCCCTCGAACAGGATACGCTTGCCCGCTCGCACCTGCTCGTCCAGCAGCTTCCAGACCGGCTGGGCGTAGGCCAGCACTTTCGGGGCAATTTCGAGCAGGTCCGCCTTGAGCTGCGCGCCATCCGGCTCCGGCAGGTCCAGGCCCGCCCGCAGGGGGCGGTGGTGCGCCAGCAAGCGCTCGATTTTCATGTCCAGGGCGGCTGGGTCAGCAAGGTCTGCCACGCGGATCGCCCGGCGGCCGACACGGTCCTCATAGGCCGGGCCAATGCCGCGCTTTGTAGTGCCGATCTGGCCAGCGCCCAGCGCGCCCTCGCGGGCCGCATCGATGTCCTTGTGCCAGGGCAGGATCAGCGAGGCATTGTCGGCCAGGACCAGCGTCTCAGGTGAGACCTCAACGCCCTGCCCCTGAATGCCCTCAATCTCCGTCAGCATGTGCCATGGGTCCACCACGACACCGTTGCCGATCACGGACAGCTTACCGCCGCGCACGAGGCCCGACGGCAACAGGGCCAGCTTGAACACCTTGCCGTCGATCACCAGCGTGTGGCCGGCATTGTGCCCGCCCTGGAACCGCACGACCACATCCGCCCGGCTCGAAAGCCAGTCGACGATCTTGCCCTTGCCCTCGTCGCCCCATTGGGCGCCTACGACCACTACGCCAGCCATGTGCCGCTCCTGTTCAGTCCGCGGCGACATGGGCAGGATTCAGAGAGGAAAAGCAAGGGGCCTTTGGCCGCGCCTGCTAGTCGAAGCTATAGCTGACGCGCAGGCCGATATTGTCCAGGCCCTGATTGCGGCCATTACCGAGGATCTGGCCGTGGCTGAGATGTTCGTACATCAGCTCCACGCCCCAGACTTCATTGATGTCATGGTGCAGGCCGAATGTGGTGCGGAACAGGTCACGCGAGCCAAGCAGGACGTGATCCTCGGTGAAGGCATCGCCGCGCGGATCCCCCTGCGGGTACGGGCTTTCCAGCTCACCGTCATGGATCACATAGCCAACGCTCGGCTCGAACTGCCAGCGCTTTGCGACCGGGAAGGACCAGTGCAGGCCAACGCCGCCGAAGCTGGTGTCGCCCTGAAGGTTGCCAGAGCCCATCACATAGGGCTTCGGACTCCAGAGAACGCCGAGGAAATCCGGCGAATTGAACAGGATCTCGCCACTCAGGCTCTGACCCGGCTCCTTGTTGGCATTGTTGCAGTCGAGAACGCAGATGTTCTCCTGCATCACACCAAGACGGATTTCGCTGACAAGATCAGCGGAGGCAGGACCGGCCACTGCGGCGACAGCCAGAGCGCTGGAAAAAAGAAAACGGCGCATGGAAACTCCCTTTAGATAACAAGCGAGAAAGGATGTTCGCACTCGCCCGTCAAGCGTGCAGGCATGGCCTGAACGCAAATTGCAGGGGAAGGTGACCAATCCGTCACGTAGTCCCTACCGGGAATGGAAAAACGGGCGGCCCAGCAGGAGACCGCCCGTTTTCTTCAATGGAATCAGTTCTGAGGCCAGAACCGATCAGAAAGTCAGGACCTTCGCGTAGCGAACCTGCGGCAGGGCGTTGAGCTTGTCGAGCATGGCCGGCGTCGGAACCGAGTCGATCCCGATCAGGGCAATTGCTTCTTCCCCTGCTGCCGTGCGGCCAAGGTGGAAGGTCGCGATATTGACCTTCTCTTCGCCCAGCATCTGACCAAGCGCACCGATGAAGCCCGGCTGGTCGAGGTTGTTCACATAGAGCATTGTCGGCGCAAAATCGCCTTCCAGCGCCATGCCCTTGACCTCGACGATCCGCGGATGCCCGGCGATCATCGTACCGGCCAGCGTACGCCAGCCGCCTTCCGGTGCATTCTGGGTCGCCTTGGTCTTCACCTTCACACGGATCAGGCTGTCATAGACCGGGCTGTCCTCGGTCTTTGTCTCGGTGAGTTTCACACCACTGTCTGCCAGGATCGCAGGGGCGGACACCATGTTCACGTCCCCGCGCGAGGCCCGCAGCATGCCCGCAAGCAATGCAGCGGTCAGCGGTTTGCGATTCAGCTCTGCGACTTCGCCCTCATATTCGATCACGACTTCATCATAGCCGAAATCGGAAATCTGGCCCGCAAAGGAGCCGAGTTTCTCTGCCAGCGTAGCGAAGGGCTTGAGGCGCGGGGCCTCTTCCGCCGTGATGGACGGCATATTGAGCGCGTTGGTGACGGCGCCCGACAGGAGATAGTCCGACATCTGCTCGGCCACCTGCAGGGCAACGTTTTCCTGCGCTTCATTGGTCGAGGCACCGAGGTGCGGCGTCGCAACGAAGTTCTTCTTGCCGAAGAGGATGTTTTCCTTGGCTGGCTCGACCGCGAAGACGTCGAAGGCTGCCCCGGCAAGATGGCCGGACTCCAGCATGTCCGCCACGGCTTCCTCATCCACCAGGCCGCCACGGGCACAGTTGACGAGGATCAGGCCTTTCTTGGTCTTGGCCAGATTCTCACGGCTGAGAATATTGCGGGTCTGATCCGTCAGCGGAACATGCAGCGTGATGACGTCGGCGCGTTTCAGAAGCTCTTCCAGTTCCACCTTCTCGACACCGAGCTCCACCGCGCGTTCTTCGGTCAGGAACGGGTCATAGGCTACGACGCGCATCTTCAGGCCAATGGCGCGCTCAGCGACGCGGGAGCCGATATTCCCTGCCCCGATCAGGCCGAGCGTCTTGAATGAGACCTCGACCCCCATATAGCCGGATTTGGGCCATTTGCCTTGCTGCGTTTCGGCATTGGCAGCCGGGATCTGACGAGCCGCAGCGAACATCATCGCAATGGCATGTTCTGCCGTCGTGATGGCGTTGCCGAACGGCGTGTTCATGACCACGACACCCTTGGCGGTCGCAGCCTTGATGTCGATATTGTCGACGCCGATACCGGCCCGGCCGATGACTTTCAGGTTCGTCGCAGCGGCGATGACATCCGCGTTCGGCTTGCAGGCCGAGCGGACGACGAGGCCGTCATATTCCGGAATTTCTGCAATGAGTTCTTCCGTATTCAGACCGGTCTTGGTGACCGTTTCGATACCGCGGGCATGGAAGATTTCCACGGCGGCGGGGGAGAGTTTGTCTCCGATAAGGACTTTAGGCATTGTCTTTTCCTTTGCTCGCGGCTGTTGCGGGCATGCTGTCCGCGCCGCTGCGCCTTCGCCTTGCTCGTGAAGGCGCCTGTTCCATATCCGTTTGCTTAGAGGGTGGCCGCTTCTTCAGCGAAGGCCCAGTCGAGCCACGGAAGCAGCTTCACGACGTCGGACGGTTCCACCGTGGAGCCGACCCAGATACGCAGACCCGGAGGGGCCTTGGCATAACCGGCGGCATCAAAGCAGGCGTTTTCCTTCTCGAGGCGCTTCATCATCGCTTTCACGAAAGCGCGCTGGCCAGCCTCGTCGAGGCCTGCAACACGCGGATCAGTGATCTTGAAGGTCACGCCCGTATTGGAACGGACATCCGCATCCGGACAAAGGAAGTCGACCCAGTCGGTCTTCGCCACCCAGTCGGTGAGAATGCCGAGGCTCTCATCGGAACGCGCCTTGAGAGCTTTCCAGCCGCCAATCGCTTCGCACCAGTCGAGCGCCTGAAGGTAATCTTCCACGCACAGCATGGAGGGCGTGTTGATCGTGGAGCCTTCGAACAGCTCCTCGTTCAGCTTGCCGCCCTTGGTCATGCGGAACAGTTTCGGCAGGGCCCGGTCCGGCGTGAAGGTTTCCAGACGCTTCACGGCGTTGGGCGACAGGATCAGCATGCCGTGGGCCGCTTCCCCGCCAAGGATCTTCTGCCAGCTATAGGTCACCACATCGAGTTTCTCCCACTCGATGTCCTGCGCGAAGGCGGCCGAGGTCGCATCGCAGATCACGACGCGGTCAGGGTTCGGCTTGATCCAGTCGGCATTCGGCACGCGCACGCCCGAGGTCGTGCCGTTCCAGGTGAAGATGATGTCGGCATCATCGCGCGCCTGCGAGAAATCGGGCAGCGCGCCATAGTCGGCACCATAGGTCTTGCAGTCAGCGAGCTTCAGCTGCTTGGTCGCATCCGTCACCCAGTCCTGGCCGAAGCTTTCCCAGGCGAAGACGTCCACAGGCTTCGCGCCCAGCATGGACCACATGCACATCTCGACCGCGCCGGTGTCGGACGCCGGCACGATGGCCACGCGATAGTCTTCCGGAAGGCCAAGGATCGCCTTGGTCCGGTCGATTGCTTCCTTCAGCTTCTTCTTCGCATCGCCAGAGCGGTGCGAGCGGCCGAGGACAGCAGTGTTCAGTTTTTCAAGGGAAAATCCGGGACGCTTTGCAGTCGGGCCCGAAGAAAAATGCGGGCATGCAGGCAGCACGCCGGGTTTGGCGACGGTCGTCATCTGTTTGTACTCCTATCCTTACAGATAGGCTGGCACCCGTTGGGGGATGCTGGCCCGCCGCGTCTGTCTCACATTTCGGGGGCCCGCGCAAATGGCATTTCTGTGACCTGATAAGCGCGTGACCTGATGCCGCAACCTGCTAAGCTCGGCAAAAAACATGGAGGAACCCCCGTGAGCATGACCATCCAGCCCCTGACCGGAACCCTCGGCGCGGAGATCCATGGTGTCGACCTTAAGCGGGACCTGTCGAATTCCGAATTCGATGCGGTGCACCAGGCGTTCCTCGACTACAAGGTGATCGTGCTGCGCGGCCAGCAGGGCATGACGCCGGACCAGCACAAGGCCTTCGCCCGCCGGTTCGGCACGCTGAACATCCACCCCTATGTGAAGGGCATGGAGGGGCACCCGGAACTGCTGGAGATCATCAAGGAGCCGGACGAGAAGACCAATTTCGGCGGCGGCTGGCATTCCGACATGAGCTTTCTGGAGGAGCCCGCGCTCGGCTCCATCCTGCATGCGCTTGAAGTGCCACCCTATGGCGGGGATACACTGTTCGCAGATCAACAGGCCGCCTATGACCGCCTCTCCTCCGGACTGAAGAAGACGCTGGAAGGCATGACTGCCATCCACACCGCCAGCAAGGAATATGGCGCCGATGGCTATTCCGCCGCCGTGCGCCAGTCCATGGACGCGACGGCCGCGCCGGATGCCCCGGAATATGAGCATCCGGTGATCCGTACCCATCCGGAAACCGGCCGCAAGGGCCTGTTCATCAATCCGGCCTTCACGCTGCGCTTTGCCGGCTGGTCCCGCAAGGAGTCCCGTCCTCTGCTGAACTATCTGTTCGAGCTGTCACGGGAAGAGCGCAACACCTGCCGCGTCCGCTGGCAGGAAGGTGACGTCACCATGTGGGATAATCGCTGCGTCTGGCATTATGCCCTCAACGATTATCACGGCCACCGCCGCCACATGCGCCGCGCCACGATCGACGGCAACAGGCCGCGCTAGGCGGCCCCTGTCAGGAACGGATACGTTCCACCCCAGGCAATCAGGACCTGTCCGAAGAAATACAGTCCCCAGACGGCCAGCGACGGCGTCACTTTCGGTGGGGCCCCAGCCGGGCGCATGAACAGCTGCGTCGACAGGATCATGTCGGATGCCACAAACATGATCGCGCCCAGCGTCACCAGCACAAAAGCCGGATCGAGGCGCAGCGCTGCCGCTCCCATCACCAGGATGATGCCCGTATAGGCAAAGACCGGGATACGCATCGGCCCCAGCGACGGCGCCAGCCAGCGCACGAAGACAACCCCGCCCAGAACCAGCACGCTCTGCGCCGCCAGGTTCAGCACGGTCCGCCCCGTCTGCGGCAGCGCCCAGAACAGCGCGATATAAGCCACATGCGCCAGGAAGAAAGCGGCCATGCCGGGCTTCAGCCACTTGTCTTCATGCGGCTTGTCCATGGCCAGGAAGGCATCGCCCGCCGAAGACAGGGCCAGCCCTGCCACCAGCAGCCACGGCCCGCCCGCAAGATAGGCGAAGATGGCCAGCAGCGCCGTCGAGCCGGTCTTGACCAGCAACCCTGACCATCCGCGCCCCGCGCGCCAGCACCAGCCGGCCCAATACAGAACACCCAATACGATCGCGCCCGCGAACGCGGCAGTCTCCAGAGCCATTCCGGCCTCCCCTTCCCGTTTTTGTTTTCTAGTCTTTTTTCACCGGTTCCGGCACCCGCAACAGGCGCCGGGCCGCGGCCCGATGCGTTTCTTTCACATGCATGCCCACCAGGCCAAGCGCCGTGGCGAGCACGGTTGCATCATCGGTAAAGCCAAGGCCCGTGATGAAATCGGGCAGCATGTCCATCGGTGTGACGAAATAGGCGACCGCCGCGAACAGGACCGCCTTGGCCCGCATCGGCGTGTGCGGGTCGCGCGCGGCATACCAGGCCGCGACCAGATCGTCGGCAAACGGGATCTTCCCGACCAGCTTCATGAGCTTGGGAACGAGCCCCCGCGCCGTGCGCTCATCGCGCTCGATCGACTTCGGAATATAGCGTCCATCCTCAGTCAGGACGGTGTTTATGACTTCCGCTGCGTCAGACATTGCGTCCTCCTCTCAGCACTATAGACCAGCAGTATAGATCATCTCTCAGATAGTCTGAAACAAGGGAGGGCAGCGGCCCATGGAACTCAATTCTAACATCTCGGCCGTCATCACCGGCGGCGCATCCGGCCTCGGCGCGGCAACCGCGCGCAAACTGGCCAGCTATGGCGTGAAGGTCGCCCTGTTCGACCTCAACGCTGAAAAAGGCGAGGCACTCGCCAAGGAACTCGGCGGCGTGTTCTGCCAGGTCAACGTTACCGATGACGCCTCTGTCGACGCGGGCTTCGCCAAGTCGCGCGCCGCCATCGGCCAGGAACGTATCCTGGTGAACTGCGCCGGTACCGGCAACGCCATCAAGACGGCCAGCCGCGACAAGAACACCGGCGAGATCAGCCACTTCCCGCTCGATAAGTTCAACCTGATCGTCCAGATCAACCTGGTTGGCACCTTCCGCTGCATTGCAAAATCGGCTGCCGGCATGATGACGCTGGACCCGATCGACGGCGAGCGCGGCGCAATCGTCAACACAGCTTCTGTGGCCGCTGAAGATGGCCAGATCGGCCAGGCCGCCTATTCCGCTTCGAAGGGCGGCGTTGTCGGCATGACCCTGCCGATCGCCCGCGACCTTTCCCGCGAGCTGATCCGCGTCAACACGATCTTGCCGGGCATTTTCAACACGCCGCTGCTCCAGGGCGCACCGGAGCCGGTCAAGCAGGCCCTCGGCGCGCAGGTGCCGCACCCGGCCCGCCTCGGCAACCCGGAAGAGTATGCCTCGCTCGCCACGGAAATGATCCGCAACGCCTACTTCAACGGCGAAGACGTCCGCCTCGACGGCGCCATCCGCATGGCGCCCCGGTAATGGATTGCTCGGTGCTGTTCGCGGGCTGAAGCCCGCGGCACCTGCGCCTTCGCGTTGCTCGTGAGACGGTTCTCCACAAGCGACGCGCAGGCGCAGCGGCTCCGAGCCAAAGGCGAGGAAACAGCCGCGAGCAATGAAAAAACAAGGCCTGCCCCGAGGGGCGGGCCTTTTTCTTTTCCGCAACGGCAGGGGCTGTCAGGCGGTAAAGCCGCGCTACAACGGTTCCGATAAAAGATTGGGAGAGACACCAGTGGAATATGACGACGTTGTCCGCAGCCGGCGCAGCATTCGCGGCTTCCAGCAAAAACCCGTTCCGAAGGCGCTGGTGCGCGAAATCCTCGAAATCGCCATGCGCGCACCGACATCCATGAACTCCCAGCCCTGGAACTTCTATGTCGTCGCTGGCGACGTGCTGGACCGGATCCGCAAGGGCAATGTCGAGCGGAACGTGGCCGGTGTGCCGGACAGCCGGGAATTCCGCATGGGCCCGCCCTATGCCGGAGTGCACCGCGACCGGCAGGTCGAGATCGCCGTCCAGCTGTTCCAGGCCATGGGTATCGAACGCCACGACAAGGAAGCGCGGATGGACTGGGTGCTGCGCGGGTTCCGCCAGTTCGACGCGCCGGTCTCCATTGTGATCACCTATGACAAGGCCCTCGCAGGCGGCGACATTCCGCCCTTCGACTGCGGCGGCGTCGTCAATGGCATCGTCAACGCGGCCTGGAACCGTGGCCTCGGCTGCGTGATCAATTCGCAGGGCATCATGCAGAGCCCGGTCGTGCGCGAAGAGGCAGGTATCCCGGAAGACCAGGTGATCCAGACCTGCGTCGCCATGGGCTGGCCGGACGACAGCTTCCCTGCCAACGCTGTCGTCTCGACCCGGAAGTCCGTAGACGAAGCAGCGACTTTCCTCGGCTTCGACGATTAGGCAGACCGCTTCCGGGCATCAGACCCTGCCTGTCTTTGCAGATATCCAGAACTGACAGCCTCCCTTGCGGCAGGTTCCCCTGCGAGACCGCTGGTACAGCTGTTTGCGGGGCGTATAGTCGCCGCACAAAGTCAGGAGGACCGCAGTCATGGCAGATGCATATATCGTAGCAGCAAAACGTACCGCCGGAGGCCGCCGTGGCGGCGCACTGGCAGAGTGGCACCCCGGCGATCTCGGCGCGCAGGTGCTGAACGCCCTTGTCGACACGACAGGCGTGGACCCGGCCGCCATCGAAGACGTGATCATGGGCTGCGTCTCGCAGGCTGGCGAACAGTCGAACCAGATCGGCCGTACTGCCGTTCTGGCATCCAAGCTGCCCCAGTCCGTTCCCGCCGTGTCGATCGACCGTCAGTGCGGCTCCTCGCAGCAAAGCCTCCAGTTCGCAGCGCAGGCTGTGATGTCCGGCACGCAGGACCTCGTCATCGCCGCTGGCGTTGAAAGCATGACCCGCTGCCCGATGGGCATCAATGCCCGCGCAGGCAAGCTGTTCGAAGTGCCAACAGACCCGACCCCCGCTTCGGTAAAGGAAAAGTACGGCATCAAGCATTTCAGCCAGTTCGTCGGTGCCGAGATGATCGCCAAGAAGCACGGCCACACCAAGGAACAGCTGGACGCCTTCTCGGTCGAGAGCCACAGGCGCGGCGCGGCGGCCACGCAGGCCGGCCTCTTCACGGACGAGATCGTCGCCATCAAAGGCCGCGATGCCGAAGGCAACGAAGTGATGCACGACAAGGATGAAGGCATCCGTTACGACGCCTCCATGGAAGGCATGGCCAAGCTGAAGATCCTGATGGACGACGGCATCATGACTGCGGCCAATGCCAGCCAGATCTGCGACGGCGCGTCCGGTGTCCTGGTCGCTTCCGAGGCTGCCATCAAGGCGCACGGCCTCACCCCGCTGGCCCGCATTCACAACCTCACCGTTACCGCAGGAGACCCGGTGATCATGCTGGAAGAGCCCCTTTTCGCAACCGACCGCGCCCTGCAGCGCGCTGGCATGAAGATCGACGACATCGACCTTTATGAAGTGAACGAAGCCTTCGCGCCGGTGCCGCTGGCCTGGTTGAAGCATCTCGGCGCAGATCCGTCGAAGCTGAACGTCAATGGCGGCGCCATTGCTCTCGGCCACCCGCTCGGCGCCTCTGGCACCAAGCTGATGACCACGCTGGTCCACGCCCTGCGCGCCCGCGGCAAGAAGTACGGCCTGCAGACCATGTGCGAAGGCGGCGGCATCGCCAACGTCACGATCATCGAAGCCCTGTAATCAGGACACGGATATAAAGACGAAACGCCGGGCCGGAAGGTCCGGCGTTTTTGCTTGGGAAGCCCGCCCATTGCCAAGCTGGCTGGCCTGTAGAATATCCGGGCATGCCAAAGCCTGACCGCTCATCCCTGCCCCCTATTCCGCGCACCGTCTGGGCGCTGGGGCTGGTCAGCCTGTTCATGGACGTCTCGTCCGAGATGATCCATGCCCTGCTGCCCCTGTTCCTGACAGCATCACTCGGCGCTTCGGCCATTGTGGTCGGTCTCATCGAGGGGATCGGCGAGGCGACGGCCGCCATCGTGAAAGTGTTCTCGGGCTATGTGTCAGACCGGTTCGGTCGGCGTAAACCGCTGATCCTGCTCGGCTATGGCCTCGGCACCCTGTCAAAGCCTCTCTTCGCCCTTGCGGGCGCGCCGGGCATGGTTCTGGCCGCGCGCTTTTCCGACCGCATCGGCAAGGGCATTCGCGGCGCCCCGCGCGATGCCCTGATCGCCGATGTGACCCCGGAAGCCATTCGCGGGCGTGCCTATGGCCTGCGCCAGAGCCTCGACACGGCCGGTGCCTTCATCGGCCCCCTGCTCGCCATCGGCCTGATGCTCCTGCTCGCGAATGACATGCGCGCCGTCTTCTGGCTCGCGCTTGTCCCCGGCCTGATTGCCGTTGCCTGCGTCCTGTTCGGCGTCGAGGACCGTGCAGGCGATGCCAGCACCGCCACAGAGCGCGTCCCGATCCGCTTCGGGGACCTCAGACAACTCGGCCCGCCCTTCTGGACCATTGTCGCAATCGGCACCGTCTTCACCCTTGCCCGCTTTTCAGAGGCCTTCCTCGTCCTGCGCGCCCACGATACCGGCCTGCCGCTGGCCCTCGCCCCGCTTGTTCTGGTCGTGATGAATGTGGTCTATTCCCTCGGCGCCTATCCGGCCGGGGCCCTGTCGGACCGGATGCCACCGGCAAGGCTGCTCATCCTTGCGCTCGTGGCCCTGATCGGTGCGGACCTCTGCCTCGCTTTCCTGCACAATCTTGCAGGGGCGTTTCTCGGTATTGCACTCTGGGGCGTTCACCTCGCGCTCAGCCAGGGCCTGTTGTCAAAGCTGATCGCAGACCGGGCGCCTGCCGCCCTGCGCGCCTCCGCCTTCGGCATCTTCAACCTCTTCACAGGCCTCACTCTGCTCGCGGCAAGCGTGCTGGCCGGTCTCCTCTGGGCCAGCATCGGCCCCTCGGCCACCTTCCTGACAGGTGCAGCCTTCAGTGTCCTGTCGCTCCTTCTGGTAGCGGCTACCCTGCTGAAAAAACAGCCCGCTCCGTAAACGGAGCGGGCTTCCTTTTCCGGGCGCCAGGGGTGCAGGGGTTCGCCGTAGCGGTCCGGTGGAGGTTCGGGTATGAGGCCTTACTGGTTCTGGCGTTCCTTCACGCCTTCCTCATCCGCGAGGGCGCGGTCCTGCTCGTTGAATTCGATCTCGGCCTCCTCACCCTTGCCATAGGCGCGGGATTTCTTGGCGAGCGAGGACATGGCGTCCTGCATGCTACCCTGGCCGACTGCCATGGTCTTGCGCGCATCCATGCCGACGCTTTCGGCATCATCGAAGCTCGCAAACTCTGCCCCGAGGAAGACGACTTCCCAGCCTTTGGCACGGGCGCGGTCCAGTGCGGCCTTCGCACCATCCTTCGTCAGCTCGCGGGAAGAATTCTCAAGCCCGTCGGTCATGATCACGATAACGGCCTTTTCCGGCTTGTCCGCCTCGGCCAGGTTCACCATGCGGCCGATGGCATCGAACAGAGGCGTCATGCCGCGCGGGCTCGCCTCGTCATCGGTGACATTGTGCCAGTCTTCCGCCTTCACACCGTCGCGTAGCACGTCAAACTGCATACCTTCCTGATAGTCGAATACGGCGAGCGTGACATCTGTTTCGATATCGGCGCCATCCACTTCGCCCTCATCGGCCTCGCCGACACTGGCGGCATAGGCATTGACGGAGCCAAGCGCCTCTTCCCAGATATCGGACATGGAGCCTGTCCGGTCGAGCAGGATATAGGAATGAACCGCCCCCGGATCATCTTCCACTGGCAGGATTTTCGCATTCGCCGACCCGGCCAGTGCCATGGCGGCGGTTCCGAACATGAGCGATGTGATGAGCGATTTCATTGGGGCGTCCCTTCCCATATGTCTGGCCAGAGATATCCGGCCTGTGTCTGACCGGAACCGCCGGCCTCGTGCGTCTCAAGCCCCCACGGCCTGTTCAAGAAAACTTTCGGCGAGGATTGAGGCGCGTTCGTGACCGATTGTTGCCGTTTGGAAGGTAAAAGGCCCGCCAGCGAACCGGCGGGCCTTCCAGCCTGAACAGGCGTTCAGTTTCAGCCTACTTCTTCCGTGCAAAGAGGCCTTTCCGCTTCTGCACATCGGCCTCACCAGCCGCTTCGCGGTCCGCCTCGTCAAAGACAACCGGCGCCGCAGCCTCCGAGGCATAATAGGCCTGGCTCTTGCGGGCGAGCTTCGCCATGGACGCCGACATCCGCCCCTGACTCATCGCCATGGACTTGCCGGCCGAGATGCCCACAGCGTCCGCATCGGCGAAGTTCGCGAACTCCGCCCCCAGGAAGACGACTTCCCAGCCGCGCTTCTCCGCCCGCTCCAGCGCGGCTTTCACTCCCGCCTTCGTCACTTCGCGGGAAGCATTCTCCTCCCCGTCGGTCATGATGACGATAACGGCTTTCTCCGGATTGTCGGCCTCAGCCATGGAGATCAGGCGCGCGACGGCATCGAACAGAGGCGTCATGCCGCGCGGGCTCGCTTCCTTGTCGGTGACGTTCTGCCAGTCTGCCGGGGCAACGCTGCGGCGCAGCACATCGAATTGCAGGCCATCCTGCGCGTCGAACACGGCGAGCGTGATTTGCGGCACGACGTCCCCGGCCTCGCCTGCGATCGCGGCGGCATAGGCGTTCACCGAACTCAGCGCCTCGGTCCAGATGGGTGACATCGAACCGGTGCGGTCGAGAAGAATGTAGGAGTGTGTCTGAGCCTTGGTCTGCGTCTGGGCCATGAGGGTCCCTCCTCTGCTGGCCCCCCGGCCTGTCAGCCGAGATGGGAAGGGGATCGGCCCGCACAAGTGGCAGAACAAAAAAGACCGGGAGGCAACCTCGCTCCCGGTCTCTCGATTTTGGTCCGCACCCGGCCGGAACCGGCCGCTATACATGGTGTATACACGGTGTTTGCACGGTGTTTACATGGTGTTCTTCATTGCCCTGCCGGGCTGGTCATCAGGCAAATTGCGGCGCGATGCGCAGGTTCCGCACCCAGCCGATTTTCTCCATCGCCAGCAGGATCGTGCCGTTATAATCGACGATCCGGTTCCACACGCCCTTGCGTGGACGGTGCAGCGCACTGGTCGGTTCGGAATGGTGGTGATCGTGGAAGGCTTCCCCCCCTGTCAGGAGACCGATCAGGTGATCCGCCCAGACCGGCGTCTTCAGGTGACCCAGCACGTTGATGCCGTAGACCGTCGCATGGAACTGGATCGCCCGGCCTATCACCACGCTCGCATGGATCAGCGCCGTCAGCACCAGCGAACCGCCCGCCGCCCAGACGATCAGATAGATCGCCGCCGGGATGACGAGGTGAACGACAAGGCTGATTTCATTGTAGAAACGGTCCATCCAGACGATCACAGGCTGGTTCTTCAGCCACATGGCCAGCGGACGCTGGGTGTCTTTCTCGTCGCGCCACAGGATCCAGCCGACCCAGGCCCAGCGCTTGGATTCAAACGGGTTGTGGGGGTCGCCCGGCTCGTCGGAAAAGCGGTGATGCTGGGAGTGATAGTTCACCCAGTCCTTCACATTGCCCTGCATGGCGATGATCAGATTGATCATGGTGAGGACCTGCCCCGGCACGGCGAGTTCGCCCGCCCGGTGCTGCAGGATGCGGTGCAACGGGCCAATGCCGGCATTGCAGACGAAGACGGTCAGCGCCACGACGCCGCCAGCCAGCGCGAAATACCACCAGCGCAGCGTCAGCTCGCTGAGGAAAATGCCCAGCAGAACCATGGTGACAAACAGCGCAACGCCCAGAACGGGATAGCCGAAGGCAGAGAAAAAGCTTGCGAAATTGAAGGTTTTCCAAGTCTTCGGAATGGCGATGGAACGCGGCAGTGTCATTCAGGTCCTCCCAGTGGAACATGGTCTCCTGCCGGGTCACTGTCTGTCCGGCGGGTTCGGTGCATCCTTACGGTACAGGCCGCTGGCGTAAAGATGAAACAAGCGTCACGTATGCGTTATTTCCGCCCACGCAAGCAGCGCGCTGCAGCCCTTCCCGAGGGTGTTCCACATACAGTGCCAGACAGGGGTGACTGCCGCAAAGCGTTTCGGATAAACAGGACATCATGCCGGGTGTGGGTCGCGCCCAAGCAAACGGGGTTCTGAACGTCATGGCGGATGAGCGCCTCCTGCGGGAGATCCAGCAGCTTGAGGAACTCGGTGTCGACTTCGAGTCGAGCCAGGACGAAAGCGAAGTGCGCACCCTGTGCGACCTGACGGAAGACTGCCGCGAAGCTGGCGAAAACTCGCTGGTCCTCAACCGCAAGCAAGGCACGTTCTGGTGCCCGAACTGCAAGTCCCATGGCAGCTTCGCTGAGCTGATCCGCCTGAAGGAAGAGGTCCGCCGCCAGCGCGTCCTGGCGCTGCAGCCTGCCCCGCTACCTGCCCCATTGGATGCGCAGCTCATTCCGGAGGATGCGCCCCCCGCAAAGGCTCCCGCCAAACGCGCGCCCGTACAGGACGCCGAGTTTGCCCCGCTCCCGCTCAAGGTAGAGCGCAACCTCGCCCGCCACGAGGCGAAGGTGAAAACGCTGAGCGATGCCGACCGGCTGGAAGAACGCTTCCCGCACCTGAAGCCCAAGGAAAAGAAGCCCTTCAACGGAGAGAAGTTCATCATCTCCCTGCTGGCGCTGGTCTTCCTGACGGCGGGCCTCGCGGCGGCGGCGCTTTCCGGCTTTGCGAACTACCAGGCCTTTTCCAGCTCCGTGGCCGATCCACTGCAATCCCGCATCTGGGGCTGGACCGGTGTGATCGCCGCGGTCATCTCCTTTGGCGGTTTCACCTTCTTCTACTGGCACACGGCCAATCACCGCATGAAGGAAGGCTGGCGGGCGCTGGTCTTCGCGCTTGCGGGCATGGGCACGTCCATCATCGGCACGGAACGCTACATCGCCGCGAACAATACTGCCGCCGCCGCAGAAATCGTGCGCGCCGATACCAATCGCGATGTTCTCATGTCCCAGATTGCGGACTGGCGCCGCCAGCTGGTAGGCATTCCGCCGGAAACGCGCTCGGTCGAGGGGCTTGAGGCCTATCTCGCTGAAGTTGAGCGCGTCGGCCGGACGGAACAGAAACCCTATCGCGATGCCCAGAACGAACTTGGCCTGGCCAAACGCCGGGATGAGCTTCAGGCGAAGATCGAGGCCGCCAATGCCGAACTGCTGGGCCAGGGCAATGGCAACATCCTGACAGAGGCCCAGTCCCGCACCAACCTGCCTTCCTGGTTCTTCGCCTTGATGCTGGAAGCCTTCTCCAGCCAGGGCACCTCCATCGGCCTGGTTGCCCTGCTTATCCTCTATGGCCGACGCCGTCCTGGTTAACGCAATACCTTGTTTCAATAACCATAATTCGAAAAACTTTGGAACGATCCCGCGCCCTCGCGCATAGGGGCGTTGAAGTCACTCTTATTGGTGCTTCTCCATCTTACCTGCTCTTGGGGCCAGTTCAGAAGGAACTGGCCCCTTTTTTCTTCCTGAGCCATCCGGCCGGCGCAGGGTTCGGGAAACAGGTGGTCCGCAGCGGCTTGCAATCGGCGTCGGCCTCTCCATAGTCGCACCGGGGAGGAAACCGGATTGTGCTGAAACTGCGACAGTCATGGAGCAACCTCCTGTTGTGCAAGACGGTACGGGGAGGCATCCGGCGCTCATGAATCTCTTTTTCCGGCTCCTTCGGATCATGCTCTCGGCGTATTTCTCGAAAACGCGCACGCATATCCTGGACGTGCACACGATCCGCTCTGCTGTCTGGATCGGCGACCATGACCCGATGGGCCACATGACCAATTCCCGGTACGCCTCGTTCACCGATCTCGGCATCATGAATTTCATGGGCCGCACAGGCACGCTGAAAGCCTTCCGGGCACATGGTTGGGCCCCCATCATCCAGCACGAGGCGCTGACCTATTTCCACTCCATGAAGTTTCCGCAGAAGTTCGAACTGCAAACGCGTATGGTCGGCTGGGACGGAACCTATATGTGTTTCCGGCACACCTTCATCTGCAAGGGACGAACGGTGGCAACCAGCCGCATGATCGCCCGCCTCAAAGGGCGCAGAAAGGAACGGGTCACCGCAGACATGGCACTTGAAGCACTCGGCATGCCCATGGAAAGCCCGCCTCTGGAGAAGCCCTTCCTTGATGCGATCGCAGACCTGCGCGCGGAACGGGCGGCCCACGCATGAGCCTGCCCCTGATCATAGATTGCGACCCCGGTGTCGACGATGCCGTGATGCTGATGATGGCGCTCGCCAGTGATGCGCTGGATGTGCGGGCCATCACCACGGTTGCCGGGAATGTGCCGCTGCGCCTGACCAGCCGGAACGCCCGCATGATGTGCCAACTGATGGGGCGCCGCGAAGTGCCAGTCTATGCCGGGTGCCCGCGGCCGGTGTTGCGGACGCCTGTTACGGCAGAGGACTTCCACGGGACAAGCGGCATTGCCGGGCTCGACCCGTTTGAGCCGGACACGCCGCTGGCCACAGGCCATGCTGTGACATTCCTGGTCGACACGCTGAAAGCCGCTGCGCCCGGCGAATACACGCTGGTCGTGACCGGCCCGATGACGAACATCGCCGCCGCGCTGATCCTCGACCCGTCCATTGCCACAGGCATTTCCCGCCTTGTCCTGATGGCCGGCGCCGACAGTGAGGGTGGCAACATCACCCCCTTCTCCGAGTTCAACGTCTTCGCCGATCCGCATGCGGCGGCCATCGTGTTCGACTCCGGTATTCCGGCCACGGTGATGAGCCTTGATGTGACCCACACGGTCCGGGCGGAACTGCCCCGGGTCGAGCGGCTGAAAGCCATCCGGACCGAACGCGCCGCAATCATGGTGCAACTGCTGGAAGCGGGCAACGAACTGGAGGCACGCTGGAAGGAAGGGCGCAAATCGCCCATGCACGACCCGTCAACGGTCGCCTTCCTGCTGGCCCCGCACCTGTTCAGCGCGAAAGCGACGACGGTCAGCGTGGTGACGGAACCGGGCGAACGCTTCGGCCAGACCTGCCTCACCGAAGCGCCGGGCGGCCCGCATGACTGGGTGACCGCTGCCGATGCGGACGGCTTCTTCGACCTGATGGCATCCCTGATGGAGCGCGCATGATCACGGTTGTCGGCTCCATCAATCTGGACATTGTCGCCACAGGCCCGGCCCTGCCCCGGCCGGGCGAGACGGTCGGCGGGGCCCGCCTTGCCCGTCATCCCGGCGGCAAGGGCGCGAACCAGGCGCTGGCTGCCCGCCGCCTCGGCGCGGACGTTCAGCTGGTCGGGGCCGTCGGTGCCGACGACATGGCCGAAGAGGCGCTGAAACTGTTACAAACAGGGGGCGTAGACCTCTCACAGGTCGCCCATGTGAATGGCGAGACGACCGGCGTGGCGCTGATTGCGGTGGACGCGACGAGCGGCGAAAACCTGATCGTCGTCTGCCCCGGTGCGAACCATGTGCTGCGCCCGGAGGACGTGGCGCACCTGCCGATCGAACACATGATGGGCGTGCTGGAAGTACCCGTGCCGGTGCTGCTGGCGGCGGCGGAAAAGGCGACCGGTTTTGTCAGCCTGAACCTCGCCCCGGCCATGACGATACCGGACCAGCTCATGACTATGGCGGACCTTATCAGTGTCAACGAGAGCGAAGCGGCGACTTATGGCGACCATCTGATGACTTGCGGCGCACTTGTTGCCATCTCGCTCGGCGCAGCGGGCGCGGTGCTCTACAAGGACGGCAAGGAGATCGCCCGGGCGGCCCCGCCAGAGGTGCATGTCGTCGACACGGTCGGCGCCGGGGACACGTTCACCGCCGCCCTCACCGTCGCCCTGATCGAGGGCCAGGCCCCGCAGGACGCGCTTGCCTTCGCGGTGACCGCCGGGGCGCTCGCCTGCACACGGCCTGGCGCCCAGCCGAGCCTTCCGCATCGCCGCGACGTTGACGCGCTTGCCCTTGGCGGGAAATGACGCCAACAGTCAGGCACCCCTTTTCCTGCCCCTTACCTGCCGGAGACCCGCCATGCGCCGCCTGCTGCTCAGCCTGACCCTTGCCGCCCTTGCCGCCTCGCCTGCCCATGCCTGGGGCAAGACCGGCCACCGCGTCGTCGCTGCCGTCGCCGACGAATATCTGAGCGATGAGGCCGCAGCCGCCGTGGAAGAAATCCTCGGCGCCGAGAGCATGGCTGAGGCCGCCGACTGGGCAGACTTCATGCGCTCCGACCCGGATGATTTCTGGCGCCGCGAAGCCAACCCCTGGCACTATGTGACCATCCCGAAGGATGAGCACTACGCCGACATCACGCCGCCGCCGGAAGGCAACGCGATCACCGCGCTGGAGCATTTCCGCGCCATCGCCGTGGACAAGAGCCAGCCGCTGGAACAGCGCCAGCTGGCGCTCCGCTTCATCATCCACCTGGTGGGCGACCTGCAGCAGCCCCTGCATGCCGGCAACGGCACCGACCGGGGCGCAAACCTCTTCACCTGCTACTTCTTCGAAGACCTGACCAATCTGCACGAAGTCTGGGATGAGCTGCTGATCAATTACGAGGAGCTGTCCTACACCGAGTGGACCGACTGGCTGACCTCCAAGATCACGGCTGAGAACATCCTCGTCTGGTCCGCCGCGACGCCCGCCCAATGGGCCGACGAAAGCGCCGCCATCCGCGACACGATCTATCCGGATCACCAGATCCTCAAATGGGAATATGTCTACCAGACCCGTCCCCTGCTGCGCCAGCAACTCTCCAAAGGCGGCGTGCGGCTGGCGGCGTATCTGAATGAGATGTTCGCGAAGGGGGCGGAGGCGCCGGCGGAGTAGTGCTTGCCATTAAGGCGTATGACGGATAGTCGCCTAGCTTGGTCACTCCAACAGTCGATCAATATCATCGACCGTCAACCTATGGGCATCCACACCTAAACAGCTCAGCGCTGTCGCAGCTTTTTGTCGAAGGAGCGTCCAAGGAGCTCCATCGCGGATGTTATTGAGGTGCTTTTCTCTCGTGTCGCCCGCTAAGGCAGCATCGTAATTTTGCATCAGGCAGGAGTGCAGATCCCGTAACGCTTCAAGTTGTTGTGGGGAGAAATGGCCTCGCATTGGCGTTAGATGGAGAATTCGATCAATGTCGAAAGCGTCTTCCAACACCTCGGATGTTAGCAGATATTTTTCTTGAGTGCCGCCGATGATGTAACGGCTTTGATAATCATATGAGGCGAGGACGGCGAGGCGCCAGATCACGTATTCCTTGCCCACACCAATACCTCCGATCGAAATCAAGCCGCCCACAGGGGATCCAAAGCGGCTACCGCAGCAGCCTGCTGCAAAGACAGTCCCACTAACTCGCCCTGTTAATCCTACGGCGTTGGACGCTGGAGGGGATGTTGAGGCTTTCGCGGTATTTGGCGACCGTGCGGCGGGCGATTTCGACGCCGTAGCCGGTGAGGATCTCGACGATCTGATCGTCGGAGAGCACGTCTTCCGGGTCTTCCTTCTCGATCAGCTGCTTGATCCGGTAACGGACGGCTTCGGCAGAATGCGCCTCCCCGCCCCCGGTTGCCGGGATGGCGGCGGAGAAGAAATATTTCAGCTCGAACAGGCCGCGCGGCGTCGACATGTATTTGTTGGTCGTCACGCGGGAAACGGTCGACTCGTGCATCTCGATCGCATCGGCCACCTGTTTCAGGTTCAGCGGACGCAGGTGCGCCACGCCATGCGCGAAGAAAGCATCCTGCTGGCGTACGATCTCGCTCGCCACTTTCAGGATCGTCCGTGCACGCTGGTCCAGAGACTTGATCAGCCAGCTGGCAGAGGCCGCGCATTCGGAGATGAATTCCTTCTCCTTGTCGCGCATCGGCAGGGCCGAGACCTCGGCATAATAGGCCTTGTCCATCAGCACGCGCGGCAGCGTGTCGGAGTTCAGCTCGACCGCGAACATGCCGTTCGGAAGTTCGCGGACATAAACGTCCGGCGCCACGGCAATCGTCGTGTCGGAAGAGAAACCGGCGCCCGGCTTCGGCGACAGCTGGCGCAGCTCCGCCATCATGTCCATCAGGTCTTCCTTGCCGACGCCGCAGCGGTCCGACAGGGCCTTCAGATCATGCTTGGCGACGAGCGCGAGGTTCTCGATCATCGCTTCCATGGCCGGGTCATAGCGGCCGCGCTCTTTCAGCTGCAGCGCCAGGCATTCCGGAATGGAGCGGGCCATGACGCCCGTCGGCTCAAAGCCCTGACAGACCTGCAGCACGGCTTCCACATTCGCTTCATCGGCGCCGAGGGCCGTCGCGACTTCCTCGATCGTCGTGCGCAGGTAGCCGGACTCATCCGTTTCGTCGATCAGGCGCGCGGCGATCAGGCTGTCGGCGGCCGACAGGCCAGCCAGCTGAAGCTGAGCATGCAGGTGCTGGTTCAGCGTCACATCCGAGGAGGCGTTGGAAGCGGCATCATAATCATCGCTGGCAGGCCCTGCCCCGATGCCGGACCAGTCCGCCTTGGCAGACGGGCCGGAAGCCCCTGCCGGCATTGCATTGTCGGAGCCTGTGCCCGGCTCGTAAACATCTTCCCCCGGCGCATCGAGCTGTTCGCGGGCCTCACCCATGCCGGAACGGTCGTCGAGAGACATTTCCTCACGGCGGGATGGTTCGTTGCTCTCACCGGCGCCGCCATCGCTATTGTCTTCGGCCTTCTGGAGCAGCGGGTTGCGCTCAATCTCGGCCTCGACGAACTCGGCGAGTTCCTGGTTGGAGAGTTGCAGCAGCTTGATCGCCTGCTGCAGTTGCGGCGTCATCACCAGGGACTGGCCCTGGCGCATGTCGAGTGATTGTTTCATGGCCATAAGCCGCGCCCCCTGAGATCAAGCGGCGAACTGTTCACCCAGATAGACCCTGCGCACGTCCTCATTCTTCAGCACGCTGTCAGGCGAGCCGTCGAAGAGAACCTGGCCATCATACATCACATAGGCCCGGTCGACGATCTGCAGCGTTTCGCGCACCTGGTGGTCCGTGATCAGGACGCCCAGGCCACGCTGCTTGAGATAGCGGACAAGGTCGGAAATGTCGGAAATGGCAAGCGGGTCGATACCGGTGAACGGTTCGTCCAGTAGCATGAAGCTCGGACGTGATGCGAGCGCGCGGGCAATCTCGACACGGCGGCGTTCACCCCCCGACAGGGAAGTGGCGGCCTGGTGGCGCAGATGTTCCACGTGCAGTTCGCTGAGCAGGCTATCGACCTGTGCCATGCGGGCGGCGCGGTCCTTTTCGACCAGTTCCGCCACGGCCAATACGTTTTCTTCCACCGTCATGCCCCGGAAAATGGAGGCTTCCTGCGGAAGATAGCCCACGCCGAGGCGTGCGCGCTGATACATGGGAAGACGGGTCACATCCTCGCCGTCGATCGAAATCGTCCCCGAATCGACGCCGATAAGGCCCATGATCATGTAAAAGCAGGTCGTCTTGCCGGCCCCGTTGGGTCCAAGCAGGCCAACAACTTCACCGCGCTGAAGAGAAAGGGAGACGTCGCGCACGACCTGCCGCTTGCCAAAAGCCTTGGCAATATTCTTAACGACAAGGCCTTCAGCCGACTCGGTCATCTTTCTCCGGAATCCCTTTCAGTGCGGGCTTTGCTGCCCGGTAAGACTGTTACCTTCACATGCTTAAGATCGGTTTCACGATCCCGGTGAAATTCAACCGTTCGACCCATTTTGGGAATCCGGGTCGATCATCATGCGCGTGCGGCCTTCGCCGCCATCCAATGTGGTGCGCCGGTTCGTGATCTCAAGCTTGAGCACTTCACCTTCTGCCACATCGCGCCCGCGCATCAGGGCGACATTACCTGTCATGGTGATTGTATCGGTGGTCGCGACATAGACGCCCTGGTCGCCTTTCGCTTTCAGCTCGGGCGTAACGTAAAAGACCTGGCCTTCGGCTGTCATCGACTCGATCTGGCCGAAACTGCCGCCAACCGTGTTCGACGCACCGCTTTCCTTGCCGGCAAAGACCATCGTCACCTTGTCGGCGCGCAGGCGGGCATCGCCCTGCTGGATGTCGACATTGCCGATCAGCAGCACCTTGCGCTCCAGCTCCAGGCTCTCGGTCCGGTCCGAATTGATGTAGATTGGCCCGCCTTCGGACGAGACCTGTGCATAGGCCGGCGCGGTGATTGCCGCGATGGCCACCAGAACGGCCCCGAAATTCCTGATGCGAGCCATATGTACCACCTTCACCCGTCGTTTTCCGTTTGTGCGGGCGCCTCGTCTGCGGGCGCCGGATAGATCACTGTGCGCACATTGCCCAAACAGACAATGCGGTTGCCGTCGTCCAGTACTTCATACGAGTCGCAGCGGATGTCGCCAAGGGGGCCCTTCCCCTGCAGCGGCGCAAGGCCTTCAACCCGGCCCTCCCCCACATACACCCGCGCGCCTGTCGTCATGAACGTATAGCCGGACGCATCGGTGATGCTGACATCGTCGTAAAGCTCCAGAATGCCCGCCTCGCGGTCATACATGCCGGATGGGGCCTGCACCTCGCTGCCGATCTCGTCGCTGAGTATCGGGGCGACCAGGTCAACTTTCTGGTCCGATCCCCAGCGGCGGCGCGCTGCATCTGCCGTGATCTGGAAGCTCTGGCCCGAGGAATCGCGGCCGGTAAAGCGCGGATTGAGCATTGTGACGGACTCGTCCTCCGACACGCTGACGGGCTTGGCGTCACTGGTCAGGGCGCTCTTGATGACATGGCCGGCGAAGAAACCAATCGAGATTGCCGCGCAGGCCACGAACAGCATGCGCAGCATCCGCACCCGCTCCGACCGCTGGCGGGCCTGCGCCAGCGTCAGCTGGCGGCGCGGGGCCCAGAGAGAGGCCGGGTCATGATGGGTGGCAACATCCATGCCGATGGCGAACCTGTAAGCAATTCAACAGCTTTGTTTACCCGCGATAGGTGCGGGACAAAAGCGGCGAAGGCATGACAGTTTGGTCAGCTGTGGGCAAAAATGTCCGCGTCGTCCCAGCCGGCAAGGTCCAGCCGCGCCCGCATGGGCAGGAAATCGAAACAGGCCTGCGCGATTTCGAGCCGTCCTTCGCGGATCAGCATGGCTTCGAGGCCCGCCTTGATCTGGTGCAGGTACAGCACATCTGAGGCCGCATACTGCATCTGCGCATCGCTGAGCTCGGCCGCGCCCCAGTCAGAGCTTTGCTGCGTCTTCGACAGCTCCACCCCCGCCACTTCGCGGGCGACATCCTTCAGGCCGTGCCTGTCCGTATAGGTGCGGGCAAGCTTGGAGGCGATCTTGGTACACCAGACCGGCGCGCAGGTGATTCCCATCCAGCGCAGCATCATGGCGATGTCGTAGCGGCCGAAATGGAAGATCTTCACAACCTTGGGGTCGGTCATCAGGGCCTTGAGATTAGGGCAATTATAGTCCCGGCCGAGCTGCACCAGATGGGCCGTGCCGTCCCCGGAGGAGAGCTGCACCAGCGTCAGGTGATCGCGTTGCAGGTTGAGGCCCATGGCCTCGCAGTCGATGGCGACGACGGGGCCGAAATCGAGCCCGGCCGGCAGGTCGCCCTTGTGAAGTGTGATCCCGTTCATGAACGGCCTCTATCACGAAAGCGGTTAAGGGCAAGTATGAGCACTGCCGCGCGGGCAGGCCCTGGCGCCTCTGTCCGGTCCGCTAGCGTGTTGGATAAGTCCGTGTCCCGGACCATGAACGATCCAATGTATAGACCGTGTATACACCATGTACAGGAGCCGGAAATGACCGCTGCGCCCCTCCGGAGCCAGTCGACGCCTTGAAGTCCTGGCCCGTCAGAAGTTCTGCATTGCCATCCCATTCGGGGCAGGTAGGCTCGCCCCGTCACAGCAGGCCACAGGAGCGTTTCATGCGGAAATTGTTCGCACTCATTTTTACTCTTGGCCTGTTCGGGGCTGGCGCGGCGCAGGCCGAGGACTGGGCCGCCGGGGCCGAAAAGCATTCTGTGGAACTGGCGGATTTCCGCTTCCATACCGGCGAGACGCTGCCCTCCATCACGATGACATACTACACGCTCGGCACGCCTGAGCGGGATGCGGACGGGCAGATCACCAATGCCGTGATGCTGCTGCATGGCACGGGCGGCAGCGGGCTGTCCCTGCTGCGGCCGTCCTTTGGCGACGAATTGTTCGGGCCGGGCCAGCCGCTGGACCTGGCAACGCATTACATCATCTCGCCGGACAATCTGGGTCATGGCGAAAGCTCCAAGCCGAGCGACGGCCTGCGCGCCGCCTTCCCGCGCTATGACTATGACGACATGGTTGCGGCCCAGTACCGGATGCTGACCGAGGGCGCGGATGTGCAGGGGCTGGATCTGATTGTCGGCACGTCCATGGGCTGCATGCACAGCTTTGTCTGGGGTGAGACATATCCCGGCTTTGCCCGCCGCCTCGTGCCGCTGGCCTGCAATGCGATCGAGATTGCCGGGCGCAACCGAATGTTCCGCCAGATGATCATTGACGGGTTCGAGCAGGACCCGGCCTATGCCGGCGGCAACTATGCCAACGCAGCAGACCTGAAGACCGGCATTGCCATCTGGGCGAACACGCTGGTGCTGGCAGGCGGGAACCCCTACCGGATGCAGGCCGAGGCGCCGACGCGGGAAGACGCCATCGAGCAGCTGCATGCCACAATGGCACGCTATACAGCCCACCCGGCCGACCCGAACGACACGATCTACCAGTTCGACGCCTCGCGGACCTACAACCCTGCCCCGCGCCTGTCGGAAATTACCGTGCCGGTGCTGTGGATCAATTCGGCGGACGATTTCATCAATCCGCCCGGCCTTGGCGATCCGGAGACGCTGGCGGCAGAGATGCCGAAAGCCCGGTTCGTGTTAGTGCCCGCGACGGCGGAAACGCGCGGCCACGGCACGCATACATGGCCCGTCTTCTGGAAGAATGACCTTGTGCAATTCCTGGCAGACAATCCGTAGCGGGATGGTCTGCTGCCATGAGGCAGGCAGGGGCGACAGAAATACAGGCAATGGGCCCGCTTTCGTAGCGCGACCCGAGTGCCGTTCGCAGCCATCCCGGCCCTTCAATGCGGGATCAGCTGCGAACACACCGGATGCCGGTCATGCCTCCTCGTAGACTTCCTTGACGGCGTAGACACCAGACAGCTGCCGGATCAGGTCCGACTGGATCGGTGCTGTCGCCTCGTTGATCGCCGTAACACCCATCTCATCTCCGACCTGTGTACGCAGGGGACGCTCGCCCGGCATTTCGACAAGCTTCACAATCCTGTCCGCGACGTTCTGGGCATCGTTTCCGGCAAGACCTTCAGCGAAAAGATCGTGGAACATACCCAACATCTTGTCCCCTCCCGCAGCATGCTGACCGTAGGAAACCAGCGTGGCAGATTTGTCCGGGGACGGCGCGGTGCTGACGAGGTCTGTTGCATGACCGCTCGGCTCAACCAGAACCGACTGGATATTGAACGGGGCAAGCTCGTAGTTCAGGCTTTCCGAATAAGCCTCCATCGCCCACTTCGAGGCGCAGTAAACCCCGAAATACGGAAGCGCCAGACGCCCGGCGGAGGAACTGATATTGATCAGCAAACCTTCACGGCGGCGGCGCATACCGGGCAAGACCGCCTGGCTCATCACGGCAAGACCGAACATGTTGACGTCGAAACACGCCCGGACCTGGTCAACAGAAAAGGCTTCCGTCACGCCGACCGGCATGATGCCAGCATTGTTCACGAGGACATCAAGGGGGCGCTCCAGTTCGATTTCGGCTGCAACACGCGTGCAATCATGGGAAGAAGTCACATCGAGTTCCACAATGCGGAGTGAGTGGCCAGCGGCCGCGGCGGATTTCTGCAAGGCGCGCGCTGCATCATAATTCCGGCCGCTGATATCGCGCATACCGGCGAACACATGATGGCCGCGTGCTGCAAGCGTCTGGGCGGTCAGCAGGCCGATACCCCGGCTGGCGCCGGTGACCAGGACCGTTTTGGGGGTGAATTGAGTCATGTTTCTACACTCCGGTTTTGAAGACTGATTTGAGAAAAAGATTGAGCGGACCATCATTTCCAGCCGCCTTCATGCGCGTCAGGGCACCGCTCCAGGCGTTCAGCAGCCAATCGGCGGCTTCATCCGCACTCAGATGCGAAAGACCGATGACCGACAGGTCTGCCTTCCAAAGGCAGGCGGCGATCTCGGCGGAGAGTTCGGTCCAGTTGTCGTTAAGTTCCGACTGGAATGCCGGAAATTCGTCGGCAAGCTCCGTCGTCAGGTTGCACATCAGGCACCCCTCAGCGAACCCCCTGTCCGCCATGTCGGATTTTGCCCCTTCGAAGAAGTTTTTCAGGCGGGCAAGGGGCGGCACGCCCTGGTCACTCAGGATCCGCCGCGCGGACTCGACCTGCGCTCGCGAATAGCGGTGCGCCACGGCGATACCGAATTCTTCCTTGCTATCGAAGTAATGATAGAAGGACCCCTTTGCGACACCCGCTTGTTTGAGCACATCATTGATGCCGGTTTCGGAAAAACTCTTCTGGCGAAACAATTGCTGGCCGGTATCGAGCAATTTCTCCCGCGCCACGTCGTAGTTTTCCTGGTTCCTGGTCCGCGCCATCTGGCACCTCCTCTAGCCCGCATAATAATTATTAGACCGGTCTGTTTTTTATTGCAACCACCCGGCCCTCCTCCCCGATCAACTGATTGTGAGCGCCCGGAAATCCGGCAGAACAGAACACCTCCAGGATCACAGCGGGAAGGTTGCTGGTACGGCAATGTAAAGACCGATTATGCTTGGGTTTCATCAGGGTGAATTGAAGAAGGACGGACAGACAGGATGAATCGCAGACAGATGCTGGGCGCGGCGGGCGCGATGCTCGCGCTGGGGCCGCAGGCGATGGCACAGGCGAAGGCCGCATCCGGCACAATGCCGCTCCTCCTGCCGCCGCGGCTGAAGGCGGGCGACACAATCGGCCTGATCGAACCGGCCTCCGCAACCTGGGAGCCGTTCGCCATCACCCTGATCGAGGAGGCGCTCGCCAATCTCGGCCTGAAGGCGAAGCGCGCGCACAACATCCTGGACCGTGACGGCTATTTCGCAGGCGACGACAAGGCCCGCGCCGAGGGCGTGAACCAGATGTTCGGCGATCCCGAGGTTGCCGCAATCATGAGTGTGCGCGGCGGCTGGGGCACGGCGCGCATCCTGCCTTATCTCGATTTCGACCTCATCCGGCAGAACCCGAAAGCGCTGATCGGCTATAGCGACATCACCGCGCTGCACATGGCCATTCATGCAAAGACTGGCCTTGTTACCTTCCATGGCCCCGTCGGCATTTCTGCCTGGGGAAAACAGTCTCTGGAGACTTTCAAGCCGCTGCTCTTCGATGCGGCCACGCCGGACTATATCAATCCGGTGGCGACGGAAGACCGGCTTGTTCAGAGAAAATGGCGGACACAGACGATTACGCCCGGCACAGCGCGCGGACGGCTGCTGGGTGGCAATCTCACCGTGATGACGGCGCTTGTCGGCACACCCTACCTGCCCTCTTTAGACGGGGCGATCCTGTTCTTCGAAGACATTGACGAAGCGGTCTACCGGGTCGACCGGATGCTGACACAGCTTGGCCAGGCGGGCATCCTTGGCCGCGTCGCCGGGGTGATCGTCGGCAACTGTACCGATTGCGGCCAGGGCAGCGGCATTGGCGGCTTCACGCTGACTGAAGTGCTGGAGCACCACCTGCAGCCGCTAGGCGTGCCGGCCTATTCCGGCGCTCTGATCGGCCATCTGACAGACCAGTTCACCGTGCCGGAAGGCGGGCTTGTGGAAATGGATGCGGGCGCAGGCACGTTCCGCCTGCTGGAACCGGCCGTGCGCTGAGACGCCTAACCGGCCGTCTTTTTCAAGGCCACCATGGCAACTTCCATTGCATTCAGGAAGTTCGAGCGGTCCTGCTTCGAGAATGGCGCGGCGCCCTTCGGGGCGTTTTCACCAAGGCCCGCGCGAAGGTCCGCATGGATCGCGCGCACGGCAACCGCGTTCCCGATGGACGCGTCCGTGAACGGCTTGCCCGTGGGGGCGAGCACCCGGGCGCCCTTCTCCAGCGCGCGCTGCGCCAGAAGGATATCTGCCGTGATGACGAGACTGGCCGGGCCTGCCTGCTCCGCGATCCAGTCATCGGCGGCATCGAACCCGTCGGTCACGATCTGGCGGGAAATCAGGCGGTGTTCGGGAATGCGGATATAGGAATTCGCAACGATCACGACCGGCACCGCATGGCGCAGGGCCACTCGGCACACCTCCTCCTTCACAGGGCAGGCATCGGCATCAACAAGAACTCGCAATTCGCTCATCTGTAGACTTTCGGCTTTTTCTGCTGGAAACGCACGCCCGCCTGGGTGAGACGCGCGTGTTGGACGGGGCCAGCCAGTTCATAGGTGCGATCGCGAAGAAACTCCATCAGGCCGCGCCGTTTGCCGGCGCTGGCCAGGGCATCGGGCGAAAGCGTCTCTCCGATCTCGACACGCAGCGACTTGCCCATGCGGCGGCGCACTTCGCGGAAAACGAGCGCGAGGCGCAGCTCCAGCGAGAGATGGCTCGCCATCTGGAAGAGGCGCGAGTTCTGGCCATCGAAATAGACCGGCGTGACCGAAGCCTTGCCATGGGTGATCAGCTTGGCCGTGAAGGGCTTCCACTCATCATCCACCGCCGTACGGTCGAACGGGCGCGGCGTGGTAGAGACGCCGCCGGATGGAAAGACGATGACGCAACCGCCCGCCTTGATATGGTCCAGCGCTGCCTTGCGCATGGCAACATTGGCGGCCATCGCTTCGCGTGTGCCAGCAAAATCGACGCGGAGCAGATAGTCCCGCGCTTCCGGAATGCCGTCGAGCGCAGAATTTGTCAGCACCCGGAAATCTGCGCGGCGCAGGCTGACCAGCCAGCAGATCACCAGCCCGTCCAGCACGCCGAAAGGGTGGTTCGCCACAATGACTAACGGGCCCTCCTGCGGAATTTCCGCAAGGCGGGACGCCGAGAACTGGGTATCCAGATTCAGGAGGCGGATCGCCGCCTCGAAGAAAGGCACATCATTGGCCAGATGATCGCGGTAATGCTCGTAGAGTGCCTTCAGCCGCGGCTGGCCGGAAAAACGCTCTACCACGCGCACGAGGCGGCGCTTGATCGGATCCTCGAAATAGGAGGCGTAGGAAAGTTCCGGAGAAGGCGCGGGCGCGGGAATCATTGCCTTTTTCTAGGCTGTCACAGCAATTGCGAAAAGCGGAGAAGATAGCCGTCCGGGTCCTGCACCACGCACTGGCGCACGCGGACGGGCTCGTCATCACGCAGATAGGTTTTCTCTTCGAGATCCATCACCAGCGGCGCACCGGCAGCGAGCGCAGCCTCCCGCAGGGCGGCAGCATCGGCGACTTCGATCTGAAAGTTGACACCCCGGCCAAAGGGCGCCTCCAGCGGTCCGGCCAGCCATGTGCGGCCGACAGGCTCTTCCAGCATCAGCTCTGCCCCTTCCCGCTCGATATAGGCAAAGTGTTCTGCGGGGCGCTGGTAGACGATGGAAAAGCCAAGCGCGCCGCAATAGAAATCGAGGCTGCGTGCGAGGTCGCTGACATAGAGTTCAGGAACAAGCGCGGCGGTCATGACTTACCCCTTTCCGATCCCGGCCCCGATCTCAGCGAGGTCATAGGGCGTGGACTGATAGACCTGGTTCACCCAGTTGCCAAACAGGAGGTGGGCATGGCTGCGCCAGCGGTTCAGCGGCTGGCGGGTGGGGTCGTCGTCCGGGAAGTAGTTGAACGGGATGGCGATGTTGCTGCCGGCGGCAACATCGCGCTCATACTCTTCCTTCAGGGAGAAGCTGTCATACTCCACATGGTTGAACATGAAGAGGCTGCGGCTCGGCGCGTGTTCCAGAAGGCTCGGCCCCGTGGCCGGGCAGTCGACCAGAAGATCCAGTTCCGGCCGGGCGAGCACGTCGGCGGCATGCACTTCCGTCCAGCGCGAGACCGGGATCAGGAAGTCATCCGAGAAGCCGTTGAGATAAGGCGAGGCGGGCGCAAGGTTACGCTGGCGGTAAACGCCGAAAGCCTTCTTCGCCAACTGGTATTTCGGCAGGCGGTGGAAGTGCCAGGCCGCGGCCATGGCGCCCCAGCAGACGAAAAGGTTCGAATGCACGCTCGTCCGTGTCCAGTCGAAGATCTGCTTAAGCTCGTCCCAATAGGTGACGTCCTCGAAGTCCAGCTGCTCGACCGGGGCGCCGGTGACGATGAAGCCGTCAAACTTGCGATCCGCCACCTCTTCCCAGGTCTGGTAGAAACTGATCAGGTGCTCAGCGGAGGTGTTCTTCGGCGTGTGCCCGCCGATGCGGATCAGCGACAGCTCCACCTGCAGGGGCGATGCGCCGAGAAGACGGGCAATCTGCGTCTCGGTGCGGATCTTGTTCGGCATCAGATTGAGCAGGCCGATCTGCAGCGGGCGGATGTCCTGCCGGGCGGCTTCGGACTCCCGCATCACCGCCACGCCCTCTTTCAGAAGGGTGTCACGGGCAGGCAGGGCGTCTGGAATCTTGATCGGCACGGGGCTTACTCTCGCTCAAATCGGCCAGCTTGAGGCTTGAAAACAAGGGGAAAAAGGGTTCGCGGAATGGAGTTTCCTTCCTGCGCACGGCCCTTTTAGCGACTTGTTTTACGTGGCTGCAAGCCGGCCGGCCAAATCACCACAAGAAGCGCATGTAGTCCCGGCAAGCGGCGGCGTCAATTTCTCTCTGCCGCGCCCCTATCCCAGCGGATGCAGGAGGCGGGGCAGTTTACGCCCCGGGATGGAGGCGGATTCGGCAGTGCCGCTGCGCATGGCGCCAAGGTGTTCGTAGAAGGCGGCGGCGTCCGGGTCTGAATCGATCCGCAAGTTCCGTGCGCCGTTTTCCCGCGCCACGCGGCAGGCCCAGACATAGAGCAGCTTGCCTGTCCCCTCACCCAGACGGTCCGGCTCCACGAAGAGTTTCTCCAGCACGGCATCCTCGCCCTGTTTCGACAGCTGCACGAGACCGGCCACGCCGCGCTTGTCCTCGGCCAGCATGATCGCGTCTTTGGCAAGGTCCTTTGGGGTGACGGTCAGCTCCGCCTCAAACGCCTTCAGCATGTCAGCGGAATAACCCCAATGCGCCTTGGACCGCAGGCAAAGTGCCGACAGGGCGGCAAGCTCATCAGGTTTCGGTTCACGCAGGATCATTGACAGGCCTCTTCCTGACAGGCGTTGCCCCTTGACTCCGGCATACAAAATGTTCTCTTTATGTTCACGTTCGTTTTCCGGGTCCGTCCGATGCGCCTGCCGACTGAAATCGAGTCTCTCTATATCGACTTCGATGCCTTCTTCGCAAATGCCGAGAAGCAATTGCGCCCGGAACTGCGCGGCAGGCCGGTGGGCGTCATCCCGCTGGCGTCCGAATATTCGGGCCTGATCGCCTGCTGTTACCAGGCCAAGGCCTGCGGGCTGAAACGCGGCACATCCGTACGCGAGGCACGGGAGCGATGCCCAGGGATCGCCCTGCCGGTGGCGCGGCATGATGAGTATGTGAAGCTGCATCACAAGATCCTCGCCGAACTCGACCGGCATGCCCCGGTACGCAAGGTCTGGTCGGTGGACGAGATGGAATTTGCGCTGATTGGATCGGAACGCCGCCGGGCCGAAGACATCGCCCAGGCCATGCGGCGTGGCCTGCAGGAGGCGTTCGGGCCGTGGCTGACAGCCTCCATCGGCCTTGCCCCGAACCAGTTCCTGGCCAAGGTCGCAGCAGAGATGAACAAGCCGGAAGGCCTGATCGTGCTGCGCCCGGAGGATTTGCCCGGCCCCCTCTTCGACCTTGCCCTGCAGGACCTGCCGGGCATATCGGGGCGGATGCAGACCCGGCTCGGCAAGGCTGGCGTATTTACGGTGGAGCAGCTCTGGAACCTGTCGCCCAAGCAGGCGCGCGCCATCTGGAACAGTGTGGAAGGCGAGCGCATGTGGGCGCAGCTGCACGGCTATGCCGTCTCCCGGCCGGAAACCGAGCGACGTATGTTCGGACACGGACGGGTTCTTTCCGGTGAATGGCGCCAGCCGGCAAAAGCGCGGGACTGCCTGCGCCTGCTGACGGCCAAGGCCGCAAGGCGCCTGCGCCGCGAGAACTATCTCGCCCGCGCCATCCATGTCTCCATCGGCACACAGGACGGGCGGCGCTGGAGCGGCGATACGGGCTTCTCCCCGGCGCGGGACGATCACACCTTCCTGCAACAGGCCTCCGCCCTGTTCGATGCCGGGATGGACGTGCTGCGTGCGCGGCAACTCTCCAAGGTCTCGGTCTTCCTGCATGATATCAGCCAGCCGGGAGAAACCAGCGGCGACCTGTTCGAACAGGCCAGCCGCGCCACGGAGCGTGCCCGCTGGGAACGGGTGACCGATGCAATGGATGCCCTGAACGCCCGCAACGGCGCCTGCGTGGTCTCGCTCGGCCCCCGCAAGGAACCGCCGGGCGGCTATGCCGGGGCAAAAATCGCCTTCGGCCGCGTGCCGGACCTCAATGATTTCCTGACTGCACCCGCAGACTGACACGAGGCCCGAGCCTTATGCAGGGTCTGACCTTACGCAGGGCAAGGGCTTGCGGGCCGGGCCATTCGCGCCTTCTCTGCATGCTAGGAGGAAACAGATATGAGCGCACAGCCAATCCGCACCCGCATCACTGACATGCTGAGCATCGAGAAACCCATCATTCAGGCCGCTATGGGCTGGATCGCCCGGTCGCAACTGTCGTCTGCTGTCTCGAATGCCGGCGGCATGGGCATCATCGAAACCTCGTCCGGAGAACTCGATGCCGTGCGCGAGGAGATCCGGAAGATGAAAACGCTGACGGACAAGCCGTTTGGCGTGAATGTGGCGCAGGCCTTCGTGCGCGATCCGGACATTGTGAAATTCATCATCGACCAGGGCATCAAGTTCGTCACCACCTCGGCTGGCGACCCAATGAAATATACCGGCATGCTGAAGGAAGCGGGCCTCACCGTGTTCCATGTCGTGCCCTCACTTCAGGGCGCGATGCGGGCGATCGAGGCTGGCGTGGACGGCCTGATCGTGGAAGGCGGTGAAGGCGGTGGCTTCAAGAACCCGAAGGATGTGGCCAGCATGGTGCTGATCCCGCAGGTATGCGAGGCGGTGGATGTGCCGGTCGTGGCTGCGGGCGGCATCATGGACGGGCGGACGATGGCGGCAGCCTTCTGCCTTGGTGCCGAGGGCGTGCTGATGGGCACGCGCATTCTGTCTTCAGCCGAAAGCCCGGTGCACCAGAACTGGAAAGATGCCATCGTCGCAGCAGATTCCACTGACACGGTATTCCTGAACCGCAGCGGACCCGGCCCGGCCCTGCGGGCACTGCGCACGGAACGGACCAGCCGGATCCAGACTGAAGGTGTCGACAACATCTTCGGCGAATTCGCCGGCACGCAGCAGGTCTATTTCGGTGGCGACCTTGAGGCCGGCATTGCGCTGACCGGACAGGTCGCCGGACGCATCAAAAACGTGAAGCCGGTTGCGCAAATCTTCGAGGAGACGATCGAGGAATACCACCGCGTCGTGGCGTCCCTGCCCCGTTAAGGCACCAGGGCCTCAGTGCCCGGCGCCGGGGCCGCTCACCCAGTGGATTTCCGGGTCTTCGAGAGCGTGCATGCCCTTCAGCTCAAAGACATTGCGGTAGCCATAGCCATAGAGATTGATGAAGGTCGGCACATTGAGCGCCAGCGGCGCACTCTTCAGCATGACGGGGGCGACATCGTCCTCGAAATTGTTGTTGCAATAGATCAGGATACGCGTGGTCTTTGACGGGATCGCGGCGGCGAGCTTCTCCTCGGTGAAGTCCGAGAAGTTCACATTGATCGCGCCTTCGATATGGCCCATGGCGAAAGCGTCAGCGCTGCGCGAGTCGAGGATGATCGTGCCGGGCTCGTCCTTCATCTCGTTGAACTCGATCAGGGAGACGAGATGCTGCTGGCGATAGGCGGCAACTTCTTCGGAGATGCCGAGGAAGCCATCATAATCGATGAAGGAGTCCTTTTGCTGCGCATTGGCCGCAAGGCCGCAACCGATGAAGGTGGCGATGGTCAGCAGGCCAATTATCGTGTTCCGCTTCACGCCCATGACGTGTCTCCCAGTTCCTGTTTTGTGAACTATCGCTCGCAATTGAGGCAGGAAAATGGGCATGACAGGCCCCTTGTAGGGAGTTTGTGATACTTCAGGCCCGGGGGTGAGCCGCAGCGTGCACTTCGCGCAGGCGGCTGGCATCGACGCCGGTATAGACCTGCGTGGTCGACAGCGAAGCGTGACCAAGAAGCGTCTGGATCGCGCGCAGGTCCGCCCCGGCGGCGAGGAGATGTGTCGCGAAGGCATGGCGCAAGGCGTGCGGTGTCGCCGTGTCCGGCAGGCCCAGCAGGCCGCGCAGGCGCTGGACAAGGCCCTGGATCAGGCGGGGGTTCAGTGCGCCGCCCTTCGCGCCCCGGAACAGGGGTTGCGTCCGCGTCAGCGCATAGGGGCATTGTTCCGCATAGAAATTGATTGCGTCGCGCACTGCCGGGATCAGCGGCACGATCCGCACCTTGCCGCCCTTGCCGGTGATGCGCAGGCGTTCCGGCGCGGGCACCTCGCCGCCGGTCAGGCTGAGCGCTTCGGAGATACGCAGCCCTGCCCCGTACAGCAGCGACAGCACGGCCGCATCGCGCGCATTGATCCAGGGCGCGACATCCGGATCGTCAGCGGCCTCATTGATCATGTCCTTCGCCGCCTCTGCCGAAACCGGACGCGGCAGGCGCGCGGGGCGCTTCGGCCCCTGCAGGTAGGCCACTTCCGCATTCTCGATGTCGAAAGCCCGGTTCAGCCAGCGGTACAGTGCCTTGATGGAAGAGAGCAGCCGCGCCACCGACGCATCCGACAGGCCGTCCCGGCGGCGCTGGGCAATATGGGCACGGATGTCGCGCGCCTTCAATTCCCCCAGCAGTTCCGGGGTCGGCTCCTCACCCATGTGATGACGCAGGAAATTGAAGAATTCCGCGAGGTCGGAGCGATAGGCATCCACCGTCTTCGCCGCCATCCGGCGCTCATGGGAAAGATATTCGACAAAGGCGGGCAGCGTTTCCATCCCGCCAGACTGCCAGAGGCGGCTTAAGGAGAGGTTGTCAGGGCGAACTCCGCCCTCCTCTCAGGGCTCGTTGCCTTCCCAGTCGACGATCCAGTCTTCAGGGTCTTCATCGAACACCGTGTCTTCCGACACGGTCCGGCCCCGGACGGAATTGCCCGTGGTATGAACGCGGTTGCGGTCACCACAGACAAGGTGATGCCATTCCGGCAGGTCCTTCCCCTCCAGCACGAGGCGATAGGCGCAGGTGCGGGGCATCCATTTGATCTCGGCCACATTCTGCGGCGTCAGGATCACGCAATCCTCGACGACCTTCTTGCGGTTCTCATAGTCCATGCAGGTACAGGCCTGCCCGTCCAGCAGGCGGCAATGCAGGCGCGTATAGGCGATCTCGCCGGTGTCCTCGTCTTCCAGTTTCAGCAGGCAGCATTTGGCGCAGCCGTCGCAGAGCGACTCCCACTCGTCCCGCGTCATCTGTTCCAGCGTCTTCTGTTTCCAGAACGGCGTACTCATGCCTGAACGGCCGACCATTCCGGCACTTTCTCGATCAGGGCGCTGGCAAACCAGCAACTGGACGAGACGGTTTCCCCGCTGGCGATCACATCCTGCATGGCGGCCTGCACGAGGCGCTTGCCAAGGCCGCGTCCGCCGAGCGGACCCGGCACAATCGTATGCGTAATGTGGACATGACCCTCAGAGGGGCGCTCATAGGTGAGATAGGCTTCGATGCCATTCTCGAAATACGAATAGCGCATCCGGTTCGGGTCGTGGGTAATGTCGCTCATGCCAGGACGTCCTGCCATTCCTTGTGTTTCTGGATCTGCGCCTTCGCAAAGGGGCAGAGCGGGATGATCTTCAGGCCCGCCGCACGCGCCTCCTCGACGGCACGCCGGACAAGTGCCACGCCGACACCGCGTCCGCCAAGCTCTTTCGGCACGCCGGTATGATCAATGATGATGCGGGAGGTTCCGGCCTTGGAATAGGTCATCTCGGCCTCATACCCGTCCACGACAGTCACATATCGCCCGCCGGTTTCACCGTCTTCCTTGCGAATATCGAACTCTTCCATGGCGGTGCTCCTGTTTCCGCGTTCAATCTGGGCAGCGGACGGCCTACGCGCAAGCAAAAGCCGCCCGGCACACCAGGCGGCCCTCACATTCTGCTTCTGCCTTGCGCCTGTCAGACGACCGACAGGGCAACGTCGATATTGTTGCGGGTGGCGTTCGAATACGGGCAAACGGCATGCGCCTTGTGAACAAGTTCCTCGGCCAGAACCCTGTCGAGGCCTGGCAGCTCTACCGCAAGTGCCACGGTCAGCCCGAAACCGCCTTCAGCCCGCGGACCGATGCCGACCGTGGATGTCACCTTCGCATCCGCCGGCACTTTCAGGTGCTTGTTCTGGGCGGCCACGGCCTTCATCGCGCCGATGAAACAGGCGGCATAGCCGGCCGCGAACAATTGTTCGGGATTGTTGCCGCTACCCCCTGCCCCGCCAAGTTCCTTCGGCGTGGACAGGTCCACCCGGAAGGAACCGTCCAGCGTTTCGGCATGACCATCCCGGCCACCGGTTGCAACTGCCTGGGTTTTGTAGAGCACATTCACGGACATGAGCCGCCTCCTATTTTTTTCTGCAGTAATATTTATTGCGATAAGTATTTGTCATTTAGCTTCCTTATAGCCATTGTCAAGAAAATATTTATCGCGATATATGTTTAATTGTCACCCAAAGGAGGCTCGCCATGCCATCATCCGCTCAGGTCATCGGGATCCCCAGTCTCGACGATCATCTGTGCCTCGGCATCTATTCCGCGAGCCTTGCGATCCAGCGGACCTACAAGCCCATGCTGGACGCGATGGGCATCACCTATCCGCAATATCTTGTCCTGCACCTGCTCTGGAACGAGGACGGCCAGACCGTGGGGCATCTGGCCCGGCAGCTGGACCTTGAGCCCAGCACGCTGACCCCGCTACTGAAACGGCTCGAAGCCGCTGGCCATGTCACGCGAGCGCGCAATCCGGAGAATGAGCGGCAAGTGCTGATCCATGTGACGGAGAAGGGCCGCGCCCTTCGGACGGAAGTCGGCTGCATGGGGGCCGCGCTGATCGCCAATTCCGGCATGAGCCTGGAAGAACTGGCCGAGCTGAACCGGAAGGTCCGGCAGCTGCGTGACAATCTCAGCCGCCACCTCGAAAAATAGAGAGCCAAACGCATACCGGGGCGCGCGGCATTCCCGCGGCGCCCCGGCACTTGCGATGAGATCGGCGGTCAGTGCTTGCCGCTGACCTTGTCTTTGACATAGCCGACTTTCTCGCGGACTTCGCCTTCGGCCTTGTCCAGCTTACCCTTCATTTCGAGGCTCTTGTCGCCGATTGCCTTGCCGGTGGCCTCCTTGAGGGTTCCTTCGGCCTTCTTGGCAGCGCTTTTCACATGCTCCTTGTTCATTTGCGTCTCCTTTCGTCTGCCGCATCAGTGCGGTCACTCAATCAACGCGCGGGCGCCGGGAAAGGTCCGAAAAAGCTTCAGGCCCTGCGCTGCCCCCTGTTCAAGGCGCGCCCGCGAAGCTAGGCCAGCACGGCTATGACCCGCCTGCTGACACAGCCCGACATCGACTGGAAAGACGACGGCACGCCGGTCGCCCGGGCGGCAGGCGATGTCTATTTCACGGCAGGCGATGGGCTTGGCGAAACACGCGCGGTTTTCCTCACCGGCTGCGGCCTGCCCGAAGCATGGCAGGGGCGCGAGACCTTCACTATTGCCGAGACAGGCTTCGGCACGGGGCTGAACTTCCTCGCCGCCTGGGAGCTCTGGCGCCAGACCCGGCCTTCCCCTACCGCCTTTCTGCATTTTGTGAGCTATGAAGGCTTCCCGCTCGCCCCAGCCGACGTGACCCGCGCCTTGTCGGCATGGCCGGAGCTGGCAGACCTGTCTGAGCAGCTGATCGCCGTCTGGCCCGGCCCTGTACGCGGCGTACGGCATTTCGTCTGGCCGGAGGATGGCATCACACTTACCCTCCACCTCGCTGATATTGCTGAGTCTTTTCCGGACAGCGTTTACCATGCAGATGCCTGGTTCCTCGACGGGTTCAGCCCCGCAAGGAACGAGGACATGTGGGCGGCAGACCTCTTCAAATGGGTCAGTGAACGCAGCGTGCCCGGCGCCCCCGCTGCCACCTTTACCGTGGCGGGCGCCGTGCGGCGCGGCCTTGCCGATGCAGGCTTCTCCGTCGCCAAAGCACCCGGCCATGGCCGCAAGCGGGAACGTCTGGAAGCCAGGCTCGCCACGCCGCCCACTCCGGAACCGGATGTTCATGGCCTCAGCCAGCCTCTGTCCCAGGCAAATCGGGTCGCCATTCTGGGCGCAGGCATAGCCGGGGCCACCGCCGCCTACGCCCTGCGCCAGCTGGGGGCTGATCCCGTCCTGTTCGATCCGGCAGACGGCCCGGCGAGCGGCGGCAGCGGCAATCCGATGGGCCTCGTGATGCCGCGCCTCGACGCGGGCGACACGGTGCAGGCGCGGCTGCTGATCGATGCCTACCTCGCCGCGCGGGAGACCTATCGCGGCCGCCCGGGTGTGACCGAGACAGATGTGCGACAGGTGCCGAAGGATGATGCCGAAGCCGCACGGTTCGAGAAATTGCTGGCCGACCCGCCGCTGCCGCTGGAAGACCTTGAGGCCCTCGCCGATGGCGGTCTCCTGCACAAGCGCGCGCTGATCGTGGAACCGGCGAAGCTGATCCCTTCCCTGCTGGAAGGAATGGAACAGCACTATGGCACCGCGCCGGACGTGGACCTCGCCACCCGCCGGGTGAATGGCGAACCCTTTGACGCCATCATCCTCGCCAATGGCATGACGGCAGGCGCGATGCTGCCCTGGCTTGGCCTTGAAGCGCGGATGGGCCAGGTGGATTTCACGGACGGGCCGGCGGACGCGCCACCCTTTGCCATGGCAAGCGGCACTTATGCCCTCGCCCTTGGCCAACGCCGCCTATGGGGCGCAACCTTTGACAAGGTCGCGCCGGATACCGTGCCCTCCACTTCCGATGAGGCCCGCGCCGAGAACCTGGAAGGCGTCGAGACGCTTTCCCCTTACTGGATCCGCGACACGAAAGGACCGGACGTCCGGTCCCGCGCCAGCTTGCGCGCCACGACCGCCGACCGCCTGCCGCTGATCGGCGCGGTGCCCGATCATGATGCCTTTCTCGGCACTTTCGCCGGAATGCGAAAAGGGCGCCCGGCAGATGCGGACGCCCCTTTGATGGATCATATTTTTGTCTCGTCTGGCTTTGGCGCCCGGGGCTTTACCTGGGGGCCATGGGCCGGTGCAATTCTCGCCGCCCGCCTCTGCGGCGCGCCTGCCCCGGCCAGCCGGTCCGCGCTGGAAGCTGTCTCCCCGGCGCGGCTGCTGCTCAGAGCGCTAAAGCGTGGTCGCGCCTAGCGCATCTGCCGTACGGATCACCGCCAGACGCAGACCGCCATCCTCATGCGGGGTGAAAGACAGTTCCAGCCCCGCCATTTCGAAGGCCATGTGGCCCTGCACGACCGAAATCACGACCATCGCCGCCACGATTACCAGCGTGATCGCGAAGATCAGCCAGTTGTTGGTCAGAAAGGTCCCCTTGCTCATTGTTCCGTTCCTTTACCGGAGTCTATCTGTTGGTATTGCCGCTGTTTTTATTTTGTGTGCGGATCAGTTGTTGCCCTGTTCGAGGTCGCGGAACTCCTTGCGCAGGCGCCACTCGTCGGAGGTGACCTTGCGCTCGATGTCCCGCAGGCGTTCGTCGAGGTCCATGAAGGTGTATTTGAGATTGCCGAAGGTCACGCGTGGGCGATCGGACACGTTACGCCAGAAGGCGTCTTCGTCCGGCGTGATCGCCGCGCGCCCAAAAGGGACGCGCGGGGTAATCATCCAGAGCGTGACATAAACTATGAGCGCCAGCGGCCCCATCACGAAGAAGAAGGCGAGCACAGCCAGGACACGGACCAGGACAGGCTCCCAGCCAAAGCGCTCGGCAAGGCCGCCGCAGACGCCGGCGATGACCTTGTCATCACGCGAGCGGTAAAAACGCTTCGGGTTTGGGGAACCATATGCCGGGTCGTCGCCGTGATAGGCATCGCGGTATGGGCGGGAATGGCGGGACATTGAATGTTTCCTCAGTCGTCAAAAGTGGGGCGGGAGCGGCGCGGCGGCGAACGGGGGTCCTCCGCCTCGCTGCTTTCGAGCAGACGTTCCAGCGTCTCGATCCGGCGTTCCATCGCCTTGGCCGAGCGCCAGAGGTCTTCCATCATGCGCTCATCGTCCGGCATCAGGGTCTTCTGCTTCCGCCACAGGGTGACGTAGTGAAAGATCATGCCAGGCAGGACGATGAAGATCGCGATGATGGCAAAAAGCGGGATAAACTCGTCGGGCATCAGGCGGCCTCATTCTTCTTGGCGCGGCGGTCTTCAAGCTCCATGGCAACAAGGCCAGGCGTGCAGACCACGGTCAGGAAGCCGGCGAGGCAGGCAAGCGAGAACAGCATGTGATCAGCCCTCCGACTTCTTGGCGGAAGCCTTGGAACGCTTCGCCTTCAGGGCGGCGAGTTCCTTCTCGATGCTTTCGTCCTGCTCAAGGGCAGCGAACTGGGCTTCGAGGGTCGGCTCCGCACCGCGGATCTGGTCGGCATAGGCTTCCATCTCGTCAACCTTGCGCTCGATATTGCCATAGCGGGCCAGTGCTTCGTCGACACGGCCATCATAGACCTGGCTGCGCATGCGGATGCGTTGCTCGGCAGCTTCACGGCGCATCATCAGGGCACGATGCTTTGCCTTGGCCTCGTCGAGCTTGGCCTGGAGTTTCGAGAGATCGTCCTGGCGCTTTTCGAAGGCTTCCTCGGCAGCGGCCATCGCATTCTTGCGGCGGTCGATTTCGGCCTCGGCCTTCTGCTTGGCGATCAGGGCACCGCGGGCGAGGTCTTCCCTGCCCTTGTCGATGGCAAGCTCGGCCTTGGCGGCCCAGTCGTCACGCACAGAGGTGAAGTGAGCGATGTCGCGCTCCATCTCTTTTTTATCAGCCATGGCACGGGCAGCGGCCGTGCGGACCTCGACCAACGTGTCTTCCATTTCCTGAATGATCAGGCGCGCGATTTTTTCGGGGTTCTCGGCATTGTCGAGCATCGCGTTGATGTTCGAATTGATGATGTCACCGAGGCGGGAGAACAGACCCATTGTGGTGTCCTTTCGTGTCAGGGGAGGATTAGAAGAAGAAACCGCCGAGGAAGACGCCCGCGGCAAAGAACATCCATGTCTCTGCGGAACGGGTCGACAGCCACCGGCCAATGCGGCCTGTGTCCGATCGGGCTTCTGAGCGGGTGTAACGGTCTTCCATTTCTTGTTTCGTCCTTCTGGTTTGAGCAACGCCCGTCGCTCTGAGCCCTTCCCTCATTTCAAGGACCGTGCCAGACTAAAATTAATTTCATAGCACCTTGTTTCTTATTGATAAAAAAGTTTTCCGGGTGATGTCCCGCAAAACATTTTAGTGGTTTTGCCGAAATACTTGGTCGATTTGTAAATTTCATTTCGCTATATTGACCACATGATTGGTCAAAGCACACAACTCATCGGAGAGTCCCCAGCGTGGCTAAGCGCGCAGGAACATGTTTCCCGCGTCGCGCCGCTGGAGCGGCCAATCCTGGTGATCGGGGAGCGGGGCACCGGTAAGGAATTGATCGGGGAGCGCCTGCACTTCCTGTCAAAGCGCTGGGAAGGCCCCTTCATCAAGGTGAACTGCGCGGCCCTGTCCGAAACCCTGCTCGACAGCGAACTGTTCGGGCATGAACGCGGCGCCTTCACCGGCGCGACCGAGCAGCGCAAGGGCCGGTTCGAGCTGGCCGATGGCGGCACAATCTTTCTGGACGAGATCGCTACGGCATCCCAGCAGGTGCAGGAAAAACTGCTCCGCGTGGTGGAATATGGCGAATTCCAGCGGCTCGGTGCTTCACGCGTTCTGACCACCAATGTGCGGATCATCGCGGCCACCAATGCAGACCTACCAGCCATGGCGGAGGCGGGGAGCTTCCGCTCCGACCTGCTGGACCGGCTGGCCTTCGACGTCATCACACTCCCGCCCCTGAGGGCACGGCGGGGCGATGCGAGCCTGCTGGCCGATCACTTTGCCCGGCGCATGGCCATCGAGATGGGAGAAGATTTTCCCGGCTTTGCCCCTTCAGCCATTGCCGCCATCGAGGCGCATGACTGGCCCGGCAATGTGCGGGAGCTACGCAACTTCGCCCAGCGCCTCACGCACCGTTCCATGATGATGACACCGGGCGAGCCTGTCGTCTTCGACCCGTCCGCGCTGGACCCGTTCGAGTCACCCTGGCGGCCCCAGTCCGTGCCGGGCACACCTGCCGCGAAGCCGAATGCGGCGCCCCCGGTAGATCCGGCGCCCGGACGGATCGACCCGTCCGTCACAGCCGACTTCCAGGCCCAGGTTTCCGCCTTTGAAATGCGCCTGATCGACGAGGCGCTCAACTGGGCCAAGGGCCATCAGGGCCAGGCCGCCGAGGCCCTTGGCCTGACCTACCACCAGTTCAGAGGCCTTCTGAAAAAGCACGACTACGGAAAAAAACCGGGCAAGCCAAAAGAACACGAAGAAGGCACACCTCTGAAAGGGGTCCCACGCCCTGCCATGTAAAATTCAGAAGCCGCAGATTTCCTTCACTTCCTGCAAGAGGCGCCCGTAATCGATCGGCTTATTCAAAACCAGCCGCCCCGAAAATCGCTCCTGAAGATGAGATGTGTCATTGCCCGACAGAAAGATGAAGGGCACGCGTTTGTTTTCGAGCCGCTCAGCGACCGGAAACGAGGTAGACCCCCGGATATTCATGTCGAGGATCGCCGCACAGATAGACGTTTCATCTATCACAGCCATGGCGTCCTCAACGCTCGCAACCGGGTTCAGAACCTTGTACCCCGCCTCCTCCAGCCGCAGCTTTACATCCAGGGCGATCAGGAACTCGTCTTCCACCAGAAGAATTTCACAAGCACAGCAACTCATTGTGTCTCCTTCTTCCGGAAACGGAACTGAGCCCACAACCCTTCCGGGCGGTATTCTATAATCGCGTGCCCACCTAGCGTATGAACAAGGCTTTGTTCAATCAGGACACTGCCAAACCCACGCCGCGTCGGCTGTGCCACAGGCGGCCCTCCCGTTTCAACCCAGGTAACAACAGCCTCATGCCGGGTTGGATCCGGAGCCATCTTCCATTTGATGTCGAGATGCCCGTCCTCTGATGACAAGGCACCGTATTTGGCCGCATTTGTTGCCAGTTCATGCAGAACCAGGCCGAAGGCATGCGACGCCTCCGGGCTCAAAGTGAGCGGTGGCCCAGCCATCCTGACCCGGTTTTCCCCGCCTCCCGGCGCGTAAGGCAGAACCTGATCGCGGACCAGCTGGGAAATATCCGCATTCCGACGAGTCGTATCGACCAGAAGGTCATGACATTTGGAAATCGCCATGAGACGGCCGATAAAGGTTTCCCGGAAGGCTTCAAGATCGGAGGCCTCGCGCAATGTATGTGAAGCGATCGTCTGCACCGTCGCCAGAGAATTCTTCACCCGGTGGCTGAGTTCGTTGACCAGCATTTCCCGGTGCGTTTCCGATTTCACACGCTCGGTGATGTTTACGCCGGACGGGACGATTTTGATCACCTCCCCGGCCTCATTCATGATCGGAGCAAGCTGGAAGTCAGCAACCTTGCGGGCATCCCCCCGGCAACGGATAACAAGATCCTCGCGGAAAGCCTCCCCTCTTGCAGCCTTTGCGATCGCCTCCTTGAGGTGCTCTCTTGCGTCCGCATCATGCGACCACCAATAGGTGTCCCAGAAAGGCCGGCCGACGACGTCAGAACGCTGAACACCCGCCGAGTCGAGCGCCACTTCATTCACATCCAGGACAATCCCTTCAGGCGTCAGCAGCCCGATCGCGGCATTCACATTATCGAGAATATTGCGCAACTGCTCGTCGCGCTGCTGCAGGGCGGTCTCCGCCCGCTTCGCATCCGTGATATCGGCGAAGGAAACAGCAAACCCATCACCGACCTTGGCAGCCGTAATACGATACCAGGCCTTATGGGTCGTCCACTCGTATTCCTGCTCTCCCTGCCAGGGCTCTCCCGTATCGACAACGCGTACATAGATGTCGAACATCTCGGCGAAATACTCTGCCGGCACACGCTGGCGCAAAGTTTTTCCGATGATTTCACTGACCGGCTCGCCCGCCGCACGTGCACTCGCCGGGTTGATGTATTCGATCCGGAAATCCGTGATCTCGCCATTCCCGTCACGAACACTGGTGTACACGATAAATCCATCAGGCGAGGTCTGATGAACTGCGCGCAAGCGGGCTTCGCTTTCGGCCAGGGCCTGCTCCACCTGCTTCTTTTCGGTGATGTCCGTAAGAATAGCGACGACATGGCTGAGGCTACCATCGGGATTCCGCACTCCCCCGACAGTCAGGCTGGTCCAGACAGTACTGCCGTCCGGACGATAATAGCGCTTATCGAGCTGATAGCTGTTGCGCTGCCCTTCAAGGATCTGTGCAAAGAGCGTCAAATCCCGCTCGAGATCCTCCGGGTGGGTGATTGTACGAAAATCAACGCCGGCGAGCGTTTCCGGCTGATGCCCCAGGATTTCGGCAAACCGGCGATTGCCCCGCAACCAGGTACCATCCGGCGCGACATGAGCCATGCCCACGGCGGCATTATCGAAAGCCTCATCAAATGGGCGGTCTGCGTCCGGTGACGGGCCGGCAGACGGAGCACCGCCTGCCGCATCAACCTGTCTGCCGATATGCCGCATCATGACCCTGGAAGCCTCCCGAATGGCCGGCAAAATCGTCCGCCGGATAGAGATAGACATACCGGGCACAAAGGCCCGCCCGTCTCTCTTGCCTGTTTTCTGTTAATGACAGGCTTCAACCCGGATGGTGCGGCCTGCCACAACACCTGTCAAATCGGGAATTCCGGCAGGCTTATGGCACCTGGCAGGCGAGTTATCAGATTGTAACGCCGCACCCCCTTCCACGGATCAAACTCTTGCCCATCTCTTGAGTAGGAGTCGCTTCATGCGATGTTCTGGGCCATAATGGCCACCAAACAAAAAGAAGGAGACCGCTCGTGCAGATACAGATTACTGGCAAGCATATGGATCTCGGTGAAGCCCTGCGGGGCCGGATCGAATCGGGGCTGGAGGCAGCGGTCAGTAAATATTTCACCCGAACCGGCGATGCGCGCGTATTCGTGTCACAGCAAGGTCCGTTCGTGGAAGTGGACTGCAATGTTCACCTGCCCTCCGGCATCGTGCTGCAATCGACCGGCAAGGCCGGCGACCCCTATGCAGCCCTGGAAGACAGCCTGGACAAGATGGAAAAACGTGTGCGCCGCTACAAGCGCCGCCTGAAGGACCATCATGCCGGAACCACGACGCTTCCCGGCGAACCAGCCGCAGAGGCCGTGCTTCAGGTCCAGATGAACGGGCATGACGTCGACAGTGACGAGGAACACCCAGAAGCATCCGACGCCCCGCTGACAGTGGCTGAGACGGCCGTTCAGATACGAACAATGAGTGTTTCTGAGGCAGTTATGCAACTTGAGCTGCAGGAAGTTCCAGCACTCATGTTCAGAAATGCTGGCCATGGGCGCCTGAATATGGTGTACCGCCGCCCGGACGGGCACATTGGTTGGGTGGACCCAGCAGACGCCTCCAGAAACTGAGGCGGCCAACGGAAGCGAGTTACATGGCGACCGATCTGACATCCCTGCTTGAAGGCGGGGTTATCCTGCCGTCGTTTGAGGCGACGAGCCGCAAACAGGCGATTCATGCCCTTGCAGAAGCTCTGGCAGATGCCACCGGTCTCGGTGCACGCCAGATCGAGGATGCCGTGATGGAACGCGAACGCCTTGGCTCGACCGGCGTTGGTGAGGGCGTTGCCATTCCGCACGCCCGGGTCGACGGCCTGGAAAAGCCCGTCGGAGGCTTCCTCCATCTGCAACAGGGCGTCGATTTCGAAGCCATTGATGAGCGCCCCTGCGACCTGATCTTCATGCTGCTGGCCCCGAAGACGGCTGGCGCGGACCATCTGCGGGCCCTGGCCCAGGTGTCCCGCGTTTTCCGCCAGAGCGCCGTGCGCGACGCCCTGCGGGCCGCCCGCAGCGAGGAAGAAGTTCGGGCCGTGGTTTGCCGCGAGACAGCCGAGCCTTCGGTCTGAAGGCCCGCACAATCCTGAGAAACAGGCCCCGCCGGGCAAGCTGGCGGGGCTTTTTCATGCACCGGATCCCGGCGTGCGCTGGGCAGACTGTTCAGGAAAACTGAAGCGTTCATCTGCCACATTGCAATCACACCGTGCGATAGTCATCTGCCGCTGACTGTTATCGATAAGGGGTCTGCCATGTCCGCTGACGCGACCGGAGCCGCCACTGGGGCAGCTCGTGTCAATCCGAATGCGCCGACGGAAGAAACCGTCCTTTCGGTCGAACACTATACCGACCGCCTGTTCCGCTTCCGCATAACCCGTCCGCGCAGCTTCCGCTTCCGCTCGGGCGAGTTCGTGATGATCGGCCTGCCCAAGGAGGATGGCCGCCCGCTGCTGCGTGCCTATTCCGTCGCCTCTCCGGCCTGGGACGAGGAACTGGAATTCTATTCCATCAAGGTGCCGGACGGGCCGCTGACCTCCCGCCTCTGCCACATCCAGCCGGGTGACAAGGTGCTGCTGGGGAAGAAGCCGACCGGTACGCTGGTTCTGGATGCGCTCCTGCCCGGCAAACGGCTCTACATGTTCTCCACCGGGACCGGCTTTGCCCCCTTCGCCAGCCTCGTGCGCGACCCTGATACATATGAGCGCTACGAAGAGGTCATCGTCACCCATACGTGCCGGGAAGTGGCGGAATTGACTTATTCGCGTAATTTGGTGGCCGATTTGGTTAACGACCCTCTCGTTGGGGAAATGGTGGTAGGAAAGCTTCGCCTCTACACCACCTGCACCCGTGAACCGCATGAACACCAGGGCCGTATCACAGACCTCATCGAATCCGGAAAAATCTTCGAAGATCTAGGCATTAGCCCACTCGACCCAGCGACTGACCGGGCGATGATCTGCGGCTCCATGGCAATGACACAAGACACCAAGGCCCTGATGCTCAAGGCAGGCCTGACAGAGGGCTCCAACGCTTCACCCGCTGAATTCGTTATAGAAAAGGCATTTGCGGGCTAGCGTTCACCATGGCATCTAGTCAGCCACTTTAGCTGGGAGGCTGAATGATGACGCGCAAGCTGATCGGCGCTGTCGTAGGGGTTGTGTTGGCCATGCTGGTCGTCGCCATCGTCCAGATGGTGGGACATCTCCTGTTCCCGGAACCTGAACTGCCTGAAAATCCTTCTCCCCAACAGCTACGGGAAGCCATGGAAGCCGTACCATTCGGCGCAAATTTCATGAAAGTCCTGTCCTGGTTCCTGGGCGCCCTGATCGGCGTGTGGGCGGCGCTGAAGATTTCCAATGGGGCCCGCCGCTCTGCCCTGGTCGTGGCCGGGGCTGTGCTGCTGCTGACGATTGCCGTGCTTCTGTCCGTCGCCCATCCGACCTGGATGGTGGCTGGCGGCCTCCTCCTGCCCATCCTTGCGACCTTCCTGGCCACTCGGATCGAGCCCTTCGCCGAAGCCTGAGCCAGTGGCGCCTGCGCCCTCTCGACGTGGTTAAGACCGCCCGCTAGAGTTTTCCCGGTGGGAGGACCCTGCGATGACGAACGGGATATTTGGTCTTGTCCGGGCCGTTCTGGCCGGCGCGTGCCTTTTTCTGTTGCCACTGGCCACATCGGCCGCCGAGACGCGACTGGGTCTTGTCATCTCCCAATCCGATTATTCGGGGGCCCTCTCCCGCGTTGGCAGTGCCAGCCAAGAAGCGGATGCCATCGCGTCCGCGCTCATCGAAACCGGCTTCGATGTGACGCGCGCACATGACCTGAACAAGCGCGACCTCGCCGCAACGCTGAATGCCTTCCGCCGCAAGGTCGACATGGCCGGGCAGGACGCCGTGGCCTTCGTCTACTATACCGGCCATGGCGCCCAGCATCCGGAAAGCGGGGATTCCTACCTCCTCGGCATTGACGCTGAACTGGTCGCCGCCTCCGACCTCGCTGTCTATGGCCTCGACATGCAGACCCAGCGCGACGGCTTTGCAGCGACCGGCGCCAAGGCGGTGTTCCTGGTCTTCGATGCCTGCCGCAATGTGCCGGGCTTTTCCGGCTACAAGGCCGCCGTGAAAGGCCTCTCCCGCGTCGAAGCCAAGCCGGACATGCTGATCGCCTACGCGACCGGGCTGGACGATGTGGCCAAGGAAGGCGTCTACGCCCCGGTCCTCGCCGAAGAGATCCGCCGTCCGGGCCAGAAGGCCGAAGACGCCTTCGCCGCTGCCCAGCGCCGCGTGGCCGGGCGTACCAATCGCAGCCAGCTGCCCTGGACCAACAACCTGCTCTATAATGAGTTCTGCTTCAGCAGCTGCGAGAAGCCCACCGTCACGGAGCGCCCCGCCCCCTTTGAACTGATGATGAGCGGGGCAGAGCTCGACCGGGCCTTTTCCACGGTCTACGGCACCTATGACACGGCCGTCGTAGAGAACGACAACGATGAAACCTTCGATGTGACGCCTGCCTTTGCGGTGAAATTCGACGACTACATCGCGCTTGTCTCAAAAGCGAAGAACCGTGAGGATTCCCATGTCGCTACCGGCTATCTCGCTGCGCACTACATCAAGGATGGCGAAATCATCGGCAAATGGCCCGACCTCGATGTCGGCAACGGTTTCGGCATGCCGCCGGATTACTCCCTGCGTACGGGCCTTCTGAACTATCCGACCATGATGGTGCAGGCCGGATACACCGGCCAGGGACAGACGGTCGAATGGCAAACCCTGATCGAGATCACGCCGGACGGACCGCAGACACGGGCCGAAGTCACCACGCTGGATGACACAACGGGCGCCGCCTATGGCGACCTGAAGCCCTGTGTTCTGGAAGGAACGATCAAACCCTCCCGATCCGGCGCGGACTCTTTCCTGGTCGACTACAAATTCACCAGTGAGATCAGAGGCGAAGACCACCTCGTCACCTACACACTCGATCCGGAATCCGGCGCTTATGTTCCGGACTTCGAATATGAGCCGGAAACCTGCGCAACGCTCATGTTCGATGCGCCGGGCAGCGATACGGAATAAGCACCTTCAAAAGCGAAACTGAACAAATTTCACCGATTGCGTTCAGCGGATCGTCACCACGCCCGTGCTACGGCGTTAAGCATGCTCCGCCAGTTGATTGCCATCCTCATCACCTGTTTTGCGATCGCCTTCGCATTTGGCGCGCTGACGGCTGTGCGCTGGCCCTCCATCATGATGGCCGTCAGCTGGCTCGCCCATGACCAGCTGGCCGATGGCCTCGCCACCGTGAACTGGCGTCAGCTCGGCATCGACAATGGCGGCCCCTACCTGCTCGCAGCCCTCTGCTTCTACTGTGCTGCCGCCATGATCGCGGCCCGCCGCCGCGGCGCTGTGGCCTGGTATATCTGCGGCATGGGCGCAGGCTTCCCCGTGTTCTACCTCGTCACCTTCGAGCCCGGCTGGTGGGAAAACCCGAGCATCGCCGAGGGCGCCGTTGCCGGTGTCGGCGCGGTCGGCATCCTCCTGCTGATCGCGGTCTGGGAACTGCGCTACCGCCCTGCCCGCCAGGCCGTACAGGCCGAAGCCCCGGCAGAAGAAGCCGCCGCCCCCGTGATCCAGACCATCGTGGTTCAGCAGGCCGCTGACGGCGAAGAGCCGGTGATCGTGCGCAAACATGTGTTCGGCCAGCCAAAGACGCGTCCGGGCTTCGTGCCTGCCGCCGTTGCGCGCCAGCGGGCGAGTTTCGCCCATCATGGCCGCAAGGCTGCGGCACGCCGGCAAAAAGTACTGGAAGCCCGTGGCCTCGCCTGAGGCCAGGCATTTGCCCCAAACCTGAATTCCGCTTCGCTTTCAGGCGACATCGCGTATGCTGGGACAATTAGAGAATTAAGGGAGGGATGCCATGGTTTTGCGCCGTCTGGCCGGTCTTGCATTGGCAGCCATCGCGCTCTGGCTGCTCTGGGGCGGCATTCACACTGTGAACGTGATCGTTTCGCGCGGCAGCCCCCTGTCTGACGCCCTCCTCTCCCCGCCGACCAGCCTGTTGCGCATCCTTGGCACCTTCATCGCGGTGCTTGGCGGCCTGCTGGCTGCTGGCGGCAAACGCTTCGGCGCCGTGCTCAGCCTGATTGGGGTTGCTGTTTTTGTCCTTCTGGCGGCCAGCATGGTGTTGTCGGGCGCAGATTCCTCACTTTGGATGGATGAGGCTGTCTTTTCGGGCATTCTGGTTGTGCTGACGGGCCTGCTATTTACCCTGCCACGCACCTGAAGCTGCTCTCCCTACCAAGGGCGCATTGATTTCAGGGCGTAAATGCCTAGGTTGGCGCTCGAATCCCCAGGCCCCTTTTCGCAAGGCAGAATTTCCCATGGCAGAGACCTATGACGTCGTCATCATCGGTGGCGGTCCCGGCGGCTACAATTGCGCCATCCGTGCAGGACAACTCGGGCTGAAAGTGGCCTGTATCGAGTCCCGCGGCAAACTTGGCGGCACCTGCCTTAATGTCGGCTGTATCCCGTCAAAGGCCCTGCTGCACACGTCCGACCTGTACCGCGGCGCCCAGCAGGACTTCGAAGCCCTGGGCATCAAGACCGGCAAGCTGGAAATCGACGTCGATAAAATGATCGCCCAGAAGGACGAGACCGTAGAAGGCCTCACCAAGGGGATCGAGTTCCTGTTCAAGAAGAACAAGGCCGAGTACATCAAGGGCCGCGGCCGCATCGTCGGACCGGGCAAGGTTGAGGTCGACGGCCTCGACGGCAGCAAGCAGACGCTTGAGACGAAAAACATCGTCATCGCCACCGGCTCCGAACCTGTCAGCCTGCCGGGCATCGAGATCGACGAAGAGCGCGTCGTCACGAATACCGGCGCCCTGTCGCTGACCACCGTGCCGAAGCGCCTGATCCTGATCGGCGCTGGCGTCATCGGCCTTGAAATGGGTTCGGTCTGGTCGCGCCTCGGCGCAGAAGTCACCGTGATCGAATATCTCGACCGCATCATGCCCGGTGCAGACAGCGAAGTCGCCAAGGAAGCCGAGCGCACCTTCAAGAAGCAGGGCCTCACCTTCCGCCTCGGCCAGAAAGTGACCGGCGTCGAGAAGATGAAGTCGAAGCTGAAACTGTCCATGGAACCGGCCAAAGGCGGCGAAACGGAAACCCTCGACGCTGATGTCGTCATCGTCGCTGTCGGCCGCCGTGCGTATACGGATGGGCTGGGCCTCGAAACGGTCGGCGTGACCACCGACAAGCGCGGCGTCGTGCAGGTGACCGATGGCCACTTCAAGGCCGCAGAGGGCGTCTGGGCGATTGGCGACTGTATCCACGGCCCAATGCTGGCCCACAAGGCGGAAGACGACGGCGTGGCCGTTGCAGAACTGATCGCCGGCAAGGCGGGTCATGTGGACTATGACCTCGTGCCGAGCGTCGTTTACACGAACCCGGAGATCGCCTGGGTCGGCAAGACCGAAGACCAGCTGAAAGAAGCTGGCGTGGAATACGTGAAGAGCAAATTCCCCTTTATGGCCAACTCCCGCGCCCGCACGAACCATGAGACGACCGGTTTCGTGAAAATCCTGGCCGACAAGAAAACCGACCGCATCCTCGGCGCCCACATGATCGGCCCTTGCGTCGGTGAGATGATCGGCGAGCTTTGCGTGGCCATGGAATTTGGCGCTGCATCCGAAGACATTGCCCGCACCTGCCATGCCCACCCCACCCTGTCGGAAGCCATCCGCCAGGCCGCGATGGGCATCGAAGGCTGGACGATGCAGATGTAGTTTTGCAGCGTCCACCGCCCGGAAACGGTGGACGCGCGCAAATCCCTTGCTACCTTGATGGCATGTACACGCATGCAGGTGCCGGCTGGCATATACGGGACTATGAAACGAGCGACGGGCAGGCCTGCATGTCGATCTTCATGGCGTGCCTGCGGAAGTTTCCCTGGCGCGGCGCCCCGCGGCCCTATGTGGCGCGGCTGATCCAGTCCCTGCCCGGCTCGCGGATCTGGGTCGCCGAGGAGCCGAGCGCCGGCATTATCGGCTTCCTCACGATGCAGCCGCAGGATGCCTATATCGACCACATTTTCGTGCACGAGGACTGGCGCTTCTGCGGCGTCGGCCGCGGCCTGCTGGCTGTTGCCCGCGAAGCGGCAGAGCAGCCGCTGACACTGGATGTCGACACCCAGAATTTCGGCGCGCGCAAAGCCTATGAAGCGCTGGGCTGGCATGTGATTGCCGCAGCCGGCGAGGACACCGGCCGCGGGCAACTCCGCCTGATCAGCCCTTAAGCAGGATCAGGCCCCGTAATCAGGCCGCCTTACTCAGCGCCTGCGAGGCGCGCGGCTTCCTCATCCGAAAGCTCGGAATTGTCGTAGACGTTGGCGACGTCGTCGAGGTCATCCAGCACGTCGAGCAGCTTCATCAACGTTTCAGCGGCATCGCCTTCGATTGGCACCGTGTTCTGCGGTTTCCAGATCAGCTTGGTGGATTTCGCCTCGAGCTTGCCGCCAAAATGCTCAGCCAGCGCATCGGCTACAGTCTGCAGGTCTTCGCGGGCGGTGTAGATGTAATGGCCGCCTTCATCGGATTCCACGTCCTGGGCGCCAGCCATGATGGCGGCTTCCATGATCTCGTCTTCGCTGCCGGCTTCCGGCGGATACTCGATCTCGCCAACCTGGTCGAAGCCGAAGGAGACAGAGCCCGTCTCGCCGAGGTTTCCACCATTCTTGGAGAAAGCCGTGCGGATATCGGTTGCGGCGCGGTTGCGGTTGTCGGTGGAGGCTTCCACGATGATGCCCACGCCGCCGGGGCCGAAGCCTTCATAACGGATATCGACATAATCGTCGCCGCCGCCGCCCTGGCCTTTGTCGATGGCGCGCTGGATGTTGTCCTTCGGCATGGACTGGCCGCGGGCGTTCTGGATGGCGAGGCGCAGGCGCGGATTGCCGTCCGGGTCCGGTCCGCCCATTTTCGAGGCGATGGTAAGTTCCTTGGACAGGCGCGAGAACAGCGCGGCGCGCTTCTTGTCCTGCGCGCCTTTGCGGTGCTGGATGTTTGCCCATTTACTGTGGCCGGCCATGAAAACCCTCTCGGCATCGGTTCGAAACTGGAAAGGTCAGGGCTTTAGCGCATGGGACGCCGAAGGCCAAGGTGGGCCGTCAGCGGGCGCGTTTCAGTCGAAAACCGTCGCCACGCCGCCCCGGCCCAGCATTTCCTGCCGCGCTTCCACATCCGAAATGATCCGGATCAGGCTGACCCCCGCCACGATCGAGAGCGTGGCGCTGGCAATCAGCAGGAAAAAAATCATCATCAGGGAGTCCGACCAGATGCCCGTCAGCCAGGTCGGGACATTGCGGAGCAGCCAGCTGCCCCACCAGACCGCAAGCAGCGCCCCGGCCCCGGCCTTGTCGCCCACCGCAGCCTAGGAGCCCCGATAGACCTGGCTCATGCCCATGACCGGCATCCAGAAATTCGCGAAGGGAATGAAATACCAGCCCACCGTCCAGCCCGGCGCCATCTTTGCGTGGGGCGAGCCGATGGTGAACAGGTTCTTCTGCGCCCGATAGGTAAACCGGCCGACCAGCACGAAGGCGGCAATCCCTGTCAGCAGGATCAGCCAGTCCGAGAGGGCGGCAAGATTCATGCGCTCATCGCCCCCGATTTCGTAGAAAGGGCCCGGCATGCTGCTGGGGGCAAACAGCAATCCCGCAACCATCCCGCTTTGCAGGAGAAGTTCGACGCACCAGACGATCAGGAGGATCCGGGCGTAGCGGGCAAAAATGCCGACCGGACGGGTCTTGCCATCCGGATAGGCGTACTCGCGCTGGGCCAGCTCCTGCTTGATGCTGTCCAGCACCGCAGGATCTTTCGTCACCACCGCGCCGTTCGGCCCGTATTCCACTGAACTCATTACAGCCCCCGCCGCTTCTCAAGGCTGCAGCCTGAACGCGGAACCGGCAAACCGCAAGAGTTGATTGCGCCGCCCGGTCAGGTTCCGGCGAGCAGGTCCTGCCGGGCGGTTTCGAGAGCATTGGCGAACACGCCCGGATCCGCACTGGCGCGGGCGACCAGCAGGCCGCCCTGAATGGCGACGATGGCCGCAGTGGCCCGGCGGTGCGCTTCGGCAGCAGCGATACCCGCCCCTTCCAGCGCGGCGGCGAGTGCGGCGATCCAGTCGCGCAGGATGGCCTGCACCTTTCCGGTAGAGTCCGGCGCGAGGCCGGGCGAGACCATGAGGCTGGCCACCAGGCAGGGTTCGCGCCCGCAATCATACATGTCGCGGGTCGTCTCCAGCATCGCGCCGATCCGGTCTGCCAGCGGCCCTTCCCCGGCGAGGGGGGCGAGGATGTTCGCCTCGATCTGGCCATGCGCGAAATCGGCCACGGCGGCGACCATCTCATCCTTCCCGCCCGGGAAGTGATAATAGAGGCTGGAGCGGCCTAGCCCGGTCGCTTCCGAAATGTCCGACAGGGCCGCGCCCTCGAAGCCGCGATGGCGGAAGAGGTCGAACAGTTTGCGGACAATCTCGTCACGCGAATGGGATGTCTTGGCGGCAGCGGTCATGGCCGTACCCTTCCGCAAGTGGCCCTGAAAATCAAAGTGCATTTCAGGTCGCGTTTTCAGGCAAGGTTTGAGGGAGAGCGGCCATCACGCCGCTCTCCCCCTTCGATGGCCCTTTTGGGCGTTTCCTCAGCTTTGACGTCAGGCCGGCTCGGCAACGCGTTCGGCGGTCACGACCGGGAAGTCGATCTCGGTGGCGAACACTTCATTGAGGTAGTTGGTGAAAACGTTGAGGGCGACATGGCCGACGATCTCGACGAGTTCGCCATCCGACAGGCCAGCGGCGCGGGCGGCGGCAATGTCGGTATCCTTCACCTCACCGCGGGCGATGGCGATCTTGCGGGCGAGCGACACGGCGGCATCGGTTTTCGCCACCGAAGCGCGGCCGCCGCGGGCGAGGATGATCTCGTCTTCCGGCAGTTTCAGCATGTTGGCCGCAATATAGGAGTGGGCCGAGTTGCAGTAGGAGCAGCCATTCACATTGGCGATGGCAAGCGCAATGCGCTCCCGCGTTGCGGCCGGCAGCTTGCCCTTGCCGAGCGCGCCGTTGAAGGACAGCAGGCCTTCCAGGGCGGCCGGGCTATTGGCGGTGAGGCGGTAGAGGTTCGGCACGATGCCGAGGGCGGCCTTGACGCCGTTCAGCGAGGCGTGCGCAGCGGCCGGAGCGTCTTCGATCGTGCCGGGGGTCGGGATGCGGGACATGGGGGAGTTCCTTGTTTTCCAGGTGTTTCGACGGGACGTCGGGGAGGGTTTTGTTGGTTTCCGTCTTTCGACTTCGCTTATGTACCGATCGTTCGGTTCAATTCAAGGGCATGCCCCGCCGCCTCGCGAATACGTGATCGCCAGCACGTTCGACGCCCGTGAAGGCGCTTGAAGCATGGATGGGTTTTGAGGGGGCGGTAGCGGGCCTAGATGTCCGGCAATGGCAGGCGGGTGGCTGGCCATGGCGCGGCGCAGCAGGGCTGAGCCGCCGGGCCTGCGCCGGATTGCACGGTCAGGGAGCGCGCCGTTTCGCAAGGCCCGGCGAGGCGGCCATCCGTCAGCGCCGCAATGCGCGCATGGGCGCGCGCCGCCAGCCCTGCCAGCGCAGGCGCCGGGGCCTCCCCTTCAGGGGTCCACTCAATCGAGGTGAGGAAGACGCGGCCATGGGGCGTCACGCTCCAGCGATAGAGCGTGCCCTTCCCATAAGCGGCCCGCACCCAGGCGCGCAGCATCAGGATCTGTGCCCAGATGAAGGGCCAGAACACGGCAAGATGCACCGGAAACCCGGCAGGCGGACAAAACAGCGACATGGGCGCGAAGATACACCCGGCACGGACGGTGTCGGATGAATTTATTTTCGCGGCAATGGTTGCGGCAGGTTTGGGCGGCAGGGGTGGTGGATAAGCCCCCTCCGTCAGCCGGCTCCGCCGTCTGCCACCTCCCCCGCAAGCGAGGGAGGACATGCCTGCCGCACGCACCGGACTCATCCTCCACCGCTTGCGGGGGAGGTGGCCGCGAAGCGGTCGGAGGGGGCGCGTGCTGTGCGACGTCAAAGCATGATCGCGGCGTGACGAGAACTGACTACGCCATGACTATGCATGACTATACCGGACTATAACGGATCATACCGGATCAGGCCGCCTCCCCGGCCATGACGACAAAACCGGAGTAGCCATAGGGTGACTTGAGGCAACGCCGATACCTACCTTATCGCGCCCGCCGCACACCCGAATGGCGGGTATAGCTCAGCTCACCCTACGCTTGCTAGATCCAAATCCTCAAAATCCGAACCATGACGTCACCTCGGGCAACCTACCCCACCCAGTTACTTAAAAGGGAATTTCATCATCAAGGTCAGCCAGCGCCGGATCCATTTTGGGAATGGAATCCAGTCGTCCGTACAAGTTCGCTATCACCACCTCCCTCTTACTTCCGGTAAGTGATTTCAGCAACTTCAAGAAGTCCGCAATAAGCTGAACTTCAACTTCTTTAGTTTTAAAGTACTGGAAGTTTCCGCTCACGAATATGCGGCATAGCCTTACCGTATCAGGTAGGTACCTCTCCAACCGAGCGGTCTGGTAAAGGGTCTCCAAACCATCAAGTATTACGCTACCATCTTTAGAGATATTCGCGTCAGACCTTATACTCGCAAACACCCCAGAGAGGCCGTCAGCAAACCTCCTATACGCTCCTATTTCCACTTCCGAAAAATCGAGATCGACAAGAAGTTCACGATTCAAAATCTGTGATATCTCGTTAAAGGTTTGAAATCTCACATCCCTTGCAGGCGAGCACATCCGCCCAATAACACCCGCATATTTAGTACCGGACAGAGACACTTCTTTCACAATGTGCTCAAATAACTTGCCAATGAAGTAGACTTCAGTCTGCACATCATAAAGAGAATGCGAGAATTCCGGAGGCACTTCACACCACCAGTTGAGGCTAATGCTCTTATTCTCAACGGTCATGTCGGCTTCAGTTCGCTTTCCAAAACCGAAATCGATTATTTTTGGCTCACCCGAACTTGAAACCAGAATGTTTGAAGGTCGGATATCCCTGTGAAGCACACCTCGCCTTTCCAAATGTTCGAATCCACTAATCGTCTTTTCAAAGACTGTCTCGAATTCGACAGGGTTGCGTTTAACATACTCGACAATATCGAACCCAGAAACATACTCCATAATGATATAAGACGTATCACTCGCCGAGTAGTCGTAATAGTTGTAAACTCTAACAATGTTCGGATGATTTAGTTGAAATAGAATACGCGCTTCATCGCGGAATCTTTCAATTAGTTCACGAAATTGATCGGGCTCGGCATCCTTGGAGACTACTGGACAGTACTTCTTCACGACCACATCGATGCCCATATCCACATCGTGTAGCCGCAATGTTTCACCGCAGGCACCCCGCCCCAAGACCTCAAGAACTTGGTACTTTTTGGGCCGATTGAATTCTATTTCTTTGTGAATTGTCTTAGTCGTCATTTATATTCTCGGCGTTTATCACGTTGAAATTACGCCGATTCGCATTTTCTCTGACCAATTAGCATTCTAATACGACAGAGGAATTACGCCCCAAAATTGCAAGCACCACCCTCACAAAAGACAAGTTGCCAACCCCAGAAGCGAGCGAACCACCTCCTCCCCCCCATCCTACCCCAGCTTTGTCACGTCGACCCATTCGGCGCGGGTAAGGTCGGCGAGGCGGGTGGGGGTGATGCGGATGGCGGCGTTCGGGGCACCGCCGGCGGGGAAGACTTCCGGGAAATCCTTCAGCGACACGTCGCGATAGACCGGCAAGCCGACGCAGCATTCAGCTGGCAGGTCACCCCGGAACAATCTCACTCAGCCGCCCGCCCATGCGGATCGGCTCTACACGGATGGCTAGTCCCGTTCGGTCGTCGGTTTCGACATAGGTGCCGCAGAGTGTGCCTTCGCCGAGGGCGGGCTGGTAGCGTTCGCCGGGCAGCTGGGTCTGGAAACGGTAGAGCGAGATCTGTTTCTGCATGCCGATGACGCTGTCATAGTCGCCGCACATGCCGGCATCGCTCTGATAGGCGGTGCCGCTTTCGAGGATCATCGTGTCGGCGGTCGGCACATGGGTATGGCTGCCGACGACGAGGCTGGCGCGGCCGTCGCAATGGTGGCCCATGGCCATCTTCTCGCTGGTCGCCTCACAATGCATGTCCACCACGATGGCATCGGCCACGGCGCCCAGCGGCATGGAATCGAGCGCGGCATCCACCGCGTCGAACGGGCAGGCCATGGTCTGCTTCATGAACACATTGCCCTGCACCTGGATCACGCCGACGCGGCGGCCATCCGGCAGGCTGAACAGATGGGCCCCCTTCCCCGGCGCATTGGCGGCGGCGGGATAGTTGACCGGGCGCAGGAGGCGCGGCTCCCGCTCGATATAGGTGAGGGCTTCGCGCTGGTCCCAGGCATGGTCGCCAAGGGTCAGGCAGTCGGCGCCCGCGGCGAAGAATTCCTCAGCGATCGCACTGGTGAGGCCGAAGCCGCCCGCGGCGTTCTCTGCGTTCACCACGGCAAAATCCAGCCGCAGCTGCGCCTTCAGGCCCGGCAAATGGTCCAGCACGGCCTGGCGGCCCGGCTTCCCGACGACGTCTCCGAAAAATGCAATCTTCATAGGCCCAAGCCTATGCACCCGGCCCGCCAAAAAGAAAAGCGCGCGCACCCAGATGGATGCGCGCGCCCTTGATGGGGTGGAAACCGCCTATTCGTTGCTGGCGGAGAAGCCCAGCGCCGCCTTGTTCAGGGCGGAGGGGTCTTCCATCGTGGCCAGGGTGGACATGGCCAGCGGCTCTGCCGGGGCGAGCTTGATGGTCAGCGTCTTGGGGTCCGACACGAAGCTGGAGAGGGCCGTGGAAGCCTCGCTCAGCAGTTCCGGGTCAACGCCGCTGCCTGCCATCATCATCGGCGCCATGGCCAGGAGGCCGGTCAGCTGGTTGCGGACTTCCTGCGGGTCCTGGCCGGACTGGGCCGCATAGGCGTTGAAGGCGCGGTCCATGAAGCCATTGTCGTCCAGCGAGAAGTCAAAGCCGTGCAGGACCATCTTGTCGAACGTATCGCCCAGCATGGCCGTCGGGTCGGTGCTCAGCTTGCTGGCCTGCTCGGCTTCCGCCATCGCCTTCGCACCGGCATACTGCATGCCGAAGTCGACGCGGAAACCGTCCTTCAGCTCCCAGTAGTTCTGGCCTTTGACATAGGTGGTAAGGTCCGTACCCGGCTCATAGGTCTGGTAGCCAGCCCCGGTGAGTTCCAGCTTCTCATAGCCGAGCATGGCCAGCTGTCCGGCCAGTTGCTCGCCATACTTGCCTTCGTCCGTGGTGAGCAGAACCTTGAACGGCTCGGTCTTCACGGCCACCGTGCCGTCCTTCTTGTTGCGGCCAACGGCAGAGACAAGTTTCGGCAGGTCGATCTTCACGCCGGCCATGTCCATGTCGAACCCGTTGATCATCAGGGATTCATAGCCCGGATTGGCCGGGTCCTGAGCGGCAAGGCTCATCATCTCTTCCGGCGCGCCGGCATCGCCGGACGCATCGGTCAGCAGGCCGAGATCGGCCCCGCGCATCTCGATGGAGCCGAGGTTGAGCTTCATGTTGGTGTCTTCCGCCGGATCGGTGAGGTCGAACTTCATCCCGTCCAGCTTCATCAGCGTGGCGGTCTGTTCCTTCAGGCCGGTCACTTCGATGTCGGCGATGGAGAAGGTGCCATTCTCGCCATCCGGATCGTCGATGCGGAAATCGACATCCTTCACGGCCCACAGGTCAAACGCCAGCGCGTCGCCTTCCGGCAGGTCCGGCGCTTCGTCTTCGGAGAAGAGGGCGCCAACCCAGGCAGCCGTTTCCGGCGACGGATTGACCAGTTCGATCGAGCCGATATTGCCGGAGCCGTTCTTGGCCTCTTCCGGGTCCGTCGGCACGAGGGCCACGTCGCTCATCAGGATGCGCCCGAAGGTCGGCTTGCCATCCTTCATGGCGAGGCCCTCGAATTCGAGCTTCTTCGCCTTGAGGTCTGCGCCATCAAGATCCAGCGAATCCTCGTCAGCGTCGAAGCTCATGCCTTCGCCATCGTCTTCGTCATCGCCAGCCGAAACGAGGGTCACGCCGGTGAAGACGGCCTTGTCGCCTTTCAGCTCGCGGCTGTCCCAGGTGACGTTGCCGGAGCCGGAGGTTTCCAGCGACATGGCGGCGAGCGCCGCAGCAGCCGTTGCTGCATCCCCTTTATGGACCGAGACGGCCGGAAGCTTCGATTCCGAAAAGACGACGCCCGACGACTCAGCCGCGTCATTCGGCTTGTCTTTCTGCCCGCAAGCCGTAAGCATGGTGATGGCGGCGACGCCCGTCAGCAAGTATTTCATATGATGTCCCTCTGATAAATTGGGTGTTGGAGTACACACGCGTCCGGCAGGTAAAGCGGAACTCTTAGCAATGACCTACAACAATGGCCAGACAATGACATTACGTGCCCCGAACGGGCAACGTGTGCGCGTCAGGTTCGAGGTGAATGCCAAGGCACGGCGCCTGATTCTGCGCCTGGACGAACGCCGCCGCGAGGCGGTGGCCGTGGCCCCGTCACGCCGCCAGATCAAGGATGCCGCCGCCTTCGCCGCCGAGCGGGCCGACTGGATCTCGATGCGCCTGCAACACCTGCCGGAGCCTGTCCGGTTCGAGGAAGGCGCCATGATCCAGTATCGCGGCGCGCCCCTGCAGCTGACCTCCGAGGGCGAGGGCCGGATCGCCAAAATCTGGCCAGAAGACGAAAATTCCCCGCGTTTACTGAGTGTTCCGGGTGACCCGGACACGATGGAACTGCGCGTTCAGCGCTTCCTGAAGAAGCAGGCCCGGGCCGACCTGACCCGCGCGGTCAAGCGCCACACCACAACGCTGGGCGTGAGCTACAAAAGCATTTCGGTGAAGGACACGCGCTCACGCTGGGGCTCATGCACCCATGACGGGCAGCTGTCCTTCTCGTGGCGGCTGATCATGGCCCCGCCTGAAGTGCTGGACTATGTTGCCGCACACGAATGCGCCCACCTGCTGGAAATGAATCATTCGCAGAAATTCTGGGCAAAAGTGTCGATTTGCTGCCCGGACTGGAAGCATCACCGCTCCTGGCTGCGCACCCATGGGGCGGGCCTGCAGGCGGCCGGCGAATAATCCGTGTTGAAACAAAAGCTTGCGCCTGAACCACGGGGTTCAGGCACAGGAAAATCATGTCTGGCGGCCCGGCTGAATTCTGAATCCAAATTCAGGACTCAGATACGGCTTCAAGCCTTGGCTGTCGCCCCGTTCGGCGCCTCTGCAGCCTCGGCGGCAGGCGATTCGACCTCACGCGGCGGACCGAAGCTGATCAGCACGACGCCATCGCCGCCCTTCACCTCCCGGTGCGGGCCGAGGAAGTTCAGCGTGCCGTCCGGGCGCAGCTCAGCCACGATGTCGGCCTTTGGCCGGTCGCGCTTGAAGTGCTCGATGTCATAGGTTTCGGTCAGGCGGGTCTTGGAGAACTCCCAGCCCCGGTAATGGTCGCGGATCAGGCTGTCATAGGAGCGGCCCCGGCGGATCAGCGTGCGCCCGCGCGTCGACAGACCGAGGGTGCGGTGATCCTCTTCCTCTGTCTCCTGCGCGGACAGCTGGAACACTTTGTGGCGCCCAAGTTCCGGTGCGAAATGGCTGGAGACCAGCGCATTGTACGGCTCGTTCGCCGACAGGCTGAGCACCTGGTCGAAGGCGGAATGATCCAGCCGCACTTCGGCGTCTTCCGACAGGACCTCACCAAAGAAGGTGCTGAGGCCCGCCTCACGCGCCGGGCGCAGGCGCCGCCAGGTATTGTCCGCCAGGATCGGCTCGACACCGATGTCCTTGAGCGTGCGCGCGAAGTCTATGCTCCACGGATTGACGCCCACCAGCAGGACGCCGGGGCGCTCCTTGCGGGCAAGGCCGAGCCGCCGGGCAAGCGGCCCGATGGTAAAGCCGTGCAGCACAACGGTCGCGAACACCATGGCGAAAGCCAGCGGCGTGATCTGCTCCGCGCCGGAGAAATAGAATTTGGAATCTCCCTGACGCCCCAGATCGTACAGCAGGGTGGCGAACAGGCTGGAGACGGCCACAGCCACCACGCCGCGCGGCGCAATCCAGCCGAGCAGCAGCGCCTCGTTGCGCTTCAGCGTGCCGAATGTAGAGATCCAGACCGACAGCGGACGCACCACGAACAGCATGACCAGAAGGAAGGCCAGCGTGTTCCAGGTCAACGCGCGGCGGATGACATCCGGCGTCAGGTTCGCCGTCAGGATCACGAACACGCCGGAGACCAGCAGGACGGCAATGTCTTCCTTGAACTTGCGCAGCTCGTTGAGGCCGGCGAGGCGCGAATTGGCGAGCGTCATGCCATAGGCGGTCACGGCGACGAGGCCGATTTCCTTCTCGATCATCTCGGCCATGGCGTAGCAGAGAATGATCGAGGCGAAGATGATGGGCGCTTTCAGGTATTCCGGCGTCCAGCCCTGGCGGAAGGCGCGCACCATGCCGAGGCCGAAGGCGATACCGAGACCGACGCCCAGCGCCGCCGCGAAGATGATCATCGCGCCCTTGCCCAGGATGGACTCGCCGGTCGCCGCCACGCGGATGATCTCGAAGGAAGCCACGGCAAACAGCGCGCCGATCGGGTCGTTGACGATGCCCTCCCATTTCAGGAAGGCCCCTGCCCGCCCGCCGAGCTTCGACTGGCGCAGGAGCGGCATGATCACGGTCGGCCCGGTAACCACCAGCACGCCCGCAAACACAACGGCGCTGCTCCAGTCCAGCCCGGCCACATAGCGCGCGGCCAGCGCGCCCAGGAACCAGGCCAGCGGCCCGCCCAGGAACACCATGCGGCGAACCGCAGCGCCTGCTTCACGCAGGGTCTCGAACTTCAGGACAAGGCCGCCCTCGAACAGGATCACGGCCACGGCGAGCGACACGATGGGTCGCAGCAGCTCCTTGCCGCCGCCATTGAACACGCGCTGCGGGTCCAGCAGCGGGTGGCCGAACAGCACCGACCAGAGCGGTCCCACGGCAAGGCCCGCCAGTGCCATCAGCACGATGGCCGGCGCTTGCAGCCGCCAGGCGAGCCATTGCGCACCTATCCCCAATGCCCCGATCAGGGCACAGGCAAAGATGAGTTCGCTCGACCCTGCACTCGCCAGGGCAAAATCGATCCCGTTCATGTGTATCCCATCTCAGGTATTGCCCCAGCGGAAGCCTAGACGTCCTGCTGGCTTGTGTCATCCGCGAAGTCGAAGCCAATGACACGGCTGCCGTATTCGCCATTCTTGTAGCGTTCGATCTGGTCGGTAAACCAGTTCAGAATGTGGGAGTAGATGTGATCATAGAATGGCAGCTGGGTCTCGAAGCTGAGGGGCAGCTTGAATTCATATTCGGACCCATCCTCGATATTGACGATGAAGGTCTCCCCCATCTTGCGGCATTCCATGGTGACCCGCAGCCAGTCATTGCTGCGGGACAGGCGCACTGCCAGACCAAACGACACAGGGCTCAGCGTGCGGAAACCGCGCGGCGGCATGGAAAAAGCCGAATCGCCGTGGGCCTTCGGCTCGAATGGCCCGGTTGGCGGCACGAGGAAGACACAGGTCATCTCGCCCATGCCTATATAATCGCACAAGCCGCCACGGATCTGCTCGGCAAGGCCGCGGATCCGGTCGTAATTCTCGGCGGCGAGCGCCTGATAGGTCTCTACGGTCTCGGCCAGTTTGTCTAAACGGGACATGGCGGCGGGCCTCCAGGCATTTTGGTAAAGGACGGGCACGAGGCCCCTTTTAGGCCCCCAGCGGGCGTCCTTCAAACTGTAGTGTCGCGGCCAGCGGACAATGATCCGAAGCCTTCGGCTCGTCCCAGCCGACACCTGGAAAACGCGCCCCCTCATAACGCCGCGCGCGGAACGGGGTTCCGGCACGAACGATGTTTACGTGTGGTCTCGCATTGCGCTGTGCAAGTGCGGGCGACAGGAAGATATGGTCCAGCGCGCCATATGTGTCGTCGCCATTATAGTGATGGGTCCAGCGGTCATAGGGGTCGGCAATGGCGTGGGTGGCGAGATCGACGGCAAAACCGCCATCGATCAGCGGCCCCAGGCCATGGTCATGCAGCCGGTGGCCGTCGCGCTCGAAATAGTCGTTGAAATCGCCGAGGATCACCCATTCGGCATTGGCCGGATCGGGAAAGCGGCGCTCAATGATGAGGCGCACGGCCCGCGCCTCGGCCCGGCGCACGGCGCGGGTTTTCCGCCGCCCGCCATACATCGACTTGAAGTGACAGACGAAAAGCGTCAGCACCCGCCCGTCCTTCACGATATCCGCTTCGAGGCAGTCGCGGCGGAAGGCATAGTCATTGACGCTCAGTCCATTTGGCGGCTTCAGCCCCAGCGTGCCATAGGTCTCCCGCGCATGGCTGCGATAATGGATCACCGGCAGGCGCGACAGCAGGCCGACATCAATGCCGCGGCTGTCATTGCCTTCCAGCAGGACACGCTCATCGAACTCGGCCCCGGTCCAGCGCGAGAGATAGCGCGTGTCGAAGGCGGTCAGCGTGACGAGGTTCTCGACCTCCTGCAGGGCGCAGACCTCGGCGCCGGTGGCGGCAAGCGCCTCGGCCGTGAGGGTTCGGTCATCCTCTGACAAGACGTTGAAGACCTGGTCCACCTGCGCCGCGACGAGGGCATCGTCCACCTCGGTCAGCCGTTCGCGCGCCCGGTCGATGCCCGCTTCGCGGAAATCGCAACGCATCATCAGGTTTTCACAATTGAAGGTGGCGAGGCGAAGTTCAGGCATGCCCGGTCTTGATGGCCAGTTCCGCTGATCGCGTCAACGCAACGATGCCAGCTCAGACAACCGGGTATCCGGCGGGGCCAGGGCGCAGCGGCTTTATGGGCAAAACATTAACGCCTCTCTGCCACCAATCGCCCAGTACAGAGTATGGGGAACGGCGATGGACGATCTGGACCTCGACGAAAAAACACGCCTCGACACGACAATCGCCTGGCTGAAAAACAATGGTCCCGATGACTGGCACCGGGCAGCCCTGGATTTCAACTGGAACGCCCCCCTCTACCTGCTCGACTGGATCGTCAGGCAACCCGACTGCGACATCGCAACGGCGCTGACCATCTTCTGGAAGGGCGAGCCGGAATTCTTCCTTGAGGAAGAAGGATCAAAGGAAAGAAAGCCGAACGGCTTTTCATACCTCAACCGGAAGATCTGCGCCGGCATCGCACAACGGGTCGCAACCGGAGCGTATACGCGATCACAAATCGCCTTTACCCCCGATACATGGACAAAGAAAGCCTTTGTCGATCTCGCTGCCGCAGCGAAAGACCTGTCAAATCCGAATATCCACGTCGTTCCCGATCTCATTCGCAAGCGCCGCGGGCGGAATGTCGAAGCCGATGCGGCCTTCTACCGGCGGTACCCAGAAGATTTTCACCACAGCGTCCTTATTGATTTGCCCGGCGACACCCCAAGGTCGCTTGCATTGATGGAGAAGGTCGCGAGAGTCGAAGAGACGGTCAGGCGCAAACTCCCCTTCTGGCTGCGCAGGCGATAGGCACAGGGTCTGCCATCGTCACCGTCAGGCCACACGCCGCCCAGCAAAACGCGCCGCAGTCGACGCGCGATCCACAGCCCCCGCATCCGGACGGAGGTCTGCCGGGATGGTGGCGCGGCCGAGTTCGACGCAGATGCCGGGACGAACGCCCTCGCCGGAGGCGGCTATTGTTTCAGTGTCACGACCAGCCATTCTGCAGGCGTATTCCCTGTATTGACTGCCCGATGGGAACCCAGCCCATGCCAGTGAACCTGCCCGTCAGACCATTGCTTGCTGACTTCGGGCTTGTCTCCCTCCTGCCAGCCGATCTCATAGTCTGTCAGGGAGTAAATTGCGCGCCATCCACCGTCATGAACCGGTTGGGATTCACCCGGCGCCAGATGGACGTGTACGACGCGGTAATTTTCGTCCTCGAAAACAAGTCCGGCATGGCCGGCGTCGGCCTCAGAGGCGTCTTTCGGATGCGCAACTGCAGGGCTCGGCAAAGCCATCTCCGAACGCTCGAAAACAAGGAAACTGGCCGTCGTGTCGCCGACATTAGTGAGGCCATGTTCCAGAGCATCGTGCGCATGGACATCACCGGCTTTCCAGGATTTTTCCATTTCCGGCTGCCCCGCCTCACGCCAGGCGATTTTGTAGTCTGACAGGGAATAGACAAGCCGCTTGCGCCCTTCGTGCATCGGGAGCGTAACGCCCGGGGCAACATCGAAACGCATCACATGGATATACGCGTTCTCATAGAGCGAGGTCACGGAGTCACTCATGCCAATCTCCGGTTTGGCAGAAATGGCTGCCTGCTCGTTCGCTGTGTGACCTGCAGCGCAGCCTCCCATCAGGAAGAGCGTGAAGACTGGCACCAAAGTGCGCGCATAGGTTTGCATGTGAAAACACTCCTTTTTTGATACTTTATATCATTACATCATATGCACCTAAGCAATTCAGCCACACAAAGTAAACTTCCTGTAGAATTGCCTGATTATCCGGCCGCTCGACTGACCCTCTGAGAATGAGAGAAGGGGACCGACTTCACCATCTGGTCACCCTGCCAGTGAATAGCAGACGCCCCCCCCCGACCAGGCCGTTCAGGCCGCGGCGCGCCCAGCAAAACGCGCCGCAGTGGACGCGCGATCCACGGCCCCCGCATCAGGCCGCAAATCTGCCGGGATGGTGGCGCGGCCGAGTTCGACGCAGATGCCGGGCTGGATGCCTGCGCCGAAGGCGGCGAGCGTGGTGCGGGCGGTTTCCAGCATGATGGCTTCATCCTCCACGACCTGTCCGAAACGGGCGGCCAGCGGGCCGACAACGCCATAGGCGAGGAAGACGCCGAGGAACGTGCCGAGCAGCGCCGAGCCGATCATCGCGCCGAGCACGGCGGGCGACTGGTCGATCGAGCCCATGGTGCGGATGATGCCCAGAACGGCGGCCACGATGCCGAGCGCGGGCAGCGCGTCGGTCACGGTATGCAGCGCCGCAACAGCCTTCATGCGGCGGCCAAGATTCTGGTGGATCGACTGGTCCATGTGCGCCTCGGCGCGGGCGGGATCGGACAGGTCCAGCGCCATGAGGCGGAAAGCGTCGCAGATGAGCGAGCGGGCCGCCTCATCATCGCGGATCGTGGGCGCGGCAGCGAAGGTTTCGGACTCCATCGGGCTTTCAATGTCAGCCTCGATGGAGACGAAGCCGCCCCGGCGGGCCTTCCGCATCAGCGTGCCGAGCAGGACCAGCATCGACTGGTAGTCCTCCGTCCGCCACTTGGCGCCCGTAAAGGCCTTCAACACCCCTGCCCCGGCCTCTTTGGCGACGGCGGGCGAATTGCCGATGACCAGCGTGCCGATGGCCGCCCCGCCGATCAGGGCCAGCTCAAAGGGCAGCGCCTCCATCGCCATATGGCCGCCCGTGAAGACCAGGCCGCCAAAGACGAGCACAACAACAAGAACAAGGCCGATCAGCTGTGGCAAAGCCGGGCTCCCCTGGAAAACAACGCCACTTTCGCATGCGGGTCTTAAGCCAAGGTTGCGCGCACGGCCCAGCCGGGTGAGCACGGGGTCGTGCCCCGGCGGGGGAATATGGCTATAAGCATGTGATCTGAGTGGAGTTGCCTAATGCGCCTTGCGATCCTTGCCATCTGCCTGCTGGCCCCCTTGCCTGCCATGGCGGAGCCGGTTCAGCCGGCCGGGAACTATCGCACCTGCGCGCCGGAGATCAGCGAACAGGGGCGCGGCCTCGTCGCGAAAACCTGCGGCACGCTGGCCGTGCCTGACTTTACAGGCGTGGAGTTCCAGTCCGCCGGAGAGATGGAAGACGCCCGGTCCCTGCGCGACGGGTTCCTTCTGGGCGTGAAAGTCTATGGCCGCTGCGTGTCGGATTATATCGCCGCCCGGCAACAGCCCGGCGTTCCGGCAGATGGCCCGGAAGCCGATCAGGCGGCCTGCGCCCATTCCTGGGCGGAGGACAAGGCCACGAAAGTAACCCGCAGCTTCGGCCAGGCCTGTATCGCCTATGCCAACCGCTCCGTCATGGACATCCGTCTGCCGGTGTATGACGGCCCGTGCTATCCGGTGACGGAGGATGCCGAGGGCTGAGGCTTCAGCCCGCGACCAGCCCTTCGGTGCCGAGCATGGGGTCGTGTTCCGCCACGAGGTGGCCGGGGGAGACTTCGACGAGTTTGGGACGGTATTGTTCCGCATCCGCATCATCGACCAGTTTCGACTTCATGAAGCGCAGCGCCGCGCGGCTGTCGAGTGGGCTCGGCAAATCGCCGGAGAGTTTCAGGCGCTCACGCGACTTTTCGCTTTTCGGGTCTGCATTCGGCACAGCGGCGATGAGGGCCTTGGTATAGGGGTGGCGCGCATCGGTATAGATATCCGTCCGCCCGGCCAGTTCCACGACGCGGCCGAGATAGAGCACCATGACGCGGTGGCTGATCTGGCGTACGACGGCGAGGTCGTGGCTGATGAAGATCATGGCGAGGCCGAACTCTTTCTGCAGTTCGATCAGAAGGTCCACCACCTGCGCCTGCACCGACACGTCGAGCGCGGAGACCGCCTCGTCGCAGATGACCAGCTTCGGTTTCAGGATCATCGCGCGGGCAATGCCGACGCGCTGGTTCTGGCCGCCGGAGAGCTCGTGCGGGTAACGGTTGATGAGCGCCGGATCGAGGCCGACGCGCGGCAGGATCTCGCGCACCTGCGCCTCACGCTCCGCCTTTGAAAGACCCGGCTGGTGCACCTGCAGCGGCTCCGCGATGGAGGCGCCGATCGTCATGCGCGGATCGAGGCTGGCCAGAGGGTCCTGGAAAACGATCTGGAGATCGTCGCGCAGGGCATTCATCTCACGCTGTCCGGCCTTTGTGATGTCACGGCCCAGCCAGGCGACCGTTCCGTCCGTTGGCGGAATGAGATTCAGAACGCCGCGCGCAAGCGTGGACTTGCCGCAACCGGACTCGCCCACCACGCCCAGCGTCTCGCCGGGCTTCAGGTCAAAGGACACGCCATCGACGGCCTTCAGGGGCTTGCGCTTGCCAAACAGGCCGCCTTTCACCTGGATCGGGAAATGGATCTTCATGTCATCGACGCGCAGCAAAGGTTCGACACTCTCAGCCGGGGGCGGCATCAGGGCCGGACGGCCGGGGCGGTCTGCCTCGTCGATGCGGGGCACCGCGTTCAGCAGCATCTTCGTATAGTCGGCCTTCGGCGCGTAGAAGATATCGTCGGTTGCCCCCTCTTCCACGATCTCGCCATGGCGCATGACGATGACGCGGTCGCACATGCGGGCGACGACGCCCATATTGTGCGTGATGAGGGCGATGCCGGTGCCGGTCTCACGCTTCAGCTCATCCATCAGTTCGAGCACCTGCGCCTGCACCGTGACGTCCAGCGCCGTGGTCGGCTCGTCGGCAATCAGGATTTCCGGATTGCACAGCATGGCAATGGCGATCATCACGCGCTGGCGCATGCCGCCGGACAGCTCGTGCGGGAACTGGTTCATACGGCGGGCGGCTTCGGGAATGCGCACATTCTCCAGCCATTCGATACAATGCCTGTCGGCCGCCTCGCCCTTCTCGCCCTTGTGCAGGGCCAGAACTTCGCGCATCTGCGCGCCGACCGTCATGTGCGGCGTCAGGCTAGTCAGCGGGTCCTGGAAGATCATGGAGACACGCGCGCCGCGGATGGTGCGCAGCGTCTGGACCGGGGCGGTCAGCATGTCTGTGCCGTCGAACAGGATCTCGCCGGTGGCCCGGCCATTGCCGGCCAGCAGGCCCATGGTCGCCAGCGCCGACTGGCTCTTCCCGGAGCCGCTTTCACCGACAATGCCAAGGCATTCGCCGGCAGCGAGATCGAAGCTGATACCCTTGACGGCGTTCACGTCACCGTCGGGCGTGTCGAATGTGACCTTAAGGTCCTTCACGGAAAGAATGCTCATGGCCCTCATCTGTAGCGGGCGGGGGCAGGCGCGCAACAATCACGCGCAGAAAAATGGCCGCGCTCCGTGAGGAACGCGGCCAGGTTACCAAGTCTTCCGCAAGAAAAGGGATATAAACGGAAGCTCAGGGAGACCTTAGAACTTGTAGCCGAAGCCGAGACCAACAACCGTCGGGTTGATGTCCACGTCAGCTTTCACGGTTGCGCCGAGGGCGGTCGTGAAGTCGACGGTGACGTCGCTGTTGATCCAGATCTTCTTGACGTCGGCGTTGAAGGCCCAGCCACCCGGCACGCCATCAAGATCATAGTCGAAGCCGATCTGCAGCGCCGGACCGATGCTGGAGTCATAGTCGATGCTGTCTGCAACCGAGCCTTCGTCTTCATTGTAGAAGAGCGTGGCGTTGATACCGGCACCGACATACGGCTTGAACTTGCCGCCATTGTCGAAGTGGTATTGCAGGGTCAGCGTCGGGGGCAGAACCCACACATCGCCAAGGTCAACATTCGCACCGCCGACAGCGCCGACATTGGTGGCTTTCACGCTGTGCTGGGTGGTTGCCAGGATCAGCTCGGCAGCGATGTTCTTGTTGAAGAAGTAGGTGATGTCGAGTTCAGGCACATATTCGTTGCTGATCTTGACGCTGCCGGCCATGGCAGCACCACCTGCGGAGAGGTCAGCCGACTCGCTCGGCAGCACGCCGATCACGCGGCCGCGGACCATCCACGGATTGTCATCAGCAGCAGCAACCCCCGCTACGGTTGTCCAGGTTGCGCTCGCCAGGAGCGCGGCACAGAAGAGGCGTTTCATGTCTTTCCCTCCATGAAAAGAATACCAATGAGCGGGAGATAGTCCCCTGTTTTACAGGAGAAAATTTGCCAGTTTGACGCGCGCCGCCGTGCCGCGCGACATGGCCGCGCAATTAGGTATTTCCCCGAATTGCGAGTTATCGGGACATCACGCAAATTTACAGAACGCAACCTGAGATAGGCCCTGAGATAGGTATGGTTAAGCCCTCTCAGAGCGCATCCGGCGGATCTGCAACGGATCCGGCAGGTGCAGGCCTAAACGCCGCATGACCCGGCGAAGGGCTTGCGTCTCCTCCCCCGCCCCGCAAAAGTGCGCGCGCCGTATATGAGGAAACGCACCCATGCCCGTTATGACCTTTCTGACCACCTGTATTTTCGACTCAGGCGCGCTGAAACAGCTGCCCAACGTCGCAAGGAATCTGGGCATCACCCGCCCCTTCATCGTGACCGATCCGGGCATCAAGGCAGTCGGCATCCTGGCGAAGGTGGAAGACGCCCTCGGCATGGCCCCGGCAGGCGTGTTCGCCGATACCGTGCCGAACCCGCTGGAATCCCAGGCCAAGCAGGCCGCCGAAGCCTACAAGGCCTCAGGCGCCGATGGCCTGATCGCCGTCGGTGGCGGCTCGTCCATGGACCATGCCAAGGCCATTGGCCTGCTGGTCAGCCATGACGAACCGCTGGAAGCCTATGCCGCCATCACGGGTGGGGCGAAGAAGATCAAGAAGATCCCGCCGCTGATCGCCATCCCGACTACGGCTGGCACGGGCTCCGAAGTCTCCGTCGGCACGGTGGTGACGCTGGAGAACGGCCGCAAGGAAACCATCGTTTCGCCGAACCTGATCCCGGCCACCGCCATCTGCGATCCGGACCTGACGCTCGGCCTGCCGGCTGGCCTCACCGCGGCGACCGGCATGGATGCCGTCACCCACTGCATCGAAGCCGTGCTCGCCCCGGCCATCAATCCGCCTGCGGAAGGCATCGGCTATGACGGCGTCTATCGCGCGATAGGTGATGGCTGGCTGAAGAAAGCCGTGCAGGACGGGTCTGACCCGGATGCGCGCTGGCACATGATGATGGCGAGCTATGAAGGCGCCCTCGCCTTCGTGAAGGGCCTTGGCGGCGTGCACGCCCTCTCCCACGCGGCAGGCCGCCTGCACGACAAGAAGCTGCACCATGGCACGCTGAACGCCGTGTTCCTGCCGCACATCCTGCGCTTCCACGAAGGCGCGGCCGATGCGAAATATGCCCGCCTGCGCCAGGCCATGGGCCTGAAGGAAGGTGCAGACCTCGCCGACGCCATTGCGAAACTGAACGAAGACCTTGGCATCCCGGCCACGCTGAAGCCGCTCGGCCTCAGCATGGAAGACGCGCAGGGTGTCGTCGATTTCGCCCTGAAAGACCTTGCACACTTCGGAAATCCGCAGCCTATGAGTGCGGACGATTATGCGAAGGTCTACGAGATCGCGCTTGGCTAAGGGAGATTTCTCATGGCGCGGAAGTTCGCCCCGATCCTGAAGATGGCCGCTGGCCATCATGGCGGACGGGACGCCGCGCTTGAGAAGTCCATCAATACACATGCGTCGGCGGACCTCTCCGGAGTGTCCGCCGATCGTTTATTGTCCGTCATGACGCGCTGCGTGTTCAATGCGGGCTTCAACTGGAAAGTCATCGACGCAAAATGGGACGGTTTCGAAGCCGCCTTTGAAGGCTTCGATCCCGGCAAACTCGCCTTCTTTGGCGACGAGATGCTGGACCGTCTCGTCTCTGACGAACGCATCGTGCGCAACGGGCAGAAGATCAAGGCCACACTGGAGAATGCGAAATTCGTCGCCGAGGTGGAAGCGAAAGAAGGCGGCTTCGGCAAGTTCCTGGCAGACTGGCCGGCTGACGACCAGCTCGGCCTGATGAACACGCTGAACAAGCGCGGCTCACGTCTTGGCGGGGCGACCGGGGCCTATTTCCTGCGCTTCTGCGGCTGGGACGCGTGGATCGCATCCTCCCATGTCTGCGCGGCGCTGGTGCGCGAAGGCGTGCTGGACAAGCCGCAGGCAACCTCAAAACGCGACCTCACCGCCCTTCAGGACGCGATCAACGACTATCATGCCGACAGCGGCCTGCCCCGTGCCCAGATCAGCCGACTTCTCGCGATGAGCGTCGGCTGATCCGGGGGAGCGTCCCTCACGCCTGCGGAACGAAATTGCCGTGGAAGCCCGGGGGGATACGGTAAGGGATATGAACTTCTGCGACGGGCGGTCCTGTGAAATTGGCCGCGTCCAGAATGACAAAGTCCGTATACCCCGTATCCACATGGCTGACATAGCCGATCAGCCAGCCTTCATCCTCGCCCGCCCCTTCATGGGCCGGTACGAAAACGAATTCCGCCGGCACACGGCCGGGGCCGAAATCATGCACTTCGCGTGTGCGGTTGCCGAGGTCCTGCTTGAACAGGCGCGTTGCCCCGACAAAGCCGCCGTCAACGCCTTCAGGCAGGGCAACGACATAGGCATAGCGGTAAGGCTTGCCCGTCAGCCGTTCGTCATAACGCGGAAATTCCTGCGGCGCCGCGTCGATCACATCGCGGGTCACCTTGCGAGTGGCAGGATCAATCGTGAGGGATTCGAACTTCGCCGTCGGAGAGTCCGGGCCGTGGCCATCAGTATCGAACATGGTTTCATAGACGCAGGCATCCATGACCACTTTGCCGTCTTCGGTCTCATAGGCATTGGCCGGATGGAAAATGTAGCACGGGTCGACATCGCACCAGATGATGTCCTCCCCCCTGCCCTCGCGCGGCAACAGGCCGATGCGCGCCTTGTGTTTCGGGTTCCAGCGGAAGGGGAAACTCGCCCCGCCAATCAGGGCCGCCATGGAGAAAGTCACCGGCAGGTCCATCACGATCACATAGTTCGGCGTGATCTGGCAGTCATGGATCATCGGGCCGTTCTTCACCGCGATCGGCTCGTTGCGGCGGACATGGCCCGTCTTGTCCAGCACCGTGTGCCAGATCGTGTCCGGATGCTGGGCCTCGTAACAGATGGCGTGCATCTCCCCCGTTTCCGGGTCGAGGTGTGGGTGGGCGGAATAGGATTCGCCCAGCGTGCCATCAAAGTCCGAATGCGCGACGGTGGAAAGATCGTCCGCCATTTCGACCGGATAGCCGCCCGCCTCGACAATCGCCCACAGCTTTCCGGCATGGCCGACAATGTTCGTATTGGCGACATCCGTACGCGGATGGCGCGGGCCGGGGGCACGCGGTTCTCCCAGCGCGTCGCTGACCGCATTGGAGCGGACCCAGCGGTTGCGGTACCACAGCGCCTTGCCGTCCTGCAGGCGGATGCCGTGGATCATGGCGTCGCCGATGAACCAGTGATGCGTCGCCGCATGCACATTGGCCAGCGGGTTCGGGCCGTTGCGCACGTACAGCCCGTTCAGTGCGGCGGGGACCTCGCCGGTCACTTTCAGCGCCGTATCGGTCACCTCCTCGGTCACCGGTGTGTGCAGCCCCTCCAGGAAGGGATTGGGACCCTTTGCCTTCTTGCGCTCCCGGTTGAAACCGGAGAGGGCAACGACGCCCTTGGTCACGGCTCCACGAATGGCAGATTCAACAGGACTTGGCATGGGTAGGGACTCCGTGTCGCGTTGCGGGAAACAGAAATCATGTTTACACTGATAACATGCCATCAGATGATAACACTGTCAACATGAAGCCGCGCGATGGGCGCTACCATCATGGCGACCTGCGGTCTGCCCTGATCGAAGAGGGGCTTGCCCAGCTGGACGTGAAGGCGCCGGACGCCGTCAGCCTGCGGGAAATCGCCCGGAATGTCGGTGTGTCGGCAACTGCCGTCTACCGGCACTTCCCCGACAAGGCTGCGTTGCTGGATGCGCTTTGCGGCGTTGGCGGCGAGCGATTGGCGGAGGCCTTCCAGGAGGCCATGTCGGAAGCGACCGACCAGCGCGCAGCCTTCCGGGAGATGGGCCGGGCCTATGTGAAGTTCGCCCTGCGCAACCCGTCGATTTTCCGCCTGATGATGACACAGGCCAGGAAATCGGACGGGGAACACAACGCCCTGGCAGATGCGACGGCCAAGCCTTTCGGCATGCTGTCGGAGACGCTGAACGCCCTGATGCCGGCGGATGCCTCGAAGACGGACCGCAAGATCCGCCGCCTCCAGGCATGGTCGATGGTGCACGGTCTGGCCATGCTGATGCTGGACGGACAGGTGCCTGCCGACGAAGCCCTGGTCGATCAGGTAATCACGGCCAATTATGTCTAGGTCATCCGGGGTGCCTGGCCTCTAGGCCGATTGGCGAATCCGGCGCATAGTCCGCCCATGTTTCAGAACCTTGCGGCCCTTGCCTCCAATTTTGGTCTTATCTTCTGCGCACTGGCGATCGGCTCGTCCTGGGTGGCGGCGATTGCTGCGCCGAATTGCAGCTTCGAGGAACTCGACGGCAGCCGGGCCGACCGGCATGTGCGGGAATTGCTGCACGCCACGTCCACGCCGATTGCCGGCATGATGCTGGCGGCGGGGGCCTGCTTCCTGCTGGCAACGGACTGGGCCGCCGGGGTGACGGCCTTCCTGGCGGCATTCGGCTTCTATTCGAACCGCTGGATGCTGGCGCCGAAGACAGGCAAGGCCCCGAAAGGTTCACGCACCAGCCGCAAGGGCCAGCGCGCCGTCTCTGTCAGCCTGTCTCTGATTTTCATGCTGGTCGCGATCATTGCCGCCATTCTCGGAATGGTCGGCATCTGAGCCGGGCTTACTCGTAGACCAGCCAGAGGCAGCCAAGTTCGTGCAGGCGGCGGAAATTGTCCGCCGAGCGGCGGGCGGCATTGCGCCCGGCCTCCCCTGCCGACTTGCGATTGGCCGCCAGCATCAGGACGCAGGCGGCCAGCCCCACGAAAAACATCCACCAGGCGACGGTGATTGTCCCCACCCCGCCGATGAAACACAGACCATAGGCGACAGCGTCCAGCGTGCGGAAGCGCAGGCTGTTATGTGCCCCGAACTCGTTCAGGATATCCGGATGCTTGTGCAGGGATTCAGCATCAATGGCATAGCGCTGGCCGGGAGTGTAATCGAACAGCACCGCTCGCGTCATACGCCCGCCCTGGTGCGGATTGGGCTCGCATTTCAGGAACATGGCACCTCTCCTGGCCGGTTATTTGCTTAAAACTAGCAGCCGCGTCTTAATCAGCGGCAGGCAGAGGATTGAAACTTTCACGCAAATTCAAACGTCTGCGTTAACTTTGCGGTAAGGCCCCTGGCTGGCGAATCCATTTGCCACAGGGGCTTTGCAGACATATGCTGCAGCGCAACATGAAAGGTTGGTAAGGCGATGCTGTACTCCCTTGTCGAACTGAACCGTGCCGCGATGGCACCGATGCGCCTGGCTGTGCGTGCCAGCCGTATGGCGCTGCATTCGCCGCTGAATCCCATCGCTCAGACCGAATATGGCAAGGCACTGGCGGCATTTGCGGACGTGTTCGAAAGCACGACGCGGTATTACGGAAAGCCCGAATGGGGCATTGAATCCGTCAAGATCAACAGCGCGCCCGTCGGTGTCGCGGAAACGATCGCCTGGCAATCGCCCTGGTGCAACCTCGTCCATTTCCGCAAGGATCCGGATGCCTTGGCCGCAGCGCGCAAGCCCGGCGCAGCGCCCCTGCCCCGCCTATTGATCGTGGCCCCGCTGTCCGGCCACTATGCCACCCTGCTGCGCGGCACGGTCGAAGGCTTCCTGCCAACACATGACGTCTACATCACCGACTGGTCGGATGCGCGCATGGCGCCCGTTTGGCTCGGCCGTTTCGACCTCGACGACTATATTGACCATGTCCGCAACATGATCAGCCATATCGGACCCGGTGCCCACGTACTGGCCGTCTGCCAGCCGGGCCCGCCGACCCTGGCGGCGATCTCGCTGATGGCGGAAGATGACGATCCGAACCGTCCGGCCACGATGACCTTCATGGGCTCGCCCATCGACGCACGCCGCAGCCCGACCGTGCCGAACGAACTGGCCGAGCAGCAATCCTTCGACTGGTTTCAGGAAAACATGATCCACACCGTGCCGGGCCCCTATCCGGGCGCGTTCCGGCGCGTGTATCCGGGCTTCGTGCAGCTCGCCTCGTTCATGAACATGAACTGGGGCCGCCATGTCGATGCCCAGTGGCGCTTCTTCAACCACCTGGTCGAAGGCGACGGCGACAATGCCGGCAAGCACCGCGAATTCTATGATGAATACCTCTCCGTCCTCGACCTGACGGAAGAGTTCTACCTTCAGACTATCCTGCGCGTGTTCCAGGAACACCACCTGGCGCGCGGCATCATGAAGTATCGCTACTCGCGCCCGGTCAGGCCGGATACGATCCGCGACGTGGCCCTGATGACGGTTGAAGGTGAGAAGGACGACATTTCAGGCATCGGCCAGACACAGGCCGCGCACGACCTCTGCACCAACCTGCCGAAGGAAATGCAGCTGGACTACATCCAGCCGGGCGTCGGCCATTATGGCGTGTTCAACGGTAACCGTTTCCGGACGGAAATCGCCCCGCGTGTGACCGAGTTCACCCGCCGCTTCACACAGCGCGATCTGGACGAAGCCGCCCTCGCCCGTAACTAGAATACCCGCAGCTAGCTGCGCTTCAGGCGCGCGACCAGGCAGTCGGCCGGCAGGCCGGGGTCTGCCGCATCCGGCGTGCGCAGATAGGCTTCCGCCTGAAACATCGCCTCTGCCTCGGCAGCACCGTCTCCAGCGGCCGGAGAGATGCGGCCCAGCGTTTCCTGCCCTGAGCAGGAGAGCCCCTCGATACGGACAGCGCCGCCTTCATCTGCCAGCAGGCTGACTGCGAAGGGCAGTTCTGTCCCGTAAGGCACGGCCACATAATCTTCCAGCACCGCACCCGCCTCGGCCTCAGGCGCATAGCGGACCGCATAGACAAGGCCAGTATCGAAGCGTTGCACGGTGAACCTGGTCGGCAGACCGGTCAGCCAGTCGATCATGGCCCGGTTACGGGCGGCCTTTGCCTTTTCCTGTTTCAGCGCGGCCATGGCGCTGGCCATTTCAGCCAGCGGGTCCAGCATCGCGCCGGAACGGATTTCAGGGTGAAGCACGCTGGCAGGGGGCATCAGGCCTACGCCGCCCGGCCCGCTGCTGACATTGTACTGGCTATAAGTGAGACAGGCCGTGATCCCGGCGGCGAGCGCTGCAGAGGACATCTTGGCCAGAAGTGGCAGGGTCAGCATGGGGCGAGCCTCTCCGGTATCCCGAAAGCCTGCTTTTCCCGCGATTTCGTAAACAGAGTTCTTCTGTCCATCCTGCATCCGCCTGACACCTCCCCTTCCGGCTGCGCCGGAAGGAAATCAGGCTGCAAAGGACATGCCGACCAGAGGCCGGACCGGCCTTAATGCTCGCGCGGGATTTCGTGCGGCACCGGGGCGGGATGGCCGCCTTCATCCTCATGCGGGTGCAGCGGCATCAGCGCCATCAGGATGGCCAGGCCAACGCCCGAGCTGAGCGCCATGAGGCTGCGCATTGGCGGCTCCTCGCCCAGCGGCTCCATCAGCGGGCCGGTGGCCACATAGAGCAGCAGACCAGCCGAGATGGCGAACAGGCTGCCAATCACGTCCGGCGTCAGGCCGTACATGAAGGGCGTGGCCACGATGACGCCGAGCGGCGTCGTCAACGCCGAGGCCAGGAAGGCCCAGAAGAATGCCTCGCGGTTGGAGAAGCTGTGCCGGCGCAGAATGGCAAAGGCGATCACGCCTTCGGGAAATTCATGCAGCATCAGGGCCGCCGCCGCATAGACCCCCGAAGAAAAGCTGGCCGCGAAGGTGACCGAGTAGATCATCCCGTCGAGCAGGGAGTGGATACCCACCGCCGCCAGCGGGGTGATGGCCGCTGCCCGCCCATGGTCAGCGCTTTCCGGGAACAGCGCCCCAATCCCGAAATGCAGCAACAGGCCGCCGAAAAAACCGACCATCAGGAAGGCCGGGGCGTGCGATGTCAGCTCGAAAGCTTCCGGTGCAATGTGCAGCAGGGTCAGGCTGACCAGCATGCCGCCTGCGGCCAGCGCAAACAGGCCGGAATAGCGCGCACTCCAGTCCCCGCGTACGGAGACGCTGATCAGGCCGAGCGTTGTAATGAAGGCGGCAGTCAAGCCAAACAGGAGCGGGGCTTGGAGGGATTCGAGCATTTGTGCGTAAACCGGCGGCGATGTGATTTTGGCAGAAGGACTTCTGCAAGCCCCGCCTTGATTAAATGTGATATAGTATCACTATCACCTCCGCGACAAAAATCTTGACCTTTTCGCACTATTCCCCTGTGTGGCGCACCGGAGGCCCACGATGAATTCAATCCGTTTCTGGCCGGTTGCGGCCCTTTCAGCCGCCAGCCTGCTCGGACTTGCTGCCTGCAGCCCTGCCGCCCAGCCCTACGAACCCCCGCCGCCTGCCCCAGACGCCCCCCCGCCGCCCGCCGCTGAAAGCACGCCCGTCGAAGCGGCTGCTGTGCCGGCTGCGCCAGAGGCTGTCGCGGACCTCGAAGAGGCGCATGATCATGATGAAGGCCATGCCGGCGAACCACATGTGCATGGCGGCGGAGACCTCGCCATCACGCGGGAAGATGACTTCCTGACCGTGACGCTGGATGCCCCGCTCGCCAATTTTGGCCTGGCCGAAAACAAGGCACCGCAGGAAAAAAAGGCCGAGACCTATGCCAGCGGCATCGCCACGGCCATCGGGCCGACGACCTGCGAGGAAACCGAGCGCTCCGTCGACACCCGCATCAATGGCGAACATGGCGCGATGACGATCTCCGTCGTCCTGCGGTGCAAGAAAATCGAGCGCGTTGAAGGAATAAGGATCAACCTGTTCGACATGTATCCCGGTTTCCACCATGTCGATGCCATATATCTTGGCCCCAATGGCGAACAGGTCGCCAAGGAACTGACCCCAACCGATACAGAGATCGATTTCGACTGATGTTACCTGATGCCCCGAATGCGGATGCGATCCGGGTCGAAAGCCTTCGCTTTGCCTGGCCCGGGCACCCGCCGGTGCTGGATATTGACCGCTTCACCCTCGCCCGCGGCGAGAAACTGTTCCTGCGCGGACCATCCGGGTCCGGAAAGTCCACGCTGCTTGGCCTGATCGCCGGTGTGCTGAGCCCGGAAACAGGCACGATCGACGTGCTGGGCAATGACATGGCAAAACTGAGTGCCGCGAAACGCGACCGCGTGCGTGCAGACCATCTCGGCGTCATCTTCCAGATGTTCAATCTGGTGCCGTACCTGTCGGTGACCGGAAACGTCACCCTGCCCCTTCACTTCTCCCCGGCCCGCCGCAAGGCCGTCGGCGCCCATCCGGACGAGGAAGCCCGTCGCCTTCTGGACCGGCTTGGCCTGTCGGACCCGGCCCTTCTGGACCGGCGCGTGTCAGACCTCTCTGTCGGCCAGCAGCAACGTGTCGCCGCGGCCCGCGCCCTGATGGGCGGGCCGGACATCGTGATTGCGGACGAACCGACATCGGCCCTCGATGCCGATGCGCGTGACCGCTTTATCCAGCTTCTCAGCGAGGAAGCCGGACGCACGGGCGCCGCGCTCCTGTTCGTCAGCCATGACGCCAGCCTCGCCCGCCTGTTCGACCGCGCGGTGGACCTCTCCGAAATCAACAAGGCGGGGGTAAGCGCATGAAGGCCCTGTTTGCCCTGGCCTGGAAAAGCCTGCTCAACCGGCGCGCCTCCGTGATGCTGACGCTGCTGGCCGTGGCCCTGTCGGTCGCCCTGTTCCTGGGTGTGGACAAGGCCCGCACCGGCGCACGAGAAGGCTTCGGCCACACGATCTCCGGCACGGACCTGATCATCGGCGCACCCACGGGCAGCGTGAACCTGCTGCTCTATTCCGTCTTCCGGATGGGCAATGCGACGGCAGAAGTGTCCTGGCCAACCTACCAGCAGATCGCGGCGCGCGATGACATCGCCTGGACCGTTCCTATCTCCCTTGGCGACAGCCATCGCGGGTTCCGCGTGATGGGGACGAACCATTCCTATTTCGAGCACTACCAGTATGGCCGCGGCCAGGCCCTGCGCTTTGCCAAGGGCAAGGAGATGGACGATCTGTTCGACGCCGTGATCGGCGCCGATGTCGCCCGTGAACTCGGCTATGACATCGGCAGCCCGCTGGTCCTGTCGCATGGCCTCGGCAAGGCCGATTTCGGCTCCGGCCACGAGAACCGGCCTTTCCGTGTTGTCGGCATCCTGGCCCCAACAGGAACGCCGGTCGACCGTACCGTGATCGTCTCGCTGGAAGCCATCACGGCCATCCATGTCGGCTGGGAAACCGGGGCGAAGAACCCGCTCTCCGACTCGATCACAGAAGACATGATCCGCAGCTTCAACCTGACGCCCAAGACGATCACCGCCGTCTATGCCGGCCTGAAGCGGAAAGGCACGATCCTGCGCACACGGCGCGAGATCAACACCAACAAGGGCGAACCGCTGATGGCCATCATTCCGGGCGAGGCGCTGGCCGAGCTGTGGAGTGTCACGGCCATGGCGGAACGTGCCTTGCTGGCAGTCTCCATTTTCGTGATCGCGGTCGGCGTCGTCTCGATCCTCACCTCCATCCTGACCAGCCTGAACGAGCGGCGGCGGGAGATGTCCATCCTGCGCGCCGTCGGCGCCCGGCCAGGGCACATCTTCGGCCTGCTGACACTGGAAGCGGGCCTGATCGGCTTTTTCGGGGCTGCTCTCGGAATTGTGATCGTGCACGGGCTGATCATGATCGCCGGGCCGATCGTGATGCAGCGCTATGGCATTTCCCTTGGCGGCACAGGCCCCGGCATGACCGACCTGCTGACCCTGCTGGCCGTTACTGGTGCCTCATTGCTGGCCGGGGCCATTCCGGCCTGGGCAGCTTTCCGCAGATCCCTCGCAGACGGCCTGTCCGTGAAGTTGTAGCAAGGACGTCAAAGCCGTCTGGAACATCCCTCCCTGAAAGCCTAGAAACACACTCATGAAGCGTTCCCTCCTCCTCCCCGCCCTCATCCTGATCAGCCTGTCGCCCGCTTGCGGCCAGGCAACAGCCCCCGTCGCCGATGCCGAGACCACGGCTGGCGAAAACACCGCGACAGCCGAAGCGACGCCTGCCGGTCCGCAGGTTGGCGACAAGATCGGCGAAAGCGATGCGGAAAAAGCGGCCCAGAGTTCCTCAGTCGCGGCCGCCGCAGCCGAGGCCCTGAAGGAAGAGCAGGAGATCCAGGCTCGCGGCGTGACCGAGATCGGCTGGGAAGACCTGATGCCGGAAGGCGAGGAAGAGCGCCTGCAAAAGATGTACGCTGCCCAGATGGCAACGCTCTATTCCATCCAGGAAGGTTCTGCCGCCGACACGGCCACGCAGATCGGCTCGTTCAACACGGTCGACACCTATGACGGCAAGAAGATCCGCCTGCCGGGCTACACTGTGCCGTTTTCATACGATGCCAAGGCCGAGATCAGCGAGTTCCTGCTGGTGCCCTATTTCGGCGCATGTATCCACGCCCCGCCGCCGCCGCCGAACCAGACGATTTTCGTGCGCACCGACAAGCCGATCCTCCTGAAGGACCTGCCGCAGGCTGTCTGGATCGAAGGCACGCTTCATGCAGAGAAACAGGAAAGCGACCTCGCGGACGCTGCCTACATCATCGATCTCACCCGGGTGGAGAAATACGAGTATTAATGACGGGATGCATGGCTGGTACCTCTGGCCGGACTCGAACCGGCACTCTGTTGCCAGAAGCGGATTTTGAATCCGCCGCGTCTACCAATTCCGCCACAGAGGCCCTTATCGGGAAGGCTCTCCTGCCCGAGCCGGGCCGCTCCGTCAATCTCATCCGGGCTGCATAATAACAGGACGCATTGAACGCGCATGAGTGCCACCGACGCCGGAACCGAAAAAACCCTCCTCCAGATCGTCGAGGCCATGGCCGCAGGCGCCCCGGAAGAAGGCTACACGCTGCGCGAAACCTTCGACCAGCTGGACGAAAGCGCCTTCGGCGCGGGCCTGTTCCTGCTGGCGCTGCCCTGCTGCATTCCGTTCCTTTATGGCGTGCCGCAGGTCGTCGCGCTGCCCATGATGGCGCTCGCCATTCAGATGGCGCTTGGACATGAGCAGCCCTGGCTGCCGGACGCACTGGGCAACCGCCGCATCGACCGCAAGGGCCTTGTCGCCATGGCGCAGGGCGGACGCAAATGGCTGGGCTGGATCGAGACTTTTTCCCGCCCCCGCTTCAGCATGATCACCGGCCCGCGTTCCGAACGTCTGATCGGCGTCATCCTCTGCCTGTTCTGCGCCTCGATCCTGGTGCCCCTGCCGATGACCAACACGGTGCCCGGTTTTGCCGTGGCCCTGGCGGCTTTCGGCCTGATCAACCGCGATGGCTGGCTGGTCGTCATCGGCTGCGTTCTGGGCTTCGTCTGGGTGTCTTCCCTGCTGATCCTGGGGCCAACGGCCGTGCTGGCCGCCATTCACTTCGGCAAGGACTGGCTGACGGGTCTCTTCAGCTCGTGACGCTGCGCCGCACTTTTGCTGGACAGACAGCATGATAGCGTGCCGGCAATGAGCTTCCTGAAAAGTCTTCTGAAGGACTGGAAATGGCCGGTCGCCGCAATGGTGGTGTCCGCCCTGATGCTTGCTGCGGCGCATGCCTTCGAAACGTTCGGCAAGCTCTATCCCTGCCCGCTCTGCCTGCGCCAGCGTGAGGTCTACTGGGCGCTGATCGCAATGACGCTGACGGGGCTCGCCCTGTGGAAGGTCCGCCCCACAAGGCGGTTCCTGGTCGCGCTCAACGTGCTGATCGGCCTCGTCTTCGGGGTGGGGGTGATCGTCGCCTTCTACCATTCCGGCGTCGAGTGGAAGATCTTCCCGCCACCGGAAGGCTGCGCAGGCGGCGGCGAGATTGATCTCATGAACATGGAAGCGCTGGACCAGCCGATGACCGTGCCGTCCTGCACCGATGCGCCCTTCTATATCCTGGGCCTGTCCATGGCCGGATGGAATGGCGTCGTGTCAGTCATCCTTGCCACGGCCAGCTTCATCGCTGCGACGGCGACCTATCGCGGCCGTCACGAAGCCTAGATCACATCCAGATCAATCAGGCTGCGGGCGCTCTCGATGATCGCGGCCTCTTCCGTGCGCGGCGTCCAGCCCAGCATCCGGCGCGCTTTATCGTTCGAACAGTGCCGCTCCCGGCCCAGCTCCGGAACCACCGCCTTCAGCGGCGGATTGATCAGCGTCAGCGCCTTCAACAGCCAGTCCGGCAGTTCGCCCTTTGGCAGTTTCTTGCGGTAGTCCGGGAACTCGTCGCTCAGCACATCGGCCACTTCGGACATCCACATGAACCGCCCGGACGCCAGGAACCGCTCGCCAGCCGCTTCCGGTACGGTCATCGCCTTCACATGCGCATCGGCAACATCACGTACATCCACAACGCAGAAGCCGACGCGCGGCGAGGCCGGGGCCTTGCCGGTCATCAGCTGGGTAATGATCTGAAGAGAGGTGGACACGTCCGCACTCATGGCCGGGCCCAGCACGGCGGACGGATTGATCACCGACAGCTCCATGCCAGCCCCTTCCCCGGCCATGTAATCCCAGGCGGCCCGCTCCGCGATCGTCTTGGACCGCGTATAGGCCGTATTGTCTTGCAGATTGTCCGGATTGGACCAGTGTTCCTCGGTCAGCGGGTTCGGCCGGGCATCGCCCCAGCCATAGGCTATGGCCGCCATGGACGAGGTCATGACCACCCGCTTCACCCCGGCGGCCTTCGACGCCTTCAGGACGCGCAGCGCCCCGTCCCGCGCGGGCCGGATCAGCTCGTCAGGATCCTTGGGCATGACAGCCAGGAAGGGCGAGGCGACATGCTGGACATAGTCCATGCCCGCAACGGCTTCGTCCCAGCCTGCATCGCTGGTCAGGTCCGCTGCAACGATCTCGATATCCACCGGCTTGCCGGCATAATCGCTGAGA
>JAWKUR010000006.1:0-170646 GCA_041398445.1 Hyphomonas sp. | reverse complement strand
TGCGTTCCGACCAGGAGTACACAAATCTCTCGGATATGCGTTCTCTGACGGATGGAACAAACTGGGCGGGCACTGCCTGGGACAACCGTTCCACGACGTCGCCGTGGGGCTATTTCGTTCCGGTCGACACGTCGATTGGGGCCATCTCGGCGAATGGAACGGAGTTTTCGGATGCTTCCGGCGCCTTCCACATTCAGCCCTCGAGCTTTGGTTGCGCGGCATCGGCTGGCGACGATATCTGCTATGGCCCGGGGTCGGTAACCTCGTCCACATATCGTGACATGCGTTATGATGAGCTTGCAACATTCGATACGCTCACCATGCTTCCGTCTGTTGATCGCCTGAACATCTTCAGCTTTATCAACTATGATGTCAGCGACGACCTGCGTGTCTATGGTGAGATCGGTCTGTATAAAGCAGAAACCAATGCGGTTATCGGTGCTCCGGCCAGCCTTGGTTCCGGCCCGATCTATATTTCCGCAGATGCCTACTGGAACCCGCTGGGTGCTGTCGGATCTGTCAACCGTATCGATGGCCTGAGCGCCAACGTTCCGGATGAAGGCATGGATCTGCGTATCGGGTCTTATCGACTGGTCGACTCCGGCACCCGTGACGTCAAGGTGAAGAACGATCAGTATCGCTTCCTCGTCGGCGCCAAAGGTGAGAAGTGGGGATGGGACTGGGATTCAGCTGTCCTCTACAACGAAGCGAAAGTGAAAGATGCGGCCGACGGTGTCGACTCCCGTCTCTTCCAGGAGGCGATCAACCGTACGGACTCCTCTGCCTATAACCCGTTCTGCGGTGGCGATCCTGCCAACCCTTCCGTTGGGGTGCTGGGCTGCAACTCGCAGGACACTATCGACAGCTTCATGATCACGCAGGTTCGTGAGAACAAGACGACGCTGTCTCTGGTGGACTTCAAGGTCTCCAAGCCGGATCTTTACTCGATCTGGGCTGGCGACATCGGGATCGCGGGTGGTATCGAGTTCCGCCGTGAAACCTATCACGATGACCGTGACCCGCACCAGGATGGCTCCCTGCCATACTATGACCAGATCACGGGTGATCTCGTGTCAGCATCCAGCCTGATGGGCCACAGCCCGTCGCCGGATGTTAAAGGTAGCCGGAATGTGTCTTCGGCCTACATCGAGGTCGCTGTCCCACTTGTCTCCCCGGAGATGAACATTCCGCTCGTGCAAGCCCTGGATCTGCAGATTGCCGGCCGTTATGAAGACTATTCCGACGTCGGATCGGTCTCCAAGCCGAAAATTGCTGCGTCCTGGGATGTGATCGACGGTCTGCGTTTCCGCGGGTCCTGGTCGGAAGGCTTCAAGGCTCCGAACCTTGAGGTGGTCAACACGCCGCTTCTGGAACGTGTGAACGGTTATCCGGACTACATCCAGTGTGAGGCCGCCCTGCGTCAGGGAACGATCACGAGCTACAGCCAGTGTTCTACCCTCTCCGTTACGGTCGCCAGCCTGCGGTCCGGTAACTCCGAACTGGAACCGGAAGAGTCGGAAAGCTCGTCCTATGGCGTGGTCTTCGAGCCGCAATTCATTCCGGAGCAGTTCGGCAAGCTCACGCTCACGGCAGATGTCTGGAGCATTGAGCAGAAGAACCCGATCGGTCTGCTGAATGACTCGGTGGCCCTGTCCTACGACTACCTCCTGCGTCTGCAGGGCAGCTCGAACCCGAACGTGATCCGTCTGGATCCGACGCCGCAGCAGATCGCAGACTTTGCTGGCACCGGTCTGGAGCCTGTCGGTGACGTGCTGAACGTTATCGCCAAGTTCACGAACCTGTCGCCGCTGAAGGTTGAAGGGATCGACTATGGCGCCTACTGGGATGTGCCAGTTGGCCCGGGTGAACTGTCTGTCAACGTCAACGCGACCTATCTCGACACCTACTACCAAAGCCCGACGGATGAGGCCGCTGCGCTTCTGGCTGGTCTGGATGACGGTACTGTCAATCCTTATGTCACGGTGACGGGGGGCGGCAGCCTGATCCAGGAAGGTGGGCGTCCGGAATGGAAATACTCCCTCACGATGTCCTATGACTGGGATAACTGGAAGGTCGGTGCATTCTCGCAATACACCAGCCAGGTCTATGACACGAGCGTCAGCAGCTCGGCCTATGGCCTGTGGCCGATTGAGGACCACATGACCTGGAACTTCTATGGCCAGTACACCATGGAGAACGATGGCTGGACCGACGGTACCTCGGTTCGTGTCGGCGTGCGTAATGCCTTTAACGAGGATCCGCCGCTTGCTGATACGTATGGCTATCTCTCCTCACTTTACCAGCCGCTTCCGCGCTACTGGTATGTGAATGTGAAAAAGTCCTTCTAAGGATGATTTATCGTTGAAACCGGGAACGGGGCGGTGCTGGTTCACCGCCCCGGATCCTTACCGGGAATGGTCGCTTGCAAAGCGTCCATGTCCGGTTTCAACTGCCATCCGGTGCAAGATCGGACGGCTCGCCATGAATTGGCCAACAGGGGCAGCGGGCCAATTGAGGAAGGGCTGGAATATCAATGAACAAGACAGAAAACTCAAAAAGCACAGACACTAAAGAAGACGTGACCGCGCAGACAACAAGTCTGGATCGCCGGCACTTCCTGACCGCAGGTGCGTTCGTCGCCAGCGGTGTCGCAAGCGCCTGTGTGCTGCCCTCCGAGACCACAGAAAAAGTTACGGCTGCACCAGCGCAAGAGCCTCCGAGACCACCTGATGCGCCGGAGAGCGGCGATCTGAGTGTAGCAGCTCATCGTGTCGAAACACCTGGCCCGCATGGCGTGGTCACGGCGGGGCATCCACTGGCAGCATCTGCCGGGCTGCGCATGTTCATGCAAGGTGGTGCAGCAGGCGATGCCGCCGTTGCAACAATGGCCGTGCTGAACCTGACCGAAGCGTGGGCTTCCAGTATTGCGGGCAATGGTTTTGCGACGGTCTATGAAAAGTCCACGGGTGATGTGAAGGCGCTAATGTTCGGCGGAGCGGCTCCGCTAGCGCTTGACCCGACGAGCGATCCGGCCGCTTTCGACTGGGGCGTAAAGGCAGCCACAACACCGGGCGCGTTCGATGGCTGGATCGAGCTTCTCCGCCGCCACGGTCGCCTGTCTCTGGCTGAAGTCTTTACGCCTGCGATCGAGCTGGCGCGCAATGGCCATCCGATTGATCCCTCAATCGCCCGCATCATCGCGATCCGGGAGGAGCGCCTGCGGGAGCATCCGACCAGCGCGGCGATATTCTTGCCAGATGGCAAGGCGCCCGCGCCGCGCCAGATCCTGCGTAATGAAAACCTGGCAAAGACTTTCGAGGCGCTCGTCGCTGAGGAGCAGGCCGTGCTGGCTGGCGGCGGAGATCGCGACAAGGCACTGCTCGCAGCACGGGAATACTTCTATAACGGCCCCATCGCGGCTGAGCTTGACCGCTTCTTCCGCGAGGTTGGCGGATGGCTCAGAAAAGAGGACATGTCCGCCTACAAGGCAAAATGGACAACTCCCGTCCGGACTACGTATCGCGGTTATGACGTGTACTCCACACCGCCGACGTCGCGTGGGGGGCTCGAAGTCTGCATGCAGGCAAACCTGATCGAGCGCTTCGACGTTTCCGGCATGAAGCCAGGCAGTGCCGAACTGCTGCACCTGCAGGCCGAGGCCATCAAACATGCCAAGGCAGATATCTATGCCTATGCGGCCGATCCGAAGTTTGCGAATGTTCCGGTCGAGGCCATGCTGTCCAAAGCTTACGCCACAGACCGGGGGGCCTTGATTGACCGGGCTCGCGCCTTGCCATTCCCCGGTGTGACGGATTTCCGGCGCTACGATACGTCTGCGCCGCCTCCACCCGCCTCGGCACAGCGGACAGCAGACGACGAAGCCCGCTTCAGCGACACGACCAGCCTGACGGTTGTCGACGGGAAGGAACGCCATCGTCGTGACCACGACCCTTGGCGGCGGTTTCTGGTACGGGCGTGGTTGCCGGAAATACTGGCTTCCTGCTGAACAATGGCATGCGTCTTGGGTCGACGTCGCCCTATCAGGATAACGTCAACTTTGTCGCCCCCGGAAAGATCCCCATTCTGAACAATTCGCCGGTTGTCGTGATGAATGGTGCTCGCCTCTGGGCTGCTTTCGGCACACCGGGCGGCGAGACGATCGGGCAGAGCGAATTTCAGGTCCTGATGAACCTTGTCGATTATGGCATGGGCATTCAGGAAGCCATCGAGGCGCCACGGTTTGCGGTCAAGGCAGATCCGAATTTCTATCTGCCCGGGGCGAAATGCCTGCTTCAGCTGGAGTCGCGCTTCTCGCAGGAGTGCCTCACGGGCCTCCGGACGATGGGGCACGCAGCCGATTATGTCGGTCCCTATGCGATTGGCAGCATTCAGGGTGTCCGGTCCTACGAGAATGGCGCAGTCATGGCCGGAGCGGACCCGCGCCGGATGGCAATGGCGGCCGGTTGGTAGAAGTATTGAAGATCAGTGTGCCCTGAAGGGCAGATGGAAGTGTTAGATCAGGAGCGATCCACGAACTATAAAATGCGTTTGAAATCTGCGGGGGCATGCCTTGTGTTCACGTCCGTGCTGCTGGCCGGCTGTAACAGCCCCGGTGAGGCGACCGATAAGGGCGCCAAGGCAGCCCAGCAGGCCGAGGCGGCTAGAGCGTGTCCTGGTCGATGTGGTCATGACCGAAGGCACGAACATGTCGGCAGCGATGTCGCCTGACGGTTCGGCCCTCATCTTGGCGCTTCAGGGCGTTCTCTGGTCTGTCCCGGCGGAGGGCGGTGAAGCAACGGCGCTGACGCCGGCGGAAATGGACTCGCATGAGCCGTCCTGGTCTCCGGATGGCTCATTGATTACCTTCTACACCTATGCGGACAATGGCTTCACGATCTGGACGATGAAGCCGGATGGTTCGGGCCTGACGCAACGCACCTTCGGCCCATCTGACGCCCGTTATCCGAACTTCACTCCGGATGGGAAAAGCATTCTCTATTCCGCAGATACGGAGGGTGGCTACCAGGTCTGGTCGCTCGATCTTGAAGGCGATGCCCCCGCGAAACAGCTGACGGTTGCGGATGAAACAGGCTATGAAGTGCCGCTGACGCCTTACTTCCGCGGCTTCGGCAACGCGGTCTATCCGACCCTGTCACCGGATGGCTCGAAGCTCGCTTTCGTTGTGGATGGACAGATGGATGCACTTGTCGTCCGCGATGTCGACGCGACGGGGAACTTCACTGTCGCATACACCGCCGATACGCTTGGCGCGCCTGTCTGGGCACCTGATGGCAGTTCTCTCTACGTGACCGGACTTCTGGGCAAGAATGGCCTCGTGACGCAGGCATATGCGGATGGATCGGATGCGACGGTTCTGCTGAAAGGCGGAGATGTTTTCCCGTTCCGCCCCTCGGTTCTGGCTGACGGTTCGGTTCTCTATACCGCTGACGGCAAGGTGAAGGTTCTGGCTCCGGGCGCGGAGAAACCTGAAAATATCGAGTTCACGGCCTCCGTCGAACTGGACCGCACGCCCTATAAGCGTCGCACCTATGATCTCAAATCGACAGAGTCCCGTCCGGCGCTTGGCGTGATCGACCCGACCCTTTCGCCTGATGGCACCAAGGCTGTCTTCACCGCCGTAGGCGATCTCTGGATGTCGGACCTTGCGACCGGCGAGACGACGCAGCTGACCGACGATGCCTTCATTGACCTGTCGCCAAGCTGGTCTCCCGACGGTTCCACTATTGCCTTCGTGACGGATCGGGGCGGGAAAGCCGATATCTGGCTGATGGATGTGGCATCCGGTGAAGCCACTCAGCTGACAGACAATCCCCGGCCTGCCAACTCGCCGATCTGGTCTCCCGATGGCACCCGTATCGCTTACCTGTCCGATGCCCTGACGACGATCTTCCTCGGCGCGACGGTCAACATCATTGATGTGGCGACAGCTGGAGAGACCGTGATTTCGGAACCTGTGTTCGGCCCGAGCCCGCCAGCCTGGTCCAGCGATGGAACGGCTGTTCTCGTCGTCAGCCGCCTGCCGCAGACAAACCGTTTCCGCGAGGGCTACAACGGTCTGTTCCTGATGCCGGCGTCTGGTGAGGGTGAAGCAAAGTGGGTGATGCCACAGGGCATGGACGCCTCTCTGGGGCGCCGTCAGTGGAACCGTCCCGCATGGTCGGCGGACGGCATGATCGTCTATCGCTACAAGGGCGCGCTTTATATGGCGTCACTTTCGCCGTCTGGCGACATTGGTGAAGCCACGCTGGTGGCGTCTGCCGGCGAAAACCCGAACTGGTCGGCGGACGGTTCCAAGCTCATCTATATTGATGGGGCGGACATCATGCTGTTCGACCGGGCGACCGGCGAAACCAGCACGCTGGACATCAAGCCTGAATGGCACCGTGACATGCCGGAGGAAGACTACACCATCCGCGCCGGTCACATGCTGGACGTTGCGGCAGGTGAGTATCTGGAAAATGTCGACATCGTTGTGGAAGATGGCGTCATCAAATCGATCGTGCCCGCAGGCTCAGCCGAAATCGTCGGAACGCTCATCGATGCGTCTGACCGCTATCTTATCCCGGGCCTGATCGAGAGCCATACGCACCAGTCGATCTCGCAGGGCAAGGCCCTTGGGGATATCTGGTTCAAGTACGGCATCACGACTGTCCGTGAGACAGGGGATGACCCCTATCACGCCGTTGAGCGCCGGGAGGCCGCTGATGCGGGCCGCCGTCCTGCGCCGCGGGTCTTCACGGCAGGTCCGCTGAACGAAGGCGCGCGTGTGTCGTATGGCGTTTCTGAAACCGTCGGAACGGTCGAAGAAGCCAAAGACTCCATGCGTCTTTCCACGGAGCTTCAGCTCGATCTCTACAAAAGCTATGTGCGTCAGGATTACACCGTCCAGAAAACGGTGATCGAGCTTGCGCACGAGTCCGGAATTCCGGTGACGGGGCACGAGCTTTATCCCGCTGTCGCCAATGGTGTTGACCAGATGGAACACTTCGGGGCGACCAGCCGCCGCGGCTACTCTCTGAAAAGCTCTCTGAACGGTGAGTCTTATCAGGATGTCATCGCGCTGGTCGCGGAATCCGGCATGTATATTACGCCCACACTGGCGCTCGTGGAACGCGGCGGTCCGGACAAGCTGGCCGCCGGGCAGGAGACTCTCCGGAACCTTCTGGCGAAAGGCGGGAAAATCGTCGCTGGCACTGACTCCCCGTTCGTGCCTTACGGTGCGTCTCTGCACACGGAACTCTCCATCTATTCCGATGCAGGGGTGCCGAATGCGACTGTTATCAAACTGGCCACCAGCCAGGCTGCTGAGGCGATCGGCGTCGGTGACCAGCTGGGCCAGATCGCGCCAGGCTATCTGGCGGATATCACGATCCTGGATGGTGACCCTCTGGCAGACATCGCGAACACCCTGAACGTCAGCGAAGTCATGAAGAACGGTGAAATCGTCTTCACGAAGCCGGAGTAGGAAACCGGGGCTGGTGCCCACAAGCAGGCATCGGCCCCATTTCCAGCGTACATTCTCCTCTCTGTGACTGGAAAAGGAACATGTCATGAAGCTCGGACACCTGATTTCCGGTGCTCTCATTGCGGCCAGCGGACTGGCCGTGTCGGCCTGCGCGGGTGTTGTGTCCGGCCCGGACATGGCAGAGCCTCTTGCTGTCGTGGCAGAGCTTGTTCCGGAGGCGGCGGCACCAAAGGGCGAGATCCTGTGGGACACCTATGGCGTGCCGCACATCTACGGCGCTGACGCAGAGACGGTTTTCTACGGATACGGCTACGCGCAGGCCTCCAGCCACGCCAATACGATCTTCCGCCTGTATGGCGAAGCTAGGGGCAAGGGCGCCGAGTATTGGGGCGCGGCCTATGAAGACACAACCAAATGGCTGGTCATGAACGGCGTGCCGGAGCGGGCGCAGGTCTGGTACGAAGCTCAGCAGCCTGATTTCCGTGCGAAACTCGATGCCTTCGCGGCCGGGATGAATGCCTTCGCGGAAGAACACCCGGAAGCCATCGACGAGGACCTGAAGCAGGTACTGCCTGTCACCGGCGTGGATGTCGTCGCGCATGCGCACCGCCTGATGAATTTCGTCTACGTCGCGTCTCCGGGGCGTACGGTTGGAGAGGGCGATCCGCCGGAACTGGAGAAGCAAGGCTCCAACACATGGGCCGTTGCGCCATCAAAAACGGCCGATGGGCACACGCTCCTGCTGCAGAACCCGCACCTGCCATGGAGCATGCCGTTCTTCATCTATTACGAAGCCCACCTCGTCGCCCCGGACTTTGAGGTCTATGGCGCGACCCAGGTCGGCCTGCCGGTTATCCGCTTTGCTTTCAATCAGCAGATGGGCATTTCGAACACGGTCAACGGAATGGTCGGCGCGACGACGTATGAACTGACCCCGAAAGACAATGGCTATCTGTTCGATGGCGAGGTTCTGCCCTTCGACGTGAAGGAGACCAGCTACAAGCTGCTACAGGAGGACGGCTCCTATCTCGATGTGCCCGTCTCCATCCGGTCGACCGTGCACGGGCCTGTGTTTGAGCGCCCGGATGGCAAACTGGTGGCCTTGCGTGTCGCCGGGCTCGACCGTCCCTGCATGCTTCAGCAGTATTTCGATATGGTCACCTCGAAGAGCTATGAGGATTTCAACGCGGCGATGACCCGCCTTCAGGTGCCGACCTTCAACATTTCCTATGCGGATCGCGACGGCCACATTGAGTACATCTTCAATGGCATCGCACCGAAGCGCGCTTCCGGGGATATCGACTTCTGGAAGGGGCTGGTGCCGGGAGATACGTCCGAATACCTCTGGACCGATGTGCATCCGTTTGAGGATCTGCCGCGCGTGACAGATCCGGAATCCGGCTTCATCCAGAACTCGAACGATCCGCCATGGGAAGCAACACTTCCGGTCACCTACAAGCCTGAAGACTATCCGGCCTATTTCGCTCCACGCACGCCGCTATCGATGCGCGCGCAGAATTCGCTGAAAATGATGGTCGACGCAAAGAACCTGACGTTTGACGAATTCATCAAACTGAAAGTCTCCGCCCAGGCTCTGATGGCAAACCGCGTTCTGCCGGACCTTCTCGCCGCTGCGGCAGAAGATTCTGATCCGGACATGCAGAAGGCTGTTGAGGTGCTGTCCAACTGGGACCGGACATTCTCAGCCGACAATCGCGGCGGTGTCCTGTTCGAGGAATGGGCCAAGCTGTTCGCCGGGCCGCGCATGTCCGGCCTCGATGGCTTTGCCGTTCCGTGGAGCGCGGATGACCCGATCAACACGCCGTCCGGTCTGAAAGATCCGCAGGCCGCTGTCGAGCAGCTGCGGCAGGCAATCGCGAAGACAAAGGAGACCTACGGCCAGATCGACCCGGTCTATGGCGATGTCTCGCGCTTCATCCTTGACGGTGTCGATGTGCCGGGCAGTGGCGGCTATGGCAATCTGGGCGCATTCCGCGTGATCACCTGGTCGGAACCAAACGAGGACGGCATCCGCACGCCGGCACATGGAGAGACCTGGGTGGCGATGGTGGAGTTTTCGACCCCGATCAAGGCCTATGGCCTGATGAGCTATGGTAACTCGCGCCAGCCCGGTACCACGCACTACAGCGATCAGCTGGACCTCTTGTCGAAAGAACAGTTCCGCGAACTCTGGCTGCAGCGCGAACAGGTCGAAGCAAACCTCGAACGGCGTACACCGCTGAACCCGCAGTAAGCTGACGAAAATGAAATGCACCCCCGGACGGCGAACCGTCCGGGGGTGCATCCATGTCTGCATGAAGGAAGGGCTTACATATCCTTCGTGCGCATCTCGATATCTGTTGTGACAGGTGAGTCCGCGCGGCCGGAGTCCTCGACGACGCGGAATTCGGCGCTGCAATTGTCTTTGGAGAACGTTGTCCGCAGGTAGCCGCGCTTGTTGCCATTCAGGTAGGAGACGTGCGGATTGGCGTCGCGCACGATTTCCATATCGCGTGCCCACGGGCAGTAGGAAGAGATCGAACTGCCGACCAGTTCGTGTCCGATCCGGCGGGATTTCGGATTGAACTGGTCTTCATGCAGCGTCGAAGCCATCGCCGTATGCCAGTCGCCTGTCAGGAAGATGGGGTTCGAGACCCCATCTGCCAGCGTGGAGGACAAACGGTTTCGTGCGGCCGGATACCCGTCCCAGCTATCAAGATTGGTTTCCGCTGCTTCTGGTGCTTCGGTGTAGCGATAGGATGTGAACCAGACCTGCGTCGCAATCACATTGAACGGGGCAGGCGATGTCTTCAGAGACCGGGTCAGCCAGGCTTCCTGTTCGGTGCCCATGATGGTGCGCTTCGGATCGAGCGCCTCTTCGCAATAGGGTTTGCGGTTATCGCCGCACGGCTGGTCGTCACGGAACTGGCGGGTATCCAGCAGGTGGATCAGCGCAGGGCCAAGATGATATTTGCCATACAGTTGCAGCGTCGCCTTCATCTTGTTGAAGGCTGGTGGCGCCTCGATTGGCATGTGCTCGTAGTAGGCCTTGAAGGCTGCATATTTGCGGATCTCGAATTCCAGCGGTGTCTGCTTTTCCGGGTCCTGCGGCGTGCCGGCAGCCCAGTTATTGTCGACCTCATGATCGTCCATGGCGACGATCCATGGCGCGATGGCATGGGCTGCCTGCAGGTGCGGGTCGGAGCGGTAGAGCGCGTAGCGGTTCCGGTAATCCCACAGTGTGACGATCTCGTTGCTGTTGTGCTGACGCACGATTTCGAACAGGCGCCGTTCGCCGCCGCCCACGTCGCGCATTTTTGCGCCAAGCGCCGAGATGCCGCCCTCATAGATGTAATCACCGGTATGGATCACACAGTCCGGCACCCAACTGGCCAGGTCGCGATAGGCGGCATAGTGGCCGGTCTCATAGTGCTGGCAATAGGCGAGGGCGACCCTTGCTTCTGGCGCGTTCGGATCTGTCGTACGTGTACGGCCGACGGGGCTTTCCTCGTCGCCATAATAGAACTGGTAAAAGTATTCCCGGCCAGGCTTCAGGCCGGTGAGCTTGTAGTGGATGGAGTGGGCATCCGCATCTGAGGTGCGCACAATCTCGTCGCGGATCGGGTTGCGCATTGCATCATCCGTGCACACGCGCACGCGAACGTCTGCCGTACCGGGCAGCATGCCGCCGCCATTCAGTGGATCGGGCGCCAGGCGCGTCCACAGGATGACGCTGGAAGGTGTCGGGTTGCCTGAGGCGACCCCAAGTGTGAAGTGCGCTTTGCCGCCTTCGGCGTAGGCCATCTTCGGCACCCATAACGCAGCACCGGTGGAAGCGAGGAACAAGCGGCGGGAAAACATGGGTCACCTCTGTCTTGAATGCTGGCAAGGGGCGCGCGGCCAATGGGAAAAGTGGAAGATCGCCCTTGTTAAAAGGGAGACCCGGCCAGTGGGGAAAGACTGGCCGGGCCTTTAGTGCGGTTAGAACGAGTATTCGTACTGGATCCAGAAGGACCGCGGTTTACCGTTCCAGCCGTACTGCTTGTAATAAGCGCTGTCGTTCGGCCCGATCTCGCCACGCACCGCAGCGGTGTTGCGGTTGTAGCCAGTGCCGCCGGAGGCGCGCTCAAAATAGTCCTCATCCAACAGGTTCACGCCGCGGATCAGGAAGCGGTGCTGTTTCTTGTCGCCCAGGAAGTACTGGACGGAGCCGTTGAGGACGAAATAGTCACCGAAGTTCATGTCATCCATGACGCGGTCACCGTTTTCGTCGACCATGCGGGCAAGGGTCGTGCCGGCATAGGCCCATTCCGGACCCTGCCAGCGCGGGTTCAGCGCGAACACCCAACGATCTGTTGGGGTGTACGTGATGAGGCCCGACAGGGTCCACTCCGGACGTTCGGAGGACTGACGGAACTCCGAGTTACCCGCATGACCGGGCACAACAAAGTCCAGATCGGTTGTTGTGCCATCCAGGCGTGCGGCAACACCATAGACCGGGTTCGGTTCCAGCGATTCCATATTGGTATAGCTGAAGTCCGCCTGCCATTTGTCGAAGTCGAAAGCGACGTCGATGGTGAAGCCTTCAATATCCTGCTGGGCTAGTGCGTTCACGGCAACGGTCTGGCCCGGATCCATCAGCTCGTTTGCAGCCGTACGGCAGAATGAGTCCGGAGCGATGATGCTGGTGCGGTTTCTCTCAATCGACGCCGTGTCGTTGTCGAGATAGGAGAAGAGCGGATTGGCGATGTCGTTTGCGTATTCAAGGCAGACGGCACCGACAGAACGGCTGGAGAAAAGATTGTTGATCTCGGTTTTGAAGTAACCGACTTCGACGTTGTACGTGCCGTCAAAGATATCCCCGTCAATACCGGCGCCGAGGTTGAAGGCTTTCACATCCTGCGGCTCCAGGCCGGGGTTGATGTTGGCGCCTGCACCGAATGCACCGATCTCGTCGATTTTCGGAAGGCTGTAGGACGTGCCGCCTGAGCCGCGGGCGTACAGGCCGTAACCGAAGTTCTGACGGACGCCGACTTTCCAGATCGACTGGTCGCTGAAATTGTCGTTGAAGTCCTGACGGGCAGCGAACGAACCGCTGAAGCCATCCAGAACAGGGAGGGACAGGCGAAGGTCGCCATAGATGCCGGTGCTGGTCAGCGTCACATCCTGAACGCCGTATGAGTCGTCGGAATTGTCCTTGTAGCTGGTGTTCTGAACACCGGCAACGATTTCGACATAGTCGTTCAGAGTATAGGTCGCGCGGGCGTTGAAGCCATAGTCGACATAACCGGATTCGCGCTGGTCGGTTGTGCCGAAGCCTTTGACCAGACCGCCGTCACCGAAGTTGGCCGTGGATTCGACCACGTAACCCATCGGTGCGCCGATCGGGAACGGGTTCTCCAGTGTACCGTATGGTTGGCCATAATAGGGGCTGTTCGGATCCTGGTTGATGTAGAAGGTGCTGCCACCATTCCAGGCGTCGTCAGATGCGGAGCCGGTGCTGCCGTACGGGTTGGTGACACAACCGGCCGGGAGGCCCGGGATGCCTGCGGCAAAGGCTTCGAAGGCCGCTGCCGTCGTGAAGCCCGTGATGCCCTGGTCGGCGGCCATGGCCTGGATGTCTGCCGGCAGGTCCTGAAGGCGCGGGATCTGACAGATCTGGGCGTCGATCTCGTCGTTCTTCAGCTGTGGGTCCTGATAATGTGCTTCCAGGTCAATCTTCAGCTTGTCATTGAAGCGGTGCTTGAAGCTCGCATTGTAGATCGGGAATTCCGTGAAGTTCGGCGCAAACACGGTCGTGTTCGGAAAGGAGTCCCGGAAGTCGACCGTGGCGTAGGAGGCACCGAGGCGCAGTTCCGTTTCTGGGCCGATCTGCCAGAGGTATTTCGCGCCGAGGCTGTTATAGCTGTACGGGAATTCGTGACGGCCGCCGAGGGCAATGATCGTGTCGCCATAGGCGTCTTCACTGAACAGCTCGTGTGCGTCCGTCTCGTAGGAACGGCCAAAGACCAGGATGGAGTGCTTGCCATCCTTGTCCAGCGGCAGGGACACGTTGCCGTAATATTCGCGGGTCTTGAACGAACCGGCATAGGCGCCAACTTCGCCTTTCAGCGTGCCATCAGGCTCTTTCGTCTTGACGCTGACAACACCAAGGCCGCCATTGGAACCGAAGTAGAGGCTATTACCACCGCGATAGACTTCAACGCTTTCGATCATGCGCGGATCGATCGCCGTCGCCGGCCAGAGGTCTTCCAGCGGCGAAGAACGGTCGAAATAGGGAACGCCATCCACCAGCAGCAGCGTGTCGCGGTCGGTGCCACCGTCGATGCGTATGGTGAATTCGCCTTCATCCGGCGAGTAGCCGACGTTTGCGCCGCGGATCAGGCCCGAGGCAAGTTCGCCGAAATTGGTAAAGCCGCCGGTTTCGATCTCCTCGGAGCTGATCAGCTGGACCTGCGTGCCGAACTCGGCAAAGTCGACAGCAATATCAGACGTCAGAGCATCGACGGCCTGGCCTTCGACGCGAATGGTTTCAAGCCGGCGCGTATCTTCCCCATCCGCATCCGGTTCAGCAATCGCAACCTGGATGGCGGTCGACGCCATCAGTGCGCTCAAGCAGAATTTTACACTGCTCTTCAGTTTCAGTTTCATGGCTGGTGTCTCCATATAACCCCATCACCCGCCGGACATCGACGAGCCGGGCGCGGACGGCCGGGTGGGCCGTACTCGCCACGCCGCCGATCTAGACAGCCATCGCAACACTTCTGTGAAGTTTGAATAAAATTCAGATGAATAGTATTTACATCTGAGTCGGATTGTAATTGAGGAAATTTCAAAATACGGAATGAGTTCTGGAGAGTGATGCATGGCGCATGGCCTGATGCCCGCCTCTTCGGCCGAGATTGCGCATGTTGCGCAGGCGGCCAGGGGGTTCCTTATAGACTGGGATGGTTGCTGCGCCATCGACAATCAGCCGACAGTATCCGCAGTCGCTTTCCTGCGTGCTCATCAGGAGCGGGCGGCGATTGTGTCCAACAATTCCTCCAATACGGTCGATGACTTTCTGGAGATTCTCTCAAAGGCTGGCGTCGCAATGCGGCGGGAGCAGATCGTGCTGGCTGGGGTAGAAGCCATTGATAGGGCGGCCATGGCCGGGCCTGTGGACGTTATGGTTCTGGCAGATCCGCGTATGCGGGCGGTCGCGCGGAACCTGGGGGTGAGGCTCAACCGCGATGAGGCGGATGTCGTCGTTCTCCTGCGCGATACGCGGTTCAGCTATAGCCGGCTGGAGCGTGCCGCGAACGCTCTGCGCAAAGGGGCTCGCCTGATTGTTGCCAACCCGGATCTTACGCATCCCGGCGCAGAAGGGCGGGTCAAGCCTGAGACGGGGGCGCTCCTGGCTGCGCTCGGAGCTTGCGTGAATCTGGATGCCGTCGAAATGGAAATCATCGGCAAGCCAAAGCCGGGGCTCTACATGAAAGCGTGCCGGGCATTGGGGCTGGGACTGGAAGAAGTGGTCATGCTGGGAGATAATCCGGCAACAGACCTTGCTGGTGCAGAGGCGCTTGGCATGCGGTCGCTGCTGACGCGGGCAGATGAGCCGGGCGTGTTCGAGGCGCTCCTGCAGGAAGCCGGGTTCTAGAACCGCTTCAGGGACAAAACATCAAATGTTTTCCGGAGTGTATCGGTCGCGCGGTCATAATCGGCGAGGGCGAGTGCGGCGATCAGTGCGTCGAGCACGCAGAGCTGTGCGATCCGGCTGGTCATGGCCTCGGTCCGGAATTTGGTCTCGCGTGCCATCGTGAACAGCTTCACGTCTGCATAGGCCTGCAGGGGGGAGCTGGAGAAGTTTGTGACGATAATGGTCTTCGCGCCGGCTTCCTTTGCCAGGCGTGTGGCCGCTAGCGTTTCATGGGTGGAGCCGGAGTGCGAGATGGTGAGCACGGCGACATTCGGGCCGGTGCGTGAGGCGCTGATCGCCTGAATGTGGCTGTCCACAACGACCCGTGCGTCAATGCCAATCCTCAGCATGCGGTATTGCGCATCTTCGGCTATCGGGGCAGACGAACCGATACCGTAAATCTCCACGCGGTCGGCCTCGCGGATCAGCCGGACGGCTTCGTCAACCGCATCGGCATCCAGAATGGACAGCGTATCGCGTAGCGCCTGAATACCTGCATGGAACGTCTTCCGGCATACGGTGGGTGTTGTGTCCGTGGGGCGCAAATCTTCATGGATGAACTGAACCGGCTGAACCACTTCCTGCGCGAGGCTGAGTTTCAGCTGCTGGAAGCCTGACAGGTCCAGCTGGCGGCAGAGATTGATCACGCTGCCATCGCTGGCGCCGGTCGCCTCTGCCAGTTCCGTTACCGACATGCCCACCACCTGCCGGGGGTTTTCCAGAATGTAATCCGCAATGGAGCGCGTGCTGGGCCCGAGGGAGGGGTGGCGCACGCGGATGCGTGTCATCACATTGTCCACGATCGGTGTGTCCGCTCGTTTCTTGCTTGCGGTTTTGCGTTTCGGCTTGCTCTCGGACATTGATCACTCCCTGAGGGTCTTGTCTCAGTAATTGAATTAAACTCAATAAACGTCAAGAATACTCCAATTTCGTTACACCAGTGTCACAAGCTGCTGCTATCGACCCCTTCAGTGAATTGTTGCGGCGCAAAACGTGTGCGCTGCCGGGTGGTGAAGAGGGCTCTGACATGCGTCTGGTGATGCTTCTGACGGTCCTGATCGGGCTTTGCACGTTTGGCTTTCCTGCCCATGCCCAGCGGACCGGCACGGCCGCCAGCCCCCTCCGTGTGCTGCTGATCCCGGCCGATGGCGGTACAGAAGACGGCACACGGGCGGACTTCCTTCCCTTGTTCAATGCGATCACGCGCACCAGCGGCATCCATTTCGATGTGCAGACAGGCCAAAGCTATTCGGCGGTGATCGAGGGCATGTGCGCCGGTCAGGCAGAGATCGCCTGGCTTGGCCCGGTCTCCTATGTGGAGGCGCACAAGCGCGGCTGCGCAGACCTTCTGGCCGTTGAGGAACGTGACGGCGGCTCCACTTACTATGCCGGCATCTTCGTCTCGGCGGATTCCGGCATCCAGACCCCGCAGGACCTGGCCGGAAAATCCATTGCGCTCGGGTCCCAGCATTCGGCGAGCAGTTTCTCCTATCCGCTGGCCATATTGGTCCAGGCCGGGGTGGACCCGTTGCGGGACCTCTCTGCCATTCGCATCACCGGCAGTCATGCCAACAGTCTCCTCGCCTTGCAGAACGGACTGGTCGATGCGGCGGGGGCTTCTTTCATCTCGTTTGAGCGGGCGGTGAATCAGGGCGGCCTGAATGCAGCGGATTTCCGCCTCCTTATGAAGTCGGACCCGATCCCGAACCCACCCATCGCCATGCATCCCGGCCTGCCGGATGCCGTGAAAGCCTCGCTGAAGTCATCGCTGGCCAAGGTGCATGAAACGCCGGGCATCCGTCCGGAGTCGATCCGCGGTTATGGCGGCAAACAGGTGGACCGTTACAACACAGAGACGTCTGACGCCCTGTTCGAGGCGATGGCTGGCACGATCGGGTTCATCGACACCGATTATCAGGCCGCAATCCTTCAGAAGTCCGGTTCCTGACCTGGCGGGAGTCGTCTGAATGACCGGTAAGCAAGCAGACAGAATGGCCAGCGGTCCCGTGTTGACGGTGGCAGACGTCCGGAAGACCTATCCGGACGGGCCGACCGTTCTGGAGGGCGTATCGCTGGCCATTGAACCGGGCAGCTTCTGCGTCCTCCTGGGCGCCTCAGGCTCCGGCAAGACGACACTGTTGCGGTCGATTATCGGTCTCGTGCCGTTGGATGCGGGCGCGATTGATGTAAACGGGACGCGCCTGACCGCGAAAACGCTGCGCCGCCTTCGCCGGGAGATCGGCATGGTGCATCAGGATTTCGGTCTCTCCGCGCGTCTGACGGCCGCGCAGAATGTCATGGCGGGCACGGCGCCCGGCCTGCCCATGTGGCGGCTGCTGTTTCAGGCCTATCCGAAGCCGGTGCAGGAGAAAGCCTGCGCCTTGCTCGCACGTGTCGGGCTGGAAGCGGGGCATGTGAACCGCCCCGTCAGCGGCCTCTCCGGCGGACAGAAACAGCGCGTCGGCATTGCCCGTGCCCTGATCAATGATCCGAAGCTGATCCTCGCGGACGAGCCTGTCGCCAGCCTCGACCCCCAGACGGCACAGGATGTCATGGGCCTTTTGCGTCAGACCGCGAAGGAGCAGGGCGCCGCCGTTCTCTGCTCACTGCACCAGATCAGCCTGTCGCGCGCCTTTGCAGACCGGATCATCGGTCTGCGCGAAGGGCGGATCGTGTTCGATGGCCCGCCCGGCCAGCTCAGCCAGGACATGCTCGCCCGCATCTTCGGCACAGGCCGCGAGACCTTCGCGCCTGCCGTGGCGGTGGCCTGACATGTCGGACGCAGGCAGCCTCAGCCCCTCGGGCCAGAACACGAACCCTGCACGCTGGCAGGTGAAACCGGCCTTTGACTGGAAGACCGTCCTGATGGTTGTGGCGGCGTTCGTGCTGCTCTCGGTCTCTGCGCAGCGGATGGAGTTGCACCGCCTGTCCAGCCAGCTGGGGGAATTCCTGCAGGCGAGTGTGGGGCTGAAGGAATCCTCCCAGATCGGCCGCGGCATCGGCAGCGTGACGCAGCAGATGTACCCCATCGCGATTGCCGAGCGCACGCCGGTTTCCCTGATCGACGATTTCGACCCGGCGCACCTGCCGCTGTTTTCGCACCTCGAAACCGAACAGGTGGAGGAGTCCGCGCTGGACCCTGCCACCATGCAGATGACCACGAAGACGGTGGAGAAGACCTTCCTGGTGGAGCCTGCCGGTTATCTCCTCTATACGCTCGGCAAGATGCTGGAGACGGTGGAGATGGCTATCTGGGCCAGCCTGTTCGCTGTGCTGATGAGCCTGCCGCTGTCATGGGTTGCGGCGCGGAACTTCACGCCGCATCCCGTGCTCTACGGGTTGGCACGCAGCTTCATTTCCTTCCTGCGGGCAGTGCCGGAACTGATCAGCGCACTGTTCCTTGTGCTCGCTTTCGGCTTCGGGGCGATCGCGGGCATTCTCGCGCTGGCGCTGCACAGCGTGGGCTTTCTCGCCAAGTTCTTCGCGGAAGAAATAGAGGCGGCCGACAAGGTGCCCCAGGATGCCATGCGCGCCACCGGGGCAGGCGATCTTGCCGTTCTGCGCCTCGCCGTCCTGCCGCAGGTCCTGCCCAGCTATACCGCGCTGACCTTCTACATTCTCGACCGTAATATCCGTATGGGAACGGTGATCGGTCTTGTCGGTGCGGGCGGGATCGGGCAGGAGCTGAAAGGCCGCTATGACATGTTCCAGTATGACCATGTCGCGACGATCCTCCTGATTATCTTTCTCTCCGTGCTGGCGCTGGATGCGCTGGCGGCGAAGATTCGGCGGAAGCTTATCTAGGCGGCGTCAGGCGGCGGGCAGGCGGACCACGACTTCCAGTCCGCCACTTTCCCGGTTGCGCACGTCGATACTGCCGCCATGCTGCAGGGCGATGTCGCGCGCCACAGCCATGCCCAGCCCCATCGTGCCGGCGGCCATTGTCCGTGCCTCATTCTCGCGGGAGAAAGGCAGGAAGATACGGGGCAGGAAGTCTGGTGCGACGCCCGGCCCGTCATCCTGGATAGTGATCTCGTAGACATTGCCTGCCTTGCGAAGCGCGATATCGGCATTGCCGCCGTAACGGATGGCGTTGTCGATAATGTTCGCAAACATCCGACGCAGGGTGAGCGGGTCGCCAAGGATGATGGCGCGGTCTGCATCCGCCAGCTGCACGGGCGAGCCGGTATCCTGATAGCCCTCCACAACGGTTTCCAACAGGGCGGATAGATCCAGCTTCTGCATCTCCGCCTCGCGCGCGCCGGAGCGCAGGAAGTCCAGAACGCTGGCGATCATCAGGCGCATTTCGGCCAGATCGTCATTCGCCTTGGTGCGGGAGGCATCCGGCAGGGCGTCGATGCGATAGGCGAGGCGCGCCAGCGGTGTCTGCAGGTCATGCGCAATCGCGGCCAGCATGTCGGTGCGCTGGTTCATCAGGTCCTCGCGCTCCTTGCGGGCCTCGTTCAGCGCGCGGGCAACGGCACGGATCTCCGGAGCGCCGGATTCATCATAGGTGTCCGGCCGGTGGGCGGGCGACTGGCGCACCTGCCGGGCAAGTTCCCGCAGCGGCCAGGTTATCTGGCCTGACAGGGCCCACGAAACAGCCATGACCAGCAGGAAGACCAGGCCCAGCACCAGCGCGGTGACCAGCGTCCAGCTCGAAAGGCCGGGCTCTTTCAGTGTGCGAAGGACCAGCCAGCTTCCGTCGCCGAGGTCCACCGTGATCACGAACTGGCCCTTGATGATCCTGCCGAACAGGAACCCTGCCGGGCCATCGGCCAGGAACCGTTCTGGCGGCATCAGGTCAGGCGAGAAAATATCGCTTGAGAAAATGTCGTGCGGCGGCGGCCCGTCCGGTTCCGGCCTGTCGCCCATCGGTGGCTTGTCGCCGTCCTGCGGCGGAGATGGCGGCGGCTCGTGCTGGCCCTGATCCGGTTGTGTTCCCGGTTTGGGGCCAGGAGGCTCGCGCGGGGGGAATTTGCCTGCAGGGCCCAGATCCCGCACATAGACGCGCACGGTCTCCGGCTTCACATTCATGGCCCAGCTGATGGCGCGCTCGCTGTCGGGCGCGCGCATCATCCGGGCCGGTGCTTCCGGCTCGCTCGTGGCAGTCTCGATCTCTATGTCGTAGGCGCCCTTGATCTCGCTGCGTTCGCCTGCGACTAGTTCGGCGATCTGGTTCGCCGTGACCGGTGCCGGGCGCGGGGGCGGGCCGCGCCAGACCAGATAGGTCATGGCCAGGATGGTGATCAGCATGGCTGTCACCGCAAGGGCCATGATCCGCAGGTGGATCGGCAGGGTGGTGGGGAACAGACGGCGCATCAGGATTGAAGTGAAACCTGGTGATTGAACATGTAGCCTTCGTTCCGGACCGTCCGTATCAGGTCGAACTGCCCCTCCTTGTCCAGCTTGCGGCGGAGGCGGGAGATCTGGACGTCGATGGCTCGGTCGAAACTATCGGCATCGTCACCATGGGCATAATAGAGCAGCTGGTCGCGCGTCAGCACGCGGCGCGGATGCTCAAGGAAGGCGCGCAGCAGGCGGAACTCGCTGTCGGACAGGGTGATCAGCGTGTCTTCCGGGTCGGCCACAACGCGATTGACGATGTCCACGGTCCAGCCGGAGAAAGTATAGATGGGAACTGCCGCGCTGCCGGTGCCTTGCGGCTGTGCCGGTGCGCTGGTGGGCGCCGGGCTCTCCGGCGTGGTCTCCGGCCGGCGCACGCGGCGCAGCACGGTGCGGATGCGGGCCAGCAATTCGCGCGGATTGGCCGGTTTCGGAAGGTAGTCCTCCGCCCCCAGTTCCAGCCCGACGATACGGTCCGTATCGGAGCCCATGGCAGACTGGATGATGATGGGCGTGGTGTTGCCTTCCTGTTGCAGGCGCTTGAGGATCGACAGGCCATCCTCGCCCGGCATCATCACATCCAGAACGATCAGGTCCCAGCTGCGCTTGGACAGCAGACCGGTGAGTTCACCGGCATTGGCTGCGCTTTCCACAATGAACCCATGACTGGAGAAATACTCCGTCATGGCCTCACGGATCCCCGCGTCATCATCTACCACGAGAATGGCAGTGGACAGGTCCATGGCTGTTAGCGCTCCGATCATGGGCGAAATGTAATGCCCTTAGGTAGCGGCCTGATGCCATCGCCGCAATAAAGCTGAAACATTGCAGAACATTCCTGCTGCAATGGGCCTGTTACAATGAGGACTGGTATAAATGCTGACAATGGCCGGCATCTTCCTGCGCCGGAGAAGGGGTAGACCGGGCCGGAGCGCTTCCCGACACGAGGAAACAGTCCGGCCCGGTCCTCGGAAACCGTCTGGGTGGGGGAGTCGGCTTCCGAGTTTCGTTTCAGCGAATATCATCGCATGAGCGGGACTTTGGGGGCCGCGTATTTCAGCCGGATTTCAGCACTGCAGACGAATATGTCATGCGCGAAACATGAAATCTCCGACAGGAATGGGCGTGTGAAAGCCATGCCAGCCGGGGCCGCGGCCTGTTGGATAAGTGTGCGCCAATCCGTCTGATAAGCCCCCTCGATAGGCTCAGCCGCATGACAGATCACCGTGCATTCATCACACAGGGCCTTGAGGCCGCCAGGGACGCGCTCGCCGATGCGTCGGCCATGGCAAACCTGCATCTTCTGCCAGCCGGGCTTTCCCGCTCGCTGAAGCGGCGATGCATGGCCCGCTGGCGTGTGATCGCCACGATCGTGCGCCGGCTGATCTTCCTGATGGCGCTCTCGATAGAGCTTCCCATGATCCGCCATAGTCCGGATAAGTCCGGTATAGTCATGGCGAAGTCCGGCATGGTCATGGATGGGGTGGAGGATGTCACGGCATCGTTCGGTCCACAGCCGCGCGCCTTTGCGCTGGTGCCCCGCAAGTGCGGACCTCCGCCGCCCGTAGGGCTCGGTGCGGCCAGTGTGGGAGGGGGCACTCAGAAAGGGCTGGACGGGCCTGTGCCTGCTGCGCCTGTCATTGCGCAGTTTCGCGCGCTCCTGAAAGTGCTCCGCGATCCTGAGGGCCACGCGCTGCGTCTCGCCCGTGTCTTGCGGCGCTGGAAGGCGCGCGGTGAGGCGCGGCCCTACATCATGCCCATGCGCGGCAACCACCGCCTGCGGCCGGAGCTGGGTGTTGTGTCCAGCTTCCTGCCCGGCCTGCTGAACGCCTCGCTCGCGCAATGGCCTTTACCGCTCCCTGATACGAGTTGAGTGCCCTGTAATTGAAGCAAAAAATAACCGGAGCGCCTGCGGGCACTCCGGCTGAAGGTTCTGGAGAAAACCCTGTCAGGTCCTGACAGGTATGGAAATGCTGGCCCGCACGCCTTTGCGGGCATCGCCGCTGACCAGCGCGACCTGGGTGGGCGATCCGGGGGACGCCGCTGTCGCGCCGGGGCGGCCAAAGACAAGGCCCTCGAATGTTTTCAGGCTGGGCCGGTAGACGAGATTGCTCTTGTAAACCTCACGCGAAACCGTCTCCGGGAACAGGATACGGGAGCGCAACTGGCAAGCCTGCGGCTTCTGCATCGACTCCAGCGAGGGGTAGACTTCGAAATGCACATGCGGCTCGCGGCCGGTATAGGTGCCCGGATAGACCGACTTGAAGCTCACGCGCCCGTCCGGTCCGGTCACGCCGATGCCGCGCAGATAACTCGCATCGTTCACGCCGTAGACAGAATACTCGCCCCTGGCATCGCTGTGCCAGACATAGACCGCCGCTCCGGCCAGAGGCGTCTGCCAGCGGTCGGCCGTCACCAGCTTGATCACCAGGTCCAGCGGCAGGCCGGCGGCGCTGAGGCCCTTGCCATCCATATTAGGGCGGATGTCCCGGCGCAGAAGGCCGGCGCGGGACCAGAAATTCGCAAGGCTCGTCTTGCCGGTGGGCGAGGGTTCATGCGGATAAGGGGCGGCCGGGGTTTTCCGTTCCACCGTCTGGGCCCGGGACGTCAGGACCGGCAGGTTCAGCGTGCCGAGGGCCGCCAGGCGGAGGAAACTACGGCGGGAACCGCTTTGCTCGTTCATGGTGCATTCATCCGGAGACTGTGAGCTTCCATGCCTGCCAGAGGAATGTTGAGTGCGTTTGTCCCGCGCATGTCGACTGATGCCCAAATGTGTCAGCCGGCAAGACCGCATGAAAAACATGTCATCTTGCGATGAATGTAGCTGTAGCGCGGGGCAATAGAGTGAATTGCAGAGACCGGGGTGTTCCTTGCAACCCTGAAATATCAAGGAAACATAAGACGCCTACCTGCTTTTGCTGGGCAAAAACAAACATGTGTCTGGCAGGCAAGGTTATGGAAACTGAACATATTCTGGTTGTCGACGACAACCGCGACATTCGCGAAGATCTACGCAGTTATCTCCTGGAACATGGCTATCGCGTGTCTGTGGGGGAATGCGCTGCAGCTGCACGTCGGATCATCCATTCCGGTGAGCCGGATCTGGTCCTGCTGGATGTGATGCTGCCGGGCGAGGATGGTATCAGCCTCTGCCGCTCGATCACGCAATTGCGGGACATTCCGATCGTCCTGCTGAGCGGCCGGGCGGACGAGGTGGACCGGATCGTCGGTCTGGAAGTCGGCGCGGACGATTATGTCGCCAAGCCATTCAATCCGCGCGAATTGCTGGCGCGTATCCGTTCCATCATGCGCCGCACAAAGGGGCGGAACGGAAGTCTGGCGTCGGAGAAGTCCCGTTTCTACGAGTTTGACCGCTGGACCTTCGATGTCGCCCGCCGGAACCTTACGCGGGATGACGGCACAGTCGTCATGCTCAGCTCCGGCGAGTACCAGCTGCTGACGATCTTCCTGAACCGCCCGCAGATCGTTCTCTCGCGGGAGCGGATCGTGGAACTTTCCCACGCCGAAGGCGCCGAAGTGTTCGACCGCAGTGTCGACAGCCAGGTCAGCCGGTTCCGCAAGAAGATCGAGCGCGACCCCAAACGGCCGGACATCATCCAGACCGTCTGGGGGGGCGGTTATGTCTTTGCAGCAGAAGTGAAGCGGCTCTGAGAGCCGCTTCTTTTTTCGGGGAGGCAGATCAGAACCGGGTCGACGTGCTGAAGCGGAAAGTTTCCGTGCGGTCATATTCCTCCTTGGCGAGGATATGGCTGAAGTCGAACCGGATCGGCCCGAACGGGGAATTCCAGTAGATACTGAGACCGGTTGAGGCGCGCAGTGCCAGCTCGTCAGCAATGTACTGGACGCCATCGCGGCCATAAACATCGGTAAATTCCACCGGGTCGCTCTTGTCTACATCGGTCAGCCAGCCAACGGACCCTGCCTCGACAAACAGGCCGCTCTTGATGCCATATTCTTCAGGCATGAAGTTCGGCAGCGAAAGGTCGAAGCTCGCCTGATAATACGCGTCGCCGCCAAGGGCATTGAGGCGTTTGATGTCGTACGTGCCATCATCATTCTCGATCCGCTGAACGATACGCGGGCCAAGGCCAGCCGTATCAAACCCGCGGAACGTGTTGCCACCACGGAAGAAGCGGTTGTTGATCCGAACCCCTTGAGGCGTAACCTCACCGGTATCGGACAAAGCATCGGTGGTGCCATAGGGCTCAATGTAGCCGCCGGACAGGCGGAGCGTTCCCGTGACCCCTTTCATGAAGCCGTGATAGGCAGACAGTGAAGCCGTGCTGCGGATATAGTTCACATCACCGCCCAGGCCGGAAAAGTCCTGAGCGAAGGACATGTCAAAGCCACCGGTCGGGGTAATCGGATCGTTGCTCATGTCGAGACGCAGCGAATAACCGACAATGGAAGAAATCTCTGAGCGCTCCGACGAGCAGAGGGAGTAGCGGTTGAGGTAACGGGAGTCACAGGTATCAACCACAAGGGAACCATCCGGCAGCGGGACATCATCCGGCGTCAGATAGGCGACCGAGACGACGTCATCGCTCGTGTCACCCGGCGTGTCATTGTCATCCAGCGTGTATTCCGTCGTCAGCCGTTCGCCGGTTTCCTCATCAATGACGATCAGGCTGTCAGTCACGTCAATCGAGTCATTCTGGAGCAGGTATTTCAGGCCGAGTTGAAGCCGCTCGGTCAGCGGGAAGCCGAGTTGAGCGCCTGCACCATAAGACAGGGTCGTATATCCGCCGAGCGACGTGCTCGAATAATCCAGACGGGAAACAAAGGCATTCACCCCGGCGGCGAGGTTCATGTCGAGGAAGCGCGGTTCTGTATATTGAAGGTCCAGGATCTGCTGCAGGCTGGACGTCGAAATCCGGGCGGATGCTGATTGCCCGCGGCCCAGAACGTTGCGCTGGGACATGCTGAGATCAAGCAAATAGGATTCAGACGAAGAGAAGCCCGCCGAGAATGCCAGCTCGCCCGTCGGCTGTTCCTGGATATTCACATTGATATCGACCCGGTCGGCATCCCCGGTCGGGACTTCCTCGATTTCGACTTCCTTGAAGAAGCCAAGGGCCCGAACCCGGTTGCGTGAGCGGTCCAGCAGAACGCGGTTGAAGGCATCCTCCTCGGAGACCCGCAATTCCCGGCGAATAACCCGGTCCAGGGTCTGGGTATTCCCGAGAATGTTGATGCGATTGATGTAGACCCGCGGTCCCTCATCAACGAGGAACGTCACGTTGACGATATGGGTTTCCGGGTCTGCGTCGATTTGCGGGCGAATGTCGACGAAGGCGTATCCGGCAATCCCGGCAATATAGGTCAGGGAGTCGATGGACTTCTCAATGGCATCGCCGCGGAACAGGTCATCCTTGTGCATCACCAGTGCTGACTGAAGCGCTGTCGTATTCAGCCGCTCAAGCGCCGACTCCACTTTCAACTCGCCGAACTTGTAAACCTCACCCTCGTTGATCGTGTAGGTGATGTAGAAGTCTTTCTGGTCCGGTGTCAGTTCAGCGACAGCAGACTCGACCCGGAAATCATAATAGCCCTTGTTCTGGTAAAACTCGCGCAGGCGCTCACGGTCATATTCCATCCGTCCGGGGTCGTAATTGTCATTGGACGAGAAGAAACGCCACCAGCGGGATTGGGTGGTCACGACTTCGGAACGCAGGCGCTGGTCGGAATACTCTTCATTGCCGATGAAATTGATCGAGCGAACGCCTGATACCGGACCTTCGGTGATCTTGAAGATCACATCAACGCGGTTTTGTTCCAAAGGCTTGTAGAGGGGTTCCACCTTGGCTGCAAAGCGACCGGCTTGCCGGTAAAGCTCCATGATGCGCTGAACATCCGATTGCATTCGGGCCGCCGTGAAAACGCTTCGCGGTTCAACCTGGATCTCTTCCCTGATTTTGTCTTCCTTCAGGGCCTTGTTGCCTTCGATGATGACACGGTTCACCACTGCGTTCTCGACAACGGTGATAACAAGGTCGTCTCCGGAGCGTTCGAATTTCGCATCGGCAAAGAGGCCGGTGGCGAACAGCGCCTTCAGAGACAGGTCAATCCGCTTTGCATCAAATGCATCCCCAGGGGAAACGAGAAGATAGGAGAGGACGGTGCGGTCCTCGATCCTCTGGTTTCCATCGACGCGGATCGCGCGGATCGTTCCATCCGCCTGCTGTGCATGAGCCGGCATTGGCAGCACCATTGTCCCGGAGGCGAGACAGAGGGCGAACGCAATGGCAGTAGCGGGATGACGCATGTCAACTTCCTTGTAAGGGCCTGCCGGAGAGGCAGAAAGCGGAGGTCAGAAACGGAGCTTTATGGAGGCGTTTGCGGTGGCGACGGTTGCTTCGTCAGAGAATTCCCCGCCAACTCCCAAGCGGAGCTTCAGGTATTCGGAACCGGCAACCATGGAGATTCCGACTGTCGCGGCATCTCCGAATTCTTCGCTGGAGCGAAGGGTGAATTGCTCGTCATAACCGAGGAAATTCGCACTGACTTCGTAAGGGGTTGAGGACAGTGTCGAGCGGTAACCGAGATCCAGTGACGCGCGCAGCATCGGTTCGATGCCATCGTCCTGAGTGAACTGCGCAAGGGCAGGACCAAGGTTCTCGTTGGAACGGTTTGGCCGCCAGGTCCAGCTGAGGGCGACGCCTGTGCTTGCCGTGACTTTTTCCGTGTGGGCGTCGGAAACGGCAAGGTTCAGGCCATTGGAGGCGGTTTCCTGATAGGCATCCTGGTTCAGACTAAAATAGTCGATGCCAATACGCGGGGAGATCTGGAATGGGCCAGAGCCCAGGTCACTGCTTGCCAGTAATGAGGCGGACGTGCTGCGGCCATCCCACTCGCCACTCACTTCGGATTCATATTCACTGACTATGACTTTACGATAGCTGGAATGACCGATGTCGGAATACATGGTTGCAGCTTGAAGCGTAACCGGACCGATCTTGTCAGAGGCGTAAAGACCGATACCGAGGCTCTTCATCGTGACGGGGTTCAGGCCGCCGGTTTTCTCCTCGAAACGGCCGTCAGACATGTTGGCCATGATACCGACGGCATCCAGCCCAAACATGGAGCGATCATAGCCAAGCGAGATACCGAGGCCCCGGCCATCGTATCCGGGAGAGTCAGAGGTGCCCGATGCGTCGATGTTGGTGTAGTTTTCCTGGATCCAGGCACCATTACCGGCTTCGCTTGAGCTCCTGCTCAGGGCCAGGTGAGCCCCAAGGGAGCTGAAGGCCGCGCTGGCCTGGGATTCCAGATAGCGGGTCGCCGCATCAGTACGTTGCGGCAGGAGCAGACTGTATGCCTGCATGAAGTCTTTCTCGGTAGTGAGTTCAGCGATGGCCGATCCGATATCCTCATCGCTGGTCGCAACTTGCAGGACCGCCGCATAGGCGTTGGACTGGTTCGAGTCGAGTTGCAGTTCTGAGGCTGTCTTCAGGTGGAAATCGAGATTCAGCGCATTTGGATCTTCGTCAGGTGAAACCAGCGTCACATCATAAATCCACGGCAGACCTGTTGTGACGGTGTCATAGTCTGCAGAAAAGTCGAGGATCAGGGCACTGAGCAGGGGCACCGAGAAGTCCTCGGCGAGGAGAGACGTCAGAACGGGTTGGAGGCTCAGTTCATCGGTAAGTGTCGCCGTGCCCGCGACCTGGAAAAAGGGTGTCGAGCGGATATTGTTCGGATCGATTTCCAGCGCCAGAAGGCTGATGCCGGAAACATCCAGGCTGGCCAGCTCCAGGTTCGTGTCTTCTTCAAAAGTGACTTCGGAATCTGCGATCGACATGGCGAGGTTTCCGCCAGTCGAGTAGAAGTTTCCTGAAATATCCGAGTCATTAAGAATGCTGACGGAACCAGCGGATGACCCGAAATACAGGTCTCCGGCAAGTGTTGTATCTGACAGGCTGGCAAGGATATCGGAGCCGAAGTGTATGTCCCCGGAATATACGACAGAGTCGAATTCCAGTGTGCTTCCGCCTTCTCCGAAATAGGTGTTGCCAATCACATAGCCATCAAGGGCGCGGAATACATCATCGCCGCTACCAAAGAGTATATCACCGACCAGATAGGGATCGGCGACATCGTCCTCATCGATCTCGTCGTCATCATTGGTGTCTTCCGTTGGAATTTCCCGGTCCTGAAGTAGTGTTATGCCGGCAGTCGTTCCGGATAGGTCGATCGCACGGGCAATGCCTGTTTCATTGTCTTCACGTCCATCGGAAACCAGCAAGGCCGAGATTGTGCCGGTATTCTCGATATATGTCAGTGTGCCGCTTGAGTCCTGGACTGCTGTCGCGACGCCGCCATAACCGTTGGAAGAGGCCTTGATCGTTCCGGAATTGAGGAGTGTGGTCAGGTTGGCACCATCATCGACCTGCACTGCAGTGGCTGTGTCGTCGGACAATGTATAGGTCGTGGCGGATATGGTTCCGGTATTCTCCAGCGTGCCTATGTTAGTTGAGGTGCCGAGATTGAGCGCCAGTGCCGCAGCCTCATAAGCTGTGGCCTGGATTGAGCCGGTGTTGAGGATGCCGCCCTCAATCGTCACACTTGCCGAGCCATCTTCAGCCCCATGAATGGCAAGAGCAGTTGCGTCAAATCCAATATTAAGGCCGTTCGCGAAAACAGTGCCGCGGTTGATCAGACCCTGATCAAACGAGAATGTTGCGAGGACTTCGTCTGTGTCGTCGTCATCATCGTCATCGAGAGTGTCGCGAACGGTTTCCACAACTGTGCCGAGAGTGATGTCTGTGTCGACAGCCTCAATGTCGAGCGCGATACCAGAGCCATAGCTGTAGATCCGGCCGCTGCCCCGGTTCTCATCGAAGTCTTCGACAGTGTCTTTCGTTTCGTCGTCTTCATCCTCTTCCGAAACATAATCATCCACGGCGCCGTTGATGAGCAGGCCATTGGTGACACTTCCTGTCAGGCGGACAGTGTAGGCGTTATCGTAGAGGTCATCTGCATCCAGGCGGTCTTCGACGGGATCTGTATCCTCATCAATGTTGAGTGGCGCAATGTAATTGGTTTGTCCGACACTGGTGAAGCCGGTAGACGTGAGCGTGCCGTCTATCGAGAAGGCCCCGCCAATATCTCCATCGATCGTCAGACCCGCGGCGTTTTCGCCTTTCGCAGACACGGAGCCGCTGATGGAGACGTCTCCGGTGGCGCCATCAGAGAGCTGTATGCCAATTGCGTTGTCTCCGACTACGGAGATACTGCCCGAAACGTCCAGGTTCCCGTCAAGCAAAGGGTTGAAGATGATGCCTGCGGAGTCGTTTCCTTCGACCACCAGGTATCCGGAATCACCGATCAGAATATCACCTGTCAGGGGATCGCCGCCATCGACGAGAATGGCGATGCGGTCTGAGCCGATGGCGAGGGGGCCGTCATCGTCGTCATCATCGTCTTCATCTTCGCGATCATAGTCCTCGATCAGCTGGATGGAGCCTTCAATCGTCAGATCAGTGTCGCGCCCGGTGGTAACGTGAATGCCGACAACATTGTCTGTGTCTTCAGCGATGAGCACACCTTCACTGCTGACACTATTGTCGGAGTCCACAGTGACGATATCCGTGCCCTCAGATCCTGAGACATCGATTTCGCCATCATCTGTAATGGTGATGTCGCCGGGCGAGCCGCTGTCCGCAGTAGATGTCGCGATGGGGGTTGTCGTGTCGGAGTCGATTTCCGCTGCGGCCGCGGCCGTGCCGGTGACGGTGGCTCCGAGAAGAAGAATGAGGATTCGGTGTGAGGCGGATGCACGGAAGGCGGATGTCCGGAACGCCGTTTGAGGGGATCTTATTAACGCCTTGTAATATGGTGAGAAAAGGCCCATGCAATTGTGCTCCGGTTCGGGTGGAGCGTCTGCGTTACGGGAGGGGCTTGTCTAAACTTTGCCGGATAGGCTCAATGCGCAGCTGATCCTTGTCAGTCTGACACAATTTCGACAATTCGGTAATTTTCAAAATCAAAATGCCCGCCTACGGAGTAAGCGGGCAGTCTGGTTTATGCTTGTAATATCAGTGGGATCCGGCGTTCTGGAGTTCTGCGCTGAGGCGGTCCCGAAGATCCCGTTTGACAAACTTTCCGCTGGCATTGCGTGGCAGGGCATCCGCGAGGAACCAGACATAACGGGGTACTTTGTGCTTGGCCATGATGCCGGCGCAATGCGCGCGGAATTCGTCTGCTGTCAGCGCCTCGCCTGGTTTCAGAACGAGGGCAATGCCGACTTCTTCGCCGAGACGGTCATCCGGCACACCGAACACGCTGCATTCCGCGACAGCCGGGTGGCGGTAGGCGACGGATTCGACTTCGGCACAATAAACATTCTCGCCGCCCCGCAGGACCATGTCCTTCTTGCGGTCAACGATGAAGATGAAGCCGTCCTCGTCGATCCGTGCGATGTCACCTGTGTGGAGCCAGCCATAAGTGATCGACTCGGCGGTGGCTTCCGGTCGGTTGATGTAACCCTTGATGACGGATGAACCTTTGACCCAAAGCTCTCCGAGTTCTCCGGGCGGAACCGCGTCGCCCAGTTCGTCAACGCATTTGACTTCGAAGTTCGGCATGGCCGGGCCTGCGCTGTCAGGTTTGTCGACGAAGAAGTCTGCAGAGACGGACGTGATGATGCCGCAGGTTTCTGTCATGCCATAGCCTGTGCCGGGCCGGGCGGTGGCAACCTGGGATTCGATTTTCTGCACGAGATCGGGGGGGACCTGAGCGCCCCCGCCTGCAAGCTGGACCAGACTGGATGTGTCGGTTTTGTCGAAATCCGGGTGATTGATCAGTTCCCGCGCCATGACAGGCACGCCGCTCATATTGGTGACCCGTTCGCGCTCAATGATTTTCAGCGCTTCGCCAGCATCCCAGCGATACATGAGCACGATCGTGCCACCACCGGCTGTCGCCGCGTAGGCACCGCAATTGTTGGCCGTTACGTGGAACAGAGGCGTGGTGATCAGGACAACCGGAGGCGGGGGATCGGCAGGCGGCTCAATACCGGTCGCGCGCTGGGTGGCCAGGGAGGTCGAGGCCGAGGCATAGACCATGTTGAGCAGATTGGAGACGCAGCCGCGATGGGTCAGCTGTGCGCCTTTCGGGAAACCGGTGGTGCCGGAAGTATAGAAGATACAGGCATCGGAATCGGGATCCACCGAGACATCCGGCATATCGCCGCCATGGGCGATGATCTCACTCCAGGGCGTCATGTTCTCGGGCAGGTCGGGAATGCGCACGCCAACCAGCTTCATCGAAGCGGTAAGGTCCGGGCTGTCCTTGATCCGCTCAAGACGTTCTGCGTCAACGAACAGAACCTTGGGGTCTGAGTCCTTCAGCGCGTAGGCCATTTCCTCGGCGGTCCACCACGCATTCATGCCAACGACGGCGACGCCGACCGATATGCAGGCCCAGTAGATGAGGAGCCATTCCGGGTAATTGCGCATGGAGAGCGCGACCCGGTCACCCGGGCGCACGCCTTGTTCAAAAAGCCAGGCAGCAACGGAATTCACTTGTGCATGAGCTTCGGCATAGGTGAGCCGTTCGTCTTCATAGACAAGGTAGGTCCGGTCAGCGAAGGCAGCCGTGGACAACCAGACCTCGCGTACACTCGGCGGAGCGTTCTTGTACACGCGAAGCTTGTTTCCGAGGACTTCGGCTTCGACGATCTCAAATTCGCCGCCGGGGCCTGTCAGTTCCTCGCGTGCCTTCAGAAGTTCTGCGTAGTGCATGTCTCTCCCCAATATGATTTTTGGGGATCATACATGCCTCGCTGGTCAAGGAAATGACTTGCGTAGGGGCAAGTAACCGTGCGGTAGCGATGCAGAGCGGGGTTTCGGCACCCTTCCAGCGCCGGAGCCTATTGCGTCTGCAACCTAATCGCGTACGGCAACAACTTCAATTTCAATCAGCCAGCCCGGATTGGCCAGACCTGCCACTTCGAAGACAGACCGCGTAGGCAGGTTTGGCTGCTCTTCAGTGCCGAAATACTTCACATAGCCTTCCATGAAGCCACCGAAATCGAGCGAGTCTTCACCCGGCGCAGCGACGATGTAGACCTGCATCTTGATCACATCACCCATGCTGAGGCCGATGCTCTCCAGTCGTGTCTCAATGGACGCGAGTGTTGATGCGGTTTGCGTCGTGATGTCGCCGTAAGCCGCAGGTGTTCTCGGTTCTGCTGTTTCGTCGGCCACGGAAGGGCCTGCGCCACTCAGATAGACCAGCGTCGCATCGGCCGGCACTTCAGCGGCCAGCAGGATGGGGAAATCGGAATTCGGGATCTTGTGACGGATCACTTCACTGTCTGCAGATCCACAAGCGCTGAGGGCGATGGCTGCGGCGGAAAGGATGGGGGCTGTCAGGCGCATGGGTTTCACTCCGTAATCTGATTATTTGGGGCGGCTTATTTCGGCCTGTTCGGCAGTTGCGGCCGGTTCATATGAATTGCCTCCCAGTCCGGACTGCAGGTAGTTGACCACGGCGGCAACCTGCTCGTCCGAGAGAGTGTGGGCAAAGGATGGCATCGCTTTGTAGCCGTTCAGGACGATAAAGACAGCATAATCGGGATATTCCAGCTTCTCATTACCTGCGAGGGCTGGGTACATGCCGCCGCCCACGGCGCCTTCGCCTTCGGGCATGTGACAGCCTGCGCAGAGCGTGGAGTAGATTTCATCTCCGCGGGTCACAGTCACGCCCGGGCCATCGAAAATCTTTTTCTCAAGTGGCGTCGCCTCAAAGCTGGTGATCTCAGGAGTGCCTTCATCGGCCTGCATGCTGAGGGCTGTGGCTGCGAATGCCATTGCAGTCAGAACGGTGCGGGTGGTACGGTCTAGTGGTCTCATCCGTTGATCACCTTGTCATGCAGCCGGCCGATCGCGTCGAGCGAAGATTCGATTGCGCCTTCCAGCCAAGCACCGAGATAGGAAACATGCTCGCCTGCGCAGACGACGCGATTGTCGATCTGCACGGCATTGGCGTAATGGGCTTCCTTGTCTCGCCAGATCCCGAAACAGCCGAGGACCCAAGGCACCTTGTGCCAGACCACGCTGACGCCGGTTTTGTATTCTTCCAGATATTGCGGGTGGATGTGCGAGCCGAATTCCAAGGCCCATTTGATCCGGTCTTCCGGCTGCATGGCGTTGAACTCGAAGGCCTGCGCATCGTCCCAGGTATAGCCCCCAAGCACAACGGCCGGGCCTTTGGTGAACAGGCCACCCGAAGGATAGGAGATCATTTCAATTGGCAGGTCGGTATAACTGATCCCGCCATAGATCCTGTCGTCTTCTTCCCAGAACCGTCGTTTGAACTCCAGACCCCATTTTGCTGAGCCGCGGTAAAAGACATTGTTGATCGCAGCAGTCAGGCCCGGCGAAAGATTGTGGTCCATCTGCCCCAGAATGGAGAAGGGGACTGTGCAGACACACCAGTCGGCTTCAGCTGTCAGTGTATCGCCGGTACGGGTGTCTTCATAAGCAACGTGTACGCCATTATCGTCCTGTTGTAGCGAGACAACCTTGGAATTGTAGCGGATGAGGTCACCAACTTCCCGCGCGAAGGCTTGGGCAATCATGTCCATGCCGCCGACAGGTTGGAACATCGGCATCTGGTGGTCGACCAGATCAGCATCGGCGAGACGTTGCCACATATTCGATTGAAGGATTTCTGACAGGCTGAGCGGCGTGGAGGGTGTCGGGGCACCATCGAAACCCGCACCCGGCGGTTTACCATAGCCGCGATAGCGGCTGGTCAGGTCCCCAGCCGTATAGGTGTTTGAGCTATCCAACGCGCCGGTTGCGCGGAGAGATTCGATCAGGGCTTCCTTGTCCTCAGAGGTCAGTATGTCGTCCAGGCGATTCTGGTCGACGGCCTTGGCAAGCAGTTCCGACGTCTGGCCGCGATAGTCCGTTGCGATATGCTTGAAACGCTGGGGCTTGCCGCCGAAGGCCTTCGTATTGTGCAGATAGGCATTGTGGTTCTGCTGGATGAAGGGTTCCAGCTGAACGCCAAGGCGCTGGCAGTAGTCGATCACGCCATGATGGTCGTAGGGAATACGCCAGGGGCCGGGATTGATGTAGTTGTTGCTATCAAAGGTCACATGCTGGGTCGCGCCGCCCATTTCGGTGTAGGTGTCGCCGCCTCTCAGCGTCCAGCAGCGGCCACCAGCTTTCTCGCGGTATTCAAGCACCTCGACCTGATAGCCGGCGGCTCGTAATTCCAGCGCGGCCACCATGCCGGCCATGCCAGCGCCCAGAACAAGAACTTTCGCTCCTTTCGGGTCACCATCAAGCTTGATCGGCCCTTTATAGGACGACGGTTGGACGTGATGGATTGCTTTCATCGCGGAATAGAGCGCCGCGCTGCCAGCCGTTGCGCCGATCATTGCCAAGGCGTACCGCCGGGTTGCTCCCTGCATACATCCCTCCCTTTTCCTTAATGTCGTAGGCGCGGGTCCGGTGCCGTAAAAGGAAAATCTGCCAAGACTAGAGGCATTCAGGGTGGGGGACCAAAATTCGGTCAGACAGACATGTGGAGACTGGAAATGGGGCGAAGCGGTACAAACGCTTAGGCTGGTGTCCGTGATTCGTGGAGGTGAGCCTGGTGCGGATATGTCACCGGGGGGCCAAAGTATCCGAAAATGCAGGAGACTGTGGATTGGCCGTATACTTGCGCTGCTGCGCTCTTGTTTCCTAATTTAGAATAATTATAGAAAACGAATAAGGGCGAAGGAAACGTCAGTCGCGGGTCAGTCGGCGCAACAGAACAAATACAAGCGCGCGATTTGTCCCACTACAATTTATTGGCAAGCCGCAAGGGACAGGTATTGGATTTGTCCCGGCTAGCAACAACAGACGGAGCCGTAATGTCCCTGATCAATACCGAAATTAAGCCCTTCAAGGCCGAAGCTTTCAAGCAAGGCAAATTCGTGTCGGTGAGCGAAGCCGACGTGAAGGGCAAATGGGCGATTTTCTTCTTCTACCCGGCAGACTTTACCTTCGTCTGCCCGACCGAACTGGAAGACCTGCAGTCCGAATACGCCACGCTGCAAGGCATGGGCGTCGAAGTGTTCGCCGTGTCGACCGACACGCACTTCAGCCACAAGGCCTGGCACGAAACCTCGCCGGCTATCGGCAAGATCGAATACTACATGCTGGGCGACCCGACGGGCACCATCACCCGCAACTTCGACAATATGCGCGAAGACATGGGCCTGGCTGACCGCGGCACCTTCGTGGTCGATCCGGACGGTGTGATCCAGGTGATCGAAGTGACCTGTGAAGGCGTGGGCCGTAATGCGGCTGAACTCGTCCGCAAGGTCAAGGCGGCCCAATACGTCCGTGCGAACCCGGGTCAGGTCTGCCCGGCGAAATGGGAAGAGGGTGCTGAGACCCTTGCTCCGTCGCTGGAGCTGGTCGGCAAGATCTGATCTGCCGCTTTTTGATTCTCCGGCTGGTCGTGCATTGCGCGGCCAGCCGGGTTTCCCATTCCCCACACAGGAATATGCGCCGTTAACTGGTGCACATGCGAATATCGCAGGAGATGACTCATGTTGGATGCCAACCTGAAAACCCAGCTCAAAGCCTATATGGAAAACATCCGGCGCCCGGTGGAGCTTGTGGCCGCCCTGGATGACACCAAGGGCAGCCGGGAACTCGAAGAACTCCTGCAGGAGATTTCGGAGCTTTCCGACAAGGTCAGCTGGTCGCGCGGCCAAGATGCGCGCGCGCCCTCTTTTGCGATCACCACGCCAGAGGCGGACATCAGCCTGCGCTTTGCTGGCCTGCCGCTCGGCCATGAATTCACCTCGCTTGTCCTTGCGCTCCTTCAGGTTGGCGGCCATCCGCCAAAGGTCGCCCCGGAAGTGATTGACCAGATCAAATCTCTTGAAGGCAAGTTCGAGTTCGAGACCTATTTTTCTCTCTCCTGTCAGAATTGCCCGGACGTGGTGCAGGCACTGAACATGATGGCGGTGCTGAACCCGCATATCCGCCATACCGCGATTGATGGGGCCCTGTTCAAAGCCGAAGTCGATGCACGCCAGGTTATGGCTGTGCCGACCGTTTACCTGAATGGCGAAGTCTTCGGATCGGGGCGTATGGAAGTCGAGCAAATCCTCGCCAAGCTGGATACCGGCGCGCAGGAAAAAATGGCGGCCAAGATTGCCGCGAAAGAGCCTTTCGATGTGCTGGTAATTGGCGGTGGCCCGGCAGGGGCGGCGGGAGCGGTCTATGCCGCCAGGAAAGGTATTCGCACGGGTATCGCCGCTGAGCGGCTGGGCGGGCAGGTGTTGGATACAATGGGTATCGAGAACCTCATTTCCGTGCCGTATACGGAAGGGCCGAAACTGGCCGCTGCGATGGAGACGCACATCAAGGAATATGATGTTGATGTGATGAACCTGCAGAAAGCTGCCAAACTTGTTCCAGCTACCAAGGAAGGTGCATTGCACGAGGTTGTGTTGGAGAATGGTGCCAGCCTTAAATCCCGCACTCTGATCCTGGCGACAGGCGCGCGTTGGCGCCAGATGGGCGTGCCGGGCGAGGAGGAATACCGCAACAAGGGCGTCGCTTACTGCCCGCACTGTGATGGACCGCTGTTCAAGGGAAAACGCGTTGCCGTGATCGGTGGCGGGAACTCCGGCGTGGAAGCGGCGATCGATCTGGCGGGCCTTGTGGCTCATGTCACGCTGATCGAATTCGACACTCAGCTGCGCGCGGACGCTGTGCTGCAGAACAAGCTTCGCAGCCTGCCGAATGTCGACATCATCACGTCGGCTATGACGACAGAAGTGCTTGGTGATGGCTCCAAGGTGAAAGGGCTCGTCTACAAGAACCGCAACACGGACGAGCGGCATGAAGTCGCCCTGGAAGGTATCTTCGTCCAGATCGGCCTGGTGCCGAACACGGAATGGCTGCGCGGCAGCATTGAGCTGACAGAGCGTGGTGAGATCGTCACGGACATGCGCGGCCAGACATCTGTTCCAGGTGTCTTTGCTGCCGGTGATGCCACAACCACGCCCTACAAGCAGATCGTGATTTCAATGGGTGAGGGTGCCAAGGCGGCTCTTTCCGCCTTTGACTATCTGATCCGGCTTGCGCCGGTTGAGGCGCCGGTCCTGGAAGAGGCCTGAATTGGTTACAAGCCAAGCTCGCTGAGCCCGGGGTGGTCGTCAGGACGGCGCCCCTGTGGCCAGTGAAACAGGCGCTCTGCTTTGCTGATTGCCAGGTCGTTGATGCTTGCATGGCGCTTTCGCATCAGGCCGTTTTCATCGAATTCCCAGTTCTCGTTGCCATAGGCACGGTACCATTGGCCATTCAGGTCGTGAAATTCATAAGCATAGCGTACGGCGATGCGGTTCTCCGTGAATGCGAACAGCTCTTTGATCAGGCGGTAGCAATATTCATTGTCCCATTTCTCTGTAAGGAAACGGACGATCTCGGACCTGCCTCTGATGAAAAGGTTCCGGTTCCGCCAGACGCTGTCTTCTGTGTACGCAAAAGAGACTTTTTCGGGGTTGCGGCTGTTCCAGCCATCTTCGGCGAGGTGAACCTTTTCTACTGCGGTTTTGTATGTGAAGGGCGGGAGAGGTGGTTTCATGTCAGTACTCTGTATTTAGTTTTGGGTAGCGGTAATAGGTGGCTGGAAAGGCGCCTCCAGCCACCCTTTCGTCGCTAGAGGTCGTTAACGGCCTTGTGCTCGATGCGCGGCCAGGTGCGTTCGGCCTTGGCAAGAATGCGCGTGGAGTCTTTCTTGTATTTTTCGAAGATCTCGGCGTTCACGAACAGGTACAGCTTGCCGTCGACAATGTCGGCATATCGTGGGTCACCATCGAATTTCTTGCCGAGTGCGACAGCATAGGCGCAGAAGCCGCCGTATTGCGGGGCGTATTGCTCCGGGGCTGCCTTGAATTGCTTCGCCGACTCTGCAGAGGCGAAATAGTAGGCAACACCATCATCGACAACCGTGTGCCGTGCGTCACCTTCTGCGACTGAATTCGATGTCGCCAGCGCTACAGCGTCCACGCCGTGGAGGCCAAGAGGGACACCCGCTGTCGTGATCCCTGTCGAGACATTGTACTCATCTTCGGCAAAGGCGGGCATGGCAATTGCGATGACGGCTGTCATCATGATGGCTGAGAGTGTTTGTGTGCGGGACATTTCAATTTCCTTTTCAAGACATTGGGGGAGTGAAGTTAGTGGGAGGGACTTCGGTGGGAGCTGGGTGCCAGGAACCTCTCGGACGATGAGTTCCTGGCGGACTTGAAAAATCAGGAGGCAGATACCGGGAGGAGCGTCGCTCAGGGGGATGGATCCCAGGAGAGTTTCTTGGTCCGGCATGTCATGTTTCCTGTCATTGCTGGGAACACAGGTGATGCGTGTCCCGTAAGGCCCGGCTGGCGGTAGAGAGAGGGGAGGGCCGCCAGCCGGGTGGGGTATCCACGCCAGGTGGGACGTGGATGGGGCTATTTCCGGTACGCTGCCTTGATGGCTTTGACAGTGTTGTCGGTATTGTCGACCGCGCTGGCGATCATCCGGAAATTGGTGAGGGATGCGTCGTAGCCGTTATAGAGCGGCGTGATCGCACCTGCGGTCGCATCGGTGACAACCATCACTTCGAAGCCTTGCTCGATCAGCTCACGCATATGGGACTCGGTGCAGAGGTTTGAGGACATGCCGCCCAGAATGACTTTGGAGATACCTGCTTTACGAAGTTGCAGAACCAGATCATTCGTCTCCGGACCATAGACCTTGTGCGGGCTGGTCACGACCGTCTTGCCGTTGTTGATGTAGGGCTTGTAAAGATCCAACCAATCAGCGCCGGAGCCTTCGAACCCTTCCAGGGTCAGGGAGTGTGGCCGGTCGAACATGCCGATGCTGTGCATCAGAGTTTCGAGCGTGCCTTCAAATTCCCATTTGTGATCATGCGCATAATAGAAGTGCGGGGAAACAAAGACCGGCATCCCGGTCTCACCGGCGACCTTGAACAGAGCTTCAAGGTTTTCGACGGTCCCGTTTTCGGTAATGCTCTGGCCAACTACACCCCAGGTAACGCCCTCGGGGGAGAGGAAGTCATTCTGCGGGTCGGTGATGACAATCGCCGTCGTCGCCGGGTCAACGGCAAAACCTGGCATTGGAAGGCCATCATTCACGGGTGGCATCTTGGCTGTGGCAGCGCGGGCGGTTTCCGCGCTTGCGGCCGGCATCAGTGCAATAAGGCTGATCAGGCCGGCTATGGATGTCAGCAGTTTAAGCGTGGGGTAGGGGGTGATCATGAGTGCCTCCTCTCGGCGGGGGTGAGTGTCGGTTGCTTCCTGTGGGGACTGACGGGGGCTCAGCGTGCCGCCTGATCCTTCAGACTTAAGCTGAGATCAGACTATTCAGGTGGCAGGTACCGGTATTGACGGCGGACGCCAGCTCTTTGACCGTGCGCGTCAATTCCGATGATCTGCGGGTCTTGGAGGGGTTGAGTACCGCGGAAAACCGCCTAATGAACAACTTTTCCGGAGAGAAGGGGGCGTCCCGGAGGGCGCGGCCGGGGGAAGCAGGTATGACGCACGTTTCGGCGATGTTTGTTAGGAAGATGATCGAGCAGGCGCCAGGCAGTCTCGATCCCGCTGCGCTCTGGCACAGTGTAGGCCTTACCCCCACAGATGCTGCAGACCCATCGGCCGGCGTGCAAGATATCGTCTATTACGAATTGCTGGAAACCCTCGCGGCGGCCGAAGTGCCGGATATCAGCTTCCACCTCAGAACCTCCGCCGGGATGAAGTGCGCCGATTTCGGGGCGATCGGCCTTGCTTGGAAATCTGCGCCGACATTGCGCCGCTCCTTCCAGCGCCATGATCGCTATGCCCGCGCCTTCAACACGACTTCGACCTTTCGCCTTATCGAGCGGGACGGAAAGAACCTGTGGACGCATCACCGCCCCGAACCGAAGCGCCTCGGCATGTATCTTTCGACAGAAGGAACGATGGGCACCTATGTGGCGATGTGCCGGGAGACGACCTTTGCGGAAAACAAGCCGGAGGCTGTCCAGTTCTGCCATCCCGAACCAGCCGGCTCGCTGAAGGCGCTGGAGGATTACTTCCAGTGCCCGGTAACCTTTGGTGCGGACATCGACGCGCTCATTCTGCCCGAGGACCGGCTGGACAAGCCGAACACGGTAGGAGACGAAAGCATCTGGCGCTTCCTGACCGCGCATATCGAAGATACGCTGGCCGAACAGGATGCCGAGGAAACCCTGACGCAGCGAATCGTTCAGACTATCGTCAACATGCTCAGCGAAGGCGTACCGACCCTGCCGGACGTGGCATCCGAATTCGGCATGAGTGCGCGGACACTGCAGCGGCGGCTGGCCGAGGAAGGTCACAGCTTCCAGACGGTAGTGGACGAAGCACGGCGTCAGCTGGCGGAGCGGTTTCTAGCGGATACGCGCTATTCAATTGCGGAAATTGCCTTTCTCACAGGCTTTTCCGAGCAGAGCGCCTTCACCCGCGCCTTCAAGCGCTGGGCCGGCCGGACCCCCGGGGCTTTCCGCCTGGGGCATCTGCGCGCGTCCGGTAGCGCTGGTGGGGTTTGAATTTACGCTTTGAGCTTTGACGCCAGATAGGCGTGACCGTCGACCATGCGGCGGATTTCATCTGCTCGTGGCTCCAGGCTCCAATCACCCTTGTCGACAGATCCTCCCAGGAGGATTCCAGTCTTGCGGGGGAACGAATAGAGCAGGCCATAGTCATCTGTTGATCCGGCATAGCCATAATCAATGTCGCTTTGAGGCAGCAGGAAGCTGAGCTGGCCGCGGGCCGGGAGTATGGTCTCGTCGCCAAACACTTTGCCCGCGCCAAGTCCCATGCAATTGACGATGCAGCTCTCGGGAAGTTTTTCCAGATCCCTTTCACCCTCGAATGTCATTTCCTTCATACGTCCACCAGCTGCGAGGAAGTCGTTGACCAAGGCGCGGAGGTAAATATCCGGATCGATCATCAGCGTATAATAGGCGTCGTAATACTGGAACGCGAAAGGTCCGCCGGACTGGTTGCGCACGAGCCCCGGGTAAAGTGCATCACCGCCGACATAAGGACGGATCGCGCTCATTGGCGTGGCGCTCAATGAGTATTGTCGGATCCAGTAGACGCCATATTTCGGATCGTTCGCGAAGCGGATGAAGCGATTGAAGGCAATGCGTGAAGCAAGGTCCAGCATGGAGAGGGTTTCGGCAGAAACCTGATCGTTTTCATACAAGGTTACCGGGTGCCACATCGCGCCAGCAACGTTGGAAGTCGTGTAAGGCGGGAAGTCCTTCGCATAGATTGTGACCTGTGCGCCGGCCCGCTGGAGCAGGATTGCCGTGGACAGGCCAATCGCCCCCGAACCGAGTACGGCGACGCGGTCACTGCGATTATCTTTCGTCAAGGCCACCGCCAGTTCGGCACCCCCCCATGACAGGGAGACGCCGCCTCCGCCATGGCCGTAGTTATGGACAACTTCCTTTGATCCAACCTTCGCCGCCTCAAGACGTGGCCCCGGTTTTCTGAAAGGGCGAAGTCCGACGATTGTACGGGTGACGCGGTCCATTGACGATTTAATTGGACGCATTGGTGCGCCGATCGGCTGAACTAGGGCTTCCCCAGTGGTTGGTGGGGGCATCACACTGGGCGAGGGTATCGTACAGCCTGCCATTGCTGCCATACCAAGGCCCGCGCCTGACGTCAGAAAAGCTCTGCGTTTCATGATGCCCTCAATCGAATGCGTTCAGGATCATGTTTGTGAAATACCTGGGAGAAAGGTCAAGGTGGGACAGGGTTACTCATGGGCTGTCAGGGGATGTGCCTGCCAATGAGGCTGTCACTGAGATGCAGCTTACAATTACGCCCGATATTTAGACGAAGCCGTGCCAGGCGGACGGTTCCTTAATGTCCAATTCTGTGCCGTGTATTTGGTCAATTGCGTAACAGGAATAATCAGATTCAGGGAATTTGTCGTCTGAACTCAGGGAAGCATGTTTGGTCTGATCCTCTGGTGCCCTCAAATTTCTCCGGAAGTATGTGTCTGACAGTTTATGCCCAGAGTCCTGAACGAAATGGCATCTGAGAATTCCCGCTGTACGGGTCTGCTTTGTGAAGCGCAGCCAATGCCTGTAGATGCGACTGACCTTGGCCGCTGGGACGATCAAGTTCTGATCCTGGCGAGTGATGAGGTGCGGGCGGCCTGTATTGCGGGTGGGGTCGCTCACAAGTCTTGCCGGATAGAAATCACTGGTCAGTCAGAGTGGCGTCCAGATCAACTGAAACTGGTCGGTGCCAGTGCGATTGTTCTCGCATCTCCGGTACTGGATTTGGCATTACTGTCGGAACTTCTGATGGTGCGTCGCTTCAGGTCGGTGCCAGTCCTCGTATTTGTCGACCGGAGTTCGCGTGAAGTCATGACCGAAGCGTTGAAGCTGGGAGTCAGTGCCTTCATCGTTAATGGGCTGGAGCCGGAGAGAATCCCGGCGATTCTCCAAGTGGCGGAGGAGCGTCATGCCATGACCATGGCTCTGAAGGACCAGTTGCAGAAATCTCGGGAAGAGCTGGCGGCACGTAAGACAATTGAACGGGCAAAAGGCCTGCTTATGATGAAGAGTGGGTTGTCAGAACAGGAAGTCTACGATTCCATGCGCCGTATGGCGATGACCCAAGGCAAGCCGATGCGTGAAGTTGCGGATGCCGTTCTGGCAGTATTCTCCATTTTTCCATGAAACTTCAGTATTTCTGGAGCTTTGTCTGAGCAGTCAGAGTGCTGAGACTTTGGGCGTTAAAGGTGTGCAGTGCACAAAACCGAGACGCGTTTAACAATTCCGCCCCATCGTCAACAGGTTTGGAATTGGCATCTGGGGGCATCCAGAGACAGCCTCATAGACAAGTCAGTAGGTACGGAATGCCAATGACGGCATTTTGAGCAGCCTGCTGATGGATGCGGCTCAACGGCGGGCCCAATCAACACTTCAGCATATCAGTGCCTTGGGCGTGCTGCTCAATGGGGGAAGCTGATGTGTGCTCGGCAACAGGGGGCAGACGAGACCTTAGAGAGTGAAGGTTTCGCTGCGGAAAGGGAAATAAAAGTGCGATTTAGTTCTTATTTGAAGTGCGCTGTTTCATCAGTGGTCGTGGGCATGGTGGTTACCGGGGGGGTAGCCTATGCAGAGCCCGATGACGAGCCGGTGGCAGATGAGACATCTGTTCAGGAAAAGGTGATCATCACCGGCATGCGCGGTAAAGCGCGGTCGGTAATGGATTCGCCTGTTCCGGTCGATGTGCTCAGCGATGATGAAATCACGGATGTGCCGTTCACGGATGCCAACGATATCATCAAGACACTGGTTCCATCTTACTCGCTGGCTCGCCAGCCGATTTCTGACGGCGGTACGTTCATTCGCCCCGCAACGCTGCGTGGTATGCCGACCGACAAAACGCTCGTTCTGGTCAACTCCAAGCGCCGCCACCGCGCCGCTCTGGTTCAGATCGGTGGTTCGGGTACGCAAGGTCCGGATATCGCGACCATTCCGGCCATTGCTCTGAAGAGTGTTGAGGTCCTGCGCGATGGCGCTGCGGCTCAGTACGGTTCTGACGCTATCGCGGGTGTGATTAACTTTATCCTCAAGGACTCACCGGAAGGTGGTTCGATTAGTGCCGATTTTGGTCAGTACTATGAAGGAGATGGCTTTAACACCACGCTGGCCGGTAATTTTGGCCTGGGTCTTGGAGACAATGGCTTCGTCAACGTTTCAGCTGAGTACTCTAAAGCGGACATGACTGTTCGCGGTGAGCAGTATTGTGAAAGCTGGGCCTGTCTGGATGTAAACAGCCCGGATTTCAATCCAGGTAGCAGAGCAACATCAATCGCCGGCTATGATCCCGATGCCTTTATCGCGGGTCTTGCCAATGCCGACTATGTCGGTTCCGGTGTAGTGCAACCTTGGGGGCAGCCGAACTCCAAAGCCTTCCGGACTTTCGTCAATGCGGGCTATGATTTCGGAGCTTTCGAACTCTATGGCTTCGGCAACTATTCGAACTCCGAAGCAGATGGCAGCTTCTTCTATCGTTATCCGGGCAACGGTACGATTGAGAACATTCGCCTGGAAGACGGTTCGCTCTGGTCTTCGCTTTATCTGTTCCCGGGTGGCTTTGCTCCCCGCTTCTTCGGTAACGTGATCGACTACTCCGCTGTCGGTGGTATCCGTGGTGAATGGGGCAATGGAATTGCCTACGATTTCAGTGGCCGTTTCGGGCATGATGAAATCAAGTACACGCTCAAGAATACCGTGAACCCATCACTGGGTGATGCCTCCCCGACAAGCTTCCACCCGGGAGACCTGATCAACGAAGAGGCGCAGCTGCAGGCAGATTTCTCGAAAGAGTTTGAGGTCGGTCTGTCCAGCCCACTGCTCTTTGCCTTCGGTGCCAGCTATATGGATGAATCCTATGAACTGGTTGGCGGTAACTATGAGTCATATGTTGATGGCCCGTATTCGCTTCCGGACCCATGGGGTTTCTGTGATGCTGGCGCACCGACAGCTGCTGGCGCTGCAGTGATTGCAAATGGTTCTACACTTGATTGTTCGGACCCTAGCGATCCTGTGTACAAGGCACTTGGGGTGGGCTCGAATGGCTTCCCTGGTTATTCGCCGGAATTCTCCGGTGAATATACTCGCGATTCCTATGCGCTCTATGGTGACCTGAGTGCAGACGTCACGGACTCTCTGTTCCTGCAAGGTGCTCTGCGTTTCGAAGACTATTCTGACTTCGACTCGGAACTCGTCTGGAAAGTGGCTGGCCGGTATGAGTTTACGCCGAACTTTGCCGTTCGCGGTTCTGTCGGTACGGGCTTCCGTGCTCCCACGCCGGGCCAGCAGGGGACGACGAATGTTTCGACGCGTCTGCCGAATGGCTTCCCGGTCGCAACGGGTCTGTTCCCGGCAGGTGGTCCTATCGCAGGTGCACTGGGTGCGACCCCGCTCAAGCCTGAGAAGTCAACCAACTACACGCTGGGCTTTACATCGACGTATGATGCTTTCTCCCTGACGGTCGATTTCTATCAGATCGACCTTGAGGATCGTGTCAACGCGATCTCAACCAAGGACGTGTCTACGGACCCTGGTGCCGGTGAGGCTTATGACAACTATCTGGCGCTCGTGAATGCAGGCGTGGTTGGTGCAGAATCCATCGGTGGTGTGTTCTACTTCACCAACGCATTCGATACGAGCACCAAGGGCGTTGACGTCGTCGCGACGTACTCCAAGGAGTGGGCCAACGGTTCTTCGACGAAGTTCACGGGCTCCGTGAACTACAACAAGACCGAGTTCGACAGTGCCGTGGGTGATCTCTTCAATGATGAGGACCAGTACGACTTCGTCAATTATGACCCGAAATGGCGTGGTGTCTTCACCGTGTCGCACGAAGTCGGTCCATACAACTTCCTGGCGCGTGCCAACTACTACGGTGAATCCACAAACTCCGATGGTTCGAACGCTCCTCTGGTGTATCAGGACTACGGTGCGAAGGTTCAGGTTGACCTCGAGGGTTCTTTCCAGGCTTCGGAAGCTGTGAAGATCTCGCTCGGTGCGCGTAACGTCTTCGACGAATATCCTGATGAGAAGGCACTCGGCGATAACTGCTGTGGTCGTATCTACCGGTCCGGCGATATCATCGACTGGCAGGGCGGTTACTACTACGTGAAGCTGCTCGCAGAATTCTAATGGCCAATACAGCCTGCCCGCTTCCGTGTGGAAGCGGGCAGGAATTTCTGAGGAGGAGCATTGCTGCTCCTCCTTATTTTATCTGGCGGGGCTAGGCGGGCGAATGTGTTTGCTGCGTATGGTTTAAAGGTAGCGAATCTCCCGCACTGCCTCTTGGGCTTACAGGCCAGATTTACGAAGCGGCAGATGCGAGAAAATTGTTTTTTGCTGCACTACTTAGCGCCAACGCTGCCCATAGTCTCAACGCGAAAGCCCAGAAATAACGCTTTAGCTTCTATCACGTCGTGTCCTGGGCGGTTCTTCTATAGAATACTCTCACAGAACAATGCTGCGTGAGTGCATTCTTGCGCGAAACTCAGGGATTCAATTTTTTCAACCCAAAGGTAACAGGTAAATCAGGATATGGCTTACGATATTTCCAGACGCTTTCTTCTAGCTGGTGCAACTGGTCTCGGCGTGGCGGGTGCGACCGCATGCGCATCGGGCGCATCGGCAATCGCAGAAACGACCGAAGCGGCTTTCCCGCCAGAGAAGATTGCCGTTGAGAATCCCTATCTTCTTGGTCCGCCGGAAGGCGTCGCGCTGCTGTCGCGTAACGAAAACCCGTATGGTCCGGCTCCGTCAGCACTGAAAATGATCGAATACGCCGGTTCCAAGGGCGCATACTATGCCTCGCAGGATGCTGTGCAGCTGCTGAAGACGATGATCGCCGAGAAAAACGGCGTAACACCTGAGCAGATCGCCCTGACAACCGGTTCGGGTGAAGCCCTGTCCGCCATTGCCATGATCTATGGTCCTAACGGTCCGATCGTCGCGCCGCGCCTGTTCTGGGATACGACGGCCCTCTACGCCGCTCGTCTCGGCATGGCGACCATCGACCGTGTGCCTCTGAAGGCTGACATGAGCACCGACCTGGAAGGTATCGAAGCGAAAGTCACGACCGAAACCGGCCTCGTCCAGCTGTGCAACCCGAACAACCCGACGGGGCTTGTTGCAGATGCTGCCACGATGAAAGCCGCCGTGACCCGCATGGCATCCAAGACGATGGTTCTGGTCGACGAAGCCTATATGGAACTGGCTGATGATCCGGAAGGCAACACCTGCATCGGCCTGATCAAGGATAATCCGAACGTGATTGTGTCGCGGACCTTTTCGAAGATCTACGGTATGGCTGGCATTCGCATGGGGTACACGATCTCCTCGCCAGAGGTGGCACAGAAGATCCAGGCGACGGCCATGTCCTGGTCGCCGTGCACATCCTATGCAGCGGCTATCGGCTCCTACAATGACGAGCAATTCCTTGCTTTCTCCAAAGCGAAAGTCAAAGAAGCACGTGAAATGATTACGACAACACTCGATACGCTGGGTCTCGAGTACCTGCCGTCGCAGACGAACTTCGTCTTCTTCAAGTCCGGTAAGCCAGCGAACGATATCCAGAAGGCGTTTGCCGAGCAGAAAATTTCTGTCCGCGGACAATACATGGATTATGTCGATTGGACCCGCGTTTCCACTGGCAAAATCGAAGACGTGGAACGTTTCTGCAAGGCGCTGCCGGCGATCGTCGGCGCGTAAAGGGCGGTGCCCCGGACTCGGGGCATCCCTCGCGCCTTTTCGGTGCTGGAATAGAACAGGAAGGGTGAGGCAGTGCATGCTGCCTCACCCTTTCTTATTTTGAGGATGTCTTAGTTGCTGCCCCAACTATCGATGCCGGCAACAGCCTGTGTGTAGATCGCGTCCGAGGCGTAGATGACGCTACGGCGCCACTCCGTTGCTCTGGGATAGAAGCGCTCGATAAGCTCGGCCCGTACCGCATCAATCAATGCTCGATCACTATTCTCTGTGCGATGCATCAGCCAGTTGTCCATCACTAAAGCTTGCAGCATCTTCCCGACATCGTAGGTGCCCCATTCGATCGTCAGGTTTACGATTTTCGCCGGGCTGTATTTTTGAATCTCTGTTCGCAAGCCCTCCAGCAACAACCCATTGTAGAAGATGGAGACGCCATCAACGACGTCATCACAATGAATGGTATCGTTTGGGAACCATTCTGACAGTAGACTGAATGCATTCGATGTCCTGGATACATCCAGGATGAAATGGGCCTGACCGTATTTTCCTATGCCGGTGTGCCAGTCGATATGAAGAATACGCTTGGCCAGAATTAGATGCTTCTGGGCAATAGCGAACAGGGTCCTGCCTGACCAACTCAGGTCTGTGCCACCAAAACTGAGTCCATCAGGAAAATCGAACTGACCAGAGGTTATGCCTGTCAGTGCTGCGTTCATGCCTATGCTGGACGTCAGTGATTGAAAACCCTGCGCAAAATCACTTAACCCCTCATCATTCATGGAGGCAGTGAGCAACAGCTTGTGGACGTCAGCATAGTCCGGATTTGAGGGAGGCGGTTTCGCCCGGTCAGGAAAATTCCGGTTGAGGTCAATGCCGTCTTCGTTGATCCTGTGTGCCCAAGCCCACCCATAGGGATTGATGGCGTGGATAAGTAAGACGGCAATGCCTTCAGGCAATTGCTCAGGGCCACCCAGATCCAGCCAGCGGAGGATCGTCGCGGCTCCCGGAGCAGCTTCGAGCCCGTGTGTGCCGCAACTAAAAACCAGGACCTTTTCCGCGTCCTGGGGGCCGCACCAGGCAACATCCATGGAAAGGGGCTCTCCGAAAGGACCTTTTTGCGTGGGGTGCAGATAGGATTCAACTATCAGCCCATGATGATCGCAGGCATTCAAAAATTTCCTGCGACCTTCATCATAGGTATCGGAAAAGTACCGGGAAAGCTCTGCATCAACAGGGGTCATGATGCAGCGTCTTTCCCGGTTCGGAGGTGGGGTAGGTGGATCAGAAGTTCACAACCAGTTCGAGGCCATAGGTCCGCCCGATGTTCGGGTGGTTGACCAGCGTGCCGAAGAAGTCGCGGAAATCATCCACAAGGCCGTCTTCATCAGTGAGGTTGCGGCCCCAGAGATAAGCTTCATAGCGGCCATTGTTTCCCATCAGACCAATACGACCGTTGAGCTGCGTCATCGAGTCGATGTAGCCGAAGGGAACAACTTGCGTGGAAGCCAGTGTTACCGACTTGATGTTGTCAGCGGTGGTGAAATAGCCATCCGAGTACGTTAGGTCGAGGCGAGTAAGCAACGTGGCGTCGATCGCGGCGATGTCACGCGTATACACGCCACCCAAAGAGGCGCTCCATTCCGGAGCATCGGTCAGGTTGTTGCCAGAGACGTCCGTGCCGGCGGTGCCGCCTCCCGGGAAAGAATCGAAAGTCGCATCAAGATAACCGGCGGACCCTTGCAGGGACAGGTTATCTGTAGCCTGAAGGTTGAACTCGCCTTCGAGGCCCTGCGTAACAACTTTCGCGGCGTTTGTGATACGGATGGACGTGCGGCCATCCCCAAGGTCAACGAACTGGTTCACCTGATAGTCGCTGTATTCGGAGTAGAACGCCGCGAGGTTCAGGGTGAAGCGGCCATTCATGAAGGTGTTCTTCAGGCCGATTTCATAGGCATCGACAGTTTCCTTGCCGAATTCCAGCCCGGAGTTTGCTGCCAGCTCGTTCTCGTTGATGAAGTCGAGGTTGAAGCCGCCGCTTTTATAACCGGAGGAGTATTTGGCGTAGAGATTGCTCTCATCGGTGACGGCATAGCTCAGGCTAACTGCCGGGGAGAGGAAGCTGTCGCGGCGGTCGTTGACAAGTGGTGTTGGGGCCGTGGCCGTGTCGCCGGGGGTAACATTGGTGGATCCAATGTTAAAGACGCCGGAATTGCGGCCATCCAGCAGCCAGTTCACATCCTTGTCCTCAACGCTATAGCGAAGACCGAAACCCAAGGTCCAGCGATCATTGAAGTCGTACGATCCATTGAAATAAGCCGCGACGCTTTCCGTCGTGACTGTGCCACGGTTGGTGACTTTCGAGCCAACCGGACCAAAGCCGACGATAGAGGAGATCAATGCAAGCTGCTCGGTTGTCAGATTATTGGGGTCAAGGCTCAGGAGCGGTGCAACGCTGGGGGCGACAACGGGGCTGATGAATCCTTCCAGGAAGTCGTTGCCAAGCGTCACATCGCGTACGGTGTCTGCGTCTTGTTTGTAATAGTAAAGGCCTCCCATGTAGGTGAACGCGCCATCGGATGGCGAAATGACCTGAAACTCCTGGGTGAGCTGTTTGAAGTCATCACTGTAATCGACGAAGACAATGGAGATCGGCGCATAATCTGTCGCATTGCTGTAGGAGGCATCGGTGTTGCGATAACCTGTGATCGATTTCACAGTAAAGCCGTTCGCGAATTCATAGTTCAGGTCCATCATTGCGCCTGAAACATCGCGTTCTTCCGTCGGATCAAAATCGAATGCGACCTGACGCGGCTTCGGTGCGAATGGAGTGATCATCACACCGTAAGGATCAGTCAGAGGTTCCCCGACAAGAATTTTGTTGTCAGCTGAGAGGCCATCATATGCGAGATTGATCTCAAACTGGTCCGTAGGCTGGATGCGCAGTTGCGCCCGGTAGGCTAAAACGTCCTTGGTGTCGAGCTCGTTTCCCGTGGTGATGTTGTCAATATAGCCATCCCGGTCCGTTTTTGAGACCGACACTTTGGCGGCAACTTTGTCGGAGATCGGAACGTTCAGCATTCCCTGGAATTCGCGCAGGTTGTAATTGCCCACGTTCGCGCTGACCTTTCCGAAGAAGCGGTCTTCCGGTTTTTTCGTTACGAGGCTGATGGCGCCGGCCACCGTGTTCTTGCCAAACAGCATGCCCTGTGGCCCACGAAGAACTTCTACGCGTTCCAGGTCCAGAAGTTCCTGGTTCACGGCCGGCGATTGCCCCATATAGACGCCATCTACATAGACGCCTACGCGGCTATCAAAGCCAATATTACGGGAAGCGGACCCCACGCCGCGGATTGTGATAACCGAACGGAAGTCATTGTGCCCAGAAATGGAAACGTTCGGAATATATCCGGAGATCTCCGAAAGCTCGCGAACACTTGTCTGCTCAATACTGTCATCTCCGAAGACAGACATGGCGATAGGCACTTCTGACAGCTTCTCCGCACGACGCGTTGCCGTAACGACAATGCCTTCGTAGACTTTTACATCTTCTTCCTGTTCGGTGCTGGTGGTTCCAATCGCATCGACAGTGTCATTATCCGTTTGTGTTTGTGCTGAGGCAGCCATCCAGGGGGCTGCGGCCAGAATCAGGCAGCTCGCACTCATTAGTAGTTTAGACGTCTTCATCGTGATCTTCCCTTTAAATTCGGATGTCGTGCCTGGGGTGGCCCCCGGTGCACGCTTACGTGCCCACGCTTCCCAAGCCTTGCCTCCAGAAGTTAATTGAATTAACATTAATGTGTCAACGCAGTATCGTTACAGCGATTTGGGAAGTGACGAGCAATGGCAAGTGCCTTGAAAGTGTCCAGCGGTCGGATCCGGAAAAAGGCTGGTTACCATCACGGAGACCTGCGGAATGCGATTATTGAGGCTGTTGCGCAGCTGATCTCCAGAAGTCACTCGCTGGATTTTCAGTTGAAGGAAGTCGGCAAGATGGTCGGCACGTCTATTCCAGCAATTTACCGGCATTTTGAAAGCAAGCAGGACCTGCTCGTGGAGACGGCTATTGCCGGATATGTGCTTCAGGAAAACTACCGTACCCATTCAATCGAGCTGGCAGGCGATTTGCCGCTCTCACGGCTTTTGGCCGTCGGATATGCCTATGTGCATTTTGCCCGGTCTCATCCTGGCTATTTCCTGCTGATGAAGAGCATGGAAACGGAAGAAATCCTGTCATCCTGCCGGTATCAGGCCCAAAGAGAGAGAACGATTCAGCTAACGAATGATCTGGTAGCAGAATGTATAGAGGCAGGGTACTTTATCGATATAGAATTGGATCTCCTTCTTGCCACTCTGCAAGCTGCGGCTTTTGGAATCGCTAATCTCTATACGGGTGACCAGCTTCGTTACGTTGCGCCATCTTTGATAGGCAGGGGTGACCTCGTAGCAAGTCTCTTCAGGATCAGTATACGCTCTATTCTGAGTGAAAAGGGGCTGCGTGATTTAGAAGCAGTCTTCGATGACCCGTTTAAATAAATTGTATCAAAACCAGGTGAGACAGCCCTATGACATCTGCTCCGGCGACTATTGGAATCAATGAGGTTCTTGCGACCTCATTTGTAAATGCACAAACGCCGCCGCCTGCGACGCTCGCAAATACGGCACTATTGTTGATCGACATTCAACATCTTGCGGAGCCATCGTATCACCTCAAAAATGCACTCGCTGCGGGTATGCCAGAAGATGACGTTCGTGCAGCGCTTGGCGATTATGAAACCCGTTTCAATGCTGCTGTTGCCAACGCGGCGCGGGTTCTTGAGGCTGCTCGAGCAGCAGGAGTTCCGCCAATTCATGTGAAAATCCAGGCGCTGTCCTGTCAGGGGCGGGATACCAGCCAATTGCATAGCCGGCTGGGGTGGAATTTTCCTCCTGGCAGTCCGGCGACGCAGTTTCTTGAACCGACCAAGCCGAAGGAAGACGAAATAGTCATTACCAAGACGGCAAGCGGTGCATTCACTGGCACCAGCCTGGATACGACACTGCGTAATATGGGTATTGAGCATCTGATCGTGGCTGGATTCATGACAGATGAGTGTGTGGAGACAACCACTCGTGTTGCTCTGGACTATGGATATGTAACGCGCGTCGTTAGTGACGCGACGACAACCTATCATCAGGAGTCCTATCAGGCCACGATCGGGAAATTGGCTTCTTATGGTTTTACTTTGACAGCTGAAGAGGCCTCCTCCGAGCTCGAAGCCATGGCCGTTCGAGCATAAGAATACCGGGGGAGAAAGAAATATGGGAAAGCTAACGCGACGCGCTCTCATCGGTGGAGGCGTGATGCTCGGCGCCGGGGCCGCTTATGGATCTTATTGGTTACATAAGCGCCCGGCGCTCGCCCCTCTTGGATTCGATGTTTCTGAGGAGGAGCGTGTGGAGGCCATTGGCCTTCTGAACAAATACCCTGCCATCGATACACATGCTCACCCCGGGCGAACATTTGCACGGGATGCATCAGGGCTGGCCCCACTTCTGAAAGTGTATAAAGCCCAGTCTGGATTTGAACGCAGGACAATTTCTGACATGCGGGAAGGGTATTTATCTGCCGCATGCTTTGCTGCTGTTTCTGATTTCAATGTGCTGAACTTGGTCAAAGGGAAGGGGCTTGAGGCCCGGCGTCCTTTTGCGGAAGGTGAGGCTTGGGAGAGCTACAAGCTTCAAATTCGAAATCTTAAGCGGCTCGCTACTGATAAACTGGTCATGGAAATGCGGGGGGCGGAAATGTTGGCCGATGCCCGCGCTTCTGGGCGTCCTGGAGCTATTTGGACTGTCGAGGGCGGGGACTTCCTGGAGGGTTCTATCGAGCGGCTCCGCGAAGCCTATGACGATGGAGTCAGATCGATCACGCTCGTTCACTACCGAACGAATGACCTTGCAGATGCAATGACCAATGAGACCGTTCACGGTAGCCTGACCGCAGAGGGAGATACGATTGTCAGGGAAATGAACCGCCTGGGTATGATGATTGATCTTTCCCATATGGCAGAACAAGGAGCATTCCGTGCCTTGGAGGTCAGCTCTCTGCCCGTAATGTTCACCCATACGCATATCAGTTCGGCGCATTCTTACCATCCGCGCTTTATCTCATTGGAACTCGCGAAGGCGGCAGCTGAAGCAGGTGGGATTATCGGTGCATGGCCGGCTGGTATTGAGATAGGGGATCTTGCGGGTTTTGCAGATCGAATATTCCGCTTGATAGACATGGTTGGAATTGAACATGTCTGCCTCGGTTCGGATATGGATGCGAATTACAAGCCTGTTTTCGATGATTATCGTCGATTGCCCGATCTGGTCGCTTTGTTGCGCCGCAAGGGTATGACCGAGACCGAACTTTCAGCCTTTCTGAACGAGAACTTCCTGCGGGTTTGGAGAGCAAATGAGATAGGTCGCGCCGTCTAGAACCGATACTTTCTGCGACCATTGCATTAACGGCATAGTCTGCGAAGCTAGGAGGCGGAAGATTAGAATATGACCGTTGCAATTATAGTATCTGTGTATGAGCCTGCGTGAGCATTTTGCCCGGAAGGTATGCGCCCATAAACTGGAAAATTGTCTGTACGTGGAAATAGTAGTGTAAGTGTATAGGAATTGCTGATAGTTCCCGTTCCGCCTGTTCCATCGCCCCACACGGTTGTGTGACTGGCATTCGTATACAGATTGTAGTTTAGGGCATTGGGGCCGCTCGTCATGCTTCTATTTAGCATTGTGCCGCTCGATCCGCTGTCAAGGATAACCGTGTAGGAGAAAGCTACACCTGCCAGAAGGGCTCCACACTCGACATCCAAGCTACCTGTGGCGCTTGTGTCTGTGCCGCCAAGCGGATTGTAGGCGCCAAAGTCCAGGGGGGCAGTGGATATTGTGCAATAGCAACCAAGCCCCACGCACGTCGCACTTGCAGGTCCTTGCGGAATGCACACCACAAGCATAATCAGGGCAAATGCCTGGAGGGTGCTGCGAATGCTTACTTCAATCTGGCGACAGGAAGGCATGCGACTTCTCCAACATCTTCATAGGGGGCGCTCGTAGAAGTTTTTCCGATATGGATGTCAGCTTGGCAAATGACGCGGTCACGGACGTATTGCAAGCGAGTCAAAGGACTGGCGTCAGGGATAAACACGCGACCGTCTTGTCCTACTGGGTAGACTTGACCGGTTTCGATATCTGCAACCTGCCCTTGGCGTGATATTGGTTCGCCACTTGCATCGACGAGATACACGATGACGCTCAATTGCCTGGTGCTCTCAAATGTGACGCGATGCCCAGTGCGCAAACCTGGGGTGATCGTTACTGCAGTCTTGTCAAAGCTGCTGGCAAGATCCAGGTCGCGAGCATCGAAGGAAATGACATTTTGTTCGAACGGGCGAAGGCGCGTAAGCGTAATGCGTCCATTCTGGTTTGTCGTACCAATCAGTTGATGATCCTGAAATACCCGGATGCCCGCTTTATCGCCAACTGTTACAACTGCTATGCTGTCTGTGATAACCGGGGCGAGGGTGATTGAGTCGCCTATCAAGGCTGCGCCTCCCCGCACAGATACTCTGCCTGCAGACCGGCCGTTCACCTGGCTGAGAGCTGCTGACCCATCTCCGTAACGTGTGCGAATATCTGTTCCCGCTTCGAAACGCTCGTAGCCGTTGGCGCTGGCGCGGCCATAATAGCCTATACCACCTGCTTGGGGCGAGTTTTTCCGGTAACTGAGATCCGCCCCAAGACGATTATCACGATATTCCGTGCCTATGCTGGTGCTTGTTCCTTTCCCAAGAGGCATGGAGAGGGAGAGCGTGGCCATCGTGGATTGTTGCGGTCCTTGCAAGCGCAAGGCGGAAAGATTCAGAGATACCGAGCCAATGGTTTTGCTGAACCGCAGGCCAAAGGTGGAGAAATCTTCAAAGCTGCGTTCATCGCGCCTTGTCCATGAAACTGAAAGATTGCCCAAATCATCGTCCGAAAGTGTAACGAACGAACGGGCGGTCAGGCGAGGCGACGCTTGAGTGCGTCCGAACTGCTGATAGTTGTCGGTTGTATACGCGACGCTGCTGCCAATTGAGAACGCAGCAGATCGCCATTCGTGATGTAGATCTATCCTTCCGCCAGAGCCGCTTTTGTTGTGCGACAAGGAAGCGGACGCTTGAATTACACCAAGTTCCTGGTTCAGAAAGGCGCCTGTAACGCCTCCGGATTGCAGGTTGTCACTGATTTCAGAACGGGCACCGAGCGTCAGGTCATTTGATATGCCCTGTGCATAACTGCCTGCGAAGAACCCATCTCCATAGGCATTCGACTGAATGCCAAAATCTTCGCGTAGAAAGCCCGCCTCAAAAGACCATTCTTTCAGGCCTGGGCGGAGTAATTGTGGTGCGGCGTAATAGTCTGCGGAGACGATTGTTTCTCGTCCGAGAACATCGGTAATGACAAGCTGTGTTGTGCCGGCGCCTGTCACTATTGGCAGATCTGTCAGAGTAAAGTGACCGGCAGGGACTTCCGTTGAAAAGCGCTGCGCATCATTGATGATAACATCGACAAGACCTGGGAGGGCTGCTTCGCTTGAAATGGAGGGTGTCGGGAATGTGATGAGGTCTGGTGCGAGAGAGAAATCTGTCCCGAGCCGAATACCGCCGTATCGGGTCGGGGTGCCCCAGTCTGTTGCGCTTGTAATCGCGTCACCAAAGACAAGGCGTTGCGAGGATGAAGGGGTATCGATCGTCCAGGATGTGGAGAGACGGGTACATTTCGCTGTGCCGTCAAGTTTGGTGCAAGCCAAGTCTGTCGTGCCAGACCCTGTGTTCGTGAAGGCGCCGACTTCCAGCAGTCCGCCTGCCCGGGTGCCCATATCCCCTCCCTGTAAAGAGAGGTCATAGTTCAGGAATAGTCCTGGTGTGACGGTAGACATTTCTGTCTCGATGCGAGGTTTCGCTGACACATAGGTGGAGTCGAAACAGTCAACATCACAAGCTATTCGTAATGTTTCTTTGTCTTCACCACTCGGCAGGATTTCAAGGGGTAGGGTGCTTGCCGGCAGAAATGAGCGTCCGGCAATTACGCGTGTGTCGATGTCTATTGGTCGCTTGTGTATCCCTATGAGTTCAGTCGGCAGAAACAGTGTGCCATCCTGCTCGGCGATGAATATCGGCTCCGGTAGTACGCGCCCATTCAGCTCAACTTGTACCAACGAGAGCTTCAGATCTTCGCTGGCGATGGTGGGAGCGCCGCTTTGGGTTGGATGGACCGGGTCTGCATTTAACATCAGCCCACTGTCGTCATGAGCGATCGCCTCACCAGCGCTTATCACTGCGGATAAAAAGCAGTAACATGCGAATGAGACCCGCATGTTATGGGGCTAGGACGGTTATTTCGTAGGGGCGAATCTCGTTTCGATATGCCGTGGAGGTGCCGACCGTCAGTTTGTCGCCTACATTATAATTTGCATCAGTGCACAATGTGCCGTGACTATCAGCAAGAATATACTTCTGAACTGGCGTCTTGTCGGAAGAGGGGGCGCTGCGGGATAACCAGATGAGTTTCGTGTGAGAAGAAGCGTGATTGCTTCCTTCTATGCATGTTTGTCCATCTGCCCGTTTTACTGCTGATAATTCCAAATCCTGATCTGTGTTAGGTGCCCCGGAAAATACAGGGAGAAGGAGTTGAAGTTTAACTTTCAGATTCGCGTTAGAGATTGTAGCAGGAGAGGATAATTCCGAGATACGCAGTCGGTAGGATTTTTCTGTTTCGGTGGTGCTGCGTGCGGAGGAAAGTAATCCCATGCGTACAATTTTAGCTTCACCTGGTTGGAGGGAAACGACGGGTGGTGAGATGACAAAGCTTTTGTCGAGAGCTAGCTCGTCACCTTTATCCGACTGCGTCCATTGGTAACCGGCAAATTCATAAGTGGCTGTATGGTCGCTACGATTCTCAATCGTCAGTGTGCCGATGCCGGTGTTGTTCTCCAGTATCAGCGTTGTAGGGTAGATTGATATACTTTCGGCGGTGCTGCCTAACCCGTTTACGCACATTAGGAGCAGTAAGACGCCAGACCTGACCCACATGCTACATCTCCCTCAAAATGTTATCGTCGCAGTTACAGAGTCTGAATAGCTGCCGACCGGGACATTCTGGGAGGAGGGAACCCGGCCATAAACCGTAAGTGATTGAAGTGTACCTGAGCCTGTGCCCGCGGCTGTTTGGGTGGCGCCGGTCCCATCGCCCCACACCGTCGTTCGTGCCGCGGATGTGTACAAATTATAACTCAGTGTATCGGTGCTGTCTGTCATGAGGCGGGCGGTAAACGCTCCCCCCGCTGTCGTGCCCTCGTCTAGAGCGATCGTGTATGATGTGCCGTTTGTACATGTAACGGAGAGCGTTGATGTAGCGTCGACCGCTGATCCAGAAATGGCGCTATAACTGCCGAAATCAAGGTTGTTTGCGGTTAGGTTGCAGGCGTCAATGACTTCAGCTGAGACCGTAAAACTATCTGTTGCTGTTTGGGAGATGGCGAGGCCAGGAAGACCGGCAGCGGCAATCATGAGTAAAGGCAGTTTGGCTCTTCGCATGCGTGTCCCTCAACAAGCAGGATATTCGCTCTTTTTTGCCCCCTTTGGTCACCTGATTCTGGGGGTCTACTCTTTTGGGTGGTTTTCATGAGTGATGATGTTCCACTTATGGTAAAATATCTGTAAAGGATCCGAGATATCCGTGTCTCAGTGTTTGCCGTAGCTTGGGGGTGCTGGAGTGGCCGCTCAGGCCTTTCAGGGGCGGCATTTCGAAATGTGGCTGGGAGTGCTCCGCCAGGATTGGGGGAGATTTTGCCACGGCTCCTTCTTTGACAATCTTTGAACAAGATGGCATCTGAACTGCCAATAAGTCAGTCAGGTGGGGGGCATATGCCAAGTTGTAGGGTGGTTTGTAGGGTGGTCAAATTATTCGGGAGTATATTTACAAGGCTGGGTGGGGGGCTCGCCTGGTTGATCGCCTGTTTCATGGCGGCTCCGATTGCATTAGCTCAAGATGCAGATGTGCGTCCAAATATTGTCCTGATCCTTGTGGACGATGCAGCGTTGATGGATTTCGGAGTATACGGAGGGGAGGCGCGTACGCCGAATATTGATGCCCTGGCGGCTGAGGGCGCCATGTTCCGGCGACACTATTCATCTCCGCTGTGTTCGCCATCTCGAGCGATGCTTCTGACCGGAATGGACAATCACATGACCGGTATCGCGACTATTCCGGAAGTGTTGCCGAAAGAGCAGGTGGGAAAACCGGGCTATACCATGCATTTGGAACCCGGCATCCTGACCCTTGCGGATCGGATGAAGTCAGCTGGGTATCGTACGCTGATGACTGGCAAGTGGCATCTCGGTAGTGGCCAGGGAGATTTGCCCAATGCGCATGGGTTTGATCATTCGCTGGCTTTGGATGCTTCAGGTGCCGATAACTGGTCCGATAAATCCTACATGCCGTTTTACCAAAAGGCACCATGGTATGAGGATGGTCAGCCCGCCATTCTGCCGGACTCATTTTATTCCTCCACACTGATTGTTGATCGTATGATCGACTATCTCGATGCGGGGCAGCAGGATGTTCCCTTCTTCGCATATGTGGCATTTCAGGCCATCCATATTCCGGTCCAGGCGCCAGCGGAAATGACCGCAGGATATGATGGAGTTTACGATGCAGGGTGGGGCGCCCTTCGTGAGGCGCGCTGGAAAAGGGCTAAACAGATCGGCCTGATACCCGAAGAGGCGCCACTTGCTTCAATGCCTGATGACATGCGTGTTTGGGATGATCTCTCAGCTGATGATCGGGCGCTTTATGCTGCGCGTATGCAGGTCAATGCGGCGATGATGGAAGCCATGGATGTCGAGGTCGGCCGCCTTGTGGATCACCTGAAGAATACTGGACAGTACGATAATACGATCTTTGTGATCACATCAGACAATGGCCCGGAACCCTCGCGAGGTGATGATGATATCCGGCTTGCAATCTGGATGAAGACGCACGGCTATCACATCGGGATTGACGGAATTGGCGAAGAGGGGAGCTGGGGGTTCATTGGACCGGAATGGGCGATTGCGGCAGCTTCTCCGAACAATATGTTCAAGTTTCTTGGTTCGGAAGGTGGCCTGCGTGTTCCGCTGATTATGGCGGGACCCGGGGTGCCTGAAGGGAAAAAGTTCGATACCAGGACGATCGTAACGGATCTTGCCCCTACGCTTTTGCAATATGCGGGTGTTGATGCTGCGGATGACAGGATGATCGGACGCAGTTTGGAGCCTGTTCTGTCAGGCGCGCAAACCGCGATATACCAGCCAGACGATGTGATCGGAATAGAAGTTTCTGGTAACTCGGCAATCCTGAAAGGGCGCTGGAAAATCACGCGGAACCAGAAGCCACATGGTGATGGTCAGTGGCGTCTCTATGACATTGAGCAAGACCCGGGCGAAACACAGGATCTGAGCCAGCAAAGGCCGGATGTTTTCGCGGATCTGCTTGAAGAATATGGTGCGTACAGCAACCGAGTTGGTGTGCTGGAGGTGCCGGAAGGGTACGATTCCCTTAAAGAGATCACACGCAATACGCTTGCTCGCCAGTTCAAGGCGTACTGGATGCAGCTTGTGGTCCTTCTGGCTGTTGTCATCGCCCTGCTTTGGCTTTTCGTACGTCTCATTCTGCGCCTGGTGCGGCGCTGAAGAAACGATCTTCACTTGACTGGGCATTAAATTGGCATAACTACTGCCAATAATAACTAAGCAAACCTCCTTGGTGCTTCTCTGTCGTGTGAGGTGCTTTCAGCATTTGCGCGGTGAAGCCGGTGCGTCGCCTGTGGGAACACGGAGGGTTAGCCGCGACCTGCCAGTCATGGGGTATAAAGATCTTGTTGAATGGATGTAAGCGAGCACGAACATGCTGAAGAAGATGCTGATAGGCATTGCAACTCTCCTTATCATTCTGGCTGGGGCGGCCTTGTTCAACAAGAAGGCTGTGATCATGTTCCTCGTGTCCCACAGGGGGCGAGTGGATGTCGCACCGAACCAGGCCGTATCGTGGGATTTGGGACCGCAGGTTCCGGATGCGGACCGCCTCGAAGGTCCACCAAACATCATCTTTATTGTGGCGGATGATCTTGGGATCAATGACATCTCCACCTTCGGCGGTGGCGTCGCCGACGGCCTTGTGCCAACTCCTAATATTGATCGCCTTGCGGCACGTGGTGCCATCTTTCAGCAGGCTTATGCCGGTACGGGCACATGCGCTCCGTCACGGGCCATGCTGATGACCGGGCGTTATCCGACTCGAACCGGATTCGAATTTACGCCCACGCCGGGAGGAATGGGGCGTATCGTGTCCATGTTCGGCAACGACATGGATAATGGTATGCCGTCAATCATCTGGAATCGCGAGGCAGATGAGGGAGGCGTGCCTTTTGAGGAACAGGGCCTGCCAGGTGAAGAGGTAACGATTGCTGAGCTTCTGAAGCAGGCAGGCTATCATACCGTGCATATTGGAAAATGGCACCTTGGCCGCAGTGAGGAATCCCGGCCGACTTCTCAGGGCTTTGACGAGAGCCTCTTGATGGCAAGCGGTCTTTACTTGCCTGCAAATGATCCTGACGTCGTGAATGCCAAGCTGGACTTCGATCCTATTGATAAATTCCTCTGGGCACGGATGCAGTATGCTGCATCGTTCAACAATAGCGAGTGGTTCGAGCCCGGTGGCTATCTGACAGATTACTGGACGGACGAAGCCAGCAGGGTCATCGAGGCAAACCGAAACAGGCCCTTCTTCCTGTATCTGGCGCATTGGGGGGTGCACACGCCTTTGCAGGCGACGCGTGAGGATTATGACGCTGTTGGTGATATCCAGCCGGAACGTCTTCGGGTCTATGCGGCGATGGTCCGTGCACTTGATCGTAGTGTCGGCCGTATCATGGATAAGCTGGAAGAAGAGGGACTGGCCGACAATTCAGTGATCGTTTTCACGTCGGACAATGGTGGCGCAGGCTATATTGGCTTGCCTGAGGTCAATGCGCCATATCGTGGCTGGAAAATCACCTTGTTTGAGGGCGGGATACGGGTGCCTATGTTTGTTTCCTGGCCGGGACATATTCCGTCTGATGCACGGATCGAAACCCCGGCCGCCCATGTCGATCTGATGCCCACCCTGGCGGCGATTGCCGGGGCTGCATTGCCCGTTGGTGTTGAGATCGATGGTGAAAATCTGCTTCCGGAGGCGACGGGTTCTGGTCACATCACCCGTCAGGATGACGCAATATTCTGGTCAAGTGGGTACTATCGCGTCGTTCGCTCCGGAGACTGGAAGCTTCAGGTGAACGGGCGTCAGGAAAAGGTCTGGCTCTTCAATCTGGCTGACGACCCGATAGAGCAGAAAAACCTGGCTGATGCGATGCCTGATAAAGTGATGGAGCTTCAGGCCTTGATTGAGGCTCACTGGGCTGATGCCAGAGCACCGCTCTATCCCTATACTGTGGAAAGTCCGATACTGATCGACAAGACAGCGGCGGATACGTTTGAGCCGGGTGACGAGTATGTCTATTGGCCCAATTGACGTGTCAGGGTGCGGTGATGTCTCTCACTATGCGAAAGCCAATGTGGTTTGATGAGAAATCGACATCCTCAGGCTGGCGTGCCGCTGGGCGGTAACGCCGGCAGAAATTCTCTGCACACAGGTAAGACCCGCCCTTGATCGTTGTTGTGCCCGCGCCATAGGGGGTGTCTGTCAATTCCCAGACGTTTCCGATCATATCGTAGAGGCCTGTCTTGTCCGGGCTGAAACAGCCGACGGGCGATGTCCCTGTGAAGCCATCTTCGGCCGTGTTCGCCACAGGGAATATGCCCTGCCATGTGTTGGCAACAGGGTGCCCCTGCGCATCATAAGCGCCGGAGTTTTGGCGCGTCAGATCCGGCAAGCCACGAGAGGCGGCATATTCCCACTCGATTTCTGTCGGCAGGCGCCCGCCCGCCCAGGCCGCATATGCGCGTGCATCCGCCAGTGAAACGTGCACAACAGGGTGAAGTTCGCGACCGGAAAGACCTGATCCTGGTCCCCCGGGGGAGCGCCAGGTTGCACCCGGAGTGAGTTTCCATGGATACTTCGTCACCGACCCGGTCTGTGTGCGGAATACGGCAGACCCTGCACCGGGGCCACCAGCTTGGGTGCTGCGTTCGGCATCTGTTACGTACCCTGTCTCTTCGATGAATTTGGAGAACTCCCTGTTTGTCACCTCGTGTGACAGCAGATCGAATGCTTCCACATGAAGTGTCAATGTCGGTGCTTCTTCGGGATAAACCGGATCATAACCTTTTTTGAAGCTTCCCGCTTCAATCCGAATGAAGGAGTCGAGCTGATCAGAAGGCAGCCCGCATGACATGGACTCTTCCTGTCGGACGGAAGGGTTGCCGCATGCTGCGGTGAAAAGAGTTGCCAGCGCCAGGTAGCGTGCCGCACTCATTTGGCGGCGGCGATTAATGCGTCCAACATGGTTTCAAGCACGGTCGTTGCCTTGGCGCGAGAAAAACTCTGGTCCTGACGCAGCCGGCGCCATGTGTCGAAGCTGAGAGCTATGTCGAAAGAATTCTTTAGTGGCTCATTGTCCAGCACTTCCTGAGGGAGTGCGAGCGCGAGCGCAGCGGATTCGTGTGAGACGAAGCGCGTATGGTTGGCCATCAGAAAATCAGAGCGGAACCGGCGGGCGCCTGCGCAGATCTTGACCGGCATGACATCCTCGAAAACGCGGATACGCCGGGCCATCATTTCCTTTACGCGACCCTGCCATGTGTCGGCCGTAAGCGGCTTGGCAATCTCCGGCAAAATGCCAGCTTCCATCTGGCTCGACATCTCCTGATAGAGTGTGTCGACATCGTCAAAATGGCGGAAAACCGTCCTCAGCCCTACGCCGGCGCATTCTGCGACGCGGGCAACACTGGGATCATACTCGCCACCCCGGACCAATTGAAACATGGCGTCGATGATCTTTTGCCGGTTTCTTTCAGACCGCAGCCTGCGGCCATCCTCGACGAGAGTTCCAGTTTCTTCGGAACGGTTCATGCTCATCTTTACTTTCCTGCCATCACCTGCGAGCCTGAAAGCTTGCAGGGCTCCAATACGCTGCCCCCATCTTTAGCGCGCAGAATAAACCGGATCCGACTTGAGGAAAGGTTCACAGTGCTGCGATGGCTGCATCAAATGTCACTTTCTAGTCGGATAACAGGTTTTCAAACCGTGAGTCCGGCGTCCGCAGCACATCCATAGCCATAACCCTCCATCAGCTTCTTTGCGGCAAGCTAATTAAATGGCATTACGTATGTCAATATAATTCCGCGACGTTCGGGGCGCGTCAGTACCCGCCTCCAAGAGCGACATACAGGTTCAGCGCGGCAGTCAGCCGGTTCAGGCGGCCCTGCACATAGTTGTCGGAAGCTGTGAAGTAGGCCTGTTGTGCGCTCAGCAGGCTGGTCAGGTCATCTGTCCCGGCCCGGTAGCGCAACTCTGCTGCATCCAGTGCATCTTTGGATGCCTCACGCGCGACAAGGAGCTGGTCTTCTCTTTGCGCATTCGCTTCGATCGAGGTCAGGCTGACATCGACATCGCGCAGGGCATTCAGGATGGCGCTGCGATAGCTGGCCAGTTGCCCCGCCTGGCGGGCCCTGGCGCTCTCAAGCTGGCCCTCAAGGCGGCCTCCGGAAAAAATGGTCTGCGCGAGGGATGCTGAGATGGAGCCGGTGAGATCACCGCCACCACTCAGGACGCTGGAGAGGGCTGCGCCAAGATCGACGCCAGGCAGAAAGGCTGCGCGGGCAACCGTGACGTTGGCATCAGCAGCTCGCAGATTTGCTTCTTCCTGTAACAGGTCCGGCCTACGGAGGAGCAGATCTGATGGCAGGTCAGGTTCGGCCACTGGCAGGTCGAGGGCAAGGATAGGCTCTTCTGGAGCAGCAAACCCCTGAGGCACCTGGCCAAGCAGGATGGCAAGTGACGTCTCCAGGCTGGTGATCTGCGCTTCCAGTTCCGGTATCCGCGCGTGGGCCGTAGCGAGCTGCGCGCGCTGGCTTGATACGTCGTAGCCGGAGATGGTGCCAGCCTTGTAGCGAACTTCCACGATCTCGAAGATACGTTCGGAGATCTCGAGGTTCCGGCGCGCGACTTCCAGCTGTTCGCGCGTGGCCAGAAGATTGAAGTATGTGGACGCCACATCCGACTGGACGGTCAGCTCCAGAGAGCGCTGGGAGAACTGGCTCGCTTCCAGACTGGCTTGCGATGCAGCCCTGCTGGCAGCATTCGCGCCGAAAAGGTCTAGCTCATAGGACGCGGAGAGGCGGCCGGAAGAGCTGACATCATCAAGTCCGCTCTCGGTGTCGCTCGAAGCGGAAAGACTCGCGCTGGCCTGGGGGAGCAGGGAGGCGTTTGATACTTTCAGCGCTGCGCGTGCAGCATCGACATTGGCAATTCCTGCCGCAAGAGTCTGGTTGGCGCCCAGCGCTTCCGTCACAAGAGCATTCAGGTTTTGTGAGCCGAACGCAGCCCACCAGTCTGCTGCGATGGTCCGGGCTTCGGTCAGGCCGGCGGCGTTATCGTAGGCCGCGGGCAGGGCCAGTTCATGTTCGGTAACTTCCGTTCGCGGAGCAAGAGAGGCACAAGCGGCAAGCGCCAGGAAGGATGCGGAGAGGGTGGTCTTTCTGATCATGACTTACTCCGAAGCGAGGGCTGCGACCGGGTCCAGGTGCGCCGCTTTCCGGGCGGGCAGCAGTCCGAAGACGAGGCCGGTGATCATGGCGGAGGTAAAGGCGAGAGCTGCCGGCATCGTTGTGATCACGACGGACATGCCATTCGCATCAAGGATGAGGCACACGCCAAACCCTATCAATACGCCGGCAATGCCACCTAGTCCTCCGACGACCAGAGATTCGATCAGGAACTGGGCCATGATGTCTGACCGCCGTGCGCCCGTCGCCATGCGGACACCAATTTCACGCGTGCGTTCCGAAACGCTAACCAGCATGATGTTCATGACCCCGATCCCGCCGACAAGCAGCGAGATGGATGCCACCGAACCCAGAAGGATCGAAAACGAGTTCTGGGATTCCTGCACGGATTCCAGGATCGAGGCTGTGTTGCGCAGCTGGAAGTCTTCCGTGCCGTGCCGCGCAAGCAGGAGTTCCGTGGCCTCCGCTTCCGTTTCATCAATCCTGTCTGTGTCGTCGACAGCAATTGTGATTGAGGAAAGGTAGCTTTGTCCGAAGAGGCGCATCATGCCGGTGGTGATTGGTACCAGCGCCACATCATCCTGGTCCTGTCCCCAGGAGGAGGCGCCTTTCTCTTCCAGAATGCCGGCGACCTCAAACGGTGCGCCGCCGAGGAAGATATACTGGCCTACCGCATCCTGAACATTGTCAAACAGGTTCCCGGCCGTCGTCGTGCCGAGTACAACGACGCCGACGCGGCGATCCACATCGTCTTTTGTGAAGAAGGTCCCGTAGAGCATGCCGCGGTTCTGCGCGATGGGCCAACTGGCTGAGACGCCCTCGATCGAGGTGCTGTAATCATTGCTGCCCACGCGCAGGGTCGCAGAACCGGAACGAGAGGGCACAGCGGCCAGTACGTTATCAAGCTCTTCAAGCGCGTTCGCATCCGCAAGGGTCAGCGTGGCAATAGCATCCCCACGCATGCGGGTTCCTGGGGCGCCGGGACGGACAAACAGCAGGTTTGAGCCCATGGACTCGAAACGGGACATGACTTCGCGTTGACTGCCTTGACCGATAGCGAGCATGGCGACGACAGCTGCCACGCCGATCACAACGCCCAGCAAGGTAAGAGCCGTCCGGAACAGGTTTGCACGCAGCGAGCGGAACGCCATTTTCACCGACTCGGTCACCTGTGTAATCGGAGACGTGCCCTTGTTCTTCCGGCGATAGGTATCTGATGTGGGCTGTTTCACATCGCCGGATCCAACGTCCGAGACGATCCGGCCATCCCTGATCTCGATCACACGTTTGGCGCGTTCGGCGACTTTTGGATCGTGCGTGATCAGAATGATCGTGCGGCCCGCGTCGTGCAATTCTTCGAGGAGGCCCAGAAGTTCGTTACTGGAGCCGGAGTCGAGCGCCCCTGTCGGTTCGTCTGCTAGGATGACTTCGGCGTCGTTGACCAGCGCGCGCGCGACAGCAACACGTTGCTGCTGGCCGCCGGACAGCTGATTTGGCTTGTGTCCTGTTCGATCACCAAGGCCGAGACGTGTGAGCAGGGTCTCGGCTTTCTCGCGCCTGTCGGCATTGTTGAGCCCTGCATAGACGGCCGGGATCTCAACATTCTCAGAAGCCGAGATGCTGGCCAGAAGATTGTAGCGTTGGAAGATAAAGCCGAATGTCTCACGGCGCATGGCGGCCAGCTCGTCCGCATTCAAGTCCGAGATGTCCTGGCCACGCACAAAGTAGGTGCCTTCCGTCGGACGGTCCAGGCAGCCGAGAATGTTCATCAGGGTCGATTTGCCGGAGCCGGATTGCCCGATAATCGCGACGAACTCACCGGAGTGAATATCCAGGGTAATACCATCCAGAGCGCGCACTTCGGTGTCGCCCGATCCGAAATAGCGTTTGACGCCTTTCAGGCTGATCAGCGGAGCTTCCATGGCGCGAACCCTTATCGGCCCATCATCGGCGGCGGAGGCGGCCCGTTCTGGCGGTTGGCAGAGCTGCTGACTTTGGCGGGGCTTACATTTCCGGAAACGACCGTATCGCCGGGGTTTAGACCGTACAGGACTTCCGCCTGTGAGCGGGTGCGCAGGCCCGTCAAGATGGGCTGCGGGTGCGGCTCACCATCAGATCCGATGACCATGACCAAGGCCATATCTGCATCCGGGTTGGCTTCGCGTGCAGCGGTGAGGCCAGCCGGCATGGGGGGCGGCGTTCCGCCATTTGCTTCGCCTGAAGACGTCGTGCTGGCCGATCTTTGCGGTGTTGTCTGAAGCGCTGTTATCGGCACCAGAACCGCATCTTTCGACGAGCCAACGACAAAGAAAACCTGTGCCGTCATTTCAGTACGCAGTTTGCCGTCCGGGTTGTCCACATCGAGCAGGGCCTTGTAGAGCACAACATCGTTCAGCACTTCCGGTGTCGGCAGCACCTGGCGGACCTTGGTTTCCCAGCGGTAGTCGGAATCTCCGAGCGTGGTGAACCAGGCTGCCTGATCCTTGGTGATCCGAAGAACATCTGCTTCCGACACATCCGTTTCGACGGTCATCGTCGTCAGGTCGGCAATGGTCAGGATCGTCGGAGCGGTCTGGTTCGCATTCAGCGTTTGGCCCTCGACGGCTTCCAGTGAGACCACAGTGCCGGAGATAGGGGCGTAGATTTTCGTGAACTCCAGAGACGCGAGGTCGGCCTGCAGGGTCGAACTCTGGCGTTCGATCTGGGCGTCGATCGCTTCAAGTTTGCCCTGAGCAATCTCATAGTCCGCTATAGCAGCCTCATAGTCCGCTTTGGCCATGGCATCGGCCTCGTAAAGCATGCTGGCGCGCTCAGCCTGCGACTTCAAAAGTTCAAGGGAAGCCTGCTGTTGTTTCCGGCTGGCGCGCAGCTCTTTCAACTGGGCGCGGTTACCTTCAACGCTTGTCGTGGCGATCGTTGCGTCAATCTGGGCCAGAAGGTCACCCGCCTCGACCGTATCGCCAACGTCAACATACAGCTTCTCCAACTGCCCTGAGACCTGCGCACCAACTGCGACTTCTTCCTTCGGCGCAATCTTGCCGGCCGCAGAAATGGTGACTTCTATGTCGCCTCTGGTAACTTTTTCGGTCTGCAGCGCTGTTTCTTCCCCCTTCGAGGAGAAGGAGAGGAACAGATACGCTCCGAGGGCGATTGCGGCTGCAATAATTGCGACGAGACCCCATCGCGGGAGTGTTTTCTTTCGTGCCATTTAAATCACGCAAATATCTGACTGGTTGAAACATCTAACGGGTGAGAAGCCGGTATCCGTCGCCAATTCGTGCATTTCGTATGCCTAAACAGGTAATTGCAGCTGCAATAGGCATGCGACGATTGTTTCAGGTGACATCCGGGGTAAATATGAGAATGAGTATCATTCTTTATTTTGGAGCAGAAAGATCTCCCTGGAATGTCATTTACGCAAAACAGACCATCACGGTTCGCGAGGCTTGCTCGGACTGTCCTCTTTGCAACGGGCTGCCTTTTGGCGGTTTCCTGTAAAGCTGCGGATATGCCTGAGACTGTAGCTGAGACAGATCTGGGATGCGGCCCTCAAGTCTGCGTGGAGGGGGCTGCTTTGCGCGAGGCCTATTCTGGTCCTGTCGATAGCTGGCCGGCTGTTGAGACAACCGGCGATACCCCCTTTCAGGAGATGGCTCTTCTTGAACGCCCGCACCCGATCGCTGACGACCCAATGGGGCAGCTGGGCGAAGTCTTGTTCTTCGATCCGATTCTAAGTGCTTCCGGACAGATTGCCTGCGCTTCCTGTCATCATCCGGATCTCGCGTTCACAGACGGCATCCGGACATCCGTTGGGCATGATCGCCAGCAGGGGCGGCGGAATGCACCGACCCTGCTCGACAAGGCGGATCAGCCTATTTTCATGTGGGATGGGGCTGCGATCAGTCTGGAGCACCAGGCCCTCATGCCGATCTCCAATCCTGTCGAGATGGCGGAGACGCAGGCGGCCTTGGTCGAGACCATGAATGCAGATCCAGACTATCCATCCCAATTTCGCGCTATAACAGGGCGTGATGAGATCGCGATGGAAGACATCACAGCAGCTCTTGCTGCCTATGAGCGTACGCTAACCCGGCGAACGAAGTTCGACGTCTTTCTCGCTGGTGAACGGGACCGTTTCACGGATCAGGAACTGTTCGGCCTGCACCTTTTCCGTACCAAAGCCAGATGTATGACGTGCCATTCCGGCCCGCGACTGACCGATGATGAATTCCATAATATCGGGCTTACCTATTATGGCCGGAAATATGAGGATCTGGGCAGATATGCCCTGACGAATGTGCCGGAAAATGTGGGTGAGTTCAAAACGCCCAGCTTGCGTCATGTCCCGCGTACAGGGCCGTACATGCACAATGGTCTGTTTCCCAGCCTTCGCGGGATCGTGAACCTTTACGATGCAGGCGGCGCCCGTCCACATCCGCGCGAGGGTATGGAAGATGACCCCTTGTTTCCTGAAACCAGCGAGTTGCTGCCAAAGCTCAATCTGACCCCCGCAGAGAAAGACGCTTTGGTGGCTTACCTCGAAACATTGTGACCTGTGACTATGTCTGACCTGCTGACCATCTTTCTTCAGCCTGCGGGTATCGTACTGGTGCCTTTGTTTGCGTGCTCCGTTATCGCTCTCGCCCTGATTGCCGATCGCGGAGTGGCATTGGTGCGGTTACAGGGCGTAAGCCACGCTAGGGCCCTTTCCATTCGCAAGACAGCTGCAGAGAAGGGGGCGGAGGAAGCACTCAGCGAGCTACAGTCTGACAAGCCATTCTACGTCACCGCCGTGAAGGTTCTGAAGGACAATCTTCACACAGATAAAACGTTGCGGGAGGAAGCCGCGAGCCTTGAGCTACAAGCAGCGGGAAGGGAGCTCTCGCGTCGTCTGACAGGTTTGACGACGATTGCTGGGCTTGCGCCATTGCTGGGGCTTCTGGGCACGGTGATCGGTCTCATGGTTGCGTTTCAGTCGCTGGAGGGCTCAACCGGGCCTGTTGAGCCGGGAGTTGTCGCAGGCGGCCTGTGGCAAGCCATGATCACTACAGTCATTGGCTTGATTATCGCCGTTCCTTGCCTCGTCTGCCACGCCTGGTTCCGTTCGCGGATACGCTACCGGATGGCGGATGCAGCGGCTCTGCTGACAGCTTTGTCGCTGGCTGCAGACATGCAGGGGGGGCGCACATGATACGTGATGCTTCCAGCGATATGGTTGGGGAGGATAACGGCCAGCCGAACCTCACGCCGTTAATCGACGTCGTTTTCATGCTGATCGTATTTCTGCTGCTGACAGCGAACGCCGCTCAGTTTGTGGTGACAGTAGACTTGCCGCAGGCCAGCTCTGCGGTCCCAAGCGAGAATACGTCCCTTGTGCTGCAGCCACCGATGGAGGAGGGCGGGCGCTGGGTTCTGGATGGTCAGGCATTCGAGAATACCCAGGCACTGCGTCCAGCACTCAGGAAGGCCGTCGCAGAAGACCTGGAGCGCGTACTGGTTATCGCGATTGATGCATCAGCCAGTTCACAGCGTCTCATTGATGCAATGGATGTTGCAACGGAAGCTGGTGCCAAAGCAGTCGAGATTTCAGCGGAGAGCCGCAACGAATGATGCGGATGTCGCCTTTCCTTGCTCTGATGGTTGCATCCGGCTTGTTGCATGTCGCCGGAGCGGGTGGGGTCCTGGTTTATATGACCGGTGATGAGGCTGAAGTCGTTGAAAAGACGTCACTCCGGATCGCGCTGGGCTCGCGTGGTGCTGCCGCTGGGCAGCCAGTGGAGTTGGAACCAATTGAGGCGACAGAGATGCCGCAGCAGGAAGCCCGCCCGGAACGTAAGCCTGCGGAAAAAGTACTCCAACCGGCAGAACCGAAACCTGCCGTGCATCCTGTAGAGGAGGTCGTTGCCGAGCTTCCACCAAAGGAGATTGTCGAGCCCGCTCCGGAACCTGTGGAAGTCGCAAGACAGCCCGCCATGGTGCCGGGAAATACAGGTCAGTCCGGCCAATCAACGGACACCGATGTCGAGACATCGGACCAGGATGCGGAAGCTGGTTATCAGGCAATCCTGTCGAGTTATGATGGTCTGGTGCTCGGTCACCTTGCGAAATTCAAGACCTTTCCACCTGCGGCGCGTATGCGCGAAGAAGAGGGGGATGTTGGCGTTGAGTTCGTGATCGACCGGGCAGGGAAACTTCTTGATTGCCGGTTGCTGGAGTCATCTGGCAGCCGGCGGCTCGATAAGGCCGCCTTGAGGCAGTTGACTGATGCGGTGCCATATCCGGCCGCACCAGTTCAGGCGGACTGGTCTACCCGTACCTACACGACGAAGATGCGTTACAAGCTGAATTAAGAACACCCGGCCAATCAACTGGCCGGGTGTTTTTCACTGTACGTTGCTGGTGGCTCTAGTACGCCAGATTGAACCCGACCCATAGTGCACGACCGCGCTGGTAAGGGTTGCTGTCTGTCACATCCGTATACGGTAGTGTGTTGAACAGGTTGGAAATGCGTGCTTCCAGTTGCAGGCGGCCCAGGTCAAATTCCGGGATGGTGTAGGTGGCATTCAGGTCGACACGCAAGGAGGACTTGCGGGTGACCTCGTCGTAGACGTCATAGCGGACACCGTCGATCGTCTCGTTCACACCGGTGTCGCCAATCGTCTCGTATTCACCTTTCCAGTAGAGCCAGAGAGTCGTGTCGAGTGACTTCTGCAGCCATGTTGAGCGGAGTGCCGCATTGGCTGTGAATGGCGTGGCGTAGTTTTCCCGATAAGCTTCATTCTGAAGCTGGGCGCGAGAGATGATCTGTCCTTTATAGTAAATAAGATCCAGCATCAGCTCTTCTGGATCCAGGTCATCGAAATAGGTGCCCTCGTCTGCGGCATTGTTGTAAGTTTCAGACCATTCTGCATTGAGGATCAGGGAAGAATTCCGCCAGCTACCCGCCCATTCAGCAGAGAGGCCTAGATAGTCGGTCTTCCCTGCGTTGGACGGGTAATAAACGCGCCGGGTGTAGGGATCATCATTCTCGTCGTACTCCGTGACGTCTTGACGTGGTCCTGCGACGATCTGGTCCCGGTGCCAGCGCTGAACTGCCTTGATGAGGCCAATGCCGTTGAAAGCACTCATGGCAGGGAAGGTGAGGGCCATGGTGAGTTCATCTGAATATGGCGTGTCGATTTCCGCATCGTGATAGCTGGTCGGAACGCTCCAGAGGTACAGGTACCAATCGTCCGGGCTGAACACCAGGCTGTCACCATCCACTGTGCCAGTCCGGCGGTAGAGATAGGAATCCGGGCGCTGTTCGCGGATGGCATAAACAAGCAAATTGCGTGTGTAGTAACGGTTGACGCCTGCGGTCAGCTGTATGTCGTCACGAATGTTCCAGACCGCGCTGAGACGTGGGGCAATATTGGTGTTTTCGAGGTAATCATCCGTCGAAACACGTACGCCGGCGCGTACGTCCAGCGGGCCGAAGCTTTGCGCCTGTTCCGCCCAGAGGGAGCCCTGCAGGATCTCTGCATTCGCATCATACGCCTCATACAAGTTGTATTGGAGGGCTGCGATCTCGCCATCGATGCAAGATGTATCGCTGGGGTCTGCGCAGACCGTGCTCGGATCATAGACCCCGCGGGAGTACATGCGCAGCTCTTTGCCGCGGCCCTTATTGGCATCCACATATGCCACCTGGCCGCCGAAGGCGAATTCGCCGCCGAATAACGGCCGGTTTGCTTCGCCTTCGAGGGCGTAGTCGCGCTGGACCTGGTCCAGATTTCCGATGCCGCCTGTTGTACAACTGGTGCCAGTACAGAAATCGATGCTCGGCGCCAGGGAGCTCCAGTTGTAGTTGATTGGCGGCGCTTCGCGGCTAGCGTCTGAATCGACATAAGAGGCTCGAATGAGCCAGTCTGTCAGTCCTGTGCGCCCATCCAGTTCGGTCTTGAGCGTCAGGCCGCCACCCTTGGTCGTGACGATGTTGTTTATCCCGGAAGAAGCGGCTGATTCACTTTCGTATGGGCTGTAAATCACGCTGCTGGTCAGGCGCAGGGTGTCTGAGAAGTCGTAGGTGCCTTTGACTAGATAATTGTCCGAGGTCGACTTCATGCCCCGGAAGTTCCCGCCATAGCTGGCATTCTGAGGGTAGTAGACTTCTGCTGCGTTGCGACCGAAGCCGAACAGGAGCTTCAGCTTGTCATTGACGGGGGCATCCATAGTCGCATGCACGCGCCAGCGAGTGAATGCTGGTGGGGGATTGGCTTCACTGAGGTCGACGTCATCATCGGTGATGTAATCCATCATGTCGTCGTTTTCGTAGCCATAGCGAATGCTGGCGCCGAACTTGTCCGCAGGATCGCGCAGCTTGACGTCGACAACACCCCCGGAGAAGTCGCCATACCGGGCCGAGATATTGGAGTCCCGGACTTCCAGGCCGCCGATCAGGGATGGGTCCAGGAAGATCGTCTGGGCCGAAGCGCCAGCGACGTCGAAAATGCTTTGAGGATTGTCATTACTGACATCCATCACGTTGTTGACGCCGACTCCATCAATGCGGAATACGTTGTCATATGTCTGCCCGCCGGCAATCGAGATATCGGATGGGCGAAGGTCGAGCAGGTTGTCCCGATCGGTGCTGACCTGGTTCACATCGAAATTGACGTTCGGCATCAGGCGGAGGGCATCCAGCGCATCGCCAGAGCCATCTTCCAGGCCGGTGAGAGCCTCTTTGTCGATTACGCTAAGACCGCTGTCTTCCGCAATGAAGCCACGATAGGCGGGCTTGGGGGCGCGGGTGTCCTCGATGTCGATAGCATCAAGCTCCACAGCGTCAGACTGTGCAGGACCTGTTTCAGCCCCCTGTGCTGTCGCCGGAAGCGCTCCGAACAGGAGAGCAATGCTTATGGCGGTCTGTGTCTTGAGTCTCATACCCTTCTCCGATTTTGCAACTCATTCGCAATATCGGGGTGAGGCTTACGTGTAAATGAGAGTTATTCGCAAAATTGGATTCGAAATGTCGCACCCATATTCGGATTGAAAAGCAGGCTGGAAAGGAGTTTTGGCCCAAACGCAAAGTGCCGGCACTAGGCCGGCACTCAGATCACTTGGGATCGCAGGGACGCTTAGTCCTTGGCGCGTTCCAGATAGGTGTTGTCTTCGGTATTCACGATGATGCGGGTGCCAACATCGATATGCGGCGGGACCATGACGCGGACGCCATTGTCGAGGATGGCCGGCTTGTAGCTGCTGGATGCGGTCTGGCCTTTGACTACTGGCTCAGTCTCGGCAATCGTCGCGGTGATACGTGCCGGCAGCGTCGCCGAAACAGGCTCGCCGTTGAACATCTGCAGCGTGACTTCCATGTTTTCCTGCAGGAAAGCCGCATTGTCGCCGAGCATCGTGCCGGTCACGTAGACCTGTTCGAAGGTTTCCGGGTGCATGAAGACGTGGTTGTCGCCGTCCTGGTAAAGGTAGGTGTAGCCAATCTCTTCGACGAAGGCTTTTTCCAGCTTGTCGGTGGTCTTGTACGTGTTGACGATCTTGATGCCATCCGAAATGCGGCGCATCTCGATCGTGGTGGTCGGCGTGCCCTTGCCGGGGCGGAAGGATTCAGCCTTGAGGACGGAATAGAGCTGTCCGTCGGTATACTCGATGATGTTGCCCCGGCGGATGTTCGCTGCGATTTCAACGGCCATAATGTGTTCCCGAATTGCCCGGACTTGTGCCGGTGCTATAGAGCGCACCGTTTCAGCGCGCTTGATCGGGCTCCGCCATACCGGCACTTGCGTGTTTCGCCAAGCGCCGGTTCACATATTTCCGCTTTTCCGGGTACTCAGGCAGGACAAATGACAGACGGGAAATGGTGGCATTCTGAGCGGCACAGGGACCGTCGGCCTTTCCTGCTGATGCGCGGGCAGGTTCGTCGGGCGTTGTCTGACTGGTTCGCGCAGGAGGGGTTTCTGGAGGTCGACTGCGCGGCGCTGCAGGTTTCGCCCGGGAATGAGACGCATCTCCATGCATTCGAGACGGCTTTCCGGACCGATGACGGGGATACCAGCCCACTTTATCTGCACACATCTCCGGAGTTCTCCTGCAAGAAGCTTCTGGCCGCTGGTGAGGATAAGATCGTTGATTTTGCCAAGGTTTTCCGGAACCGGGAGCAAGGCCCCCTGCATTCGCCCGAGTTCACAATGGTGGAGTGGTACCGCACGGGGGCGGATCTGCACACGGTGATGCAGGATGCGGTGGACCTTTGCCGCACGGCACTCAAAGCTACGGGCCTGGCAGCGCTGACCTGGAGGGGGCGGGCCTGCGATCCGGGCCGTGCTCCAGAGTACCTTACGCTGACTGAGGCGTTCCTACGCCATGCTAAAATGGACTTAAACGGACTACTGCATGACCGGGACGGATTTCTGGATGCTGCCCGCGGAGCAGGCGTCGGGGTGCCTGACGATGCATCCTGGTCAGACATTTTCTCTGCTGTTCTGGTCACGCGGATCGAGCCGGTCCTTGGCGATGAGCGCCTGACGATGCTGTACCGCTATCCGGTCTGCGAGGCGGCGCTGGCGCGTGCCTGTCCGGATGACCCGCGTTTTGCGGAGCGGTTCGAGATGTATGCCTGCGGGGTGGAGCTGGCAAATGGGTTCCATGAGCTGACGGATGCGGCCGAGCAGCGGGCGCGCTTCGAGGCGGATATGGACCTGAAGCAGGAACTCTATGGCGAGCGCTATCCGATTGATGAGGACTTCCTCGAAGCGCTCGGCAGCATGCCGGACGCGAGCGGCGTGGCGCTGGGGTTCGACCGGCTTGTTATCCTCGCATCGGGCGCGCGTTCGATCCGGGATGTCCAGTGGACGCCGGTGGAAACATGAGCCGGCCTTTGACGACACCGCAGGCGCTGGAAGCGGCCGGACTGGTCTCTGCCAAAGAGGCTGAGGCGCTGGCGCCGGTCGCGGATCGCTACGCAATTGCCATCACCCCCTTTCTGGCAGGGCGCATGGACCGGAACGATCCAGGCGACCCGATTGCCCGGATGTTCGTGCCGCAACCGGAAGAGATGATCCGCACGCCGGACGAGCTGGCCGATCCGATCGGGGACGAAGCACATACGCCGGTGAAGGGGATCGTGCATCGTTATCCGGACCGTGTCCTGCTGAAACCGGTGGCCGTTTGTCCGGTTTATTGCCGCTTCTGTTTCCGGCGCGAAATGGTGGGGCCGGGCATCGGGGAAACGCTGTCTCCAACGGAACTGGAGGCGGCGCTCGCTTATATCCAGTCGCAACCGGGCGTGCGCGAAGTGATCCTGACGGGCGGGGACCCGTTCATGCTGTCACCCGCGCGGGCCAGGGCGCTGACGGCAGCGATTGCCGCGATCCCGCAGATCGAAGTGATCCGCTGGCACACGAGAATGCCGGTTGCCGATCCGGATCGTATCACACCGGAATTTGTCGAGGCGCTGAAGGCGCCGGGCAAGGCGGTCTATGTTTCGATCCATATCAATCATGCAAAGGAACTTGCCCCGGAAACGCAGGGGGCCGTGGCCCGTCTGGCGGATGCGGGCTTTCCCCTGATCTCGCAATCCGTGTTGTTGCACGGAGTGAACGATCAGGTGGACGCGTTGGCGGACCTGATGCAGGCCCTCGTCGCTCATCGCATCCGTCCTTACTATCTGCACCATCCGGATCTGGCGCCCGGTACAGGCCATTTCCGTGTCAGCGTCGAGGCGGGGCAGGCGCTCTATTCTGCGCTACGGGATCGTGTCTCAGGTCTCGCTGTTCCGCACTATGTCATTGATATTCCGGGTGGGGTTTCCAAGGCCAATGCCGCCGCATCGGATGTGATCGAGGCAGCGGAAGGCCGTGCCCTGCGAGGACGCGACGGGAAACTTCATCCGTATAGCGGATAAGTCAGGACGCTCTAGTCGAGTGTCCGGCGATAGCGGAGCATGGCGACGCACACAGCCGAGACCGTGAAAATGCAGAGCGCGATGATCGGGCTTTGCAGCTGTGCGAGACTGGTATCCTTCAGCATGACGCCGCGCACGATGCGCAGGAAGTGTGTCAGCGGCAGGACCTCGCCGATGGTTTGCGCCCATCCCGGCATGCCCCGGAACGGGAACATGAATCCGGACAGCAAAATCGAGGGCAGGAAGAAGAAGAACGTCAGCTGCATGGCCTGCATCTGAGTGCGGGCGATCGTGGAGAAAGTGAAGCCGAGTGCCAGGTTGGCCATCACGAAGACGGAGACACCGAGGAACAGGATCCACGGATTTCCGATAAAGGGCACATCGAACAACAGTCTTGCGGCCAGCAGGATGATCAGCGTCTGCCCGGCGCCGATGGCAACATAGGGCAGGATCTTCCCGAGCATCACTTCAATCGGTTTCACCGGCATGGCGAGCAGGTTTTCAATCGTGCCCTGTTCAGACTCCCATGTCATCGCCATGCCCGTGATCATCACCAGTGTCATGGTCAGGATCACGCCAAGCAGGCCGGGCACGATATTGTAGCTCGTCATTGCTTCCGGATTATACATCTGATGGACGACCAGCTCGAAGGGGGGCTGGCTGCCGGCAAGGCTGGCGAGCGGGCCTTTCAGGTCATGCCGCAGGGCATCGGTGAGAATGGTCTGCGCAAAGCCGACGGCGCCGGAGGCTGCAGCAGGGTCTGTCGCGTCCGCCTCGATCAGGATTTGCGGTTGCTCGCCGCGTATCAGCTTGCGGGTAAAGCCTGCAGGGACCGAGACGACAAAAGCGACTTCCCCACGGGCCAGCAGGTCACCCGTCTTGCGTGGGTCATCTGTCTGCATCACGAAGTCATAATAGTCGGATGTCTTGAGTGACTGAACCAGTGTGCGGACGATTGGCGTCTGCTCCTCCACCAGAAGGGCGGCGGGCAGGTGTTTCGGGTTCATGTTGATGGCATAGCCGAACAGGATCAGCTGCATGACAGGAATGCCGAACATGATCGCGAAGGTGAAACGGTCCCGGCGGATCTGGACCGTTTCCTTCATGAAAATGGCCCAGATGCGGCCAAGGGAGTTCAGCAGGCCAGTCATGCGTGAACCCGTTTATCTTCGCCCGCTTCGGCGCTGAGCGCGATAAAGGCATCTTCGAGACTTGTGCGTACTTCGCTCCAGCTGACATCGTGTGCCTTGTGGCGCTCGAGGGCGGTTTGGATGGCGGCCCGGTCTTTTCCGCTTACGTGGAGGGCGGAACCGAAATAGGCAGCATGTTCGATGCCGGGTTCGTTCCGGATGCCATCTGCCAGGCGGCGGACGCCGGGGCCTTCACCGCGGAATGTGATGAGGGACGAGCGGGCAATAACGTCTCCCACTGTGCCCTCAACGATCTTCTGGCCATTGGCGAGGTAGACGATGCGGTCACATCGCTCGGCCTCATCCATATAGTGGGTGGATACGAGGACCGTCATGCCCGCCAGAGAGAGGTGGTGGATTTCGTCCCAGAAGTCGCGCCGCGCCTGCGGGTCGACCCCGGCTGTGGGCTCATCCAGCAGCAACAGTTTCGGATTGTGCATGGTCACGGCGGCGAGGGCGAGGCGCTGCTTCCAGCCGCCTGACAAGGCACCGGACAATTGATGCTGGCGATGGGTGAGGCCGAGTTTTTCCAGCGTGTTGTCGACAGTCTGGCGGGTTTTGGGCAGGTGATACAGGCGGGCGACGAATTCCAGGTTCTCGCGGATCGTCATATCCGTCCAGAACGAGAATTTCTGTGTCATGTATCCGGTCTGCTCACGGATTTTTTCTGCGTCGCGACGGATGTCGTAGCCGAGGCACTGGCCGGTGCCCTCGGTAGCTGTCAGCAATCCGCAGATCATCCGGATGGTTGTGGTCTTTCCGGACCCGTTCGGGCCGAGGAAGCCCCAGACTTCGCCGCGGGGCATCTGGATGTCGACGCCGGCGACGGCCGTCTTCTTGCCAAAACGCTTGACCAGGCCGTGAACGTCGATGGCGTAGTCGGCGGACATTACCAGTTCACCTCCACCGGCAGGCCGGGATGCAGGCCGATACCTTCCGGTACGCGCGCTTCGACCATGAAGACGAGTTTCTCGCGTGAATGCCGGGCATAGATGACAGGCGGCGCGAATTCGGCCTCGTGGGCGATAAAGGTGATCTCGGCTTTGACAGGGGTGGTGATGCCGTCGGCAGTCAGTGAGACGGTATTGCCGACTTTCAGTTTCGCAAGGTCCGTCTCCGGAACATAGAAGCGGGCCTTTAGCCCTGTGTTGGGCAGGATGGCGATGATCGGTGTGCCGGGCGTAACGAACTCCCCCTTGCGGAAGAAAACTTCCTCTACCTTGCCACCGACCGGGGCAAAGGTACGCCGCTCATCCAGACGGTATTCTGCGGCTGCCTTGGCGGCTTCAGCGGACCGGGTGGCGGCCTCTGCCGCTTCGCGCGAGGCGTCACGCGCGGGCAGGGCCGCGACCTTGAGGTCCTGCTCGGCCGCATGAACCGAGGCGACGGCGGCATCATATTCGGCCAGGACGGTATCGCGCTGTGATTTCGGGGCGTAGCCCTGCTCGACAAGGGGCAGCACCCGGTCCCGTTCGCTGGTTGCCTGCTCAAGCCTTGCTTTTGCGGCGGCGAGTTGGGCCTCGAGGCGTTTGATCTCAGGCGGGCGGGCGCCTGTGCTGAGGTCTTCGGCCTGGGCAATCGCCTGGTTCAGTTTCGCGCCGGCCTCGGAGACGGCTGCCTCCTCTGCCGTGCTGTCGAGGCGGAAGAGGAAGTCGCCCTGTTCCACGCGGTCTCCCTCTGTGACCGGCTGCTCGACGATGCGTCCGGATGCGGGGGCGGCGACATAGGTCCAGTCAGCTTCAATATAGCCGAGATGGACGGGCTCATCCTGCGGAGTGCATCCGGAGAGCCCAAGCAGCGTGAGGCCAGCTGCGAGGGCATGTAGGGTTGTGGTGCGGTTCATGATGCGCTCCCGATCTGAAGGGCTTTGAGCATCATCTGCTCATGTATCCTGAAAAGCTCATCGAGGTCGATGTCGGCTTCGGATTTCTGGTTGAAGACGGCTTGCCACATGGCGCTGAAGATCATGGGCGCCATGAGGAGGCGGGCCGTGAGGGCCGGCGTGTCGATGATGGCTTCACCGGTGTCATGAGCGCGCTGCAGCAGCGTCGTGATCATCGACAGAACGCGGTCGATCAGGTCTTCCCGGTACGCGCGAACGACGTCCGGAAACAGGTGGCTGTCACCGATCAGGACCTTCATCAACCGCGGGAGGTCCGTCTGCTGGACCAGAAACGGGGCAAACTGACGGATCCGGGTCAGTGCATCCTTGAGGCTTGTCGATTGTGAGGTGATTGTCTCAACAATCTTCAGGTTCGGCGTGGCGAGAGTCTCTATGAGCCCCTGGAACAGCGCTTCCTTTGATCCGAAGTAGAGGTACAGCGTGCCCTTGGAGAGGCCTGCGCGCCGGGCAATGTCGTCCATCCGCGTGGCGGCAAAGCCCTTTTCGAAGAATTCGTCCAGCGCCGCGCCGAGCAGAGCCTGGCGGCGCTCATCTTTCGCTTCATTGCTTCGCGCTCGTAACATGGACGCACTCACAAATAACTGACCAGTCAGTCATTTGCCTTTTGCTGGCATCTGTCAATGGCCTCACTCATCTGCGGGCAGGCAGACCGTCTCGGAACCTTCACACATCTGACATTAAACTTTCGGCTTGGCCTTCTAAGGGTGCCCGCCTGCACCTGGGGTGAGCTGATGCCGAGTGATGACCAGTTCGTATATTCTCTGGAACTGAAGATCCTGGACCTGGAAAAGGTCGTGAAGGATATTGAGAAGCGGATTGCCGACCTTGAGTCCAAGCAGGCATCTGCCGCACAGCTGTCACAACCGGATGTTCCGGAAGATGTTTTGCGGCAGATCGAGATGGGCGAAAACCCCATCCGGGCGTTGCGCCAGTATCGCCTCATGACCCAGAAAGACCTGAGCACGAAGTGCGGGATTCGCGCCAACCACATCTCCGCAATGGAGCGCGGCATGCCCTTCGGGCTCAAAACTGCCAAGCGTCTGGCAGAAGCGCTGGACGTGCCGGTTGGATTGCTGACGTGAGTACGAAATGAAAATCAGATCGCTGCAAGCTTTTGTTTTTACGGCTCTTGTTGTTGCTGCCTGTTCCAAGCCGGCGCCGACTGGGCCTGTAGAAATATTTCCCGGTGCTGAAACGCCGGACCACCGGAATCACGCCTACTCGATGACAGAAAATGCGGATGGAACGATCCGCATCTTCACGAGGGAAAAGGGCGATGAAGCGTGGCTTTATGAAATGCATCGTAGCGGGAAATCCTGGTCGGATCCGAAACGTATGGACCTGCCAGCCCGCCGCCGCCTGAAAGGTGCGAGCTTCAACCGTCAGGATGGTTCGCTCTATTTTGCGACGGATGCCCTCATGCCGCCCAGGAGTGGCAAGGACCTCAACATCTGGAGAGTTGAATGGGACGGGACGGGCTGGGGCGAGGCAAAGCCGATCGAAGGGGATATCAATACCGGCGGTGATGAGACCATCGCATCTGTCGCGGCGGATGGGACGATGATCTTCGTTTCCAATCGTCCGGAAATGGATGGTTTCGGCTACGGACTGGGCGAAGCTCATCAGGACGAAACCGGCGCGTGGAAGATCACGAAATTCCTGACAGAGCTAAACGACGTACGTACCGATGATCATGTCGCGATCACAGCGGATGGTAACAGGATCTTCTTCTATACACACCGGACCCCAAAGCTGGGTGGCGCTGACATCTGGACAAGTGTCAGGCGTGCGGATGGCACATGGAGTGATCCAGTGAACCCCGGGGCGCCTTTGAATTCCGAGGCCAATGAGTTCGGGGCTGGCTTGTCGGGTGATGGGCAAACCCTGTTTTTCTCGCGGAATGGCGTTCTTATGGAGGTCCCGCTGGAGCTGGTTCTCCGTGGAGCGGCCTCACAGTAAATTTCCATAGACAGAAAAATTGAAACCCGGGGTGTTCAGAGCCCATTTCAGAGCTGCTTTTCGTCGCCCGCAACCCCGGAAGCAGGTTGCCGAATGCAGTTTTTTCCGGGCTTTTCAAGCAATTCCTAGATGCTGTGGCGCCGTCACAAAAACTTAATCAAACCGTTTCGCAACCGTAAAGCTGCGCTGTCATAAGCCGCGGCGGCGGCACGAGTCTCTCAAGGGGATTCCGGGATTCGCGCATGCCTCGACAGCTAGACACAGCGGCTCCGCAGGGGGTCTTAGAGGGAAGTTTCATGAAAATCCGCAAATCACTGAAGCTGGCGACGATGGCGAGCCTGGCCATCTTGACGCTGGCGGCCTGCTCGGACACGACGATTTCGTCGCCCGGTACTCCGACAACGCCGGTCAGCCCTCCGCCGCCCCCGCCTCCGCCGCCTCCAGCCTCAACAGCCATCGACCTGGTTCCGGCGAATGGTTGTCCGGCGGGTACTGCTGAGACGACACTCGCGGCAGATACGAGCAATAACTTCAATGAAGTTCAAGTCTGTGCGCTCGGCGGCGCATCCGGTTCGACTATCATTACCACCGACCTCAGCATTCCCTCGAGCACCACGATCGCTATTCGTGGTCCTGTGTTTATCGGTGCTGACGCAGGTAGCGGTGGCGCCTCAGCCGTTCTGACTGTCGGGGAAGGCGTGCGCTTTTTTGGTGCGTCGGGAACCGATGATTACATGGTGATCTCTCGTGGTTCTCGCATCGAGGCGGTTGGTACGGCTACCAATCCGATCCGCTTCACCTCGCGCGCAAAAATCAACGATGAAGAAACGGGCTCCAGCATCACGCAAGATTCCACTACTGCCCAGTGGGGCGGGTTGGTGATCAATGGTTTTGCTCCCATCAACGCATGTATCAGTGCTGCGGCTGTCGGTGGTTCTGCTGATTGCGAAAAGTCTGGCGAAGGATCGTCCGGCCGCTTCGGTGGCGATCAGGCCGATGATAACTCCGGTACGCTTCGCTATGTTTCCGTGGAGTACGCGGGCGCTCGCCTTACGACTGAAGACGAACTGAATGGCATCGCTTTCCAAGGTGTGGGTTCGGGCACGGTCGTTGATCACATTCAGGTTCACAACAACCTCGATGATGCCGTCGAGTGGTTTGGTGGCACGGTTGGCGTTAAGTACTTTGTTGCAACAGGTACAGGCGATGACTCGATCGACTGGACGGATGGCTGGTCAGGTAAACTTCAGTACGCGATCGTTCGTTCGACCAACCCGTCTTCGGAAGATCCGCGCGGTATCGAGGCGGATAACCTGAACAACGCCAACGCTGCTGAGCCGTTCTCAAATCCGAGCATCTCGAACGTCACGCTTGTCGGCACCACTGGTAACCAGCAGGGCGTCCTGTTGCGTCGTGGCACCAAGGGCCGCCTTGTCAACTCGATCGTTACCGGTTTCGAGTCGGGCCTTGATGTCGATGACACGCAGACCTTCGACAACTACACCGCTGGCGACCTGGTGATCGAGAGCCTCTTCCTCGACAATCCCGTCAATTTCACGGCGGACAGCGATGGCGTGCCGGCATTCCCGGCCAGTGCAAATCTCGTAACTGGCAATAACACGTTGTCGGATGAGTTTTTCCCGGGCCAGCAAGAGCTGGGCGTTCCGGTGTCAACGGTTCTGTCCGGTGATGCCTTCTTCGATGCGACTGACTACATCGGTGCATTTGCGCCAACAGAGAGCGTCGATAGCAACTGGGCGACTTTCGCACAGCCGGGCACCCTGTTCCCGGCAGCTGCAGCAAGCTGTCCGACCGGTACCACGCAGAATGGTACACTCGACAACAAGAAGCTCTGCGTCATCAGCGGTGATACTGAGCTTACCAGCGATCTTCACCTCACGGATGGGGATGAGCTGATCTACGAACTGTCCGGCTTTGTACGGGTTGGTATCGATCAAGGGGCAGACCCCAGCAATCCGGTGGCAAACTCCGTTGCTGCCAATCTGACGATCGATGCAGGCGTCACAGTCGTTGCCGAGGGCAATGATGACTATCTGGTCATCGCTCGCGGTTCCAAGCTTCTGTCGAATGGTACAGCTAGCCGTCCTGTCGTGTTCACCTCCAAGGACAAGGTCGCTGGTACTGGTACGTTCGATCAGGACACCCGGGGTATCTGGGGCGGTATTGTGATCAACGGACGGGCGCCCATCAACGCCTGTGCCTCTGATACGGCCACTGGCGGTACGGTAGATTGTCAGAAATCCGGTGAGGGGTCTTCGGGCTTCTTCGGTGGCGCAACCTCTGATGACGACTCCGGTCAGATCTTCTACACTCGCGTCGAATATGCTGGTGTGCGTCTGACGAATGAGGACGAACTGAACGGTATTGCCTTCCAGGGCGTCGGTTCGGGCACCCAGGTTGCTTACGTTCAGGTCTACAACAACCTCGATGACTGCTACGAATGGTTCGGCGGTACTGTCAGTGCAAAGTACCTGTTGTCCACTGGTTGCGGCGACGATCAGTTTGACTGGACGGATGGCTGGCAGGGGTCACTGCAGTATGGCATTGCGTATGGCAGCGTTTCGTCTGCTACCGGATCGATCTCTGAAGACCCGCGTGGTCTTGAGGGTGACAACCTGAATAATGACAACGCAGCGACGCCGGTCTCTACGCCTCGTATTTCCAACATCACGATCATTTCCGGTGGTGATCCAAATGCTGACACTGGTGCTGTGTTGCGCCGCGGCATGCAGGGTACTGTCGCGAATGCGATCGTGCTGGGCTGGCCGGATGCCGGTTTGGATGTGGACGATGCGCAAACGATCACCAACTTCAACAATGGTGACCTGCAGATCCAGTCCTGGTTCCTTTCCGATAACGGCGATGATCTGGAAAACGACGGTGAGGACCCGACTTTCACGGCAGCAAACAACCTCACTACTGGCCAGGCAATCACCATGAGCGGCTTCACGTTCCGTGAAAACCGCCCAGGCGTAGTCCCTGGTGCCAACGAGAACGCTGTGCCAGTGTTTGATGTGACGGGTATCGGCGAACTGGAACCGACGACTTACATCGGTGCCGTCGAAGACGCCAACGACACCTGGTTCCTTGGCTGGTCGGTCGACCAGGCAGGAAACCTCACCAGCGCGAACTAGTTCTCGCGTCGGCAATCGGGTGGAGCAGCGCGTACCGGCTGCTCCACCTCTTATGCTTTCATAGCCACTCATTCGTGCGACTGGTTCAGCTTCGCATTCAGGAAAACAAAGATGAAACGTTTCATGTCCGCCCGCTCTGTCCTGCTGACGAGCGCCTGCCTGGCGTGGATTTCTCCCGCACTGGCCCAGGACGCCACGGTTACAGATCCGGCGCCAACCGTTGAAGAACAGCCAGCACCGGTTCAGACTGAAGAAACCGAAGCACGTCAGCAGACTGTTGTGGTGCGCGGCCAATTTATTCCGGATGAAAAGCGCAACACATCTGAAGTGTCCGCCTTGATCGATGAGGGCGATTTTAATCTGCAGGGTGATGGAGATGCTGCTGCTGCACTGGCGCGTGTGGCCGGTATCGCCGCAGCTGAGGACGAGTTCATCTACGTTCGCGGCCTGAACGAGCGCTATTCGACAGCGTTGCTGAACGGTTCGCCTTTGCCGAGCCCGGCGCCTCTCCGCCGCGTTGTGCCGCTGAACCTGTTCCCGACCTCCACGCTGAAAAGTGTTCTGGTTCAGAAGACCTATTCGCCGAACCTGCCGGGTGAATTCGGGGGTGGTACCGTCGACCTTCGGACCAAGGCTGTGCCCGACGAGCCTTTCCTGACGGTTGGCGTGAAAGCCGGCATCGATGTGCAAACATCGCTGAAAAATGGCCTTATGTATGATGGCAGCGATACTGATTGGCTCGGTATCGACGACGGTGCGCGTGAGCGCCCGTCTGTGGCAGACGGCCTGACCCATGAATTCGGTCGACAACTGACGGACAATTCCTCGCTGCTGGTCATGCAGGAAGGCGAGGTCAATCCGAATAGCGGCTTCGACATTTCGGGTGGAACGCGCCTTGATCTGAGCAATGATATTTCGATCGGGTTTACGGCCTCCGGCGGCTATTCCAACGATTGGGAAACAAAGCGCGGTGAGCGCAGCTTTGGAGCAATCAACTCCGGTACCGGCCGGCTTGAGCCAAACCAGAAATACACCCGGGATTCGACGCAGAACACGATTGGTCTCAACGCACTGGCCACAATCGGTGTCGATCTCTTCGACAATCACCAGATCAAGTTCACAGGTCTGGTGACGCGCTCTTCTGAAAAGGAAGCGCGCATCGTCAGCACCGGTCTCGACGGTTATACTCAGGAAGACACCCGTCTGCGTAACGATTACCTGGAGTGGATCGAGCAACAGCTCTGGTCGACGCAGGTACAGGGCGAGCATTTCTTCCCCGGTCTGCATGATCTCAAGGTCGAGTGGCGCGGGTCCTATTCCGAGGCGCTGCGCGATGCGCCTTACCAGCTGTCCAACATCTATCGCATCGCGGATGATGGCAGCCTGTCCCTGTCCAACAGCCCCAGCGCGAACCGGATGCAGTTCAGCCGTATCGACGATGATACGACCGATTTTGGCATCGACCTGACATTGCCGCTGGATCGTTCTGGCGATTGCTTCCTGTTCTGCGAAACGGAACTGAAAGCCGGCTACGCCTATGTCGAGAATGACCGTAAGGCGACCAGCTTCATTTACGACATCAACGGTGTCGCAGGTGCGCCAGGCGTGGACGGCCGGATCGGCACAAACCGTCTGGACTATATCTATGCCTACCTGTTCGCTCCGGATGGTCCCGGTTATATCACCGAGATCAAGAACGACGGTTTCCCGCAACTGTACCTGGCTACGCTGGAGATCGATGCCGGATATGTCGGTATCGATACTCAGGTGACACCGTATATCCGCGCTGCAGTCGGCGTGCGCTTTGAGGATGCAATCCAGGCTGTCGATACTCAGTCTATCGGCATGGATCTTTCGACAAACTATGTTGAAGGTGTCATTGATGAGCAGGATTGGTTCCCGGCAGTTACTCTGACCTGGAACCCCATGGACGAAATTCAGGTCCGGGGTGGGTATTCCGAGACGATTACGCGTCCTCAGTTCCGTGAACTGGCGCCGGCTGTGTTCAACAACTCCGAAACGGACGTGACCTTCTTCGGTAACCCGTATCTGGTGAACGCTTCGATCAAGAACTACGATCTGCGGGCCGAATACTACTTTGCCCGCGACCAGTTCGCCACGATCGGCCTGTTCTACAAGGATATTACGAACCCGATCGAGGAAGTTCTGGTGCCGGCAGAAACTCTGCAAACCAGCTTCATCAACGCGCCTGCCGCAGAGCTTTATGGTTTCGAGGTGGAGTATGAGCAGGTCCTGCCGATGCAGCAGTGGACAGGCTGGTCCTTCTTCAATGATCGCGATCTGCAGCTCAAGGCCAACTATACCTGGTCGGACTCTTCAGTCGATGCTGTTGGCGAAGTTGCCGTCAACGTCGGCACCAACCTGAACCCCGTTCGCGGTTATGAAGACGCTGCGGGCCTGATCAATGATGGCCGTCGCCTGCAGGGCCAGTCCGAGCATCTCTTCAATCTCCAGCTTGGCCTTCTGAATGAGAGCGCACGTTCGGAATACAACCTGCTCGTGAATTACGTCTCAGATAGGATCCGCTCAGGCGAAATTGCTGCGCGTGGTGTTCCTGCATTCCTTGAACAACCGCCAATGACCGTGGACTTTGTGTGGAACAAGGGCTTCAATATGGGCAATGGAGATTACGAATTCTCGTTGAATATCCAGAACCTGTTTGGTGAAAGCTATGAGGCATATCAGGAGTATGGCTCTGACCGCGTCTATGTGGACACTTACAAGCAGGATACCGTATTCAGCGTGGGTTTGAAGCGGAGGTTCTGATCGTTTGACTGGATCTAGATCCGGCATGCTCACAGGGGGGTCCGCGGTGGAGAATATCCGCCGCGGGCTCATCCGTTTTATTGGGCCTGCAATTATGGTTACCGAGATTGCTCTGGTGGCCGGTTTGGCGTTTCTGCTTGCAAAGATTGCCTGGCTGGTAATCGAACCGGGCGGCGCAGTTTCCGGTACGGAGCCGCTTGCGCAGAATGTCCGCGTTGAAGCTGAACGGGTAAACCGTGCTCTTGTGGGCGATATGACACTTCTGGTCACCTCCGATCCATTCTCGCGGTCTGCCGAACCTGTCGCAGATATTCCGGAAGCACCCGAAACGAAGCTGAATCTGGTCCTGAAAGGGGTTCGCGCTTCTGCGGATGGCACAGGTGTTGCGATGATCGTCATGCCGAATAACCGGCTGAGCATATTTGCACCAGGTGAGACCATCCTTGATGGGGTGGTGCTCGACCGTGTCTATGGGGACCGCGTGACCTTGCGAAAGAACGGCCAAATTGAAGCCTTGTTGATGGCGAGCGGCGCTGACCGGCTTTCAGTTCTGTCATCTCCTGGCGAGACGGCGCCTAAGGGTAAGCCCTCCAGCCGGGGTGGCGAAGAAGAGCTGATCAGCACAACGGCCACGGACTTTCTGACAAATCTCGTCATCAATCCTGTTCATCGCGGCCAGGAATTCGTCGGTTATGAGATAGGGAGCCGTGGTGACACTGCGCTCCTGGAGCGGTCCGGTCTCCGGTCCGGGGACATCGTGCTGTCGGTCGATGGCATCCCGGTCGGGACAACAAGCCCCGGGGAGCTTGCCATGAAGCTTTCTTCATTAAGAAAAGTTCGGTTGAGAGTTGATCGCGACGGCCGCCAGATCGACCAGGTATTCACGCTGCCGGAGAATCCGTAGCTTATGAAATTGAAATCCGTCCTCTCCGCAGCATTGTTTGCGACGATTGCGCCAGGTGCATTGGCTCAGGCAGGTCAAAGCAGCCCGGAGCCTTCGCGCCACATTATGAATTTTGATGATGTCGATCTTTCGGCACTGGTCGCAGATGTGTCGACGGTGACGGGCTATACGTTCATCGTGCATCCCGATGCGCGAACCAAGCGTGTGACGGTATCTTCGTCGACGCCGCTGACTCGCGATCAGGTGTTTGATGTCTTCCTGTCTGCATTGCGGGTTCATGGGTTTACGGCAGTGCCCGCGGGACGCGCAACGTATCGGATCGTGCCGGAGCGCCAGGCTGTATCCGATGCAAGCGTCTCGGCTGCGGGTTCGAATACGTTCACGACTGAAATTTTTGCGCTGAAGCATTCCAGCGCCCGTGATGTGGCGGCCGTGATCAAGCCGCTGATTGCGGAGCAGGGACAGATTGTTGCCAACGATGCTTCAAACACGCTTGTCGTTGTGGATTATGCATCCAATCTGCCGCGCCTGCGCGCCATGCTGAAACAGATTGATACAGATCCATCCGTCACCCAGACAATCAGTCTAAAGAATATCCCTGCGCGGGAAATGGCGAGCATTTTGACAAGCCTTTCTGTGGCGCCAGGAAAAAACGGTGCTGCGGTCAACTTTCAAGCTGTCGCTTCGGATACGGGGAATGCTGTGGTCCTGCAGGGTGACGATGCTCTTGTGCGGCGCGCAGTGGACGTGAGCCGTGAGCTCGATTCACATGACCGGACCGAGGATACATTGCGTGTCATTCCGCTGAACAACGCGAACGCTGTGGATCTTGTTCCGGTGCTGCAGCAGATGGCTGCGGCTATGGATGCGCGACGTGCTGCCGGTGGGGAGCTTCAGGGCGTAACAACCATTGCGCACCACGAGCCGACGAATTCCCTTGTCATCAGTGCGCCACCGGAAACTCTGGGTGCGCTTGAGCGGATCATTACAGATCTGGACCGGCGCCGTTCTCAGGTTCTGGTTGAGGCGATCATCGTTGAGATGTCGGATGACACGGCACGCGAACTTGGACTGCAGTTCCTTGTTTCGGGCAGCAACGATTCAACTGTGCCATTTGTATCTACGAACTACTCACGTTCGGCGCCCAGCATGCTTGCGCTGGCAGGGGCGCTCAGCTCCAACACACCTTTCAATACAGGTGACTCGGATACCAATCCATTTGCTGAAGCTGCGGTGAACTCGCTGCTCGGTTTGTCCGGGCTGAGCGTCGGTGTTGGCGGGCAGGATGGCGATACGCTTTTTGGTGCGATCCTTACTGCTGTAGAAAACGATACCCAGTCACGCATCTTGTCCAAGCCGTTCAACATGACACTGGATAATGGCACGTCTAAGCTGCTGGTCGGTCAGGAAGTGCCAGTTGCTACGGGTGAGGTGCTCGGAGATTCCAATTCCAATCCTTTCCGCACTGTGGAGCGCAGGGATGTCGGTGTTGGGCTGGATGTGACGCCCCGGATTTCAAACGATGACACGATCCGCCTCGACATCGTGCAGGAAGTCTCGAACATCGCTCAGGCGATTACGACGGGATCCACGACAGATCTGATTTTCAATACACGGAAGATCAGTACGAGTGTGATCGCCGATAATGGCGAGATTATCGTGCTGGGTGGTCTGGTCGAGCAGACGGAGAGTGTCACCAACGAAAAAGTTCCAGTATTGGGAGACATTCCTGTTGCAGGGCGGCTGTTCCGTTCGGAAGGGAAAGGTATGGGGCGCACAAACCTGATGGTCTTTATCCGCCCGACCATTGTACGAAATCGCGATGATGCGCGTAACGCCACGGTGCGCTCCTACCGCTATCTGCGGGCTCAGGAGCTGTGGGAAGGTGAAGGTGATAGCGGCGCCTCACTGGACAAGTTCGTCAACCAGGTTCTGGGGAGTCCGCCCCCGCAATGAGCACTGTGCCGGCCATTGAGCAGTTCACTTACGCTTTTGCCAAGGACAAAGGGGTGGTTGTCCTGCCGGGACGTGATGAGCTGACACTCGGCGTGAGGGCGGGGGCAGACCCGCTCGCGCTGGTGGAGGCACGGCGCGCGCTTGGGGCTGCATTCAAACTCGAAGCACTGGATCGTGATGCCTATGAGCGCATGCTGGCGGACGTCTTCGCAGCGGATGCATTGGCGGGCGACAGTGTGAACGCTGCCGTGGATGCACGGGGCGGGTTGGAAAGCCTTATTGATGACCTGCCCAAAACAGCCGACCTTCTGGAGGGGCAGGATGATGCGCCGGTCATCCGCCTCATCAACGGCTTGATCCATGAAGCAATGAAACGCCGGGCTTCAGATATCCACATCGACCCCTTTGAGGACACATTGTCCATCCGTTACCGGATCGATGGAGACCTGGTGGAAGTGTTGACTCCTCCGCGGAAACTGGCGGCTCCAATTGTCTCGCGTATCAAGGTCATGTCGCGTCTGGATATTGCTGAGAAGCGCCTGCCTCAGGACGGACGTATTTCTCTGTCCGCAGGTGGTAAGTCCATTGATGTGCGGGTTGCTACATTGCCGACCCGCTACGGTGAGCGCGTCGTGCTGCGTCTTCTTGATACGAAGAACGCCCTGCTGGACCTCAAGGACCTCGGCATGGATGCCGATACTTATGAGCGGTTCACGGAAGTGTTGAGCCAGCCCAATGGCGTTATTCTTGTCACTGGTCCGGTCGGTTCCGGTAAAACAACCACACTCTATTCGGCGCTATCCCGGCTGAATACCGGCCGCGACAACATCATGACCCTGGAAGATCCGATCGAGTATGGCCTGCCGGGGATCAGCCAGACGCAAATGGACCACAAGGTAGGGCTCAATTTCGCGGCCACGTTGCGTTCAATCCTGCGGCAGGACCCGAATATCGTAATGGTGGGGGAAATCCGGGATTCGGAAACTGCGGAAGTCGCATTCGAATTTGCATCCACAGGCCGTCTGGCCCTCTCAACCCTGCACACCAATTCCGCTTCGGGCGCTATTACGCGACTGCGGGATATGGGGGTGGAGGACTATCTGCTTTCGTCGACGCTACGGGCGATCATGGCACAACGCCTGGTGCGGCGGTTGTGTCCCTCCTGCAAGACATCAAGAAAAGCAACGCATACAGAGTGTGAATCGCTCGGCCTCCATAGTGATGCCGATCTGACCGTCCACGACCCTCAAGGGTGCCTTTCTTGCGGGCAGACCGGCTTCATAGGCCGTCTGGGCGTTTATGAATTGCTGATAGCGGATCGTGATATCCGGAACATGCTCAGCGATGGCGCATCGGAAGATGCGATCGACCAGGCTGCATTTGCGCGTCATGACCGTCTTCTGGACAATGCGCGCCGCTATGTGATTTCCGGTGAAACCAGCGTTGCCGAAGTATTGCGAGCCTGCCGGAAAGGAGGCCAGTAATGGCCGCCTTCGAATATGTTGCGCTGGACGCAGAGGGAAAGCGCCGTTCAGGCGTGATCTCCGCAGACAGTGCGCGTTCGGCACGTAAGGAATTGCGGCTGCGGGACCTCATGGTCCTCAACGTCAATCCTGTTTCGGAAAAGCAGTCCAAGGTGGCTGTACGTCGTGCACGCCTGAGCGACAAACAGCGTGTTCTGCTGGTGCGCCAATTGTCAGTGCTTTTGAAATCAGGACTTGCTGTGGAGCAGGCCCTGGCCGCCTGTGCCGGGAATGAAAACCCGGTTAGCGTTCAGAAGGCAGTGCATACTGTGCGCGCAGATGTGGTCGAGGGAGCCCGCCTGTCTGAGGCGATGGCCCTTGCGCCTGGAGCCTTTCCTCCGCTTGTCCGCGCAGTGACCTCCGCGGGTGAGATGTCTGGTAAACTGGGTGACATCATGGAGCGCCTTGCGACCTATCTGGAGCGCAGCTATCAGTTGCGCCAGAAGGTGCGCGCTGCCCTCATCTATCCGGCGCTATTGTCTGTCATGGCGCTGGGGATGGTCATTGCATTGATGGTCGTGGTGGTGCCGCGCCTTGTTGAACAGTTCGACCTGTTTGATGCGCAGCTGCCATTGCTCACACGTATTGTCATCGCCCTGTCCAATGGCGTTCGTGAGTATGGGGTGTTTGTGCTCTTGCTGCTCGCCGCCCTCACATTCCTTACGGCTCGATTGCTCCGCCAACCGGTCATGCGACGCAGGTTGGATCGCCTGATCCTGCGTTTGCCTCTTATCGGATCGCAAGCACGAACAGTCGCTGCTGCACGATTTGCACGGGTCTATTCGACGCTCTCTGCCTCAGGCGCAACCGTGCTCGAGTCACTGGCAGGGGCGAAGGGCGCTGCCAATAATACGGTGATTGCGGATGCCGCGGATTTCATCGCGGAGCGCGTCCGGGAAGGTGGATCCATGTCGTCCGCCCTGTCCGCCACTGGGGTCTTCCCGCCGATGATGGTGCACATGGTGACGAGCGGTGAAGCCGGTCGTGATGTGCCTGGTATGATGAACCGTGCGGCAGATTTTCTGGATACCGAATTCGAAACAGGTTCGGCTGCGCTTCTCGCGCTCGCTGAGCCTTTGATTATCGTGCTGATGGGCGGGATTGTCGGGCTGATTGTGATGTCGATCATGCTGCCCATTCTTCAGCTCAACACGCTGGCCATGTCATAGGAAGTATCGCCATGATCCCAAATAGAAAGAACAGACGCACCCAGCGCCGCAAGGAGGCTGGCTTCTCGCTGGTCGAGCTTATGGTGGTGATATTCATCATGGGTTTGCTGGCCACCTTGGTCATCATCAACGTCGCGCCAGTGGGGGAGCAGTCGCGTGTCGGAAAGGTGCGCGCAGATATTGCTGCGTTCGAGAGTGCCCTCGAAATGTACAGCCTCGATATGTTCACCTATCCGAGTGCGGATGCCGGGCTTGCGGCGCTGAAAACACCGCCCGCTGGCGCAGATATCGCGACCTATCGGCCGGGGGGGTATATCAAGCGCTTGCGCGATGATCCGTGGGGAAATCCCTACCATTACGATCTTCCAGGACAGAGATCCGGCGGTGCCTATGACATTTATTCCGCGGGACCGGATGGCAAAGCCGGGACGGCAGACGATATAGGCAACTGGGACTAGGCAAGCCGTGAGGAGTGTTCGGCATCGGGATGGTGGCTTCTCCCTCGTGGAGATCATGGTCGCCTTGTTCATCATGGCGCTTGCCAGCGCCATGGTCGTGATGGTGATGCCTTCACGTCCTGATGCCTTGCAGAAAGAAACCGAGCAATTTGAATCGGTTCTTTCGCGAACACTTGACCTGGCGATCAGCCGCGGACAGGCACAAGGCATTCGTATCGAGGAAAATGCCTATACCGTCTATGCGCGCATAAATGGCCGTTGGGTGCCAGTCAGAGGGTTGTCCCATTCTCTGTCCGGAGGCGTGACCATCATCACAACAGGCCCATCGCAGAGACGAACAGAGGAAGTTCGTCCACAGATCGTTGCGGATGCTTCGGGTATCGTATCGGGCCCTGATGTACGTTTCTCCAAAGGGGCTCAGGCGCGCGAAATTCAGATGCCGGGGCGACCGGAACAATGACGGATCGCGGGTTTACTCTGGCTGAAGTGCTTGTGGCTCTGCTTGTCTTTTCCATGGCGGCGATCGGGCTTGCGCATCTGGTGACTGAGACAACATCCAATGCCGGACATACGCGTCGATTGGCACTCGCCAGAATTGAAGCAGACAACCGCCTGGTGGAAGCGGTAATGGACCCGGCCGTAGTGCGGGCAGGTTCCATGTCCGGAAAGAGTGAGCAACGCGGGCAGGCGCTCGAATGGCTCCGGCAGGTTGAGCTTCGCAACGAGAATGGCCTGGCGGGCATACGGGTCACGGTGACGGACCCGGTTACAGGACAGCAGCTCGCTCTGCGTGAGACCTTGGTACAGGTGGTGCCATGAGAAGGGACGCAGGCTTCACCTTGATCGAGATGCTGGTCGCGCTGGCCTTGACCTCCATGATTGCCGTGGCTGGATCAACTTTGCTTATCGGCACTGTGAGGGCTTCGGACCGGCTCGGGAAGACAACACAGAGCGTGAGTGAAATGGATCTTGCTCACACGCTGATGCGCGACGACTTTGCCAATGCTGTTTCTCTCGCCGGTGAGCCTGGAAGTCCGGAATACACATCCCGGCCCTTTATGGCGTTTGTCCGGGATGGTTGGAACCATCCTGTGCCGGATGAAACGCGGGCCAGCCTTCTGGCGGTAGAATATCAGTACAGTGCCGGTACGTTGACGCGACGTGCCTGGTTGCGCCCTGAGCCGACTGCAGAGACGCCATTTGTCGAACGTGTGATCGCGACTGGGCTTTCCCGCATGTCGGCACGTTACTTCAATGGCCGTGAGTGGGTGCCGGAGTGGAATGCCGGTGATGAAGGCTTCCCGGCGGCTGTGGAATTGCGCCTGGAGTATTCAGACAAGGATGCTCTCACCGAACTCTTTATCATGGGTGGGGGCGGATGAAGCTGACAACAGATCGGGAGCAAGGCGCAAGCCTGTTGTCCGTACTTGTGATCATCATGTTGATGTCTGTTGCTGCTGTTGCTGCAACGGATGCACTCGCACGTTCTGTCTTGATTGCGAAATCCTCCGGCGCCAGGGCGGAAACCTTCTGGACTGCGCGCGGCGCCGCGGATGCGGCTGCGTCATATCTCACAAAAATCGTGAAGGTGAGCGAGGGTGTCCTGAACAGCGAATCCGATCTCTTCACACAGCCCATCAATCTGCCTGCAGGAAATGGCATGGTCGTGCTTCAGGCGAGAGAGGCTTCGAATTGCTTTAACCTCAATGCCATCTCCGGGGGCGATGGGGAGAGTGAGGGAGACGACGCCTCGCTTCAGGCTTATGAAGACTTTTTGGTGTCCGTGGGCATGGACAAGGCAGAGGCACAATCTCTGGCGGAGAAACTGGCAGACTGGGTGGATGCCGATTTTTCGACGCGCACCTATGGTGCAGAAGATGGCTATTATGCCTCTCAAGCAGAACCGTATCGAGCCGCAAACGCGCGCCTTCGCAGTGTCAGCGAGCTGAAAGCGATTGCGGGCTATGATGCGGACGTGCGGGCCCGTCTCGATAGGCTTGTCTGTTTGCGCCCCAGTCGTGAGCAGTCCGTTATCAACATCAACACGCTGACACTGGAACAGGCCCCGTTACTGGTTGCGCTGTTCTCCACGGAGCTGTCTGTGGATGATGCCAAAACCCTGATCGATTCACGCCCCACAGGCGGTTGGTCTGGTGTCGAAGCGTTTCTCCAGCAGGATACCATAAACCGGATTGCGCCAGATGCCCGGAACGAGTCCGCGCTGTCGATTGCTTCCAGTTACCTGACGGCTGATATCGATATTGGCACGGGCGACCTTGTCACAACCTACCGCGCGCTTTACCGGCGCGCTGAAAGCGGAGACGTATCCTTGGTCTCCATGGTCCGGAGGGATTTCTGATGGCGCGCCATCTTGTTGCCCTGATGCCTGCACCTGGTGAACCATGGCGGTTCGCGGCAGTGGAAGCTGGCGGTGGGGTCACTGTATCACCATCAAATCCCCCCGCTGCTTCAGACGAGGTGACCGTTGTCGTGCCTGCGACTGAGGTGACGATCACTTCTGTGCGCCTTGTTGGCGCACGGCGGGCAGACTGGCTGCGAACGGCCCGCTTTGCCGTAGAGGATGATGTCGCCGTTCCGGTCGAAAACTTGCACGTTGCCATTGGTTCGCGCAACAGCGTGGGGACTCAGGCTGAAGTCTGCCTTGTCGCGAAGTCCGAAATGGAAAACTGGATGTCGCGCCTGGGGGAGGCAGGGCTGGATGATGCCCGTCTTGTGCCGGATGTGACGCTTTTGCCTGAAGGAGCTCCGCCACTGGATGTCGGGGATCGTATTCTCGTTTCCGGGGCGGATCAGAAGTTTGCGATTGATAAGTCACTTCCTGCAGAACTTGTCTCGGCACTGACCGACCGGGTATCTGCTGAACCTGAGCATACGCCTGATCCGCTATTGGCGTTAGCTGGATATGTTGCAGCAGGGGCCAACGGTATTGATCTGCGTCAGGCGGATTTTGCGCGCAAGGCCGAGCTTCCTGTCGATCTGAGACGTTTTCGTCTCCTTGCGGGGCTTGCCGCAGCTCTTGCTGTCGCGTGGAGCGCCTATACCTTTGCGAGCATACGGGCCATGCATCAGTTGGAGGCGGTTCTGGGGCAGCAGACCCGGGCGAACTTCACTGCACTATACCCGGGAGAGCCGGCACCGTCGAATATTCTTGCTGCGGTCCGTGCGCGCTCAAACGGGGGCTCACGTCCAGTTGCGGGCTTCCGGGACATGACTGGTGTTCTGTATGCCGCGCTGGCGGGAGATGAGGGAACACGTCTGTCCAGTCTGCGCTACGATGTAGAGAGTGGCCGGCTGGAGGCCAAACTTTTCTATAGTGCGTTTGGGGATGATGAAGCCCTGAAGTCGGCTATCGAGAGTGGGGGGCTCGTTGTTCGTCTGGGAGATGCGCGAGTGGAAGATGGTCGCGTCGTGGGTGATATGGTCCTGGAGCTGCCGTCATGAAGGATTTCTGGTTGGCGCGTTCCGCACGTGAACGTCTTTTGATCCTGATGGCAGCATTGCTCGTGACTGCACTGTTGTTGAATGTGCTGTTGGTGCGTCCGTTGCGTACAGCGAGACAGAACGCCGAGCTTTCATTGGCTGTTGCATCCCGGACCCTGGATGCTGTTTCGGCTGCGCGTGCCAATGTGGGAACAGAACAAACGACGGGTGGCCCTGTTGTCTCAGGCGAAGATCTTCGTGCCCGGTTGGTTGATCTGGCCTCCCAGAGAGGCCTTGCAGTCTCCCGTCTCCAATCGAATGAGCGCGGTGCAATCATCGTCCAGTTTGATCAGGCTTCAGTACAGACGCTGTTTGCCTGGTTGGAAGCCGCCGAACGCCAACTCGGGGCCGAGCCGGCCCAGGCATCCATTTTCGCAGATACGTCGGGTATGGTTCGTGCCAGCTTCGAGTTTCGTGGAGGCGCCTCGTGATGCGAAAGTGGCTGCTGCTGATACTCTTTGCAGGCGTTTTCTTGTTTGCTTTGGCCGCAAATACGCCGCTCTCATTTGCGCTCAAGAAGTCTGGCATCATTCAGCAGGGTGTCTCCTGGCAACAGGCGCGTGGTACGGTCTGGCATGGTCAAGTGACGGGACTTGCGGTGAGGGGGGAGCCTATCGGCGCGGTAGAAGGCGATTTCAGCCTGATGCGTGCGCTGGGTGGCAAGCCGGGGCACCTTCTGCATTGGGTGGGCCCACAAGGTCGCGGCTCCGGTCTTGTGGCACCGGCTAATAAGGGACTGCGGATAGAGGAGGGGCGTACTGCGCTGACTTTCAATGCAACGCGTATTTCCCCCATGTTTCCCTCGCAGGATGTTGACCTGCGTCTTTCGAATGCTTCGATCGAGTTTGATCAGGATGGGTGCCTTTCTGCTAGTGCCAATGTTGTGACGGACGCGCTTGCCCGTATTTCAACTGCCTACGGAGCGAATTGGCCTGAGTTATCTGGAGCACTCTCCTGTCAGGACGGGGACTTGATTGTATCAGTGGAAGGGCAGGCTGCGGATGGGACACAGATTTCTGCCAGTGCTTCGCTGTCTGGCCGTGGGCGATTGGAACTTTGGGATGTGCCTGAGAATCAGGTGAAAGCACTGCTGGTGGCAGGGTTTGCCGATGAGGCAGGGCGGCTCGTTTATGAGCAGCCGATCCCGAATGGAGGATCTATTCAATGAAACTGCGTCTCTTTTTGGTGGCTTTGGCCTGTCTTGGGGGGTGTGCATCTACCGGTTCGGTTGCCGAGTCAGCGACTGATGCGGGATCTGCGGCTAGCACTAAGGCCGTTTCTCTTCCGCCCCAGACGCTGGAGCCTGGGGGGTGTGGATTGTTTCTCTGGACGCGCGATGACCCGCGTCATTTCGTTCTGTTTTTTCCGGCCGGGGGCCTGGAAGCCGAGGCTATTCTGAATGGGCGCCAGCAAACACTGGGTGTCGAATCACAGGAAGGCGATGTGTTTGGTCAGTTCATGACGCGCATGAGCATGAGAGATGCTGACGGAGAACACGTTTCGCTGACCCTTGCGCCTGGTGACGAGATTGAGGGCGGGCGCAAAGTGCCGCTGGCGCGCATGATTTCGAAAGACGCAGAGGGATGGGAAATCATAACACCGCTTACAGGACTGACTGCCTGTCAGGCTGAGTAGGGTCCGGTATTCTGTAGTAACTACTGCAGTACACAAATATTCCACAATAATGGATGCAATTGACACGTAACTGTCACACAAGGTAGTGTGACAGTTATGTTACATTACGCCTACAAAATCCTGTCCGTTTCGGCGCTGGCCTTTGCGGCTCTGAGCGGCCCTTCCTTCGCAGACACTGCGTGCGACCTCTCTGATGGTTACGGCATGACGCCGACAGCTTTCCAGAAGGAGGCGGATGCCTGTCTGGAGGGTATCAATGGAATCAAGACTGACACCTTCTTGGCAAATGAGTTGTTGCGTCTCGCTGGTGAGAAGCGAGAGTCACAGGGCGCACAACAAGTGGAGTCGCTCAGCTCACTGATAGATGCTGCGCGTCTGCATGCGTATGACATGGCTGTGCGCGGCTATGCAGCTCATGAGGACCTTGAAGGCCGCACGCATCTGGACCGGGTCCGGATGATGGAGCGTAGCAGGCTGATCGGTGCTTTCGGTGCGAATGTCGTGGTCGTGAAAGCGGGAACCACAGCGAAGGATATTCAGAAGGCCCTTCTGGCGGATGAAGCCAATGCCGCGAATTTCAAACGGAAAGAGTTTGACCATATGGGCGTCGCCGCAATTGAGACGAATGGCATGATCTATGTGGTTGAGCTGTTTGCTCGTGTTGACGGTCGGCTGGACACGCCAATTCCGATGGTTGCTGCGCCGCGCACCAACCTTGCCGCAAACTACAGTGACAAATTGGAACCGGTTGGCTGGTCCGTTGTCTCCGCGAGTGGCGAGACACTCATGCGGGGGATCGGCGACAAGATGCCAGCGTCCCTGCCAAACATATCCGAGGGCTTCCTTCAGGTGGATGTGGCTCTGGGTAAAGATGTCTACACGCTCAAAGGCCCTGCGATCTCATCGTCCCTTTAAGACGTAATGCTGGAAGTTCCAATTCGCCCGGGCCATGTGCCCGGGCGTTTCTGTTTCATGGTAATGATTCTATGATGCGGCTCGCTGTTCGAAGCGTTGTGGGGCGGTGTTCATGTTTCTTGATGTAGTGCTCTGGACGCTTGTCCTGTTGCCGGCGTTGGTGGCGCTCACCTGGATCGACATACGTACGATGCGGCTGCCGGATATGATTACTCTGCCTCTGATCGGCGTGGGCGTTGTGCAGTCATGGTACTTCACTGGTGAGGTATGGAGTGCCGGCATTGGTGCAATCGTCGGCTATCTGTTTTTCGTGGTCATTGAAAAGGCTTACCGCGCAACGACCGGCAAGGATGGGCTGGGCCGGGGAGACGCGAAACTGCTTGCCGCCGGTGGGGCCTGGTGTGGATGGATTGGGCTGCCGTGGATTGTTCTCATCGCGAGCAGTTCGGGCTTGGTGTTTGCAGGCTTCATGGCCGTTTCTGGACGTAAGCCAGACGGCGCAATGCCGTTCGGGCCATTTCTGGCATCAGGCATCGCGGCTGTCTGGTTGGGTCAGATGCGGCTGCTCATGTTCTGAGTGTCGGGGAAGCTTTCCGGTCAGGCCGCTGCAGCACGCGCGGCGTCGCGGCGATAGTTCCGGGTTGCCATCAACAGGCAGGCGATAGAGCCGAAATTGAACAGCAACATGACTTCCAGCGCCTTGGCGAGCGAGTTTTCTGCGCCTTGCGCCGCGAAATGATCGCTCAGTTCACCAGCGATCCATGGGCCGCAGCCAATGCCAATCAGTGTCAGGCAGAACAGCATGAAGGCGGATGCAAATGAGCGCATGCGCACTTGCACCAGTTCCTGGGATGCTGTGTAGGCAATACTGGCATAGATCAGACCGATAAAGGCCGGCACGAGGTTCCAGGCGTAAGCAGCCCAGACATTTGAGGCGTGAAGGAACATCCAGGCAAAGGGCAGGGCGAGCCCGGCGCAGATGGCGATCATGAGTGGCCGCCAGCGCATGTCTTTCGCGGAAAGCCGGTCACAGACCGCACCAAGAACAACGGCGCCAAGACTACCGACACCTCCGATCAATATGCCCAGTGGCAGGGAGACCTCGCCAGGAGTCAAACCGTAAGTGCGCTGCAGGTGCCCCGATGTGAACACGAGGAAGGCGTTGGAGGAGATGCAAATCAGAAGGCATCCAGCGAGCAGCCAGAGATATGAGGTTTGCTGAAGAATGAACGAAACGGTTTCACCGAAGGAGGGAGCCTGACCGGTCACTTGGTGCTGGTCAGCCAGGCCGCGCGTGGGCTCCTTCACTGTGAAGCGAACCAACAGGGCCAGTATCAGACCGGGAACACCGGCGACAAAGAAGGCCGCACGCCACCCGAAATGTTCATAGATGATGCCGCCGAGGGCAAAGCCCGCCATCACGCCAAACCCGATGCCGGTCGTGTAGATGCCCATGGCCGTTGCCCGCTCTTTTGGGGGATACAGGTCGGCAATCATGGAAGTCGCAGGCGGCGTGCCGCCAGCTTCACCGACCCCGACACCCATACGTGCCAGCAATAGTTGCCAATATGTCTGTGCGAGCCCGGAGAGGGCCGTCATGGCAGACCATATCGTCAGGGCGAGTGTGATAATGTTCCGGCGATTTCCGCGGTCGGCCCACATTGCGACAGGAATGCCAAGCGTGGCGTAAAATCCGGCGAAGACGATGCCCGTCAGCATGCCCAGGTCGCCATCCTTCAGGTTTAATTCTGCCTTGATCGGTTCAAGCAGGATAACCAGAACCTGACGATCAATATGATTGAAGGTATAAGTCAGTGTCAGGACGGCGAGCACCCAGGCGCGGCCAGGGATAGCGGTCGATTGTGCGGCGTGTGTTTTAGAAGTCATGTGCGGGCTTCCACATTGGCAAGGAAGTTTCGGATAGCTTGAACGGCCTCCGGTTCATCGAGGATCGGGGCGTGACCGACACGAGGCACAGTAACCAGCTGTGCATCCGGATGACGTTTGATCATCTTGGTGGCGGTCTTTTCTGAGAGAATGTCTGAGGTCTCGCCCCTGATTAGCAGCAAGGGGGATTTCGACATGTCCTTGTAAAGTTTCCACATGGCTATCCGGGTGAGCAGGCCGGGGCGTACCTGGCCGACTGTGCGGGTGATCTCCGGATCATAATCCAATGCAACACGGCCATCACTCAGTTCGCGATATGTGCGCCGGGCGAAGGCCATCCATTCCTCGGGGCCATAGTCGGGGAAGATGTCCGCTTGCACTTCCCCGACTGTGCGGGCCGCGTCATCCCACCCGGCCATAGGTTCGTTGTTGCTTGTATAGGCGGCAATTCTGTTCAGGCCTGCTTTTTCAAACACCGGTCCGACATCATTCAGCACCACACCGCGTACACGCTGAGGCATTGCCTTCATCATGATCATGGACATCAGTCCGCCCATGGATGTGCCGATCAGTGCGACGCGATCAAGTTTCAGGTGGTCGAGCAGGGCGGCCATGTCGCCAACATAGGTCACTGGCGAATAGTGCTCTGCATTCTTGTCCCGATCGGATAGCCCGCGGCCGCGCACGTCAACAGCAATGAATTGATATTGCTCAGGCAGCGCGGCGATCATGGGTTCGAAATCCTTGTGATTTCTCGTCAAACCATGCATGCACAGCACACTGAGTTGTGCATCCTTTGGGCCATATCTCTTGGCATATAGATTCAGCCCATCCGATGACTGGTAGCGGATGTCTTCAGTCATAGCTTGCACTTTCGAATGTTTGCCGGAGCTCGCGCTTCAGGATCTTTCCGTTGGGGTTGCGGGGGAGGGCATTCAGTATCTTCACATCAGACACGCGCTGCTGCTTGCCCACCCGTGAGTTGCACCATTCCTTGATATCTGAAGGGGGGATGTCAGTGCGCAGCACAACCAGGGCCAATGGTGTTTCGCCCCATTTCTTGCTGCGCACCCCAATAACGGCAGCTTCAGATATAGCTTCATGTTGCATGAGCTGGGCTTCGATGTCCTGAGGGTACACATTCTGTCCTCCGGAGAGGATCATGTCCTTCTTCCGGTCAACGATATAGAGGAAGCCTTCTTCATCTACGCGGCCAATGTCTCCGGTGCGTAACCAGGCTTCGCCCGCCGGAGACGTCCATGTCGCATCCAGTGTAGCATCCTCACGGCGCCAGTATCCCGGCATGACAATCCGGCCTGTTGCCACGATCTCTCCGGGTGTGCCCGGTGGAACTTCGTTATCAAGTTCGTCCACAATGCAGAGGTCCGTGCCCAGAAGGGGCTGGCCAACGGACGCAAGATGGTGATCTGCGACTTCCGGATCCAGGGTCGTGATGACCCCCTCGGTCAGGCCATACAATTCAATGATTGTGGGGCCGAACCTATCGAAGAGCTGGCGCTTCAGATCGGGGTACAGGGGCGAACCAGCCGTCATGATTGCCTGCACGGCAGTCGGTTGAGTGGGATCCGGATCAGCCTCCATGATTTTTTGCATCTGGAGCGGAACCATTGAGGAATGCGTGATGCGTTCCTGTGCGCAGAGATGCCAGAACCGATTTGCATCGAAGGCATCTTCTATAATCAGCGTCCCGCCTGCAAGGGCTGTGCAGAGCAGGCTCACCCAGGAAATGTTGGAGTACATGCCAATAGTGACGAGTGTGCGGGCTGCCCCATGATAGCGCAGCGCAACTGACAGGTCTCCCGCCCAATCCCGGCGTCCTTTTTGGGTGTGTACTATTCCTTTTGGTGTTCCGGTCGTGCCTGATGAATAGATGATGTTAAGCGGTGTATCGGGCGAAATCGCTAGCTTCGGCTCGTCCGTTGCAGCTGTCCCGGTCCAGTCTTTAAATGGTTTCCAGCCATCCATCTCTCCGGTGGAGGCACGAATGAGTGAGGCGCACTGATCGAAAAGAATTGCGTGTTTTTCTATGCGTCTAGCCTGATCTTCTGTGCAGACGATCATTCGGGCATCTGCATCCCTGATCATGCCGGCGATCGCATCTTCTGTAACAGACAGATTGATCGGGACGCTGGTCATGCCAGATTTAATCAGGCCAAAGAGGACCTCTATCATCTCAATGCCATTGGTCATCAGGACGATGACGCGATCTCCCGGGGCCAGGCCTTCGGCCAGAACGGCATTGGCGACTTGATTTATACGCGCGTTGAAATCCCGCCAGTTCAAACGCAGATCACCACACACGACTGCCTCTCTTGTGGGGCGCCAGCGTCCGTGAAGGCGGAACACCTCCGGAAACAGCGCCTGCGGCATCGTGTAGTGACTCACGTTTCTTCCCCTGAACTTGCGAGACCCTTTGCGGGCACTTCTTCTTTTTCAACAATTGTTGAAATTGGCCTAAACAGCGCCAGAACGCAAGCATAAGGTGGGGCGTTGTCGGCCTTTCTGACGTCGCGGTATCGTTGATCTATCGATAGCTGAGGTTTACTAGCGAAGCATGAGCGTAATCAGGACAGAACCGAGGCTGGATCGGCGCACAGCTATTCTCGATGCCGCGGAAGAGCAGTTTGCAAAGCATGGCTATGATGGGGTGACGCTTCGTGCGATCGCCAAACATGCTGGCGTCGATGTGGCACTGCCTAATTATTATTTCGGCCCGAAACGAGATCTGTTCGATGCGGTCCTTCTGCGGCGTGCGGAGATTTTGAACCAGGCGCGTCTGGAGCAACTGGATGCCTGCCTCGTCGAAAGCGAACGTTCTCCGACAGTCGAGGCAATTATCCGCGCATATCTGCGGCCGATGCTGACGGGAGATCATGTGCGCGAAGAGGGCTGGAAGAACTACTACGCCCTGATTGCCTATGTGAACAACTCACCTGAATGGGGTGGCAAGCTGATGACGCAGTTCTTCGATCCGCTCATTGAGCGTTTCATAGATGCGCTTCGCCTGGCCTTGCCGGGCATTGAGGACCGGGACCTTTATTGGGCTTATCACTGCCTGTCGGGGGCTCTGACGCTGACGTTTGCGCAAACCGGCCGTATCGACAGCCTGTCTGGTGGCTTGTGCCATTCAAGCGATCTGGAAGATGCGTACGAACATATGGTTCGGTTCACAGCGGCTGGGTTTGAATCATTCCGTGCAGAAGCGTCTCCGAAAAAGAAAGGGCGGCCCTGAAAAGGGCCGCCCGCGCGTCGTTGAAGGAGGATGACGCGCTAGTGCTTGATCTAGAAATCAGCCGACAGCGAAACAGTGAAGGTACGCGGCGGGCCGTAGAAGGCCGAGTAGGCGGCATCGAGACCGAGCTGGCTCGGTGTGACAAAGTTGTAGGCTGCCACCCGGTATTCCTGATCCGTCAGGTTCCGGCCGTGCAGGCCAACCCGGTATTTGCCAGTCGGTGAGGTCCAGACCGCACTCAGATCAAAGAGGTAGTAGCCCGACGGGTCCAGCTTCGGTCCGCCGCCCGGGAAGATTACGCTTTGCCCGGCCGGGAAGCCGTCGTTCGGCACGTTGAACAGGTAGTACTCGTCACGGCCGGAGACCGTACCGGTCAGAGACAGTTCCCCGCGGTTCGCCCCCAGGTCCTGGGTATAGTTTGCGGAGATCTGGCCCTGCAGTTCCGGCGTGTTCTGCGTCACGAAGGAGCTGGCGACGTTCGTGCCGCCCGACAGGATCTCATTGATCTTGGCATCGATGTAACCAAGGGTCGCGAACAGGGTCAGGTTATCGGTCGCAAACCACGTGCCCTCGATTTCCAGACCCTTGTATTCGGACGAACCAGCGTTGAACACGGATGACACGAACGTGTCGTTCACGCCATCATTGTTGGTATCCGCACCACTCTGCACAGTGATCTGCTGATCGGTATAGTCAGCGAAGAACACGGCCGTGTTGAGCAGGAGGCTGTCACCGAAGAAGGAACCCTTGACGCCGAATTCGTAGGAGTCGACTTTTTCCGGACCAAAACCCTGGCGGGAGAGGCCGGTCGGGTCGAGATCCTCGCGGGCCCGCGGGTCGAAACCACCTGCTTTGAAGCCCTGCGCGTAGGTCGCATAGAGGTTCAGGTCGTCGGTCGGTTTGTACGAAACGGAGACGCGAGGCGTGAACTGATCGTCCTTACGCTCCACCCCCTTATAGTCGGTCTGGGTAACCAGATAGATAGAGGTTGTGTTCGATGGATCAAACGAACCGGTTCCGAGGCCAAGCCAGGCTTCTCGGAGCACGTCAGCTGTTGTCTTGTCTTCGGTGTAGCGGCCGCCGAGCGACACACTCCACTTGTCATTCAGCGCATAGGTGAAGTCGCCATAGATGGAGATGTTCTCTTTCTCCTGCGCGCCACCCTGGTAGATCGAGAGCCCGAGGGCGCTAAGGATGACGTCGAATGCACCATCGGCATTGCCATCCAGGTAGTAGATGCCGGCAACGCCGCTGAGCGGACCGTTATTGTAGAGAAGCTGGAATTCCTGCGAGAACTGATCATCATTGTAGTATGCTGGTACGTCGAAGTCCGGCTGTGGCAGGGCGTCGAAATCGATCGGCGTGATCGTCGAACCTTCACGATAAGCCGTGATCGACTTCAGCGTGACGATGTCGTTGACGTCCCATTGAGCGGTCAGCGAGTAGCCTTCCGTTTCCACCGAGTTGTCGTCGCCGATGCCGGCACGGGTGTCGTAGACGTCACCGGTAACCGGGATCGTTCCATCCGCACTCGGAAGGAGACGGTGACCGTGCTTGGCATTGGAATCGTCTTCGGACTTGTCATAAGCGAACCGGACTGAGAAGTCGTCAGTCGGGGTCCATTCCGCGCTCAGCCGATAGGCCAGCAGGTCCTTGTTATAGTGCTCGGCACCCGTGTTGAGGTTCTTGCCGAAGCCGTCACGCGTATATTTCGCAATGGCGCCGCCGACGGCGAATGTGTCGCTGAGCGGCGTCGATCCGGAAACGATGATATCGGCCTGGCTGTAGCTGCCGAGATTGGCCTTGACCTTCAGGTCTGGCTCGTCGCCGAGCGGTTTGGTGACATATTTGATCGCGCCACCGATGGTGTTGCGGCCGTAAAGCGTCCCTTGCGGGCCGCGGAGCACTTCCACGCGGTCAACGTCAAAAATGTCGAGGATCGCGCCCTGGGGGCGGGCGATGTAGACGTCGTCGACATAGAGGCCCACGCCGGGTTCGAAACCCCAGAGCGGATCCTGCTGGCCAACGCCGCGGATGAAGGCGATGAGCGTGGAGTTGGATCCACGTGCGACTTCGATCGTGGCGTTCGGGGTCGAGCGCTGGATGGACGTGATGTCGACTGCGCCAGTGACTTCCAGGCGTTCCGACCCGATTGCCGTGACGGACAGCGGTACGTCCAGAAGGTTTTCTTCGCGCCGTTGCGCGGTGACTGTGACGCTGCCAAGTCTGCGAGCGTTGTCTTCGGGCTCGTCTGCCTCCTGGGCCCATACAGGCAGAACCGGCGTCATGGCGGTGGCGGCGAGCGCATACAATGCGAATCTGGTTTTTAGGTGCATCCTAATTCCTCCCTGGTAGATCGCGTCACTTCAACGACTGTTGAGTAATTTCAACGCTTGTTGAATTCGAATGAGCACGTTGCTTTGAGGAAGTCAATTATCTTCGCGATAGACCATTTGGCTGATTTTGCCGATGAAAGCAGGGTGTGGCTTTCACGCATCAGCGATCCTTCCGGGGAAGGGATGACTTTGATCGTCAGAAATAGAGACAAGTCTTTCCTTTGAGGGGGCTAACGGCTGTAGTCATGAAAACTATTCAAAGGCACTCCGGTGCCACGCTCCCTGTTGCAGTGGGCTTAATTCTGTTGTGAATTGAATTTTCAGGGGAAAGACGGCTGTCCGGTTATTGAAGCGGCTGGTTTTGAGTGAGGAAGTCGGGTCGTGAATAAGAGGCGCAGCATACTGGTGTTCACTGCACTGATCAGCGCCTGCACCGCGCTGACTGGGTGTCTGTCGAGAAGCATCAACACCCGGCCGACAGTGGTTTCAGATGGTATGGGTTCCGATCTCCGGATCTTCCTGGATGATAGCTGCCTTCCCGAGGAAACCCGTGGTCCAGGCGACAGGACCCTTGGGTTCGGTCAGGAACTGGCCCTGCAGGCCGGCATGTTGATGTTTGATTCTGTTGGCGCCTGGCTTCAGCAGATGGGAGCCCCCAAGATCGATCGGAGTACGGGGGTTGTCAGCGGAAAACTGTTTACCAGTCCCGACATGATAGAGTTCAATCGCAATACCGGTTGTGTCCACGTCGTCCGCGAGGGCTTTGATCCGTCAGGTCCACCCTTTGGAAACGCGCCGCAGGAATTCACGACGGACTGGACTCGTCTGGGACTCGTTTCGCGCCCCTCTTTCTATGCAGAGATCAGGCTGAAGCCCGATGAGGAACGCTCCGGTTATTTTACGGGTGAGTTGTTGAAGGTTGTCGCCAACGATTTCGAACGTCAGGCACGGTATGATTCCCGGGATTACCTGCTTGTCCTGGACTTTGAGCGGCCAGAGCCCCGCACATATGTCCAGTTCACGCCGGATGGAGCAGTCGAATTCCATGATGCTTCCGGCTTTGCGCGCGGGGTGTTCAAATTTCCGGCATTGCGGCGTGGGGAGTATATTTCGGGGCCAGCGGCAAAGGGGTTGGAGACCGGTTGGATGCCGCTCGACTTCTCAGGCATTGACCGGGATGCGGGGATCTTCAACCTGTTTGTAGATGTCCTCGAACTGAAGCGCGGCGACCCCTTGCTGTCAGACGTGGGCTCGTTGCTGCGTTCCAGTGCTGTTCAGGGCGCCGCAGAAGAAGAGCTGCGCAAGCAGATCGACAAGGAAGGAACGCGTCGCGACGAGGAGGAAGAGCGCGCCGATGCCCTGATCGCGCAGCGCAGTCTTGAGCGTGCCTTGCGGCGGGCTGTGCTGGATCTGCGGCGTACCCTTGCAGATGCTGACACGACTTCCGACTATCTCATCGCTGCGCGTGATGATGTGGAAGACGCATTGTTCGATATTGACCATCAGTTCGGCTGGCGTGGGCCAAAGCCGGATGACGAAATCGATGCGGCGAATGCACTTCTGGATGAGGCGGACCTGCGCCTTGAAGCGCTGCTTGCTGCAGAACTGGGGAACGATCAGTAGGGCACGGTTGCTGCGGCCCAGTCTGACAGGCCGCCTTCGCTGGAGCGATTGGCGACTTCTGTCAGCATGCGGGTCGCAAAGTCGACAGGCTCGCGTTCGGGCTGTTCTTCCTCTGCCAAAGTGCGCATTCGGGCTGGTGTGGGCAGGAGGTCTCCTGCGAAAGCGACACTTTCAGGAATGACAAAAGCGTAGATGGTCGCTCCGCCTTCTGCTGGGGGAATGATCATCCAGGGGACTTCCGGCAGGGTGATGGTTTGTCCGGCTGTGACGATGGCTGCACCTTCCGGGGTGCGATCATTGGGGAAGTAGGTGTTGATGCGGCCTGAATTCTCCAGTTCGAAGACGATCAGGCGGCCATCAATTTTCGGCGTGATGGTAATTTTCAGGTCGGTGTCAGGGGCTTCACCTTCCTGTTTCACATTCATCTCTATCCGGCTGCTTGTCGGCTGCAGGACTCTGGCCATGGCTTCCATGGTTTCGGCTGTTGCTACGAAGACCTGCTCGGGCTGGGCGTCGACAAACATGACACCGCGAGCCGTGGTTTCAATCCAGTCGCGATAGGGGGAGATGCGCGTATACACGCCCTCCGATTTCTCTGCAGCGCATTCGAAGCCATAGCTGACTATACCGACCTGATATGTGCGCTCCTGTGCATCCAGCACGACCAGAGGGCCGCCACTGTCACCCTGGCAACTATCGACACCGCCGAATTTCCGGCCGGCGCAAATCTGGGTGCTGTCGTCATAGGCCAGGTCCGCATATTGCGTGCCGCAGACCTCAGGGGGCTTCATCGGAAGCATGGCGTGATAGAGGTAACGCGAACCTGCCTGAGCGGACCGGTCCGTGTCGCCAATCCGGAATGTTTCCAGTCTTGCGTCAGCGCCGGAGTCTGCCTGTTTGCCGAAGCCGGCCACAAAGGCGCGCGCGCCATTGGCGTCGCTGTCAGCCTCCCCGCCAGACGAGAGGCGGGCTAACTGACCGGTCCAGGTGCGGCCAATGCGGACGAGGGCGAGGTCATTTTCTGATCCCTCCCAGACACCGGGTGATACTTCCATAGTCGGCTTATAGTCCGGATGGATCATGACAGAGTCGACTTCAAACACGGTTTCGTCGCCTGATCCGAGGTCGTCCGTGCCCCCAACGACTTCCAATGTCGCGCGTGGCCGCCACTCCCAGCGATCATCCACCCGGCGGGATTCCCCTTCAAAACAATGGGCCGCAGTCAGCACCCAGCGCCGGGCCACAAAGGTTCCGCCACAAAAGTACTGTAGCCGGCCGGGCCGGGTTTCGTGTCTTAAAACAGCGATGTAGGGCCACTGCGCTAGCGTGGACCGGTCCCCCTTGACGATGCGGTCCGACGCGCGGGCATCGGCATCAAGTGTCGGTGTCCAGGAAAGCTGCGCCTCGCTTGGTGTGTCGCGTGCTGTCGTTTGGCAGCCTGTTGAAACTGCCAGCACGCATGTGGCGATCAGTATCTGGCGCAACAGGCTGGACATGAAGAGGCCTTACTCGCTGACACTATAGGTGAGCAGCCCCATGCCGATATTGGCGTATGGGTCTGCTTGCGGTGTATCGGACATCGCATCCTGAACTTCGAAAACAAGGATGTCGGAATAGGACTGCCAGACGGAGCGGATTGGGCCTTTCGTACGGCTGAGTTCCGGAAGCGTATCGCCAATCAAGGCCATGCGTTCAGGCAAAACAAATGCGGCCAGTGTACTTTCGCCCGGCACGGTGGGAGGAGACACGCTGATGGAGATGCCGCTAGGTGGAAGCACCACCGACTGATGCGGGTCAACGAGGGCTTCATCTGCTTCGCTGGCATTACAAGGGAACAGGCACGTCACAGCGCCTGACGGATCAAGATCGAAAACCCAAAGACGTCCTTTGATTGAAGGATCGACAAAGATGCGAACCTTTTCACCAGAGTGAAAAGACTTTGCGCCATCATTGATGCGGACTCCAACTTTTCCTGCAGCGGGCTGGAGTGTGCGGATAAGGTTTTCCAGTCCGGCTTTCGTCAGGAATACAGTTTTTTCCGGTTTCGCGTCGATAAAAGCGGCGTCGGGCACAACGGAGAGGACAAAGTCCTTGAAGCCCGATACGCGTGTATAGACAGCAGGCTTGCCTCGCATCCCACAGCTTTCGCCGAAGCTGACTATGCCGATCTGATAGACGCGGCCTGCAAAGTCTCTGGCAATGAGCGGCCCACCACTGTCGCCTTGGCAGGAGTCGATGATGCCTGTGTCATATCCGGCGCAGATCATGCTTGCGCCGTTATAAGCCTCAACCTGGTAATCGGTTGAGCAGGCTTCCGGGCTGCGTGTCGGGATCATGGCATTGCCAAGGATATCTGTATACGCCGCGAAGGGGCCCTCAACGGATACGTAATGCTCGGGTTCTTTCTGGCGCATGTCGATTTTGCCAAATCCCGCAAAATAAGCGGGCCCGAAAAAGCGATCGACGTCGGAAGCATCGCTGGCGGACAGTCGGACAGTGGGACCAGTCCAGGGGCGGTCCAGCCTGATAAGGGCAATATCATTTACAGGGACCTTGTTGTCGCCCCCCCGTGAAAAGGTGGGGGCGATCCGCACATCTGTTGCATTAAAGACATTCTCAGGCGTGACGGCTTTCAGGTCTTTCTGGCCCAGTACGATCTGTAGTTTGCCTGAGCCGGGGCGCTCCCAAATGCCCATGCCGGAGCCTTTGAAGGCGCCTTCCACGCAATGTGCAGCAGTCAGTATCCATTCACTCGAAATGGCTGAGCCACCACAGTCATACGTAACCAGGCCCTCCCGAGTGCCACGCAGGGCAGCGAAGAAGGGCCAGTCTTCCTTGCGTGCGGGTTGTGTGTTGAAGCCTTTGGTTCCGGCGGCATCGTCCGAAATCGTGAAGTCGGTACGTGGCCAGCTAGGATCGTCGTCTGTGGGCTCGGCCTGCTGGGCGTGTGTCGCATCAAGGGATATGGAGAGTGCGAGCAGGCACAATCCGGTAAGCTGCCGTAGAAACTGAAGTTTCTGCACGTCACTCTCCCACCACAAACACTACAGGCTTGTTCAGTCTAGCAGGTGGTGCGCGTCAGGCCAGTCCTGGTTCGAGAGGTTAGCGGAACTCTTCCTGAATTCTGCGTAGAGCTTCAGCGCCCGGATTTAGCTTCTCATAGGGTATGGAGTGTAGCGGTGTGTCCGGCAATTTCTTGTGCTCCGCCATCGCGGGACGGGACTCGTCGATGTAAAGCAAGCCGGTCAGGATTTCCTGCGTTTGCTGGCTCTCCATGAGTTTTGCCATAGCAGTCGTTCGATCCGTCGGGTCGTAGTCTGCATCCAGCTTGCGCAACAGGATTGTCCCTCCATCGTGTAGTTCGACCGGCATGGACTCACCTTCCTCATAGGCGGCGGTGATTTCCTCGCTTGGCGGGACGTAATCAGCGTGTACGGCTTTGTGGTAGTATTGGTAAGTATGAGCGTAAGATTTGGTGGAGCCCTTGTGATCGTTGAAGCTCACGCAAGGGGAGATAACGTCGATCAGTGCAAAGCCGCGGTGAGCGATGCCGGCCTTGATCAACGAGACAAGTTGTTTCTTGTCGCCTGAGAAACTGCGGGCGACGAAAGTGGCGCCGATGGACAGAGCCATGATGGCCGGGTCGATAGGTGGCAACATGTTCGTTGCGCCTTTCTTCGCCTTGGAGCCAATATCGCTGGAGGCAGAGAATTGTCCCTTTGTAAGTCCGTACACGCCATTGTTTTCCAGCATGTAGATCATGTCGACATTCCTGCGGATGGCGTGTGCCATCTGTCCCAGTCCAATGGACAGGCTATCGCCGTCACCTGATACGCCGACATAGGTCAGATGTTTGTTTGCAGCTGCCGCACCTGTCGCAAAGGAGGGCATGCGGCCGTGCACTGTATTGGCGCCATGGGCATCTTTGAGGAAATAGGTGGTTGTTTTCGAAGAGCAGCCAATGCCGGAAACCTTCACGACATCCTTTGGGTCACTCGAAAGTTCGTAGAAGGCACGCGCAAGTGCGGCTGTCACGCTGTCATGGCCACAACCGGCACATAAGGTCGACATCGCGCCATCATAATCTGCACGGGACTTGCCAAGTGCATTCGTCGGCTCGTTCAGTCTGTGAATCTTGGGCTTGATGAAGGAGGTCATGCAATCTTCCTCACTTTCAGGGCGGTTTCCACGGCTTCATAGACGAAACGGTAATTCAGTGGTTCGCCGGAATAGTGGAGTACGGGAACCAGCTTCTCTTTGGCGGCACTGGTTTCCGTGATCAGTAGGTTCAGGAGCTGTGCATCCCGGTTCTGTTCGATGACAAAAACTTCCTCATGATCGTTGATGAAGGTGTCGACATCTTCACTGAAGGGGAAACCGCGTACCCGCAGATAATCAACAGGGATGCCTGCAGCCTCAAGGCGGTCGCGTGCTTCAGTGACCGCGGCATCGGAGCTGCCGATTGCAATCATGCCGTAACGAGCCGGTCGGTTTGCGTTCTTCAGGACCGGTGCTGGCATGAAGGCAGCGGCTCGTTTCCATTTCTGATATAGGCGATCGACAACTTCCTTGTATTCATCGCCTTTTTCCGTGTACCGGCCGAGTTTCGTGTGCCCGGATCCACGAAGGAAGTATGCACCTTTCGGATGTGTGCCGGGCAGGGTGCGGTACGGTATCGTGTCACGGTCTACATCGAGATAGCGGTAGAAGGCGTCAATCTCCTCAAGTTGCGTCGCATTCAGAACCTTGCCGCGGTCTGGCACATAGTCTTCTGGCCAGGTCAGCTCATCCACCATCCAGTCATTCATACCGATGTCGATATCGGACAGGAAGAAGACTGGCGTCTGGAAGCGCTCTGCAAGATCAAGTGCCTTGGCGGAAAATTCGAAACATTCCCCCGGATGGGACGGGAACAGAACCAGGTGGCGCGTGTCGCCATGGGATGCATAGGCGCAGAGCTGGATGTCGCATTGTTGCGTCCGTGTCGGCATGCCCGTCGACGGTCCAACTCGCTGGATATCACAGATTACAAGCGGCACTTCGGTGTAGTAGGCAAAGCCGATGAACTCGCTCATGAGCGAAACGCCGGGGCCGGATGTTGGCGTGAAGCCGCGGGCACCTGCCCAGGCGGCGCCGATAGTCAGGCCTGCTGCCGCAAGCTCATCCTCAGCCTGCAGGATACAGAAATTGTTTAGTCCGGTTTCCGGATCGACGCGGAGTTCTTCGCAATATTTCTGGAAGGCATCCATCAGCGACGTTGAGGGGGTGATCGGGTACCACGCTCCGAATGTGGCACCACCGAAAACGGCGCCTATGCCGGCGGCCGTATTTCCGTCGATCATCACTTTGCCCCTGGTTTTATCCAAGGGGCTGACACGAAAGTCGAGCGGGCATTCGAAATTCTGCTTCGCATAATCGTGCCCAAGTGCAACAGCCTGCATGTTCAGCGGAATGAGCTTTTCCTTGCCAGCGAACATCTCCGTCACCAGCTGCTCGATTACGTTGAGGTCCAGGTCGAGCAAGGCGGCGGCCACGCCGACATAAGCCATGTTCTTCATCAGGATACGTGAGCGCGCGGCTTTGAACGCCTCATTGCACATAGCTGAGAGTGGTGCACCCAGAACGGTCACGTCAGGGCGAGAGAGTAGCTGCGGACGGGGCCATGTGGAATCGTACAGCAGCACGCCGCCAGGGGCGAGATCGGCGAGATCTGATGCGTATGTTTCTGGGTTCATCGCAATCACGAAGTGAATTTCGCCATCACGCCCGGCATAGCCGTCTCCCGTTACACGGATTTCATACCAGGTTGGCAGGCCCTGGATATTTGACGGGAAAATATTTTTGCCGACCACCGGCACGCCCATGCGGAAGATCGCCTTCATGAGCAGGCCGTTTGCGCTGGCCGAGCCGGTACCATTCACCGTGGCAACGCGCAGGGTGAAATCATTTATGCCGGGTCCGTTCATGCCACGGTCTCCATTTGGTCATCCGCATGGGGAATCTTGATCACGCCTTCCTTCATGTCCCAGGCAGACGTGGGGCAGCGTTCAGCGCAAAGGCCGCAATGCAGACAGATGTTTTCATCCTTGATCATCACCCGGCCGGTCAGTGGCAGGGGATTGGACACGTAAAGGGATTGGTCTTCCGGGGCTTCCGGTTGTGTCAGTGAGGCGCGCAGTTCTGCTTCGTTATCAGCAGCTGGCGTAATGCTGAGGCATTCCACCGGACAGACATCGATACAAGCGTCGCACTCTTCACAGAGCGGTGCTTCGAAGACAGTCTGAACGTCGCAGTTCAGGCAACGCTGTACTTCGACGGCTATCTGTTCTGCACTGAAGCCAAGCTCGACTTCGATGTTCAGTCTCGTGAACCGATCAACAAGGGCGACATGTTCCATCTCCCGGCGCTCTGCCGCTGTGTAGGCGTTTGAGTAGCGCCACTCGAACATGCCCATCTTGGCTGACTGTAACTCCACTTCTCGCGGGGCACGATTGTGTAAGTCGCGGCCCTGACAGTAGCGGTGGATGGAGATGGCGGCCTGATGGCCATGCTCAACTGCCCAGATAATGTTTTTCGGTCCAAAAGCGGCGTCACCCCCGAAGAACACCCCCTTGCGGGTGGATTCAAACGTTTCCTCATCGACGACGGGGACATCCCATTTGCCGAACTCAATTCCGGCGTCCTTCTCGATCCAGGGGAATGCGTTTTCCTGGCCAATGGCGAGGATCACATCGTCGCAGGGCAGGGTTTCTTCGCCAATTGTGCGCTGGCCGGTAATGTCCCCTTTGTCGTCGATATCGTATTCCATCAACTCGAACGTCATGCCGATCAATTTGCCGTTCTCGGTGACGAAGGCCTTTGGTGAATGGTTCACGACGATCTGAATGTTTTCCTCTTCCGCATCTTCCAGCTCCCATTCGGACGCCTTGAAGAAGTTGCGTGGCTTGCGTGCCATAACCTTCACATTCTCCGCTCCAAGACGAAGTGATGTGCGACAGCAATCCATTGCCGTATTTCCAACACCGATGATCAGGACGTTCTTGCCGATCTTGTCGATATGCTCAAAAGCGACTGATTCCAGCCAGTCGATGCCGATGTGGATGTTTGCATCTGCATCTTCCCGTCCCGGAAGATACAGGTCTTTCCCCTTGGGGGCGCCAGTGCCCACAAAGACCGCATCCCAGCCCTCATTGAGAAGGGTCTTCATGCTGCTCACGGGTGAGTTCAGTTTAAGCTCCACCCCCATATCGAGGATGTATTGAAGTTCTTCATTCAGAACTTTTTCCGGAAGTCGGAAGGCCGGGATATTCGCGCGCATCAGGCCGCCAGCTTCGGGCAGCTTCTCGAAGATTGTGCACTCATAACCAAGAGGTGCAAGATCGTTTGCGACTGTAAAACTTGCCGGGCCTGCACCAATCAGGGCGATCCGCTTGCCATTCGTTTGTTCCGGCTTTTGGGGCAGACGGTCTACGATGTCCTCGCGGTGATCAGCGGCGACACGCTTCAGACGGCAGATCGCCACTGGTTCCCCATCGACGCGCGTACGGCGGCAGGCCGGTTCGCATGGCCGGTCGCAGACTCGTCCCAGGATGCCCGGAAATACGTTTGAGTCCCTGTTCAGAAGATAAGCGTCTCCATAACGCCCTTGCGCAATAAGTCGGATATATGCCGGGACCGGCGTATGTGCCGGGCAGGCCCATTGGCAATCGACCACCTTATGAAAATAGTCGGGATTGCTCGTATCTGTTGCTTTCATGTTTGCCCGCTTCCTCCGGTGAAAAGACTAGCGACACAATCCAGAGGCTTCAATGACCTCTGTTGGGCTGCGACAACAGGAAACAAATTTCGGGGATTGTTTAGGGGTAAGCGGCACGTCAGCGGCCCTTGAAGTTTCCCGGGCGCCGTTCGGCTACGGACCTGATCCCTTCCTGGTGATCTTCAGTCTCCCGCAGTTTCCATTGTTCTTCATGCTCGATGGCGAGCGTATCCCGGATGGTTTCATAGAGGCCTGCGCGGAGAGTCTTACGGGTTGCCAGCACACCAAGCGGTCCGCCTTCGGCGATTTCAGCGGCAAGGCGGTGGGCAGCTTTGCGGACTTCCGCCAAGGGGACCAGCTCATCGGCAAGCCCCATGGCAAAGGCTTCTTCGCCTTTTATGCGCCGGGATGTCAGCAGCATGAGGGAGGCCTTTTGTGGCCCGAGCAGGCGGGGCAAGGTCGCGCTAAGCGCAAATCCCGGATGAAAGGCAAGTCGGGTGAAGTTCGCAACGAACCGGGCTTCTGGTGCCGCGATGCGGAAATCAGCCGATACGGCCAGTCCAAGACCTGCGCCTACAGCGGCGCCTTGTATGGCTGCGACAACAGGCTTTTTTGCTTCATAGATCCGCAGCGCCTGATCGTAAAACTCGCGCACCGGATCGTCACCGGATCCGCCAACGCCACCGCCACTTTCATCATTCGCAAGATCAGCCCCTGCGCAGAACGCTTTGCCATCTGAGGCGAGGACGATGGCGCGACAATCAGGATTCTCGTCCAGCTTCAGGATTGTTTCACCGATCTCCCGCAATAATGCGACATTGGCGTGATTGTTCGGCGGATTGGAAAACACGATCTCGGTGACGTTACCGACAGCGCGTACGGATAAGGTATGGGTCATGGGCGGGTGTCCATCAGGTTACGGGCGACAACCATGCGATGCACTTCGGAAGGGCCGTCATAGATGCGCATGTTGCGAATACGGCCAGCAAACAGGTGCAAGGGCATTTCCTTGGTCATGCCCATCGCCCCGAAACACTGCATGGCGTTGTCGATAATTTCCTGCGCCATTTCGGTGGCGTAGAATTTGATCATGGAGATCTCGGTGCGGACATCGCGGCCCTGGTCGATTTTCCATGCGCAGTCATAGGCCATCAGGCGTGCCGCATGGATCTTTGCTGCACCATCGGCGACCCACCACTGAATGGACTGGCGTTCTGAAAGTTTGTGGCCGAATGTCCGACGTTGCGGCGCGTATTCCCGCATCATGTCGAGTGCCCGTTGAGCGGCACCAATGCACCAGGCGGCCATCTCCATCCGGCGCGTGCCGAGGCGTACCTGCATCGGGCCGAAGCCCTGGCCTTCTTCTCCCAGAAGTTTCCAGCCCGGGACGCGGCAATCCTCCAGCGCCACTTCATAGGTGAATTCTCCACCGAGCATGGGGATTCGGCGTAGCACGTTGAAACCCGGTGTGTCGCGATCCACCAGAAAAGCAGACATGCCGCCGCGGGCTTTTTTCTCCTTGTCCGTAATTGCCATCAGGATTGTGAAATCAGCTTCGGCGGCTCGGGTAATCCAGATCTTTCGGCCATTGATGACCCAATCGTCGCCATCCCTTACTGCGCGCGTAATCATGCCTGAAGGGTCTGCGCCGGCACCTGGCTCGGATATGCCGATGGCCGAGATTGTTTCGCCGCGTGCATAGGGCTCGAGGTAGGCCTTGCGTTGTTGTTCGTTGACCGAGGTCATGAGCATGCGGAGGTTGGGGGAATCCGGAGGTAGCGTATAGGTCGCTACGGTTGATCCCAGCGCCTCATTCACAGCAACAAGGGCAACATGCGGCAGGCCCATGCCGCCAGCGTCTTCAGGTGCATCGAGGCTCCAGAGGCCGAGATCCTTCGAGATATTGTCCAGGCGCTGGCGTTCATCTTTCGTCAGGTAGGCACCCTGTCCGTTGGCCTCGCGCTCCAGCACCGAGCCTTCCAGAGGCATCAGCTCATCCCGCACAAAACGCTGGACGAGATCAGCCAGCATTCGGTGTTCTTCATCCAGCTCAAAGTGCATTTGCGCTCCTCCGGCTGCCTTATCATGGCAGTTTGGAGAGTCAGAACGACACAAGGGAAAGAGTCGGGCAAGGCGGGAAACCTTATGACCTTGGGGAAGGGGCGCCGGGCACAAAAGGTTCCAGAAGTCTGGCAGAGCCTGACGTTCTGACCTATCGATGCGCAAGGGGAAGGCCGGTCGGGAGGAAACGGGTTGATGAAACGGTCTAACGCGAATGCGGCATCTGAGGAAAAGGGAACCTATTGGGTTCTCCGGAAGGATCAGCTCGAATGCCTGGCTTCTACAGTCCGGATGGACATCATTGACCACCTGGTCGGTCGTGGGGCGATGTCGATCAAGGATCTCGCGGCTTCCATGGGACGGCAGCCATCATCGATCTACTATCACATCAACATGTTGGTGAAGACTGACCTGGTCGTTGAAGCCGGGACACAGGTATCCAACCGGCGCACGGAAGTGCTGTATGAGACAAGAGCCCCCAGAATTCGGCTACAGAAAGCACTGGCGGACCCGGAGAACCGGGAGACCATAAGCAAGACCGTTGGAATTCTCTCACGTCAGGCCCACAGAGACTTCGTTCAGGGGTTAAGCCATCCGGATGTCCAGCTTGAGGGGGCAGAGCGGAACCTCGGGTTTTTCCGCCTGATCAACCGGCCGAGTCCGGAGTCTTTGCGTGAGATCAATGGCTACATTGAACGCATTGCAGAGATCCTTTGGGAAGAGCGGGACATGGACCAGCCCTTGATTGCCTTTTCGTGGACGTTGACACCGCTGCATGAAAAGGCAGAAGGCGCTGATGAATAGGTTTTTGCTTACGCATGTGGCCCATCCTGCGAATACCAAATGACGGAAATCACGGAGCCTTGAATGTGTGACCTCGATAGCCGCGCAATCATGAGAACGCATTATGAGGTGATCTCCCAACCGTGTGGTGAGCGGGACTGGGAAACGTTGCGTAAACTCTATCACTCCCGGGCGACGATGACGCGGGCGGGCGTGGCTATAGATGTAATTATACCAGATAAGTGCATGACGTTTGATGAGTATATCGAGACGACAGACGCCAATCTGGCGGGGGCGATCTTCAAGGAAGTCGAGATCGGTCATGAATGCACGCAGTTTGGCTCGGTGGCTCAGATCCGCAGCGCTTATGAGACGGTCTATCGCGTGGGCAATCGCGATATCCGGGCGCGTGGCGTCAATTTCCTGACGCTCGCCCGGCTGGATGGGCGCTGGCAAATCACCTCAATCGCCTGGGATAACGAGCGGGCCGGCATCTCCATCCCAGACGAGTGGCTGGATGCGGAGTGAGCCAGAATTTGTATTCCTGGCCGGGGCTGGCAGTAGCCCCAACCCTGAAATGACAGACTGCTTCAGACGTTGAAGCGGAACAGCATGACATCGCCATCCTGGACGACATAGTCCTTGCCCTCGGACCGCATCTTGCCAGCTTCCTTCGCGCCGGTTTCACCACCGCAGGCGACATAGTCTTCAAAGGCAATGGTTTCAGCGCGGATGAAGCCCTTCTCGAAGTCGCCATGGATCACACCCGCCGCTTTCGGTGCTGTCCAGCCCTTGCGGATCGTCCAGGCCCGGGCCTCTTTCGGGCCAACGGTGAAATAGGTTTGGAGGTCCAGCAGGTCGTAACCGGCATGGATAAGGCGAGTCAGGCCGGGTTCTTCCAAGCCAAGGGTCTCAAGGAATTCGGACCGGTCAGGTTCGTCCAGCATCGCGAGTTCGGATTCAATTTGCGCTGAAATGACGACACAGCCTGCGCCTTCTTCCTGGGCCCGTTGCTCAACACGCTTGGAGTAGTCGTTGCCAGTGGCAGCGCTGCCTTCATCGACGTTCGCAACGAACAGGATCGGCTTGGAGGTCAGCAGTTGCAGCATGTTCCAGGCCTTGATGTCGTCTTTCGGCACAGCGGCGCGGCGGGCCGGGCGGCCTTCCTTCAGTTCGTTGAGAGCCAGGTCGATCAGGGCAACCTGCGCCTTGGCTTCCTTGTCGCCGGAATTGGCTTTCTTGATTACGTTCTGCTTACGCTTTTCGAGGCTTTCGAGGTCGGCCAGCATCAGCTCGGTTTCAACGACTTCGAAGTCGGCAACCGGGTCGATCGTGCCACGAACATGGGTGATGTCATCATTGTCGAAGCAGCGCAGCACGTAGATGATGGCGTCGGTCTCGCGAATGTTAGCCAGGAATTTGTTGCCGAGGCCTTCGCCCTGGCTGGCGCCCTCAACAAGGCCGGCAATGTCCACAAAGTTCATGCGGGCTGGAATGATCTCTTTTGAACCAGCGACCTTGGCGAGTGCGGGCAGGCGCGGTTCCGGCACGGCCACTTCGCCGACATTCGGTTCGATCGTGCAGAATGGATAGTTCGCCGCCTGTGCTGCAGCTGTTTGCGTCAGGGCGTTGAAAAGTGTGGATTTGCCCACATTTGGCAGGCCCACGATACCACATTTGAAGCCCATTCCGGCCTCCTTAAACTTAGATTCCGAGGGGGCCATAGCCCTATTCCCGCAGGAAAAACAGGCGGTTTTCTCTCCTGACGGCGGAATTGGGTGTTCAAGATGAGGGCATGGGGTAAGGTTGGCCCGCGAAATGCAAGGCAGAATGCATGGCTTATGACGTCTTTCTTGTGACTGTGCCGGAAGACTTCGACATGGCGAAGCTTGTCGCCCGTCGTCTCCGTTCGCTCAAATTCACCGTTCGTTTCAATCAGAAACAAACGGAGGACGATATTTTCGACGCAAAGGATGCGCGCGATGCTGGCAAATCCGGCAACATGCTTGTCCTATGGTCCGCGAATTCGGTAAAGAATGACTGGGTCCGTGCCGCCGCCGCCGTCGGAAATTCCCGCGATGGCATGCTGGTACATGCCGGCATCGACAAGACCATCCCTTACGAGCCTTATCGCAAGGCCAAGCGGTTTTCGCTGGAAGGGTTCACCTCCCGCAAGATGCCGGAAGGTTTCTACAAGCTGGTCGAGGAACTGGCTGAGCGAACAGGCCGGACGGACCTTCGGGCCTGGATGAAGCTCGGTTCCAAGGATGACGAAGCACGTGATGCGTGGCTTGACGCGCATCCGGATGATCCGCTCTCCATCGCCGAACGCCAGAAACGAGAGAAGGCGCTCGGCATCAAGCCGGAGCCGGCCAAGGAAGCCGTGGAAGCTGCCAGCCTTGCGGCGACGACGATCCGGAATGGCAATGGTCATCCTCCGGCGAAATCAACCACGGGCGTTTCTGCTGCAGTGGCACGTGCCTCTGCCAATGCCCGCACGGCGCCGACGACTGTTGTGCAGCCTGACGCAGACCCTGTTTACGGAAACTGGACGATCGCTGCGATCGGCGTAGCCATTGCTGCGATCTTCCTGTTCAGCCTGGTTGTCAGATCTCAGCCTGTGGAGCGGGCCGAAACGCGGCTTCCGGCCATTGCAAATGCCCAGCCGGTTATTGCTGCATGTCCAGCCGGCACGGTTCCCCGCGATATGGTGGAATTCGTGGAGCAGGGCCCTGTCGATATCGGTATGGGCCATGGCCCTATCATTGATGACACGACGCCTGCGGAAGACGAGTAGGCCCTAGCCAAACACTGCGATTGTCTGGCGGCCCACCATCATTGGTTCTCCCTTGGAATTCCATAGGCGCATGGCCTGACTGGAATACCCTTGCTGGGCGGTCTGCGCGATGTGCTGGGCAAGGAACCAGCCATCCTCTGTCGAAATGTCGTCAGTCAGGAATTCCGCCATCCAGGTCATGGAGCTGATGCGCGCAGGTGCGCTCAGCATGGACAGTGCTGCCGGCGGCGGAGAGTCCGCAATGGAAAGCAGGGTCACAGCATCCATCGGGGCTTTCTCGTCCCTATGACGCAGCCACAACACAATTTCTCCGTCCGGTGCGCCGCTGATCGGGCGTCCACCCTTGGCGAGGCGCACGTTGAAGTGATGCGAGAATGCCGGGCGGCGGGTCGCGTCCGGAAAGAATTGCGGTGTCTCATCCGGCAGGGTCACTGAAGGTGCGGCCATGTTGGAGAAGTCCAGGCTGGAATCCCGCGCTGTTCCGAAAGCAAAAATGCATTCAGCCACCACGCCATCGGGCCCATGCATGCGGACGGAGATAAAGGCCGTATTCTTTCCTTCGCGCAGTATGGTCGGGACTGACACGAGTTCGCCGGAGGAGGGGCCCACAAAGGCCACCTGAGCCGAACGCAGCGGACGGTCACCCGCAAGCGGTAATGCTGCTTTCAGGCAGAGCGCCGCGGTCAGGCCGCCATAGGTCGTGCGGCCCTGCATCCAGTCTTCCGGCACGGTGACGCGGGAAGACTGGTCAGCGTTGAAGGCGATGGAGGAAAGGAGGTCAGTATAGTCCATGATCGGGTCCGGAATTGCGGCTTTGATATTTGCCTAGACGCATTCCTTTTCGGAACCAACCCGTTCCGCAAGGGGAGCGGAAGCAGAAATAAAACACCCCGGCCTGTAGGGGCCGGGGTGATGAATTCCGAGAGGAAAAACCGCCTAGTGCTGGCTTTCCGGGGTGGTCACGCGCAGGCCGTCCAGCTCGTCGGAGACGGTGATCTGGCAGGACAGGCGCGAGTTTTCCTGAACATTCTCGGCGAAGTCGAGCATCGACTTCTCCATTTCCTGTTGCTCGCCAACCTTGTCCATGAAGGCAGTGTCCACATAGACGTGGCAGGTGGCGCAGGCACAAGCGCCGCCGCAATCAGCATCAATGCCGGGGATGGAGTTCTTGATGGCGGCTTCCATCACGGATTCGCCATTCTTCGCCTCGACGGTGCGTTCGTTGCCCTCGTGGTCGATATAGGTGATCTTCGGCATCGGCTTTTTGGTCTCCTTAGGCTGTGGCGGCGGCCGCAGCGATGTCTTTCATTGAGATGGATGTATCCTTGAGCATGTCAGGTGCAACCTTTGAACCCGTCATGATCAATTTCTTTGACGCCAGGAATTCCGGCGGGCTGTTTACCGCGTCGACCGCGATCAGCGTGCCATTGCGCAGATAGAAGACTGCGAACTTCCGCTCGTCCGGGTTCCCGCGAACGACGATTTCGTCATGTCCCTGGTTGAGACCGGCGATCTGGAGCTTCAGGTCGTACTGGTCCGACCAGAACCATGGGCAGTCTTCCGGTGGACGCGCTTTGCCGAGAATGGCTGCCGCTGCCAGCTTGCCCTGCTCAATGGCGTTATGGACGCTTTCGAGGCGCCCAGTATGACCATAATGGACCAGTGGACGGCTTGCGCAGTCCCCTGCCGCGAAAATGCGCGGATCAGAGGTGCGCGCGTCCCGGTCGGTCGCGATTCCGTTGTCGATGGTCAGTCCGGCATCCCTGGCGAGTTCGATATTCGGGAGGATGCCGATGCCGGCAAGGACCAGATCGGCAGGGAGTTTCATGCCATCAGCCAGAACTGCGGCGGTTACCTTGCCGTTTTCGCCTTCCAGATGGTCCAGGCGTGCGCCGGTGAGAATGGTGACACCATGGGCGCGGTGTTCCTTCTCGTAGAAGGCGCTCATTGTTGGGCTGGTCACGCGGGCAAGCACGCGGTCGGCCATCTCCAGAACAGTGACTTCCAGCCCCATTTGCCGGGCGACGGCGGCGGCTTCGAGGCCGATATAGCCTGCACCGATGATCACCATACGGCGTCCGGTCACCATGTTCGGCTGGATCCGGTCCACATCGGCGAGACCGCGCAGGTCAAACACGTTTCCAAGGTCTGCACCCTTTACGGGCAGCGGACGTGGGCGTGAGCCGGTGCACAGGATCAGCGCGTCATAGGTCAGCGTGGCTCCGTGTTTGAGTTCGACGATCTGGGCGGCGCGGTCGATCTTTGTGGCGCGGGTCGAGAGGATCAGTTCGACGCCATTGTCTTCGTACCAGGCGGCCGGTTTGAAGAAGAGGCGTTCTTCGGCGAACTCGCCCTTCATGTAGGCTTTCGAGAGTGGGGGGCGCTGGTATGGCAGGGCAGGTTCGTCGCCAACGATGACCAGCTTGCCGGTATAGCCTCCCATCCGCAGGGACTGCACGGCCTGTGCGGCAGCTTGCCCGCCGCCGATCAAGACGATCTGCGATGCGTCTGAAAGATCCAAACCAGTCCCTCCCTCAGGGTATGCATTTATTTATGACGCATGCGTCACGTTTTTAGTCTTGTATAACGTGCCCTGTTACAGTGCAAGGCACCGTGAATCGATGACACGAATTAGCGCAGCGGCTTTATATGCATGAGATGACAGTGATTCTCGAATGTCCAGACGAGGCTTCCCTGCGTGACGTGGGGGCACGTGTCGTCGGCCTGCTCCAGGCCGGAGATGTAATCGCCCTTCATGGGGAGCTTGGGGCAGGGAAAACCACGTTCTCCCGCGGGCTTATAGCTGACTATAGCGGGACTATGGACGTACCAAGCCCGACTTATACGCTCGTTCAGCTGTACGATACCGGACCATTGCCGATCTGGCATTTCGACCTTTATCGCCTGAAATCGCCTGAAGAGGTGATCGAACTCGGATGGGACGAAACCCAGGACGGGATCGCCCTGATCGAGTGGCCGGACAAGGCGGGGGACTATCTTCCGGAGTGGCGGCTGGATGTGACAATCGAAATCCTTGGGGAAGGGCGGCGCGTGACACTGGAACCGCGCGGCGAAGGCTGGCAGACACGTCTCCATGGGTTTTGACGAAGCAGGCCGCGCCGCAGAAATTGATGCCTTTCTGGCCCGTGCGGGCTGGGAGGATGCCGACCAGTTCCCCCTGGGCCAGGATGCGTCCACCCGGCGCTATATCCGTCTCGTCCGGCCGGACGGCACGCGGGCCATGCTCATGGATGCGCCGAATGTGGAAGACAGCCCGTGCCCGCCGGAGGCAGACGACGCCACGCGTATTGCCATGGGCTGGAACGCCTCTACCCGTCTTGCCGCCTCGCGGGTCGATGCCTTCGTCCTGATCGCAAACTATCTCCGCCATCGCGGCTTCCGGGCGCCTGACATCATTGCGCATGACAGTGCGCATGGCTTCGCCCTGATCGAGGACTTTGGCGAGAACCTGGAAATCGCCCGCCAGATCGAGGCGGGCCATATCGACGAACACACCGCCTATGTCACAGCAGCTGGCATTCTCGCCGAACTCCACCGTGAAGAGGCGCCGGAGATCCTGTCGAATGGTGTCGACATGTGGCCGATCCTGGATTTCGACCGGCTGGCCCTGATGTCGAACGCGGACCTCTATGCCGACTGGCTGCGGGCCGAACGGGGCGGCGGGCCGCTGGAAGGGGCGGAACGGGAAGAGTGGAATAAGGTGCGCGACCAGCTCATCGGGCAGGCCATGGCGTTTCCCCGGACGTTCACGCTTCGGGACTTCCATGCCGAGAACCTGCTGTGGCTGGGCAATGGCGAATTGGGCCTGCTGGACTTTCAGGATGCCGTGCGCGGCTGGGACGCGTGGGACATGGCGATGCTGACGCAGGATGCCCGCCGCGCAGTTTCTCCGGAAGCCGCTGAAGCGGCCATCCGTCATTATCTGGACGAGACCGGCAAGTCGCGTGAGGCGTTCGACGAGCGGCTGGCCGTAATCGGCGCCCTGAATGCTCTGCGCATCGCGGGTGTCTTCTCCCGGCTGCAACACCGGGATGGCAAACCGCGCTACGGCCTGTTTCAGCCGCGCCAACTGGCCATTCTTGCCCGAAACCTGTCACATCCTGCGCTTAAGGACATGAACGCCTTCGTACGGCGCACGACTCCATTCGTTTTCGAGGGCTTCTGAATGAGTGCACCTGTCCCTCACACCGCCATGGTGTTGGCAGCTGGTCTCGGCACGCGCATGCGGCCGTTGACAGATGATTGCCCGAAGCCGTTGATCAAGGTGCGCGGCAAGGCGCTGATCGACAGGATGCTGGACCCGCTGGTCGCTGCAGGCGTGAAACGGGCCGTGGTCAATGTCCACTACCTGGCGGATCAGGTGGAAGCGCATTTGAAGAGCCGCAACGATATCGAGATCGTGATTTCAGACGAGCGCGGGGAGGTGCTGGAAACCGGTGGCGCGCTGGCCAAGGCCCGGCCGCTTCTGGGCGATGATCCCATCCTGGTCGCCAACACCGATGCCTTCTGGGAGCCGACCGGGCCAGACCCCATCCTTGCGCTGGCCGATGCGTTTGACCCGGAGACCATGGATGCGCTGTTGCTGGTGGCGGATATTGGCCGCACGCTGGGATTTGGCGGCGCAGGGGACTTCTTCCGTCATGCCGACGGCAGCATGTCGCGCAGGGGCGACGCGCCGAGTGCGCCATATGCCTTTTGCGGCCTGCGCATTATCCGGCCCCAGCTTTATGACCATGAGCCCATTGAGCGTTTTTCGGCGCTTCGCGTCTGGGCGCCGCTTATAGAACAGAAACGCCTGCATGGTGTGGTTCTGGATCGCTTCTGGCTGCATGTCGGTGATCCGCAGGCACTGAAGGATGCCGACATGTGGCTGACCTGCCATGGCGGATAAGAAGGGTCTCTTTTCCGGGGCGTCCCGCATATATACCATCCCTCCGGGAACGGACTTTCTGCGGGCGCTGGCCTCTACGCTGGCGGAGGAGACGGGGCTGGCGGATGCTCCTGATGCCTTGGCGGATGCCATCATCTATGTGCCGAACCGGCGCTCGGCGCGTGTGCTGGCCGGAGTGCTCTATGATGCAAGCGGTGAAAGAGCGATCCTGCCACCGGACATTCGCACGCTGGGCGATATCGAGGCAGACGAGGCGCCTTCAGCAGATGCTGCGCGGGTTGGCCTGCCGCCTGCCATGTCGGCTGCCCGCCGTCTTGGCGCGCTGACGCATCTGGTTCAGGCATTTTATGAGAAGGCGTATGGCATCGTGCCGCCGGCAACGTCTGCCCTCGCTGCCGCGCAGGAGCTGAGCCGCCTGATGGAGCAGGCCGCCCTCAGTGAACAGGTGAACTGGTCGGGCCTCTCGGATCTTGCGGATACGGCTGAATTGGCCCTGCATTGGGAAAAGTCGGTCAGATTCCTAGAGATCATTTCGGAAAGCTGGCCGGGCTGGCTGGCCGCGAACGGGGAGAGCGACCCTTTCCTGCGGGATATTGCGGCAGCCCGTATCACGGTTGAGCGCTGGCAGGCGGAACCGCCACAGGCGCCCGTACTGATCGCCGGCTCCACGGGGGCGACGCCTGCTGGCCGTATCCTGATGAAGGCGGCCATGGCGTTGCCAAAAGGGCTTGTCGTGTTGCCCGGCCTGGATACGCACGCCGATGAGGAGGCGCGCGCCGTCATCGCCGGTTCTGCTAGCCACCCTCAGCATATCCTGTTCGACACATTGCGGGATCTTGGTGTCGCTCCGGGCGAAGTCGGCATCTGGCCGGGTACGGATGGGGCGCACAAGGCAGAGGCCCGCCGCCGGATGATCCATGAGGCGCTCGCCCCGGCAGAGTCCACAGCCGATTGGCGGCGCACACTGGACACGCTGTCCCAGTCTCTTGGCACGGTGAAGGAAGACTTCGCCCTGTCGGCCCTGGACGGGCTGACAGTGATCGAGGCGCCTGACGAGGCCGTGGAAGCGGAAATTGCTGCGCTACTGTTGCGTCAGGTGGCGGAGAAGCCGGACGAGACGGCAGCGCTGGTCACACCGGATGCGACACTGGCCCGTCGTGTCAGCGGCGTGCTGAGGCGCTGGGGGCTGGAAGTGCCGCCTTCTTCGGGCAGCCCGCTGGGGCAGACAACCGCAGGCAGCCTGATCGGCCTTTGTGCGCGCTGGGTGCTCGATCCGGCAGAGCCAGTCATCCTGAGCGCGGTGCTGAAGCACCCCTTTGCCCGTGGTTTCAAAGGCGCCGACAGCCTTGATCGCCATTTCCTGCGCGGGGCGCGCAACTGGCGTTCCCTGGATGACCTCATTCACTCCATCCGGACCCGGAAGGATCTGGATCCCTATGCCGGTTTTTCTGATGCTGAGCAGGTAGCGGCACTGGAACTGGTGGAGCAGATCGCCGACGCCTTTCTGGAAACGGACGCAGACCTTTCGGATGCCGTGCCCATGCCGGGCCGCGAGATTGCCGAACGTATCGCCGCGCTTGCCGCTCGTGTCAGCCAGACGCCTTTCCCCTGGGCGGGGGAGGATGGCCGTTCCGCCACCCAGATGATGGAGCATATCGCGGACCTGGCGGATTATCTTGCGCCCATGCCGCCTCATGCGCTGGCTGAGCTGATCGGAGCAGACGCCGCAAACCGGACCGTGAGTGCCGGTGTGGCGGAGTACCCGCGCCTTGCCATCTGGGGGCCGCTGGAAGCGCGGCTCCAGTCTGCCAGCCACATCATCCTGGCAGGGCTGAATGAAGATGTCTGGCCGCAGCGCCCGCCTGCGGACGCTTTCCTGCCGCGCCGTTTCCGGAAGGACCTTGGCCTGAATGATCCGGAAGACCGGGTTGGCCTGTCAGCGCATGACTTTGCTCAGCTGGCCTGTGCGCCGCGTGTGACGCTGCTTTACTCCGCCCGGAGGAACGATGCGCCTGCCGTTGCCTCGCGCTGGGTCTGGCGCCTGAAGACGCTTGCGGAAGGTGCGCTCGGTGAAGGCGCAAAGGACGCGCTGGCGCCGGAAGGCGAAAGCCCGCTCGACTGGGCGCTGGCCCTCAGGGACCGTGGCACGAATACGCTGGCGAAGGATTTCCCGGTAGAGCCGAGGCCGAGGCGCCGTCCGGAAGGCTGGCCGCGGAAGCTGTCCGTTACGCGGATCGATACGCTGCAGCGTGATCCCTATGCGATCTGGGCAGAGCAGGTGTTGAAGCTCGACACGATCGAGCCGATGAATGCGGAACTGGGCCCGGCGCCACGCGGCACGGCGATCCACAAGGCACTGGAAGTGTTCGAGGATGAAGGTGCGCCAAAAACGGCGGAGCACCTCGTCACTTTGCTGACGGAAAACCTGCAGGCCGCCGGGGAACCGGAGCCAGTGCTGGCGGGGCGGCGGGCCGTGCTGGAGCAGATGGCCGTCTGGTATCTTGATTGGCGTTCAGCGCGCCGTGTCGATGGCAAGCCGAAGCTTGAGGTCAAAGGCAGCTGGGATTTCGAGATTGGTGGCGCGCCGTTTACGCTGTCTGCCATGGCTGACAGGATTGAGCGCCAGCCGGATGGCAGTCTCGTTGTGATCGACTTTAAGACAGGCAGTCCGCCCTCGGACAAGGAGATCGCTGCCGAACTCAGTCAGCAGATGCCGCTGCAGGCGCTTATCGCGGGCAAAGGGGGGTACAAGGGTATTCCGGCGGCGCCTGTTTCCGGTCTGGAATATGTGGCCTTCAAGGCGAAGCCGGATGCGCGCGTGATCGGCCAGAGCCGGGCGCTGCAGGCGACGCCGGACGAGCTTGCGCAAACGGCAGAGGAAGGGCTCGTGCGTCTGATCGCAGCCTATCGCGAAGATGACGCTGCTTTCCTGTCGGCCCCGCGGGTGCAGTTCGTGAAGTATGACAATGGCTACAACCGCCTCGCCCGCCGGGCGGAGTGGGCGGGCGATACAGAAGACGGGGGCGGCGATGAGTGATGTGACAGCGCCCATTCTGCCGCCAGACACGGCGGATTTCCGCAAGGCCGTACAGGTTCAGGCGCGTTCAGCTGACCCGATGCATTCGGCGTTTGTCATGGCAAATGCAGGGTCCGGAAAGACCAAGGTTCTGATCGACCGGGTGGCCCGGCTGCTGCTGCGCAGGCCAGATGGACGGCCGGGGGCGAAACCGGACTCGATCCTTTGCATCACCTACACCAAGGCTGCCGCGAGTGAGATGCTGTCGCGTCTCTTCCGCACGCTTGGCCAGTGGTCGGTGATGGAGGATGGGCCGCTCCAGAAAAAGCTCGCCCAGCTTCAGGGGCGGGACATCGACGACTACAGTGCCGAAGACCTGCAGGTCGCCCGGGCCCTGTTTGCGAACGCGCTTGAGACGCCGGGCGGTCTGCGTATCGAGACGATCCACGCCTTCTGTGCCCGTGTGCTGCGGCGTTTCCCGCTGGAGGCCGGCGTCTTCCCCGGCTTTTCCGAAATCGAGGAAGACGAGGCCTTCGCGCTGTGGAATGAGGCGCGCAGCGCCGCGGTCATGTCCGCACGCGAGACTTCGCCCGAACGGCTTGATCTGCTGGCCTTGGAAGGCGGCCATGAAGGGGCCATGCTGGCGCTGGACACGCTGCGCAGCATTGGTACGGCTGTCCTGCGTTTTGCAGAGCATCATGGCGGCGATTTCGACGTCATGGACCATGTCCTCCGGGAGCGCCTGAATGCGCCGGAGGCTTCGGTGGCGGAGTTGCTGGAACAGGCCATGGGTGAGGCCATGCCCGTCGCGGAGATCCGCACGGTCGCCGAGCTTCTTCTGACTGGAGGCAAGACAGACGCGGCAACCGGCGAAAAACTCATGGCCGTGCTCGCAACGGAAGATGCGGGTGAGCGCTGGGCGCTCTACCGCTCTGTCTTTCGTACAGGGACCGGTGACCTGCGCGCTTCCAATCCGTACACGAAAGGCATGGGCGAGGCCCTGCCTCTGGTTTCAGCCCTCTTCCAGATGAAGGAGGGTTATGGCGAGGAAGCCTTACGTATGCTGGAGCTGGAGGACCGGCTGAACCGGGCCGCTGCCTTCGCGCGTACCTCCGCCATGATCCGTGTGGGCCTGCCTGCACTTGAGCGGTATCACGAGTTGAAGCGTGCCCGTGCTGCGCTCGACTTCGATGACCTGATTGAACACACGCGGCTCCTGCTAACGGAAACGGGCATGTCAGACTGGGTGCTCTACAAGCTGGATGGTGGTCTCTCCCATTTGCTGCTGGACGAGGCGCAGGATACGAGCCCCGCGCAATGGGAACTGGTTGACGCGCTGACGGGTGAGTTCGATGCCGGGCAGGGAATTGAACGGGCACAAGACCCGCGAACCCTGTTTGTCGTGGGCGACGAGAAGCAGTCCATCTATTCCTTCCAGGGCGCGGACCCATCTCAGCTGCTGAAGCAGTATCATCAGTTCCAGTCCCGCAATTCGGACCTGCTGAAAGAGACAATGGAAATGTCCTTCCGGTCCGGGCCGGAAGTGCTGGAATATGTCGACACCGTATGGAATGCGGCGCCGCCCATCCCGAATGCCCCGGCAGAGATGCCGGCGGAAGAGAGCAATCTCGTCCATCATGTCGCCTGGCGATCGGACCAGCATGGCTCAGTCGAGCTTTGGCCCATCCCTACGAAACAGGAAGAGACTGACGAAGACGCCTGGGCCCGCCCGGTCAATGCGATGCGGTCTTCTTCGCCAAAGGCGAAGCTGGCCAAGGATGTAGCCGTTGCCGTCAGGAACATGATCAGGGCGGGGGAAAGTATCTGGGCCGATGAGGGACACGGCTGGGTGCAGCGCCCGGTGAGGCCGGAAGACATCCTGATCCTCGTTCGCGGGCGCACGGGGGGCCTGTTCGATGCGATGATTGGGGCCCTGAAGGCTGAGGGTCTGCCTGTCGCCGGAGCAGACCGGCTGAAGCTGGGCGATCATATCGGCGTGCAGGACTGTTTGAACCTGATGCGCTTCGCGGCGCTGCCTGAACGGGATTTGACCCTCGCTGAAATCCTGCGCGGTCCTTTTGTCGGCCTGGTGGATGACGACAGTTACCTGTTTGAACTCGCCAGCGGCCGGGCCCGGGGCGAGGCGCTGTGGCAGCGCGTGCAGAATAATCCGGATCCGGATGTGCAGATCGCGGCGGCTTTCCTGCAGGCATTGATCGACCGGGCGCACCTGCCACCCTTCGATTTCCTGACCTTCATTCTGGATGTTCCGGGTGAAGATGGGCGAACTGGCTGGGAGAAGCTGAACGCCCGTCTTGGTCATCCGGCGCGTGACCCGGTCGAGGCATTGGTTGCCGAGGCGATTGCCTTCGACTCCACAGAGCCTGCCTCTCTGCAGTGTTTCATCGCCCGGATGGAGGCCGGAGAGGTCGAGATCAAGCGCGACCTTGCCGCCCCTGAGCGCGAAATCCGCGTCATGACCGTACACGGCGCCAAAGGTCTGCAGGCGCCTGTTGTCATTCTGCCGGATACGACGAGTGCACCGAAACCTTCCGGGAGGCGCATTCACGAGATTGAAGGCGTGCCGGTCTGGTCGCCGCGCAAGGATGGAGAGCTGGCGGAAGTGACCGCGGCCCGGGCGCTGGCCGATGCGCGGGCCGAGGAAGAGCACCGGCGCCTGTTGTATGTGGCGCTGACCCGCGCGCAGGATCGGCTGATCATCGCAGGCCACTGGTATGGCGGGCAGAAGGGCGGCGGGTATCACGACCAGTCCTGGTATGCCCTCTGCCTGAATGCGATGGACCGGCTTGTCCCCGCGGAGGGAGAGGCGTGCGAAGAGATCCGCCGGTATGGCGCGCAGCCAGCAGTTGCCCCGAGACAGGCAGAGGCCGGGCAAGATCGGGCAGAGTTTCCGGAATGGGCTTTGCGGCCTGTCGAGGATGCGCCTGCGGCGCGCCGCCGGTTCAGTGCGCCGACCAGTCTGCTTGGGCGGGACATGCCTGTCATGGCGCCATTCGGGGAAGGACGCGAAGCCCGTCTCAAGCGCGGCCGCCTGATCCACGCCCTGCTGCAATACCTGCCTGACGTACCTGAGGCAGACCGGGAGGCGGCTGGCCGAAACTTCCTTGCGCGCGATGCTTCACTGGAAGATATGCAACGCGACGAGATGCTGACGGCGGCCCTGGGCGTGCTGAACGATCCCGCCATGGCTGGTGTGTTCGCCCCCGGCGGCCGTGCCGAAGCGGCGATCATCGGGGCCTCGAAAGCCTACTTGCCGGAAGGTGTGGTCATAAACGGCCGGGTGGACCGGCTGGTTGTGTCCGACAAGGAAGTCCTCATCGTCGATTTCAAGACCGATCAGCCCGCGCCGGCCGAACCTTCGGGCGTTGGGGAAAGTTACAGGCTGCAGATGGCGGCCTATTGGGCTGTCCTGAAGGAAGCGTGGCCAGATCGCACTGTGCGTGCCGCCCTGTGCTGGACGGATGGGCCAAAACTCATGCCCTTGCCGGAAGAGATGCTTTTAGACTCACTAAAACGTGCTGGCAGTGAGGTTTGACTTGTGCCGTGAGTCCCTATCTAGCAATCTGTTGAACCAGAGACCTGAGGGAGCCTTATCATGGCAGCCATCACCGTAACCGACGACGATTTCGACGGCGTGATCGCCAATTCCGATGTCCCCGTCGTTGTGGACTTCTGGGCCGAATGGTGCGGCCCCTGTAAGCAAATGTCGCCCCACCTTGAAGCCGTGGCCGAAGAGCTGTCGGGCAAGGTGAAAGTGGCGAAGATCAATGTGGATGAAAATCCGGTCGCCGGCTCGCGCTATGGTGTGCGTGGCCTGCCGACGCTGATGATCTTCAAGGATGGCAAAGTGGCCGCCACGCATCTCGGTGCGATGAGCAAGCAGGCCATTGCCGACTGGATCAAGCAAACCGCCTGAACAGGGATCAGGCCGGTTCGCTGGTCAGCGCCAGGAACACATCTTCCAGGTCGGGGGTCTCGGTGACGAGGTCCCCGATTCCGATTCCGGCCTGTCGTACTTGTTCCAGAAGGCGGCCGATTCCGGTTTCGCTGGTCCGGAACGTGATTGCCAGTTCGCCCGAGTTGCGGATCGTCGCGTCGAGCGCGGAGAGGGCCTCCGGCACAGCTGCCAGCGGCTCTTTCGGGCTAATGACCAGCGTCTTGTAATCGAGACGGGAGAGGAGCTGCGGGGTCGGTTCGCAGGCAACGATCTCGCCATGGTTCACGATGGCGATGGAATCGCAGAGTTCCTCGGCTTCTTCCAGATAGTGAGTCGTCAGGATGATCGTGGTGCCACGGTCATGCAGTTCGCGCACATAGGTCCACAGGGAGCGGCGCAGCTCGACGTCCACACCGGCTGTCGGTTCGTCCAGGATCAGTACGGGCGGGTTGTGGACCAGCGCTTTGGCCACCATGAGACGCCGCTTCATCCCGCCGGACAGTTGGCGCACATAGGCGTCTTTCTTGTCGTCGAGGCCCACAGCAGCGAGGATTTCGTTGGTCTGGCGTTCGTTCTTGGGAACGCCATAGAAGCCGGCCATCAGTTCCAGCATTTCATGCGGCGTGAAGAAGGGGTCGGCGACGATCTCCTGGTTCACGACACCAATGGCGGCGCGGCTCTGGCGCGGATGGGCGTCGATATCGAGGCCCCAGATACGGGCCGTGCCGGAGGTCTTGTTCACAAGGCCGGCCAGAATGTTGATGAAGGTGGATTTACCAGCCCCGTTTGGCCCCAGGAGACCGAAGATCGAACCGCGTGGAATCTTGAGGCTGATTCCCTTCAGGGCGTGCTTTTCAGGCATCCGGCCCGAGGCCGCGTAGACTTTCTGCAGGTTTTCGACTTCGATCGCGTATTCCGGGGCGGAGTTTTGGTCAGTCATCCGGTCCTTCTTTCCCTGCGGCATGGCGGTGCTTGCGCGGTTCTCTGGTGCGCTCTAGGTAGGGCCGTGAAGCGAGGCGAACAAGCCACGCAAAGCTCACAGGAGTGGATAGGCAAGGTCATGGCGACGAAGCGCGATGTTTTTACCCCGCCGGAAATTGTGATGGTCAACAGCCATAAGGTCTCCTGCAATGGCGGCGGCGGGGCTCTTGGCCATCCGCGCGTCTGGTATGAGATGGGCGATGAAGACTTTGTCGAATGCAAATACTGCGACCGGCGATTCGTTCTGATCGGTGGCAAGGAAGACCCCGGCCGGGGTCGCTGATTCTCCCTGAACATGGAGCCGGCTGATCATGCGCGTTCTTGTCGTCGGCGGTGGAATTGGGGGGCTGACTGCTGCCCTGGCGCTTGAGAAGCGCGGCCATACGGTCATAGTTGCGGAGCAATCCGGCGTGATCAGCGAGGTCGGTGCTGGCCTCCAGTTGAGCCCCAATGCGATGAAAGTCCTGAACGCCCTTGGCGTGGGCGCTCGCGTCATGACGGACGCCTTCCGCCCGCAGGCCGCGGAAATGCGCTGGGGCCGGAGCGGCAGGACCGTTTTCTCCATACCGCTTCGCAAGGCCGCGGCGAACCGCTGGGGCGCGGAATATATCCATGTTCACCGGGCAGACCTGATCAACGCGTTGCGCGAGGAGCTGATCGCGCGTGTGCCGGACGCACTTGTCCTGGGTCACAGGCTGGAACGCTACGAAATGCAGGGCGACAAGGTGGTCGCGCATTTTGCGGGCGGTGACACAATCGCGGCAGACCTGCTGGTCGGTGCCGATGGCATCCATTCTGCGGTACGGACGCAGATGCTGGGCGCCGACGAACCGGAGTTCACCGGCTGTGTTGCCTGGCGCGCGACGGCGCCGGTTACCGCCCTTGGCAAGCATGTTCCGCCGCCGGCGGCCAGCGTCTGGGTCGGGCCTCACCGGCACGCAGTCACCTACCTGCTGCGTCGTGGCAGCCTCGCCAATTTTGTTGGCGTGGTGGAGCACAAGACGCCAGGGGACGAATCCTGGACGGCGACCGGGGGGAAAGAGCAAGCGCTGCAGGATTTCAAACGCTGGCATCCTTCCGTCACCGCGATCATCGAGGCGGCCGATTCGATGAACCGCTGGGCCCTTTATGGGCGCAAGCCGCTGCCGAAATGGAGCGAGGGGCATGTGACCCTGCTGGGCGATGCCTGCCACCCCATGCTGCCCTTCCTGGCGCAGGGGGCGGCCATGGCGATCGAGGATGCCTGGGCGCTTGCGGCATGCCTGGATACGGAAGCGGATGTACCGGCGGCGCTTGCCGCCTATGAGGCCCGTCGCAAGCCGCGTGTGACACGGGTTCAGGCGGGGGCCCGCTCGAATGCGAAACTCTATCACCGTGGCAATCCGCTGACCCGGTTCGGCTCCTATGTCCCGATGGCGATGGCCGCCCATGCTGCGCCCGGTTTCGTCCGTTCGCGGCTGGACTGGATCTATTCCTACGACGAGACAGCGCTCTGAGCTTGTCGGCTATTCTTGCCCTGGAAGTGATGTCAGGGCAGGAAGGTCAGCCCGCAAATTCATGTCTGTTGAACAATGCTTTCCATTCTTGATCTTTTCCGCGTCGGAATAGGCCCTTCCAGTTCTCACACGGTTGGGCCTATCCGGATTGCGAACCGGTTCCTGGCAAATCTTGGCGATGCCGTTCAAGCGGTCGCCCGGATAGAGGTCGAGTTGCAGGGCTCGCTGGCGCTGACCGGGGCGGGGCACGCAACGCCCAAGGCGGTCATGCTGGGCCTGCTGGGACTGGAACCTGAAACACTGGACCCGGATGCTGCGGACAGGGATGTCGCGTCTCTGGAAGCCTCGCGAGAGCTCTCCTTGCCGGATGGCCGGCATATTCCGTTCGACCCGACGACGGATATCGTTTTCGCTTATGATGTCCTGCCAACATTGCACCCAAACGGTATGCGTCTGCGGGTCTTCGGTGTGGATGGAGGCGTACTGGCAGATGAAACCTGGTACTCCACCGGGGGCGGGTTCATCGCAACGGAACGCCAGCTGCAGCGCCCGGTCGAGGATGATATCCTGCCGGTCGGCCCGTCAGTGCCACACCCGTTCGGATCGGCGGAAGAGCTGCTGGCCCTATGCGCAGCACAGGACGCAAGCATCGATGAAATCATCCTCGCCAATGAGGACGCGATGCGCCCGCGTGCAGAGACGGAAACGGCGCTGGACCGGATCGCAGAAGTCATGCTGGCCTGCGTGGCCCGCGGACTGGTGCGTGAAGGCACTTTGCCGGGCGGGCTAAAGGTGCGCCGCCGTGCACCGGGCCTGTGGAAGAAACTACAGGAAGCTCCGCAATCGAACGAGCGCGAGCAATTGTTCGACTGGCTGAACGTCTATGCTATGGCCGTGAATGAAGAGAATGCGAGTGGCGGGCAGGTGGTCACCGCGCCGACCAATGGCGCGGCCGGTATTATCCCGGCTGTGATCCGCCACTACTGCGCCGATGCGGAAGACAAGAGCGAACGTTTGCGCCGCTTCCTGCTGACGGCCGGGGGCATAGGCCTTCTCTACAAGCAACGGGCTTCGATTTCTGGCGCTGAAATGGGGTGTCAGGGGGAGGTGGGGGTTGCCTGCTCCATGGCGGCGGCAGGGCTCGCCGCGGTCTGGGGGGCAAACCCGCAGCAGGTGTGCAATGCGGCCGAGATCGGCATGGAGCACAATCTCGGCCTGACATGCGACCCCGTGGGCGGTCTGGTTCAGATTCCGTGTATCGAACGCAATGCCATCGGGGCAGTGAAGGCGGCCAATGCGGCACGTCTGGCGCTCCACTCTGCCGAAAGAACCCATGTCACACTCGATCAGGTGATCGAGACGATGCGGCAGACCGGCATGGACATGTCATCCAAATACAAGGAAACGAGTCAGGGCGGCCTTGCCGTGAACGTAATCGAATGTTGAGCGTTCTTTCCGAGAGTTGATTGTTGCGAAATCACCGGGAGTGCCGCATGTCCAGCGTTCATAATCTATCCTCGCTGTTGCACAGCCTGGAGGCCAACACAGAGGGCGATACGGTTACCGTACGGGCCATGCTGAACGCTGTGGGGCGACGCGCTTACGGGCCTATCCTGTTGCTGCTTGGTTTTCTGGCGCTTAGCCCGCTCACGATTATTCCCGGCGCGACCTGGCTTGTGGCCATTATTACCCTATTGATTGCCGGGCAGATCCTGATTGGGCGGTCATTCCCCTGGATTCCGTCACGTTTCCTGAAAATCGAGTTTCCGCGTGAGGCCCTGCTACAGGGCATCAAGCTGGCAGACCCGTATGTCTGCCAGGTGGACAGGTTCCTGAAGCCTCGACTCCCAATTCTGACCTCGCCGCTGTTCGCACCATTCGTGGCGCTGATCTGTATCGCGGCGGCCGTGTTGACCATTCCATTGGGGCTCGTTCCCTTTGGTCCCGTCCTGCCAGGGCTGACGGTGTTTCTCTTCGGTCTGGGCCTGACGGCGCGGGATGGGTTCGTGATCCTCCTTGCGGCGCTGGGGCTAGCTGCCGCTTGCTGGCTGCTGTTCCGTCTGTGGACGCGGATCAGCGGCGCTTTTGCTTGACGCCGGGGATGGCCTTTCTGGCCGGGCACGGCTGGGTTACGCTCGCGCAAACGTCAAGCGGAGCAGCCCGTGCAGGAGATCAAATCCTATCTTGGCTGGAAGGTGGATTTCCTGAACCCGCCCGGTGAACCGGCTTTTGCCGGTCCGGCGTCCGTATCGTGGCGGATATTCAAGAACCCCGTCGCGCTTGCTATTGGGGGGATCGCGGCGGTTCTTCTGGAATTTGCCGATGCCCGGATCCGGTCTGGCGTGTGGGATCACTCCGTGTTCAAGACAGACCCGATAGGCCGGTCGAAGCGCACGGGCATGGCAGCCATGGTCGGCGTCTATGGCCCGCAGTCCGCTGCGCGGCGTGTGATCCAGGGTGTCACCAACATGCACGCCCGCGTCGAAGGCGAGACCCCGTCTGGCGAGCATTACAAGGCACTCGATGTCGAACTGCTGGACTGGGTCAGCGCGACGGCCAGCTTCGGTTTCCTGACGGCCTATGATCGCTTTGTGGCGCCGGTATCCGATGCCGACAAGAAGCGCTTCTTCGAGGAGGGCGTGCCGGTTGCGCGGCTTTACGGGGTTCGGAACCCGGTCCGCTCGCTGGAAGGCTTCGATGCGATGCTGCAAGCCCTGCTGCCGCGCTTTGAGCCACATCCGATCAATACCGAATTCCTGGACATCATGTCTTCCGGCCGCGCGGCGCCTGGTGTTCCGAAAGGACTGCAGAGCGCCCTCGTGCACGCGGCTGTGGCGATCCTGCCGTCAGCGGTACGTGAACGGCTGGGACTCGGCCGGGAATACGACCTGCACTGGAAAGGCGAGATGACGGTCAAGCTGATGGCAAAGACCGCTGACCGCGTTCCAGATCCATCGTCGCCAGCCGCACATGCCTGTGAACGCCTCGGCCTGCCGCGGACTTTCCCTTGGAAGAGTGCGGCTGAACAAGCGCGCCTTCTTGAGGCGAGGGACGCGAGAAAACTTCAGAACGCCTGATTATTCAGAATACAGACAACTAAATCCGGGAGAATACAAATGGCAATCAAGACACGCTTTACAGAGCTTTTCGGGGTGGAGCACCCCATCGCGCAGGGCGGCATGCAATGGGTCGGCTATGCTGAGATGGTTGCACCGGTGGCCAATGCGGGTGGCCTCGGCTTCCTGACCGCGCTGACCCAGCCGACGCCAGAAGACCTGGCCAAGGAAATCGCCCGCACAAAGGAAATGACCGATAAGCCGTTCGGTGTGAACCTGACGATCCTGCCGGCCATCAAGCCGCCGCCCTATGCAGAGTATCGTGACGCCATCATTCAGGGCGGTGTGAAAATAGTCGAAACGGCAGGCTACAAGCCGCAAGAACATATCGACCACTTCAAGCAGCATGGCATCAAGATCATCCACAAATGTACGGCCGTCCGCCACGCCCTCTCGGCTGAGCGGATGGGAGCTGATGCGATTTCCATTGATGGCTTCGAATGCGCGGGTCACCCGGGCGAAGATGATATTCCTGGCCTGATCCTGATCCCGGCGGCTGCTGACAAGGTTAAGGTGCCTATGCTCGCGTCCGGTGGTTTCGGTGATGGACGAGGGCTCGCGGCTGCACTGGCGCTTGGCGCGGACGGGATCAACATGGGCACCCGCTTCTGTGTTACCAAGGAAGCCCCGATCAATGAGGCGTTCAAGCGCCAGATGGTCGAGAACGACGAGCGCGCCACAAACCTCATTTTCCGCACGCTGCACAATACGGCCCGCGTGATGAAGAATGCCGTTTCCGACGAAGTGGTTGCGATCGAGCGCAAGGGCGGGGCGAAGTTCGAGGATGTCCAGCATCTCGTTGCCGGTGTCCGCGGCCGCAAGGCGATGGCGGAAGGCGACACGGATGGCGGCATCTGGTCTGCCGGCATGATCCAGGGGCTGATCCACGATATCCCGTCCGTCGAGGAGCTGATCGACCGGATTGTCGCCGATGCCGAAGAGATCATCAGGGGCCGTCTCGAGTCCATGATCAAATAGACCGGGGAGGGTCATATGGCTTACGAGCAGGTGCTTCTTGAAAAGGATGGCCCTGCGGCCATCATTACCCTCAATCGCCCGGAAAAGCTGAACGCATTCACGAACCAGCTTGGCCGGGAACTCGCCGATGCAATCCGCGCCTGTGACGCAGATGATGACGTGCGCGGCATCATCATCACGGGCGCGGGTCGGCATTTCTGCGCGGGCGCCGACATTTCCGATGGTGCAGATGCCTTCGACACGAAGAGCGGATCGGGCGCCAAGAATTTCGGAACGGCAGAGCCCGGCAAGGACCGGGACGGGGCAGGCTTCATCGGCGCTATGTATGCCTGCCAGAAACCGTTGATCGCGGCGTTCAACGGCGCTGCAGTTGGTGTCGGTATAACGATGATGCTGCCGACAGATTTCAAGATTGCATCCGAGAAGGCGAAGTTCGGTTTTGTTTTCGCCCAACGCGGTCTGCCGCCTGAGGCGGGTAGTGCCTGGTTTCTTCCGCAACTTGTCGGCCTGCCACAGGCGCTAAGCTGGTGCATGACCGGCAGGGTTTTCGAGGCTCAGGAAGCGCTTTAGCGGCCTGATCAGCGACTTACCCGCCGGTGGAATCTTTGCCCGGCTGCTAATGTCGCCGAGATCGCACAGAACAAGGCACTGGTCTCGGTGGCCCTCGTGCGTCAGCTGCTCAAGGATCCAGCTCGTCGGCAGATCCATTTGATCTATTGAAGGCTATCGACGGGGGTTTGCGCTCAGCCTATGTCTCCGGATGTGAAGGAGGATGCCTACTGCATTTGAAAAGCGCCCGGGCCATTTCCGGCAACTTCGCTGACATGCCGAAGGGTATCCTTGGTGGAAGTATCCCGGGAGGGGCGCATCGGGCCCGGATTTGCGGTGTCCCGGGTGCCATTATACATGGTGTTTACATGGTGTATTCACGGTGTTTTTCACGCAGCTTGGGCGCCGGAAAGTGGTGGATATGGTGTTGGGGAAGAGGCGGCTCTGCAAGGAGCAGGGACTCGAACCTACGACCGGGCGATTAACAGTCGCCTGCTCTTACCAACTGAGTATCGCGGAACAGCCGGAGAGGGGCTATTACCAGACCGCTCCACCGGTTCAAGCCCTCTGATGCTGCGAACAGCATAATTCTTTCAGAAGGCAGCATAAAAGCACAGAAAAAGGGCGGGAGATTGTCTCTCCGCCGAGGTGTTGGCAGATGGTGGGTGTCTCCAAGAGAAGACAGGGTTAATGATCTGTTGAAAAGGTTAACATCTTCTGAACGGAGTGCCGGAAACCGCGATTTCGCGTCAATCTTCTCGTGAAGGCGCAATTGAAATGACGAAGGCTCACGCAAAAACAGCGTGATTCCTCGGAATACTTGACTGTCGGGAAGGTCTGCGCTCTCGGCCGGATCGAACCGGCGTACACGGATTTGCAATCCGCTGCGTCACCATACTCCGCCACAGGGCCATGCCGGAAGCAGGCCTCCCAGCAACCTTCCGTTTCTCGCGCAATCTGCCGATTTCAGGCCAATGCGCGTTTATCGCCGATTGCATGTATGAAGCGCTGCATGTTAAAGGGCTCCACAAGAGGAACATACGCACCCCGAAAGGCGAGAGCCCATAACTTCGAGCGTCTGTGAGAAATCATGGTCGACAGCCAGATCCGTCCGAACGATGTATCGGACCCCTGAAATCGTCCACGCTTTCCTGAAAACCCCACGCGACGTTTGTTCCCGCGACCCGCAAGCTGGTCGCGTATTCGGAACTTGAGATCGAGACCTCGGAAGGCCGGTCCCTGTGGACCCTGGGCGCGACATGGCGAAACCGTTGAAGGCTGCTGACATCAAGCCGACGGATATCGTTCTCGTTATCGGAGCGGGCGCTGGCTATGAAACGGCTCTGATCACCATGTAGGCGGATCGTCGCGCTGGAAGATCGCGCAGAGCTTGTCGATGCCATGTCCGAGCGTTTTGCTTCGCTGGGCTTTGACCGGGCGGTGGCTGTCGAAGGAAACTGGAAGACGGCTTGCCGATCGGGCCTTTCGATGTGATCTGCGTGTGGGTGGCAGCGGTCGAAACAGTGCCGGAAGCGTGGACTGCGCAGCTTGCCGAGGGCGGGCGTCTTGCCTTGGTGCAGCTTGATCAGGATGGCGTTGGCCGGGCCGGGTTCTCACCTGGGCGGGCGCGATGCCTCTGGTGCGCTACGCATTCGATGCTTTCCCGGGCCGAAATTTGCACGTTCGACCGCAAGAAGGCATTTGTCTTCTGATTTCCGGGCACGCTGCGCAAGCGTTAATTCCCGGAAAGTGAACGCCGTTCTCTGTCGCTAAGCCTGTATAAGGGCGTGTAATTTGAATTACGGCATCTGAGGAGCCCCCCATGACCCTGAAGTCGCTTGCAGCGCCTGGGCTTACCTGATGATGATTGCCGGTGGCGCCTTCTGGCGGAAACCTTGGGGACGGGTGTAATCCTCGGCGATTCGTCGAATCCCAGCTGGAAGCGCAGCGCTACGAATCGGACATCGCCCGCGAATCTCTGGAGCAGGCGGCGCTCTGGCGGGCGCACGACGGTCTCGGTCGGCGGTTCGGCTGGCTACCAGTATGGACACGAACTTCCCTTCAGTGTCAGCAGTAATTCAGGGTATTCTCTTCGCAGGTCCAGGCGACCGTCCGATCTACAGGCTGGATTGCGGGCATCCGTCAGGCGAAAGCTGGGATCAACGCTGCAGACGCCCAATATGATGCCGCTGCGGTGCAGGATCTGATTCTGCAGGTCATCACGGCTTACATGGAGTGCGTCGAGACGGTTTCCATCCGCCAGAACAATGTTGGACGTCTCGAACGAGCAGGTCCGGGCAGCCGAGGATCGGTTCGAGGCTGTGTCGTCACACGCACGGACGTGTCGCTGGCACATGCAAACTTTGACAGCCCGCGCATCGCTTGCCGGTGCTGAAGCTGCGCTTGAGACGAGCCTGCAAACTATTCCTTCCTGACCGCTGGTGCCGGGCGACCCGCGCCGCCGCCGCCTGCGCCGCTGCTGCCGGAATCCCTGGAACAGGCGATCATGCAAGGCCTCGACGCCAATCCCGACATGATCGCCGCGCGCCATTCTGAGCGTGCAGCCATGGAGGCGATTGAAGCCGCAAAGGCGCAGGGGCGCCCGACCGTGAACCTCGTCGGCACAGCACAGACCGCATATTCGTCATATGAAACGCGGAATGTGCAGCAGTCTTCCGTTTCAGGTGTCGTGCAGGGCTCTATCCCGATCGTCACCGGTGGTCTCGTAAAAAGCCAGACCAAGGCGGCCCGCCTGCGCCGGGATCAGGCGCGGCGTCAGATCGATTCGCTCGACCGCTCGATTCGGGCACAGGTTGCTTCGGCCTGGTATGGATATGATGCGACCCTGCGTGCGATCGAGGCTTCCAAGCGTCAGGTCGATGCTGCCGAGATCGCCTATGATGGCGCCAAGGAAGAGCTGGCGGTGGGCGTACGCACCACGCTGGATGTTCTGAACCAGGAACAGCAGCTTTTCGAAGCACGGCTTGCGCTGGTTCAGGCGGAACGCGATGCCTATGTGGCAGCGCACCAGCTGTTGCGGGCGACAGGCCAGCTGACACAGCCATAGCCGCCCAGCCCCAAAGGGGTTAATATTGTCAGGTCTTTGTTAACCCAATCGCCTTAGCGATCGTAAACAGAATCGACGACGCGCAAGCATATCAGGGGGCTCTGATGGCCAACGAAGCACACAAGGAACCGACGATGGAGGAAATCCTCGCGTCGATCCGTAAAATTATCTCTGACGATGCTGCATCCCCAGCTCAGGCGCCCGAGCCTGAGCCGGAAATCGCGAATGATGAAGATGATGTCAGCCTTGAAGAGGTGATGTTTGACGAAGACGTTCGCGAAGCATCCTATGACGATGAAGCCGATCTGGATGGATCGGTCGAACTGGAAACAGCAGAGTTCGAAGTTGAGGACTTCTCCGCCGAAGAGCCTGTAGAGGTTGCTCCGGAGCCAGTTGAGAGCTTTGAGTCCCTAGTCAGCGCTTCACGTTCGGCTGAATACGAATCTAAGCCAGCGCCGGTGCCTGTTCCGGAGCCGGTCGCTGTGGCGCCGGCCCCGGTTGCACCGAAACCGGCCCCCGCACCTGCACCCATGGAGAAAGCTGTGTCTGCCTCGCCCGCTTATGCCCAATCCGCACTGACCGATGATTCTACTGCAAATGCTGCAGCTGGTGCGCTCGGCAAGCTGATCTCGAAAATGGACCTTGGTACCGACAACACGCTCGAAGGCCTCGTGCGTGAACTGCTGCGTCCGATGATCAAGGAGTGGCTGGATGCCAACCTGGCATCGATCGTTGAAGAGAAAGTCGAGGCAGAGGTAGAGCGCATCTCCCGCATGGCGCGCTAGCCTCTCCCGCCAAATTGTTTATAGGGAAGGGCGCGCCGGCACCGGCGCGCCTTTTCTTTTTATCTGGAATACGCCCGAAACGATGCTCGACCAAAGATTTGACCCCGCTGAAGCCGAACCGCGCCTGTATGGCGCGTGGGAGAAGGAGGGCTGCTTCAAGCCCTCCGGTGACACGTCTGCGCAGGCTTATTCCATCGTAATCCCGCCGCCCAACGTGACGGGCGTCCTTCATATGGGCCACGCGCTGAACAATACGCTTCAGGATATCCTGATCCGGTTCGAGCGGATGCGCGGCAAGAACGTTCTCTGGCAACCGGGCACAGACCATGCGGGCATCGCGACTCAGATGGTTGTGGAGCGCCAGCTTGCGGCTGAAGGCAATCAGGATCGCCGCTCCATGGGGCGAGATGCCTTTGTCGAGCGCGTCTGGGCATGGAAAGTAGAATCCGGCGGCGCCATCGTGAACCAGCTTAAACGCCTTGGCGCTTCGTGCGACTGGAGCCGCGAGCGTTTCACCATGGATGAGGGCCTGTCGAAGGCCGTGACCAAGGTCTTTGTCGACCTCCATAAGAGAGGCTGATCTACCGCGACAAGCGCCTCGTGAACTGGGACCCGCACTTCCAGACGGCGATCTCGGACCTCGAAGTCGATCAGCGCGAAGTCAACGGCCACTACTGGCATCTGCGCTACCCGCTGGCAGATGGCGTCACCTATGAGCATCCCATCAAGGATGAAGAGGGGAACGTCACCGGCACTGAGACGCGCAATTATATACGTCGTCGCGACTTCGCTGACCTTCTTGCCGGGCGACACAGGCGTGGCCATTGCACCCGGATGACGAGCGCTACAAAGGCCTTGTCGGCAAGTTCGTCGAGCTGCCGATTGTCGGCCGCCGCGTGCCGATCGTTGCGGACGAATATGCAAACCCGGAAAAGGGTTCCGGTGCTGTGAAGATCACCCCTGCGCATGACTTCAACGACTTCGAAGTCGGCAAGCGCGCGGGCCATACGCCGCTCAACATCCTGAACTCTGTTGCTGCCATCGTGGATGGCGAAGAGGCCGATGCGGCGGGCATTCCGGCAGCGTACCGCGGGCTCGACCGGTTTGATGCGCGCAAGAAGGTCGTCGAGGATTTCGAAGCGGCCGGCCTGCTGCAGGAGATCGAGAACCTCAAGATCGAGCAGCCCTTCGGCGACCGCTCGAACGTCGTCATCGAGCCCTGGATGACGGACCAGTGGTATGTCGATGCCAAGACGCTGGCCCAGCCGGCTATTGCAGCCGTGCGCGACGGCAAGACGAAGTTCGTCCCGGAAAACTGGGAGAAGACCTATTACAACTGGATGGAAAACATCCAGCCCTGGTGCGTCTCCCGCCAGCTCTGGTGGGGACACCGGATCCCGGCCTGGTACTCCGAAGAAGGCGAAATTTTCGTCGCCGCGTCTGCCGAAGAAGCGCAAGCCATGGCTGGCGCAGGCGTTGAGCTGAAGCAGGAAGAGGACGTCCTCGATACCTGGTTCTCATCCGCCCTCTGGCCGTTCTCGACGCAAGGGTGGCCGGACCAGACGGACGATCTAAAAACCTTCTTCCCGACCGCAACGCTGGTCACTGCGTTCGATATCATCTTCTTCTGGGTTGCCCGGATGATGATGATGAGCCTCGAATTCATGGGCGAAGTTCCGTTCAAGGACGTCTACATCCATGCCCTCGTCCTGGACGAGAAAGGGCAGAAGATGTCGAAGTCCAAAGGGAATGTCATGGACCCGCTGGAACTGATCGACGAATACGGTGCCGATGCGCTGCGCTTCACCATGGGCCGCATGGCCGGGCAGGGACGCAACATCCGCCTGTCGAAACAGGCTGTTGAGGGCAACCGGAACTTCGCGACGAAGCTGTGGAACGCTGCCCGTTTCGCAGAGATGAACGAGTGCGGCGCACCGGGCGAAATCGACTTCGACGAGATCAAGAGCCCGGTGAACCGCTGGATCCTCGGAGAGCTCAGCCAGTGCGTTGCTGATGTCACCAAAGGCATCGAAGACTATCGCTTTGACGATGGGGCGGGCGCGATCTACCGCTTTGTCTGGAACACGTTCTGCGACTGGTATCTGGAGCTGATCAAGCCGCTGCTCGGTGGGATGGATGATGCTGCCAAGTCCGAAACCCGCAAGGTTTGCGGCTATGTTCTCGACGAGACGCTGAAGCTGCTTCACCCGTTCATGCCGTTCGTGACGGAAGAATTGTGGGACCGCCGCGCGCCGGGCCGTGCCTTTGATCAGGGTTTCCTGATGGGACAGGACTGGCCGGTCTTCAACGGCTTCCACGACGAAGCTGCGGCTGAAGAAGTGAACTGGGTCATCGACCTGATCACGGAGCTGCGTTCGCTGCGCAACGACCTGGGTGTGCCAGCCGGTGCGAAGATCCCGCTGGCTCTGGTCAAGGCCGGGGTTGAGATCGAAATCCGTACCATGCGGCACGAGGACGTGCTGAAGCGCCTTGCGCGCCTGGAAGACATAACCTTCACGGACGCGACGCCTGATGGCGCGGTGACTGCTGTGTTCGGCAAAACGGTGGCGGCGCTCCAGATTGCGGACTTTGTGGACGTCGAGGAAGCTCGCAAGCGGCTCGATAAGGAACTCGGCCAGATCGAGAAGGACATCACGTCCACCGAGAAGAAACTCTCCAACGAGAACTTCGTGGCCCGAGCGCCGGAGGAGATCGTTGCGGAGAACCGTCAGCGCCTCGTCGATTGGGCAGCACGCCGCGAAAAGCTGCTTGCGGCACGAAAGGGGCTTGAAGGTCTCTGACCTTCAGGGTCAACCTGCCGTCAGATGGACAGGAGGGTTCCCCATGATGTTTCGGCCGCTTCTCGCGGCAGCCGCGATTCTGGTCGCGGGCTGTCAGGCTTTGCCTGTGAGTGCTGATCCGCCAGAAGCGCCTGAATGGCGCCTCGCCATCCATGGTGGGGCGGGCGTGATCACACGCGGTTCCATGACGCCGGAACAGGAAGCGCTCTACAAGGCTGGCCTGCAGGAGGCTCTGGAGGCTGGTGCCGAAGTGCTTCGTAATGGCGGCAGCGCGCTGGATGCCGTGCAGGCAGCCGTGATCCCGATGGAGAACAATGAGATCTTCAATGCGGGCAAAGGCGCAGTCTTCACCGCTGCAGGAACGCACGAACTCGACGCCTCGATCATGGAGGGCAGCACGCGCAATGCAGGTGCGGTCGCTGGGGTGACCATCGTGAAGAACCCGATCCTTGCCGCTCGGGCCGTTATGGACAAATCGGAGCATGTGATGTTCGCCGGGCCGGGGGCGGACGCCTTCGCTGAGGCGCAAGGGCTGGAGACGGTTCCTAACACCTATTTCGACACTGAGCGCCGCCGCAAGGCGCTGGAGCGCGTTCTTGAAACCATGTCCCGCACCGCGGCAGACAAGCACGGCACCGTTGGTGCTGTCGCAATTGACGTGAACGGCAATGTGGCGGCAGCGACGACAACAGGCGGGATGACGGCAAAGCAGGCCGGGCGTGTCGGTGACTCGCCTCTGATTGGCGCTGCCACTTATGCCGAGAATGGCGTGTGCGGTGTCTCGGCCACGGGCCATGGCGAGTATTTCATCCGTGTCGGCGTTGCCAAGACGATCTGCGACCGCGTGAAGCTCGCCGGTGAGAGCATCGGTCAGGCGGCTCAGGTCGCGCTCGATGAAGTGGCGGCACTTGGCGGTGACGGCGGTGTCGTTCTGGTCGATGGGGCCGGGAACGTCGACTTCGTTTTCAATAGCGAAGGCATGTATCGCGGCTGGATCGACGCCAATGGTTCTTGGACCGCCATTTATGGCGATGAAACGGAAGCCGGGGAATAAAGGCGCCGACGGCAAGCCATGAAAGTTGACACAATGCAGAATCTTGCGTTCCGCGATGCCGCGGCTGAGGACGTTGCGTCCCTGACGGCTCTGGCGCGCAAGACGTTCACCGACAAGTTCGGTCACCTCTATAATCCGGAGGACCTGGCAGCGTTCCTCGAAGAGTCACACAGCCCGGACGTTTATCTCGGCTGGCTGGCCGATCCGGATGTGCTGGTCCGCGTGTGCGAAGTGGACGGGGAGATGAAGGCCTATTTGCTGTGCAGCCCGCTCAGCCTGCCAGCGGAAGATCCGGAGCCTGGCGCGGTGGAGCTGAAGCGCGTCTATGTCGACTCATCACTTCAGGGGCAGGGTATCGGGTCGCGTTTCATTGATGAGGCATTGGCATGGGCGCGTGCACGCGGTGCACCGGAAATGTATCTCAGCGTCTATTCGGATAATCTGGACGCTCAGCGCCTCTATGCCCGGCTTGGCTGGGAGAAGGTGGCCGAGTTCCTCTTCCCGGTCGGCCGTCACAGGGATCTGGAATATCTGTTGCGCCTGAAACTGTGAGCGCCTTGGCTTGCTAAGCGAACCGGTTTTAAGCTGCCCGCAGAAATTCGGGGACGCATTGATGACACCACAGCCAGACATCGACCCGGCCATCCAGCAGGCCATGGATGGCCTCGCGGACGAGTTTGCCGGTTTCGCAACAGTCTACCAGAACGAAATCCAGCCGGCCCTGCAGGCCCGCGAGCATGACCGCGAGGCGGCCGTCAGGAAGGCGCGGACTTACCGGTATGTCGGCATCGGGCTTGGCCTTGCTGTCGCGCTCGTTGGCTTTATCGGCTTCAGGTCACCGATTGGTCCATTCCTCGGCGTTGTTCTTGGGTTCGGTCTGGTGACATGGGGGGGGCAGGATCTGAAAAAGTTCACCAGGGAAGCCAAGGAACTGATTGTCCAGCCGGTGGTGCGAAAGCTGGGTATGAATTTTCAGCCAGAGCCCGGTGAGGTCGCTTCGATCCTGGAGCACAAGAAGGTCGGCGTCGTGCCCGGCTGGGACCGGGCAAGCTATGAAGACCGGCTCACGGGGGTGCGTGACAATGTCGAGTTTGAACTGTTCGAGGCGCATCTGGAAGAAAAGCGCCAGTCCACGGATTCAAAGGGCCGCACAACCACGACCTGGGTGACGGTCTTCAAGGGCCAATGCCTTCGCTTCCATTTCGACAAGACCTTTTACGGCAAGACGCTGGTGACCCGTGATGCCGGCTTCTTCAACAGGTTCGGTGGCGGCAACGGAATGCAGCGCGCTTCTCTGGAAGACCCTGAATTTGAAAAGATCTTTGAGGTCTACACCACCGACCAGGTGGAATCCCGCTACCTCCTGACGCCTGACCTGATGCAGGAGCTGGTCGATCTCGAGAAGGCGTTTCACGGCGGGAAGCTGAAGTGCTGCTTCTTTGGCGGGGAACTGTTCATCACCCTGCAGGGCGGTAACCTGTTTGAGCCGGGCAGCATGTTCACCCCTCTGGATAGTCCGGACCGGCTTCGGGAATTGCTGGAGGACTTCGCGGCCGTGTTTCACATCATCGATGTCACGAATGCGAACCGGCGGCGCCGAAACGGGCAAGGGGCCACGCCAACCTGAAACAGGCGGGCAAACTGGGCAATTTCAGGGCAGTAACGTTCAGTAAGGCTTCAGGTGACACAAGCCAGAGTGCAGACAACAGGTGAGAGAGGACTCTTCATGACCCGACTGCTGATTGCTGCCATCTTCGCCCTTGCTGCACCCGTCGCTGCAGCGGATGCGGCGTCGTCGGCAAAGGAAATGGCGCGTTGCCAGGCAATGTCGGCAACTTTCAAGCCGAAGCAGGAAGAGATCTCGAAGCTGAAAGATGCGCGCGATGCGCAGGCCGAACTTGTCGAGACCAAGGGTGAAGCTTGGGATGACGTGGAAGTCCTCCGCAATGCTTCCAAGGCTCACGCGATGACCGCAGACGCTGCCAAAGCGGACTATGAGACGGCTAAGGCGGACCTCATGCGCATGGAACTGGGCCTTCAGGAGGCTGTGACGGCCCTCAATGCTGACTTTGAGGCCTACAACCAGACCTGCGCCACCAAGAAATAGGGACAGCGCTGCTGTCCCGTATCCGGTCTCTCCTTGTGGGAGGTGGAAAATGTCCATTGGACATAAGGGATTTGGCCTCTAATCCTGTTTTCGGACTATTAGCAGTGCCCGTAAGCAGATTATGCCCCGCAGACATGCTGGCCATCGGCCGGCGACGATCATTGACGTAGCCCGCGAGGCGGGCGTTTCCTTTAAAACCGTCAGCCGTGTGCTGAACGGGGAAAGCAATGTGCGGGAGCAGACCCGGGACCGGGTGATGAATGCGGTCAAGGCACTGAACTACCGTATCAATCACAATGCGCGGAACCTGCGTGCCCGGCAAAGCCGGATCATCTGCCTTCTCCATGCCAATCCATCGCGCAATTATGTGGGGGAGGTGCATCTCGGCGCGCTTCAACGGTGCCAGGCTGAAGGGTACAGCCTGATTACCGAGGACTATTCCGCCAATACGCGTGAAGTTCTGGCGCTTCGTTCAGGGACCCAGTTGGCGGGCGCCATCCTCACACCGCCCCTGTCTGACGATCCGGACTTGATTGGCCTGCTACAGCAGCAACAGGTTCCCTTCGTCCGGATTGCGCCCTCTGAAACCGGGACACCGGGGCGCGATGTGGCGATCGATGACCGCGCCGCTGCCCGCGAGATGACGGAATACCTTATCGGGCTCGGTCATGAACGGATCGGCTTCATTCGCGGCACTGTGGCCGATAGCCAGGCAGGGGCACGGTTCGATGGCTACAAGGATGCCCTGGAGGCGGCCGGGATATCATACGATCCGGCACTGGTCGTGAATGGGGATTTCACCTTCGATTCCGGTGTTGCCGGGGCCGAACAGCTTCTGGATGTGCCTGACCGGCCAACGGCCATTTTTGCTTCCAATGATGACATGGCGGCTGGTGTGATTGCGGCCTGCTATCGCCGCGGTATCCAGATTCCTCAGCAATTGTCTGTCGCGGGCTTCGACGACACGCCTCTGGCGGCCACGATCAGCCCGTCCCTGACCACGATCTATCAGCCGAGCCGGGAGCTGGCCTCTGAAGCAATCGGCCTGTTGCTGGAGGAAATCGCTTCGCCCAGCGAAAGTCCGCTCCGGCACCTGCTGGAATACCGGATGGTGCCGCGCGCTTCTACCGCGCCGCCGGGCGGGTAATCCGCCGCAATTCCTGTTTTCAGGCGTGCCCCCGTATTGTAAGGCGCGTGCATGACCAGCATTCGCCCCCTCCCGCACATCGAAAAGACGAAACCTTATGTGCCGGGCGGCAAGCTGCATGGCACTGACGGGCGCGTCGTCATGCTGGCGTCCAACGAAAATCCGTTCGGGCCGAGCCCCAAGGCAATTGAGGCCATGCAGGATGTGGCGCGGCAGGTTCACGTCTACCCGGACCCTGACTATGGCGCCCTGCGTGCGGCCATTGCCGAAGCGAAGGGTATTCAGGACGTTTCCCGTGTGGCCGTCTCCGCCGGGTCGGATGAGATCATCCACCTGCTGACACAGGCCTATGCCGGGCCGGGCGACGAAATTCTGTTCACGGAACATGCCTTCTCCATGTACGCGGTGTCGGCACTGGGGCATGGTGCGACGCCCGTCACCGTGCCAGAAACGGACTTCACGGCAGGATTCAACGCCCTGTTGGGTGGCGTGACGGAGCGGACCCGTATCCTGTTCCTGGCCAATCCCAACAACCCGACCGGAACCATGATGCAGGTGGAGGAACTCGAACGCCTCCAGGATGCGCTGCCGCCGCATGTCCTGTTCGTGATTGATGGCGCCTATGCCGAATATGTCGGTGAGGCTTATGAGGCCCAAATCCGCGATCTGGTCGACCGGCGGTCGAACACGGTGATGATCCGCACCTTCTCGAAGATCTACGGCCTCGCCGCTCTGCGCCTTGGTTGGGGCTATTTCCCGGCAGAGATTGCGGCCACGTTCCAACGCATCCGGCCGCCGTTCAACATCAATGCCTTTGCTGTGGCAGCAGGCATCGCCAGCATCCGGGATGTCGAGTTCATCGAGATGAGCCGCCGGCACAATACCGAGTGGCGTGCCATCTATATCGACCGGCTGAACGCCATGGGCCTGCCGACGCCTGAGGCGATGGCAAACTTCGTGATTCCCGATTTCGGTACGCCGGAGCGCGCGGCCGCCGCGAACGAATTCCTGAAGCAGAACAATGTTCTGGTCCGGGCAGTCGCGGGTTACGGCCTGCCGAGCCGCTTGCGGATTTCGATCGGCTCGGCCGAAGACAATGAAACGGTCCTCGGCCTGCTCGAAACCTTCACCGCGTCACACTGATATTGTCGATCAGGCGCGTGCGCCCCATCCAGGCGGCGCCGAGCAGCCGGGCGACTGTGCCGGCGGGCAGGGGCGTGTCTGGCAGGTCCTGAAGCGTGTCCGGATCGACCAGGGAGACATAGTCGATCTTCCCGAACCCGGACCGGGCCAGAAGTGCGCGGGCTTCCTCAAGGGCGGCGGCTGGCGATTCGCCGGTGGCGAGCCGGATCGAGGCCCGGTGAAGGGCCGCCTGCATGGCGCCGGCATTCCGGCGTTCTTCGGGTTTCAGGTAAAGATTCCGCGACGACTGGGCCAGGCCATCGGCATCCCGCGCCGTTGAAGTGCCAATGATTTCAATGGGAAAGCCAAGATCCCGCACCATACGGCGGATGATCTGGAGCTGCTGGTAATCCTTCTCGCCAAACACGGCGACATCCGGCTGAACATGCAGGAACAGCCGGGCGACGACCGTGGTAACGCCATAGAAGAAATGCGGACGGTAAATCCCATCCAGCAGGTCGGACATCTCCTCGACTCGCACATTTGTCACCGAGCCCTCGGGATACATTTCGCCGACGGTCGGCAGGTATGCGAGATCGCAACCAACCGAAGCGAGCTTGGCCAGATCGGCGTCTTCGTCCCTCGGATAGGTGTCGAAATCCTCGCCCGGCGCGAACTGAGTCGGGTTCACGAAAATGCTCGCGACGATTCGTGTTGCTTTTTCTTTTGCCTTTTCAATGAGGGAGAGATGCCCCCCATGAAGGGCACCCATTGTGGGCACGAACCCCACCTGTTCGCCCGCCCGCTTCCAGGCCGTAACCTGTTGTAGCAGCTCGCTTCTGGTACGTACTGCGGGGGTAAGGCCGCCTGTCTTCGAATTCACTTTCAATTCGTCCCGGTTACCGATTGTGTAAACGCGTTGTTAACCTGTTCGGAGGAATTTTGAAGTCATGACACAGCGCATCCTTTCTTCCCTGAAATCCTTCGTGCTGACGGCAGCGTTCCGCATGTCCGCCAGCGAGTCGCGTCTTCCCGGCGAGGGCGCTCCGGAGCCGGTCACCCGGCACCTCAATCCGGAAATGGACATCGACGAATGGATGTTCGACCGCGATGGCAATCCGGTTACGGAATCGGCCGCGCTGTATGCTCGTGAAACGGCCCGCGTCTCCGGCGCCCTGTCTGGCCTGCGCTCCCTGCTGACGCAGATCGCCATGCATGCCCCGCAGACCGAGGAGCTTCCGTCTGAAGCCGCCTTCGGCCCGATCATGTCCGACGACCTGCTCTTCGACGGGGAGCCGATGCCGGCACAGTTCGGCCTGCTGGCTGAAGATGAGGACCTGTTCGACGATCTGCCAGGCAGCCGTCCGGCATGGAATGTTTCGCAGGATATGCCACGCGTCGCCTGACTCGTGTAATACAACTGATTCAAACCCGACTGATTGAACTTGGAGCTTTCTGACATGCCTGATGGATTCGCGCCTACCGCTCTTGTGGGTGGCCCGGACCTGTCGGTCCCCCAGAAGGACGCCCGAGTCATCGTTGTCGGGAACGAGAAGGGCGGGGCCGGCAAGTCGACCGTTTCCATGCACCTGACCGTCTCGCTCATGCGCATGGGCAAGTCGGTTGGCGTGATCGATCTGGATGTGCGCCAGCGGTCTCTGACCCGTTACCTCGAGAACCGTCTGCGCTGGATGCAGTCGACCGGCGCGCGCCTGCCGATGCCGGAAATCGTGCGCGTGGATGCCTCCACCGAGCGCGATCTCGACAAGGCCGAAGCGGAAGAGACGCACCGCCTCGTCTCCAGCCTGCAGCGCCTGAAGAAGACCTGCGACTTCATCATTATCGACTCGCCCGGCGGTGACACGTTCCTGTCCCGTCTGGCGCATATGCACGCTGATACGCTGATCACGCCGCTGAACGACAGCTTCGTGGACTTTGACCTGCTGGGCGATGTGAACCCACAGACTCTGGAAGTGATCCGGCCGAGCTTCTACTCCGAAATGGTTTGGTCCTGCCGGAAGAAGAAGGCGCAGACGTCGCGCCGTCCGATCGACTGGATCGTGATGCGCAACCGCATGTCGCCGCTGGCGGCGCGGAACAAGGAGCGCGTTGGTGAGGCGCTGGACAATTTGTCCAAGCGGATCGGCTTCCGCCTTGCGCCGGGCCTGTCTGAGCGGGTGATCTACCGCGAACTGTTCCCGGCCGGCCTGACGCTGCTGGACCTGACGGAGAAAGGCTCCAACGTTTCCTTCACGATGAGCCATGTGGCCGCCCGTCAGGAGATGCGGGACCTGATCATCATTCTGCAGCTGCCGGAACTGACCGGCGCGGAAATCACGTTCTGATCCAGTGAAAAGCTGACGCGAGGTGAGGCCAGCCCGGTGCTGGCCTTCTTTGTTTTTCGGCGTCACTCTGCCTCTCAAAAGAATAAGGGAGGCAGGCGCATGGTATTCAACAATACAGACTGGGTTTGGCAGGTCAGGGAAGATGTCCTTGAGCCGGAGCGCGAGATCGTCGATCCGCACCATCATCTCTGGCCGAGTGAGGAGATGGGCTATCAGGTGCCGGACCTGCTGGCGGATCTGACCAGCGGCCACAATGTCGTCCAGACTGTCTTCATGGAATGCGGCGCGGCCTACCGGAAAGACGGGCCGGATCATCTGAAGCCAGTGGGCGAGACAGTCTTCGTGACGGAATCCGCCGCCGCGATGAAGGCGAAGGGCGGGCCTTCTATTGCGGCGCTTGTGGCGCATGCGGATCTTCGGTTGCCGGTGGTGCAGCTGGATGAAGTTCTGGATGCGCATGTGGAGGCGTCGAAGGGTTTGTTCCGGGGTATCCGCCATGCCGGTTCGCGGGATTCCAGTGGGGCGACGCTTCGCATTCCGGGCCACGCACCGCCGCGTCTGTATGCGGATCCTGACTTCCGCCGGGGTGTTCAGCATCTGGGCGAGTGGGGCCTGACCTATGACACCTGGCACTATCATCACCAGAACCGGGACTATCTGGAACTCGCCAAAGCGTGCCCGGATACGACGATGATCCTCGACCATTTCGGGACGCCGATCGGGATTGGCCCTTATGAAGGCAAGCGCGACGAGATCTTTGCGGCCTGGAAGGACGACATGGCGGCGATTGCCGAATGTCCGAATGTTTATGCCAAGATCGGTGGGCTGGCGATGCCGGACAATGGGTTTGGCTGGGACAGGCGGGAGGTTCCTCCGTCATCGGATGAGGTCGTGGAGCAACATGGGCGCTGGTATGAGCACATGATCAGCTGTTTCGGGCCGGAGCGCTGCATGTTCGAGAGCAATTTCCCGGTTGACCGCTGGTCGCTGAACTATGTCGTTTACTGGAACGCGATGAAGAAGATTGCGGCGCATTATCCGGAAGACGCGAAGGCGGCGATGTTCGCGGGAACGGCGCGGAAGGTCTATTCGGTGGAAGCCTAGGTTGCCGCCAGCACGTTTGCCCGGCGCGGCGGGTGCCGTCCGGTGCAGGAAGCTGAATTCGGACTTGGGGCGAGCTAGGGCGGACCACGCACGTTCTGAACCGGACTAATCCGGACTATGTCATGACTAGCCATGACTATACCGGACTTCAGCGGATCATGACGGACTATGCCGGACCACACGCGCACGACATCGAGCGCGTCGCTGCAGACAGCAGGACGTTCCCACCGCGGCACGCGCGGGGCTTCATAAGTGTAGAGATCATCGGGCAGCGGCGGATCGGACATCCGGACGAAACGGATGTTGCCAAATTTATCCACCGCCATCAGCGCATCACGTCCCGTCTCCGTGTGCCACTTGGCGACACGGAGCAGGTTCCAGACCAGCCATGGCCAGAAGATCGGCCAGACAAAGTCAAAATAGATGCGCAGTTGCGGATGCATGGCCCGGAGGATGAGGGCGTGGCCTGTCCGGTTGGATAGGGACCGCCCTCCGCATGTCATCCCGGAGTTTGCGCAGCAAATATCCGGGCGCCAGATGCGGCGTGGCGGCTGCAGAGCCGGGTCCCGGATAAGCCCTGCGGGCTTTCCGGGATGACATGGGCGGCAGGTGTGGGATTGGTCTCCGGTTATCCTTACCCGGCATGACGTGCGGTATAGTTGACGCAGCGAGAGGCCAATGTGGCGCCGATTTCACGCTGTTTCAGGGCCCTGTTTCTGTTAGGCTCGACACCGAGGAAACGCAAAAAACATAAATGAGGACCTGTGCCATGAGCGCCGACATGAAATTCACCATGACCATCAACGGCAAAGCCGTCACCGGCACTGAGACGTTCGGTGTCGAGAACCCGGCGACGGCGGAGGTCTTCGCCAATGCACCGAATTGCACGCGGGAAGAGCTGGACGAGGCCGTCGCGGCCGCCCGCGCGGCGCTGCCGGCCTGGCGCAAGACGCCGATTGCAAAGCGTAAGGAAATCATGCTGGCCATCGCCGGCACGATTGCACAGCATGGGGAGGAACTGGCCCGCCTGCTGACGCGTGAACAGGGCAAGCCGTTCGAGCAGGCCATGGGCGATGTGCTGGGCGGTGCGCACTGGTTCGCCGAGACTGCCAAGCTGGACATTCCCGAAGTCGTCTCGCAGGACGATGACGAGCGCTACACCGTGACCCGTTACGAGCCGATCGGTGTCGTGGCGGCCATCGTGCCGTGGAACTTCCCCGTCATCCTGGCAGCGTTCAAGCTGGCGCCCGCCTTGCTGGCCGGGAACGCAATCGTGCTGAAGCCTGCGCCGACCACGCCGCTGACGACCCTGCGCATTGGCGAACTGATCCGCGACCTGCTGCCGCCCGGCGTGCTGAACGTCGTCTCCGGCGATGACCGCCTCGGCCCCTGGCTGACCGGGCATTCCGGCATCGACAAGATCAGCTTCACGGGATCGACCCAGACGGGCCGCAAAGTGATGGAAGGCGCCTCGAAAGACCTGAAGAAGGTGACGCTGGAACTCGGCGGCAATGACGCGGCCATCGTGATGCCGGACGTGAATGTCGAGGCGGTGGCACAACAGCTGTTCTGGGCGGCATTCCAGAATACCGGGCAGATCTGTATCGCGACCAAGCGCATGTATGTGCACAAGGATATTTACGAGCCGCTGAAGGCCGCGCTGGTGGACTATGCCAGGACCGTGAAGGTCGGCGATGGCTCGCAGCAGGGCACGCAGATCGGACCGATCCAGAACAAGGCCCAGTACCAGCGCGTGCTGGACCTGATCCAGGATTCCAAGGACAAGGGCTACAAGTTCCTGCTTGGCGGGGAAGCCTCCGATGCGCCGGGCTATTTCGTGCCGGTCACCATTCTGGACAATCCGCCGGAAGATGCCCGCATCGTTCAGGAGGAACAGTTCGGGCCGGTCCTGCCGCTGATGTCGTTCGAGAATGTGGACGAGGTGGTGAACCGCGCAAACGACACGATCTATGGCCTCGGCGCTTCTGTCTGGAGTGCGGACATCGCCAAGGCGCAGGAGATTGCCGACCAGCTGCAGACCGGCACGGTGTGGATCAACGAGACCCAGCACCTGTCACCGCATGCCGTGTTTGGCGGGGCGAAACAGTCCGGTATTGGCGGGGAAGGCGGCGAGCATGGCCTGCTGGAATTCTGCCAGCCGAAGACGATGAACATCCGCCGCAACGCGACGGTGGCCTGAGGGACGTGTGAGGCGGGCTTTGCCGCGCGGTAAAGCTCGCCTATATGCGCGCCCATGGCGACATTTCCTTTTGAAATTCAGGCCCGCGAGGGCAAGGCGCGCACCGGCGTCCTGAAAACACCGCGCGGCGACATCCGCACGCCGGCCTTCATGCCTGTTGGCACGGCGGGCACGGTGAAGGCGCTCTACATGGATCAGGTGAAGGGGGCCGGGGCGGACATCATCCTCGGCAATACCTATCACCTGATGCTGCGTCCCGGTGCGGAGCGCGTGAACCGTCTCGGCGGCCTGCACAAATTCGCCCACTGGGATGGCCCGATGCTGACCGATAGCGGCGGCTTCCAGGTGTGGAGCCTTGCGCAGCTGCGCAAGATGGATGCCGATGGCGTGACCTTCCAGAGCCATATTGACGGTTCAACCCACCGGCTGGACCCGGCGCGGAGCATCGAGATCCAGGCAGACCTGCTGGGCGCCGACATCTCCATGCAGCTGGATGAGTGCACGAACTTTCCGTGTACGCATGAGGAAGCCGAAGAGAGCCTTGAGCTTTCCCTGCGCTGGGGCGAACGGAGCCTCGACGCGTTCGGTGAGCGGGACAGGCAGACGCTGTTCGGCATCATTCAGGGATCGAACTTTGCGGATCTGCGCGAACGTTCTGCGAAAGGTGTCGTGTCTCAGGGTTTTGGCGGCATTGCGCTGGGCGGCCTCGCCGTCGGTGAGGGGCATGAGCAGATGTGCGCGACCATCGACATGACCGTACCGCATCTGCCGGACGGGCTGCCCCGCTATGTAATGGGCGTGGGCAAGCCGATCGACCTGGTGGAGAGCGTGGCGCGCGGCATCGACATGTTCGACTGCGTTCTGCCGACCCGCTCTGGCCGCCACGGGCAGGCCTGGACATGGGACGGGCCGGTGAACGTCAAGAACGCGAAGTTTGCCGAGGATCTCTCGCCGCTGGACGAAGCCGTCGATTGCCCGGCCAGCCGGGACTATCCGAAAGCCTATTATCACCACCTGTTCCGCGCGGGGGAATATCTGGGGCCGATGCTGCTGTCATGGCACAACACGGCCTTCTTCCAGGCGCTGATGCAGGAGATCCGCGCGTCGATCGCCGAGGGGCGGTTCGAAGCGTTGCGGGCGCGCCTGCAGACGGCATGGGCCTCGACAAAGTCAAAGCCGCGGGCGGCCGAAGGCGAGGCGGGCTGAGCCGGCCTGCTGCCTAGCCGGGTGTATCGCCCTTGAAGACGGCCTTGTCAGGCTCGGGCTCTACCGGGTGAGGCCGGGCCGGATAGGGGCAGTCCATGGCCTGGCCGACGCCCTTCAGGAAGGCGCGGCGCTGGGCCCCGATCTTGTAGGCCTGATTGTATTTCTTCTGATAGGCATAGGCGCCGGACGCGCGGCGCACGAGGCTGCGAAAGGGAATCAGGCTGCTGGCCGTGGACGAGATCGTGTCGAGCGCAGCGTCAGAGGCTTCGTCGGCCAGTTTTTCGGTGCGCAGCCGCTCGTCCGGGTCTTCGGTATCCCAGTCCGGCCCGAGGGCGGCATCCAGCTCGGTCACCATCAGGGCGATGCTGGCGCAGCCGGTGCCTTCTGGCAGGTCGTAAGGGTTCTTGATGGCCTCCAGGACCGGGGGAATCGGGTCGCGCTTGAGGTTCAGGTCCTCCAGCGGGGACATGGCAGCGTCCGGCAGGCCGTCTTTCGTCTGCGTGTAGGCGGTGCCTGCGGCCTCTTCGGAGTTCTTGACCACGCCTTGCGAGGCAGCCGGGTTTTCCTCTGCGGCAGGTGCCGGATTGCTGGCGCAGGCGGAAGCCAGAAACAGGGCTGGCAACAGGGCGGGCAGGAGCAGGTTGGAATATCTCATGATTTCGCTTTGAGTGGATAAAAGCTGTGACTCTTCAGAATTGGGTGCAGGCGGGTGTTGACCCGCCTCAAACCCTTCTCTAAATGGGCCGCTTCGGTGCCCTTAGCTCAGCTGGTAGAGCAACTGACTTTTAATCAGTAGGTCGCAGGTTCGAACCCTGCAGGGCACACCATCTTCTCCCCTCAGTCTCCTTTCACATGCTTATCGTACCAGCCAACATAGCGCTGGTAGCGGTCTGCGACAAAGCTCGGCCGGCCGATTGAGTGATCTTCGTCGGGATAGACGACCAGGCCCGTTTCGATCCCGCGCTTGCGCAGGGCCATATACATCTCCTCCGAATTGAGAATTGGCACGTTCCAGTCCGCGCCCCCGCCAATGAACAGGCTGGGCGTGGTGACGTTCGCAATCTGGAAGAAGGGCGAGATACGATCCCACTCGGCCTTGTTCTCCCAAGGCAGGCCCAGTTCCGTGACCCATTCGCGCTGGTAGATGTCGTGGCCATAGTTTGCCGTGTAGTTGGCCTCGCTGGCGCCGCTAACCGCGCCTTTGAACCGGCCGGTCTTGGTGATCACGTAATTGGTGAGAATGCCGCCATAGGACCAACCGCCGACGCCGAGGCGGTCTTCATCGGCGAGGCCCATCTCCACGGCCTTGTCGACCCCGGCCATGACGTCCGCAAAGTCCCGGTTGCCCCAGTCGGCCCAGATAGCGGCGGCATAGTTCTCTCCGCGCCCGCTGGAGCCACGAGGATTGGCCATGATCGTCGTGTAGCCATTGGCGGCATAGATCTGGGCGAACGGGTCGAAGCTGTAGTCAAACTGCGCCACAGGGCCGCCATGGATGCGCAGGAGGGCTGGCGGGGCAACGCCATCTGTCATGCCGAGCGCCGGATAGATGAATTCCTGCACGGTCTCGCCGTCCGGATCGGTGAAGTCGATGAACTGCGGCTCCGACAGGGTGAGCTGGCCCAGCAGGGCCTCGTTCACATGGGTGACCGGCTTCAGCTTGTCCTTGCGGTCCAGGAAGAACACATCGCCCGGCAGGGTCGGGGTCGAAACCACGGCCGCCATCGTGCCTTTCGGGCCCTCATCGAAGCTGCTCACGGCCAGTCCGCCGTCGATGACCTTGGCGATCGAGCCCTTCTTCAGGTCATAGACTGACACCGGCTGGGTGCCGGAGTCTTCGCTGAGGAAGTAGATGCTGCGCCCATCCGCGGAGAAGGTCGGCTCATAGACATTCCGGTCCAGCGCCTTGGTCAGCACGCGCTCCGGGCCGCCATCGGCAGGCACGACCGCCAGGTGGATCGTGGCATACCACATCAGCTCCGGCTGGATCTGTGTGGTGTAGGTGAGGGTCTTGCCGTCCGGGCTCCAGTCCGGCGAGGCTTCGGTCCCGGGATTGGTGGTGACCTGCAGAGGGGCGGCGGGAATGCCGTCGGCCGGAACAGAGGCGGAAATGGTAAAGACGTCCGTATTGTAGTTCGAATCCGGCTCGTCCGTGTGGTTCGAGATATAGGCGATCCGGCTGCCGTCGGGGCTCCAGTCGGGCTCGCTGTCATTGCGCTGACCGAAGGTCAGCTGGACGGGGTCTTCTTCCCGCCCGGCGATGACGTAGAGATGGGTGTAAGTGCGGTTCAGATAGCCGACGCCGTCTTCCTTGAACTGCAGCCGGTCGATCACATAGGGGTGGACGGCGGGCGTATCGCCTTTGGCCTTGGCTTCCCGGTCGGCAATGTCGTTCTCGCTCTCGTCGGTGATGAGCAGGGCCATGCGCTGGCCGTCCGGAGCCCATTCGAAACTGTCCACGCCCTGGGTCACATTCGTATAGGCCCGCGCTTCGCCGCCGCGCATGTCCAGCGTCCAGACCTGGGCTGTTGCGTCTTCGCCGAGATCATCACGCGTGGCCAGGAAGGCGAGCTGGGAGCCGTCCGGGCTCCATTGGGGGGCGCTGGCGCTGTAGGTTTCTCCTGTCAGCGGCAGGGCTGTGCCATCGTCGATCGAGGCCATCCAGATCTGGGAGACGGACTTGTCCTTGTCCATGTCGTTGCGCTTGACGGTGTAGACGGCCCAGGCCCCGTCGGGGCTCAGGTCTACCGATGAGACATCCCGTATCGCCAGCAGATCGTCGACCGTGATCGAGCGTTTTTCCTGTGCTGCGCCACTTCCAGCGATCAGGGCGCAGGCTGCGCAGAGGGTGAGGGATGACTTCAGAAATTTCATGGGAGGGCTCCTTGGAGAGACTTGGAGCTTACTCTCTTCCGCAAGAGCGGCAATGCATTGCCGAAACCTAAGTTTGCTGTGCCGGGCAGGGCTGGTATAGGCGGCGTCTGACAGAGAGGGGCAGACATGGATTGCGTCGTGCGCGCCACCGTCCGGGACGAATTGCTGCACAGGCTGTCGGAAGGCCGCGTCCTGCTGATGGGCATCCTGAACGTCACGCCGGATTCCTTTTCGGATGGCGGGGCACATTACGGGCTGGCCAATGCCATAGAACATGCCGAGCGGATGCGCCTGGATGGCGCTGACATTATCGACATTGGCGGGGAGTCCACCCGGCCGGGCGCCGATGAGGTAGGGCCGGCGGAGGAATGGAAGCGCGTCTCTGGCACCATTGCCTCGCTCGCGTCCTCTGCAGCGCTGCCGCTGTCGATCGACACCTACAAGGCGAGTGTCGCCCGCAAGGCCGCCGAAGCCGGCGCCGTCATCATCAACGATGTCTGGGGCATGACCCGTGATCGCAAGATGGCGCGTGTCGTTGCCGAGACGCACAGCGTGGTCGTGATTACGTACAATCGCGGCCAGGCCGATGGCTCGATCAATCTACGCGACGACATGGCCGCGTTCTTTCAGGACAGTTTCAGACTGGCCGAGGCGCATGGCATTCCGCGCGAGCACATCATTCTCGACCCCGGTGTCGGCTTCGGGAAGACCTATGAGCAGAATTTCAGCGCGCTCGCCAATCTGGACGTGCTGTGTGAAACGGGCTGTCCGGTTCTGGTAGGCGTATCGCGCAAATCCTTTATTGGCCGCCTGACGGGCAACCCGGTTGATGACCGCCTGACGGGAACGCTGGCAGCGAACCTGGAAAGCATCTGCCGGGGGGCCTCCATCCTGCGCGTGCACGATGTGGCCGTACACCGCGAAGCCCTCACCATGCTGGAAGCGATTGAGAGAGCAAAATGACCGACCGCGTATTCGTGACCAATCTCTGCCTTCATGGCTTTCACGGCGTCCACAAGGCCGAGAAGTCGCTTGGCCAGAAATTCTATATCGATATGGATTGCGCGCTGAAGCCGCAGGCGGCGCGCAAGGACGAGATGTCCGAGACAGTCCATTATGGTGAGCTGTGCGACCTGGCCGAACGGCTTTCCGGTGAGACGGTGTTCAATCTGATCGAAACCTTTGCCGAACGGATCGCCATGGCCGTTCTGGAAGAGCAGCCGCTGGTGGAGCGGATCACCGTGACGGTCCGCAAGCCGTCTGCGCCAATCCGTCATTTCGTGGATCATGTGGGTGTGGTTATAACCCGTAGCCGTGATGGCTGAAGCATATCTGGAACTGGGCACCAATCTTGGCGAGCGCGAAGCCTATCTGGCGCGCGCGCTGGAGCTGCTGAGCGCGTCGGAAGGAATACGCCTCGGAGGGGCGTCGCGCGTTTATGCCAGCAAGGCCTGGGGTGTGACGGATCAGCCGGACTTCCTGAACGTCTGTGTGAAGATCGAAACGGATCTTGCGCCGCATGCGCTGCTTGCCGTCTGCAAGGGGATCGAAGAGTCGTTGGGCCGTCAGGCGCGCCGGCGCTGGGGTCCGCGCGAGATCGATATCGACATTCTGCTGATGGCGGGTGTGGACATGGAGACGGATGACCTGACCATTCCTCATGCACGTCTGCCGCTGCGCCGTTTCGCGCTGGAGCCGCTGTCAGAGCTTGCGCTGGATTGGGAAGTCGACGGCGTTCCGATTTCCCTGCTCGCAGAATCGCTGCGCGCCGATGCGCCGGAGCAGGTGTGCGAGCCGGACGAAAAAGCCACGCAGCGCCTGGCGGAACTGCGTGGCTCTCTGAAGTGATGTCAGGCGCCTCTAGAGCGACTTGACGATGTCTTCCACCATCTTCTTCGCGTCTGCGAGCAACATCATCGTGTTGTCGTGGAAGAAGAGCGGGTTGTCGATGCCGGCATAGCCGGAGCCCATCGAGCGCTTCACGAACAGGACCGTGCGGGCGTTCTCAACGTCGAGCACCGGCATGCCGTAGATCGGCGAGGTCTTGTCCGTCTTGGCCGACGGGTTGGTCACGTCGTTAGCGCCGATGACGAAGGCGACATCCGCAGTCGAGAATTCGGAGTTGATATCCTCCAGCTCGAACACTTCATCATAAGGCACCTGGGCTTCGGCCAGCAGCACGTTCATGTGTCCCGGCATCCGGCCAGCGACCGGGTGGATGGCGTACTTCACGTCGACGCCTTCCTCTTTCAGCTTGTCGGCCATTTCCTTCAGCGCGTGCTGGGCCTGTGCCACCGCCATGCCGTAGCCCGGCACGATGATGACCTTGGAGGCGTTCTTCATGATGAAGGCTGCATCGTCTGCCGAACCCTTCTTGAAGGGGCGGTCGACGGCCGGGCCACCGGCGCCTGCCGCGGAATCGTCCGCGCCGAAGCCGCCGAGGATGACCGAGATGAAGGACCGGTTCATGCCTTTGCACATGATGTAGGACAGGATCGCACCGGAGGAGCCGACGAGGGCGCCGGTGATGATCAGGGCGAAGTTGCCGAGCGTGAAGCCGAGGGCAGCAGCCGCCCAGCCGGAATAGGAGTTCAGCATCGACACGACGACCGGCATGTCCGCCCCGCCGATCGGGATGATCAGCGTGATGCCGAGGATCAGCGCGAGCACGGTGAGGCCCCAGAAGGCCCACTGGGCCGAGCCGCCAGTCGAGATCAGGTATCCGAGCAGGCCGACAATGCCGAGGCCGATCACGATGTTCAGCAGGTGACGGGCGGGCAGCATGATCGGCGCGCCGCTCATGTTGCCGTTCAGCTTCGCGAAGGCGATGACAGAGCCGGTAAAAGTGAGCGCGCCGATGGCGGAGCCGAGGCCGAGCTCAATCAGCGAGTTCACATGCACGCCCTCGGCACCCATGATGCCAAACTGGATTGGCGAGTAGAGCGCGGCGGCGGCCACGAGTACGGCGGCGAGGCCGACGAGGCTGTGGAAGGCGGCGACGAGCTGCGGCATGGCCGTCATCGGGATACGGCGCGCGATGATGGCGCCGATCGTGCCGCCCACGGCGATACCGCCGAGGATCAGGCCCCAGGTGACGACATCGATTTCGTTCCACAGCAGGATCAGCGTGGTGCCAATGGCGATGGCCATGCCGATCATGCCATTGCGGTTACCCGCACGGCTGGTGGCAGGGCTGGAAAGCCCGCGCAGGGCGAGAATGAAGAGGATACCGGCGGCGAGATAGAGCAGCGGCGCCCAGGTCGTTTGGAAGGCGGTCATGAATTAGTCCCCCTTCTTCTTGTACATGGCGAGCATGCGCTGGGTGACGAGGAAGCCGCCGAAGATGTTGACGCTGGCGAGCGCAACGGCAACGGCACCGAGTATCTTGGAGACCCAGTTGTCAGCGTTGAGGCCGACGGTGGCGGCAGCGACGAGCGCACCGACGATGATCACCGAGGAAATGGCGTTCGTCACAGCCATCAGCGGCGTGTGCAGGGCAGGCGTCACGCTCCACACGACGTAGTAGCCGACGAAGCAGGCCATGGCGAAGATTGCGGCCAGGAAAACCGTCGGATTGACGGCCCCGCCTTCGGCAAGGGCGGGCAGCGCAAAGCTGGCCGCGGCAAGGGTCAGGAGTGCGCGTTTCATGATTTGATCCTTTCGTTCACCGTTTCGCCGCCCTTGGTCAGGAGCATGGCGGTGACGATTTCGTCATCGGTGTCGAGGTTGAGGCTGCCATCCTCAGCCGTCACGAGCGGCAGGAAGGCGAGCAGGTTCTTTGCGTAGAGCGACGAGGAGTCCGCAGGCAGGCGGGCGGGCAGGTTCGAGAACCCGGCCACTTTCACGCCGCCGACATCGACGATCTCATCCGGCTTCGACAGCGGGCAGTTGCCGCCCTGGCTGACAGCCATATCGACGATCACGGAGCCGGGCTTCATGCTCTTCACCATTTCCTCGGTGATCAGCACAGGTGCCGCCCGGCCGGGAATAAGCGCCGTCGTGATGACAATGTCCTGCTTGGTGATGTGGCTGGCCGTGAGTTCAGCCTGTTTGGCCTGGTATTCCGGCGACATCTGCTTGGCGTAGCCGCCAGCGGTTTCGGCCGCCTTGAACTCTTCATCTTCCACAGCGATGAACTTGGCGCCGAGTGAGGCCACTTGTTCCTTGGCGGCGGGACGGACGTCTGTTGCGGTGACAACGCCGCCGAGGCGCCGGGCAGTGGCGATAGCCTGAAGGCCTGCGACGCCGACACCCATGATGAACACTTTGGCGGGAGCGACCGTGCCGGCAGCGGTCATCATCATCGGCATGGCGCGTCCATAGATCTGCGCGCCTTCAATTACGGCGCGATAGCCGGCGAGGTTGGATTGAGAAGAGAGGGCGTCCATGCTCTGGGCCCGGGTGATGCGCGGCGTGAACTCCATCGAGAGCGACGCGATCTTTTTCGCATTGAGCCCGTCGACGACCTTCGGATCCATCGCAAAAGGCTCCATGAGCGCGATCACGCTGGAGCCGTCCGGCAGGGTTGAGACTTCGTCTGCTTCCGGTCCGCGGACCTTGAAGACGATATCTGCCCCCTGGACGGCTGCAGCGGCATCCTTCGCTATGGATGCGCCTGCTTCCTCATAGGCGGAGTCCATAAAGCCGGAGACTTTGCCGGCATCAGACTCAATTGTAACCGAGTGGCCTGCAGCCACTAACTTCTTGACCGTCTCTGGTGTAGCCGCCACACGGGTTTCACCGGAACGTCGTTCCCTCAGCACTGATATTTTCATGATGTTAGGAGTAGCGACAGAATCTTGCGTTGTGCAAGTGCGAAATAAGGAGATTGGGGCATGAATTTGTTTAGTCTTGCTGACAGGACAGCTTTGGTGACTGGCGCCTCAAGCGGTCTTGGCCGTCATTTTGCGAAAGTTTTGTCAAAGGCTGGCGCGGATGTCGTCGTTGCTGCGCGCCGGATGGACCGTCTGGAATCACTGGCGGCAGAGATCAGCAAATCCGGCGGCCGGGCTCTGCCTGTGGAGATGGACGTGACCTCTGATGCCAGCGTCAGCGGCGCATTCGCGGAGATCAAGGAAGCCATCGGCCGCCCCTGTGACATCATCATCAGCAATTCCGGCATGTCGCGCGACACCTGGTTCCGGGAGCAGAGCGAGGATGACTGGAATGCCGTGATCGACACAAATCTCAACGGTGTTTGGCGGGTCGGCAAATACGGCTCGAATGCCATGATCGACGCTGGCGTGCCGGGCTCCATCATCAACATCGCCTCCATCACGGGCCTGCAACCGCAGATGATGACCACAGCCTATTGCGTGTCCAAGGCAGGGGTGGAGCATCTGACCCGCCAGATGGCGCTGGAAAATGCGCGCTATGGCATTCGTGTGAACGCGATTTCGCCCGGTTACTACAAGACCGACATCAACTCCGATTATCTTGACTCCGATGCGGGCGATAAAATGCGCAAGCGTATCGCCATGAAGCGTTTTGGTGAGCATCAGGAACTGGATGGGGCGCTGCTGCTGCTGGCGTCGAATGCGGGCAGCTACATGACCGGCTCCAATATCGTGGTGGATGGTGGTCATCTGCTGATGCCGCTCTAGGCCGGAAATCGCATTCTTTTATGCGGCGTTAGCCAAGCCTTAGTGACTGGGATGGCAGAAGGGACGGTAATCTGCAGGAGATTGCCGTGTCTGCCCTCAAAGCCCCTCAAGACCTCCAACAGGACGCCGTTTCCGGGCGTGAAACCGCTCAGGAAGCCGCTAAGACTCCTGCCGAAGCGGCTGGGTGGCAGTATGGCGATCTCAAGGCTCATGGCACCGGCTCACCTGCCCGGAAGCTGCAGTCCTATCTGGCAGAACGCCTTCACAGGCCGCACCGCATTTCGGTCAGGGCGACGCTTGCGACGCTTGCTGTCCTCTGCCTGTCCATGACTGTGGCGGGCTTCTACCTGATTACATTCGGCTGACACATTGCCGGAGTATGCATTCAGTCAGGTCCCTGCGGGTGACCTTGGCAGGCAATTTGCTTATCAGGCAGAGATGTTTTCACCTGACACACGAGAAATGGAATTGTTATGCGCGTAAGAAAGGCTGTCCTTCCGGTCGCCGGTTTCGGCACACGGGTGCTGCCGGCAACGAAAGCAATCCCGAAGGAAATGCTGCCGGTCGTTGACCGTCCGGCCATTCAGTATGTGGTGGATGAGGCCCTTGAGGCCGGTATTGAGCACATCGTCTTCGTGACGGGCCGCAACAAAGGCGCCATCGAAGACTATTTCGACCATTCTTACGAACTCGAGACTTCGCTCAAGGCCAAAGGCAAGGACAAGATCCTGGAGCAGGTGGAAGCGACGCGCCTGCCGGCCGGGACCGCCAGCTTCGTGCGCCAGCAGGAGCCACTGGGCCTGGGGCACGCCATCTGGTGCGCCCGCGACATCATCGGCAATGAGCCGTTCGCAATCCTGCTGCCGGACGTGATCGTGAAGGGCCAGCCTTCGTGCCTCGCCCAGATGACCGAGGCCTATGACAAGGTCGGCGGCAACATCGTTGCGGTCGATCCGGTGCCGCAGGAGCGTGTGTCTTCCTATGGCGTGATCGCGCCGGTGGAGCGTGATGGCCGCCTGATCCGCATGTCCGGCATGGTGGAGAAGCCCCCGGTCGAGTCTGCGCCGTCGAATCTGGCCATCACCGGGCGTTATATCCTTCAGCCGGAAATCTTCGGCCTGCTGGCCGATCAGGGCAAGGGCGCGGGCGGCG